>NZ_LDCM01000001.1:0-1151290 GCF_001021715.1 Dermacoccus sp. PE3 | reverse complement strand
AAATATTGTTGTTTGGCGATGATCACATCGGCACGCTGTTGAGTTCTCAAAACACCATCACACACCATCAACAAGCCCCACCCAGTGGTGGCGGCCCGATTCCGGGGCAACTTCTCTAACTTAATCCATCCGGCTCTTGGGCGTCAAATCCAACCCGCCACCGCCACAACCGTGACCAATGAGGATTTTCATCTCGCGCACTTGGCTCCAGACAAATCCATCAAACCCAAGCACCCGACCCGCACACTCATCTACCAACCAAACAGTCAGTGTGAGCGGCTCCTGCCGCGATGCCCTTCCGGGCTGACTCCGTAAACATTAGGCGACCGGAGAGTGTCGGGCAAATCGAGGGCGTGTGAACTGGCGCACGCTCGTCGGGGGCTGGTTTCGGCGTCAGCGCCTGGTGGTCACAGGCCGTTCTGCGAGCCGGCAACGATGCGTCGGTGGTCGGGCTCGAACCCGTGGCGCACTCCCCACAGAACAGCCTGACTCCGGCTCGTCACCCCGATCTTGCGGTAGCCCGTGCGGATGTAGCTCTTCACCGAGTTGATCGACAGGTGAGTCTGGGCTGCGATCTCGTTGTTGGACAGCCCCTGTGTGATGAGCGCGAGCACCTCGGCCTCACGAGGCGTGAGCCCCTCTTCGCGCCCGGGCCACTCACCGGCGATCGGCCCCGTACCCACTTCGGCGGAGACGATCGTCTCCCCGGCGTGGACCCGCTCCAGCGCTGCGACGAGTTCCGAGGCCGGGAGCGTCTTCGACAGGTAGCCCTTCACGCCGGCCTCCAGGCTGCGGCGCACAAGATCCGGTTGAAAGTTCCAGGTGTAGACCACGACGTCGCCAACGTTCGGGGCGCCGATGAGGTGCGACAGCGTGACCTCGTCACCGTGAGCCTGGCCGAACGTGTCGTACAGGACGATGTCGCACTGTTCGGCGACCTCCGGCTCCTGGGGCGTGGTGTCCAGTTCGACCACGACGACACGGTCCTTGTACCGCTCGAGCATCTTGACCAGGCCGTTGACCACCACTTCGTAGTCGTCGACGACGGCCAAGCGGATCGGGTTAGCGTTCTTCACCCCTTGAGGCTACGACCTCCACCCCCGCGGCGAACCCACCCCTGTGGGTGAGAAGCTGGTGAAGAGTTCCGCTTGCCAACGTGATTCGGCATTCCTACGAATCGGCTGACAACGGCGGCCACAGGCGTCGGGTGCAGCGGGTGGTCACGAGCGTCAGACAACGCCCGGATTGCCGCGGCCGGTCAGGACTTCGCGGCGCGAGCTCGAGCCAACCTGTCGGCCACCTGCATCGCACCGGGCTGGGGCGACTTCCCCCTTGCCACACGCTTTGCCGCGGACTGCATGCCCAGGTCGTAGAGCGGGCGTGCGTATCGCTTTGCCCCGTAGGCCACGCGCCCGTCGGGCTCGGTGAGGATGACGTGCTTGCCCGCCTTCATGCCTGCGAACGCAGCAGCGGCGACCTGCGCGGCCGAGCGCGGCGCCTCGTCGATGAGCTTCGTCGCGACCACCTCCATCTCCCGGTCAGCGCCCTCGAGGGAGCTCGCGAGGTTCGCGCGGAAGAACGAGGAACAGATGACGCTCACGTCGACGCCGAAGGGCGAGAGTTCGTGGGAGAGCGTCTCGCTCACCGCAACGACGGCGGCCTTCGTCGCGTTGTACGTGGCCATGGCCGGCGCGTGAACGAGGCCGGCCAGGGAGGCGGTGTTGACGATCTGGCCGCTGCGGCGCTCCTTCATCATCGGTGTGAACGTGTGGCACCCCCGCACGACACCCATGAGGTTGATGGCGAGCGCACGATCCCAGTCGGCCATGCCCGCGGCCTCGATGCGACCGCCGACGGCGATACCGGCGTTGTTGACGAGAAGGTCGAGGTGGCCCCAGTGCGACTGCACCCACGTACGAGCACCCGCCCAGTCGTCGTCACGGCGGACATCGAGGCGCAGGTAGTCGACACCGTTCGGCAAGAGGGAGGGGTCAACGCTCTCGTGGATGTCGGTGGCGAGCACTCGCGCGCCGTCAGCGGCGAGGAGCCTCACGAGTTCGAGACCGAGCCCCGAGGCGCCGCCCGTGACGAGGGCGCACGCGCCCGCGTAGTTGCGCATCTTCCGTCCGAAACCGATCATGCCCCCGACCGTACGGGCGCATCGCCTCCGTCGCTGTGCAAACCGGCATACTCGTGACCATGGCAGGCCACCGCATCTTCGACACCCCGTTCGCGAGCATCTACCCGCACTACGTCACGAAGGTGGAGCGCAAGGGGTGCAGCGTCGCCGAGCTGCACGAGGTCATCACGTGGCTCACGGGGTATGACGACGAGGGCATCCGCCGCGTCATCTACGACGGGGTGACGATGCAGGGCTTCTTCGACGAGGCCCCGGCGTTCAACACGAACGCGGAACTCATCACCGGCGTCATCTGCGGGCACCGGGTGGAGGAAATCGAGGACCCCCTCATGCAGCGGATCCGCTACCTCGACAAACTCGTCGACGAACTCGCCCGAGGGAAGCAGATGACCTCGATCCTTCGCGGCTGAACGTCAGCGGCGCAGTGCGTCGATCTCGAGGCGGACGTAGTCGAGCACGGGCTCGCTCATCGCCTCACGCACGGCCCGGGTGAACTCGCGGGCCTCGTCATCCGTCATGCCGTCGAGGTATCCACCGAGACAGATCGTGGCGAGGTAGCGCTCCATCGTGGCCGGATCGTCGATGCGCACGGGGCTGGGACGCAGTTCGACGCGCTCGACGTCGAAGCCGTGACGCCCCAGGCGCTCCTTCGTCTCCTGCGGCCCCACGAAGCCCTTCGGCTCGTTCGGCACGCCGCGAACTCGGGAAATGGCCGCCTCGACGATGGCGATGTTGCCCTCGGCGCCAGAGTCGGACGCGAGGCGGGCGCCGGGACGCATCACCTCGGCGAGATTCGCGAACAGCGCGTCGTGGTCGGCGATCCAGTGGAAGCAGGCCACGCTCATCACGGCGTCGAAGGAGTTTTCGAGGTCGAGCGGCTGCTCGAGGTCGCGCACGTGGAAGCTCGCACGCTCGGCTGGCCGATCGGCGAAGCGCTCGCGTGCCTGCTCCACCATCTGCGACGACCCGTCGATGCCGACGAGCTCGACGTCGGGGAACCGGCGCAGGAGCTCCTCGGCGTCGCGGCCCGTACCGCAGCCGGCATCGAGGACGCGCTCGGTGCCGGCGAGGTTCAGGCGCTCGATCGTGCGCTTGCCCCAGGCAACGTGCGGCAACGGCAGCTCGTCGTAGACCTTGGCGTTCCACTCTCGGGTCATCGGCTGCACCTTCCGTCGAAGTATCTTGACATCAAGATACTTGATTCGTTCTCATTCGAGAAGGGCTGCGATGTCCGCGCCGCTCAGGCGACCACCGCCGGCCCCTGCGTCGACGACGTCCTCGAAGAGCTTGCGCTTCTTCTCCTGCAGCTCGACGACCTTGTCCTCGATGGTTCCGGCGCTGACGTAGCGGTAGACCATGACCGGATTCGTCTGCCCGATGCGGTGGGCGCGATCGATGGCCTGATCCTCGGCGGCCGGGTTCCACCACGGGTCGAGGACGATGACGTAATCGGCCTCGGTGAGCGTGAGCCCGGTGCCGCCCGCCTTGAGCGAGATGAAGAACGCGTCGGCGTCGCCGTCCTTGAACTCGTCGACGACCTGCTGCCGGTTGCGGGTCGAGCCGTCGAGGTAGGCCGTGGAGACACCGGCATCCGCCGCGGCCTCACGCACGATGGTGAGGAAGTCGGTGAACTGGCTGAAGACGAGCGCACGATGCCCCTCGCCCGCGATGTCGGCGAGTTGCTGGACAACGGCCTCGACCTTGCGCGAGACGCTCCGCTCAGAGAACTCGTCATCGACGAGCGCCGGGTCGAGCGCGAGTCGGCGAAGGCGCGTGAGCGCAGCGAGAATCTCGACGCGGTTGGCGTCCGGATCCTTGAGCAACCCCATGACGCGCTGCTGCTCGCGGCGAAGGTGCCGCTTGTAGACACGCTCGTGCTGAGGCGACAGCGCGACATCGACCCGCTGGATCTGCTTCTCGGGAAGGTCGGGGGCCACGTCCTGCTTGCGCCGACGCAACATGAGCGGCCCAATGCGGCGGCGTAGCGCTGACAGGGCGTCGGTGACGACGTGCCCCTCGCCCTGCTCGATCGGCTTGCGGTAGCGCCGGATGAAGTCCTCCGGTCGGGGGAAGAGGCCCGGCGCGACAAGGTTGAACAGCGACCAGACATCCATGACGGAGTTCTCGAGCGGTGTGCCCGAGATGGCCAGGCCGAACGGCGCCCCGATCTTCTTGATGGCCTGGAACGTCTGCGACGTGTGGTTCTTGACCATCTGGGCTTCGTCGAGCACGAGGGCGCGCCACGAGCAGGCGTGGAAGTTGTCGGCATCGAGGCGGGCCACCGCATAGCTCGTCACGACGACATGGGCACGCTCGTCGCGGATCTCCTGGGCCACCTCCGTGCCGCGCTTCTTCGACGTGGCGTTGAGGACACTGACACGCAGCTTCGGCGTGAACTGCGCCGCCTCGCGTGCCCACACGCCGAGCACCGAGGTGGGCGCGATGACGAGGGCCGGAGCGTCGTCGAGTTCCCCTGCCGCGCGGGCCCGTTCGAGCATCGCCAGCGTCTGGATGGTCTTACCGAGGCCCATGTCGTCGGCCAAGACCCCGCCGAGACGCGCGTCCCACAGATTGGCGAGCCAGGCGTAGCCCTCGAGCTGGTAGGGCCGCAACGTGGCATCGAACGCCACCGGCGTCTCGACCGCCCGCGGGTTCCAGCCCTGCTTCGTCAGGCCCTCGACGGCCTCCTGCCATGCCGTGCGCTGCTGCTCGACAACCCCGAGCCCCACGAGCTGGTCCCACAGGCCGATGTCGTAGCGGCTGATCTGCAGCTTCTCCGAGGTCTTGTCGGTGAGCTCCTGGGCTTCCTCGAGAACGCGTGAGATGTCACGAAGCTGGGGCGAGTCGAGCCGGAAGTACGTGCCCGACGGCAGCATCATCGTCTCGTCGCCGCGGTGCAGCGCCTCGATGAGGTTGGGGTAGGGCACCTCCTGGCCGTCGACGCTGATGGTGATCTGCAGGTCGAGCCAGTCCGGCTTGTTGCCGGCCTCGTTGACGCCCACCTCGATGATGGGATCGTCCTCGGCCTCCTCGTAGACGGGCAGCTCACCCGCCATGACGACGTCGACACCGTCGACGGCCTTGAGTTCGGGAACGGCGTCGGCGAGCTTGACCGCCTCCATGCCGAGGAGCTCGGCCTTCGGCTTGACCCACAGATCGAAGCCGGGCACCGAACGTGTGAGGCGCAGACGCCCGAGGAGGACGGCGGCGCGGGCGATGACGGCGCTCTCGCTCGAGAACTGACGCCCACGACCCACCGGCGTCGACGTGACTCGCTTGTCGCCGTAGGTGAAGAACGTCTCGACCTCGACCTTGCCCACCGTCTTCGGCGTGACGACGAGGAGCAGACGCGGTTCGACCGGATCGCTCAGGGTGTTCGTGACGTCACTGATGCTTGTGTGACGACGCAGGCGGGGCAGGAACTCGCTCTCGAACTCGGGGATCTCGTCCTCGGGAATCTCGATGACGTCGCCCAACAGGAGCGGTTGGAGCACCGAGTGCGGCGTCTCGTGGAACGGTACGAGCCGCAGGCTGCCGCGGTCGAGCACGGCGACGCCGTGAGCCGGCTCGCCGATGAGGATGGCCGTACCGAACTCGGGTTCGAGGTCGACGCCGACGACGTCGGCCGTCAGGACGAGCCCGGCCTCGCTGCGGTGGATGCCGAGCGTGACCTCCGCGGGCTCGGCGAGCGTGACGCCCTCACCGGGCGTGGCCGCGAGCATGAGCGTGATGCCGGCGTCGGCCACCTCGCGAAGCCCCGGCCAGACGCCCGGGCCGAGTTCGTCGAGGTAGACCGTCTGACCGCTGCCGACCTGGGGCTTGTGCGCCGCGACGAAGCGCTTGAGCACTTCCTGCTGATGCTCTTCGGCCTCGGAGATACCCGCGCTACTGCGCACGTCGACCCACGTCGCCGTGCGCGACCAGCGCCCGGTGCGCATGAGCTTCGTCGGCTTGAGCTCGAGGCGCTGCACTGGCGTCGAGTCCGACATCGACGTGGGCCGAGCCTTGGCCTCGAACTGCAGACCGAGCTGGGCGCGCCACGAACTGCTCGTGGGACTCTCGACCCGCTTCTCCACCCGCTCGGGCTCCGAGGGTCCGAGGGATTCCGACAACCGTGCCCGCCAGGACGCGGTGGCCACGCCGCTGCCGCCGAAGAGGGGCACGACGTTGGACTGGGCGCTCGAACGTGCGGGGGTGCGCGAGACCGAACCCTTGCTCACGCCGTCGGTAATCGCACGGCGCGCCGCGATGATGGCGGCGACGGCGTGCTTGCACTCGGTGGCGACAGGGCACGTGCACCGCGAAACCCACAGCGGCTCACCGTTGGCCGCCTCGCCCTTGTGCGTGACGAGGCACTGGTACGGGGCGAGCCCGTTGCCGGTGACGGTACCCATGAGCACCCGCCCACGGTCCGCCGTGGCCAGCGCGACGACCTTGCCGCCGATGGCATAGTCGAGGCCCCGGCTGAACGCACCCTCCCCGACGACAGCCGCCAGACCGACATCGGTGCTCGACAGCACCCACGTGGCCTCGTCCGGCTCGAACTTCATCGTCACGTGCGCGAGGTTAACGCAGCCCACCGACAACGCCGGAGCTCCGCCCGTGCGAGGTGCGGACCGGGACCGAGGTACCCACCTCGCAACCCGCCTACGATGAGCTTGTGAGCCGCGAGCGTCAGCCCATCACGCCCCCGACGATCATCCTGCGCACGCCTGCCCCGACCGACGACCTCGACGCGGAACGTGCGTGTCTCTCCCCCGACGAGCTTCACCACGCGAACACGCTGCGCGACGGCGAGACCCACCGCATGTTCGTCGCCCGCCGGGCCCTGCTGCGCACCGAACTGGCTGCGCGTCTCGGCGGGTCTCCGGCCGAGATCGTCATCGACCACCGTCCGTGTGTGCAGTGCGGCGGCCCGCACGGACGGCCCTATCCGCGTGCAGCCGATCTGCATTTCTCGGTGACCAGCGTGCGTGGCCCGCGTCCCGTCGTCGCGCTCGCCCTCGCCGAACGTCCCGTCGGGTTCGACCTCGAGGAGGTGGCCGAGCTCGACGTGGTCCGCGACGTGGCGACGCAGCTGCACCTGCGCGAGCGGGCTGCCGTCACCGCAGCGCTCGAGACGTCCTCGAGGGCGGCGTGCAGCGTCTTCACCGAGATCTGGACGCGCAAGGAGGCGCTCCTGAAGGGAACGGGCGAGGGCATCACGGTGCCGCTGGACCGCGACGACGTCAGCGACGTGCGTGCCCGCCCGATCCCCGGGTGGACGGTGGCGATGTGGGAGACCGATCGCCCCGACGTCGTCGGGGCATGGGCTCTCAGCGATTGAGCCGGCTCAGCCCCACCCGAGTTCGTGCAAGCGGTGGTCGTCGATGCCGAAGTAGTGGCCGATTTCGTGCAGTAACGTGACGCGGATCTGCTCGACGACTTCCTCCCGCGTCCTCGAGAGTCGCTGAATCGGACCGGAGAACAGGTAGATGCGATCGGGCAAGCTGCCCCATCCATAGCCATCTCCGCGGTCAGGCAACGCGACGCCCACGTACAGACCGAGCAGCTCCCCACCGTCGACGTCGGCGAGCTGCTCGGGCGTGGGCTCGTCCTCGACCTGGAAAACGACGTTGTCGAGGCGGTCGAGGAACTGCGTCGGCACCGCGTCGAGCGCGTCACCGACGGCGTCCTCGAACTCCTGGCGCGACAACCACACAGGGTCAGGACTCACGCAGGCTGCTGACGATGTCCTTGGCCAGCTTCTGTGCCCGCTCGGCCGTGCCGGAGCTGACAGTGATGTTGCGGTACGAGCCCTTGCCGTCCGGCACGTAGAGCGCCACGCCGCGGACGGTGGTCTCGGCTACCGGCAGGCTGTACTCGTACTGCACACCCTGTCCGAGCGGCGTCTCGATCTCCCTGAAGGAGACGGGCTTTCCGCCGATCTGGTCGAACGACGAGTCGAGTTGGCCCTTCGTGGGCTTCACGGGGATGGCGACCTTCGTGACGTTCGCGTTGTCGGCGAAGTTCGACGTGCCGGACAGATCGATGACGACGATGTCGGCCTGGGTCTCGAACTGCTTGACCATCTGCTCGGGCGTGAGCCCGGACTTCTTCGCGAGCGGTTCGATGTTGTTCTTCGAGCGCGGGTTGTCGAGAAGCGACGCCTCGACCTTCTGCCAGCCCGACGGCACGCCGAAGCTCATCCCGGCGTCAGGAGCCGTGACGAGCTTTGTGCCGGCCGGCAGAGCGGCGTTGCCCGCATCGCTCGACGAGGCACTCGAGGAGGAAGTCGGGGACGAGCTCGACGAGGACGATTCGGACGAGGTGTACGACTCCGTCGCGGACGATTCGCTCGACGACGACTCCGACGGCGAACTCTCGCTCGTCGAACTGGAGCTCTGCGACGAGGAACTGCTCGTCGAGGTGCCCTCCGCACCGAACGTGCCGCACCCGGCGAGCACCGTGGTGAGCGCGAGCCCTGCCGTGACCACCCTGAGCGACTTCATGACGAACCCCTCCCGAACACTGCCGACTGTGAGGCTCACACTAGCGCGGCAGGACGACAGGACGACCCGTGGAGGGATCCTCGAGAACCACACACTCGATGCCGTACAGACGCTTCGCCAGCTCGGCGGTGAGAACCTCCGCCGCCGCGCCCTGCGCGACGATCTTCCCCTCGGACATCGCGACGAGACGATCGGCGTAACGCGCCGCGAGGAACAGGTCGTGCAGCACCATGACGACGGTCGTGCCACGCTCGGCGTTGCGGCGCCGCACGACGTCGAGCAACTCCACCGCGTGACCGATGTCGAGGAAGCTCGTCGGCTCGTCGAGCAGCAGGATGTCCGTGTCCTGAGCGAGTGCGAGCGCGAGCCACACCCGCTGACGCTGACCGCCGGAGAGCTCCTCGACCGGTCGCTCGGCGAGGTCGTCCACGCCGGTGACGCGCATCGCCTCGGCGACCACCTCGTCGTCCTCGGGGCCGCCGCGCCCGAGCAACCCGAGGTGCGGGGTGCGTCCCTGGCGCACCAGTTCGGCGACACTCATCCCCTCGGGAGCCAGGGGATTCTGGGGCAGGAGCGCCACCTTCTTCGCGACGTCACGCGTCGGCTCGGACGCGACGTCGGCGTCGTCGAGCAGCACCCGCCCGGACGCCGGCGTCATGAGTCGGGTGAGGCCCGCGAACAGCGTCGACTTGCCGCAGCCGTTGGCACCGATGAGGACGGTGACCTTCCCGTCCGGCACGTCGAGCGAAACGTCACGGACGACATCCGGGCCGGCGTTGCGCCCCGACCCGTAGCGCAGCACGAGTTCTTCGGTGCGAAGCCGGGTCATGGCGTTCCTTTCGATCGTCCTCGCTGCGATGCGACGAGGAGCCAGGCGAGCACGGGCGCGCCGGCGAGTCCGGTGATGACGCCGACGGGCAGCTTGCCGCCGCCGGGGATGAGGTAGGCGCCGACGTAGTCGCCGGCAATCGTGATGCTCGCTCCGACGAGAGCCGCAGCGACGATGCTCGTGCGCCCCATGAGACGACGGGCGATCGGGCCGGCGAGCAGGGCGACGAAGGCGACCGGGCCACAGACGCTCGTCGCGACGGCGATGCCGAGCACGACGCCGACGAAGACGAAGGCTCGTGTGGCGCCGTCGGGAACGCCGAGGCCGACGGCGAGCGGTCGACCGAGTTCGAGCACGCGCAGGCGATGAGCCAGGAGGGCGAGCACGACGAGCATCGGAAGCCCGATACCCGCGAGCCGTGCGATCTCGGGCCACGTGACGTCCGAGACCGAACCGGCGAGCCACACCATCGCGTCCTGCGCCTGGAAGGCGTTGGACTTGAGCAGGATCCACTGGATCACCGACTGCAGACCCGCAGCCATCGCGATACCGACGAGGATCATGCGCGCCGTCTGCCCCTTGGCGAGAGCCAGGATGACGCCGGAGACGGCGAAGCCGCCCAGCACGGCGACGAAGAGGATCGGCCAACCGGACCATCCGAGCAACGTCACACAGAACACGGCCGCTGTACTCGAGCCGAGCGAGATGCCGAGGACGTCAGGGCTCGCGAGTGGGTTACGCACGAGCGACTGCATCGCCGCACCTGCCGCGCCGAAGAGCGCCCCACCGACGAGGGCTGCCACGGCCCGCGGCAGCTTCGACTCCATGAGGACGTAGTTCGCGCCGCTCACGTCGATCTGCTCACCGAGGACGATGCGCACGGCATCGGTGATGGTGAAGGTGAAGTCGCCGAGGAGAACCCGGACGAGGAAGATCGCCAGAGTCGCGACGATCAGTGCGCCGAGGGCGACGAGGCGGCGCCGTTTGCGCGGATCGGTGTCGACGCGCGACCGCTCGAGAGTCGTCGGGGACATCTGCGTCGCGGAGGGAGAAGTCGATGTCGTCTCGTTCACAGCGATCGCATCCTCGCGACGACCCACAGCAGGGCCGGGCAGCCGAGGACGGCCGTCATGATGCCGACCTGCACTTCGCCGGGCGGGGAGACGACGCGGCCGAGCGTGTCGGCGAGCAGAACGAGGCTGGCCCCGACGAAGGCTGACGCGGGGAGAAGCACGCGGTACGACGTCCCGATGAGGGGACGCAGGAGGTGGGGCGCGACGAGCCCGACGAAACCGATCGGCCCCGCGACGGCCACGGCCCCTGCCGCGAGTGCCACTGCAGCACCGCCGATGACGAAGCGCAGCTTCTCGGGCTTCTCGCCGAGGCCGCGCGCCACGGAATCGCCCATGGCGAGGATGTCGAGGCGCCGTCCCGCGACGAGCAGAACGCCGAAGCCGAGCGCGAGCAACGGCAGCACCGGAACGATGTCGCCGATCTCGCGACCGGCGACCGAGCCGACCTGCCAGAAGCGGTAGACGTCGAGCGACTTGCCGTCGGCGATGAGCAGTGCCGACCCGGCGGAGGTCGCGCCGGCGGTGAACACCATGCCGGCAAGCGCCCTCGACAGCGGGCTGTTGCCCGATCCGCCGAACCCGCGTGAGGCCGCCGTCGCGAGCGCCGTCACGGCCACCGCGGCGAGCGCGGCGCCGACGAGCGCGAAACCGATGTAGCCGAGAAGCGAGTTGATGCCGAACCACGTGATGCCCGCGACGACGAGCAGTGATGCCCCCGCGTTGATGCCGAGAATGCCCGGGTCGGCGAGAGGGTTGCGAGTGATGCCCTGCATCGCGGCACCCGACATCGCGACAGCCGCCCCGATGAGGATGCCGACGACCGTACGGTCGCCGCGTGCAGACAGGAGCGCGCCGAGGTCACCCGAGGTGAGCGCCGTGGCCCCGACGAGCAGGGACACGACGACGGCGACCGCGAGGAGCGCGGGCAGCACGAGGCCACCGGCGACGAGCCGCGATCGGCTCGGTGCCTGCGCGTCAGGGCGTGACGTGGTGGATGACATCGGCATCGAGGCTAGTGACCACATCGAATGCGGCTGCGCGCGCACCGCGATGCGGAACGCGCGCAGCCGTCATTCGAGGTACTTACTTGACCTTCTTGGCCGCGGCCGCGAGCTGCGGCAGGAACGTCTCGAGAGCGACCGGGATCGACAGCACGGTCGGGCCGGACATCGCCGCGGACGGCTTCTGCTCCTTGATCGAGACGAACGTGTCGTTCTTGATCGCCGGGATCTTGCCCAGCAGGGCGTTGCTCTTGATCTTGCTCGGCTCGGCGCCCTGCAGTTCGTCGAACACGACGATGTCCGAGTCGATCTGCGCGGCCTTCTCGGCAGAGAGGTCGACGAAGAACGACTTGCTGCTCTTCGTCTGCTTGGCGATTCCGTCACCGTCGGGCAGGCCGAACTCGGCGAGGGTGCGCGGACGGTTGTCGATCGGGGTGTAGACACCCACCGTGTTGAGGTTCGTCGGCGTGAAGTAGACCCACGAGGCCGTCTTGCCCTTGAGCTCGGGGTACTTGACGACGGCGTCGCTGATCTTCTTCTTGGTCTCGGCCATGAGCTTCTCGCCCTCGGCCTTCTTGCCCAGAGCCGTCGCGATCATGGTCGTCGACTCCTGCCAGGACGTGCCCCAGGCGACCTTCGGGTACGCGACCGTGGGTGCGATCTTCGAGAGCTTGTCGTACTGCTCCTTCGTCAGACCCGAGTTCGTTCCGAGGATGAGGTCGGGCTGGTACGTCGCGATCTTGTCGACGGGCGTGCCGTCCTTGTCGCTGAAGCGCGCCGGAGCCTTGCCCCCGATCTTCTTGAGCTGAGCGTCGAGCCAGTCGGTGGACTTGTTCGCGTTGGCGCCCCACGTCACCTCGGGTGCCGCGACCGGCGCGACGCCGAGGGCGGCGACGACGTCGGCGTCACCCCACCCGACGACGACGACCTTCGTCGGGGCCTTCTCGATCTTCGTCGTACCGAACGCGTGCTTGACCTCGACGGGGAAGCCAGACCCGGCGCCCCCACCCGAGCTCTTGCTCTCCGACGACTCGTCGGACGACGAGCCGGTGCCACAGGCGGCCAGGGCGGTGGCGGCAGTGCCTGCGGTGGCGAGGGCGAGGAAACCACGGCGGTTGATCACGGGGGACCTTTCGATGAAGGGACAACAGCAGATAGGCAGTTACGTCACGTCGACGTGACGCAATGCCTGGCAACGTGAGTTAGGCAATGCTAACCTCACATGTGTTGCTCGATGCAACGCCCGCACCCGCAGCCGAGACGGAAGGCGTCGATGATGACCCCGACCACCGCACGCGCTCGCGCGTTGCGCCCAGTCGATCGCGGTGAGGCCGGCCGGATCCTGGCCGACCTTCGCGCGCAGGACTTCGTCTTCACCGTCCTCGAAACCGAGCGCGTCAGCGACACCTACCAGCGCGTGCGCTGCGCAGGCAACGGATTCCTGCGCACTCATGCCCCGTACCCCACGATGTGGGTGCGCCTGTGGTTCACCGATCCCACGGGAACCGGCGCCGGCCACCAGCGCGCCTACACGCTCGTCGACCCCGACGTCGAGACCGGCACCTTCTGGCTCGAGTTCGCCATCCACGACGGCGCTGCCGCCCGCTGGGCACAGCAGACCGTCCCCGGCGACGAGATCGAGGCCAGCCTCTACGGGTCGGAACCGTCCCTGCCCGATTGCGACGACGTCGACCGTCACCTCCTCGTCGGAGACACCGCCTCCCTGCCGGCGATCAACTCGCTCCTCGACGCCGTGAGCGCCGCGCCGACCACTGTTGTCCTCGAGTGGGTGCACCCCGAGGACCGTGCGCTGCCTGTTCGCCTACGTGCACAGGATTCGCTGCGCTGGGTGCGTCGCACCGACAACGGTCAGGGCCTGCTCGACGCCGTCGATGCGGAGATCGCCGCGTTCGTCGCTGCAGACGGGGCGCCCGGCGAACGCACGAACCTGCACGCCCCCGAGGCCACCTGCACGCGGCTGTTCGCGTGGGGCGCCTGCGACACTGTCACGACCCGCGCCCTGACGAGGAAGCTGCGCGCGGCAGGCCTTCGTCGCGACTGCATCAAGACGCTCGGCTACTGGTTGCCGCCGAAGGAAGCCGACCAAGCGCTCGCCGGCTGACGCGCGGCCGGCCCGCCCACGAAGCGAGACGAACTGCCCACGCCCCCTCGGGAGCGTGGGCAGTTCGTCTCACGTCAGGCCCGTGAGGCCAGCGTTCAGGCCTTCGGGACGTTGCGCTCCAGTTCGTCGAGCCAGGCCTTGCCCGAGGCATCGGACGGCATGCGCCAGTCGCCGCGGGGAGACAATGCACCGCCGGCGCTCACCTTCGGTCCGTTCGGCAGCGCCGAGCGCTTGAACTGCTGGCTGAAGAAGCGCTTGTAGAACACCTCGAGCCAGTGACGGATCTCCTCGAGGGAGTAGACCGGGCGCTTGTCCTCCGGGAAACCGGCCGGCCAACGGCCGTCGTCGACGTCGTCCCAGGCGTGCATGGCGAGGAACGCGATCTTGCTCGGGCGGAAGCCCTGCGAGAGCACGTGGTAGAGCGTGAAGTCCTGCAGGTTGTACGGGCCGATGTTCGCCTCGGTCGACTGCGGCGTCTCGCCCTCCTTCGTCGGCACGAGCTCGGGCGTGATCTCGGTGTCGAGGATCGACAACAGCGTCTCGCCGACGCGCTCGTCGAACTGGTCGCTCGAAGCCACCCAGCGCACGAGGTGCTGCATGAGCGTCTTCGGGACGCCGGCGTTGACGCCGTAGTGCGACATCTGGTCACCGACGCCGTAGGTGCACCAGCCGAGTGCGAGCTCCGACAGGTCACCCGTGCCGAGGACGATGCCGCCCTTGCTGTTGGCGATACGGAAGAGGAAGTCGGTGCGCAGACCGGCTTGGACGTTCTCGAACGTGACGTCGTAGACCTCCTCACCGCGCCCGAACGGGTGGCCGAGATCCTTCAACATTTGCGTGGCCATCGGGCGGATGTCGACCTCCTCGAACGTGACGCCGAGCGTCTCGCCGAGCTTGTACGCGTTCGACTTCGTGTGGTCGCTCGTCGCGAAGCCCGGCATCGTGTACGCCAGGATGTCGGTGCGCGGGCGTCCGAGGCGGTCCATCGCCTTGGCCGCGACGATGAGCGCGTGCGTCGAGTCGAGACCACCCGAGACACCGATGACGATCTTCGGCTGGCCGATCGAGCGCATGCGCTGCTCGAGTGCGCTGACCTGGATCTCGTACGCCTCGTAGCAGTCCTGGGCGAGGCGGGCTTCGTCGGCGGGCACGAACGGGAAGCGCTCGATCTCGCGCTTGAGACCGAGGTCGGCGTCCGGCACACCGAGCTCGAACGGCACCTCGCGCAGCGGTCGCGCCGGGCCGAAGCTCAGGCGGTTGTCGTCATAGCTGCCGTAGCGCTGGCGCGCCTGGCGGATGGCACCGAGGTCGATGTCCGCGACGCTGGAGCGCGGGCCCTCGGGGAAGCGTTGAGTCTCGGCGAGCAGGGTGCCCTGGTCGTAGATCATCGTCTGGCCGTCCCACGCGAGGTCGGTGGTCGACTCGCCCTCGCCGCTGGCCGCGTAGACGTACGCCGACAGCGTGCGGAACGACTGGCCCTGAACCGTGAGGCTGCGCTGGGCGGACTTACCGATGGTGATGGGCGAACCGGACAGGTTCATGAGGACGCTCGCACCCGCGAGGGCCGCCTCGGACGACGGCGGGATCGGCACCCACACGTCCTCGCAGATCTCGACGTGGATGGCCAGATCCGGCAGGTCGAGTGCTCGGAAGATGAGGTCGGGACCGAAGGGCACCTCGCCGAGTTCCTCGCCGAGGTCGACGTGCTCACCGCGCTGATCCTCGCCGAACGCGTACCAGCGCTTCTCGTAGAACTCGCGGTAGTTGGGCAGGTAGCTCTTCGGCACGACGCCGAGAACCTCACCCTCCTTGACGACGACTGCGCAGTTGTAGAGGCGCTGGCCCTTACGAATCGGCGCGCCGATGACGGCGACGGGCGTGAGCCCGCGCGAACCGTCGACGACGGCGGCGATCGCGCGCAGCACGTCGTCGAGCAGCACGTCCTGCATGACGAGGTCCTCGACGCTGTAACCGCAGAGGTTGAGTTCGGGGTAGACCGCGGCCGCCACACCCTCGTCGTGCAGCTCACGCATCGACTCGAGAACGCGCTCGGCGTTCGTCATCGGGTCGGCGAGCGCAATGGGGTGAGTGACCGCCGCGACGCGGGCGAATCCGTGCGCGTACAGGGAACGGAAGTTCATGGTTCCCAGCATGTCAGAACCCACTGAGGACGCCTGTAAAGCAGGTGCCGGCGCCCCGCGGTGACGCCACGGCGGGGGCCGTTGGCTACGGTCTAGTCATGACGCACTCCGGCTGTTGGACTACGCGCTCGAGCACCCCGAAGTACACCAACCCGTGGATCAGCGTCCGGGAGGACGCCGTCGTGCGCCCCGACGGCGGCGAAGGCGTGTACGGCGTCGTCACCATGCGCAATCCGGCCGTTTTCGTCGTCGCGATGACGGACGAGGACGAAGTCCTCATGGTCTCGCTCTACCGCTACCCCACCCAGGCGATGTCGCTCGAGGTACCGGCCGGCGGCAGCGACGGTGAGAACCTAATGCTCGCAGCGCAGCGTGAGCTCGTCGAGGAGACCGGCTACACGGCCCGCGAGTGGCGCGAAATCGGGCGCATGAACGCACTCAACGGAGTGTGCGACGCCCCCGAGCACGTCTTTCTCGCCACGGGCTTGCAGGCTGCGGCCAGCGTCGAGGACGTCGAGAGGGCAGCCCGTGAGCAGAAGGCAGAAGGGATCTCCGCCGTTCGAGCCGTTCCGTGGCTCGACCTCACGCGTCTCGTCGCCGACGGAGAGATCACCGATGGCGAGACACTCGCTGCCCTCATGTTCGCTGCGGCCGCCCTCGGGCGGTTGTGACAACAGGTGTTGCGCAACAGGTAACGTCGGTGACGGCGCTCACACTCGCGAGCGCGATCAGCCGAACCCACGAGGAACGACATGCCCAGCGACGTCGAGATCGCAGCCGCCTGCCCCATGCAGCCCATCGAGGACATCGCGGCGAAGATCGGCATTCCCGAGTCCGAGATCTTCCGCTACGGCCCGCACAAGGCCAAGGTCTCGCTGCCGTACGTTCAGGGGCGCGATCGGCGTGAGGGCAGCAAGCTCGTGCTGGTCACCGCGACGAGTCCGACGCCGGCCGGCGAGGGAAAGACGACGACCACGGTGGGCCTCGTCGACGGGCTCGCGCAGATCGGCGAGTCCGCCGCAGCGGCACTGCGCGAGCCGAGCATGGGACCCGTCTTCGGCATGAAGGGCGGGGCCGCCGGCGGGGGGCGCGCCCAGCTCAACCCGATGACGGACATCAACCTTCACTTCACCGGTGACTTCGCGGCCATCGCCGCCGCACACAACCTGCTCGCAGCGGTGCTCGACAACCACCTGCAGCAGGGCAACGCGCTCGGCATCGACCCGCGCCGCATCACCTTCAAACGCGTGCTCGACATGAACGACCGCGCGCTGCGCGACATCGTCATCGGCCTCGGGGGCCCGACGAACGGCGTGCCCCGCGAATCCGGCTTCGACATCGTCGTCGCCAGTGAGGTCATGGCCATCTTCTGCCTCGCCACCTCGATCGACGACCTCAAGGAGCGCCTCGGTCGCATGGTGGTCGCGCGGACCTACGAGAAGGCACCCGTGACCGCGAGCGACCTCCGCGTCCACGGCGCCATGGCGGCTCTTCTCGCCGACGCGTTGGCGCCCAACCTCGTCCAGACGCTCGAGGGCAACCCCGCCTTCGTCCACGGCGGCCCGTTCGCCAACATCGCGCACGGCTGCAACTCGGTGACGGCGACGCAGACCGCCCTCGCTCACGCCGATTGGACCGTGACGGAGGCTGGCTTCGGCGCCGACCTCGGCGCGGAGAAGTTCATCGACCTCAAGTGCCGCTTCACCGGCCTGCGCCCGGACGCCGTCGTCCTCGTCGCGACGGTGCGCTCGATGAAGTACCACGGCGGCGTGGCCGTCGCCGACCTCACGACGGAGAACGTCGAGGCGATGCTCGCCGGCATGAGCAACATCGAGCGCCACCTCGCGAACATCCGCGACGTGTGGGGCCTGCCCGTCGTCGTGGGCGTCAACCGCTTCCCGAGTGACACCGACGCCGAGATCGAGGCCTTCACGAAACACGTCGAGGGGCTCGGCGTGAAGGTGGAGATCTGCACCCACTTCGCCGACGGCGGCAAGGGCGCGGCGGGGCTCGCGAAGGCCCTCGTCGAGATCACGTCCGGCCAGAAGCCCGAGCTGTCGTTCACCTACGGCGACGACCTCGGGCTCGCGGCGAAGGCAGAGACGGTCGCGCAGCGCATCTACGGCGCGGAGCGACTCGAGATCCCCTCGGCCGTCGCCAAGCAGATCGCCCAGTTCGAGGACGAGGGTTACGGCCACCTTCCCGTGTGCATCGCGAAGACGCAGAAGTCGTTCACGACCGACGACGCCGAACGCGGCGCCCCGTCGGGCCACGTCGTCGAGGTGCGCGAGGTGCGCCTGGCCGCCGGTGCGGGCTTCGTCGTCTTCGTCTGCGGCTCCCTCATGACGATGCCGGGTCTGCCGAAGAAGCCGGCCGCGCTGGCCATCGACGTCGACTCCGAGGGCGCCGTCACCGGCCTGTCCTGACGGGCGACGCGCACCGAGGGAAAGATCCGCCCTTCGTGCGTCCAAGCCGGCGGCTCGGACGCACGAAGGGCGGATGTCGTCAGGTGGGGCGCCTCACGGCAGCACGCGGGGGCTGTACTTGACCGCCGCTCGCGCTTCCGCGCGTGCTCCGGCCTTGGCCATCGCGACCTTGCGCGCCTTGGCCGTGTTCTGCGCGATGAGAAGCAGCGCCTGCTCGGCGCGCTCACGGCGGAAGGTGGTGCGAGCGCTCGTGTTCCACGAGCGGTTGAACAGACGCTTCGCCGCAGCGAGCTGATCGGGCGACTTCGTGGTCAGCTCGTGCGCGAGGTCCATGGCGGCAGCCAGCGGGTCGTCGCTCACCTCGGAGGCGAGACCGAGCTCGACGGCACGCTCGCCGGAGACCATCTCGGCCGTCATCGTGAGCTTTTTCGCCACGTCGATGCCGACGAGTTCCTTGAGCGACTGGACGCCGCTCATGTCGGGGATGAGCCCCCACTTGCCCTCGAGCACCGACCACTCGGCGTCAGGTGTGGTGTAGCGGTAGTCGGCGCCCAGCGCGATCTGCAAGCCGCCGCCGTAGCAGTGGCCGTGAACCGCGGCGACGACGGGAACCGGCACGCGCCGCCACGCCCAGCAGGCTTCCTGGAAGGTGTTCGTGCCGCGCCACGGGCGAGGGATGAACGCCGGGATGATCTTGGCCGGGGCCTTGTTGACCGATCCGAAGTCGAGACCGGCGCAGAACGAGCGTCCCTCACCCGAGACGACAACGACGCGGACGGCCTTGTTCGTGCGCACGTGGTGCGCCGCAGCCACCAGCTCCCCGAGCATGGGCAACGTGAGGCCGTTGAGCTTGTCCGGTCGGTTGAGCTTGACGTGGGCGATGCCCCCGGTGATCGTCGTCTCCACATTCGCCATTGCGTCAGCGTACGTCGACGGCGCCGCGTCCGACAGGCGATTGCCCGGGTTGTGCAGCGCACGAGCCATTCGTCGGCCGTCAGCCTGACGACGATCGTGCTCGTACAGCCCCTCGAGCACCATCGCCTCGTGGGCGGCGCCGCGGTAGAGCTCGAAGGCCGCCACGGTGATCCACGGAACGACGGTGACGACGAGAAGGACGACGGGCAGCGACACGTGCTGCGTTCGACAGGAGCACCGCACCCGCGAGCACGGCGAGGGTCGCGAGCAGGATGAACGTGTGCAGGCCGGCCCAGGAGCGGGTCGTGAGGTAGTGGGCGAGGTACAGTGCCACCGTGTAGAGGCCCACCGGAACGGCCAGCGCCAGAGCGGCGACCGTGTGGTCGACGTGCGAGCCCGTCTTCTCGAACGACAGGGCGACGACGTGCAGGCCCCCGACGACGGCCGCCAGGCTCGGCCACACGAGGAAGTGGGCGTAGCCGAAACCGAACGAGCGGCTGCGGAAGCGATGGAGCACCTTGCCGAACGGGGTGATGAAGTAGCTCCACCACATGCCCACCGCCATGGCGATGCCCGAGAGCGCCACGAGGATCGCGCTGCCCCAGTCGATGGTGCGCTCGGCGTCTCCGAGGATCTCCTCGAGCGTCAGCACGGGGCCCGCGACGATCTCGCCGATCGTGATGATGGTGAGCAGGCCGTGTCGCTCCGCGATGTGGTGGGCGTGCCACGGGGTGCCCTTTCCACGTTCGGCGATCAGGGGCCCTGTCAGCTCGACGCACGTGACGAGAGTCGTCAGGGTGAAGATCGCCGGGAGCGGCAGGTGCATACCCTCGAGAAAGGTCGTGGCGACCCACAGGATCTGTGCGACGACGAGGGTCGCCATGTACGTCGCGATCGCCCTGCGGTGCTCGGGGTCGCTGCGATAGGCGCGCGCCCACTGGCACAGCATCGCGCCCCGCATGATGACGTACCCGATGACGATGACCGTGTTGTCGAAGTGCCCTTCCTCGATCGCCTCGAAGGTCCGCGGGATGCCGAGGGTGAAAATGACGACGCCGACCATCTGCACCATCGTGAGCAGACGGTAGAGCCAGTCGTCCGAGTCGTACGCACTCGCGAACCAGGAGTAGTTGATCCAGGCCCAGATGATGCCGAAGCTCGTGAAGGCGAACGCCCGACGGCGCCCGCCACGTGGCCCACCGCAATCCCGTGCGCGAGCTGCGACGCCCCCGTCGCGACGGCGACGACGAACGTCAGGTCGAACAGGAGCTCGAGCGTGCTGGCCACGCGTCCGCTCTCGTGGGGGTCTCGGCCCGACATCGGGCGAATGCGAGAACGAAGGTCGTCGGCGGTGACCGAGGGGGTCGTCGTGGCCGACATTATGACCCCGCGCGTCGACGCGTCAGAGCGCCGTCCACGCTCACGCGTCGGTGCGCAGCTCCGCCGACTCGTAGATGCGGGCGCCCGCCAAGGACGGCGCGTAGGCGTGCACGGTGAGGGCTGGGCTGTCACCGAAGGCGCTCGTACGGTGAATGAGACCGGGCGCAAGCCAACGGTGTTCGTCGGCCGTCACCACGCGCGTGGTCTTCTCCCCCGACGACAGGTGCACCTCTTCGAGCAACGATCCGCGCACGACGACGAAGGCACCGGACGCGGCACCGTGATCGTGCCAACCGCTCGTGGAGCCTGGCGGCCAGGTGATGGCCCACATCTCGAGGTGGGGTGTGCCGGCCAGCGAGGCACGGCGGCGGTTCCCGTCGGCCGGCAGGTCGTCGAGATGCGCGGCCAGCGAATCGTCGCTCGCGAAGAGTCGGGCCACACGCACGAGTTGCTCGTCGGTGAAGCTGGTGATGCCGGGGGCGTCGGACGAGGTTCGCATGGTGATTCCTGGAGTGATGAGGCAACCCAACCCGCAGAAGGCGGGGTCGACCGCGGACATCTCCCAGCCAACCACCTCCACCGAGCGTCCACTCCTCCCGCACCTGTGGATTTGCTGACACTTCCCCTGCGCAGCCGTCAATTTCCCGACAAGGGACGCGGCAGGCCGCGAGCAGGACGGAGACAGGCAAGACCGCCGAGCAGCGACCGCCGCACGGCGGGAAGGGGCGCCACTCGTGTGCGAGTGGCGCCCCTCCCTCTTCCCCAGAGCCCCGCGCAACGAGAGCGCAGGGAGTTTGCTCGGCGGGCCAGAACCGGCACGGGGGAAGGTCGTGCGCGAGAGCAGACGCGATCCGGCGGATCGAGCCGCTCTGACCGGCCACGCGAGGCGCCCGCCGATGGGGCGGACACCTCGCGGGTCACAGGGCGGCCTTGACGCCCCCGGAGAACATCGAGTCGTGCAGTTCGATCTGGGTCAGCTTCGTGCCCGCCGGGACGTCGAAGACGAGGACGCCCTTGACCTGGTTACCGGGGTTGATCTGGTTGAACAGCACGTCGTTTCCCTGGATGGAAGCGCCTGCCATCGTGTCGGCGGAGAACTGCGTGTCGGAGGCGTCCATGGCCTTCTGGTCGGAGTCCGAGAGGCCCTGCTGTTGGTCGCCGATGTTCTTCACGGTGACGTGGACGAGGGTGTACTCGCCCTGAGCGGTTTCACTCACGTACTGCTGCCCCACCGTCTTCTTGCCGCGCTCGACCTTCGTGATCGTGAATTCGAACTTGCCGTCGCGCACCGGCGTACCCACCGCGGGCAAGGCGTCTCCGCCGTCCTTGGACCCGCCATCCGAGTTGCCCTCGGAGGTCTTGCTCTTCGAGCTGCTGCTCGGCGCCGCGTCGTCACCACCCTTGGAGCCACCTCCCCCGATTGCCGATCCGAAGCCCACGATCAGGACGAGCGCGAGGATCGCCGTGAGGAACTTGTGGCGCAGGAACCAAATCTTCTTCTTGGGCGGCGGCTGCGGTTGCCAACCACCCTGCGGGTAGCCCTGCTGGGGGTAGTGGCCCTGCTGCTGGAACGTGTTGTTCTCGTCGTTCATGTGACTCTCCGGGGAAAAGGTCGGCGTGGCGCCGACGGCGATGGTTGATGTCGCCCCCTCGTACGCTTCGCATCCGGCGGCGACACCCGAAGGATCATCGCGCTCGATCCCCTCGCGCACATCGGTCGATCGGGCAGAATCCACCTGCCCGATCGGTCGGGGCGCACCGTCCGCGCCGAGCCGTCCCGGCGAACCACTCGCCACCGACGACGAGCTACCCGCGAAGCTATGAACTCCCTCTGAAAGGGCAATGGCCCCAGGGCCCCCGCGCGCACCCAAAAAGTGACCGACATCTCACTCGACGCCGACCAATCAAAATAACAACCGCTGAACGCACGACCAACTTGGCGCCAGTGCTGGGCAGACAGCTCCTTCTGGCGAACCCCTGCCCATTTCAACCTACCCGCCCTAGACGCCCGTGAGCTTCTTGGGCGAAATTTAATTCTGCTATCGCACATACCATAGGATCGGGCTCCGCCCCCGGTCCGGCCTCAGCCCGACTTGATCGCAGCCGTCATCTCGGCCAGCCGCAAGGAAAAGAAGTACATGAACGCTCGCTCGATTCGCGCACGTCTGCGTACCACCACGATCGCGACGACGGCCGCTACGGCCATGCTCGCCACGGGAGGCGTGGCTCTGGCCACGCCTGCAGCAGCAGCCACGCGCCCCGTGGAAATCCAGGCCACCGTCCTGGTCCTCGACGACGGCCAGCCCATGGTCAGTGCCATCGTCGACCGCCTCGCGAAGGAGGGCGTCGACTACGAGAAGGTCGACCTCACCTCCGCCTCGCGCCCGCAGCTGACTCCGGCATTCTTCGCGAGCCAGGGGTGGCTCACCACTCGGGCGAAGTTCATGGGTGTCGTGACGCCCAGCGCCGAACCGGCGAGCCTCACCGCCGCCGAGCGGGCCACCCTGGCGCGATACGAGAGCACCTTCAAGGTGCGCGAGTTCAGCGCGTACAACTGGCCCAGCGCGGGCATCGGCCTGGAGAACCAGTACAGCGGCGCCGTCGACGGCATGGCCGCCGACCTGTCCGGCGCAGCGAAGACCAACGGCTTCGAGTACCTCAAGGGATCGGTCACGTTCGACGACCTCTCCCCCGGTGTTTCCGAGAGCTACGGATACATCGCGAAGAAGGCCGCCACGAGCAACGGCGCCACCTATACGCCGTATCTCACGCTCCCCGTGCCCGGAACGGGCGAGAACGGCTCCCTCCTCGGCGTCTACGCCAAGGACGGGCGCGAGCAGCTCATCAGCACGGTCGCGTCCAACGCCTCGCAGCAGCACTGGAAGGTGCTCTCGCACGGCATCGTCTCGTGGCTGACCCGGGGGATCTCGACCTCCTACTCGCGCAACTTCCTCGCGGTTCAGGTCGATGACGTCCTGCTGCCCGACGCCGAGTGGAACGCCGAGGGCAACTGCACCGTCGGCGACGACTGCAACCCCGCCACCTACCCGGAGACGGCGCCCGGCGCCACCTCGCGCATGACGGCCCAGGACGTCGACCAGCTCGCCGCCTGGCAGCGCACCAACGGCGTCAAGCTCGACGTCGCCTTCAACGGCGCGGGTGCGGCCGACCAGAAGGCCGAGACCGGCTCCGACGCCCTCGAGGCGTCGTTGCTGGCCAACAAGAACGAGTTCCGCTGGATCAACCACACGTGGTCGCACCCCTACCTCGGCTGTGTTCACGACGACTCGACGACGCCGTGGCAGTGCGCGAAGACGTCGACGGGTGGCATCAACTGGGCCTCGCAGGCCACGATCGCCTCCGAGATCAGCAAGAACGTCGCGTACGCCAAGACGAACACGCTGCCCAACTTCGACGCCGCGAGCCTCGTCACCGGCGAGCACTCGGGTTTGAAGTCGCTGCCGCAGATGCCGGCCGACAACCCCTACCTCGCGCCCGCCCTGACGCAGCAGCGCATCAAGTGGATCGCCTCGGACGCCTCGCGCGAGAGCGAACCGCGCGTCCTCGGCTCCGCGACGACCGTGCCGCGCCACCCGATGAACATCTACTACAACACCTCGACGAAGGCTAACGCCGTCGACGAGTACAACTGGCTCTACACCAGCCGCGCCGACGGCGGATCCGGGCTGTGCGAGGACAACCCGGCCACGAGCACGTGCATCACGCCGCTGACGCAGGACGGGTTCGACTCCTACATCGTGCCCAAGGAGAAGCAGATCGCCCTGGGGCACGTGCTCGACAACGACGCCCGCCCGCACTACGCCCACCAGAGCAACCTGACGGGCGACCGCATCCTCTACCCGGTCGTCGAGAGCATTCTCGTCTCCTACCGCGGCGTCTACGCCGACAACGCTCCCATCGTCAACGTCACGACGGCCGAAGCGGGCACGCAGCTCGTGCGTCAGCAGACGTGGCGGGCCAGGAGCTCGCAGGTGCAGGCGACGATCTCCGGCACCAAGCTGCAGCTGTTCAACAACTCCTTCTCCGCGATCGACGTGCCCGTGACGGCACCGTCCGGCACCCGCTCGGGCCTTTCGACGTTCGGGCAGAGCTACGGCGGGCAGTCGTCCGACTGGGTGCGCCTGAGCGGCCTCGGCCTCAAGACGTTCACCCTGCCCACCGCGACCGGTTTCGCCACGAGCGCCTCGTGGGACACCTCCGCCGCCGCGACGCCCGCCACCCCGAGCGCGCCTGCCCTCACACCGGGCACGGCGAAGGACGGCACGTCGACGCGAGAGATCGTCCAGCCGGTCGCCGACAGCGACCTGATCGCGGCCGCCGGCTGAGACCCGCATGCACGTGGCGTTGCTGAACGAGGGGACGTATCCGGTCGTGCGCGGCGGGGTCAGCACCTGGTGCGACCAGTTGGTGAAGAACCTACCCGAACACGAGTTCTCCATCGTGACGCTCACCGGCACGCAGCACGAGAGCGTGTGGCCGCTGCCCTCCAACGTCCGCTCGTTCCAGGCCAAACCCATGTGGGGTGAGGTGAGGCGTCGGTGGTCGTTCGAGGCGCTGCGAGCCTGGGGTGAGTCGTCGGCGATCGACTCCGCCTACCGCCAGTTGTGGTCGGCCGTGTTGCCGCCTGCAGGTCGATCGGCCGACCTGCAGGCGGCGACGGCCGGGCTGCGCGTCCTCGCTGCCGAGTACGCCCAACCCCTCATGGCGCACTTCACGGGCGGCCTGGGGACGAAGGCGCTCATGGGCGCCTGGGCGTCGCACGTGAAGGGCACGGGCCTACCACCGCTGTCGGGGTCGCAGGCGGCGGACGTCTCGCGGCACGTCGACCGTTTTCTCGCGGTGCTCAACGTGTCATGGCCGAGCGTCGACCTCATCCACGCCACGACGAACGGTCCGGCAGGGCTCATGGCACTCGGCCGGCACTGGCGGGACGGCACACCCATCGTCCTGACCGAGCACGGCGTGCACCTGCGCGAGCGCTACCTCGCGCTGCGCGCCGCGAACTTCCCCTGGACCGTGCGCTACGCCCTCATGGCGATGACGCGCGCCGTCTGCCAGACCGTTTACAACCACTGCGAACTCATGACGCCCGTGAGCGAGTTCAACGCAGGATGGGAGCGCGAGCTCGGAGCGAAGGCGCAGCGCGTCATCACCGTGCCCAACGCCGTCGACGCCACGGCCTTCCCACCCGTCGAGGGCGAGCCGGACGTGCCGACCGTCAGCTTCGTGGGTCGCATCGACCCGCTCAAGGACCTGGCCACCCTCATCGAGGCGTTCGCGATCGTGCGCGACTCGGTACCGGATGCCCGCCTGCGGCTCTTCGGCCCGACGCCAGCCGGCAACGAGGCCTACCGGGCGGAACTCGACGCGCTGGTCGTCGCATGCGGCCTCGAGGCGAGCGTGACGTTCGAGGGCGCGGTGCCCTCGGCCCGACCCGCCATCGAAGCGGGCCACGTGGTCGCCCTGTCCAGCATCTCCGAGGGGCTGCCCTACACCGTCATCGAGTCGATGATGTGCGGCCGCGCGACCGTGAACACCGACGTCGGAGGAGTCAACGAGTGCGTCGGGCGCGACGAGACGTGCGGGCTGCTCGTACCGCCACGCGACGCCCAGGCCCTGGGTGAGGCGCTCGTGCGCCTGCTCGTCGACGATGCGGAACGGCAAGCCATGGGACGCCGTGCGCGCGAGCGCGCCCTGTCGACGTTCGACCTCGCGAAGTTCACCGCACGCTACCGGTGCATCTACCAGCGCAGCGCCGCCACGGTGCCCGAGGCAGACCTCGACGACGTCCGCCGCGCCCTCGAGGCAGCCGACTCGAGCGCCACACGTGAGTACGCCGCCGCGACCCACGCCGCACCCACCACCACGGAGGCCGAGTCGTGTCGATGACGCTCAAGGAGGCGACCGGGACGAGGGCGACGGGCGACGACGAGACGCACCCCGAGCTCGCCGCCTCGGTCGACAACACCGTCGACCTCTTCGACGCCGCCGCTCACCTCGAATCGATGGGGTTCGGGGGCCGCAGCTCGGTGCGCCACGGCTATGCGAACACCTTCGCGCACGCTGACGCGCTCGTGCGCACGCGCCTGGCCGGCGCCGTCGTCCTCACGGGCCGCGAGCGCACGGACGAGGTGCGCACGTGGAGGCGGGCCTGGAGCCAGGCGCTCGCCCGATCCCTCACGATGCTGTGCGGCGTCCTCATCTGCATCGCCACGGTCTCCACGCACAACACGAACGCCGTGTTCACCGCCGGTGCCGTCGGGTGGCTCGCGGGGCAACTCGTCAGCGCGACGATGTGGCAGGGCCTGTCGTCCGCCAGCCGTCTCAAGGCCGAGGTGAACGGCGCCTGCGTCGGGACGGTGGCCCTCCTGCTCTCTGCGGCCACCTGCCTCGTCGTGGATTCCTGGGCCCCCCTGCTGTGGGCGTTGTGGAGTTGTGCGATCTCGGCGCTCGTCGTCATCGGGTCTCCGGTGCAGCTCCTGGGCGCTGTCCTGCCCTGCGCCGCACTGACCGGGGTGCTGCTGCTCGTCGAACCGAGCATGGCCCTCGTCGTCAGCCGCATCATCATCCTCGGATTCGCGGCGGTGACGGGATACGTCGTCCTCAAGGCTGCCTGGGAGCAACAACAGCGTGCCCGCACGTTGGCGCGTGAGGTCCTGCACCCCATCCTGGTCTGGAGCACCATCCAGACGCTCGCACTCATCACCCAGTTGATGGTGCTCGTCCTGCACGTCGGCAGCGCGTTCACGTCGTCGTTGGCGCTCGCCGGCCTCGCAGCCTCCGCGGCCTGCGAACCGGTGCTCGACAGCGCCCTGCTCGGCGCGAAACGCCTTGCGGTCCTGACCCACAGTTGGCGCCAGTTGCGGTGGACGACGGCCGGCCTCGGCGCGCTCGCCGTCGGCCTCGTCTGCGGCGTGGGCCTCATCGCCGCGTTCTTCATGCTCACTGCCGTCGGCGGTGGCCGCGACGATGCCCACCTCTTCCTGCCCGCTGTGCTCATCACAGCCCTCACCACGACCGGCTCGGGCGTGCAGCTACGCACCGGAAACGCCCCGGGGGCTGCGGCGGTGGCCGCCGGCAGCCTCGCCGTCGTCCTAGTCTGTATGCTCACCGGTGGCGCCGTCGGTCTGCTCCTGGCGTCCCTCGTACTGTTCGTCATCGTCAGCGCCGTCACGGCCCGACGAACCTCCCACTCTGCGAATTGGTGACACGTGTTCGACGCCCCTCAACCCACCCCGGCCGTCCCCTGGTACATCCATCCGGCAGAAGCACCTCTCGCGTGGCAGCGCCTGGCCGACGGCGTGTTCGGCTTCGGGTTCGTCGTCGTCAACGTCGACAACGGGCCTGGGCACGGGCCGCAGGATCCGTACTACCGCAGGCCGCTCGAGCGCGGGCTCGCCACGACGACAGCCGGGTACGTCAACGTCGGCTACGGGCAGCGCCCCTGGGATGACGTGCTCGAAGAGGTCGAGCAGTGGCAGCAGTGGTACGGCATCCACGACATCATGCTCGACTGCGTCCCGTCGCAGGATCATCAAGGCGCCTGGTCGGTCGAGTGGATCGACGCGTTGAGAGACGCCGGGGTCGAGCACGTCATCGCCAACCCCGGCGTCGTGCCGACGCGCCGACTCGTCGAGACGGCGGACGTCACCTGCGTGGCCGAGGCCACCTGGCACGACTACGTCCACCTGCAGATGCCCGAGTGGCTCAAGACCATCGGTCCGCACAAGCAGTGGCACCTCGTCCACAATGTGCCGCCGGAGCATCTCAGCTCCGTGCCGGCCCTGGCTGCGAGCCGGGGGGCGCACTTCAGCTGGGCCACCGACCGTGGCCTGCCCAACCCGTGGGACGTGCTGCCCGCCCCGTACGCCGACTGCCACCCCGAGATCGGGAAGGCAGGATGAAGGCCCTGCTTGCCGCAGGGGGCGCGCTCGCGCTCGCCCTGACGGCAAGTGCCTGCACGGGCACGACCGCGCGCGCATCGGCCACCGCAGACAAGACGACCGCCAAGACGTGGTGGAAACCCACCCGGGGCCAGAGCTGGCAGATTCAGTACAGCGGCGGACTCGACACCTCGGCCAAGGCGTCGGTCTACAACCTCGACTGGGACGACACGAGCGCGAAAACCGTCGCCGCCCTGCATCAGCGCGGCGTCAAGGTGATCTGCTACATCAACGCGGGCGGGTACGAGCAGTGGCGTCCGGACGCGAAGAAGTTCCCCGCGTCGACGCTGGGCAAGCCACTCGACACCTGGGCGGGAGAGCGCTGGCTCGACGTGCGCCAGCGCGCCAAGCTGGCGCCGATCATGGCCAAGCGCATGGACGTGTGCAAGGCGAAGGGCTTCGACGCCGTCGACCCCGACAACATGGACGGTTACGCCGCGACGAGCGGCTTCCCCCTCAAGCAGTCCGACGCCGTCGCTTACCAACGTCAGCTCATCGCCGACGCGCACAAGCGGGGCCTCGCGATCGGCCTGAAGAACAGCCTGGAAATCCTCCCGCAGTTGCAGACGAGCATCGACTTCGCCGTCAACGAAGAATGTGTCGCCTACGACGAGTGCGACCGCTACGCGCCGATGCTCGCGGCGAACAAGCCTGTCTTCAACGTCGAGTACTCCGGTTCCGCGGCCAGCGTGTGCTCTCGCGTACCCAAGGGCATGAGCACGATTATCAAGCCTCTCGAACTGACGGCCAGACGCAGCGCCTGCTGACGCCCGTCCGGACGTGGCGCGGCGCCGTCGCACCGGTTCGCGAGCGCGCGGTCACGCCCGCCCCGTGCGCGCCGCGGTGGCAAGGACCGGCACCGCCGGGCGGTCGCTCGCATCACCGGTGGCCGGGCCCGTGGCCGTCACGATGCGACGTAGGCCTCGAGGTGCTTGCCGGTGAGCGTCGAAGCATCGGCGACGAGCTCCGCAGGGGTGCCTTCGAAGACGACGCGCCCCCCGTCGTGGCCGGCCCCCGGTCCGAGGTCGATGATCCAGTCGGCGTGGGCCATGACGGCCTGGTGGTGCTCGATGACGATGACGTTCTTGCCCGCGTCGACGAGGGAGTCGAGCAGCGACAACAACTGCTCGACGTCCGCGAGATGCAGACCCGTGGTCGGCTCGTCGAGGATGTACGTGCCGCCCTTGTCACCCATGTGCGTGGCGAGCTTGAGACGCTGACGTTCGCCGCCCGAGAGCGTCGTGAGCGGCTGACCGATCTTCACGTAGCCGAGGCCCACGTCGTCGAGGCGTTCGAGGACCTTGACGGCGGCCGGCACCTTAGCGGCGCCGTCGTTCGTCTCGCCCCGGAAGTAGGCAAGGGCGTCGGCGACGGAGAGAGCGAGCACGTCGGCGATGTTCTTGCCACCCAGCTCGTACTCCAGCACCTCGGGCTTGAAGCGCTTGCCCTCGCAGACGTCACACGGCGTCTCGACGGTCTCCATGATGCCGAGGTCGGTGTAGATGACGCCGGCACCCTTGCACGCCTCGCATGCGCCCTCGGAGTTCGCGCTGAACAGGGCCGGCTTGACGCCGCTGGCCTTGGCGAACGCCTTGCGGATCGGGTCGAGCAGGCCCGTGTACGTCGCCGGGTTGGAGCGGCGCGATCCCTTGATGGCGCTCTGGTCGACGGCGACGACGTCGTCTCGCCCGCCCAGCCCGCCGTGGACGAGGGTCGACTTGCCCGAGCCGGCCACGCCCGTCACGACGACGAGCACACCGGTGGGAACGTCGACGTCGACGTCGCGCAGGTTGTGCGAGTTCGCGCCGCGGATCTCGAGGGCGCCCGTCGCCTTGCGCGTCGCTTCCTTGAGCGTGACGCGATCGTGCAGGTGGCGGCCGGTCAGCGTGTCGGACCCGGCGAGGCCTTCGACGGTGCCCTCGAACATGATGCGGCCACCCTCGCTGCCTGCGCTGGGGCCGAGGTCGACGACGTGGTCGGCGATGGCGATGGTCTCCGGTTTGTGCTCGACGACGAGCACCGTGTTGCCCTTGTCGCGCAGGCGCCGCAGCAGGTCGTTCATGTTCTCGATGTCGTGCGGGTGCAGGCCGACGGTCGGCTCATCGAACACGTACGTGACGTCGGTGAGCGAGCTTCCGAGGTGGCGGATCATCTTGACGCGCTGCGACTCGCCGCCCGACAGCGTGCCCGAAGGGCGTTCGAGGGAGAGGTAACCCAGACCGATCTGCACGAACGAGTCGAGTGTCTCCGTCAGCCCCTTGAGCAGCGGTGCGACGGACGGCTCGTCGAGGCTCTTCGACCACTCGGCGACGTCGGTGATCTGCATGGCGCACACGTCGGCGATCGAGTACGCGCCGATCTTCGAGGTGCGAGCACCCTCCGTGAGCCTCGTGCCGTCGCACTCAGGGCACGTGCGGAAGACGACGACCCGCTCGACGAAGGCGCGGATGTGCGGCTGCATCGCCTCGACGTCCTTGCTCAGCATCGACTTCTGAATGCGTGGGATGACGCCCTCGTAGGTGAGGTTGATGCCCTCGACCTTGATCTTCGTCGGCTCCTTGTGAAGGAGGTTGTCCATCTCCTTCTTGGAGTACTTCTTGAGCGGCTTGTCCATGTCGAAGTAGCCGGAACCGGCGAAGATGCGCCCGTACCAGCCGTCCATCGACATGCCCGGCACGCGCAGCGCGCCCTCGGCGAGCGACTTCTCGGCGTCGAACAGTTCGTCGAGGTCGAAATCGCTGACGCTGCCGCGGCCCTCGCAGCGCGGGCACATGCCGCCGGTGACGCTGAACTCGCGCTTCTCACGTGTGCCGTCGGCCTTCTTGAGCGAGCCGACGCCGCTCGCCGAGGCGACGTTGAACGAGTACGCGCGCGGCCCGCCGATGCTCGGAGTGGCGAGGCGGCTGAAGAGAATGCGCAGCATCGCGTTGACGTCGGTGACCGTGCCGACCGTCGAGCGCGGGTTCGCGCCGAGACGCTCCTGGTCGACGATGATCGCCGTCGTGAGCCCTTCGAGGAGATCGACGTCGGGGCGCGCGAGCGTCGGCATGAAGCCTTGGACGAACGAGGAGTAGGTCTCGTTGATCATGCGCTGGCTCTCGGCCGCGATCGTCTTGAACACGAGCGAGCTCTTGCCCGAGCCGCTGACGCCGGTGAAGACGGTGAGGCGCCGCTTCGGCAGCTCGACGCTGACGTCCTTGAGGTTGTTCTCCCGGGCACCGGCGACGCGGATGATATCGTGGGCGTCAGCGGGGTGTTCGTCGGTCATGGCACACTCCTGATCGAGGGGACTGCTGCCGATTGTGCCGCGGCACCGAAAACCCCCAAGATCAGCGCATGGCGCGCCCGTGAACACCCGAAGGCGTCACGGGTTCTGGGTGATGACGGAGACCATCTCGTCGTCGCCCGGGTCGTGACCCGGGGCAACCGAGCGCACCTGCTCATTCGTCACGTGCCACGTGCGCTCGTACGGTTCGAGGCTCACGGGCTCACCCGACTCGAGCGACTTCTCGATGGCGGCGAGCACCCTGACGTCGCAGAGGCCCTCGGCACCCGAGGGTTCGGGCTCGGACCCGGCGCGAACGCAGTCGACGAAGTATTCGACCTGTCCGGCGAACTGGTCGACGGGGTCGTACCGGTGCTCGCTGCTGTTGCCGTCGGCATCCGTCGTCGTCCAGGTGATGGCGACGTCACCGCCCCAGTCGTAGCAGCTCGAGGACGTAATGATGCCTTCACTGCCCGCCAGCGTGAAGCTCTCGGTGTACGCCGTCGAGTACGCAGCGGTGAATTGCGCGACCCGCTCGTCCGGGAAGACGAGGGTGACGGCCACCGTGTCGGGGAAGTCGCGATCGCTCGTGCGCACACCGTGAGCGCTGACCTCGATCGGCTCCGCGTCGAAGAGCATGCGGGCCTCGTTGAGCGGGTAGGTGCCCATGTCGGCCACCGGGCCGCCCCAGAAGCCGTTGTTGGATCGGTGGTTGCGCTCGTCGATCGTCTGGGCGAAGACGCTCGAGAAGAATCGGGGTTCACCGACCGCGCCCCCACGCACCGCCTCGACGAGGGCCACCGTGCCCGGCTCCTGGTGGAGGCGGTAGGCGGCCATGAGGGTTGCCCCGCCACGCTCGGCCGCGTCGATGATCGCCTGGGCGGCTTCGACGCTCACCTCGAACGGTTTCTCCACGAGCGCGTGGAGGCCGGCCTCGAGCGCCGGGACGGCGAACTCGCGGTGGCGGAAGACGGGGGTGGCGACGTAGACGGCGTCGATGGTGCCCGAGGCGAGCAGTTCGGGGTACTGCTCGTAGCCGTAGGCCGCCAGACCGTACTGCCCGGCGAGCCGGTCGCGCTTCTCCTCGTCACCGGAGACGAGGGCGACCAGCTCGGAGCTCTCCGTACGGCCGATCGCCGGCATGAACGCCTGCTGGGAGATCTGGCCGCCTCCCACGACAGCCCAGCGGATCGCCCGCTTCTCCTCGGTGTTCTTTGCGTTTCCTTCGGCGTTGATCGTCATGTTTCCCACCCTAGGCACACCTGACCGGCGGGCGGCAGGGGCCTTACGGGTGGGTGTGCACCGGCTCGTCGCGGCCGGCTCCTGCAGGCGGGGTGGAAGGATCGTCCCCGGCAGTTCCGGCCGATGGCCACCCTCCTGCCTCTACAGTGACGCCGTGAGTTCCCCCGCGCCCGCTTCGAGTTCGACGCTGCCCGTCGGGGATACGTCGAAGCGGCGACGGGTGTGGACGAACGTCGGCATCATCGCAACGACGTTCCTCTCGGCCTCGCTGGCCGCCGGGTATGCGGACACCCGCCTCTACGGTCACCGCGCCGGCGAGACCATCGGCGACCTGACTGCTGCCGCGTTCTTCGCCTCACTCGCGGTGTGTGCGGGTCTGTGCTGGCGGTTTCGTTCGACGGCTGCCCTCCTCGTCACCGCCGTCATCGCCTGTCTTCCGTCGTTGTTCCTGCCGGCGGACAGCCTTCCGGCGCTCATCGCGATGGCGAGCGTCATCGTGTGGCATCCCGACGTGCGCGCTCGGGTCGGTGTGGCGGCGGGCGCGACGCTGGCGACGTTCGCGGCCGTGTGGCGCGACTCGCGAGGCACGCGCGCCGGCACGAGCTTCTGGAACAGCCTCGAACATCCCGACGGCAGCCCCGGCACGTGGGAGCCGATGGCGCTGTGGCAGGTCGTGCTCATCACCGCGTTGCTCGTCGCGGCCTTCGCGGGGGTGGCTCTGCTCCGGCGCAGCCGTCGGGACGTGACGCGCGAGCACGCCCGCGCCGCACAGGCCCAACGTCAAGCGCATCAGGCCCGTACATACGCCGCCGAGGCTCAGTCGCGCGCGCAGGATCTGGGGCGACGCCTGGCCGAGCAGGACGAGCGCGAAGCCCTGGCGCGGGAGGTGCACGACGTGCTGGGGCATCGCCTCAGCATCCTCGCCATGCAGGCCAACGCTCTGGAGATCGAGGCGCAGGCCTCCGATGCGCCCGACGTGCAGGAGCGCGCACGCCAGATCCAACAGGGCGCGGCCGGTTCGATGACCGACCTGCGTTCGCTGTTGGCGATCCTGCGTCACGGGCCCCAGGCCGGCGAGCGTCCGTACGAACTGGCCGACATCGCGACGCTCGTCTCCGAGTGCATCGATGCGGGCACACCCGTCTCGTCGAATGTCTTCGTCGACCAGAGCAAGCCACTCGATCCGGTCGTGTCGCGCAGCGCGTACCGGATCACCACCGAGTTGCTGACGAACGCACGCAAGCACTCCCCCGGAAACCTCGTCCGCCTGAGCATCCACGGCAACCCACGGGAGGGGCTCGTCATCTCCACCGAGAATCCGATGGCTCCCGGCGGTTCGGGTACCGGCAGCCAGAGTGGCCTGGCCGGCATCGGACGGCGAGCCAACGATCTCGGTGGCCAGTTCTGGGCCGGGCCGAGCGACGACGGCCGCACCTACACCGCCACGGCGAGGTTGCCCTGGCACCTGCCCCGATGACTCACCACACTCCCGACGCGAAGAGAGCGCCCATGACGAACGCCGAACAACCCATCCGCGTGCTCGCGGTCGATGACGACGCGATGGTGCTCGACCTCGTGCGCGTCATGTTCAAGGGCGCCCCCGACATCGTCCTCGTCGCCACCGCCTCCGACGGCGACGAGGTCATCGACGCCGTCACGGCCTATCACCCGGACGTCGTTCTCATGGACGTGCAGATGCGACGCCTCAACGGCATCGACGCCACCGCCGCGCTGACGAAGCGGCCCCACCCGCCGCGCGTCGTCATCCTCACGACGTTCGACGAGAAGGAGTACGTGCCGCGCGCGATGGACGCGGGAGCGGTGGGCTTCATCCTCAAGTCGGCCGCGAGCAAGGAGCTGTACGACGCTGTTCGTGCAGCGCACGCGGGCGAGAGCCCGATGTCGGCGCGCAGCGCGGGTCACCTGCGCTCGGGCTACCTCGACGGCGGAGGCGAGGGGCGTCGTGAGGCACGTCGCCTGCTTCAAGGGTTAAGCGAGCGGGAGGTCGAGATCGCCCGGCTCGTCGCGGCGGAACGCACGAACCCGGCCATCGCTGCCGAGCTGTTCCTCAGCGAGAGCACGGTCAAGCAACACGTCGCGACGATCCAGCGCAAGCTCGGCGTCGAAGGACGCATCGGCATCGCGATGGTCGTCGTGCGTGCCGAATGACCCGTCGCTCGTGACGCTCAGCTAGCCTCGTTGAGCTTTGCCATCTCGTCGGGGGTGAGCTGAGGCGCGGCGAGCGCCTCGTCGAGTTGCTCGAGTGAACTGACGCCGACGATCGGTCGCAGGCTCGGCTCGCTCTGCACGAGCCAGCTGAGCACGACCTGCCCCGGCTTGGCACCGTGCGCCTCGGCCACCTCGGCGAGAGCTGCGAGACGCGCCGTCGTCCCCGGGTGGTCGTAGACGTCGGGGAACGGCCGGTCGGCTCGGTCGTAGCTGCCCTGCACGAGCGGGCTGTAGGCCCAGCACTCCATCTCCGGGTGGGTCTGCAGGTAGTCGACCGTCTCGTCGGTGACGAAACCGAAGCGGTGATCCTTGCCCGGCACCTGCGTGTCGGGGCGCGGACGCACGTAGCTCGTCGTCAGCTGCAGCGCCGTCCACGGCTCGACGCCCTGCTGCTCGGCGAGCATGCGCGCCTGTTCGACGCGCCACGTCGGGTGGTTGCTGGCGCCCAGGCGCTTCACCGTGCCGTCGGCCACGAGTGCGCCCATGGCCGCCACGACGTCGGCCATCGGGGTCGACCGGTCCTCGCCGTGGGCCCAGTACAGGTCGACGACGTCGATGTCGAGCCGCTCACGGCTGCGCTCGAACTGCGTGGCGATGACCTCCGGCGCAAGGCCTTCCCACTCGGTGAAGTCGCCGGGGCGCACCGGCTCCTGTGCCACCTTCGTCGCGATCGTCAGCCCGTCACGAACGCCCGGATTGGCACCGAGCCACGCGCCGATCGTGGCTTCGCTCTGGCCGCCGGCGCCCGTCGGGTCCGCCCAGAACGCGTAGCAGTTCGCGGTGTCGAGCACCGTGCCACCGGCCTCGACGTAGCGGTCCATCAGTGCGAACGAGGTGGCCTCGTCCGCCTTCGTGCCGAAGTACATCGTGCCGAGGACGAGGTGGGGTGCGATCGGTGATGCCGAGGTCATCCCGCCATCCTGGCACGCCTCAACGGCGGGGGGTTCGCTCGATCCAGGCCGCGGGGATGGTGAGGCTCCATAGCGACTCGCTGTCGTGGAGGCGGTAGCTGCGCAGCGCGCCCACCCGAAGCAGACGCAGAGAACCGGCGATCATGACGAACGCGAGCGGCAGCTCGAGCAACCCCGCCGACAGGAGGGACTCGCCGCGTTCTGCGGGTGCCGCCGTCATGACGTCGAACCAGGCGTCGCACGCGAGCAGAACGCCGGTGGCGAACGAGAGTGGCATGACGACCTGCTTGCGGCGCCATCCGCAGTACGCCGTGAGTGCCATGAGCGTGGCGAGGAGCAGGTCGAAGCCGACCCACGTGTAGCGCCAGTTGTGTGCCCGGTACTGCACCGGCAGCGTGAGGTTGAGGTAGAGCACCCACGGCACGAGCACGATGGCGCCACTGATCATGAGGCCGAGGCGGACCCTGCGGATCGTGCGGATGTGCGTGGGCAGAACGTCGTTCATCGGACGTTGCAGGCGTTCGATGAGATCGCGGCGCTCAGCCGTGCTGAGCGCCGCGATCTCATCGTCGGAAAGGACCATCGAGGTCAGCCGTTGTTGGCTCCGCAGTTGCAGCCGCCACAGCCGCAGCCGCCGCCACCCTGGCCGGCCGCCTGGGCCTGCATCTGCGCGCGGATGTCGTCCATGGGCAGTTCGCGGATCTGACGGATGAGGTCGTCAACGGCGTTCGCCGGCAGCACGCCGGAGTTGGAGAAGACCATGAGGCCGTCACGGAACGCCATGAGCGTCGGGATCGACTGGATGTTCGCCGCCGCCGCGAGTTCCTGCTCGGCGTCCGTGTCGACCTTCGCGAAGACGATGCCCTCGTGCTTGTTGCTCGCCTCCTCGAAGACGGGCGCGAACTGACGACACGGGCCGCACCACGCCGCCCAGAAGTCGACGAGGACGATGTCGTTGTTCTCGATGGTCTCGGTGAACGTGTCACCGGTCAGTTCGATGGTGGCCACAGGCCTTGCTCCTCGAAAAAGATTGTGGTTCGTCGACCATTCAAACAAACACCGGAGGCAAACCCTTCCCGCCGCGCCCGCCGGCCAGAACCGAACGCCCGCGCGGGCCGTGGAACCGGCGCGCGGGCGTTGTCGTCCAAACACCATGACAACAACACGACGCCGACGCTGGCCGCTGATGGTGGCGCTCGCCCTGGTGGTGGCGCTGATCGCGGCCGGTGTCGCCGTCGTCAACCTCACAAGGCACGATTCCTCGTTCCGCGAACCGACCCAACCTGCGCCTGCCTACGCACATGCTCTCGAGGAGCAACTCGAAGAGCGGCCCGGCGTGGCAAGGGTTCGCGCCGAGGAATCGATCGAGTGCATCGACGGCTGCAAGGGTCAGCGCTACGGGTTCGACATCGACATCGACCTCACGGACGACGCCACGGCCGCGAACGTTCGGGGCGCCGCGGCCTTCGTCCGCAGCCGCTACCCCGAGGGCGCGCACCCGATGGCGGCAAACATCCCCGCGTCCATCCACTTCTTCACCGCCGGGTTGAACGCGAACGGTGACAACAGCCTCTCCGTGACCACCTCGGGCCCAGCCCTGACGGCGGCGCAAGCACACGCCTTTCTCGACGTGGCGCGCACGAACCCGCGGACGGAAGCGCGCTTGCTCCCCGACCGCGCACAGCCTGCGGCGAAGGCGACCTTCGTCGTCGAATCCGACGTCATCGCAACGAAGTGCGAGGATCTCGACACCGTGAGCGCGCCAACGGTTGCGGCCCTGACGAAGGCGGCCGGCACCGATGGCACTAGCACTCATCTGACCTTCCGGTGCGCGCAGACGTACGCCACCGTCGCTGTGGGTCCGACGACGCGGACCCACGGATGGTCGGATGCCGCGACGGCCTTGAGCACACTGGAAGCGACGCCGCAATCGAGTGCCGCGGAGAGGCCCTACGTTCGCCTCGGAGTGCGGGACGGCGCCACGCGTCTGTCGGTGAGCGCCCGCTCCGACGAGGCGTTGAGTCCGGAAACCCGCCGCCGTGCGAGCGTCGTCATCGAGCGCCTTCGCACGGTGGGCGCGGGGAATCCTCAGCTCGATCTCGACTGAGTCGCCCTTGCCTGACTCGACGTCGACGTCACGTCTCCAGGCGAGGCGGGCGGCGCCGATAGGTCGCCGGCGTCGCCGACATCCGAATGGGGTTGGCCACCTGTGCGAGCCCGTCGACGTCGACCCGCATGTGGAGCCCCACCTGGTCGGCCAGCGCGAAGGCCTGCTCGATGTCGTTGACGGGACCGGCAGGCACGCCCGCCTCGCCGAGGTCGCTCGCCCACTCCCCGGCGCTGCGCGACGACAAGGCGTCGTTCATCGCCGTCACCAGGACGTCGCGGTGCTCGACGCGCAGGGCGTTGGAGGCATACCGGGGGTCGTCAGCCCACTCGGGGTGACCGAGAACGTCGGCGAGGCGGGCCAACTGGCGTTCGTTCCCGACGGCGATGGCCAACGGCCGATCGGCCGTCGGGAAGACCTCGTACGGGGTGAGCGACGGGTGCCGGTTACCCATGCCGCGCGGCACGGCGCCCGTCATGAGGTGGGCGCCGGACTGGTTCGCGAGCGCCGAGAGCAACGACGACAGCAGCGAGAACTCGACGTGCTGGCCCTCCCCCGTCGCGTCGCGATGCCGCAGCGCGGCCAGCAGACCGACGGCCGCGTGGAGGCCCGTGACGATGTCGACCATCGCGACACCGACCTTCGTCGGCTCGTCGGGGGCGCCCGTCACGGACATGAGGCCGCCAACGGCCTGGACGAGCAGGTCGTAACCGGGCAGCGTCGACTCCCCGAAACCGGTGATCGAGACGTAGACGACGTCCGGGTTGAGCGCCTTGACGTCGTCGTAACCGAGGCCGAGGCGGGCCATCGTGCCCGGCAGGAAGTTCTCGACGACGACGTCCGCGCGCGTCACGAGCTCGCGCGCAGCGGCCCGATCGTCGTCGGAGCGCAGATCCCAGAACTCACTGCGCTTGTTGCGGTTGACGGAGAGGAAGTAGGTCGCCTCGCCGTCGTCGGTCCACGGCGGGCCCCACGAGCGGGTGTCGTCACCGCAGTCGGGGCGTTCGATCTTGACGACGTCTGCGCCCAGGTCGCCGAGCAGCATCGTCGCGTAGGGCCCGGCGAGGACGCGCCCGATGTCGGCGATGAGCAGCCCGTCGAGGGCACCGGGCGTCCGCACGTGTTCCATGAGTCTCCTCGCCGCCGTCGTCCATTACGTCAACGCGATGCCGTGCGCGCGGGTTCCCCCGCGAGTCGGCGGCCTTCGTCGTCGTGGTCCCAGGCCGACCCGAAGTCCCGGTCGAGGTGGCTGAACTCCTTGTTCCGCAGCCGCCACAGGAACACCCCGAGCGAGATCGCGACGCAGCCCAGGAGGTAGACGCGGAAGCCCTTCTCGTTGCCGTCGCACCGAGCACCGGCCACGTGATGAGCAGCGAACCGACGCCGAAGTTGAGCAGCATCGTGAGTCGTCCGATGCGCCCGCGCTGGAAGCCACCGGCGTGTAGGAGGTGTCACCAAGCGGGTCGCCTGCCGTTGCGGCGGTGCTCGTCTGGGTCAAGGTGCCACTCGTCGGCGCCGCGGTCGGGTAGAGGACGTACGGCAGGAAGGCGCCGTCGCGACCGTTGGTGCTGCGGGAGGAACCGAACGTGTTCTGCCACGGCACGAAGACGAGAAGTCCGCTGGTGTTCGGCGGGTTGGAGGCCGCAACGGCGGGCGCCGACGCGGCGACGGCCCGTGTGACTTGCGCAACGGCGAACGATTCGTCGAATGGACTGCCTGCGCGGATGGTGCGATCACAAGGGCGCCGCGACGCGCCGTCTGCCTACTCGCCCGTAAAGTAACTGCGAGTCCACTCCCCCACCGCCGAAGGTCCCCCACGATGCGCATCGCCCTGTCGTCCTACCGCAGCAAGCCGCACAGCGGCGGTCAGGGCATCTACGTGCGCAACCTCAGCCGCGAGCTTGTGGCGCTCGGCCACGAGGTGACGGTGTTCTCCGGCCAGCCCTACCCCGAACTCGACGAGGGCGTGCGCCTCGAGAAGGTGCCGAGCCTCGACCTCTACAACGACGAGAACCCGTTCCGCCGCCCCGCGCGCTCGGAGTTCCGTGACGCCCTTGACGTCGCGGAGTTCGCCGGGATGCTCTCAGGCACGTTCCCCGAGCCGCGCACCTTCGGGCGTCGTCTGCGTCGCCTTCTCACACCGCGCGTCCGCGAGTTCGACGTCCTGCACGACAACCAGACCCTCGCGCCCGGCATCCTCGCCGTCGAACGCGCCGGGCTGCCGGTCGTCACGACGATCCACCACCCGATCAGCGCCGACCGGCGCCTCGAGATCGCTGACGCCCGCACGCCGTGGCGCAAGTACACGAAGTGGCGCTGGTACTCGTTCGTGCCCATGCAAGCCCGCGTCGCCCGAGCGAGCAGCCGCGTCATCACGGTGAGTGACGGCAGCCGCGACGACATCGTCCGCGAGTTCGGTGTGGACCCGCAGCGCCTCCACGTCGTCCCGGTGGGCGTGGCCGTCGACGTCTTCACGCCGAGGCCGGAGCAGAAGGTGGCGGGGCGACTCACCACGATCACGAGCGCCAACGTGCCGCTCAAGGGTCTCGACATGCTCCTCGACGCCGTGGCTCAGCTGCCCTCGGACGCCTGGAGCGAACTCGTCGTCGTCGGCACGGCGAACGGCGCCGCACGACGGCGGCTCGCGCGTCACGGCATCGAGGAGAAGGTCCGCTTCGTCAGCGGCATCAGCGACGAGGAGCTCGCCGAGCTCATCGCGAGCGCCGAGGTCCACGTCGTGCCGAGCCTCTACGAGGGCTTCTCGCTGCCGGCCGTCGAGGCGATGGCATGCGGGACGCCGCTTGTCGCCTCCCGCGTCGGCGCGCTGCCACAGCTCGTCGAAGGCACGCCCGACGACGAGTGCGGTGATGCCGGTCTGCTCGTCGAGCCGGGTGACACGACGGCCCTGGCCGAGGGCATCGAACGCCTTCTCGCGGATCCCTCCCTGCGGGACGAATTCGCGATGCACGGGCGCGCCCGTGCGGAATCCACGTACAGTTGGCGGGCCGTCGCCCGCGCCACCGTCCGTGTCTACGAGCAGGAGATCGCCCGTGCTGACCGTTGATTTCGATCGTTTCCCCGTCGAGCCCGGGATGAGTGTGCTCGACGTCGGGTGCGGTCAGGGCCGTCACAGCTACGAGGCCCTGCGCCGCGGCGGCGACGTCACAGCGTTCGACCTCAACGAGGACGACCTCGCCGAGGTCGCCACGATGTTCGGCGCCATGGACGCCGAGGGCGAGGTGCCTTCGTCCGCGGCTTACCGCACGGTGGCCGGCGACGCCCGCCGGATGCCGTTCGACGACGCGAGCTTCGACCGCGTCATCGCCTCCGAGGTGCTCGAGCACATCGTCGACGACGAGAGCGCGATGGCCGAGATCGCACGTGTGACGAAGCCCGGTGGGCTCGTCGCCGTCACGGTGCCGCGTTACTGGCCGGAGAAGATCTGCTGGATGCTCTCCACGCCGTACCACGAGGTCGAGGGCGGCCACGTGCGCATCAACAAGGGCTCGGACCTGACGAAGCGCCTCGAGCGTCAGGGCCTCGAGGCGTTCGGCACCCACCACGCCCACGCGCTGCACTCGCCGTACTGGTGGCTCAAGTGCGCCGTGGGGGTCGACAACGACACCAACCCCGCGGTCAAGGCGTACCACCGCCTGCTCGTGTGGGACATGATGAAGGCGCCCAAGCTGACGCGCACCGCCGAGAAGGCGCTCAACCCCGTCATGGGCAAGAGCTTCGTCGTCTACCTGCGCAAGCCCGCCCAGGTCTGATGCCGCCCGCCCTCACCGCAGCGCAGATCGCCGAGACCGGCGCGTTTCTCGCCCGGATGCAGGGTGACGACGGCGCGCTACCGTGGTTTCCCGGTGGGCAGTGGGACGCGTGGAACCACACCGAGGCGCTCATGGGCCTGACGGTTTCGGGCGTCGTCGTTGGCGCGACCGACGAGGTGGAGGGTGAGCGGCTGCTCGCCTGCGCCCGAGCGGGTTTGGAGCACCTGTCGCACACCCAGCGTCCTGACGGGTCGTGGCCGATGGAGGTGCGTGATGGCGCTGTCGTCCACGCCGAGAGCGACACGAACCAGTGTGCCTACCCGGCCGTCGGCGTGTGGCACTACGTGCTCGCGACCGGTGACGACGAGGTCGGCGCGCGCTACTGGCCGATGGTGCGCGATGCGATCAACCACGTCCTGACGGCGCAGCGCGACGACGGCACCATCGCGTGGGCGATCAACCCGCGCGGTGGCCTGGGTGATCACGCGCTGTTGACGGGCAACGCGAGCATCCTGCAGTCGTTGTGGGCGGCGTGCGCGCTGGCGCGGCGACTGGGGCACGAGCCGGGCGAGTGGCCGCAGGCTGCGCGCCGGCTCGCTGACGCGGTGCGCCGCGCGCCCGAGGCCTTCGCCGACCGTGACCGCTTCTCGATGGACTGGTTCTACCCCGTCCTCGGCGGCGCGCTCACGGGTGGCGCCGCGTGGGCACGGCTGGAGGCCGACTGGGCCCGGTTCGTCTGGGTCGGTGAGGGCGTGCGGTGCGTCGACGATCGGCCGTGGGTGACGGGCGGCGAGGGCGCGGAACTCGTCATGGCGTTGTGCTGCCTCGACGGCACACGTCACGAGGCGCGGGCGCGTGAGCAGGCACGCCGCGTACTCGCCGAGATCCAGCGGTTGCGCGACGGCGACGGCGCGTACTGGACGGGTTTCGTCGTCGACGACGACGCCATCTGGCCCGAAGAACGCACCGGCTGGACCGCCGGCGCGGTGCTGCTCGCCGCCGACGCCCTCGATGGCCTCACGCCGGCGGCGAACTTCTTCCACGCGATGACGTGGCCCGAGGCGCGCGACGCCGCGACGGCCTCTTCGTTCGCGACTTCCCTCCCCCGTTCGATGCAGGAGACACGATGACCCCGCAACTGCCTCAGCACGTGCTCGACGCGTTCGACGCGACGACCGGTTTCATGCCGCTCGACGAGGGCCGCGCGCTCTTCGAGGCGGCCTGCACCGCTCGCCCCGGCGCGTGGTTGGAGATCGGCACCTACTGCGGCAAGTCGACGGTGCTGCTCGCCCAGGCCGCGCGCGAGGTGGGCGGCACGCAGATCGTCACGGTCGATCATCACCACGGCAGCGAGGAGAACCAGCCGGGGTGGGAGTGGCACGACACGACGATGGTGGACGAGCACTCGGGGTTGCTCGACACGTTGCAGAGTTTCCGCCGCACCTGGGACAACCACGTCCGCGACGTCGTCTCGGCCGTCGTCGCGACGACGGAGCAGGTGGCCGCGTGGTGGAGCACTCCCGTGGAGTTCCTCTTCCTCGACGGCAACCACGTGGAGGAGATGGCGCAGCACGACTATGCGGCGTTCGCGCAGCACGTGGCGCCGGGCGGGTTGCTCGCCGTCCACGACGTCTTCCCCGACCCGAATGACGGCGGTCAGGCGCCCTGGCACGTCGTGGAGCGGGCGCTGGCCGAGGGCTTCAAGGAAGTCAGTGTGACCGGCTCGCTGCGGGTGCTCCGACGCGCCTGACGCCCGCGCCCGGTCAGCGGATCAGTGCTGCCCCTTCGACGGTGCCGCGCAGGCGGCGATCGGGATGTCGCGTTCGCGCGCCCATTCCTCCCACTCCGCGGCGGTGCGGGTGGCGAGGGCTGCGCTCAGCGCGCTGGCTGCGTCCGGCCCGTCGGGCAGGTCAAGGGCGTCGCGTAGGCGGGCCCAGAAGTGGTCCTCGAGGGCGGCGACGGCGACCCAGCCGTCGGATGCTCGGTAGAGCGCGTACTGCGGCAGGGAGCCGCCGAGGGGTCCCTCGGGTGTCGTCATACCGTGACGGGCGGGGGCGGCGAAATCGTAGGCGACGTCGCTGAGGGCGACCTCGCGATAGCTGCCCGCGCCGGTGCGGGAGCGTTCGACGAGGGCTGCGAGGCCGGCGGAGACGGCGCGTTCGGCGCCGCCGAGGTCGGCCATGAGGACGCGGGGAAGCGACGGCGGGTCGAGGGTTCCGTTGACGGCCTGGTAGGTGAGGTCGTGGCCGGCGATCTCGGCTTCGTCACCAGGGTGCCCGACGATGGCGACGTGCACGAGCCGCGGGTGGGCGGCGTGCAGGGCGTCCCAGCCGAGGCCGAGTTTGGTGAGGGCCGACGGGCGCGACGAGGTGAGCAGGATGTCGGCGTCGGCGAGCAGTTCCTCAACGGCTGCCTTGCCCTCGTCGGACTTGAGGTCGTGCGTGACGATCTCCTGCCCCTCGGTGAGTTCGCGGTAGTAGGCCGGCGCGGCGGCCTCCATGAAGTCACCACTCGGCGGCTCGACCTTCGTCACCTGCGCCCCGAGCCGGACGAAGTGCATGGCCGCCGCGGGCCCCGGGAGGTTCGGCGCGAGGCTGACGACGCGGACGCCGCTGAGGGGAGATGTGCTCATGGTTGGGACTCTCTCACGCTCGAAGCAGACGCGGCGGCCGAAGGAAAGGGCTTCGCACGTCACGGCCCGCCTCCAGCGAGATACTGGCTCGCGAACCGACGACATTCCCACCCCGTGCGACGCGCTAGCAATTTGACGTCGGCTAGTAGGCTCATCTGTGGCGCAGCCACCCGTAGGGCTAAGGCAGATGAGCCTAGTCTGGGACACAAAAACGGCCCAGTCAGATGACTGGGCCGTCTAGCCAAGGATCCAGTGGAATCCCGGCGGGGCTGCCCGAAACAGTAGCATCGAAACTGGGCCTGCTGGGCCCCCAACGGGCGTCGAGACCGCTGGGGTCGAAGGAACGTCCGGCCCAATGTGGCGACTCGCCGTTGCTTTCAGCTAGGCTGGCGGCACACCCCCAGATGCTTCGGCTACTGGTTAGAAGGCCTCGCCGTTCGGCGGGGCCTTCGGAATTTACCCCCAACCAGCGGGGCGCCGAACGACTCCGTGCTCGTCTTCAATCTCAGCAGGCAGCTGGCACGAGCGCAGCATCGCCGGGGTGATCTGAACGTGGTAGAGCGGCCCGGTCTGCTTCAACTCATTGCTCGCACGCTTCACTTCCATCGGTGACAACAGAGCAAACTCCGCGCCGAGGTCGGAGGTGAGCAGGTTCAGCGCGGCCACCAAATCCGAGTCATTCGTGCAGACCACACAGAGATCCGCCCTGCGATGGAAAGCGTCTGTCAACAGGTAGCTGGCCAAAGCGACGTCCGACCCCTTCTCCTCGGTCTTCTTCACTTTGACCGTCTTGGGCTTCCCCTCAGCGTCGAACTCCGTGGGGTGGACAGGCATGACCCGCGGATCGATCCGGAACTTGCCAAGGTGCACCGAGGTCTTCTTGCTCGCCCTCAAGGCGCGCAGGTATGCCTGCTGCCGCTGCGGCGATGAAGGATCCTTTCCGGGCAGCGGCTTGATGATAGCCGTGAAGTAACGCAGGGAAACAAGGTCATGCTCAGGAAAGGCTGAACGTGCCAGAGCCTCCAGGTCGAGCCATTTCTCGGTGTGATGTCCAGCGAGCAGGCGCCGATAGAGGTTGAACCCGTCGATGTAGACGGCCATCGTGGGGCGAGTGCGAGCAATCCCTTTCGTCGGGGACACTGCGATGCCCCCGCGCTCATCGTGCTCCTCGTTCATGCGGCCTCCGCAGTGACGCTCATTGCAGTCGGCCGGCGCCGACCCTTCTTCACGCGCTCGACCCCATGTGTGCCCCCTTGAGCACCAGGGGACGACCCGCGCGGGCTTCATCTAAGCACTGCACCTCCGGCCACGTCCTCGACCACGCGAGGCAGCCCAACGTGAACCGGGCTGAGCAGCCCTCGTCCTCGATACTCTGAGCGGACCACATCGCATCATCGAGAGGCACGCATGTCGACGCAGGGCTTGGGCAACTTCATTTGGTCGATCGCCGATCAGTTGCGGGGTGTCTACCGGCCGGCGCAGTACGGCACGGCCACGTTGCCGTTCGTCATCCTGCGCCGCATGGAGTGCGTCATGGCCGGCAAGCGCGAGGAGATGCAAGCACTCGCGGAGTCGACGCCGAACGCGAGTGTCATGGCCGCGAAGCTGCGCAAGACCCACGATCTGCACTTCTGGAACACGAGTGACTACACGCTGAAGTCGCTGCTCGGTGACCCGAACGCGCTGGCCGAAAACCTCCTCGAGTACACCTCGCACTTCTCCGAGAACGTCTCCGACATCTTCGACCGGTTCTCGTTCGACAAGACCGTTCACAAGCTCGCCGAGAAGGACCGCCTGTTCCTCATCGTCGAAGCATTCAGCAACATCGACCTGCACCCCGACACGGTCTCGAACGCCGACATGGGCGAGGTGTTCGAACACCTCATCTTCAAGTTCTCGACCGCGTCCAACGAGACGGCCGGTGAGCACTTCACCCCGCGCGACGCGATCCGGCTCATCGTCGACCTCGTGCTCGCCCCGGACGACGATCTGCTCGCGACGCCTGGTGCGGTGCGCTCGATCTACGACCCGACGGCCGGCACCGGCGGCATGCTCTCGGTCGCCGAAGAGGCCATCCTTGAGATGAACCCGAAGGCCAAGGTCACACTCGCGGGCCAGGAACTCAACGACGAGTCCTACGCCATCTGCAAGTCCGACATGATCGGTAAGGGCCAGGCCGTCGAAGCGATCCAACTCGGCGACACACTCCGCGAGGACAAGCACGCCGGCAAGACCTTCGACTACTGCCTCTCCAATCCGCCCTACGGCGGCGACTGGAAGGCGTCCGAGCAGGTTGTGCGCGCAGAGCACACCAGGGGTGGCGGACGATTCGACGCGGGCCTCCCCCGCATCAGCGACGGCCAGACGTTGTTCCTCCAGCACCTCGCAAGCAAGATGCGTCCCGCAAAGTCGAGCGATGCGAACTCGGGTGGCCGCGCCGGCATCGTCCTTAACGGCTCGCCGTTGTTCACTGGCGGCGCGGGCTCGGGTGAGTCGGAGATCCGCCGGCACCTCATCGAGTCGGATCTCGTCGATGCGATCGTGGCGTTGCCGACGAACATGTTCTACAACACCGGCATCGCCACGTACGTGTGGATTCTCGACAACCACAAGCCCGCCGAGCGGCGCGGCAAGATCCAGTTGATCGACGCGCGCGAACGCTGGACGAAGCTGCGCAAGAACCTTGGGTCGAAGAACCGGGAGATCAGTGAGGCGGACCGCGCCGAGATCGTGAAGATCTACGATGCGTTCACCGATGGTGAGCAGTCGAAGATCCTCGAGCCGGCCGATTTCGGGTACTGGGAGATCACGGTCGAGCAGCCGCTGCGGCTGCGGTTCGAGGTCACCGACGACACCCTCGGGGCGGCGATGGCTGCGAAAGCCGTCGCGAAGCTGAGCGACGACGAGCAAGCGATCGTGCGCGCCGGCCTCGAGTCGCTGCGCGGGCAGACGTGGCTGAGCCGGGATGAGTTCATCAAGGCGCTGCGTCTCGCCCTCAAGGACGCGGGGCAGGCATTCGGGGCGCCCGTGGTGAAGGCGGTCTGGCAGGCCGTCGGTGAGCACGACGATGACGCCGAAGTGTGCACGGACAGCAAGGGCAACGTCGAGGCGAACACCGACCTGCGTGACACCGAGCTCGTGCCGTTCCGCGACACCATCGACGCGTACTTTGAGCGTGAGGTGAAGCCCCACGTGCCGGACGCCTGGATCGACACGACGAAGACGAAAATCGGCTACGAGATTCCGTTCACGCGGCTGTTCTACAAGTACGTGCCGCCTCGCCCGCTCGCCGAGATCGACGCGGAACTCGAGATGCTGGGCAAGGAGATCATCGCGCTGCTGTCGGAGGTGGAGGGATGAGTCAGTGGCCGACGATTGCGCTCCATTACCTCGTACGCTTCGGCAACGGCCAGGATTACAGTGACGTCGAACTGGCCGATGGGCCCTATCCGGTCATCGGATCAGGCGGCCCGTTCGCGTCAACAGATCAGTACCTCTTCGATGGCGAGTCAGTGCTTTTCGGGCGCAAGGGGACAATCGACAAACCGCGCTATGAGACCGGCCGTTTCTGGACAGTCGACACGATGTTCTACTCAGTCCCTGGCCCTCGGGTAGTGCCGAGGTGGCTGTATTACTGGGCGCTCACTGTTCCGTTCGGCCTCTACTCGACGAGTACAGCTCTACCCAGCATGACGAGCGCAGTTCTGGGGCGCTTGCGTGTTTCGCTCCCGTCGATCACCGAGCAGCGCGCCATCGCCGACTACCTCGCCCGCGAGACGGCGAAGATCGACACGCTCATCGAGAAGCAGACGATGATGATCGAGCGGCTGCGGGAGCGCGTCACCGCGGTTATTTCGCACGCCATGGATCAATCCAGCGCAGATGAGCATGTCTCATTGCGCTACCTCACTCGGACACCGATCGCCGCAGGGCTAGATGCAGTTGGCGACAGCGAAAACCCCTCTGAGTGGCCCCGGTTCGTTCGAACTACGGACATTGCGACCATGACTACGTTGCACGACGACCGCCGCGTGACCGTCGATCCCCGCCTATCCACAACGGCAACATTGAGGAAAGGTGACATTCTCGCCACTCGCGCTGGCGCGACAGTAGGGAAAAGCTATTTGCACTCGACCGACGAAGTCGCTGCTTACGCCGGTTATCTCGTTCGCGTCCGTCTACGCCCTGCGGTAGCCGATGAGAGGTTTGTTGCCTTTTGGATGCGTTCCGAAGATTACTGGCAGCAAATATCGGCGGGCGCCATCAAAGCAACGATCGAGAACTTCAGCGCTTCGAAGTATCGGGCGCTACGTATTCCACTCCCACCCCTCACCGAGCAGCGCCAGATCGCTGATTACCTCGACCGTGAGACCGCGAAGATCGACACGCTCATCGCGAAGGTCGAGCGCCACATCGAACTCGCGAAGGAGCGCCGCGCGGCGCTCATCACGGCGGCCGTCACCGGCCAGATAGACGTCGCGACCTCAACCCAGAGTGGGGACGCAGCATGAGCCAGACACACGAACTGACCTTTGGTGGCGAGCTCTGCGCCTACCTCGAAGCGCATGGCTGGCTCGTCAGCCAGAACGACGCCGGCTATGACCGCGAGCTCGCGTTGTTCCCGGAGGACGTGTTCGCGTGGCTCGAGGCGACGCAGCCGGAGCAGCTCGCGAAGAAGGTCAAGCCGTCGATGAGCCAGGGCGAGCAGGCGAAGGCCCGCACGAAGCTGCTGCGTGCCCTGGCGGATGACTTGAACGCGCCGGATCCGCAGGGCGGCTCGTTGCAGGTGCTGCGCACGGGGTTCAAGAACACGCCGGCAACGTTCACGATGATGGAGAAGCGCCCGGAGAAAACCTCGAACGCGAAGGTGAACGCGCGTTATGCCGCGAACCGGTTGCGCGTCATGCGGGAGGTGCGCTACTCGACGAAGAACGAGAACCGCATCGATCTGGTGCTGTTCGTCAACGGCATCCCGGTCGCCACCGTCGAGCTGAAGACCGACTTCAGCCAGAGCGTCGAGCACGCCAAGCGCCAGTACCGGGAGGACCGCCCGCCGGCGGGCGAGCCGTTGTTGGCGTTCGGGGCGCGCGCTCTCGTGCACTTCGCGGTCTCGAATGACGAGGTGTGGATGACGACGCGCCTGGCCGGCAAGCACACCCGGTTCTTGCCGTTCAACCGTGGCGATGACGGGCACGCGGGCAACGGCCCGGACGAGGACGGCGGGTCTCCGACGACGTATCTGTGGCGCGATGTGTGGGCGCGCGATCAGTGGCTCGACATCCTCGGCAAGTTCATCCACTACGAAACCGACAAGAGCATTGATCCGAAGACGGGCAAGCAGTCGGGTTCGAAGGCGCTGATCTTCCCGCGCTACCACCAGCTCGATGCGGTGACGAAGATCGTCGCGGACGCCAGACAGCTCGGCGCGGGGCAGACGTACCTCATTCAGCACTCGGCCGGCTCGGGCAAGACGCGCTCGATCGCGTGGACCGCGCACCGCCTTGCGACGCTGCATGATGCGAACGATACGAAGGTGTTCGACACCGTCATCGTCGTCACCGACCGCACGGTGCTCGATGATCAGTTGCAGGAGGCGGTGCGTCAGATCGAACCGGCCGCCGGCATGGTCGCCACGATCAACCAGAACGAGGCCGCGAAGGCGCTGACCGATTCGGACTCGACGTCGAAGTCGTCGTACCTGACGAAGACGCTCGCCTCGGGCAAGCTCATCATTGTTGTCACGATCCAGACGTTCCCGTTCGTGCTGGACAAGATCGCCTCGGAGCAGTCGTTGAAGGGCCGACGTTTCGCGGTCATCGCGGACGAGGCGCACTCGTCCCAGACAGGGCAGACCGCGGCGAAGCTCAAAGAGGTGCTGTCGCCGCAGGAGATCGCGGACATGCAGGACGGCGGCGAGGTCAGCGTCAACGACCTGCTCGAAGCGAAGATGGCCGCGCGCGGGGACACGGACAATGTCTCGTTCGTGGCGTTCACTGCGACGCCGAAGACCCGCACCCTCGAGTTGTTCGGCCGGCCCGACCCGACGACGGATCTGCCGCGCCCGTTCCACCTGTACACGATGGCGCAGGCGATCGAGGAGGAGTTCATCCTCGATGTGCTCGCCTCCTACACGACGTACGACACGGCGTTCCAGCTCGCGACGAAGTCCGGCAACGCCACCCCTGATTCGGCGCTGGACGGTGAAGGGATGCTCGTCGATGAGCAGGTCGCGACGAAGGGGCTGATGCACTGGGTGAAGCTGCACCCGACGAACATCGCGCAGAAGGTGCAGATCATCATCGAGCACTTTGACGCGAACGTGAAGCATCTGCTCGACGGGCGCGCGAAGGCGATGGTCGTCACCGATTCGCGCAAGGCGGCGGTGCGCTACAAGCACGCGATGGATCACTACCTGGCCGAGCACAAGATCGAGGCGTACACCTCGCTCGTGGCGTTCTCCGGGGAGGTCGAGGATCCGCAGACGCCGCAGAACCCGCGCGAGTTGCTCAAGGGCAACACCAAGCACAGTGAAGCGACGATGAACCCGAAGGGCACGAAGGATCTGCGCACGGCGTTCACCGATGACGCCTACCGGGTGATGATCGTGGCGAACAAGTTCCAGACCGGCTTCGATCAGCCGCTGTTGTGCGCGATGTACGTCGATCGCAAGCTGTCGGGGGTGACGGCGGTGCAGACGTTGTCGCGGCTCAACCGGTTCAAGCCGGGCAAGCGCACGATGGTGCTCGACTTCGTGAACTCGGCCGACGACATTCTCGCGGCGTTCAAGCCGTACTACGAGGAAGCCGAGATCGTCGAGACGACCGACCCGGACTCGATCCACCGCTTGCAGCGCAAGCTCGACGCGGCCGGCCTGTACGACGATGCGGAGGTCGACGATGTTGTCGAGAAGTTCGTACGTGGTGCCGGCAACACGGCGTTGTCGGGCGCGCTGACGCCGGTCAAGCGCCGGTTCGTGGAGCGGCGCAAGGCGGCGCGGGCGAGCAAGGACGCGGTGGAGCTCGAGGCGTTGGCGATGTTCCGCAAGGACCTGCGTTCGTTCGCCAAGCTGTATGACTTCCTCAGCCAGGTGCTCAACTTCGAAGACACCGACGTGGAGAAGCGTTCGATCTTCTACCGGCTGCTCTCACCGCACCTGCGTGATGACGACGAGACGCCCACGGTCGATCTGTCAGAAGTGTCGTTGCGGCACATCGCGACGACGAAGCAGGCCGATAAGAAGCTCGACCTGGCGGCGGGGGAGAAGATCAAGCTGAAGCCGGCCAGCTCGGCCGGCACTGGCCAGCAGCGGGATCCGAAGATGGTGCTGCTCGATGAGCTAGTGGAGCGCCTCAACGAGCGCTTCGCAGGCGAGGGTTTCAAGGACGATCAGATCAAGGCGTGGGCCGGTGGCATCCTCGCCGAGATGCAGGACGACGGCGAGCTGCGCGATCAGGCACAGGCGAACTCGGAAGACCAGTTCCTCGAGTCGACAACCCTGCGCGACGCCCTCGTCCTCGCTGTCGGCGATTCCCACGACGCGCAGGAACGCATGGGCGAACTGCTCAGCACGGACGACGCAGTCGAGACAACGCTGCTCGACATCATCGGGCGGTTGCTGTATCGCGAGTTGCAGGGGGATGCGTGACGGCCGAATCGGATAATCCCGCATGGATTTACGACGACCTTCCTGCCGAGGTGAACACATCACTACTCACTCCCAGGCTGGGTCGCGCTTGCGCTGAACTCTTAGCGCCGGAGGGGCTCTGGCGACTGCGAAAAGTTGACCGGCTGGTCTTGGGCGAGAGGACGGAGGGGCGGCGCAGACTTTCTGTCGATTTGATCGCTCCGTCCATGGACCAACTTCGATACGGTGAAGGTGCAATCACGCAGCTTCTCATCCCTGTTACGATGCTGCGAAAGGAGCCGCTGCGCGACTTCGACTTTGAGATCGAGGGGCGAGCCGCGCCGGTCTTGTCTCGGTTCGACAACGCTTCGCTTGCCACTGCTGCGGTGATGGCTACGTTTGAGACGGCGGAGGGGAATCTGGAGGGCTCAAGTGGGTTGATCAAGGCAGTTTGGGCTTTGATCGTCGGGCGCCCCGAGGAAGCTCGCGAACTGCTTAAGGGGCTCAGGCAGTCGGGCGAGTACGACGGCGATAAGGTAGTAGATCCTAGCCTCATTTCAGATCAGTCCCTGAGTCTCTTGGATCGACTCTGTGAAAACTATCTGCTTGTAGGAGTGGCGCCCGAGTCCATTGCGTCCCGTCGCATACTGGTTAAATATTCTTTCCATTGGGATGTGCAATCGGATGCGGGGCGGCCCTCCTTGTTGACACGGATTGCCACTGCGGCCGGATATCGAGATGGCTTCCTGCAAATTGAAACAAGTGCGCCTTTCGAGGCGGCTTCTTATCATCTCGAAGTGAAACTACCCGATGATTTGCAGTCCAGCTTGCTCGCCGTCCTGCTCAAAGTAGATGAGGCCGTAAGCTCTGGACCCGACGAAGTGGTGAGCGACACTCAATTAACCCAGGTTGCGCACCTTGAGGGCCGTCTAGACGAACGTCACGATGGTATCGCCCGCATGGCTGTCCGGGTGCCGACGCCGGGACTCCGGACCGTTGCAGGCCTCGTTTGCCTGTTCCTGTTCCTGTTCTGCCTGGGCGACAGGCTGCTCCCGCATGGGCATCCGGCCCTCGTAGCTGCCGGCGGCGGGGGCGGAGCTCTCCTCCTCGGTGTGCCCGCTGCCGTTCTAGCGATGCAAGCGCGTCCGGGGGAAAGCGCCATGACCAATATGTTCGTCCAGCCGCTGCGCTGGGTCATCCTCGGGGCGGCGGCGTGCTTGTTCGTCTGTGCGACCACGGTCGTAGGAGATCTTCATCATCCTTGGGTCGATGTGTGGTGGTGGACCGTGCTAGCCGCTTCAGGCGCAGCAACGATTTTTCTAGGTCTCGGGAGCGTTGTCAGCGGGCGGGTGCATGATGTGGGTACACGAACCGATGGAGGTCACAATGGCTAAGGCATCTCGGCAGAGCAGCGCGAACGACCGCGCCTTAAAGATGTTCGCCTCCACGCAGGTCTACGGGCGCATCACCTCAGCGGAGGCGCGTCCTTCGTCGCGCAGATGGGTGGTTTCTCAACCGCAGATGCCCACGCGCTCAGCTGCGACCGGGCACCACATCAGGCCCGAGTAGGTCCGGGCCCTACCCTTCACAGGGTTATCTCTGCGGGTCGAAGCGCGCTCACGCCCCTACCGGGATTCACTACAGGCGATGCGCTCGCGTCGGCTCTCCTGCTCGCCGCTGCGCCAGATCGCATGGCCGTGTATGACCGTCGTGTGCAGAAGGCGCTCGACATCTTGGGGATTGAGCTGAGGGCCGCGCCCTGGCCGATACGGCCGGTACATGAGCATCGTCGAGAGCCTGCGGGCTGCGCTTTCGCAGGATGGCGAGGCCTGGACGGCTCGTGATGTCGATACGGCGCTGCTCTGGCTGAGAGGGTGACGCCGAAGTACGCTGATCGCGCTCGCCCCGCCCCAGCAGTACATGCCCTCCGCCGCTCCGCATCAGCACGCCGCAGCGATCAAACCCCTGCGGCGTCACCCCAATCGCCGAACAAGGCCTCGTATGCGCAGTAGCGCTCCACCGACGTCACGGCGTCACCCCGGCGGTTCCGGGTACGCAGGACGAGACGCGCGAAGCGGGCGCCCTCGGGCCACAAGAAATCCCACCCCGTCAGATGCCCATCGCTCACGCCCCAACCTGCGCGCCGGAACATCTGCGCCAATTCACCGAACTGATGAGAACTCTGCTCCTGCGCGAGACCGGCTGCCACCCACACGGCGCGTCCGACTTCGGCGAGCGGCCCGAACTCACCGGTGGCCGGCCCGTTCGGGACGATCTGGCGCACGAACCACGCGAACAAGCCGTCCACGTCACCGTCCAGTTCACGCCCCAAAGGCGCCAGGACGAGCCGGTCCCGGTGCTTGCGCAACAAACGCCCGCTCACCATGCGCTGACGCAACTCGCGCACCTCGTGCACGTTCACCTCACGGTTCTGCTGACCGTACGGCAGCGCACCCATCACCCCCGCGAGCTCCTTCACCAGGTCCGGCTTGAGCCAGCCCGCAGAGGTCAAAGGGATGCCGTCGCCGCGCGCCAGATCGAGCACGTACTGCAACGGCTCGACGGCGAGCTGCCGCCACCCGGCGGTCCCGTCCTCCTCCAGGCCCGCACGGAAGTCATGTGCCATCTGCTCGATCTCGGCCATACGCGGCACGTCTCGCCCTTCGAGCATGCCGATCATCGTGAGATACACGGGCACGTAACAGCGATCCGAGGAGGCTTCACGCACCTGCACGAGTAGTTCGTCGAGCGAGGCACCGACCATGGCGAGGTCATCATTGACCTCCTCCACGGAGAACGCGCCCGGATCCCAGCCTGACGGCACGAACGCTCGCACGTCCGCCGATAGGCGTCCGCTGCGATGCGCAGCCACTAGGTCGTTGTATCCGTGGGGCCCGCCCGAATCCTCGAGCGGGCCCGCGTTGCGCCCCGCCGAGCAGACGGCGATGGGCGCATCCTGCGGTGCCGCCTCCACCTTCTCGACCCTGATCGTGTGGTTCCAGCCGTCACCGAAGTCGTAGGTGTAGAACAGCCTGTCCCCCACCCGACGCAACAGTTGATCGAGGACGACCTCGTCGTCGAACCCCGACGCCTCGTCGGCCTCCTCGTCATCCCGCGGCGCGAGGAACGGACCGGTCCAGATGCGCTTCTGCGGCCCGACCCAGAACCGGTGCAGATGCATGCCGTGCCAGGCGAACGCAGCGTCGATGACCTCGGCGAGGCGCTCGATCGTCATGTCGCTGCGCAGCGCGAGGCGTCGCCACGTCGCAGGTTTCACCTCGTCGATGTCGACCCGCACAGTGAGCAGACGCACGGATTGCCTGGGCTCAGGAAGGTGCGCTCGTGGCCTCGTAGGCAGCTCGCGACTGAACCTTCCGAGCCCCGCCATCCCCGGATCATCTGTGAGATGCGAGAGCACCTGGCTTTGCAGATCAGCCACGCTCGCACCGGGCGGGAGCCGACGTAACTGTTCGAAGAGGTGGCGTTCCAAATCGTCGTCGCCGGACAAATGCGTCATGGTTCAAGACTGCCAGGTGAGCATCGGACAGACTTCCACCTCTCGTCCAAACATGCGGTGCGCGCGTACACCTCGCCTGCACCACGCGGGCGCACCCGCCTCGTCCCGAAGGACGAGGCGGGTGCGCTGCTCTTGAAGGGTCGAACGTCAGTTCTGCGAGTCGGCCCCGGCCTCCTCGCGCTCCTGCCGGCGCGTGACGACGAGGCTCGAGACGGTGACGGCGAGCAGCGACACGATGATGACCGACAGCGACACGGCCGTCGACGGCGTCCACACCCAGTGCCAGACGTCGTGCGCCCAGTGCGCGATGAGCTTGTAGCCGATGAACGCGAGGATGACGGCGAGGCCGTACCCGAGGTGCACGAGCTTGCTCAGCACGCCCTCGACGAGGAAGTACAGCGCGCGCAGGCCGAGCAGCGCGAACGCGTTCGTCACGAAGACGAGGTAGGGGTCGCCGGTGATGCCGTAGACGGCGGGCACCGAGTCGAGCGCGAACATCGCGTCGGCCGCGAGCACCGCCACCGTGACGACGGCCAGCGGCGTCAGTATGCGGCGCTTCTTGCCGGTCTCGTCGGCCTCGACGACGCTCATGCTCGTGCCACGGTAGTCGTCGGTCACCGGGTAGAAGCGGCGCAGGAACTTCACCGAACCGAGCTCGCTCGGGTCGATCTCCTCCTCCTCGTCGCTGCGCGTGTCACGCCAGACCTTGACGGCCGTCCACAGCAGGAACAGACCGAAGATGACGAACATCCATGAGAACTTGGTGAGCAGCGATGCGCCGATCGCGATCATGATGGCGCGCATGACGAGCGCGCCCGCCACACCGATGAGCAGCACCCGCTGCTGATAGGCCTTCGGCACCGCGAACGCCGCGAGCAGCAGCATGAAGATGAACAGGTTGTCGACCGACAGCGACTTCTCGACGATGTAACCCGTGTAGTACTCGGTGCCGATCTGGCTGCCGTGCTGCGACCAGAGCCACCCACCGAACGCCACCGGCAGACCGATGTAGAACAGCGACCACCCGGTCGCTTCCTTCATCGAGACCTCGTGCGGCTTGCGCGTGACGATGAAGTCGAGGACGAACAGAACAAGAACACCGACGATCGTGGTCGTCCAGAGCGCCGGTGTGGCAATGGTTTCCATGATGAGAACACCTCAGTTCGCATACGTGTTGAACTGAGGTCTCCTTCACGACGACGCTGTCGCCGCTTCCGCACGGGAGCGCGGCTGGCCGCGCTCGTATTGACCGAAATCGGAACGTGGGAAGTACTCCCCTCAAGCTCCCAGCCTACCAAGGGCTCACACCGAACCCAAACAACGAGAACGCCCCGCCCCCTCGCTGCACCTCACAGGCCGTGGTGGCGCGTTCCACGAGGCACCGCCGACGTGTCCGGAACGTCCGGCCGGTGAGGCCTACCGACCGGTCACCTCCGAGTCGGGGACAATGGCACCCATGCCCCTTCCCGTGTCGGTGATCCAACGCGCTTCGTCCGTCCTCACGCCGGCCTCCCCCTGGCAGAGCGACGTCTTCATCGCGCGGCTTCGCGCCCACTGGCCGGCCCTGCGTGACGGCTTGCGTGTCGTCCACCCCCAGCGCGTCGAGGAGATCGCGGGCGACCTCGTCGAGATCGCGGCGCGCCGCTTCCTCGAGCGCCCCGAGGAACTCCACGACCTCGACCGACGCCGTGAGGCGGACCCGCACTGGCTCGCCTCCCCCCGGATGATCGGTTACGCCGCCTACACCGAACGCTTCGGCGGCACCCTCGCCGGCGTCGCCGAACGCACCGCCTACCTCGACGAACTCGGTGTCACCTACCTGCACCTCATGCCGTTGCTGCGCACCCGCGCCGGTGACAGCGACGGTGGCTACGCCGTCGTCGACTACCGCGAGGTCCGCGACGACCTCGGCACGATGATCGACCTCGAAGCCCTCGCCACGACGCTGCGTCACCGCGGCATCAGCCTCGTGCTCGACTTCGTCCTCAACCACGTCGCCGAGGAGCACGAGTGGGCGACGAAGGCGCGTGCGGGCATCCCGAAGTACCGCGGCTACTTCCACATGTTCCCCGACCGCTCCGTGCCCGACGCCTACGAGCGCACGCTGCCCGAGGTCTTCCCCGACTTCGCGCCGGGCAACTTCACCTGGGACGAGAAGGCCCAGGCGTGGGTGTGGACGACGTTCAACGCATTCCAGTGGGATCTCAACTGGTCCAACCCCGACGTGCTGGCCGAGTTCACCGACATCATGCTGTTCCTCGCGAACAAGGGCGTCGAGGTGCTGCGTCTCGACGCCATCGCGTTCATGTGGAAGCGCATGGGCACGAACTGCCAGAACCAGCCCGAGGTGCACGCGCTGACGTCGATCCTGCGTGCCGTCGCGCGGATGGCGGCACCCGGCCTCGCATTCAAGGCCGAGGCCATCGTCGGGCCGCACGACCTCGTGCAATACCTCGGCCTCGGCGAGTACGAGGAGCGCCTGTCGGATCTGGCGTACCACAACACCTGGATGGTGCAGCTGTGGTCGATGATCGCCGCCCAGGACACGCGTCTCGCGGTGCACACGCTGCGCGGACTGCCGCCGACGCCCGAGGGCGCCACCTGGATCTCCTACATCCGCTGCCACGACGACATCGGCTGGGCCATCGACGACGGCGACGCCGCCGCCGTGGGCCTCTCCGGCCCGCTGCACCGCGCGTTCCTCTCCGACTTCTACGCGGGCGAATCGTTCGATTCGTTCTCGGACGGCCTTGTCTTCCAGGCGAATCCGCAGACAGGCGACCGACGCATCTCCGGCACGATGGCGTCGCTGACCGGCGCGAGCGAGTCGTACAACCCTCACCTGACGGCAACCGGCATGGCGAGGATGAAGCTTCTCGTCGCCGCCACGTACGGCACCGGCGGCCTGCCCGTCATCTGGTCGGGCGACGAACTCGCCCTGCCCAACGACCCCGAGTGGGCAAGCGACCCGACCCACGCCGACGACAACCGCTGGGCTCATCGCCCGGTTCTGCCCGACACTGCGCTCGCCCAGCGTCACGATCACGGCAGCGTCACCGGCGCGATCTTCGAATGGCACTGCTCCGTCGGGCAGGTGCGCGCCCGGCTGCCTCAGCTCGACGGGCAGATCGCCTCCGAGGTGCTGCCTGTCGCGAATCCGGGCGTGCTGGCCGTCGGGCGCCGCCACGCCGCGGGCGACATGGTCCAGCTCTACAACGTCACGGACTCCGAGCAGACGTGGCCGGCCGAGTGGCTGGGCGGCTTCACGCTCGGCGCAGTGCACGACGCTGCGAAGGTCGCCTCGGCAGGGGAACGGACGACGCCGGCCGTCGGGCTCGTCGACGCCCTCACCGCGCGACCCGTGCACTCAGATGCGGACGGCGACATCCACCTCCCGCCGTGGGGTGTGCTGTGGCTCGTCGCGGGTGACTAACTGACATTGGTCCGGCGCTTATCTTGATTCATTCCAGAAAGCGCGTCACCATAGAGGTATGACCACGACCCAGACCTCGCCGCCGGACCCGCGCACCATGCTGCGCGAGGCCAACCTGCGCGTCACGGGTCCGCGCCTGGCCATCCTCGAAGCGCTCGAGAACCGGCCGCACTCCGACGCCGACACCGTCCTCAAGGCGGTGCGCGAGGGGTACGGCGCCGTCTCGATGCAGACGGTCTACGACGCGCTGCACGCCATGACGGCTCACGGCATCATCCGCCGTATCGAACCGGCGGGGCAGTCCGCGCTGTACGAACGCCGCATCGGCGACAACCACCACCACCTCGTGTGTCGCCGTTGCGCGACGATCGTCGACATCCCGTGCGCCGTGGGCGAAACCCCCTGCCTCACAGCGGCCCACGAGAGCGACCTGAGCGCCGGTTTCGAGATCGACGAAGCCGAGGTCACCTACTGGGGCGTCTGCGCCGAATGCCGCGCGACGACTCCGCCGGGCTGACGTCCGGACGAACCCGCTTCACCCTGTCCGTTGTCAGTGGCAGCGCCTAGGGTGAGAACCGAAGCACCTCCCTCCTGACCGATCACACCCGACCAACCGAAGGAGCACCTCATGGTCGACAACGAGCAGGGCCGCAACCAGGAGCACCCCCGCTGACGACGGCTGCGGGAGCGCCCGTCGTCAACAACCAGGACTCGATGACGGCCGGCCCGCGTGGCCCGATCCTTCTGCAGGATTTGTGGCTCATCGAGAAGCTCGCCCACTTCGACCGTGAGGTCATCCCGGAGCTTCGTATGCACGCCAAGGGTTCGGGCGCGCACGGCACGTTCACGGTGACGAGCCCCGAGATCCAGAAGTACTCGAAGGCCAAGATCTTCTCCGAGGTCGGCAAGCAGACGCCGATGATGGCCCGCTTCTCCACCGTCGCCGGTGAGCGCGGCGCGGCCGACGCCGAGCGCGACATCCGCGGTTTTTCCCTGAAGTTCTATACCGAAGAGGGCAACTGGGACATGGTCGGCAACAACACGCCGGTCTTCTTCTTCCGCGACCCGATGAAGTTCCCCGACCTCAACCACGCCGTCAAGCGTGACCCGCGCACCAACCTGCGCAGCCCGGAGAACAACTGGGATTTCTGGTCGTCGCTGCCCGAGGCGCTGCACCAGGTCACCATCGTCATGAGTGACCACGGCATCCCCAAGACGTTCCGCCACATGCACGGCTTCAGCTCGCACACCTACTCGTTCATCAACGAGGCCGGCGAGCGCTTCTGGTGCAAGATGCACTTCCGTACCCAGCAGGGCATCGAGAACCTCACCGACGACGAGGCCGCACAGGTCATCGCCGAAGACCGCGAGTCCTCGGGCCGCGACCTCTACGAGGCCATCGAGCGCGGTGACTTCCCCAAGTGGACGATGTACGTGCAGATCATGCCGGAGGAAGACGCGAAGACGTACCGCTTCCACCCGTTCGACCTGACAAAGGTGTGGAGCAAGAAGGACTACCCGCTCATCGAGGTCGGCGAGTTCGAGCTCAACCGCAACGCGGACAACTTCTTCGCCGACATCGAGCAGGCCGCGTTCGCGCCGTCGCACCTCGTGCCGGGCATCTCCGTCTCGCCCGACCGCATGCTGCAGGCCCGCCTGTTCAGCTACACGGACGCGCAGCGCTACCGCCTCGGCGTCAACCACCACCAGATCCCGGTCAACGCGCCGAAGTGCCCCGTGCACACCTTCCACCGCGACGGCCAGATGCGCGTCGACGGCAACAAGGGCAGTGAGACGCACTACGAGCCGAACAGCTACGGCGCGATGCAGGAGCAGCCCTCCTACGCAGAGCCGGCGTCCGACATGGCGAAGTATCAGGAGATGGCGCACGTCGCCGACCACTGGGACTACCGCGCGGACGACGACAACTACTACGAGCAGCCGGGCAACCTGTTCCGCCTCATGTCGCCCGAGCAGCAGCACGCGCTGTTCGCCAACACGGCCGCCGCCATCAAGGGCGCGACCGCGCAGACGATCGAGCGTCACATCGAGAACTGCACGAAGGCCGACCCGGCCTACGGCGAGGGCGTCCGCAAGGCGTGCATCGCCAACGGCGCGCTCGAGGTCTGACCCTCAGGCCACCAGCACGAAAGGGGCCGGGCCCGAAACCACATCTCGTGGTTTCGGGCCCGGCCCCTTTGCGACCTCCGCGAGCGTCTTGCCGCCCCGCGTGACGGCGGACGTGTCAGCCGCCGCTCACCATGTGCAGCACGTCCGGTGAGGCGCTCTCGCAGCTGTCGAAGTGGTTACCCGAACCACGTGCCTTCTGCTTGGAGCTGTCACGGATCTCCAGCATGCCGTTGTAGGCGTTGACGCCGTACGAGCTCGGCGATCCACCGCTCGGCGACATGCTGCCGCTCGAGCTGCCCACGTACGCCTGGTAGCCCGAACCGTCGTAGCCGTACGCAGCCGACCCGCTCGCGCTCGCTGCGTTCCACGCGACGACCGGCGCGCTGCAGCCGGGCAGGTTGATGAAGTCCAGTCCGTTGCTTCCTCCGCCGCCACGCAGGGTGAAGGAGCCGATTCGGCTGGCGCCCTCGCTTCCGGCCCGCCAGACCGTGACCGTGTTGCCCTCACGGGTCATCGCGTAGTCCGCACCGCCCATGCTCGTCGTCTTGACGAGGCCGGGAAGCTCGCTGACACCCGTCGTGCTCGGGCTCGGTGCAGGGGCAGGTTCCTCGGTGGTCTGCGGCGGTGCAGGCGCAGGTGCTCCCCCGCCGCCGTTGTTGCCACCGTTCGAGTTGCCCTGTGTCGTGGAGGGGTCAGGGCTGCTCGTCGAACTCTGCGTCGTGCTCGACGACGTCGAGGACGACGTCGAGGACGACGTGCTCTTCGTCGGTGCGCTGGTGGAGGAGTCGCTCACCGGCGGCGGATCGGCCTTGTCGTCTCCGCGACCGTTCGTGGAGAGGTAGCCAATCATTCCGACGACGGCGAGCGCGACAACGGCGATGAGCGCCACGAGCATCTGGTTCGTCTTGGCGGGCCGGGCGGACGACGTCGCCGCGGGCTCCACCGGGGGCACGCCGCCCCCGTACTCGTCCGCGTCGTCGGAGGCATAACCGTTGTACGGCTGATCCGCGGCGCGGTCAGCACCGAGACGCGTGGGCTCCTCGTCGAAGAACGCCCCGCTCGTGTTCGCGCCGGCTGTGGCCCCCACGGCCGTTCGCGTGCCGCAGTTGCTGCAGAACGGCCCCGAGACCTGCTCCCCACATTCGGCGCAGTGCCGCTTGTCGTGCTGCATTCCGCTCCCCTCGTTGCTCGTGTCGAGCGTCCTCACATCGACTCTGCCATGTCTGACGCACGAAGGAGGCGCGTGGTTCACACGTGAGAACACGATTCGACAACAATGCTTTTTCGCCGAGGGTTCCCAGTGGTGACACAGGTCGGGATGACACGGTGGCCCGGTAAACAACGATCCCGTCGGCGTCGTCGTCATGGCAGCGCTGTTCGGTGCCGTGTGCGGGTTGCTGCTCGTGGGAGTCATCGCCCTGACGCTCCGCCTCGACCGCTCGCGGCACGCGAAGGTGCAGCGGGCCCGCGAGGCGCGCCATCCGTCATCCGAGTAGCCGATTCACCCTCGTCGGGTGCATGAGAGTCTGGACGCCGTGACCAGCACGACGGATCCCGCACCCGGCAATCTCGCACCCGGCGTCGTCGCCGCAGACGTCGACGCCGCCGCAGCACGCCTCGAGAGCCTCCTGGCTCCGACGCCTCTGACCGAGAGCGACCGCCTGAGCGTCAAGCACGGCGCCACCGTCGTCCTCAAGCGTGAGGACCAGCAGCCGGTGCGCTCGTACAAGATTCGCGGGGCCAGCAACCTCATCTCGCAACTCGACGACGACGCTCGCGCCGCCGGCGTCGTGTGCGCGTCCGCGGGAAACCATGCCCAGGGCGTCGCGTACGCCTGCGCCCGCCTCGGTGTGAAGGCGACGATCTTCCTGCCGCGCACGACGCCGCGTCAGAAGCGTGAGCGCGTGCGCGTGCTCGGCGGCCCGTGGGTGACGACGGTCGTCGAGGGCGACACCTATGACGTGGCGGCCGCAGCCGCCGGTGAGTTCGCCACCACGACCGGGGCAACGCTCGTGCCCGCTTTCGACGACGTGCGCACGATCGCCGGTCAAGGCACGGTGGCGCGCGAGGCGTTCGCCCAGTGCGAGATCCAGCACGGCCGGGTGCCCGACGTCGTCGTCGTTCCCGTCGGCGGCGGCGGGTTGCTCGCCGGCACCACGGCGTGGGTGCGTGAACGCCACCCGAAGACTCGCATCGTCGGCGTCGAGCCGGTCGGCGCGCCCTCTCTGCAGGCCGCGCTCGCGGCGGGTCGCCCCGTCTCGGTGCCGGTCACCGACCCCTTCGTCGACGGCGCCACCGTCGGCCTGCTCGGCGCGAACACCTACCCGGTCATCGCGGCGGGCGAGGTGCCCTGTTTCAGTGTTGCCGAGGGGCGCATCTGCACCGAGATGCTCGACCTGTACCAGAGCGACGGCATCATCGCCGAGCCTGCAGGGGCATTGGCCTCGTCAGCGCTCGACGACGTCGAGATCGCCGACGGCGAACTCGTTCTCGCCATCCTGTCCGGCGGCAACAACGACGTCTCGCGCTACGCGGAGGTCGTCGAGCGCTCGCTCGTCTACGAGGGGCGCAAGCACTACTTCCTCGTCGAGTTCCCGCAGGAACCCGGCCAGCTGCGCCGGTTCCTCGACGAGATCCTCGGCCCCGACGACGACATCACCCTCTTCGAGTACACGAAGCGCTCCAACCGCGAGACCGGGCCGGCGCTCGTCGGCCTCGAACTCGGCGAGCCCGCCGGTCTCGAGCCGCTGCTCGAGCGCATGGCGGAGTCGGCGATGCGCACCGAGCGCGTCGACCCGGACTCGCCGCTTTTCCGCATGGTTTTGTGACTGTTCAGGGCTCCGACCGGGCAGGATGGCGGTAGTTCAGCCACCCGCCTCGAGGAGAACCCGTGCAGCCCCAGCCTTTCGACCTCACTGCCCCTGACGGCACGACGCTGCGCGGCCGCCGCTGGGTGGCCGACGAAGCGTCGACGCGCGCGGTCGTCATCATCGCCCACGGCATGGCCGAGCACGGCGATCGGTACGCGCGCTTCGCCGAGGCCGCCACCGGCGCCGGGTACGCGGTCTACGCGGCCGATCACCGCGGCCACGGACGCACCGCGGACGGGGCCACCTTCGGCTACTTCGCCGACTCCGACGGCTGGAACCGCGTCACCGACGACATCGACGTCGTCGTCACGCATGCCCTGGGCGAACACCCCGATCTGCCGGTCGTGCTGCTGGGCCACAGCATGGGTTCGCTGCTCGCCCGCACGTACGCCGTGCGTCACGGTGAGCGACTGACTGCGCTGGTGCTGTCGGGCACCCCCGCCGACGCCGGGACGCTCGGGCTCGTCGGGGAGAAGCTGGCCGCAGCAGAGGCGCGCCTGCGCGGCCCGAAGCACCCGAGCAAGCTGCTCGACAAGCTCTCGTTCGGAGCGTTCAACAAGGCGTTCGAGCCGGCCCGCACGGACTTCGACTGGTTGAGCCGCGACGAGGCGGAGGTCGACGCCTACGTCGCCGACGAGATGTGCGGGTTCGTCTGCACGGCAGGCTTCTACGTCGACATGCTCGGGGGCCTGCGCCGCGTCAACGCCCCCTCCTTCGTCGCGGCGACCCCATCGAGCCTGCCCATCCTCGTCGTCTCCGGCGGGGCCGACCCGGCCGGCGGCAACGGGCGCGGCGTCGAGGCCGCGGCGGCGATGCTGCGCGATGGCGGCGTCACCGACGTCACGCTCGAGCTCTACCCGGGCGCGCGTCACGAACTGTTCAACGAGACCAACCGGAACGAGGTGACGGCGCACGTGCTCGCGTGGATCGGGGCGCGCCTGCCACAGGAGGCGTGACCCGCGTCACTTCAGCGGCCTCAAACCTGCCGGAGAGAGGCTACCGACGCGTAGCGTTGGCTCAAGGAGCCCTCCGCCTGCGACGAAAGGAAGCACATGACTGACACCACGCCGCGCACCGAGGTGCACGGACTCCAGGTCGCCACCGTCCTGTACGACTTCATCAACGACCAGGTGCTTCCGGGCACCGACGTCGACCAGGAGACGTACTGGAAGGGCTTCGCCGAGGTCATCGCCGATCTCGGGCCCAAGAACAAGGCGCTCCTGGCCGAGCGCGACGACCTGCAGGCCAAGATCGACGACTACCACCGCGAGCACCCGGGCAAGCCCGACTTCGACGCCTACAAGGCCTTCCTCGCCGAGATCGGTTACCTCGTCGAGGCGCCGGCCGACTTCTCCATCACGACGCAGAACGTCGACCGCGAGATCACCGACACCGCGGGCCCGCAGCTCGTCGTGCCGATCCTCAACGCCCGCTTCGCGCTCAACGCGAGCAACGCCCGCTGGGGTTCGCTCTACGACGCGCTCTACGGCACCGACGCCATCAGCGAGGAGAACGGCGCCGAGAAGGGCACCTCGTACAACACGGTGCGCGGTGACCTCGTCATCGAGTTCGCGAAGAACTTCCTCGACCGCGCCGTGCCGCTCGCCGAGGGGTCGTACGCCGACGTCACCGGTTTCGCCGTCGAGGGCGACCAGCTCGTCGTCCACCTCGACGGTGAGCGCACGACGTCGCTCGAGGACACCAGCGTGTTCGCCGGCTACAGCGGCCTGCCCGCTCAGCCCGAGGGTGTGCTGCTCAAGCACAACGGCCTGCACCTCGAGATCCAGATCGACCCCGAATCCCCCATCGGCAAGACCGACAAGGCGGGCATCAGGGACGTGCTCGTCGAGTCGGCCGTGACGACGATCATGGACCTCGAGGACTCGGTCGCCGCCGTCGACGCCGAGGACAAGGTGCTCGGCTACACGAACTGGCTCGGCCTCAACAAGGGTGACCTCAAGGAGGAGATCGCGAAGGGCGGCAAGACCTTCACGCGCGAACTCAACCCCGACCGCACGTACACCGCCGCCGGCGGCGACCACCTCACGCTGCCCGGCCGTTCGCTGCTGTTCGTGCGCAACGTCGGCCACCTCATGACGACGGACGCCGTGCTCGACGCCGACGGCAACGAGGTCGGCGAAGGCCTGCTCGATGCGCTCGTCACCATCCCGGCCGCCATCCACGGCTTCGCCGGCAAGGACGGCGTGAGCAACACGCGCACCAACTCGATCTACATCGTGAAGCCCAAGATGCACGGCCCGAAGGAGGTCGCGCTGACGAACGAACTCTTCGCCCGCGTCGAGCAGTTCGTCGGGCTGCCGGAGAACACGGTGAAGGTCGGCATCATGGACGAGGAGCGTCGCACGACGGTCAACCTCTCCGCCTGCATCGAGGCCGCCAAGGAGCGCGTCGTCTTCATCAACACCGGCTTCCTCGACCGCACGGGCGACGAGATCCACACCTCGATGCTCGCCGGCCCGATGGTGCGCAAGGGCGAGATGAAGGGGTCGACCTGGATCAAGGCATACGAGGACAACAACGTCGACGTGGGCCTCGCGCGCGGCCTGCGTCACAAGGCTCAGATCGGCAAGGGCATGTGGGCGATGCCCGACCTCATGGCCGACATGCTCGAGCAGAAGGTCGCCCAGCCCAAGGCCGGCGCGACGACCGCGTGGGTGCCCTCGCCGACGGCGGCCACGCTGCACGCCCTGCACTACCACGAGGTCGACGTCTTCGCGGTTCAGGAGGAGCTGGCCAAGCGTCAGGCGGCGTCGGTCGACGACATCCTGCAGATCCCGCTCGCCGAGGACACGAACTTCTCGGACGAGGAGAAGCAGCAGGAGCTCGACAACAAGTGCCAGTCGATCCTCGGCTACGTCGTGCGCTGGATCGACCAGGGCGTCGGCTGCTCGAAGGTGCCGGACATCCACGACGTCGCGCTCATGGAGGACCGCGCCACGCTGCGCATCTCGTCGCAGCTGCTCGCCAACTGGCTGCAGCACGGCATCGTGAGCGAGAACGACGTCGTCGCGTCGCTCAAGCGCATGGCGCCGATCGTCGACAAGCAGAACGAGGGCGATGCGGCCTACGAGCCGATGGCTCCCGGCTTCGACGGCATCGCGTTCAACGCCGCGAAGGAGCTCATCCTCGAGGGCGCGAAGCAGCCGAACGGCTACACCGAGCCGATTCTGCACCGTCGTCGGCGAGAGAAGAAAGCTCAGTGACGATCAAGCCCGACCGAGGTAGGTTCGCGCCGGAGCGTGCGAAGGCCCGGCCCTGCCGAATCGGGCGCTGAGGAACTGAGCCAATGAGTAGTCCGCGCGCTGAGAATCAAGCGAACGGAGTCGAGGGTCGCCTGACCCTCACGATGGCGCGTAACTCACGGGTAGGCACGCAACTGCACGCCTACGTGTGAGTTACGCGCCATCGTGCGCGCTGGGGTCGGCGCGGGGCGCCCGAGGGCTGTGCGCGACCTGGGTTCCGTTGGAACGCCTAGCATTCGGACATGAAGCGCATCGACGTCCATGCTGACGGGCCCGCGAGTGTCGACGCGGCGTGGCAGGCCTACGTGCACGTCGATCGGTGGCGTGACTGGTCGCCGCACATGCCGCCGGTCGAGGCGGATGCCGTGGTGATCCGTCCCGGCGCGGAAGGACGGTGGCGTCTCGGGCCGGTGACGGTGGGGCGGTTCGTCATCACCGACGTCGATGCGGTGGCGAGGACGTGGAACTGGCGCGTCAGCGTCCTGGGGCTGACGACGACGGGCGAGCACCGCGTCGAGGTTCGTCGGAGCGGGTGCCGCTGCCACATGGCGATGGATCTGCCGCCTCTCGTCGGGCACGCCTATCGACCCGTCGCATGGTGGGCTCTTCATCGCCTTGCTCGCAGCTCGTGAGGCACCGGTCCACGCGAAGAGGGTGTGGAGAAAGGCGTCATCCGTGACGCGTTTCTCCACACCCCTGGTGGCTTCTCTGTGCGCCCACATGCACCCGGGTGCATCTGGGCGCAAAGAGAGAGGACGTCAGACGGCGACGTTCTCCTCGAGTTCCTCCTCGGTCTCGGGGTCGAGCTCGTCGCGCTCGTCCTGATGCGCGTGCTCGGCGTGACGTCCGACGGGGCGGGACGCAGCTTCCTCGAGCTCACGGGCTCGCACAACACGTCGCTGTTCGACCGCGCATCCGGCTGCGAGACAGAGCAACCCGACGACCAGCCAGCCGAACAAGATAGTGAGCGGGCCGGCGATCGAGGCGTCCGGGAAGTAGATGATGCGACGCAGCGCCTCGACGAAGCCGGAGCCGATCCAGAAGTCGTGCAGCCAACCGAAGAAGCTCGGCTGCATGACGGGCGCGAACACGCCGCCGGACGAGGTGAAGTTGAGCGCGACGAAGATCGCCGAGTACAGCAGCGTCGCGAACCGTCCGACGATCGGGTGCAGGCCGACACCGACCGTCAGCACGCCGGCCGTGTAGAGCAGTGACAGCGCCCACGTTGCGAGCGCGTGCCCACCGAACATGTCGTAACCCCACGCCGCGATCGCGAGTTCGATCGTCGAGATGACGACGGCGGCGCCGGCGGCGAGGGCGATGCGCTGGGCGAACGGGCGGCTCGCAGCCGCCGCGCCGATGGCGATCGACGTGGCGTACGCGGCGACCGTCAGGGCGACGAGGAAGAAGAAACCGTTCTGGCCGGCGGGGTCGTCCTCGGTGAGGGGTGCGACGTCCTTGACGGTCAGCGCATCGTGCTGCTTCTCCGCGACGGGGCGGAACATCTTCTCGACGACGGACTTCGTCGTGTCGGACGCGCCACCGGCGGTGAGCAGCTCGGCCTTGCCGTCACCGGGGACGTAGGCCGCGGAGATCTTCAGGTGCTTCAGCTGATCCGTCGCCTGCTCGGGCGTCGCGATCGTGCGGACGTCCGCCTCGTCGCCGAACGCGTCCTGCACCTTGGCCGCCAGCGGGCCCGCCTGTTGAGCCTGACCGACGACGGCGACGGGCACGTGGTGGGGCGACGGCTTGTGGAAACCACCGAGGTAGGCGGCGCACATGATGAGACCCATGAGGATCGGAACGATGACGTGCGACAAGACCGTCCTCATCGGGGCCTGCGCGGTTGGCGGATGCGCGGTGGACATCTCTTCCCTTCGTTTAGTTAGGTTATCTATGTTTAACGGTACACCTGACTGCGAAGTGTGCGCGAGCTGTGGGGCCAGCGTCACATCGGATCGTTCCGAGGGCCTACCCGGTCAACCCGTTCTGCGTTTTCGCCGATCGCGGCCTGAGCCATCCGCGACAATGGCACGGTGACTTCACACTTCACCTCGGTCGACGACGTCCTCACCCGCCTCGCGGAGGCCGGTTATCTCGCGAGCGACGCCATCGCGACGACGGTCTTCCTCGCCGACGCACTCGGTAAGCCGCTGCTCGTCGAGGGCCCCGCCGGCGTCGGCAAGACCGAGCTCGCCAAGGCCGTCACGAGCGCGCTCACCGCGACCACCGGCGAAGACGCCGACCTCGTGCGCCTGCAGTGCTACGAGGGCATCGACGAGGCCCGCGCCCTCTACGAGTGGAACCACGCGAAGCAGCTCCTGCGCATCACCGCCAACACTGCGCTGGCACAGACGAACGCGACAGGGACCACCGCGCAGGCGACCGACGACGAGGTCGCTCACGACTGGCAGGCCCTCGCCACCGACATCTTCACGGACGAGTTCCTCCTCACCCGCCCGCTGCTGCGCGCCATCCGCAACGAGCAGCCCACCGTCCTGCTCGTCGACGAGCTCGACAAGGCCGACGTCGAGGTCGAAGGCCTCCTCCTCGAGGTGCTGAGCGACTTCCAGGTCACCGTGCCCGAACTCGGCACCCTTGTCGCGACGCAGCGCCCGTTCGTCGTCCTCACCTCCAACGCCGCGCGCGACCTGTCGGAGGCTCTGCGCCGACGCTGCCTCTTCCTCCACATCGACTACCCCAGCGCCGAACTCGAACAGCGCATCGTCGCGCTCAAGGTGCCGGGCCTCGACGCGGCGCTCGCCGAATCCGTCGTCCGCCTCGTGCAGCGCCTGCGCGAGATGCCGCTGCGCAAGGCGCCCAGCATCGCCGAAACCGTCGACTGGGCGCGCACCCTCGTCGCACTCGGCGCCGACAGCTCCGACGACCTCGACCCCGCCGTGCTGCGCGCCAACCTCGGCGTCCTGCTCAAGCACCAGGACGACATCGAGCGCGCCTCCACGCTGCTCAAGCTCAATGCCTGACGAGCACCACTTCCCGGGGGCGTTCCACAACCGCCCCTCGGCCGGGCAGCCCGAACGTCACGAACCGCTCGACGACGCTGCGCCGCGTGGCGAGGACACGCAGACACCCGCGGTGATCGGCCCCCTCGGACGCCGCCTCGTTGCCCTCGCCGACGCGATGCGCCGCCACGGCGTCGTCGTCGGAACGAGTGACGTCGTGGATGCCGGGCACGTCGCGGGCGCCCTCGGTCTCGAGAACCGCGAGCGCCTGCGTGAGGGGCTCGCAGCGGCTCTGGTGCGCCGGGGCGAGCAGCGCGGCGTCTTCGACGACCTGTTCGACATCTTCTTTCCCGCTGCGCTCGGACGACGCACTGCGGCAGGCGATCTCGGCGCCGACGACCTGCTCGCCCAGCTACCGGAGTTCGACGCGGAGAACGCCGATGCCGCCGAGCTGCGCGAACGCGCCAAGGCCCTCACCGAACTGCTTGCGAGGGCTCTCGCCGAGAACGACGAGCAGGCCCTCGAGACGCTCGCGGGCGTCGTCGTCGACGAGTTCGGGCGCCTGCGTCGCGCCGGTGACGAGGGGTTCTCCGCGAACCAGGCCATCGACCAGTTCCAACCGAACCTCGCAGTTGCGCGGGCCACGGAGCTCCTGCGTGAGCACGACGAGTACCTGCGTCGCCTGCGGGCCGAGCAGGAGGCGGACGCCCTCGAGGGCAGCGGCGGCTCCCCCGGTCTCGCCGACGAGGGCGTCGGCACGTCCGAGGGCGGCGGTGGCGCCGGGAGTGGCGGTCAGGCCGCAGCCCCACTCGAGGGCTGGCAGCCCGACCCGTTCGTCCAGCGCTTCGACCGCGACGAGATCCGTACGCGCGTCGCGGGGTTCCGGCGTCGCATCGAGACCGAGTCCCGCCGTCGCAACGCCGAGATCCGTGGCAGGGCGAGCCAGGCGACGTACGCCGTCACGACGCCGATCGAGCGGCGCGACTTCAGCCAGACCTACGCCATCGACGCCGCCCAGATGCGTCGCGTCGTCGAGCCTCTCGCACGCAAGCTCGCGGCCCGCTTGGCGGCGAAACGACGCCGCGCCAGTCACGGGCGCATCGACATCCGCAAGACGCTTCGTGCGTCGATGTCCACCGGCGGAGTTCCTATCGCGCCCGTTTACGACCACCGGACGCCGAACCGCTCCGAGCTCGTCATCCTCGCCGACATGAGCAGCAGCGTCTCCGGCTTCAGCCGCTTCACGATCCTGCTCATGCAGGCGATGCAGGCGCAGTTCGCGCGCGTACGCGTCTTCGGGTTCGTCAACACCGTCGACGAACTCACCGAGACCGTGCGCTCCGTGGGCGCGGAGGGCGACCTCATCGAGGCGCTTCGCGGCAACACCCGGATGCAGCGCGGGCACCGCAACTCCGATTACGGCATGACGTTCGTCGACTTCGTCGCCCACCACCTCGACGCCGTCACGCCGCGTGCCACCCTGCTCATCCTCGGCGACGCTCGCACCAACTCGACGAACCCGCGCTACGACGCGCTGCGCACCATCGTGGACGAGGCGCGTCACGCGTTCTGGCTCAACCCGGAGGCCGAATCGCAGTGGGGTACGGGCGACTCGGTCGCCACGAAGTACGCCGAGATCATCGACATGCACGAGTGCCGCACGATCACCGACCTGCGCGACTTCGTCACGAAGGCCCTCTGACGCCCTGAGCGTCGGCTATCAGGTCGGCGACGAGGGCGCGCACACGCGCGTCGATGTCGTCGCGCACGAGACGCATCCGCTCCACGCCCTCGATGCCGCGCAGCGACGGTTCGTCGGTGGTCCAGCGCTCGATGTCGGTTCGCATTCCCTCCACGGGGTCGACCTGCGCTTCGCCACCGATGACGACGACGCGGTCCGCGCGGCGCAGCAGATCGACGTCGATCGCCTTGGGGTGTTCGCCCTCGAACGTGGCGCCCACCTCCTCGACGGCCGCTCGCGACTCCTCGTTGAGCTTCGATCCCGGGTGCGTGCCGGCCGAGTGCACCTCGACGGAGTCGCCGGCGTGCAGGCGCGTCAGGGCAGCCGCCATTTGCGACTTTCCGGCGTTCTTGACGCAGACGAACAGGGCACTCGGGCGGGGCTCGCTCATGCTCGGGTCTCCTTCGGCACCTGGGGGAAGCGCCCGCGCAGCGCGAGCGAGACGTAGACGAGGCCGACGAGCACGGGCACCTCAATGAGGGGCCCGACGACGCCCGCGAGCGCCTGGCCGGACGTTGCCCCGAAGGTCGCGATGGCGACCGCGATGGCAAGCTCGAAGTTGTTGCCGGCCGCAGTGAAGGCGAGCGTCGTCGTCCGCTCGTAGCTCATGCCGAGCGCCTTGCCGAGCACGTAGCCGCCGCCCCACATGAGGGCGAAGTAGGCGAGCAGGGGCAGCGCGATACGGGCGACGTCGAGCGGGTTGCGCGTGATGGCGTCGCCTTGGAGCGCGAAGAGCAGGACGATGGTGAACAGCAGCCCGTAGAGGGCCCACGGCCCGACGCGAGGCAGGAACGACCCCTCGTACGCGTCGCGGCCCCACCGCTTCTCGCCGACACGGCGTGAAAGGAAACCGGCCAGCAGCGGCACGCCGAGGAAGACGAGCACGGACGCGGCGATGTGCCACGGCGACACGTCGAGGTTCGTCTGCTCGAGGCCGAGCCACCCGGGCAACACCGACAGGTAGAACCACCCGAGGCCGGCGAAAGCGATGACCTGGAAGACCGAGTTGAGCGCCACGAGCACGGCCGCCGCCTCGCGGTCACCGCAGGCGAGGTCGTTCCAGATGATGACCATCGCGATGCACCGGGCGAGCCCCACGACGATGAGGCCGGTGCGGTAGGCGGGCAGATCGGCCAGGAAAATCCATGCGAGCGCGAACATCACGGCGGGCCCGACGAGCCAGTTCAGGACGAGCGACGCACCGAGCATCCGCTTGTCGGCCGTCACGGTGTCGAGGCGGTCGTAGCGAACCTTCGCGAGCACCGGGTACATCATGACGAGCAGGCCGATGGCGATCGGCAGCGAGACACCCTCGACCTCGACGGCGGAGAGCGCGTCGTCGAGACCCGGCACGAGCCGTCCGAGAAGGAGGCCGACGGCCATCGCAGCGACGATCCAGACCGGCAGGAACCGATCGAGCGTCGAAAGGCTCGCGGCAACAGGGGCTTGCGTGGACTCGGCGGAGCCAGTGGCGTCAGTCTTCATCGTCATGAACTCTGGCCAACGTATTGATGTTTGTCAATGTGTCGGTAGGGTGAGCCACATGTCCACCCCCGCAGAGTCCACCTGCGCTCCCGCCGCCGACGCGGCGCTGCTGCCGCTCGACGACGCGAATCGCCGGGCCGAGCTCCTCAAGGCGATCGCCGACCCGGTTCGGCTGCGTCTGCTCACCCACCTCGCGGCCACGCCCGACGGCACGGTGTGCGCCTGCCACCTGCCGAGCCAACTGGGCATCACCCAGCCCACGCTGAGCCATCACCTCAAGAAACTGACGGACGCCGGGCTCCTCAAGCGCGAACAGCGCGGCCGGTGGGCGCACTACACCGTCGTCCGGTCGCGGCTCGACGAAGCTCGGTCAGCGCTCGAGCTCTGACCCAGCCGGTGCAGATGTGTCGATGTGGCCGCGATATGCCGCCACCAGATCGACAGAAGTTCCCCGGATACGCGAACGCCCGGCCTCTCGCGCTTCGAGGGGCCGGGCGTCACGTCAGGGGGCTACTTGATGAAGCCTTCCTTCTTGAGCCAGTCGAACGCCACGTCGGACGGGTTCTCACCGTCGACGTCGACCTTGGCGTTGAGCTCGATCATCGTCTCGTTCGTCAGCTTCTTCGACACAGGGCCGAACAGGTCCGACAACTGCGGGTTCTTCTCCAACGTCTTGGTGGAGAACACCGGGGCGACGTTGTAGAGCGGGAAGAACTTCTTGTCGTCGGCGAGCACCTGCAGCTTCAGCACCTTGATGCGGCCATCGGTCGTGAAGACCTCACCGAAGTTGCACAGCCCGTTGTTCGTAGCCGCGTAGATCGCACCCGACTCGAGCTTCTTGATCTGGTTACGCGGAATCTCGCTGCCGAGCGGAATGCCGTAGGCCTTGAGCATCGGCTCGAGGCCGTCGTCACGGTTGGCGAACTCGGTGTCGACGCACAGCGTGCGCTGCGCCTTCGGCACCTTCTTGAGGTCGGACAACGACTTCACGTTGAACTTCTTCGCCGTGGCTTCCTTCGCCGCGAACCCGTAGGTGTTGTTCATCGGCGCGTACTGCAGCCACGTCAGACCGTTCTTCGCGTCCTCTGCCTTGACGGCGTCGAACTGCTTGCGCGGGTCCGGAATCGGCTTCGTGTGCCCCATGTACGTGATCCACGCCGTGCCCGTGTACTCCCACGAGAAGGTCGTCTGGCCCTGGATCTGCGCCTCACGAGCCGCCGCAGAACCGGGGATCGTCGTGAAGTCCTTCACGTTTCCCCCGGCCGACTGCAGCAGGATGACGGCGATCTTTCCGAGGATCTGCTGCTCCGTGAACTGCTTGGAACCGACGGCGATCTCGGCGCCGTCGAGCTTCTTCACGGAGGCGAGCTTCGGCCCCAGTTCACCCGAGGGCGAGATGCCGGCCGAGGTACCGAGGCCACAGGAGCTGAGCAGCAGCGAACCCGCTGCCGCCGCTCCGACGACGCCGGCGAGCCTGGCCCGCGGAGTACGAATCAACTTGTGCGTCATGCGATCACAGCCCCTTCGGGGTGACGATGGCCTCGAGCACACGCCCGGCCCACTCGAAGACGAGCGCGAGCAGGGCGATGAGGATCGCGCCACTGACGAGGATCGGGTAGCGGAACAGGTTGATGCCCGCCTGGATGAGCGCGCCCAGACCGCCGGCGTTGATGAACGTCGCGAACGACGCCGTACCGACGAGGAGGACGAGCGCGGTGCGCACACCGGCCATGATGACCGGCGCCGCGAGCGGCAGCTCGACCGTCGCGAGCGTCTTCATCTGGCTCATGCCCATGCCGCGGGCCGCCTCGACGAGCGTCGGGTCGACCTGCTGCAGACCGACGATCGTGTTGCGCAGCACCGGCAGGAACGCGTAGATCGCGAGAGCGAGAACGGCCACCCAGAAGGTGAAGCCGATCCACAGCGCGAGCAGCACGATGAGGCCGATGACCGGCGTCGCCTGGCCCGCGTTGGCGAACGCGACGACGGGCCCGGAGAAGCGGCGCAGCTTGGGACGGGTCAGGGCGACACCGATGGGCAGCGCCGTGGCGAGCACGAAGAAGGTGGCGACGAACGTCACCTTGATGTGCTCCCACCCGAGCTTGCGCAGCGCGGACCAGTCGAGCTGACGCGCCTCGATGGGGTCGAGATCGGCGGTCTGACGCCAGATGACCCAGGCGCCGAAGATGACGAGGATGAGGACGGGCAGCCCGAAGATCAGACCGAGTTGCTCGCGTCCGATACGGCCCTTCACTGTTCCTCACCCTCCTCGGCCTGCTCGCGGAAGTCGGTGTGGCTCGAGGTGTTCGCCACAGCCACCGAATCGGGCGTGGCCTCGGCGTCGGCACCGTGACGGCGCGACTCGGCTGCCTCGTGGGTGTCCTGGATGTGCGTCATGATCTGCTGGAACGACGCGACACCGCGGTACTCGCCGCGCCCACCGGTGACGACGACGGCGCCGTGGCTCGAGCTGAGCATGGCGTCGAGGGCGTCGTTGAGCGTGGCGCGGTGGTCGACCGTTTGCAGTGCCTCGCGGCGACGGTTCTCGACGCGCTCGCCGCGCAGCTTGGCGGCGGTGACGAAGTCGACCGGACGACCACGTTCGTCGAGCACGACGACGTTGCGCGCACCGGACGCGGTGGCGTTGCGCTGCACGTCGACGATGGAGTCACCCACGCGAACCGTCGGCACGTCGGCGATCTCGACGTCGTCGAGGCGCGAGAGGGCGAGGGACTTGAGGGCCGAACCGGCACCCACGAAGTCCTCGACGAACTCGTTGGCCGGGGCCGCGAGGATGTTCTCGGGGGTGTCGTACTGCTCGATCTTGCCGCCCTCGGAAAGGATGAGGATGCGGTCGCCGAGCTTGAGGGCCTCGTCGATGTCGTGCGTGACGCAGATGATCGTCTTGCGCAGCTGGCGCTGGATGCTGAGCATCTCGTCCTGCAGGCGCGTACGCGTGATCGGGTCGACGGCGCCGAAGGGCTCGTCCATGAGGATGACGGGCGGGTCGGCGGCGAGGCCGCGGGCCACACCGACACGCTGCTGCTGACCGCCGGAGAGCTCACGCGGGAAGCGGTCGCGGTAGCGCTCCGGGTCGAGGCCGACCATGTCGAGCAGCTCGTCGACGCGCTTGGTCGTCTTGGCCTTGTCCCAGCCGAGCAGGCCGGGGACGACGGCGATGTTGTCGGCCACCGTCATGTGCGGGAAGAGTGAACCACCCTGGATGACGTAACCGATGCGCCGGCGCAGGTCGTCGGCCTTCGACTCGGAGATCGGCTTGCCGTCGATCGTGATGGTGCCGCTCGTCGGGTCGATGAGACGGTTGATCATCTTGAGCGACGTCGTCTTGCCGCAGCCCGACGGGCCGACGAACATGACGGTCTCACCGGCGGGGATGCGCAGCGACATGCCGCCGACGGCAGCCTTCGCCTGGCCGGGGTACTTCTTGACGACGTTGTCGAAGACGATCTCGGCGCCCGTGACTTCGCTGCGCTGAGAGCTCGTGGCGTCGACGTCGGTGTTGACGTCCGTGTTGACGTCGTCAGCGCGCTCGACCGGCGTGGCGCCCTGGGCTTCGGTGGTGTTGTCAGGCACGGATCCCCCTGGGAATCGTCAGTCGGCCGACGCCGACAAGAATGAGGTCGAGAAGGAGCGCGAGGACGACGACACCGATGGTGCCGACGAGCGCGTAGTTGAGCGCGTTGGCGCCGCCCACCTGGGCGAGGCCGGTGAAGATGTAGCCACCGAGGCCGGGGCCGAGGGCGTAGGCGGCGATGGCGCCGACGCCGAACGACATCTGGGTGGACGTGCGCACGCCGGCGAGGATGACCGGCCACGCCATGGGCAGGCGCACCTTGAGCAGCGTCGCTGCCTTGCTCATGCCCATGCCCTGCGCGCTTTCGAGCAGGTTCTTGTCGACCGACTCGAGGCCGACGACCGCGTTGCGCAGGATCGGCAGAACGGCGTAGAAGCAGACTGCGAGCACCGACGGCAGGGCACCGATGCCCACGAGCGGCAGCAGCACGCCGAGGAGCGCGAACGACGGGATGGTCAGACCGACCGCCGAGAAGATGTTGGCCAAGCCCTTGAGCCTGTTGTTCCGAATGACGATGACCGCAAGGACGAGCGCGATGATCGTGGCGAGCAAGACGGCCTGGACGACGAGCGAGGTGTGCTGGTAACTGCGATAGGCGATGTCCTGCCATCGCTCAGCGATGAATTCCCACACGAGGCGTCATCCCCCTTTCCACAATGTGCCCGCCGACGCCCCGTGCGGCACACGGGAGTAGGCGGACTTCGTTTGGCTCATCCTAGGTGCGCAGCCGCGTCAGACCGCGTCAGACCGCGGCTTCCCGGGGCGCGCGGGCCCCGCCGGCGCTCGATGGCCGACGGTCGCGCGCGCCGTTCTCCTTGCGATGACAGAGGGAATTCACAGTTGATAACGAATGGCTCACGAATCCCTGAATATTGCGACAGTGCGGGCAAATCGGTCGATTGTGCCCCTCGGGATCGGGAGGATGACGTCATGAGTGTGCACCCCGCGTCGCAGCTTCCGTGGCAGACCTACCGTGACGTGCGTCTGCGTGCGTTGGGGACAAATCCGGAGGCGTTCGGCTCGTCGTTCGAGCGCGAGGTGGCCTTCCCCGACGAGCGGTGGGTCGAGCGCGCGTCGAACCCCGGGACGCTGCTGTGGGTGGCTGACGACGAGCCGGATGCCTCGAGCGGCGTCGCGCCGCGTGCTGACGGTTTGGCGGGCCTCTTTCCCGCCTCCGGTTATCTCGACGACGTGGAGAGCGCTCGGACGCTGACGGACGACCCGGAGCGTCTCGCCTTCGTCGTCCAGGTGTGGGTGGAGCCGGGTCGGCGCGGCACCGGCGTCGTCGACGACCTTGTTGAAGCACTCGTCGAGCGGGCACGCGAGTTGGGTTACACGGCGCTGGCGCTCCACGTGTTCGGCGCGAACGAGCGGGCCGCGGCGGCGTACGTGCGGCACGGGTTCACGCAGGTGAACCCGCCGTCGTCAGAGTGCCCGGGCGACGAGGACGAGTACGTCCTGACGCTCTGAGCTCGCGACGGGGCGACGACCTGTTCAGGACACAACGTGCCCCGGTGGCACGTCGGCATCTCAAACCGGGACCGTCAAGACACAACGCGGCGTGACGGCACTCGCGCACCCACCGGCATGGCCGGAGCGAGCGGGCCGGCCCAGCGTCAGCGGCTCAGAAGAACCAGCCGTCGGGCAGGGGCTGGCCCTCGGGGCGCGCGCCGTGGCCGCGGCCGTCCGTCGCGGGAAGGCCACCGGCCTGCATGGCGGCGACGTCGATGTAGTGCTCGGTGCCGAAGCCGGCGTTGAACGCCTCGGCGGGCATCGCGAGGATGCCTGCGGCGTCGGGCTGCGACGCGTGCGCGCCGAGCGCGGCGCGCTTCTTGTCGAGGTAGGCGCTGACGTCGACGCGGAAGCTGATGTCGCGCTCGGCCATGCCGAGGGGGTTGCCGTCGTCGCCGCCGGCGTCGGGGTCGAAGCTCTCGCCCTCGGGGATGAGCCCGGACTCGCGGGCCTGACGCATCTGCTCGCGCAGGGCGTCACGGTTCATCGTCGACTCGAACACGCGCGGCGAACTCTTCGCCAGCGAGACCGCGCGGTGGAGCACGTTGTGCACCTTGACGTGGTCGGGGTGGCCGTAGCTGCCGTGCCAGTCGTAGCCGACGACGACGTCGGCGTTCTCCTCGTCGAGAATGTCGGCGAGCGCCTGCCCAGCGATGACGGGGTCGGCGCCGTGGAAGGATCCGTCGACGTCGTTCTGCTCCCAGCCCGTCATGCCCGAGTCGGCGTAGCCGAGCCAGGCGACGCGCGCCGTGCCGAGCACCCGAGCGGATTCGGCGGCTTCCTTGCGGCGCCGCTCGACGACCGTCTCCCCCTCGGCCATGTCTTCGGCGGGCGAACCGTGGTCACCGTTCGTGGCGTAGACGAGCACGACGCGGTGGCCCTCCTCGACGGCGCGCGCCATGGCGCCGGAGGTCTGGCTGGCTTCGTCGTCGGGGTGGGCGTGGAAGAAGACGATGGTCGACACGCGCGACAGTTTCCCACGACCGCCGTGGACCTCGACAACGATGAACAGGGTTCGGACGCGTACCACCGGTGGCCATCCCGAAGGACGCATCATGAACCCATGACGACGAACATCACGCCCTGCATCTGGCTCGACGGCACCGCTCAGGCGGCAGCCGACCTGTACCTGTCGCTCTTTCCCAACGCGAAGCGCACGAGCACCGTGCACTATCCCACCGACGCCGCGGCGCTCGGCCCGAACGCGCACATGGCCGGGCAGGTGCTCATGGAGGAGGTCGAGCTCGACGGCAACCCCTTCACCCTCCTCAACGGCGGGCCGCAGTTCCCGCAGACGGAGGCCGTCAGCTTCCAGATCATGTGCGCCGACCAGGCCGAGGTCGACCACTACTGGAACGGCTTCACCGCGAACGGCGGCGCCGAGAGCCAGTGCGGCTGGTGCAAGGACCCGTTCGGCGTGAGCTGGCAGGTCATCCCCCGCCGCTTCTACGAGCTGATGAGCGACCCGGACCCGCAGGTCGTCACGCGGGTGTCGCAGGCGATGTATTCGATGCAGAAGCTGGACGTCGAGCAACTCGAGCGCGCTGCACGAGGAGCATGACGGCCCGCACCGTCAACCACACGAGCAGCATGTTGCGCACGAGGATGACGACGCGCGTCGTCAGCGCGAACAGCGTGTGATCGGAGAAGATCCCGTTGAACAGGAACGGGAACTCCAGCTGCGTCAGCACGAGCGTCACCGCGCCGAGCAGGCGCAGGCGGGCGTCGTCGACGAGCACGAGCGCCGGAATGAGCCAGATGAGGTACTGCGGGCTCAGCACCGGACTCGACAGGATGAGCACCGAGATGACGCACGTCATCGTCAGCGCGAGGGTGGTGACGCGCTCGTCACGCCCGGCCCGCCAGCCGAGGGCGAGCAGCGACAGCGCGAGGACGTAGCCGACGTACTGCGTCGGCTTCACCATCCACATGAGTGAGTTCGCGAGTTCGCCCGTGTACTCCCACGAGCCCTGACGCTTCTCCAGCGAGACGGGCGTGGAACCGAAGATCCGTGCGAAACCGAGCCAGGCACCCCACAGCGACTCCACCTCGAAGCCGCGCTGACCCTGCCAGGACAGCGGTGACGTGACGCGCTGCGGCCCGGCCAACAGCGCCGTCGTCCCGACCCAGGCGATGCCGCCTGCCATCGCCGCGGCCATGTGCGTGACGCGGCGGCGCGTGGGGCCGAGCAGGCCGAGGCCGAAGACGGCCGGCCACAGCTTGACGGCCGAGCCCATCGCGACCGCGAGCCCGGAGAGCACCGAGCGGCTGCGTGAATGGGCCGCGCCGTCGTTGAAGACGAGCAGCAGGACGAGCGCGAACGCGGCGTACAGGTCGAAGCGCATGTAGAGCAACGGTCCGAGGAGCCCGACGTAGAGCGTCCACCGCAGCGCGGCCTCGCGCCCGAAGTGACGGTCGAACAGCCGCGTCGCCACGGCGTCACACGCGATGGCGGTGACGACGAAGAGCGCGACGAAGCCCGCGTACGGCAGGGTGCGCGCGGCGGCCATGATCCACAGCGCCACAGGGAAGGGGTACTCGGCCATCGACGACATGACGTCGGAGCGGCCCGCCTGCGCGTAGTAGTAGCGCAGGTCGCCACGCATGCCCGAGTAGAGGGCGCACAGGGCGAGCATGATGACGCGCGTGAGCGGCCAGAGCACGTTGAGGCGGCGGTAGAACGGAAGGGACGCACCGTCGCGGGACACCGGGACGGCGAGCTCGATCACGCGCTCACCTTAACGGTTGCTCCCTCGGTGTCTCCGGCGGCGGGCCGGGGATTTCGCTCGTGTCGCGCTCGCTGCCGCGCGGGGTGCGGGCAGCGGCGTCAGCGGGCAAAGACCCCAGAAACGTTGGATCCCCCGACTGCCTGGTGCTCTGGGGTCATCAGGTAGCCGGGGGCTAAGAGCCATTATTAGCGGAGACTTCACCTTCTGGAAAGACTTCCAGCAACATTTCTCGCCGGGTGTGACCGATGACGCACCGGACGTCCGACCCAGAGCGCACGAAACCCGCCACGAGGACGGTTCGTGGCGGGTTTCGCGCCGGCACCCGCGAGTGTCGGGAGCTCGCGGAACCGGGTGAGCCGCGCGAGGAGATGAGCGCGCAGGTCACGTGTGCCTGCAACCGGCCCGCTGGGCGCGGATGGCGCGCCGAACACCACGAACGTCGCGCGGCGTGAGGCGCCCAGCTCGGCGTCACGATTTGCGTGAACGGCCGGCCGCAGGAGTCTTCGGGGTGGGCCTACAGGCGCACGAGCTTTCCGTCGCGCACGGCGTAACGGGCATTCGACTCGACGGCCAGGTTCGTCGGGGCGGGTTTCACGACCTCGGCGGTGTTGCCGGCGTACCGGATGCCGGTGGCCACGCCGGCTGCCGAGGCGTCCGCGGCGCTCATCGTCGAGACGCCCATGAGGGCAACCGCGGAGCTGACGACGATGCCGCGGCCGAGGTTCCTGAGCGAGCCGAAGCGGGAGGTGGCGGCCTGGGACGAGGTGTTCTGTGTGGTGTTCATGGCCCTGACTCAACGCCGCGTTGCTATGGGGTTCCTGTGCGACGCGTGTGACACCCCTACGGGGTTTGCGTGCTGCTCGCCGACCGCTGCGCCCACGCCCCGTGACAGCCCGATTGCGCGGTGCTCGTTACGCTCGTCGGGTGAAGAGTGGATTCGTGCCCGTTGCTGCCGCCGTCGTCATACTCGTCTTCGGCCTCGCGCTCGCAGCCGCCCTGCTCAAGGGCATCGTGGGTGCTGTGCGCCGCCGTAGCTGGCCGGTCGTCGACGGCGTCGTCCAGCTCGCCACCGGCGAGGACGGGCGCAAGAACTCCCTCGCACGCATTCGTTACACGGCCCCCGACGGTGGGCGTCACGTCCTGGAGACGAAGACCGGCGGCATGAGCACGAACGGGCGCGACGGCCAGCGGCTGCCGCTGTCGGTCGACCCGAGCGACCCGGCCAACGCTGTGCCCAAGGCCGCCAACGGCACCCTCGCGACCATGGGCTGCATGGTCGTCACGTTGCTGCTCTTCGTCGTCTTCGCGGTGTTCGTGCTCGTGCGCGTGCTCGGCTGATGACGCAGCCCTCCGCCGCCGCTCCGAGCGACGGCGCCTCCCCCAACGCACCGGGGGCCGGCGAGGGCGACCGGCTGCGCACGACACGGCTCTTCCTCCTCGCTGCGGGGCTTTTCGTCTTCCTCACCGCCGAGATGTACCCGGTCGGCGCCATGCCCGACATGACGCGCGACCTCGGCGAATCCGAATCCGCCGTCGGGCGCCTCGTCACCTGGTACGCCATCGGCGTCGGAGTGGCGACGATCCCCGTCGTCATGGCCACACGGGCCCTCTCGCGGCGGCTCGTCATCGTCGGGTCACTGCTCGCACTGTTCGTCTCGATGGCTCTCTCCGCGATCGCCCCGAATCTCCTCGTCGTGACGATCGCGCGACTCATCGGCGCGATCGCACACGGTGGCATCTTCGCCGTCGTGCCGGTCGCTGCCGCGAGCCTGGCCCGCAAGGGCGCGGAGGCGAAAGCCGTCGGTGGCGCGTTCCTCGGTGCGAGCGTCGGCGTCGTGGCCGGTCCGCCGTTCGTCGCCGCTGTGAGCGAGCACGTCGGGTGGCGGTTCGCGAGCGGCGTCATCGCCGTCATCGCGTTGCTCGTCGCGATGGCCAGCCAGCTCAAGCTGCCGCCGCTCGAAGCGCGTTCCGGCGGCGCGTTCTCGCTCCGCATCCCGGCGTCGATGCGCGTGCCGTTCTACACGCTCTGCGGCGTGACGGCCCTCATCGTCACGGCACACAACGCGGCCTGAGCGTTCATCGCCCCGATCCTCGAAGCGCGCGGCATCTCCGGCACCGCGTACGCCGTCGAACTGTTCTGTTACGGGCTGGCCGGCGCTCTCACGACGGCGTTCGCGAGCCGTCACCTCGACGCTCACCCGCGCCGCGTGACGACCATCGCGCTCACCTGCATGATCCTTGCGCTGCTCGCCCTGACGTTCCTGCCCGGCACCGCGACGGGCGCCGTCGCCGCCGTGGTCTGGGGTGGAGCGTTCGGCGTGCTGCCAGTCGCCATGCAGACGCGCGTGCTCGCCACGACACCCGGTCACAACGACGCGGCCACGCCGATCTACGTCGGCGCGTTCCAGATCGGCATCAGCCTCGGTGCGTACATCGGCAGCGTGCTCATCCTGACGATGGCCGCCACGAGGCTGCCGCTGTTCGCCGCCGTCGTCACCGCGTTCGGGCTGCCGTTGCTCGCGTGGGGTATGCGTGATCGTCACGGCTCCGAGGCGAGTACGACCCGACCCGAGTGACGAAGCTCGTTCACGGGACGAAGGACCCCACGCACCCCGAGAAAAGTTCAGGGAAGTCGCGCTAGGCTCGCCGCAGGACCGTTCGGCGCACCCGCGCCCCGACGAGGAGATGGAATGAAGGACAACACCGGTTTGAGCATCGGCTACCGCATGGGCTGGCGCCTCGAGTACATCGGTGTCTCCGTCTTCGGCCCCGCCCAGCACGTGCCCGCGAGCGACCCGAAGCGTCGCCTGCGCCGCGAGCGCGCCCGCCGCGTCATCGCCGCGCACGAGGCGCGCGGCACCACCGCCCCCGAGTGGGTGCACGAGGTGCTCGCCTCCGGCGGCGACAAGCCGAAGCGCTGACCAACCTGGGACACTGAGGGCATGTTCTCGTTCGAAAGTCTTGAACTGCCCGTCGTGGCATCGCCCATGGCAGGCGGCCCCACGACCACGGAACTCGTCATCGACGCCTCGAAGGCCGGTGGCTGGGGCGTGCTCGCCGGGGGCAACAAGGACGTCGACACGATGGCCCGCGAGGTGCGCGACGTGCAGGACGCCGGCGTCGCTGCGGGCGTCAACCTCTTCATCCCCGGCCCGCAGAGCACGGACGCCGAGGCGCTCGCCGGGTTGCGCGAGAAGCTCGGCCCCATCGCCAAGAAGTTCGACGTCGAACTCGGCGAACCCTCCTGGGACGACGACGATTACGGTGCCAAGCTCGACTGGCTCGTCACCCACCCCGTCGACGTCGTCACCTTCACCTTCGGCCTGCCGTCGGCCGAGGACGTCACGGCGCTGCGCGGCGTCGGCACGAGCCTCGGCGCGATGGTCACCTCCCCCGAGGACGCCCGCGCCGCCGTCGAGCGCGGCATGGACTTCCTCATCGTTCAGGGCCCCGACGCCGGCGGCCACCAGAGCACGTTCGACCTCTACGCCGAGCCGAGCGACGTCGCCCTGCCGCAGCTCTTCGACGACGTGCGCGGCGCCGTCGACGTACCGCTGCTCGCAGCCGGTGGCATCGCCACGCCCGCCGACACGCAGGCCGCGCTCGATGCCGGCGCCGTCGCCGTCCAGGCCGGAACGGCCTACCTGCGCTCCTCGTCGGCCGGTTCCTCGCTGACGCACCGTTTGGCCCTCGCCTCCGACGATTTCTCCGAGACCGGCCTGACGCGCGCCTTCTCCGGCCGCTACGCCCGCGGCCTCGCCAACGAGTTCATGGCGATGTTCGACGGAATCACCGCCGTCACGCCGGCCGCCTACCCCGAGGTGAACCGCCTGCTCGCCCCGCTGCGCAAGAAGGCCGCGGAGACCGGCGACCCGCAGTGGACGCACCTGTGGGCCGGCGAGGGCTGGCGCCGCAGCGCCGCCGCTATGCCGGGGCGAGTCATCGAAGGCGACGCCGGGCGCATCACGCGCTGGCTGGCCGGTCGCGAGAGCTGACACAGGCGAAGGCCGCGTCCGGTTCGAGGTGGCAACCTCCGGACGCGGCCTCGGCGCGTGTGCTTGGCAACGAATCGACTCAGCGCAGACGGCTCCCCTTTCCTCACGGGAGAATGTGCGTAATGAGGTAAGCCTAACCTTTGCTTCTGGGCTTTTGGCAATTAGGGCACGCCGAAGTGTCGTAAATGATATTTCTCGTGCGCGGTCGGGTCATCGCAGAGCGTGGGCGGCGGACGTCACCTCGTCGCTGAGGCGCGCCAGCGACGGAGCGTCGAGGCGCCAGCACTGCCAGTACAAAGGGACGTCGAGCGGTTCGACGCCGGGCACCGGAATCAGCTCGTCGCGCCCGCCGCCCCTCCCGGCGGGGCCTTCCAGACCCTCGGGGATCATGCCCCACCCGAGGCCCGCACGGACGGCGGCCGAGAAGCCCTCCGCCGACGGCACGACGTGTTCCAACGGAGGCTCGCCGAGCCCCCGGCGCCGCAGCACGCCGCGCTGCAGGTCGTCACGATCATTGAAACGCACCGTCGGTACTCGCTCCAGTGAGCGCCCGCACGCCTCCCACTGCGAGCGCCGCACCCGCGCGACGTAGCGCATGACGCCCAGCTCTTGAACCGAACACCCCTGCACCGCCACGTCGCTCGCCGTCACGGCGCCGATGACCGAACCGTCGCGCAACAGTTGGGCGGAGTGGTCCTGATCCTCGACGAAGACCCGCAGCCGAGCGTCACCCCATTCGCCGACCGTCTCGAGCACCTCGACGAACCACGTGGCGAGCGAGTCGGCGTTGACGGCGACGGGCAGGTCGACGACGGGGGCACTGACACCACGCTCGCTGCCGCCGCCCCCGAGCGCCCGGACGAGCTCGGCGTCGAGCAGCGCGCGCTGGCGGCCGGTGCGCAGCACGATCTCGCCCACGGGCGTCGGACGCACCGGCACCGACCGGACGAGAACGATCTGCCCGAGTTCCTGTTCGAGCGCCTTGATCCGTTGCGAGACCGCCGGCGGCGTGATGCGCAGTGCCGCGGCCGCGCCGTCGAAGGCGCCCTCGTCGACGCAGGCGACAAGGGCCTTGAAGTGGTCGTCACGCACGCGCATAGGCCCACGGTAGATGAAGTAATGCTTAGGTATCTGTAGAAACATGAACTGTTCTACAGAGGGCGCGATTCCTACGCTCGAGCCATGACGCACCTGCTCACCGGCTTCCTCACGGGCCTCGGCCTCATCGTCGCCATCGGCTCCCAGAACGCCTTCGTCCTGCGCCAGGGCCTGCTGCGTCAGCACGTCACCCTCATCGTCGTCGTCTGCGCCCTCGGCGACATCGCGCTCGAACTGGCCGGCGTGCTCGGCTTGGGCGCCGTCGTCGAAGCGCACCCGACGGCGATCAAGGCGCTCAAGTGGTTCGGCGCCGCCTACCTCATCTGGTTCGGTATCAACGCCCTGCGCAGCGCCCGCCGGGCCAGCTCGCTCAGCCCGGCCGACGCGCCGCCGGTGAGCCGGCGCACCGCCGTCCTCACCGTGCTCGGCCTGACGTTCCTCAACCCGCACGTCTACCTCGACACCGTCGTCATGATCGGCTCGCTCGCCAATTCGCGTGGCCCCGAAGGACGGTGGTGGTTCTACGCCGGCTCGGTGGCGGCCAGCATCCTGTGGTTCGCGGCACTCGGGTACGGCGCCCGCGCGCTCACCCCGCTCGTGCGCAAGGCACGCACCTGGCAGGTCATCGACACCGTCGTCGGCGTCATGATGTTCGGCTTCGCCGGGATGCTCGTCACCACCTGAGCGCACACACCCCCTCGGGCGGGAGCAGCGCTTCACCCCTGAGGGCCAGATTCCGCGGCTCGACTAGGAGAATCACGCCTCCATCTGTCACGCTGATCAGGTGACCATTTCTGTCTGGTTCGATGGCGACGAAACCCTGTGGGATCGACGGGGATTCATGTTGACCGGTTTGCTCGAGCAGGGGGCTCGGGCTGGGGGACGCTCCGACGAGCGCGAGCCGGAACTCTTTGCCGATGTCCTGCCCACGATGGTGGGCCTCAGCGAGACGGGCACGGTGAACCTCATCGACTACGCCCCGATGCCCGAGGGGCACGAGTGCCTCCTGCCTCCGTTCAAGGCCCGCGTCGACGGCCCGCACGCTCCGAGCAACGCCGCACCCGAACTCCACACCACCGAGAACCACCTCAACTGGATCGAGACGCTCGATCGCATCGAGTCCGTGGTCGCCGAGACCGGCAAGCCCGTCGACCACATCGTGCTCATCAGCAACAACGTCGCAGCCTTCGAACTCGCTGCTGAGCGCGGCTGGCTCACGGTGTGGCTCAACCGTGACCGGGTGGCCAACCTCTCCGACGTCATGCCGAGCGCCGAGATCCACTCGCTGCTCGACCTGCCCGAGGTGCTCGAGGCCATCGAGGAAGCCCGCGCCGCCGTGGCCGACCTGGACCCGGAACCGACGGCGCCCGCCTAAGCATCGCAAGACTATGATTGACGGCCGCACCTGCCAGGTGTGGCCGTTGTCATCACCCCGACGACGGTGTCCCCCTACCGAAGGGCGACCCCCTCATGGTCGATTCCTCACGACCACACCAGGACTCACCGGTCGGTGACTCCCCGGCGAACGTCACCGACGTCGACCTCGACGATCCCGTAACGCGGGAGGCCATCTCCGGCGGCCGCACCGAGCCGTCGCTGCCCGACCGCGGATTCCTCGGACATCCTGCCGGGCTCGGGACGCTGTTCAACGCCGAGCTGTGGGAGCGCTTCAGCTACTACGGCATGCGCGCGATCCTCGCGTACTACCTCTACGACACCGCCACGAACGGCGGCCTCGGCGTCGAGCAGTCGATCGCCCTCGCCATCGTCGCGACGTACGGCGCCTCCGTGTACCTGCTCAGCGTGCTCGGCGGCTGGCTCGCCGACCGCGTCATCGGAGCGTTCAAGGCGACCCTGTTCGGCGGCATCGTCATCATGGCGGGCCACATCTTCCTCTCCGTGCCCGCCGAAGCGTTCTCGTGGCTCGGCATCGCCGTCGTCGCGCTCGGAACGGGTCTGCAGAAGGCGTCCGTCTCGTCCGTCGTCGGGCAGCTGTACGACCCGCAGGACGGGCGACGGGACTCCGGCTTCTCGATCTTCTACATGTCGATCAACATCGGCTCCTTCTTCTCTCCGTTCGTCGTCACCTTCCTCAAGGACCGATGGGGTTACCACGCCGGCTTCTCCGCCGCGGCCATCGGCATGGCGCTCGGCCTCATCGGCATGTTCCTCTTCCGCAAGAAGCTGCGCGGCGCCGGTTCGCGCCCGACGAACCCGCTGACGCGCGAGGAGATCCCCGGCGTCGTGCGCCTCGTCGGCGGCTCGGCCGTCGTCATCGCCGCCGTGTTCGGCATCAGCTTCGCCGTCTCGGCGGACAACCCGACCGCCATCATCAACGGTGTGACGGCGCTGTCGGTCATCACCGCGCTCGGCGTCTTCGTCACGATGTTCAAGAGCCCCAAGGTGACGGCGCGCGAGCGTTCGCACCTGCAGGCGTACGTGCCCCTGTGGATCGGTGCGGTGCTGTTCTGGATGATCTTCGAGCAGGCCGCGAGCAAGATGGCGGCCTTCGCCGCCGATCGCACCGACCTCGGCGAGGTGTTCGGCATCGGTGTGAGCGCCGAGTTCTTCCAGAGCGTCAACCCGCTCTTCATCGTCCTGCTCGCGCCGGTCACGGCCGCGCTGTGGATGAAGCGCGCCGGACGCTTCCCGGGCACCGGCGCGAAGTTCTCCATCGGCGTGCTCCTCGCCGGCCTGTCGTTCGTCCTCCTCGCCTACTACTCGTACCTGTGGCCGAGCGGCCCGACGGCGCCGATGTGGGCGTTGGCGAGCGTCTTCGTCATCCAGACGATCGGTGAGCTGTGCCTGTCGCCCGTCGGCATCTCTGCGACGTCGAAGCTCGCACCCGCGGCGTTCACGACGCAGAGCATGGCGCTGTGGTTCCTCGCGTCCGCGGTCGGCCAGTCCGCCGCCGCGCAGGCGATTCGCCTCATGGAGGGCATGGGCGACACGACGTTCTTCCTCACCCTCGGCCTCATCACGGCCGGGTTCTCGCTCGTTCTCATGGCCCTGACGCCGTGGATCGCGCGACACATCAAGGACGTCGACGAGCGCGTCACCACGGCATGACGTGACACGTCCCGTGACGGCACGAACGCCCGGCTCCCTCCTCGGAGTCGGGCGTTCGCGCGTTCACCACCAGGCGTGGAAGTGGTGGACGGGCCCGTGCCCCGTGCCGGCTCCGACATCGAGACGCTCGCTCGCGGCGAGGGCCTGCGTCAGGTAGTCCTTGGCGTCACGGGTCGCTTCCGCCCATCCGTCACGCTGGGGACGCAACGCGGCCATGGCGGCGCTCAGCGTGCAGCCGGTGCCGTGGGTGTTCCGCGTCGCGATGCGCGGCGCCGACAGGTGGGTGACGTCGCCGCCGACGAGGAGGATGTCCTCACTCGAATCGCCCGTCCCGTGACCGCCCTTGAGCATGACGCCCGCCCCCAGTTGCGTCAGCCGTGCGGCGAGATCTTCGGTCGGCTCCGGCGGGGGCTCGGGCAGATCGAGCAGGACCGCGGCCTCGGCGAGGTTCGGCGTGATGACGTCCGCCGTCGGCACGAGACGCGAACGCAGCGCGTCGACGGCGTCCTCGTCGAGCAATCGGTCCCCGCTCGAGGCGACCATGACGGGATCGAGCACGCGCCACGGCACCTCGGGGTGTGCTTCGAGTGCGTCGGCGACGGTCTCGATGACGGCGGCGGAGCCGAGCATCCCGATCTTGATCGCGTCGATGCGCACGTCGGCCAGGAGGTTCTCGATCTGGGTGCGCACCTGGTCGGGCGTCAGCAGACCGACGGCCTCCACACCCTGGGTGTTCTGCGCGACGACCGCCGTGACGACGCCGCAGCCGTAGGCGCCCAGGGCGCCGAAGGTCTTGAGGTCGGCCATGATGCCGGCCCCGCCGCTCGGGTCGGTGCCGGCGATCGACAGCACGTTGGGGATGCGCGTCGTCATGCCCGCTCACCCGCGTCGCGAGCCAGCGCCTCGTCGAGCGCAGCCCGCAGGTCGCGGGTGGCCGAGGCGGGATCGGGCTGGCCGCAGATCGCCGAGACGACAGCAACACCTCGCACACCTTCCCGGACGAGGCCGCCGACGTCTGCCTGCTTGACGCCACCGATGACGACAGCCGGAACACCGCCCGCACGGGCCACTGAGACCAGAGCGCCGACGCCGTCGGCGCCGAGCGGCTCCGGAGCGTTCGGCTTGGTCGGCGTGGCCCGGTAGGGGCCGATGCCGAGCAGGTCGAGCGTGCCGGGCGGCATCGCGTCCGCCGCCCTGATCTCGTCGGCGCGAGAGACCGACCATCCGATGTGGAAGTCGTGGCGCCCGAGGGCCTCGGCGATTCGCCGTGCGGCGACGGGATCGAGATCGCTCTGACCGAGGTGCACGCCCGCGGCACCCGCCGCGAGCGCCACGTCGAGGCGGTCGTCGATGACGAGCGGTACGCCGGTCGGCTCGAGCGCCTCGACCAGTTCGGCTGCCAGTGCGGCCAGTTCGCGTGTCGTGGCGTCGTGGTCACGCAGTTGGACGATGTCCGCGCCGTGCTTCGCGGCGGCGAGTGCCGTCTCGACGACGCCCCGTGGGCCGCCACACAGGTGCGTGTCGGTGACGAGATAGAGGCGCGGCCGAAGGGAGCGCCGATCGGGCAGAGCCGCCTGCGAGGTCGCGGTCGACGTGGTGGTCGTGGTCGCGGTCCGCGGCGTCATCGCAGGTCCAGGTTCGCGGCGACGGCCTCGGCGTCGACCCGGGCGAGGGCGTCCAGCAACTCGACGGCGAAACTGCCGGGGCCACTGGCCCGGTACGCCGCGTCATCGGCGGCGACGGTGAGGGCCGCGGTGGCGGCTGCAGCCGCGAGGTGCGGCGTTCTGGCCACGGGCAGGTACGCAGCGACCATGGCTCCCAGGGCGCACCCGACGCCAGTCACCTTCGTCATGATCGGGTGGCCGTTCGCGATGCGAAGGGTAGGCGTGTCGGTCGCGACGACGGCGTCCACCTCCCCGCTCACGGCAACCGCTCCCCCGGTGCGAGCGGCCAGTGCGGCCGCCACGTCGAGGGCGGAGTCGACGTCGTCGCCGGCGTCCACGCCGCGCCCCGCGCCCGTCTCGCCGACGAGGCCGAGCACCTCGGAGGCGTTGCCACGCACGACGCTGGGGCGGTGTTCGAGCAGGTCGCGGGCCAGCGCCGTCCGGACGGGGAGAGCACCCACGGCGACCGGATCGAGACACCATGTCCGGCCCGCATCCTCGCGCGCGGCAGCGGTGGCGAGCATCGAGTCGACGGTCATGGCATTGACGGTGCCGACGTTGATGAGCAGACCGTCGGCGATATCAGCGAAGATCGGCCCCTCCTCGCGCGAGTCGACCACGGCAGGTGAGGCTCCGACGGCGAGGAGCACGTTCGCCGTGAAACCGGTGACGACCGAGTTCGTCAGGCACTGCGTGAGTGGTGCGGCCACGCGGACGGCGTCGACCACGGCTGCGATCTCGTCGACTTCGGCGCGAGGTCGTGTGGGGGCAGGGGTGTTTCGGGGCGCGATCATCGCGCGTCTCCTTCCTACGCCGGCATTACCCGGATCAGGTGTGCCCACCGATGACGGTGGATCTGGCGGTCGACGCACACTTGGCGTCTCTCAGCTCGAAGGCTCCCGCGGGACGCTCACCAATCTACCGATTCCCCTGGCGCCGCGGGGCGAGGGGGTCGATAGCCTGGAGGCAGACAGGTACACCCCTTCACAAGGAGTTTGTTGAGCATGCCCCAGGCCCAGACCGGCATCTTCGTCGAAGGTGCGACGTCGAGCGAGTACATCGAGTTCGAGGTCGCGCCCGGTTCGCTCACCTCGCTCTCGCAGCTGCTGCCGCTCTTCGAGGCCGAGCAGGACGACGTGGGCGTCAACTTCGTCGTCGGTGTGCGCCCCTCGCTCATGAAGGAGATCTCGCCGAAGCACACGCCCGAGAACGTGCACGACTTCGCCGACGACGTCGTCGGCGCCGACGGTTACGTCATCCCCGCGACGCAGCGCGACCTCGTCTTTTGGGTGTTCGGCGGTGCGCGCGACAAGGTGTTCGACGCGACGCGTCAGCTGCTTGCCATCGCGCGCGAGGTGGTGCCGGGTATCCGCGTCGTCGACGAGACGGAGGGCTGGGTCTACCAGACGAACCGTGACCTCACGGGGTTCGTTGACGGCACCGAGAACCCCACGACGATCGAGCAGTACGACGAGGCCGTCGTCACGGACGGCAAGCCCGGCGAGGGCTCGAGCGTGCTGCTGCTGCAGAAGTGGCCGCACAAGCAGAAGGCCTGGGAGTCGCTCTCCACCGAGGAGCAGGAGGGCGTCATCGGCCGTACGAAGGTCGACTCCGTCGAGCTCGAGGACAAGCCGGAGACGAGCCACGCAGAGCGCACCGACCAGGACGACTTCGGCCACATCGTGCGCCGCAACATGCCCTACGGCGACGTCAGCTCGCACGGCACGATGTTCGTCGGGTTCGCGTGCGAGCAGAAGCGTCTGCACGACATGCTCGAGTCGATGGCCGGCGTCGGCGACTACCCGCGCGACGCCCTGACGAAGTACTCGAACGCCGAGACCGGTTCGTACTACGTCATCCCCCCGGTGGACGCGTTCAAGGGCTGACGCTCCGCCGCCACGCACGCCGAGCGGCCGTAGCCAACTTCGACGTTGGCTACGGCCGTTGCGGTTGGTGACGTTGCACCGTCACCAACCGCAGCAAACGTCACCGGCTGGGGACGTGCCTCGGCGTCAGACGGCCCTCGTCAGGGCGGGACGGACGACGGGCTGGAAGCGCGTCAGGCCGTACTCGCGGTCGACGAAGCGGCTCATCCAGACGGTGAGGATGAGCGTGGTGACGGCCGACCAGACGACGGACCACAACTCCGTCTCACCCTGCGCGAGGGCGTCCGGGACGAACGGCGTGATGAGCCCGATGAACAGGTTGTTCGACACGTGCAGCAGCACCGGCAGCTCAAGTCCGCCGGACTTCCACGCCAGGTAGGCGGTACACACGGCGAAGAGGGCGATGTCGACGAGACCGACTGCGTCGTACCCGTGCAGCACGGTGAACAGGGGCGCCGCCACGAGCACGCCCCACACCGGCGAACGCAGCCAGGTTCCGATCATCTGCGGGAGCAATCCGCGGAAGACGTACTCCTCCGCGGCGGCCTGCAACGGCACGAGAACGACGGCGAAGAGGAGGATCCACAGCGTCGTCGACCGCGTGGTCGTCGTGAGGGTGTCCGCGTCGAAGAGGAAGATCGGCGCGAGGACGGCAACTGCGGAGACGGGCACGACGACGCGAGCTGCCTTCGCCATGAACTCCCAGCGGTAGTGGCCGAACACCGAGTGGATCGTGCCGCGTCGGCCACCGACGCGGACAGCCACCCACACGACCGGCAGGAAGAGCGCGACGGAGAGGAAGCCGTAGAAGAAGTCAGCCGGATTGCGTGAGTCCCCGAGGTCTTCGGTGGGTCGACGCAGTTCCGGGAAGATCGCGTGGACCGCGAAGGCAAGGCCAGTGGCCACGGCTGCGACGACGAGCGTCGTGACGACGAACATGAGCAGCATGACGAGCGGCCGCCACCACCGCCTGGAACTCGGTGTGACGTGGGCGAGCCGGTGGTAAGGCAGGTTCGCCCAGCGAGGCTCTGTGCTGGAAGCCGCCATGGCCTCGTCGGGAGCCTGGGTCGTCGGCAGAACCGGCTGCGCCGGAGCCCCCGCATCGAGGCCGACCGGGCGGACCGGCAGGGTGTTCGTGTGCGGCTCGTCGTGCCCGACGCCCACCGGCGTCGTGTGCTGCGGCTGTGGCCGCGTCTCGTCTCGTTCCATGCCTCAACCCTCGTCGCTCGAGCATGCCCGGCACATCGGCCCAGGGCATGGTCGTCGAGGTTCATTCTTTCGGCTGACGTACCGCGCCAGGGAGCGACCTTCGGCCGATACCGTCATCCCTTCGCGCGTTCCTACGATGGCGGTATGGCACCTTCCGCCGGCACGTCGCTGGCCACCTCGAACAACGAACGCCTCGCCGGCCGGCGGCGCTGGCGTCCGTTCGCGGTGAGCGCGGCCTGTTTCGTCCTCGGCGTCGTGATCTTCGGCATCCAGATCGAAACGCTCGAGGAGGACGGTCTTTCCTCCTACGAGAACGGGCTGCTCCTCTGGGATTTCCTCCTCGGCTTCGTCGCGGTGATCGCTGTGGGCCCGATGTCTCGCGCGGGGCGGTGGAACTACCTGCTCCTGCTCGCCTCCGCCGTCAGCGCTTTCGCGACACCCGCAGCGCTGGTCGCCGTCGTCCGACTCGGTGGGTTGCGCCGTCGCCGGGACGACGTCGCGGTGCTCGCTCTTCTCGTCGCGACGGGTCTTGTCCAGACGGCACTGACCGAGCAGCGGCTGTCCCTCGACTGGTCGACCCTCCTGTGGTCGCTCATCATGGTGCCGATCGGCTACGCCTTCCTCGCCTGGGGCCGTTCGCGGGCCGAGCGGGTGGAGTTGCTCGCGTCGTGGCAGGCGCAGGCCATCGCCGCCCAGCGCGAGCGTGCGGCCATCGAACGCGAACACGCTGCCCTGGCCCGGTCGAAGCAGATCGACGCGGAGCGTGCCCGTTCGGAGGAACGCACCGCCATCGCGCGCGACATGCACGACAGCCTTTCGCACCACCTCTCCCTCATCGCGATGCACGCCGGCGCGCTCGCCTACCGTGAGGACCTCTCGCCGGAGCAGATGCGCGCCACCGCCCGCACCCTGCGCGACGCTGCGGGAACCGCGAACGCCGAACTGCGCGACGTGCTCTCCGCGTTGCGCAGCCCCACACCCGATGCGCGGCCCCTCCCGTCGGCGCGTGATGTCCTCACGCTCGTCGAGGACGCTCGTGCGCAGGGCCGCCTCGTCACCGTCAGCTTCGAGGGCCTGGAGGAGACCGACCTCGGGACGCTGACCGGTACCAACGGCGCGGCAGTGCACCGCATCGTCAGTGAACTCATCGTCAACGCGGGCAAGCACGCTCCCGACGCTCCGCTCGCACTCACGTTCCGACGCGACGAGGACACGCTGGTCGTCGTGAGCACCAACCCCACGGCCGCGTCGTCGGAGGCCCTGAGCACCGGTCTCGGACTCGTCGGGGTGGGCGAGCGGGTGCGTCTGATCGGTGGCACGATGAACCGACGCGAGACACCCGGCTACTTCACTGTGGAGGTGCGCATTCCGTGGCGCAGCTGACCGACCCCGACGCCCGCGTTCGCGTGCTCGTCGCCGACGACGAGAACCTCATGCGCGCCGGGCTGCGGCTCATGATCGACGGCGCTCGCGGCATCGAGGTCGTGGGCGAAGCCGCCGATGGCACCGAAGCCGTGACGCTCACGCGTGAACTCGACCCGGACGTCGTCCTCATGGACGTCCGCATGCCGCGCATGAACGGGCTCGACGCCACCCGGGCGCTCGCCGACGAAGGGGCACGGGCGCGCGTCGTCGTCCTCACCGCGTTCGACACCGACGACTACCTGCTCGACGCGCTGCGCGGCGGGGCGGTGTCGTTCCTGCTCAAGGACTCTCCCCCGGAGGCCGTCGTCGAAGCCGTGCTCGACGCAGCCCGCGGCGGTGCACGGTTCTCGCCGTCGGTGCTGGCGCGGCTCGTGCGCTTGGCTGCGGACAAGCCTGCAGGTGCGGGTGCTGAGTCGGCCGACGGCATCGGACTCGGCGGCGGTTCGGTCGGGGATTCAGCCCCCGGCGCGCCGTCAGCGAAGCCATCACCCGCCCCCGCGCCGTCCGGCGTCACGGAGCGTGAGTGGGAGGTGGCCCAGCTCATCGCTCAAGGCCTGACGAACGCCGAGATCGCTCAGCAGCTGTACCTCAGCATGCCGACGATCAAGACCCACACGAGCCGACTGTTCGACAAGCTCGGCGTGACGAACCGCGTCCAGTTGGCCATCCGGGTGCTCGAGCTGTCCGAAACGTAGCCAACCTCGACGTTGGCCACGTTTCTTGCGGTTGGTGACGGTGCAACGTAGCCAACCGCAACGAACGTCACCGGCTGGGTCCACCGCTGGGGTGGCCCCTCACCGCCCCGCCTACACTTGCCGGGTGGATTCGGACGACATGGCAGCCCCTGAGCACGTGCACGAAGAGGCGCTGACGCCCGAGCAGGAGCAGCTGTTCGCCGAGACCGCGATCGACGCCGACGAGATGGCGACGACGTTGCGCGTCCTCGGCATGCTGCACGAACTGCCGGCGGGCCACCCCGACATCCAGCGGGTCAAGCGCGCCACCGGCACGATGTACAAGCGGGTACGCAAGGCGCGGCGCAACGAGGCGCGCGAGGCCGAGCTCGGGCCCTTGCGCGCCCACGACACGAAGGTGCTCGAGTCCACGGCTACCGGTTCGCCGCTTCGGATCGACGACGAGACGAAGGGCATCCCCCTGACGTCGAGCACGGTCGGCGACGTCGCGGGCGAGCTGCACACGCCGCGCGGTTGCTACATCTGCCACGAGAAGTACACGACCGTCGACGCGTTCTACCACTGGCTCTGCCCGAAGTGCGCGGCGATGAGCCACGCCAAGCGTCACCAGCGCGTCGACCTCACGGGCAAGCGCGCGCTGCTGACGGGCGGGCGCGCGAAGATCGGCATGTACATCGCACTCATGCTGTTGCGTGACGGCGCGCACCTGACGATCACGACGCGCTTCCCGCGTGACGCGGCCCGCCGGTTCGCGGAGCTCGCCGACTCGCCGGAGTGGATCGACCGGCTCAAGATCGTCGGCATCGACCTGCGCGACCCGACGCAGGTCATCGCCCTGGCCGACGAGGTGGCCGAGGCGGGGCCGCTCGACATTCTCATCAACAACGCGGCGCAGACGGTGCGGCGCACGCCCGGCGCGTACTCGAACCTCGTCGCGGGTGAGGAGCTGCCGCTGCCGCGCGACATCGCCTTGCCGCAGATCGTGCAGTTCGATCGCATCAGCGACGCGCACCCGGCCAACCTCGCGGGCACGCTCGCGGCGCACAAGCACACGCACGCGGCGGACGACGAGAACCATGACGAGGCGGGAGCCCGGGCGTCCGAGCTTGAGGCGCAGTCGGCGGCGGCGATGACGTCGCTCGCCCTGTCGGCCGGGCACGCGAGTCTCGATGCGTACCAGGCGGGTACGGCCGTCGACGCGGGCGGGTTGTTGCCGGACACGCAGCGCGTCAACAGCTGGAAGCAGAAGGTCGAGGAGGTCGACCCGCTCGAGCTTCTCGAGGTGCAGCTGTGCAACTCGACGGCGCCCTTCCTGCTCGTGAGCCGGCTGCGGCCGTCGATGCGTCAGGCGGTGAAGAACGGTGCGAGGCGCGCCTACGTCGTCAACGTCTCGGCGATGGAGGGGCAGTTCTCGCGCCGCTACAAGGGCCCCGGACACCCGCACACGAACATGGCGAAGGCGGCGCTCAACATGATGACGCGCACGTCGGCGGGTGAGATGTTCGCGACCGACAAGATCCTCATGACCGCCGTCGACACCGGCTGGATCACCGACGAACGTCCGCACCACGAGAAGCTGCGCATCGCCGAGGAGGGCTGGCACGCGCCGCTCGACCTCGTCGACGGCGCCGCCCGCGTCTACGACCCGATCGTCATGGGCGAGAACGGCGTCGACCAGTACGGCATCTTCCTCAAGGACTTCGCCGAGCACCCTTGGTGACGCCGACGTGCGGCCGGACCCCATCGGCTGGCTTCGTGACGCTGCCATCGGCTCATGGGGCGATCTGTGTCAGATCAGACGGGCGCCAGATCATTTCTAAGTGAGCGGTCCCAAGCAGTCTTTGTAACTTTAGGGCCCTAAAGTCACAAAGACTGGCGGCGGTTCGCGTCGCAGAGCCCCCTAGCCCGGGCAACGTCGCCGCGACGCGTGCGCGGCACTCATCGGGTGAGGTAGCTCACCCGCAGGTCACAGCGACCTAACGGTTGGGTGAACGAGTCGCGTCGGCGTGGCGTCATCTTCGTGAAATCGGCAACCATGGGCGCCATGCGTGACCTCTTAGCCGAACGCCGCTCGTCCGGGGTCGCCCGCGCCGTCCGCCGCGTCCGCTCGAAGGTCTCCTCCCGAGCACCCGGGTGCTCGCTGCCGACGCTTCTTCTGCGCGCGCCCGCGCTCATCGTCCAGGGGCGACGTGTGCGTCACGACATCGCCCGGCTGCCCAGCGCCACCGCGCGTGAGGGCGTGGCCAGTACCGTGCCGAACGGCTCTCACTTCGAGCCCGAGGACGACCATCACCTCGTCGTGCTCGGCGACAGCGTGGCCGACGGCGTCGGCATCAAACACCACCGCGACAGCATCGCCGGGCGTCTCGCCTGCCGCATGTCCGAGCGCTTCGAACACCCCGTCGCCTGGCACGTCATCGCTCGCTCCGGCGCCGACGCCCACGACGTCAGCCTCCTCGCCGGCACCGACGCAGTCCGCAGCGAACTCGCGCGCGCCGACGCGGTGGTCCTCAGCGTCGGCGTCAACGACGTGAAGAACCTACGCACCGAGGACGCCTGGCGCACCAGTCTGCGCACACTGCTCGACACGATCACCGAGGTGAATCCGCTCGTGCAGGTCGTCCTGCTCGGCGTGCCCCCGATCCAGGAGTTCCCCGCGATGCCGACGTTCCTCGGCCACACCCTCGGCAGCCGCGCCCTGCGCTTCGACGCCGTCGCGGCTGACGTCGTCGCCACCTACCCGAACGTGCAGCACTACCTGCTCACAGAATCGGGGCTGCTCGAGAAGGACAAGGCCTTCGCCGAGGACGGCTTCCACCCCTCCGCGTGGCTGCACAAGAAGCTCGCCAAACGCCTCGACACCCTCATCGCCGAACCCAAGCGACCCACCGACACGCACCTGCTCACCGAAGCGAACTGAGCCGCCGGGGAATGCCGGCCCCGACGCCGAGCGTTGACCCGAACGTGAGTGACAACGGCGCATCCCACCCGACTGACCCGACGACCCGCGCGAGCTCCTCGCCGGACGACACCACGATCGAGACCGTGTCGTTCGCCAAGAAGGCCGGCGACATCCCCCTGTCGATCCTCGACCTCGCCCAGGTGGGCGGCGGCCAGAGCGTCGGCGACGCCATCAACGCGAGCGTCGCACTCGCCCAGGCGGCTGAGGCGACGGGCCGTTTCGAGCGCATCTGGTTCGCCGAGCACCACAACATGAAACACATCGCGTCCGCGGCGACGTCGGTGCTGCTCGCGCACGTCGCGGCGCGCACGAACACGATCCGTGTCGGCTCGGGTGGCGTCATGCTCCCGAACCACTCCCCGCTCGTCATCGCCGAGCAGTTCGGCACCCTCGCCGAACTGCACCCGGGCCGCATCGACCTCGGCCTCGGACGGGCGCCCGGCACCGACCAGCGGACCTGGCAGGCCCTGCGACGCGACCCGCACGCCAGCGACCGCTTCCCCCAGGACGTCGTCGAGCTCCAGGGCCTGCTCTCCGACGAGAGCCCCCTCGCCGGCATCGAGGCCGTGCCCGGCCAGGGCACCCACGTGCCTCTCTACATCCTCGGCTCGAGCATGTTCGGTGCCAAGCTCGCCGCCGCTCTCGGCCTGCCGTACGCCTTCGCGAGCCACTTCGCGCCCGACGCGCTGCAGGCCGCGGTTCACGCCTACCGCACCGAGTTCCGCCCCTCCGAGCAACTGGCCGAGCCGCACGTCATCGCGGCCCTCAACGTCGTGGCGGCCGAGACCGACGACGCCGCGGCGACGATGTACGAGGAGGTCCTGCGCGCCCGCGTTCGCTCCCTCGCCACCCGCTTCGGCGCTGCCGACCGCCGCCTCAGCGACGACGAGATCGAGATGCTTCTCGACTCCCCCGCCGGCCAGCAGGCCAAGCACATGCTCACGTACACCGCCATCGGCGGGCCCGAGCGCGTCGGCGCCTACCTCGAACAGTTCGCCGAGCACGCCATGGCCGACGAGCTCATGATGACGAACGCGGCCCGCGGCCTCGAGGCCCAGAAGCGCGCTCTCGAGATCGTCGCCAGCATTCGATGATGCCTGGAAAACGCGACACCGGCACCGCGGCGCCCATTCGGAGGGTGGTGTTCGTCTGCTGGGGGAACATCTGCCGCTCGCCGATGGCCGAGCGCGTCGCCGCGACCTACTTCGCCGAACACGGCCTCGGCGACGTCGAGCTGACGAGCGCCGCGACGTCCACCGAGGAGATCGGCAACCCGATCGACCCTCGCGCCGTCACCGAACTGAAGAAGGCCGGCTACGACGCCGACGATCACAGCGCGCACCAGATCACGCGCGACGAGATCGACGAGAACGACCTCGTCGTCGCCATGGAGGACATCCACCTCGACCGGATGCGCGACATCTACGGCGGGGACCTGCCTGACCACGTCGTCCTCCTCACCGACTACGACCCCGAGGCCGAGCCCGGCGACGGCGTGCCCGACCCCTGGTACGGCGGTCAGGACGGCTTCGTCACGACGCTCGCGACGATGGAGCGGGCCATGCCCGCCCTCGCCGACGCGGTGCGCGAGCTCGACTGACGCTGCCGCCCGCCCCTGGCGCCCCCGATGCGGGTGGCTCGGGCCGTCATCGCCGCGGGCGCCGGCCCGACGAATGCACCGAGCCATCGACCAGTCGAGATCCGTTGCAGGCGGCGCCGGCAGCGACCTGCGTCGGCTGGTGTCGGCGCGTCGTCCGTCCGGCCCGGCATCCCGGCGAATTGCCTCTGGTGTCCGGAACATCCGCGTGGCAGGGTTCGTTACGACAGGTAAGACCTTCCATCGAACCCACCAGGGAGACGATCATGGGATTCACCGACAAGCTCAGGGCCAAGGCAGCCGAACTCGGCCTCGACCAGAAGGCTCAGCTCGCCAAGGAGAAGGCCGCCGCCGCGGCTGACGGCAACCGCGAGAAGATCGCCGAGGCCGTCCAGAAGGCCGGCGCCACCGTCAACGACAAGACCGGCGGCAAGTACGCCGACAAGGTCGCCAAGGCGCAGGATGCCGCCATGACCGGCGTCGACAAGGTGTCTGCCACGGGCGCCGCCACCGGCGCTGCAGGCACGACGACCGGTGACTTCGGCGACACGGCGGTCGGCAGCGAAGAGGCCATCGACCGCGCCATCGCACAGGACGGCCTGCAGACGGCCGACGACCAGTTCGGCGGCGAGAGCGCCGTCGATCGTGCGGTCGGCGCCGACGCACCGACGAGCTCGCTCGACCCGAACACCGCCTACTCCGTCGACGACAACGAGCCTGTCACGGACCCGGAGATCAACTCCGTCCACGGCGAGGCCGACGGTCTCGGCGAGAACAGCACCACCACCGACGGTTTCGGTGACGACGCCGGCGCGCGCGACGTGCGCAACGCCGACATCGACAACGCAGCCGTGACCGATCCCGAGATTAATTCCGTGAACGGCGACTTCGGTGCCGACGCAGACACGGGCGAGGCACTGGCCGACCCGGAGGTCACCGCCCTCAGCGGCGAGGCCGAGCAGGAGAACGCGGTCCGCCGCGTCGGTGACGGCCTCCCGGAGGACGGTCCCCACGGCGACACGCTGCGCTGACCGCACGCACGACGACTGACGCTGCGCGCGTCCCGGGTTCGCCTGGGACGCGCGCAGTTTTGGTTCTTCGCACCTGGTAGCCGCGAGCCGGGGGCCGTTCTCTGACCGATGCCGGAGCCCACCGGGATCCACCGCGTGGGACGCGGGTCTTCGCACCGAAATCGGCGTGCGAAAATGCCTGCCATGGAAGCAGTTCGGGGTGGTGCTGCGTCCCTGTGGGGTGATCAGGGCGAGCTTCGGTGGTCGATGGAACGACTCGCCGACGAAGCGCTCGACCGCGCCGGCGTCGAACTCGACCCACGTGGTTTCCTCATCGGCTTCCCCGTCGACGGCAGCGACGCCGTCCTCATCGAGCCCGAGCGCAACGCGTTCGACGTCGAACCGCTCGCCGGACTCCTCGGCCGCGCCGACGCGCTCTTCGAGGAGCAGCGCCGAACAACCTGCCCGGCCTCCTGCCCCGAGGCCCGTTCGGTGGCGGCCGGGGTGCCCCACGCCGCCGACGAGGAATGGCATCCCGAGCACTACCTCACCGCGCTGCGCGAGGGCTGCCACCGTCAGGTTCTCCTCGAAGCCCTCGACACCGCAGCGCGATTCGACGACCGCCGACTCTTCGTCGGGATGAGCGTCATCGTCGACGCCCACCGCGTCTTCCCCGTGCTCGCCGTGCTGAGCGAACCGTGGGCCGAACTGCCGAAGCTCTCGACAACCACGATCGACGGTTTCGACGCCGCAGCGTGCTTCCCCGAGGCCGTCATCGACGACGTGCTGCGCGCTGCCAGCCACGAACTCGACCGCAAACACCCGGTCTCCCTCATCGGCATCGACGCAGGTGCCGTGCTGCGTTCTGCCGCAGACACCTTCGTCAACGGGTGCGCGTCGCGCGCGGGGCAGGAGTTCGCCCTCGGCCTGCGTGATGCCCTCGACGCCGTGTCGGCACAGACCTACGAGGGGCGCGCCAGCCTCGGCACCCTCGTGCTCGCCCAACCCGGCCACGGGGCCGTTCGCTGCGATGTCGCGTTCGAGCACGAGGTGGCCGTGTCCGTGCCCCGCGCCTTCCGCAAGGCCCTCGAAATGACGGGCCCGGGCCTCGAGCTCCTGTGCGACGGGCGCAACGTGTACGGCCTCGGCACCCTCGTAGACTCCTACGACCCGGCCGACGAACGCTGCTTCACCGTCCGCGTCGTCGGCAACGGCTCGTGGGAGCTGTGGCACGCGACGACGCCGTTCCTTCGCGTCGACAACGGCCAGCCGACGCTCCCGCGCGACCTCGTCGACGCCGACACGTTCGTGCACACCGTGCGGCGCGTCTTCCCCGAGGCCACCGACCAGCACGCGAACATCCTGTGGGACATGGCCCAGGCCTGCATCCGTCAGCAGCACGGCACGATGCTCGTCGTCCATCCCGATGCTCGCGCCGAGGGCGAACGCCTTCTCCCGCAGGCGTACACGGTGGAGCCGACCCGCCTCGGGCCCAACGCCTTCCACGCGCTGACCAAGATCGACGGCGCCGTCCTCGTCAGCCCGGAGGGCCACTGCCACGCCGTCGGCGTCATCCTCGACGGCGCGGCCACGGGCACCGGCGACATCTCGCGCGGGGCCCGGTACAACTCGGCGATCCGCTACCTCGCAGGGCGTGGCAAGGGCTCGATGGTCATCATCGTGAGCGAGGACGGACGCATCGACATCCTGCCGCAGCTCGCGCGCCGCATGCGCCGTTCGACCGTCGAACGCGTCGTGCAGCAGCTCGTCACGGCAGCCCACGAGGGGCACGACTACGAGAAGGTGGCCCGCCTCGACGCCCGCGCCACCCAGCTCGAGTTCTACCTCGACGCCGAGCAGTGCGAGGCCGTCAACGACGCACGCGAGACCGTCGAGCAGCGACGGTGGGCCGAGGAGCGCGTGCGCATGCAGGTCGTTCCCATCGCGCCGCACCCTGCGATGGACGACTCCTACTTCGTCACCCCGGAGCAGTAGCCCGCGAGCCCGCGCCCACCGCGAGGAACCTTCCCATCGGCACCGCGATGGAGGGCGGACCGTTCGACGCCGTACGCTTTCACGCATGAACCTCGAAAAAGTCGTCTTCGGCTTCTTCGTGCTGCTGGCCGCCACGATGAACTTCGGTTACTTCATCGGCGACATGAGCGACCCGAAGCTGCACAACATCAACGAGCTGTATGTGGCGATCTTCGTCAACCTCATCGCGCTCGTGCTCAAGTTCGGTGACCGCACGCAAATCGGCGCTATCCACCTCGCCACGTCCCTCGTGGCTGTGCTCCAACTCGTCTCCGCGGCAGCGTTCTACGTTCTCGCCGGCGGATACGAGAACGACCCCGGCACCACCTCCAGCATCGTCTCGCTCTCCGGCGGCGCCCTGCTGGCGAACATCGTGAGCGTCGTGCTGCTCGTGTCCGAGACCATCTCCTACCGCCGACGCTGAATCCCTGCGCCCCATGAGCGCGATGCTCGCCTTCTTCGCCCGCCACAGCCACCGCCACCGCACCCGGCTGCGGCGGCCCGTGCGCATCCCCGACGAGGCACCGTCGACCGACGCGATCTTCATCGTCATCCGCCGGATGCGTTCGCCGCTCGTGTTCATCACGACGGTGTTCGCCATCTCCGTGCTGGGGCTGTCGATCATCCCGGGCAAGGACGCGAACGGAAACGCGACGCACCTGTCGCCGTTCGAGGCGTTCTACTTCATCTCCTACACCGCCTCGACGATCGGCTTCGGCGAGATCGTGCCCTTCACCACCGCCCAACGGATGTGGGTGACGGTCTGCATCTTCATGACGGTCGTCGGCTGGGCGTACGCCATCGGTACGCTCCTGTCGCTGCTTCAATCGGCGAGCTTCCAGGACGCCGTCGCGATGCAGCGCTTCCGCCGCAAGGTCAAGCGCATCCGCGAGCCGTTCCTCATCGTCTGCGGGTACGGCCAGGCCGGGCGTCAGGTCTGCCGCGAACTCGACGAGGCGGGGCGGCGCTTCGTCGTCATCGACCGCAGCGAGGACCGCATCCAGCGGATCGCCACGGACGAGTTGCAGAGCGACGTCCCTGCGCTCGAGGCCGACGCGAGCCTGCCCAGCGTGCTCGGCATGGCAGGGCTCGCCAATCTGCACTGCGAGGGCGTGCTGGCCCTCACCGACGACGACACCGACAACCTCGCCGTCGTCATGGCGACGACGTTGCTGCGCCCCGGCACGAGCGTCATCGCACGCTGCATGGACCGCGTCGTCGAGGAACGCATGGATGACTTCGCGCCGAACGCCGTCATCAACCCGAGCGACCGGTACGGCGCCTACCTCGTTCTCGCGCTGCAGCGCCCTGCCACGTACGCCCTCGTGAAGTGGCTCATGGACCCGCGCGACGACGAGATGCCCAAGCCGTTCCTGCCCCAACCCGGCGGCAGCTGGGTGGTGTGCGCCGACGGTGAGTTCTCCGAGGAGGTGACGAGCGATCTCGAACGGGCCGGCATGAACGTCACCGTCGCCGACCCCAAGGACGGCCACCCCGATGTCTCGCGGGCCAACGGATTCGTCGTCGGAACGGACAACGACACGACCAACCTCGCGCTCGCCGAGCACGCCAAGATCGCTCGCTCCGACCTCTTCGTCGCCGTCCGCCAGCAGTCGGACGCCCGCGCCTCGCTCGTGAGCGCGCTCGACATCGACTCCGTCTTCACGCCCACGGAACTCGTCGCCCAGGAGAGCCTCGCGCGCGTCGTCACGCCGCTGTTCTGGAGCTTCGTCGAGTACGCAGTCCAGCAGCCCAACGAGTTCGCCGAGGGGATCATCGCGCGCCTCACGGCGCACTGCGGCCATACCGGCAAGGAGCGGATGCTCGTCGACCTGTCGGCCCAGGGCTCACCCGCGCTGCACCGCTGGCTGCTCCACGACGAACTCACCGTCGGGCAGATCCTCAAGAGCCCCGACGGCCGCGACGAGCACCTCCCGCTCGTACCGCTCGTCCTCGTCCGCAACGGCGAGCACATCTTCGCTCCCGACGAGTCGACGACCGTGACGACCGACGACCACCTGCTCGTCGTCGGTCACCGCTCGGGGCTGCTCGCGCTGCACGAAACGCAGTACTCGGACGCTGCGGCGGAGTACATCGCGACCGGCGCCCACGTGCCGGAGACGTGGCTGTGGCGCAAGCTCAAGCGTCACCGCCCCGCGGCCTGACCGCCTTCCCACTCACGGCGCAGAAGCGAGTAGAGGCACGCGTCGACGAACTTGCCGTCGATGAGGCCGTCGTCGACGAAGTAGCCCTCCTGACGAAAACCGTTGCGTTCGAGCACGGTGCGCGACGCGACGTTGTCGGCGAACACATCGGCCTGAATGCGATGCACGTGCGGCTCGGCGAACAGGTGGGCGACGAGTGCTCCGACGAGTTCGGTGCCCAGGCCGCGCCCCGCCACGAGCGGTGACATCGCGTAGTGGATTCGCGCAACGAGGCTGTCGGTGGGTGCGTCGTTCTGCGTCCAGGCGCGTGCCACCTTGAAGCCGCAGTCGCCGACGACCGCCGCGTCATCGTCCTGAGCGAACGCCTCGACGACGAACTGGACCTCGCGTTCGACGTCGTTGGCCAAGGTGGTGCGGGCCATCCGGAGCCGCAGCCTGGCCTCGAGCTGGGCGGGCGTGAGCGCACCGTGGCTCAGGTAGGCGTAGACCTCCGGCTGGGCGCGAATCGCCGCGGCCGCCGCGACGTCGTCGCTCGTCATCGGGCGCAGACGCAGGCGCGACGTCTCGACGGGTGTGCTCGGCACGAAACTCGGCAGCGCGCTCATGGCGTCACTGTGCCACGAGCGGCCCAAGCGTTTCAGCCCTGAGCTACGCCACAGCGCTCCGCGTCCGCGGTGAGGACGCAGAACTCGTTGCCCTCCGGGTCGGCGAGCACTGCCCAGCCCTCGTCAGGCTGACGTAGATCGTCGACCATCGTGGCGCCGTGGGCGAGCAGACGCTCAACCTCCTCGTCACGCGTGGTGTCGACCGGGCGAACGCACACGTGCATGCGGTTCTTGACCTGCTTCGGTTCGGGCACCTTGAGAAACACGAGGTCTCGCCCCACGGGGCCGGCCAACCAGGCCTCCTCGTCGGTCCACTCGTCCTGCTCGTCGGCCTCGAAGTCGTCGACCACGTCGGCCCACCACAGGGCCAAGGCCCGCGGGTCGGCACAGTCAATGCAGAAGTTCGCTGTTCTCGTCGTCATGAGTCGAGACTGCCACGGCCCGGTGACAACCGCGGCGTTCCGCTGAGCCGCGTTCGACCGCGCGCCTCACCCGCGACGGCGCTGTCACCCGCGGCGGCTATGGTGAGCGCAGTATTTACCCCGTCAGAAAGGCATCCCATGTCTCTGTCCGAGAAGCTCCTCGCCCCCGCCGTGCGCCCCGCTGTGTCCGCCGACCTCGCCGCGACGATCGACACCGAGGTCTCGAACAAGCGCGGCCTCTCCGGTGCCGCCATCAAGACGGGTTACGCCGCTGCGAAGAAGAAGGCCGACGTGCCGAAGGTGCTCAACGAGAACCTCGAGCAGATCACCGCCATCTTCGACCCGTACTGGGAGAAGTTCGGCGGCCAGGGCGACTTCGGCGCCTACCTCGCCGGCCGCGGCGACGAGGTGACCGCCGACATCCTCAAGGTTGCCGACGCCCGCGCTCAGGCCACGAGCCGCGACCAGATCTCGAAGGTCTACGGCAGCATGCGCGGCAAGGCCGCCGACCTCATCAAGGAATCGCTGCCCGCCATCGGCGCCACACTGCAGAAGCACGCCGGCTGAATCGACCACTTCTGCCCCGAGCGTCCACCGTGACACGGTGGACGCTCGGGTGCGTTCGGGGTGACGGCGTGCCTCGCGGAATGCCGCCATGACGCGCTTTATGCTGCGGTGTGCACGTGAACTCCCCCGGCTCGTCCCTCTCTCTTCGCCGTCTCGAGGCCTCCGACGCCGTCGGTGCATTCACGTTCCTCGTCGGCGCTTTCGCCGTCAACCGAGCCGGCGTCGCCTGGCCCGACATCGCGCGTCTCGTCTTCGCCTACGGCCTCACCGTCCTCGGCCCCGGGCTCGTCATCACGCGGCGCTTCCCGACGCTCACACGGGTGGGACGGCTGAGTGTCGCCTTCACCGCCGGCCTTGCCGCGCAACTTCTCGGGTGGGCCGTCGGTGTCGCCACCGGACAGACCTGGCTGGTCCTCGTAACGCCCGCGCTGTTCGCGGGCCTGTGGGAACTCGCGTTCCGCCGCTTCGCCCCCGCACCTCGCACCCAGGAAACTGCCGAGGCGCCCCGCAGCCGCTGGTGGGCCGTCGGCGCACTCCTCGTCAGTAGCGCCGTCGCCCTGCATTCCCTGGCACTCACCCTGTGGCGCATCACGCCTCTCGACCACCACCTGCGCTGGTACCAGGACATGGAGTGGCACGTCGCGATCTCCGCACTCGCCATGCATCAGGTGCCGCCGACCGATCCCCAGTCAGCTGCCGAAGGACCCTTGTCCTACCACTGGTTCAGTAACGCCCACGGCGCCGCACTGAGCCTTGCGAGCGGGGTCGACATCGACGCTGTCTCCGTCGTCGCGTGGTTCCTGCCCGTGGGGTTGGCGACGCTCGGCCTCGCCTACGAGATGGGTCTTGCCCTTTCTCGTTCTGCCCTCGTCGCCGCCTTGGCTCCAGTGCTCATCGCCGTCCCACCCGTCGCGCTGTTCAGCGAGGTCATCGACACCGGCTCGACGTTCGCGCTCATCTGGGTCAGCCCTTCGCACCTTTTCAGCCTGCCCCTGTGCCTGTTTCTCACCTGGGTCGTCATCATCATCCTGCGAACGCCTCGCGTCCCGGTGCCGACGGCGGCGCTGGCTCTCCTGCTCGCTCTCATGGGCCCGGGTACGAAGGTGTCGATCCTGCCGACGCTCATGGGCGGTCTCGGCATCGTCACCGTGCACGCGCTGTGGCGCCGGCGCGGTGTCGTCCGGCCCATCGTGCTCGGCGCCGTCGGCGGAGCCATCGTGCTCGGGACAGCACCTCTCTTCGCCGGCGGCGGGGGCGGTTCGATCTTCCTGCTCGGTGCCACCGCCCGCCAGCTGCGGCCGTGGAGAGAACTTCAGAAGATGGGGCGCGAGCCGGGTTTCGACGTGCTCGCTCTGTTCGTCGTGGCGTTGCTCGCGACCTACGCAGTCATCCTCTTCGTGGCGGCGATCGACGACGTCGTGGCGCGCTCGATGTTCATCGGTATGTTCCTGGTAGCCGTGGCGGCCATGTTCGCGCTCGCTCACCCCTCCCTGTCGCAGGTCTACTTCATGCGCGGGCTGCAGCCCGTGTCGGCGGTCTTCATCGCCTGGGGGTTCGTCGCGTTGGTCAACGGGGCACGCAGACGCTCCGACACGCGGGCGGTGGCCCTGGCCGCTGGAATCATCGGCGGCGCCTCGTTCGGTGTGGCCCTCGTGTGGCAACGCACGTCCGTCTACGAGCACCTCGCGCCGCTTCGGATGTCGCGTATGGCCCCGATCGCCGGTGTTGTCCTCCTGCTCGCCCTCGTGAGCATCGTGTTGCTCGCGCGCCGCAAGCGGCACCCGCGGGCCGCACTCGCACTGGGGGCTTCCGTTCTCGGCTACAGCCTGGCTGCCCCCGTCCTTGCCACTGCGTACACGATGACCCCCGAATACGCCCCGGTGGTCAAGCCCGCCAATCCGCCGACCGCCACCTCTCCACTCACCGAGGACGAACTCGAGGCGGGTCGCGCCCTTGCGCAGGCGAACCCGGAGTCGTCACTCGTGGCGACCAACGTGCACTGTGCGGCCGTCGTGACCGTCGATCACTGCGATGCACGGGGTTTCTGGGTGTCGGCCATCACGCGTTCGCCGGTCGACATCGGGGCCTGGGCCTACAGTTCCAGCGCCCGGATCCGGAACGGTGTGGGCGGTTACCGCTACATGTACCAGCCGTACTACGACACGACGGCGTTCGCCCAGAACGAGCGAGCGTTCTCGGCTCCGGATCGTCAGGTGCTCGACGCTCTCGCCGCACGCGGGGTGCGCTACCTCTACGCCGACTCCCGCGCGTCGAGGGTCTCGCCGGAGTTGGCCGACCTCACGACCACGATCTTCAGTTCGCCCACGGTCTCCGTCTACGAACTGCGCCCGCCCTCGAAGGCCGCCAGTAGCGCGAGCTGAGCCACCGAAGGGCCCGAAGGGTCGGCCGAGGTGCCTGGCCACCCATTCGGTCTGCCTACCGACTGTCGCGCTACGGTCTCGATCACATCGCGCCTCGATAACGATTCAAACCGTTGGGTCTCTTTGGGCGCATGCGATCCCTACCTTCGAATCCGCAGCCTTCCCACTGCGATTCACGTGGCGACGGATCTCTTCCCCCGCCCCTGACGAGGAAGCCTCTCACCGTGCCGTCATTCTCCCGTTCCGTCGTGCTCGCCACCGCGAGCCTCGGTCTGCTCGTCCCCGCCGCAGCGCCCGCACAGGCCGCTGCCAACTACACCTTCCGTCACGGGCTGTACCAGCCGTCGCACTCGAGCACGCTGGCCGCCTGCGAGAAGGCCCGCACGTCAGCCATCTCCACGATCAAGAAATACAAGGGCACGAGCATCAAGGCCGGCGCCTGCCACCGCATCGACGCCGGTACGGGTGCCGGCCGTCAGACCGGCTACCTCTTCGACGTGAGCTACAACCGGGCGCGTGCCATCTGGAACGGGGACACCAAGCTGGGCGTCGCACCCGCACCGCTCATCGCCGGTGCGCACTCGTTCAAGGTGAACGGTTCCTACTCCACGAAGGCCGAAGCCGAAACCGTCGAGAAGGCGCGGGTCGCCTCGCTCCAGGCACGAACCTTCGGCGCGAAGGTGACGTGGCGTTCCGGCGTGAAGCTCAACGCAGTGACGAAGAAGTGGCAGTACGAGATCGACTACAACTCTCGCGTGCCGCTGTTCTCCGGCCACATCGAGATCTCGCAGAAGCCGAACGTGACCTCCCCCTCGCTCGGTGTCGTCAAGCCCATCCCGACCAACCCGACCACCGATGCCACCACCGGCGGCACCACCGTCGTCACGCCCCCGAGCGGCGATGTGACGCCGAGCGAGCCGACCAGCGTCGCAGGCATCGACATCAGCGGCCACACGGTCCTGTCCGACTGGGCCGGGTGGAAGGAAGCCGGGGTGGCCTTCCTCTACACCAAGGCCACCGAGGGCGACTACTACAAGAACCCCAAGTTCGCCTCGCAGTACACCGGCGCGTACGACAACGGCATCATCCGCGGCGCCTACCACTTCGCGAATCCCTCGTCCGCCACCGGAGCGCAGCAGGCCGACTTCTTCGTGTCGAACGGCGGTGGGTGGTCGAACGACGGCAAGACCCTGCCCGGGGCCCTCGACATGGAGTGGAACCCCTACGGCTCCATGTGTTTCGACATGACCCAGACGCAGATGCGCACGTGGATCAACGACTTCGTCACCCAGTACCGCACGCGTACCGGCGTGAACCCGATGATCTACACCGCCTCGATCTGGTGGAACCGCTGCGTCGGCACCGATGCGAGTGCCGCAGGTTCGAACGGGACGCTCCCGCAGACCGGAACGACGCAGCAGGCCGTCGTCGTCAAGGATTCCGTTCTCGCCCAGAACCCGTTGTGGCTCGCGCGCTACAGCAGTTCGGTCGGCCCGCTGCCGACCATGTGGTCGTCACAGAACCGCAAGCACGCGATCTGGCAGAACGCCGCGCTGGATGCGAAGGGCTACGACACGAACATCTTCAACGGCTCGCTGACGCAGCTGCGTGCCTACGCGACCACCGGCAAGCTCTGATCCCCGCGTGAGCGGCGCCCGGGCCTTCGCTCGGGCGCCGCTCGCCTGCGTCAGGACTCGAGGAACGAAGCCGGATCGTTCATGAAGTGACGCCACTGCCGCACGAGCCCGGCGTCGTCGTGATCGACCTCGCGGAAGCCCCGATCGTCGAGTTCGATGATGGTGGCGCCTGGCAGCGCCGCGAGGATCGGTGAATGGGTGGCGAGCAGGATCTGGTGCCTGCCCGTGCCCATGAGCGCGGTGAGGTGACGCAGGAGGCGCAGCTGGTTGTCGAACGACAAGGCTGACTCCGGCTCGTCGAGCACGTAGAGGCCGGGCCGCTTCGGCTTGAACCTTAGTTCCACGAGCGCGACGAACGACTCGCCGTGGCTGAGCTGGTGGAAGAGCGGCTCCTCGGGATCATTGCCCGGGTTGTCCTCGAGGTAACTGAAGAACGAGTGCATCGTCTCGGCGCGCAGGAAGTAGCCGCCCTTGCCCGCACCGGCGTTGCGCACGATGTGCAGCTGATCACCGAGACCGGCCTCGGTGTTGCGCGTGCGGTGCCTGCTGCCCGTCGAACCGCCCTCGGGCGCAGGGCCGTAGGCCATGGCGATGCCCTCGGCGAGCGTCGACTTGCCGCTGCCGTTCTCGCCGAGCAGCACCGTTGCGGGGCCGGGCGTGAACCCCTCGAGCAGGAACTGACGGACGGCGGGGATGCCCTCCCACCAGTGGTAGCCGGGTTCGAGCGGCGCTTCGGACTCGTCCTCTTCGGGCTCCTCCAGCGACAACCACTGACGTTGGGAGTCGGTGAGGCCGTCGTCGGGTTCGGCGGCCTGCTCGGCCGCTGCCGGCTCGGGCGTCCCGGCGGTCTCGGGTGAGTCGACGGCTTCTTCGCCGGGCCACTCGACGACCTCATCGTCCTCGAGCGAGTGCGCGATGAGCCGCTCGCGGACCTCCGGCCAGGCCTCGATGGTGCGCACGGGAAGGCGCGAGCGCACCCACTCCTCGTCACTCATGAGACCCCTCCTTGAGGCGACCGCGCTCAGAAACCGGGGCGCAGTTCTTGGCCGGTCACCGTGCATCGCGCGGCGAGGGCGTCGAGGGCCCGCTCGATGGTCGGCTCGACGACGGCGTCGTCGATGACGCTGCCGCGCACGAACCCTGCGTCACTGATGCCCCGCAGCGCGTCGAGCAGCGGCCGCCAGAAACCGTCGACGTCGAGGAAGCCGACGGGCTTCGAGTGGTAACCGATGGTGCCCCAGGTCCACACCTCGAAGATCTCCTCGAGCGTGCCGAGGCCGCCGGGCAGGGCGAGGAAGGCGTCGGCCCGCTCGGCCATGCCTGCCTTGCGGGTGTGCATCGTGTCGACCTCGTGGAACTCGGTGAGGTCGACGCGGCCCCACTCGCGCTCGACCATGAGCGTCGGGATGAACCCGACGACCTCGCCGCCGGCATCGAGGGCGCCCTGGCTCAAAGCACCCATGAGCCCGCCGCCACCGGCGCCGTAGACGAGCACGAGATCGCGCTCGGCGATGACACGCCCCGCCTCGTAGGCGGCGTCCATGAGGCCGGGATTCTTGCCCGGCGTGGAGCCGCAGAAGACGGCGACGCTGCGAAGCGGTGATTGGGATGACGTCGACATGCGGCACACCCTAACGGGCCGGTCCGACACGACCCGATGCTGCGTCGTCGCCCTACCCTTGCGATGAGGCCGACAACCACGACTCCAGTGCCGCGGCATGCCACGGCACCCCGGCCGACCCAACCTTCGTCGAGACGGTGACATCCTTGCCCAGTTCCAGCCCTCCCGAGCGCACAGCGCGCAGTTCAGCGACGGCGAGCGCTGACGACCTCTTCTCCTTCGCTCTGCGGATCGGGGAGTCACTCCTGCGCAATGGCGCGTCCTCGGAGGTCGTCACACGGGCCCTCCTCGCACTGGCGCGCACCAACGGTTACCCCGACTGCACGGTCAACGTGACGATGGGGCAGATCACGCTGGGCTACGTACCGTCCGAGACACTGCAACCGGTGACCCTCGTCAAGAACGTGGGATCCGTCGAACTCGACATCCCCACGTTGACGGCCATCGAGGACCTCGTGGGGGAGACGGTGACGGGGCGCGTCCGTGTTCTGGAAGCGTTCGAGAAGCTCAACTTCATCATCGACCACGGTCGCTCTCCTCTGACCCTCCGGTTGATGGGGGCCTTCCTCATGGCGATGGGGTTCGCGTGGTTGCTCGGGGCGGATCTCGCCGCTGCACTCGTGGCCGCCGCGACGGCGGTGCTCACCGAGTTCCTCTCGACCGGTGCGAGCCGCATCATGCTCCCCCCGTTCTACGCGCGTGTGCTGAGCAGCGTCCTCGCCGTCGGTGCAGCCAGCCTCGCGCTCGCCTTGACACCGCTCACGCAGCCCGGTGTCGTCATCACGGCGTCCATCGTCACGCAACTTGTCGGCAGCGCTTCCGTGAGCGCCGTGCAGGATCTCCTCACCGGCTGGCTCCTGACCGCATGTGGCCGACTCATCGAAGCCGCCCTGCTCACCACGGGACTCGTCGTCGGGACGATGGGTGGCCTCACCCTCGCCGAGAAGGCGGGACAATCGCTCGAACTGACCGCCGTGCAGCCGGCGTTGGATCTCTCCCAGACGTCGGTCGCTGCCGTCCTCATCGCCGCCGGTTACGCCGTGTACTGCCAGGCGGGGCCGCGCAGCATCGTTCTGTTCTCCCTCCTCGGCGCCCTCGGGCACCTCGTCTACACCGTGTCCGATCGCTCGGGTGTCTCGGGCATGAGTTCTACGGCGGCCGCCGCTACTGTGCTCGGCATCCTCACGGTCCTCCTCGCTCGCCCCATGAACTGGCCTGCCTCGGGGGCCCTCGACATCGCCGTCATCCCCCTCGTGCCGGGAATGGCCTTCTACCAGGCTCTGGCCGGGTTCGTGAACCACGATGCCAGTGCGGCGGCCCATCTCTTCGAGGGCCTTGCCACGTCCATCGCCATCGGCGCCGGCGCCGTGCTGGGGCAGTTCGTCTCGAGTCGTGTGCTGTGGCAGGCGCGCAGAGCGCAGGTCAACCACCTCGCGAAGCGTGACGGCACGTCGATCGCCGAGGCCGAGTTCGAGGCGCAGGGCCTGACGACTCCCGACTTCCGACGCCCCTTCCACCGTCAGGCCTGATCGGGCACCATCTTCTCGAGGGTGTTGAGGTTGCGCGTGGTCGTCGTCGCCTTGTACTCGCGCTTCGCCAGCAGCTTGGCCACGGGCGTCGACGTCGTCGAACCCTTGAGGCAGCGCCAGTAGAGGTCGTCGCCGAAGACCGCGACGTGCTCGTCGTGGGGCGAGGCGTCGATGGCGGCCTGGGCGGCCTCGAACGCGGCGCCTCCCCCGAGCACGACGTAGCGGTGGTGGGCCTCGTCGGGCGTGAACGGCCAGCTCTCGACGAGCTCGCGCAGCGACTCGGCGTCACGCACGAGCACGTACGCCTCGTAGTCGAACGCGTCCCCGATGGCCTGCTCGGCCACCTGCTTGAGCTCCTCGGCACTGCCGTCGAAGTCGAGGCGGACGTTGCCCGTGGCGAGCCACGTCGTCACGTCGCGGCACCCCGCGTCGGCGAGCACCTTCCGCAACTCGGGCATCGGCACGCGAATGCCGCCGACGTTGATGCCGCGCAGGAACATGACGTAGGTGCTCATGGGTCGAGTCTGCCCCGTCGCAGCGGACGGTGGGGGCGCCGTGCCGCCGCCAGTCGTCAGTCGTCAGTCGTCAGACGGAATCGGAGGTCTCGGCGATGCCCTCCTCGGCGGCCTCGACGATCTCGCGGTCGCTACCGCCGCTGAACCCGTGACGCACGAACGACGCCACGAGGACGACGGTGGCCACGGCGAGGCTGAACCACAGGTTCTGGCTCTGCTCCGAGTCGAACGCCATCATGACGAGCACGAGGACGATGAACGCGATCGTCGCGTACGTGAGGCCCGGAAAGAGCCACATGCGAACCCGGACGGCCACGCCGGCGGCATCCATCGCACGGCGCGAGCGCAGCTGCGTGAACGAGATGCACAGGTACACGAAGAGCGCCGCGCAGCCGGCCGTCGACAAGAGGTAGCCGAAGATCTTGTCCGGCAGGACGTAGTTGAGTCCGACGCAGACGAAGCCGACGACGACGCTCGCGAGGATCGCCGCGACAGGAACGCCTCGGCTGTTCGTCCGTCCGAACGCGCCGGGAGCGTCACCGCGTTGGCCGAGGCTGAACGCCATGCGGCTCGCAGTGTAGAGCGCTGAGTTGAGGCAGCTCGCGACGGCGGTGAGGATCGCGAGGTCGAGGACCGTCGTCAGTTGCCCGAGGCCGATCGTCTCGAGGGTGAACTGGTACGAACCGACCTCCGCGAGCTGCGGGCTGCGCCAGTTGACGAGAGCCACGACGACGAAGATCGAGCCCAGGTAGAAGATCGAGATGCGCCAGATAACGCTGTTGACCGCGCGGCGAATGCCGCTGACGGGGTTCTTCGACTCGGCCGCGGCGATCGTCACGATCTCCGTGCCGAGGTAGGTGGTGGTCGTCGTGAGCATGGCGGCGAAGATGCCGCCGAGGCCGTCGCCGAAGAAGCCGTTGGCCGTGAGGCCGGAAAGGCCCGAGACGTCACTCGTCGGCAGCAGGCCGAGGATCGCGAGGAGGCCGACGGCGATGAACGCGATGATGACGACAACCTTGACGAGGGCGAACCAGAACTCGAACTCGCCGTAGTTGCCGACGCTCACGAGGTTGGTGGCCGTGAGGATCGCCGTGATGAGGAAGGCGAAGACCCACTGTGGCCAGTCGATCCAGTTCGTCAGGATCGTCGCCCCGGCCGTTGCCTCGACGGGGATGATGAGCGCCCAGGCCCACCAGTAGAGCCATCCGATGGAGAAGCCCGCCCACTTGCCGAGCGCGCGGTCGGCGTAGACGCTGAACGACCCGGTGTCGGGGTTGACCGTGGCCATCTCGCCCAGCATCCGCATGACGAGGACGACGACGAGACCTGCAGCCGCGTAGCTGATGATGGCGGCGGGCCCGGCCAGTTTGATCGCGTTCGCCGACCCGACGAACAGGCCCGCGCCGATGACGCCGGCGATGGAGATCATCGTGACGTGACGCGGCTTGAGGCCGGATTCGAGGTGGTCGGCGCCCGGCTCGGTGCTCGTCGCGGGCCCCTCCGGGGGCGACGCGCACGTGCGCACCGGCTCGTCGTGGCGGGTGTCGTTCTGCTGCTCTGGACTCGGTGACGAACTGCGTTCGTCACCGCCTTCGTGAGTCGACATGGCGTCCACCTTCCTCCTCAGCGGCGGTGAACACCACTCGAACGCCACGATCGGCTCACGTCGTGACGGCGTGCGGCGTCAGCTCGGGCAGGGGGCGCCCTCGCAGCACGGGCGGATCCAGCCGCAGCCGTCGCAGCGTTCGTGGGAGGTTTCCCAGCGCATCATCCTTCCGCAGTTGGGGCAGGGTTCGGTGAGGTCGGCCATGCGTCACACCATGCCACGCACCGGTGACAACCCGTGAGCCTCAGGCGAGTTCGTCGATCCACGCACCGTCGCGCAGGTTGGTGACGGCGTCGTACACGCCCACCGCGCCCGCGTCCTTCAGCTCTGCGGCGGAGAAACCGCCGGTGCGGACGGCGACGCAGAGCATGCCCGGCTGCGGCACGCGACCGGCCGATTCGGCGTCCCAGGTGGCGTCACCGACGAGCACACCGCGTCGGCCACCGGCCTCCTCGAGTGCCGCGACGAGGATGTCCGGCTCCGGTTTGCTGTTGTCCGCGTCGTCGGAGGAGGTGACGGCGTCGACGTCGTCCCGCGTGAGCCCGAGCTTCTCGAGCGCGGCGTCCGTGAACTCACTCTTACCCGAGCTCGCGAGCGCCACCTTGTAGCCCTTCTCCTGCACGGCCCGCACGGCGTCGGCCGCGCCGTCGAAGGCCCGCACGTCTGGCAGCATCTGGCGGTACTCGCCCTCCCACGCGGTGCGCAGTTCGTCGCCGAGGCGCTCCTCGACGTCGTCGCCGACGACGCTCGGCACGAGCTGGTCGCCGCCCATGCCCACGGCGCGGTGGATGCGCCACATCGGCGGGTGGAGGTCGTGCTGCGCGAAGGCGCGCGACCACGCGACGGCGTGGTGGTAGGTGGAATCGATCAGCGTGCCGTCGACGTCGAACAGGACGGTGTCGATGGCCTCCGCGGCCTCATCGTGCGTACTCATGCGATCAGCCAACCGCCCTTCGGGTCGCCCGGCAAGGCAGGACGCCCGAAGGGGTGACGGCGTCAGTCGCGCAGAGCCGCGAGGGCCGCGGCGCCGCCGGAGACGAGCGAGAAGAAGATGACGAACACGAGGCCCCAGCCCACCGACGCGACGTCACTGACATTGCCGTAGTCGATGAGCCCGACGATGAAGGAGATCGTAGCGGCGACCACGATGCCCCACAGGAACTTCGCCGGAACCTTGCCGAGCAAGTGCGCGACACCGAGGCCGATGATGGCGAGCGACAGCAGCAGGACGATGACGCCGTCGCCGTTCATGCCCGAGACCGAGCTGCCCCACACGCTGGCCCACGGGCCGAGGCAGCCGATGATGACGAAGAACTGCGCCGCGAGGGAGGCGAGCAGGCCGACGCGCCCGATGCGCAGCGACCCGTCCGTGTTCTTCACCTGCAGGGCTGCGGCAGCACCCTGGCCACCGGCACCGAACGGGCTGTTCGCGTTGTTCGCGTCACCGCCCTGCCAGGCGTTGTTCTGGCCGTACTGTCCGTTGTGGCCGGGCTGACCGTTCTGGTGGCCCTGCCCGCTCTGACCCGGGAAGCCGTACTGGTTCTGGCCGTACTGCCCGCCCTGCGGGGACGAGTTGTACTGGTTCTGGTTTCCCTGCGGGCTCGACGAGCCGTACCCCGCACCGCCCTGGGGCGCTGAGTCGTACTGGTTCTGGCCGTACTGACCGCCGCCCTGCGGGGCGGAGTCGTGCTGGTTCTGATGGGTCGAGAAGCCCTGGCCGATCGACGAGTTCGCACCCTGGGGGTTCTGGCCGTACTGCGCGTTCTCGGTCTGGTTGGGCTGACCGTACTGGCCAGCCTGCGGCGTCGAACCGTAGGAGTTCTGACCGTACTGACCACTCGACGGCGGGGCGGAGTCGTACCGGTTCTGGTTGCTCTGCGGGCTCGACGAGCCGTAGCCCGCATCGCCTTGGGGCTCCGAGCCGTACTGGGGCGAGCCGTACTGGTTCTGTCCGTTCGAGAAGCCCTGACCGATCGACGAGTTGTTCTGCCCGTACTGCTGGCCCTGAGCGTTGGCGCCGTAGGGAGACTGGCCGTACTGTCCACCCTGCTGCTGCCCGTTCTGCCCACCCGCCGCGGGAGCCGAACCGTACTGAGCCTGGTCACCGGCATTCTGGGTGCCCGACTCGTTGGGAGCGGTGAAGGCCCGCGTGCGGTCCTCCGAGGAGTCGTTCTGTCCCGTCGCGCCGGTGTTCTGGGCGCCTGACTCGTTGGGGGCGGTGAACGCGCGGGTGCGCTCTTCGGACGAGTCGTGCGGGGCCTCGGCGTTGTTGCTCCCCTGAGCCGGCGAGGCACCCCACTGACGCGTCGCGTCGTCCTCCTGCCCGGGCGTGCCCTGCTCGTGCTTGGTCCAGTCGTTGTCGCTCATGACGCTCCCCCGTCGGTGGTGCTCGGTCGGTCCGATGCCGCGAGAATATCCGCCCCGCCCCCGCTACGGAGCGGTTCGGCCCACACGCGCCGTAGCGGGCCACAACTCGCCCCCGACCTACGATGGCAGCATGATCGACCCGAGCCGCCACGCCGTCCTGTGGCTGCTCATCGCGTTCGTCTTCACGACGGCGGCCACCCGCACGACGACGCGCTACATCCGCCACAAGGCCGACCGCGCCGAGGCCTACCTCAAGGAGAACGCCGAACCCGGGCTCATCCGCAACATCGTCGTCGCCGGCATCCACGTGCACCACCAGGTGTGGGGCATCCTCATGGTGCTCTTCAGCGGTCTGCTGCTCATCACCTACATGCCCGAGCGGGGGCTCGCGCTCAACGTCCTCGCGGCCCTGTTCGGCATGGGCGCGGCGCTCACGCTCGACGAGTTCGCCATGTGGCTCCACCTCGACGACGTGTACTGGCAGGAGGAGGGACGTCAGTCGGTGACGGCGCTCATCGTCGCGGTGACGATCACCGCGGCGCTCGTCATCGGTGCCAACCCGCTCGACGTCGTGCCCACCGGCGACGACCTGCCCGGTGCACTGCTGTCGGCGCTCGGCATCGTCAACCTCGGCTTCGTCGTCGTGACGATTCTCAAGGGCAAGCTGCCCACCGGCCTCGTCGGCGTCTTCGTGCCGCTCGTCGGGATCATCGGCGCCGTGCGCGTGGCGAAGCCGGGGTCGTGGTGGGCGCAGCGGCGCTACAAGAAGGACGGATGGCTCGCGCGACGGGCCGAGCGTCGGTTCGACGCGACGTACGACGCGCGCTGGAACGCCATCCGCGACATCATCGGCGGCCGCCCCTACCCACGCGAGCAGATGCGCGAGGCGGTGCGGGAGCAGATGAAGGCGGCGCGCGTGCGTCGTCAGGAGCTGCCGCTCGAGCGCGCCCAAGCGCGGGTGGCACGCCAGGCCCGACGACGCGAGCGCCTAGGCGACATGCCTGGTGCCGCACAGCGCACCGGCTCCACCCGAGCAGGCGACGAGCGTCCGCCCGAGGAACCGTGAGGAACAGCCGCCCCTCGGTAGCGTGTCGCTCATGGCCATCTCCCTGGACAACGTCGGCATTGCCGTCGGCGACCTCGACGCCGCCGTCGCCTTCTTCACCGACCTCGGCCTGAACGTCGTCGGGCGTGGCGAGGTCAGCGGCGAATGGGCCGACACCGCAGTCGGCCTCGACGGCAACCACGCCAAGATCGCCCTGCTCGAGGTGCCGGACGGCTCGGGGCGCATCGAACTGTTCGAGTACCTCCACCCCGACGCGATCGCGACCGAGCCGACGCTGCCGCACGAGAACGGGATGCACCGTGTGGCGTTCCGCGTCGACGACCTCGACGAAGCGCTCGCCGTCGCCGCGCGGCACGGCTGCCACCCGTTGCGTGGCGTCGCGAACTACCAGGACGTCTTCGCGCTCACCTACGTGCGCGGGCCGAGCGGCATCCTCGTCATGTTGGCCGAGGACCTGACGAAGCGCTGAATTTCCGGGGTCCGATACCCGTGTACGCGCTCGCCTCGCGCGTAGCGTCGGTGCCATGAGCGAGACGATCTTCACCTACGGCAGCCCGCACCTGAAGTACGGCACCGGAGCTGTCACCGAACTCGGCCACGACGCGACGACGCTGGGCGCCCGCACCGCCGCCGTCGTGAGCGACCCCGGCGTGGCCGCCGCGGGCATCGTCACCCCGGTCGTGGAGGCGCTGGAAACGTCGGGGTTGCGGGTCGACGTCTTCACCGACTCGCACGTCGAACCGACGGACGCCTCCCTCGAGGAAGCCACCGCGTGGGCGCGCCAGCACGGCCCGTGGGACGTCATCGTCGCGGTCGGGGGCGGGTCGAGCATCGACACCGCCAAGGCCATCAACCTCATGACGACGAACGACGGCGAGCTGATGGACTACGTCAACGCGCCCGTCGGAGGGGGCGCGAACCCGACGAAGCCGCTCGTGCCCCTCATCGCCGTCCCGACGACGACGGGCACGGGCAGCGAGTCCACGACGATCTGCGTCCTCGACGTGCTCGAGCAGAACGTCAAGACCGGCATCAGTCACCCCGCGTTGCGCCCGCGCATGGCCGTCATCGACCCGGACCTCACGATGAGCCAGCCGGCAGGCGTGACGGCGGCGTCGGGCATGGATATCCTGTGTCACGCCCTCGAGAGCTACACGGCGAAGCCGTACACCGAGTTCGCCCGCAAGGAAGCGTCCGAGCGGGTGCCGTACTGCGGCGCCAACCCGATCAGCGACATGTGGTCGCGCGAGGCCGTACGCCTGCTCGCCGGCTCGTTCCGCACCGCCGTCGAGAACGGCCACGACGCCGAGGCGCGCGGGGCCGTGGCGCTCGCGGCGACGTTCGCGGGCATGGGTTTCGGCAACGCGGGCGTGCACCTGCCGCACGCTAACGCCTATCCGATCGCCGGCATGGTGCGCGACTTCCGACCCGACGGGTACGACGCCAATCACGCGATGGTGCCGCACGGGATGGCGGTTGCGCTGACGGCGCCGGCGGCGTTCGCGCTGCTCTACCCCGCGAACCCGGAGCGTCACCACGAGATGGCGGCGCTGCTCGAGCCCGACACGTCGGTGAGCGACCTCGGCCGCGACGCGCTGCCGGATGCCCTGCGTCGGCTCATGCGCGACATCGACTTCCCCAACGGCCTCGCGGCCGTCGGTTACTCGGAGAACGACGTGGCCAAGCTCGCCGAGGGCACGATGAAGCAGCAGCGCCTGCTCGCCACCGCGCCGGTCGAGATCACGGAGGCCGACGTCGAGCGCGTTCTGCGGGAGTCGATGACGCTCTGGTGAGTCAGCTCTAGCCCTGACGCTCGTTGGGCAGGGTTTCCTGCGGTTGGGCAGTGTCTGCCGCTACCCAACCGCAGGGAACTCTGCCCAGCCGCAGGCGGACAGCATCAACGCAGGTGGACGGCCACCATCGGCGCGAGGACACGCACGACGTCCTGCTTCGACAGCGCAACCAGCGGGCCGACCCTCAGGAGGTACCGGCCCATGACCAGCCCCGCGATGCACATGGCGACACCGCTCGCCCGGGAGAGGGCGTCCGGCCCACCGATGCGGGCGGCGACGTGATCCAGCACCTCGCGCTCTATGAACTCCGCGACGTTCGTGCGCACGGAATCGTCGGCCATGGCCTCGCGTAGCATGGCCACGAACGGCTCGCTCAGATGTGCGTCGTCCCAGACCGTCACGACGGTGCCGACGAAGCGCCGCGACACCATGATCGGCGTCTCGCCAGGACGATGACCGAGCGCTTCACCGAGGACCTTCGACGGGGTGAGCGTCAACGACATCACTTCACCGAACAGACCCTGCTTCGACCCGAAGTGATAATTGACCAGCGTGTGCGAGACACCTGCCCGTTCAGCGATCATGCGCGACGACGCCTGTGCGTACCCAACCTCGAGAAACACTTCGGTTGCAGCATCGATCAAGCGTTGACGCACGTCGCTGGGGCCCTTCGGACGCCCCCGGGAAGAATTGACCACGCTCGCATTCTGCCCGATGGGCGAAGCACACTCGTTTCATGACAGAGCACACGTCAGAACGGGCCGCCCGGGACGGCCACGCGGCCGTCATGGCACGCAACCTGAGCGTCGATCGAGGAGGCACCACCGTTCTCAAGGGTCTCGACTTCGAGATCCCGAGGGGACGGATCGTCGGCCTTCTGGGTCCGTCCGGCTGCGGCAAGTCGACGCTCATGCGGGCTGTCGTCGGCGTGCAGGCCAACGTCAGTGGTGAGCTCGAGGTCCTTGGCGAGAGTGCCGGCACCTCGAGCCTGCGCCACCGGATCGGCTACGTGACGCAGGCCGCCAGCGTCTACCCGGATCTCACCGCCACGGAGAACCTGCGCTTCTTCGCCGCGGTGGTCGGGGTGGACCAGGAGGCGATCGAGCACGCCCTGCGCGCCGTCGACCTCCACGAACGGGGCGATCAGCTCGTGCGCGACATGAGCGGCGGCCAGCGCTCACGGGTCAGCCTTGCGGTGGCCTTGCTCTCGACGCCCGATCTCCTCGTGCTCGACGAGCCGACGGTCGGCCTCGACCCTGTGCTGCGCGTCGATCTGTGGCGCTTGTTCCGCAACCTCGCGAAGGACGGGGTCACGCTGCTCGTCTCCAGCCATGTCATGGACGAGGCGGAACACTGCGACTCGCTTCTGCTCATGCGTGACGGGGAACTCGTCGCCGCCACGACGCCCGAGCGTCTCAAGCGCGAGACAGGCTGTGACACTGTCGAATCCGCCTTTCTGGAGGTCGTGCGATGACACCCCGGATCACCCTCGCGGTCACGACTCGAGTCCTCACCCAGCTGCGTCGTGATCACCGCACGCTCGCGCTTCTTCTCGTCATGCCGTGCGTTCTCATGGCCCTGCTCGCGTGGATCTTTGCGGACGCTCCAGGGGGCGTCTTCGACCGCATCGCACCCGGGTTGCTGGCGCTGTTCCCCTTCACCGTCATGTTCCTCGTGACGTCCGTGACCACTCTGCGTGAGCGCACGAGCGGCACGCTCGAACGGCTCCTCGCGATGCCGACGGGGCGACTCGACTTCATCCTGGGATACGCCCTGGCCTTCGGCCTCATCGCCTGCGTCCAGGCAGCCCTCGCCGTGGCTCTCAGTGTCGGTGCGCTCGGGCTCGACGTCGCGGGCAGTGTGTGGGTGCTCGGGGTCATCGCCGTGCTCGACGCCGTCCTGGGCACAGCCCTCGGGCTCTTCGTCAGTGCGTTCGCCCGCACGGAGTTCCAGGCCGTTCAGTTCCTGCCGGCCCTCGTCATCCCCCAGATGCTGCTTTGCGGGTTACTCGTGGCGCGCGATCAGCTGCCACGGGTGCTCGAACTCGTCTCCGACGTCCTGCCACTCTCGTATGCCGTCGACGCGATGACCGCCGTCTCCCGAGGAGAGGCGATATCCGACATCGTGAGCGACCTCGCCGTCGTGTCGGTCTTCGTTGTCGGCTTCGTCGGGCTGGGGGCCCTGACGCTGCGTCGCCGCACTGCATGAGGGCCGCTGGGCAGACTTCCCTGCGGTTGGGCAGTGTCTGCCGCTACCCAACCGCAGGGAAGTCTGCCCAACCTGACGCTGCCCCCGTCAGCGTCCCGCGTACCCGGGCTGCTACTTCTTCACCCACAGGAACCACGCGAGGAAACTGACGAACGGGAAGAGGAGGGTTGCGAGCAGCGCCAACGCCTTGATTCCCCACGTGTAGCTCGAGCGCAGGATCGACACGATCGTGACGACCCAGAGGGCCACCACGGCAACGGCGAAGTCGACGAACGAGCCCGTCGCGACGGTTTGCGCCCCCTCGGACTGGGCCGGCGCGGATACGAGTGTCATGAGTGCGTTCGAATTCATGCCTCCAGACTCCTCGGCGGCGCTCCACCGATCGACAGCCAACAGAATGATTCGGCGTCCTCCTCGAGGACTACGCAACAGGCCCTTGGGCGGGGTTTCCGGCCGTTGGGCCGAGGGGGACGCTGCCCAACGGTAGGGAAGTCTGCCCAGCGGGGGCGCCGTCAGCGCACGAAGCGAGCGACGCCCGAGGGGTCCAACTGCATCGCAATCATCGGCGCAAGGGTGCGGACGACGTCGCGAGTGCTCATCGAGGCGAGCGGTTCCACGCCCAACACATACCGACCGAACACGAGACCCGACACGACGGCGCCTGCTCCGGCGGCCCGACGTCGGGCGTCCGGCCCCTTGATCTCGCCACTGATGCGCCGCACGATCTCGGTGCCGACGAACTCGGCCGTCGTGGTGCGCATCGCGTCGTTCATCGCGGCCTGCCGGACGACCTCGAGCATCTGCCCCCGTGACCCCTGTTCCTCCCAGACGGTGAGCAACCCGACGAGCAGGCGTTCGGCCATCCGCATCGGATCGCGGCTCGCACCCGGAGCGAAGATCTCGTCGAAGACGGCCTGCGGGCTGTACGCGATAGCAAGCACCTCGGCGAACAAACCTTGCTTCGAGCCGAAGTAATAATTCACCATGGCGTGGTCAACGCCAGCTTCTCGCGCAACGGAACGCATCGACGTGTTGGCATAGCCATCCGCCTCGAACCGCACTCTTGCAGCGTCGATCAGCCTCTGGCGCGCGTCACTGCCTCCGCGGGGCCGACCGCGGGAAGAATTCACCACGTTCGCATTGTGCACCAGGCATCCCCACACTGGACAAGAACACGGCGAGGCGCGACCTCAGCTGCCTCCCCCACTGCTTGGAACGAGAAGAATTCATGCGCGACGACATCACCCCCGACGAGACGCCCCGACGCGGCAAGCACCTCGCCTCCAACCGCGGCGACCACGCGAGCACGAACGCCACCGACACCGCACCGACCTCGGCAGGCGGAGCCCCGCGCCACATGGCCGTCAACGCAACCCCCGCGGCGAATGTCGCGAGCACCGACGGCGAGCCCACCGATGCCCGCGTGGACACCCGCGAGCGCGGCGTCGATCAGGACCGCACCGCGGTGACGGACCGCGACGAGACCGTCGGCCGCACCACCACGCACGACGAGCCCCTGAGCCGCACCGCTGCCCGCGAGGAGCGCGACGGCCACAGCACTCGCACCTCCGAGCGTGACGGCGACGACCACATCACCGACGACGAGACGGACGACAAGGCCACGAAGCGCAAGGGCCCGCCGCTGCTCGCACTCATCCTGGGCCTCAGCGTCGTCGTGAGCCTCATGCTGCTCGCGTTCGCGACGCCGGCTGTGAAGTCGGGCGCCAAGGACATGCCGATCGCCGTGAGCGGTCCGCAGCAGGCCGTCAGCACGGTCCAGGCGCAGCTCGAGAAGCGCTCGCCGGGCACGTTCGACGTCACGACGTTCTCCTCGGCCGACGAAGCCGCGGACGCCATCAAGGAGCGCGACGTCGTCGGTGGCATCGCCCTCGGCAAGGACGGCGCGACGATCCAGACGGCGAGCGCCGCGGGCGCGCCCTACTCCAACGTCCTCAAGGGCGTCGGCGCGGGCCTGGAGAAGCAGGGCCAGAAGGTCACGTACACGGACGTCGTGCCGCTGCCGAAGCACGACCCGACCGGCGCCGCCATGACGGCCGCCGCTCTCCCGCTCATCTTCGGCGGCATGGCCACCTCGGCCGCGATGTTCTTCACCCTGCGCGGCTCGACGGGTCGACGCTTCATCGGCATCATCGGCGTCGCTGCGGTGGCCGGCCTCGCGGCCTCCGCCATCCTGCACTTCTGGCTCGACGTCATGGAGGGCTCGTTCTGGCTGCTTGCCGCATCGGTGGGCATGGGCATCGCAGCAATCGCGTTTACCGTCATCGGCCTCGCGAAGAACCTCGGTCAGGCAGGCTTCGGCCTCGGCGCGCTCATCATGTTCTTCCTGTCGAACCCGATCTCCGGCATCGCCACCGGCCCGTCCTGGCTGCCCTCGCCGTGGGGCGCAATCGGCCAGCTCATGCCGGTCGGCGCCGCAGGAACGGCGCTGCGTTCGTCGGCGTACTTCGACGGTCACGGCGCGAAGCACGCCTGGATCGTCCTCGCCTGCTGGGCCCTGGGCGGCGCGCTGCTGATGGCGCTCGGCAAGGCGCGCAAGACGACCCACTGATCGATCGGGCTGTCGGCCCAGCACGCCCCCTCCCGTCGGGCAGCGCCGCTCGGCGCCCGTGACGGGAGGGGGCGTGTGTGTCTCCCCGGAACAGCACGGGCCCCCGTGGTGGGCTCCCGCCGGGACCTGTGCGGAATCGAACATGCCCCCACGACGTTGCACCCGGCGTGAAGATCGACATCTGGAGCGACATCGTCTGCCCGTTCTGCTACATCGGCAAGCGCCACCTCGAGCTCGCGCTCGACGGGTTCGAGCACGCCGACGACGTGGAGATCATCTGGCATTCCTACGAGCTCGACCCGACGATCGAGGCCGTGCCCGACACGACGCTCGTCGAGAAGATCGCGGCGAAGTACGGCATGACGCTGGAGCAGTCCGAGCGCAGCCAGGAGGACATCGCCGCCCGCGCGGCCGAGGTCGGCCTCGCGTTCAACTGGCGCGAAGCCAAGTTCGGCAACACGTTCGACGCTCACCGTCTCGTCCACCTGGCCGCCCAGCACGGGCGCGCCACCGAAGCGCACGAGCGCCTCATGCGCGCCTACTTCACCGAGGGTGTCGCCGTCGGTGACACGACCGAGCTGCAGCGCCTCGGCGAAGAGCTCGAACTGCCCTCCGACCAGGTGCGGGCGCTGCTCGCCGGCACCGACTTCGCCGACGACGTGCGCGGTGACGAGGAGCAGGCCCGCGCGCTCGGCATCACCGGCGTGCCGTTCTTCGTGCTCGGCGAGAAGTACGCCATCTCGGGTGCACAGCCCGTCGAGCTGTTCGAGCAGGCTCTCGCACAGACGTGGAACGAGCTCCACGGCGATACCGCGGCCTCGACGAGCGATGATGCCGTCACGGCTCAGGCTGCCCACGACCACGGCCCGTCCTGCGAGGGCGATCACTGCTCCGTCTGATCGGGACGGCCCGAAGGGTCGGTGGGCATGCAAATAACCGCGTGCCCACCGGCCCTTTTGTCGTTCTACAGCCTGTTCACCCGGCGCGCGCGATGAACGAACGGCCGCGTTCGCCCACCGACACCGCCCCTCTGCGGCATCCTGGCGTGGTGACGATCCCGAGCCGACACGACGAAGCTGCCCAGGTCCGCGCGTACGCCCAGCGTCTCGGGCTGCCGGGCCTCATCGACGTCCACACCCACTTCATGCCGCAGAACGTGCTCGACAAGGTGTGGGCCTACTTCGACGCCATCGACACGCCCGCGGGCGAGTGGACGATCACCTACCGCACCGACGAAGCCGAGCGCGTTGCCACCCTGCGTGACTTCGGCGTCACCCGCTTCAGCTCCCTCAATTACCCGCACCGGCCCGGCATGGCCGAATGGCTCAACGCCTGGTCGCGCGAGTTCGCCGCGAACACGCCGGAGGCCATCCCGAGCGCCACGTTCTACGCCGAACCCGAGGCACCCACCTACGTCGCCGAGGCCCTCGACGCGGGTGCGCAGATCTTCAAGGTGCACATCCAGGTCGGCGGCTACGACCCTCTCGATCCCACCCTCGACGACGTGTGGGCACAGCTCGAGGCGAAGGGCACGCCCGTCGTCATCCACTGCGGCTCCGGCCCGATGCCAGGTGAGTTCACCGGCCCCGACCGCGTCGAATCCCTTCTCGAGCGCCACCCCGCGCTGACGCTCCTCATCGCCCACATGGGCAACTCCGAGTACGGGCGCTTCCTCGACCTCGCCGAACGCTTCGAACGCGTCCACCTCGACACGACGATGGCGTTCACCGACTTCACCGAATCGCTCACGCCGTACCCGCGCGAGTATCTGCCGCGCCTCGTCGACATCGGCGACAAGGTGGTGCTGGGCAGCGACTTCCCCAACATCCCTTACCCCTACGTCCACCAGCTCGACGCCCTGGCGCGCCTCGACCTCGGTGACGACTGGATGCGCGGCGTTCTCCACGACAACGCCGCCAGACTGCTCGAGCCCCGCTCCTAGCTGGTGACGTTTGCTGCGGTTGGTGACGGTGCAACGTCACCAACCGCAACGAACGTCACCACGAACGCGAGGGGCGGCTCGGCACGTGAAGGCCCGCGTACCATCGTCCGGTGACTGCGAGCCCCGACGACCTCACTGACGCCCAGACGCGTCAGCTGCTCGTCTACCTCGCGGCCGCGCACGTGGCCGGCGGCGCCGGTGCCCACGAGGCCACCGAGGACGTCGTGCGCGCAGCCCGCGCGATCGGTCTCCCCGGTGCGCAGATCAACGCCACCCCGGACGGTGTCACGCTCAGCCTCGGCCACGGCGCCCCGGCGACGTTCGAGTCGATCGAGGGCTCCCTGCGCCTCGACCAGACGGCCCGCGTCGCCGGCATCCAGCACGGCCTCGAGACGGGCGCCCTGACGCCGACCGCCGCGCTCGACGCTCTCAAGGGCCTGCGCGCGCAGCGTGCCCGTTTCCCCGTCACCGGCATGTACCTCGGTGGGTTCACCGTGGCGGCGGGCATTGCCGGCATCCTCCAACCGACTTGGCCGAGCGTGCTGTTCGCAGCTGTGGCGAGCCCCATCACGATCGCCCTCATCCGCCTCACCGGGCGACGCCTCGTACCGAGCGCCCTCCTGCCGCTCTTCGCCGGATTCCTCGTCGCCGCGGCGGCCTTCGCCGCGTTCCAAGCGGGCTTCATCACGAGCCCGCTGCGGACGATGTTGCCGCCCGTGGCCGTCCTGTTGCCGGGTGCCCTGCTGGTCACGGGCTTGTCGGAACTCGTCGCCGGGGCCATGGTCTCCGGCGCCTCACGCCTCGCCTACGGCACGACCCAGCTCGTCATGTTCGCGGCCGGTGTCGCCGGCGCGAGCATCCTTCTCGACGTGCCCCCGGAGGCCTTCGCCAACGCGCGCGTCGACGAGATCGGCCCGCTCGCGGGCTTCGTCGGCCTCTTCCTGCTCACCCTCGGCATCTGCTTCATGGAGTCGGTGCCGCGCCGCCTCGCGCCCGGGGTCCTGTTCGTCACCGCCTCGACGTACGTGACGCAGTGGTCGGTGCAGAACTGGGTCGACGCCCCGGCCTGGGGCGGCGCGCTCGCAGGGGCCTTCGTCGCGAGCTTCAGCGCCTGGGTCATTGCCCTGGCCCGCCCGACGATGTCGCGCATGGTGCTCTTCCTGCCCAGCTTCTGGCTCCTCGTTCCCGGCTCGTTGGGCCTCGTGACGGTGACCCAGCTCGGCATCGATCCGCGCGAGTCGTGGCCGACGGCGATGAACGCGACGAGCGTCGTGCTCGCCATCGCCCTCGGCCTCGTCTTCGGCACGAGCGCCGCCCGAGCCCTGCGCTTCACGATCCGCCGCGGCCTTCGCCGCCGCGGAGACGCCCGCGCGGCGTCTACCCTGGTGGAATGAGCAACTCTCCGCGTCTGCGCGTCTTCCTGCTCGGCCTCGCCGGGGTGACCCTGGGTATCGCGCTGGCCAAGCTGTCCGGAGGTTCACTCGCCGCGGTCGTCGCCATCGTCCTGGCGCTCATCTGCTTCGTCCTGCTCCGTATGCGGACCGGTCGCTGATCACAACCTCGGGAAATTACTGTCAGGTAACTGTTTCGTCTCCATTCGCCGCAGTGACGCACGCATGATCACGGCGCGTGGGCACAGTGATGGAGACCCCTTCCTGAGAGGAACCGCCATGACCAACCACACCGACCGTCGCCGCGTCGACGGTGACATCACCTTCTCTGCCGCCGCCTGGATCGCCATCGACCTCGTCGCTCTCGGCGTCCTCGTCCTCCTCCTGTGGATTTTCCAGCCGGAAAAGGGCCTCCTGCCCGAGCCGAGCTGGCTCATCGACCCGGTCGTCGGCTGGCTCATCGGCAACGTGGTCGGCTTCGTCGCCTTCCGCGCGCTGCTGCGCATCCCGCCGGCAGCTGTGGCCGCTGCCTGCCTCGTGCTCGTCGCGCTGTCGCCTATCGTTTTCGTCAAGTACCCAGCGATGGGTGCGTTCTTCGCGGGCCTCGTCATCGGGCTCGGGTCGGGTGCGCTCATCCACCGCGCCCGGGTCGAACAGGCCTGACGCTCCGCGCGCACGAAGGCGCCCACCCGTCGACTTCACGGGTGGGCGCCTTCATGCGTACCGGCCGAGCTACTTGAGGCCCGCCGCGGTGGAGCAGTTGCCCGTCGCGGGCGCTCCGGAGAGTCGCTGCACGACCCAGTCACGCGCGGTGAGCTGGTCGGCCAGCATCGGGTTGGCGTGGTTGAGAAGCGACTTCGGCCCGAGCGAGAGGCCCGGAATCGGCGCGTACGTCACGTTCGCGCCCTTGCCACACCAGTCGAGTGCGAGCTGCTTCGACTGAGCGTGCGGGACGACGTCGTCCGCGACGCCCGTGGCGACGCGCACGGCCGCCGTCGGCTTCATCGTGCCGGTGCGCTGCGCGCGCACGAACCCGGTGACTTCCTCGTTGCGCGCCATGACGGCCGCGATGGGCTCACCGGTGGCCGTGAAGTCGCTCGTCTTGCGGTAGCCGTAGGACACGACGGTGTCGACCGTGCACTGACCCGACGTGCGCGAGAGCATCGTCTTGCCCGTGGCGTTGACGCTCTCGTCGGCGAACGCCTTGACGGCCGCGCTCGAGCTGGCCGCCCCGTTGATGAAGTAGCCGATGACGCCCGCGATCGGGCTGCCGTCGACACCGGCGAGCACCTTCTCGAGGTCGGCCGGCGGGGCTCCCACGTAGGCGGCGGCGACGTCGAGATCCGGGGCGTACGTCGGCGCGGCCTCGACGGCAGCGGCCGAGGCGCCGCCGCCCTGGGAGTAGCCGTACGTCGCGACCTTGGAGTTCCCCTTCACGGTGGCGCCGGGCACCTTGCTCGCGACGCGCGCGGCGTCGAGCATGGCGTGCGCCTGGTCGTCACGGTTCATGTACGTGTGCGGGCGGCCCGGCGTACCGAGCCCGATGTAGTCGGTGACGACGACGGCGACGCCCTTGGCGAGCAGGTTGTTCATACCCTGCGTCTCGTAGTTCACCCCGAGCGACCCGGGCGTCGAGAGGTTGATGGAGCTCGCCATCATCCGCGACGGCGCGCACTGGTCGCCCTGGCCGATCGTGCCGACGCCGTAGACGACGACCGGGCGCGGACCCGGGCCCTTCCACGCGGCCCACGGCTCGATGTAGGCGCCCGTGACGGCCGTGGGCTGCCCGTTGTCGTCCTTGGAGGAGTACATGATGCGGGTCGTGTTGCCCCACATGTTGAGGCCGGTGAAGAACTTCTCCGACTTCATGAGGGTGCCCGGCTGAGCCGGAACAGCAGCCGGGGGCGTGTAGAAGTCGCCCGTCGCCGCGGAGGCGGAAGAGGCGGTGGCGGTCGTGGTGACGCCGAGGCCGAGGGAGGCGGCACAGGCTAGACCGAGGGCGGCGGTGAAACGGGAGGGTCGCACGACGGGTCCTTCGTTCGTGGGGTGTGGTTTACGTCACAGTAGCCAGCCCGATCGTCCGATTGGGCCCCTTCCCGAAACTCGAAAAAGGTCGCTCGTCCGTCTCGTGGCGTCGACCGCGCGGCGTCAGCGCGTTCCGGTCCGCGCGAACGCCGAGCGCGGCGAAGCCCCGGACACACTGGACTCCGGTCCGGCCTGCGGACCCCGATCGAGAATGCGCGCGACATCCTGCGCAAGCTGCACCGTGGCCTCGATCTCCACCCTGCGAGTCGAGACGCTCTCGACGTTGAAGCCGAACGGCAACCCGAGATACCGGCAGAAGCGCGCCAGTTCGTGCGCGGCCGCGATGCAGTGTTCGTACGACGCCTCGAGCGTGTCGTGACTGCGGCGCAGTTCGTTCTGCACCCAGCGCGGCACGTCGACTCCGAGCCACTGGAGGAAGTCGAGCGTCTTCTCCGAACCGCACAGCGACAGGGTGAACACGACGCGCGCGGGCGCGACGCCACGCTCCTCACACGCATAGACGTAGTCGGAGATCACGTCCTTCGCCTCGCCCGTGTCATAGACGACCTGGCTGACGAAGAAGCCCACCCCACCGTCCTGCTTGCGCAGCAGACGCTCGTGCTCGTCCTTGCTCCGCGCGTGCCGTTCGGGAATGACGACGCCACCCAGCAGCACGTCACGCTCGACCTCGGCGTGCACCTCAATGGCGCGCGGCAGACTCGTGCGTACGGGTTTGTCCGTCGAACTCGATCCGACGAAGACGGTCGCGTCACCGTCGGCGCACCCGTGGAGGAACGAGGCCAGTTCCTGCTCGTCGTACTTACCGACGCAGCGGTAGACGATGGCGTTGCCCTGCCACGCGGACAGAGGCCCGGCGAGAAAGGCCGCAGGGTCCATCGTCTCGAGGTAGGGGAACGGGCGGTCGTCACCTGCACGGTCGGATTCGTCGTCGAGGTCGTAAAGGATAAGCGCGTCGACATCCAGTTTGTCGAGGCGCGAGAGAGCTGCGTCGGCGATCTCCTGAACCCGCTCGTCGCTCGTCGTGCGCCGCGGTGGCGTCATGGCGAACAGCAGGAGTTCGCGGTCACCGGAGACGAGGTCGGAGAAGGGCGCGGCAGGGTCACTCATGGGTGTCGACCCTAGAGGCGACCCCGCCGCGTCACCGATTCACAGGACGGAGGATGAGACGCCCACCAGCGACTGCGCCTCATGTGCGCGCGTGTCGACGTAGCGCAGCTGCGTGGCGAAGAACGAACCGGGGATTCCGCCCAGCTCGGCCATCGCCTCGGGCACCTTGCGACGCGGCACCTGGTGCGCGACGGTGACGTGCGGCAACCACACGAGCCCCAACTCGATCATGATGTCGTTCATAAATCGATCGTCTGCATGATGGGTGTGCATGGCATTTATTTAAGAGAAGTAACCGCACGCAAATGCGCGAATAGCGTTGCCCGGCAATGATTTTCGTTGAAAAGTCTCTTTATGCACTTGTTGGGATAATCGCCCACAGACGGTATGGAATTAAGAAACTATCGTCAGGAGGACGCGCTCGGACGCTGCCTCAGACGGTGCTGAACGAAGTACACGAGTGCCACGACGACCAGCCCGATGACGATCTTCTCTGCCACGCCGACGTACGGCTCGATCACCGGCCAGTTCGCTCCGAGGACATAACCGGCGAGGACGAAAGCGGTGTTCCACAGGAGGCTGCCCAACGTCGTCAGGACGGTGAACTTCCACACGGCCATGCCGGTGAATCCTGCGGGAACGCTGATGAGCGAACGGAACACGGGCACCATGCGCCCGAGGAACACGGCCTTGTCGCCGTGGCGGGCAAACCAGCGTTCAGTACGTTCGAGATCCTCGACCTTCATGAGCGGCATGCGATCCAGGATGCGCACGAGCTTCTCGCGGCCGATGGCTCGGCCCAGCCAGAACAGGGCAAGTGCACCGATGACGGAGCCCGCCGTCGTCCAGAGGATGGCTCCCCACAGGGTGATGACGCCCTGGGCCGCGGCGAAACCCGCGATCGGCAGGATCGCCTCGCTGGGAATCGGCGGGAAGAGGTTCTCTGCGGCAACGAGCAGCCCTGCCCCCACGCCGCCGATGCTCTCCATGAGGTCGACGGCGAAGCCGGCGATGCCGGAGGTGGGTCCACCTTCGACACGCTCGGCGGGCTGGACGGCGAGGATGGTCGTCATACCCGCCAGTTTCTCAATTCCCCCACGGTGAAGCGAAATTCATCGGGGCTGCGGCCGCGTTGCTCACACCAGGCGTGTCAGCCGTCGTGGCGCGGCGATTCGTCCGGCTCCGGCGCCGCGTGGCGCCCTCGTGGTGCCGGGTGGTCACCCGCGTCGGAGTCGGCGTCAACGTCCGTGTCGTCAGCGGTGTCGGCATCGCCAGCGTCCTTCTCAGCCGGCTCGCGCGCCTCGCTCGCGTCGGCCTCACTGTGCGACGGCAGGTGGTGCTCGACGAACTCGCCGACGACGCCCACCGAGTCGTCCTCGATCTCGCTGACGCCCTGCGGCGAGAAGCGGTAGGTGTTGTTGCCGACCATCCAGATCATCCACAGACCGGCGACGGCCCAGGCCAGCACGACCCACAGCGGGCGTGCGAGGTCGACGCCCCCGAAGTAGGACAGGGAGCGCACCGCGTCGACTCCCGCGCCGTTGGGCAGGTACGGGCCGACCGTGCGCCAGGGCTCCGGCAGCACGTCGTAGGCGAAGGCGCCTCCGGCCGAGGGGTTTCCGAGAATGACGAAGATGAGAATCGACAGGCCGATACCGATCGTGCCGAACAACGAGGTGAGCCCGTAGGTGAACGTGCTCACGGCGAAGACGAGTGCCGCCCCCATGAGCGCAATGGGCCAGAAGTCACCGCGCAACGCGTCGAGGCCGTACTGCGCGATAGCCGTGCCGACGACGCCCGACAGGAGGGCGTAACCCGCGAAGAGGAGGAGGCGCATGCGCGCGCCGAGAGCGGAACGCGCACGAGTGCCGACGGCCGTCGTCATCGCCGAGGGCAGGAGGTAGGCGCCCACGAGCCAGGAGAGCACGAGGTAGAACGAGGCCGTACCGCGAGCGTCGTCCGGCGCTGCCTTGACGAGATCGTGCGTCTTCAACCCGCGTTCGGCCTTGTCCGCGACGTTTCGGCCGACCGTCTGCGCGACCTGGGCGCGCGAGGCGCCCTGAGCGGAGGCGTAGTACAGATCGTCGCTGCCCTTCTTCTCTGTCTTCGACGGGTTGAACACGTAGACGCCGACGACCTTGTCCTCGCGCACCTGCTGAAGCGCCGCCTTCTCATCGGTGCTGATCGTGGCGCGCACCGGCTGACCCTCGACGGCGTTGAGCTTGTTCGCGATGTACCCCGCGTTGCCCTCGTGGTGGCTGACGACGAGGAACGGCGCGTTCTTCGCGTCAGGCTTGCCGAAGGCGCCCATGTAGGAAAGACCCATGAGCCCCTGCACGAGGATGCACATGAACGCCAGGATGATCATGCGCGGCACCATCGAGCGGACGAACTGCCTTTGGTCGTTGTGAGCGGACACCGACGCGGGTTGAGACATGAGAGAACTCCTCAAGAACGGGACACCTCACACTATGCCTGTTCCGGACGCTCCGAAATCTCAGCGTCGGCGGCCGACTCACGCGAACGTCACCAGGTTCGGGGAATGTTGCGCAGGTTCGAGCGTCCCATGGCGACGGCCTCGCCCGCACCGCCGTTGAGGACGATCTTGCTCATCGCCGTGGCGAAACCGAAGACCTGGTCGCTGGTGATCTTCGGCGGGATCGACAAAGCCCTCGGGTCGGTGACCACGTCGACGAGGCTCGGACCCTTGTGGGCGAACGCTTCGGCGTAGGCCGCCTCGAGGTCCTTCGGATCCTCCACGCGCACCGCGTGCCAGCCCATGGCCTCGGCGATGGCGGCGTAGTTCGTGCCGGGCACGTCGACACCGAAGTCAGGCAGCTTGTCGACGAGCATCTCGAGCTTGACCATGCCCAGCGTCGAGTTGTTGAACAGTACGACCGTGAGTGGAAGGTCGTACGCGTGCGCCGTCAGCATGTCGCCCATGAGCATCGACAGCCCCCCGTCACCGGACATGGAGACGACCTGCCGCTCGGGGTAGGCGAACTGAGCGCCGATCGCGTGGGGCAGCGCGTTGGCCATCGAACCGTGCAGCGCGGACGAGATGAGCCGTCCGCGACCCGACGGGTGGATGTAGCGCGCCGACCACACGTTGCACATGCCGGTGTCGGCCGTGACGATCGCGTCGTCGGCGAGCATCCGGTCGAGCACCGACGCGGCGTACTCCGGGTGGATCGGCGTGTGCTTCTCCACCTTGCGCGTGTAGGCGCCGACGGCCTTGTCCATGAGCTTCTCGTGCTTCTTGAGCATGCGGTCGAGGAACCTCGAGTTCTTCTTCTCCTCGACGAGCGGCAGGACGGCGGCGAGCGTCGCCCTCACATCACCGTGCACCGGCAGATCGACGGCCGTACGACGTCCGAGGTGTTCGGGGCGAGTGTCGACCTGCACGGTACGTGTGTCGGGCAGGAACTGGTCGTACGGGAAGTCGGTGCCGAGCATGATCATGAGGTCCGCGTCCTCGATGCCCTCGGCGACGGCTCCGTAGCCGAGCAGACCCGTCATACCCACGTCGAACGGGTTGTCGTACTGGATGAAGTCCTTGCCGCGCAGCGAGTGCCCGATCGGGGCCTTGATCTTCTCCGCGAGCGCCATGAGCTCGGCGTGCGCGCCCTCGCACCCGGCCCCACCGAAGATCGCCACGGTCTCAGCGCGGTTGATCTCGCTCGCGAGCCGACGCACGACGTCGTCGGTGGGCATGACGACGCCCTTCGTCGGGATGGCGACGGGGGTGACCTCGGCCGTGGCCTCCTCGTCGGCGATGTCACCGGGCAGCGTGACGACCGAGACGCCTCCGATCGACACAGCGTGCTGAATGGCGGCCTGCACGACCCGCGGGCTCTGCGTCGGTGTGCTGACGAGTTCGGAGTAGACGCTGCACTCGATGAAGAGGCGGTCCGGGTGGGTCTCCTGGAAGAAGCCCTGGCCGATCTGGGCGCTGGGAATGTGGCTGGCGATCGCCAGAACCGGCGCACCCGAGCGGTTGGCGTCGTAGAGGCCGTTGATGAGGTGGAGGTTCCCCGGGCCGCACGAGCCCGCGCACACGGCGAGTTCACCTGTCACCTGCGCGTCCGCGCTGGCGGCGAAGGCTGCGGCCTCCTCGTGACGAACGTGGATCCAGTCGATGCCGCCGCGAGCCGCACCGCCCGTGCGACGCACCGCATCGACGATCGGGTTGAGACTGTCGCCCACGATTCCGTAGATTCGGCGCACCCCTGCGGCCTGCAACTGCTCGACGATCTGCTCTGCCAGCTTCATCCGTACTCCTCGGCATCGACGGGCCGCACCCGCGCTTGGCGGGGCGTGGAAAAACCCTAAAAGCTCTAATCAGTCAAGTACCAGCCACCGATAGCGTCAACCGCTCGCACGTGTGACGCTCGCCGCCAGCGCGCGAAAGCGGCCCCAGCGCGTCCCGTGCTCCCGGCATACGGGGAACTTCCCGCCCACGCGGGTGGGCGGGAAGCGCGCCGTCAGGCCTCGACGATGTCCTGGCCGAGGTAGCGGCCCGGACGTGGCGCCGCAGGCAGGAGGTAGACCCCCGAGCCGATCGGTGTCGTCCAGGTGTTGAGCAGGTCGGCTTCGGCCAACCGTTGCTGGATGGGGACGAACTGTCTGACCACGTCGGCGCAGAACGCGACGAACACGAGCCCGCGATCACTCGTGCCGTCGTCACGCGCGACCTCGTAGCTGTACGGACGCCGCAGGATCCGCTCACCCGTCTTCTTCGGCATCGCCCGCGGCACGTGCGCCGCAGGGTTGATGACGGTGAGGCCGAGCTCGTCGGTCTTCTCGAGGTCGATCGGATCGGTGGCCTTCGTCCCCGTGAGCGGAGCGCCGTTCGTCAGGCGCCTGTCGATCGCGTTCTCCTGAGCCGTGCGGTCGAGCGACTGCCACACGTCGACGTCCATGCGGATGCGGCGGATGACCATGCCGGTCGTCCCCTCCATCCAGGACGCGCCGGGCTGGGCCGCGTTCCACACGCGGCCCGCCTCGGTGCCCGCGACGTTCGGCTGCTCCATGCCGTCGAGCTGACCGAAGAGGTTTCGCGTCACCCCGCCGTCGCTCGGGCGAGCTCCAGCGGCGAACCCCCGTTGCTGCCAACGCGGGGTTGCCGTGCCCTTGAGTGCGCTGACGAGCTGACCGACGACGTGACTCACCGTGACCGGGTTGTCGGTGTCGACCTGGACGACGAGATCCGTTTGCTTCCACGGCTTCTCGAAGTCGTCGATCGTCATGGACGGAATGGGCTTCAGCCACGCGGGAGCCTCGGCCCGCATGCCGTCGAGGTCGAAGACGCGGGGGCCGAGGCCGACGGCTATCGCCACGTCCCCGGCTCGTGGAGCCAGTTCGTGAGCAACGTCGGGCAGGGGTGACGCGCCCTTGACGAAGCGCGCCGCCGCGTCGTCGAGGACGACGAGGGCGCGACGCAGTTCGTCCTTCGTCGCGTCGTCCGGTAGGTCGAGCCCGACCCAGTGCGCGTGCGTGCCGGGCTTCGTCGTGACGCCGCTCTGACGCGGCGGCCCGGAGGCCACCGTCCAGGTGGCGTGTTGGGCCGATGTCGCCGCCGACGACGAGTTCGACGCCGACGACGAGCCGCGAGACTGCGCCTCGCAACCGGTGAGCGCCAGGGCGCCGAGGCCCTAGAGCGCGCCGGCGACAACGCCTCGTCGCGTGGGACGAACTGCCGGCGTTCCGTCGTCGCTCGTCACCGGGCAGGGGCCGGCGAAGAAGTTCTCCATGGGTTCCTCCGGACCGGGCGCGGGGCGTGAAGCCTCGCGCCCGGCCGTGTCGGGACGAGTGGGATCAGTGCGACGACGAGTGCGTCATGCCGGGCATTTCTGACGTGCCCGATGCACCGGACGACGGCGACGCGTCACCCGACCCGGCGTCGGAGTACTTCTCCTTGGCGCCGTCGTAGGCCCGCACGGGGAACGTCAGCTTCGTGCTCGAACCGTCCTTGAAGGTGACGGTGAGCTGCTGCTCGTCGCCGGCCGCGAGCGCCTTGCTCAGCTTCATGAACATGAGGTGGTTGCCACCAGGGGCGAGCTTCAAGGTGCCACCGGGCGCCAGCGTGAAGTTCGACGTCTGCTTCATCTCCATGCCGTTCGCGGTCTTCGTCGTGACGTGGAGTTGGACGGGCCCGGCGTCGCCGCTCGCGCCGGTGATGACGACGGGCTCGTTACCCGTGTTCTTCCAGGTGCCGAAAGCGGCGCTCATGCCGCTTTCGGCTGCCTTGGCCCAACCGTCTGAGGCCTTGAGGGAGGTCGCCATCGTCACCTTCGACGAAGTGGACGACGTGCTCTGGGGGCTCTTCGACGACGCAGTGTCGTCCTTCGAACAGGCTGCGGCCGTGAAGGCGAGCGGGGCAATGAGCGCGGTGGCGGCCACTCGGCGAACGGTGGGCAGGGTGGAGCGAATCATGGTGAGGTCTTTCGTTTCTCGTGCCGGGCGCAGGCGGCGGCGCCGCGATCACTCGGGGTGCGCAGGTAGCGCGTCCCGGTGAGGGCGCGTGGGGTGGGAATCAGTGCGAGAGAACGAAAACCGCAGGCGGCGCGCGGGAGGCGCGAGGGCTGCGCACAAACGTCGGACGAGGCACTCGGACGGCGTCGAACGCCGTGTGGCGGACGACGAACTGGCCCCAGCCGGGGACGACGAGGTGCGGCAGGACGCGGCGCAGTGTCCACGCGAGTGCGCGTTCGCCGTACGCGAGACACAGCGAGAAGAGCACGGTGGCGACGATGTGAGCGGCCGCCATCTGCGTCCAGCCCTCGTCGGCCTCGACAAGTTGCGGTTGCACATGGTGCCCGGCCGGCATCGACATCGTCATGACGGCGTGCAGCAGAACCTGCGCGGGGCCCATGACGACGACGATCTGGGCGAAGCTCCAGCGGCGCCTGCTCAGCGTGAACATGATCGGCGTGCCGACGGCGGCGAGAAGGACGAGCAGCCCGACGGGCGCTTCGTGGGCGCCCCCGACGACGTGGGCGATGCCGGCGCTACAGGCCGTGAGGGCGGCAACGAGCAGGCTGCGCAGAAGGCGCACCGTCGTCGTCGGCCCGAGGCTCATACGTTCAGCCTATGGCACTGCCCTTTCGCGGTTGCGGGCGCGTGGCAGCCTTGGGCGGAGCCGAGCGCCCCGCCCGAGAGGAACCCCATGCGCCCCATCGTCGTCACCGAATTCATCAGCCTCGACGGCGTCGTCGACTCCCCCGGCGGCGGTGAGTACGAGCACGCGGGCTGGACGTTCAAGGACATCGAGTTCGTCCCGGAGGCCTACGCCGTCAAGGGTCGCGAACAGGAGGAGGCCTCTGCGCTGCTCCTGGGCCGCGTGACGTTCGAGGAGTTCGCCCCCGTCTGGCCGACGATGGACGACTTCGCCACGTACAACGCCATGCCGAAGTACGTCGTCTCGCGGACGTTGGACGATGCGGCCGTCACCGACATCGACTGGGCCGACTGCCACGTGCTGCGTTCGCTTGACGAGGTCGCAAAGCTCAAGGAGGCCGACGGCGGCCCGATCCTCGTCCACGGTTCGGCGGCCCTCGTTCAGAGCCTGTTGGCTGCCGGCTCGTCGACGGGTTCACGCTGCTCGAGTTCCCCGTCGTCCTCGGTTCGGGTAAACGGCTGTGGGCCGAAGGGATCGGTCGAACGGATCTACGCCTTCGCAACACCGAGACGTACTCCAACGGCATCCGGCTCGCGGAGTTCGACGTCGTGCAGTGAGGGCGCGCGCAGCTTAGGCCGACGAATTTCCGTTGTCTGACGTAGGCCCGACAAATTAAGAGACGGTCGTCCGACTCGCGATTTCTCCGCCGAGTGGAACTCGCATAACTCGAACTTTGGGACGTGAAAGTAGGAAACCAGACGGTTTCTTATTATTCTCAGTTCATGAAGACCCAGCTGGCCCAGCGACGCGCATCGACCACCCCGGTCGTGCGCGTAGAGGAGGCCCTGCGCAACGCAGGCGCCTCGGTGCTGGCCGCCACCGGAATCCTGGCCTCCCCGTGGATCCTCTTCGCCATCGCGTACCAGACGTACATCTACTTCACCACGGGCACGTGGTACTTCCTGGGCGCTCCCACCCCCATCGGCATGTTCAACCGCGTCGTCCTCATGGGGGTTCTTCTCGGAGCGACCCTTGGCGCCACAATGCTGTTCAGTGCCGCTCTGTTACGCAAGAAGCGCCCACGCAAATAAGCACCCTTATGGGTGTAGGTGACTATTACGTCAACCGCGTAACGTCACGCTGATATCCGTTTCTCAGAAGGGTTTCAGCCATGATAACCCTCGGGCTCATCTCGCGGAGCGCCCCGGTGATTCGGGAAAGGTCAGGTTGTGCGCGATATTTCACGCACAACCTGCACGTTTGGCGATCAGTCAGGGATGACGCTCGCCCTCACCGGCGAGGATGCTCGCGTAGCCCTCGCGGAACGTCGGGTAGGTGAGGGTGAAGCCCGTTCCACGCAGGCGCGCGTTGCTCAGCCGCCGGGTGGCCGAGGGGCGCGCCGCGCCCTCGTGTCCCGTGAACGGCTCGGTGTCGACGCCGAGTTCGCGCGCGAGAAACGTCGCGACCTCGCGCGCCGGAGCAGGTGCGTCGTCGGTGAGCAGGTACAGCTCGTCGGCTTCGCTGCTCACCGTGAGCAGGTGGACGACGGCCGCCGCGGCGTCGTCGCGGTGGATGCGGTTCGTCATGCGGTCGGGGTCGGCGAGGTTGCCGGCACGCACCTGGTCGATGAACCACTCGCGTCCCGGTCCGTAGAGACCGCTGGGGCGCACGACGATGCCCCGCGTTCCCACCGGCAGGCCCGCGAGGAAGTTCTGCTCGGCCTCGGCGAGCACGCGGCCCGTGGGGGTGTCCGCCGCGTCGGACGAGGTTTCGTCGACCCACGCGTCGTCGTTCTGCGCATGCCCCATCGCGCCGGTCGACGAGACGAACAGGGCCCGCTCCGGCGCCCAGCCGCGTGCTGCGACGTCACGCAGAACGGCGTCGACACCGTCGAGGAAGGTGGCACGGTACCGCTCTTCACTTCGGCCGCCCGCGGTGAGGCAGATGACGAGGAGGCGTGGACCGTCACCAGCACCGTCGAAGGCGGGCAGATCAGGCAGTCCGTCCGAAACATCGCCCGCCACACCGACGAGCGGAGCGGGCACGAGTGCCGCCCGTCGTCGGACGGCGACGACGCAGCGCCCGGCCGCAGCGAGACGAAGGCCGATCTCGGTGCCGAGATCGCCGGCGCCGATGAGGAGCGTGTCAGCAGTCATGCCACCAGTCTCCCCGCCGGCGACCGGCGCGTCGAAGAACCCTCGATCAGAAGGCGACTCGGACGAGCTTCGTGTTGGCGAATTCCGTGAATCCCCACCGTCCGAGCTCGCGCCCGTACCCGGAGCGGCGCACGCCACCGAAGGGCAGACCGGCCTTTGTCGTGCCGTGTTCGTTGACGTAGGTCATGCCGACCTCGAGGCGCCGAGCGATCTCTTCAGCCTTCTCGACATCCTTGGCCCAGACGGAGCCGGACAGGCCGAACGACGAGTCGGTGGCCACGCGCACGGCTTCGTCGACTGAGCTGTACGGGAAGATCATCGCGACCGGGCCGAAGATCTCCTCGGCGTACGCGTCCATCTCGCTCGTGACGCCGGTGATCACGGTCGGCGCCATCCATGCGCCGTCCTTGTCGAGCGCATCACCGCCAGCACGCAGCGTCGCGCCCTCGGAGACGGCCTTGCGCACCTGCTCGACGACGCCGTCACGCGCCTCGATCGACGACAGCGGACCCATCTCGGTGGCTTCGTCGAGCGGGTCGCCGACCTTGAGCTCCCCGACCGTCGTGACGACGACGTCGGTGAACTCGGCGAACATGGCCTGCGGCACGAAGATTCGCTTCGGCGAGTTGCACGCCTGCCCGGCGTTGCTCATCCGCGCCTTGGCGACCGCCTCGGCCGTCGCTGCGACATCCACGTCGTCGAGGACGATGAGCGGGTCTGACCCGCCGAGTTCGAGCACGCTCTTCTTGAGGTTCTTCGCCGCCGTTTCCGCGACGGCGATTCCGGCGCCCTCGCTCCCGGTGAGGGAGACGCCGCGCACCCGCGAGTCCTCGATGATGCTCGTCACCTGGTCGTTGCTGACGAAGAGGTTGATGTACGCGTCCTCGGGTACCCCGGCAGCGTGGAGGATCTCCTCGATGAGCACAGCGGACGAGCCGCAGATCGACGCGTGCTTGAGCAGAATCGTGTTGCCCAGCATGAGGTTCGGCGCCGCGAAGCGGGCCACCTGGTAGTGCGGGAAGTTCCAGGGCATGACGCCCATGAGCACACCGATCGGGTCGGTCACGACGACGGACGACGCCTCGTCACCGATGTCGAGCTTCTCCTCCTCGAGCAGGGCGGGGCCGTGCTCGCCGTACCAACGGAAGATCGAGCCGGCCAGCTCGACCTCGCCCTTGGCTTCTGTGAGGGGCTTGCCCATCTCCGTCGCGATGGTGCGCGCCAGTTCGTCAGCTCGCTCGTCGTAGGCATCGGCGACGCGCTTCATGGCGTCGGCGCGCGTCTGAGCCGATTCACGACGCCAGGTGTCGAAAGCTGCGTGGGCACGTTCGACGGCTGCGCGCACGTCGGCGTCGGAGGTGGAGTCAAACTCCTTATCGACGACGCCGGTGGCGGGGTTCTCGATGCGGTAGGTCATGGATCTCCCTTCGTGAAGTGATCTCACTTCTCACGAGGGGGAACAGCGGGTCGGTCGAGAATCATTCAGTTCCAATGAGATTCAACCCGCAGGGGTGTGTGGTTCCACGTGAAACATCCCGGGTGCACACGACGGGATCAGGTGCCTACTTCGTGCCGAGCCGCCGCCACAGGAGATCGCGGGTGGGCGACAGGGCAACCCGCATTCCCCACCCGGCCGCCGTGCGGGCGACCTGGGTGACGGGCAGTCGGCGCGCTTGCCACGCCGCGAGCGACCGATTGGTGTTGAGGATGCGCGCGAGGGAGGCCGCATCGAGGACGGCGTCACTCGCACCGCGTCCGAGGTTAGGCAGAGCGGCGTGGGCGGCGTCGCCGATGACGACGTACCGCCCCGAGACGTAGCGATGCATCGGCGGCGTGACCCACAGGCGGGTCGCGAGTGTGTCATCGCCCGCGGCGTCGAGCACCTCCCGCAGATGCGGGGCAGGCGACGCGAAGCGCTCGCGCGCCTCGGCGACCACGGTCGTCACGTCGAGCGACTCCGGGCCGAGGTCGCTCACGTGTCCGGTGAACCAGTAGAGCGCATCCCCGACCGGCGCGAGCCCGAACAGCGTTCCGGCGCCCCAGTACTCACCGACCAGTGGCCGCAACCTGTCGGCCGCAGCGCCGGCGGGCACGATGCCACGCAACGTGACGTAGGGCGTCTCACGACGCTCGGCCGCGCCGGGCTGGACGAGGCCACGCACCCGCGAGCGCACGCCGTCAGCGCCGACGACGAGGTCGGCGTCGAGGGTGCTCGGATCGGTGACCTCGGCCATCACGCGACGAACGCTTCCGGGCACAGCCGCAGCGAGCGCCTCCATGAGGGCCGGGCGCATCACCATGGCGAGATCCGGGCCGCGGACCGTCGCGACGCGGGCGCCGTCGAGGCGGTAGAGGCCGCCGTGGTCGGCCTTCGTCGGCGCGGGAAGTGCGACACCGAGGCGCGCGAGCGTGCGGCGAGCGCCGGGCCACAGGCCGAGCGCGGCACCCGTCGTCCGCTCGGGTTGGGCCTCGACGAGGGTGACGTCGAAGCGCGCCGGGTCGAGCGCCGCGGCCACCGTCAGGCCCGCGATTCCGCCACCGACGACGGCAACACGGGTCAGTCCGGAGGGCGCGTCACTCATGCGCCACACGGTAGCGGGACGAGCGAGGGGCCCGCCCTCAACGCAGCTGAGCCGTCACCTGGCGCACCGACGGCGCGCCGGCACCCTGGTTGTAGGGCAGCTTCGACAACAGGTTGCCCATGGCGCAGGTGTTCGACAGGGCCGCGAAGACGAGACCCCCGCCGACCGCGCCCGAGAGCCATTTCGCCTTCGGCACGAGCGTGCTCGCCAGCACACCCGTGGCGACGAGGGAACCCGCCACGAGGCGCACCTGCCGCTCGAGATCCCAGCGTGCCTCGCCGTACTCGACGTCCTGGCCCGCGTCACGCCACGCCTCGAAGCCACCCTCGAGCACCGACGTGCGGGTGACACCGACACCGGCGAGTGCTCGCTGAGCGCGCTCGGCGCGTGGCCCGGCGCGGCAAATGAGCACGGCGTCCCTGTCGATACGACCACCGATGACGGCGGCGTTCGCGTCGAGCAGATCGACCGGCACGTTGATCGAGCCGGGGATGTGGGCGGTTCCGTACTCGGCAGGCGTTCGCACGTCGAGCAGGAGCAGGTCGTCCGAGTTCGCCGAGGCGAGGCCGGCGGCGTCGATACGGGGCGTGATGGTCATGGGGGTTCTCCTTCGAGAGGTTGATCAGAACAGGTGAGGAATGCTGCGCCACGCCGTGTAGAACGAGACGAGCAGAAGTAAGGACGCGAACCCGAGTTGCAGGGTACGTTTCGGGATCTTCGTCATGAGTCGGCCACCGACGAGCGCACCCGCGACGGCCATGGCGAGGAAGGGCGTCACGATCGACCAATCGATGACGCTCCCACCGGAGGAGTGGAAGAGAAACGAACTGACGCTGTTGATCGTGACGACGAGCAGCGACGTACCGACGGCAAACGGCATGCCGTAGCCGAGAACCAGAGTCAGAGCCGGGACGATGGCGAATCCACCACCGACGCCGAAGAAGCCGGTGAGCAACCCTACCCCGGTCGCCGTCACGACGAGCTTCACGATTCCGCCGACGTCACGCCTGCCCTCGTCGTCGGAGTGAAGCACGTCGCGTGGCCGACCCTCGACGTCTGCGGAACCCACGAGCGCCTTGCGGATCATGAGTGCCGCGACGACGACGAGCAAGCCGGCGAACATCGCGAGCAGGAGGTTGCCGTCCACCCCGGCCGCTGCGCGGGTGCCGAGGTAGGCGCCGCCGACGCCCAGCACACCGAACGTCAGGCCCTGGCCCCACTGCACGGCGCCGCGACGATGGTGCGGCACGAGACCGACGAGGGAGCTCACACCGACGATGACGAGCGACGCCGTCGTCGCCTCGTGCGGATCCTTGCCCACCGCGTACACGAGCACCGGGAGGGTGAGGACGGCGCCACCTCCGCCGAGGCCACCGATGAGAAGCCCGACGACCACCCCAGCGACAAGAGCGATGAGCACGAGGATCAGCCTGCCACCAGGCTCAGGCCCGTCTCGGCTGCATTCGCGAAGCTGTCATCGACGGCGACCACGTGGTGGCCCGCAGCTGCGAGGAGGGAGGCCGCGATCGAGGCGCGGTAGCCACCTGCGCAGTGCACCCACAGTTCGCCGGAAGGAATCTCATCGAGGCGCTCGAGCACGTCGTGAAGCGGCACGTTGACGGCGCCGTCGATGTGGGACGGGCCGAACTCGTCGGCGCGTCGCACGTCGAGGACGGTCACTTCGCGGTGGTGACGCACCTGAGCGAGGTCGGCGAACGTGGCGCGCTCGAACGACTGGAGCGCCTCGTCGGTCCACTCCTGCGGAGCGCCCGTGGCCTGCCCCCGGAGGCGCTCGATGCCGATGCGCACGAGTTCGCGCTGCGCTTCGGCGACCTGCTCGGGGCTGTCCCCGAGCAGTGTGAGCGAGGCGCCCCAGGGCATGATCCAGCCGAGGTACGTGGCGAACTGGCCGTCGACGCCGAAGTTGACCGTGCGGCCGACGTGCCCCTTGGCGTACGCCTCGCGATTGCGCAGGTCGACGACCCACTCCCCGGCTTCGAGGGAGGCACGGATCTCATCCTTGTCGACGGTGGCGGGCAGGGTGAGATCAGGGGCGTCCTGCGGAGCGTCGGCGTTCGCCGGCCCCATGTGCGCGTAGTACGCGGGCCACTCGGACAGGCCGGCGAGGATCTCCTCGACCCACTCGTCCTCGCTCTTCGTCAGGGCCGGGTTGGTGCGCTTCTCGGTGCCGATGGTCGAGGAATCGGCGTCGGACTGCGTCGCGGAACAGAAGCTGCCGAAACCGTGTGTCGGAAGCACCTGCGCCTCGTCGGGCAGTTCGGAGGCGAGGCGCTGGACGGAGTCGTACTGGTGGTGGACGAGTGCGTCGGTGTTCTCCTCGCCGAGCAGGTCGGGGCGCCCGGTCGAGCCGAACGTCAGCGATCCGCCGGAGAAGACGCCGATCGTGCCCTCGTCGCCGGCGAGGGCGTACGACAGGTGGGTGAAGGTGTGGCCTGGTGTCGCGAGGACGGTGACGCTCATGCTGCCGACGGTGACGACATCACCGTCACGCACACCGACGCGCTCGAACGAGACCTCGTCGTCCGCGTTGACGTGGTACGTAGCGCCTGTCTCGTTCGCGAGCGCCCGGCCCCCGGTGACGTAGTCGTTGTGGACGTGCGTCTCGAAGACATGCGTGATGCGCACCCCTTCGCGCTCCGCCACCGCGAGGACGCGGTCGACGTCGCGTTGCGGGTCGACGACGAGGGCGACCTCGCCGTCGTGGGCCAAGTAGGAGCGGTCGCCGAGTGACGGCGTGTCGATCGGGACGATGGCAACCATCGTGCCCTCCTTCCGCGCGACCACCGGGCCGCGTCTCGCTTCGATTTATACCCCCTGGGGTATCTGGCTCCATTAGATCACAGATACCCCCACCCGTATCAAGCGGGGTGCCTTCGCCCGCATTTCCGCGGATTCCGCTACGGATGATCCGGGGAGCGCCCGACGTTGACGGGAGCGACATTCGATACCCTACCCCGTATGCTGGGACTCTGCCTCGCCGGGGCGGCACCGTCTCCCTCGGGCACCACCGAGGCCCCGCGACCACCGAACCGAAAGGCTTGCCATGCAGCTCTCACCCGATGACATGACGCCCGTGCTCAACCGCCTCAAGCGGGCTCAGGGTCAGCTCGGCGGTGTCATCCGACTCATCGAGAGTGGCGCCGAGTGCCAGGACGTCGTCACGCAACTCGCCGCGACGAGTCGCGCCCTCGACAGGGCCGGCTTCGCCATCCTCTCCTCGGGGCTGCAGCAATGCCTCGCCGAGGAGGGTTCCGTCAGCGAGGAGAACGCCAAGACGCTCGAGAAACTCTTCCTCACGCTCTCCTGATCCACACGCCTGCGACTGTTCGCGGCGGCGCACAGGGCGCTACGGTCGAAGGGCAATCCGATGAGAGGTGGGGACTCATGGCCGACAAGAGCGGCTCCTACAAGCGCGACACCAACTACATCCAGACCCGCATCACCCGCGACGGCGAGGACGGCTACCCGGTGGAGGCGCACCGCTACCGCCTCGCCGCGGCACGTGCGTGCCCGTGGGCGAACCGTGCGCTCATCGCGCGCCGCCTCTACGGCCTCGACGACGTCATCTCCGTCGCCATGGCCGGCCCGACCCACGACGAACGCAGCTGGACCTTCGATCTCGACCCGGGCGGCGTCGACCCCGTGCTCGGCATCCACTTCCTGCGCGACGCCTACAACAAGCGCTTCCCGAACTACGAGCGCGGCATCACAGTGCCCGCCATCGTCGACGAGCGCACCGGCGAGGTCGTGACGAACGACTTCAACCAGATGACGCTCGACTTCGGCACCGAGTGGAAGGAATTCCACCGCGCGGGCGCACCCGATCTTTACCCCGAGGCACAGCGCGAGGAGATGGACGAGCTCATGGAGTTCGTCTTCCACACCGTCAACAACGGCGTCTACAAGTGCGGCTTCGCGACATCGCAGGAGGCGTACGACAAGGCCTACGACGAACTCTGGTCAGCGCTCGACCAACTCGAGAAGCGGCTCGAGTCGCGTCGCTACCTCATGGGCCCGAGCATCAGCGAGGCCGACGTTCGCCTCTACCCGACGCTCGTGCGCTTCGACGCCGTCTACCACGGCCACTTCAAGTGCAACCGGCAGAAGCTCGACGAGCTGCCGAACCTGTGGGGTTACGCCCGAGAGCTGTTCCAGACGCCGGGGTTCGGAGACACGAACGACTTCGTGCAGATCAAGGAGCACTACTACATCGTCCACACCGACGTGAACCCGACGGGTATCGTCCCGAAGGGTCCGGCGTTGGACGGCTGGCTCATCCCGCACGGACGCGACCACCTCGAAGCCAACACGTGGGGCGACGGCGGCACGCCTCCCCCGCCGCCGCTCAAGGCCGAGGTCGTCGACCCAGCGAACACGCCCCTGCACGTCGAAGGCCGCTGAAGCGCGGCGAACGCTGGGTTCTGTAGACGTTCGGCGTCGCATGTGACGCCGAACGTCTACAGAATCGGTCCACCCACCCGGCAAACCTGTCCCCAACCCGCCGTGGCACGTCCGTGCCAAACGAAATTTCTGGCACTTTCGCGCCGATAGTCTGCCGATGCGTCATCCGGCGCATCGACGACCCGCGCGAGCCGCCTCCCCCGGCTCAGCCCGGCAGGAGGGAAGCACGCCAGTGAGTACCGCGAGCGCCGCTACGCAGAACGAGGGCACCGCCGCCCGACGCACCCCCGACGTGGACGACCTCCACGACGTGCCCACGACCCTCGAGGGCGGGCCGGCCCCGCGCAACCTCGGCCTGCTCGACCAGCTCGGCATGTGGGGCAACCTCGGCATGAGCCTGCTTGCGTTCGCGGGCGCCATCGTCGTCCTGCAGCCCCTGGGCGAGCCCGGGATGGGGATGGGTCAGGCCGTGCTCGCGCTCGTCGTCGGCACCCTCGTCGGCACGGCCGGCGTCTCCGCGATGGCCCTCGCGTCGTCGCAGCAGGGTCAGCCCGCCATGGTCATGCTGCGCGGCCTGTTCGGCGGCCGCCTGTCGTACGTGCCGACGGTGTTCAACATGATCCAGCTCCTCGGCTGGGGCACGTTCGAGATCGTCACGACGACGATGGCCGCCCGCACCCTGTGGCCCGAGCTGCCGCGCTGGCCGATCGTCGTCGTCATCGGCGCCGTGACGACGCTGCTCGCGCTCTACCCGCTGCGTTGGGTCAAGGTGCTGCGCAAGTACGTGACGGTGGCGGTCATCGTCACGCTCATCTATCTCGCCTCGCAGCTGCTCACCCGCGACGTGCCGGCCCACGCCGGGCACGGTTGGGGCGGCTGGATGGTGGCCGTCGACGCGATCATCGCGCTGTCCGTCTCGTGGGTGCCGGTCGCCGGCGACTACGCGCGCCACTCGACGTCCCACCGCGCCGCGGTGCTCGGCAGCTACCTCGGCTACTGCGTCACCCAGATCGCGGTCTACTCGATCGGCATCATCACCCTGCTGCTGGCCGGCGGCAACGGCGACGCCGTGTTCTCGATCTTCCTCGGCGTCGCGGGCGGCTCGCTGTGCTTCCTCGTGCTGACGCTGCGCGAGATCGACCAGTGCTTCGTCGACGTCTACTCGACGACGGTGTCCCTGCAGAACATCGCGCCGCGCCTCGACCGCCGCCTCATCTCGATCGCGCTCGGCGTCACCTCGACGGTGCTCGCCCTCGCCGTCGACATCTACGGCTTCGCGCACTTCCTCGCCCTCATCGGCTCGGTGTTCGTGCCGCTGCTCGGCGTCTTCCTCGTCGACTACTACCTGTTCGGCGGGCGTCACCGCTGGAACACCACCGTCGACGCACCCTCGCGTCCGCTCATGCTCGTCGCCTGGGCAGCCGGGTTCGTCGCCTACGAGCTCGTCGCGCCCGGCACGCTCGGCGCGTGGTCGGACATGTGGCGTTCCATCGGCGAGGCCATCGGCCTCAGCGCACCGACGTGGCTGAGCGCCTCCCTCGTCGCGTTCGGCGTGGCGGCACTCGCCACGATCGTCGTCGAGATCAGCGGCGGCGGCGCGGCGGGTGCGCGCTCGCGATCGACACGCGGTTGAACGCGTTGATGAGCACGATGGCCCACTCGAGGGCCGCGAGCGCCTCCGTCGACATGACGTCCGACGCGTCAGCGATGGCCGCGCGCAGATCGAGTTCGCGCGGGTTGGTGAGGGCCTCGGCCAGCTCCAACGCCGCGCGCTCGACGTCGGTGTAGAGGTCGGCGTCACGCCACGCGGGCAGCAGGTCGATCTTGAGCGGGTCGACGCCGGCGTCGCGGGCGGCGGGCACGTGGACGCTCAGGCACGTCACGCAGCCGTTGATCTGCGAGACGCGCGTGTTGACGAGCTCGATGAGCCCGACGTCGAGGCCGGCCTCCTTCGACGCGGCGCGCGAGCTCTTCGCGGCCTCGATCATCGCCGCGTGCGTGAGGGGCTGAACCTTGTCGATGTAGGGGCGCTCCGGGTCGCCACCGCTCATGTCGGACTCCTTCTCACCGCACCGCACCGTGGGCGGCCCGGCCGAATCGTTCGGGGGACGGGCCCAACCTAACGGCCGTCGGCCCCGAGACGCCGACCGACGTTGCCGGGGCGCCGACGGCGTCATACGTTTCAGATGCACGCTCGTGTCCGCGACGCGCCCCGAGCGGGGTGCGGGAAGGGGTAGGCGCCGCGAGTCGTTGCACCGAACGTGCCCGCCGCGCCGTCCGCCAGGACGACGCACCGCGAGGAGAAACGAAGGTTCACATGAACGACGTCCAGGTACTCGAGGCCCGTCAGGTTCCCCTCGGCGGCATGCGATCGCTCGAGGTGCGCCGCACCCTTCCGCACAAGGATCGCTCCTTCGTCGGCGCGTGGTGCTTCGTCGACCACTACGGCCCCGAGCCCGTGCGCGACCTCGAACGCGACGGCATGGACGTGCCGCCGCACCCGCACACCGGCCTGCAGACGGTCTCGTGGCTGTTCGACGGCGAGATCGAGCACCGCGACACCGGCGGCGTGCACGGCATGGTGCGCCCCGGCGAGATGAACCTCATGACGAGCGGTCACGGCATCGCCCACTCGGAGGTCTCGACGCCGGAGACCGACACACTGCACGGCGTCCAGCTGTGGGTTGCGCTGCCGGACGCCGACCGCGAGACGGCACGCGCGTTCGAGCACCACGCCCCAGACGACGTCGACCTCACCGGTGACGACGGTGGCTTCGCCGGCGTCGCGCTCGTCTTCCTCGGTGAGCTGCCCGGCGTCGATCGCTCGCCCGTGACGACGTACACGCCGTTGCTCGGCGCAGAGCTGCGCCTCGAGGCGGGCACCGAACTCACCCTCGACGTCGACTCGTCGTTCGAGCACGCCGTCCTCGTCGACTCCGGCGACGTGACGTTCGAGGGGACGCAGCTCAAGCGCGGCGACCTCGCGTGCCTCGACCCGGGCCGCTCGCAGCTGCACTTCTCGATCGGCCAGTTCCCCGCCCGTCTCGTTCTGCTCGGCGGCGAGCCGTTCGAGGAGGAGATCGTCATGTGGTGGAACTTCGTCGGCCGCAGCCACGAGGAGATTGTCGAAGCCCGTGAACAGTACGAGGCCGGGGACCCGCGCTTCGGCCACGTCGAGGGCTACACCGGCAAGACCGACCGCATTCCGGCACCGCCCATCCCGCCTGTCCACCTGCGCCCGCGCAACCGTCGCGGCCGTATCGGTGGCTGACCCCGCCTCCGATCCGACCGTCCCGACGCACCCAGATCCCCCCGAGGAGATCGCCATGTCCGACCTGACCATGAAGCACAACACCGAAGCCAACCGCTACGAGGCGTGGGACGGTGACGCGCTGGCCGGTTTCGCCGAGTACCAGCTCACCGACGAGCTCGCGGTGTTCACCCACACCGAGGTCGACCCGGCTTATGAGGGCAAGGGCGTCGGCTCGCAGATCGCCCGTTTCGCGCTCGACGACGTGCGTGACGAGGGCACCCGCAAGGTGCTGCCGCTGTGCCCGTTCATCAAGGGCTGGATCGGTCGTCACCGCGAGTACGTCGAGCTCGTCTACGGCGCCCCCGCCACCACCGCGAAGGACTGACCCGGATGACTGACACTGACGAACTCAACGCCGACGTCGTCGTCATCGGCGGCGGGCCGGTGGGTGAGAATGTCGCCCAGTACGCCGTCGAGGGTGGCCTGAGCGCCGCGCTCGTCGAGGGCGAACTGCTCGGCGGCGAGTGCTCGTACTACGCGTGCATGCCGAGCAAGGCGCTCCTGCGCCCCATCGACGTGGCCCACACGACGGCGCACCTGCCCGGCGTCGAAGACGCTGCCGTCCAGCCGAAGGAACTCCTCGCCCGCCGCGACACGTGGGTGTCGCACTACGACGACTCCGGCCAGGTGAAGTGGGCCGACGGCGCCGACATCACGCTCGTGCGCGGCCACGGCCGCATCGTCGGGGAGAAGCGCGTCGAGGTCAGCGGCCCCGACGGCACGCGCACCGTCACGGCCGAGCGCGCTGTCGTGCTCGCGACCGGCTCGGTGCCGGTCGTTCCGCCCGTCTTCGACGGCGTGAGCCCCTGGGGTTCGCGTGACGCGACGGGCGTCGTCGAGGTGCCCGAGCGGCTCCTGGTCGTCGGTGGCGGCGTCATCGCCGTCGAAGCGGCCACGTGGATGGCGGCCCTCGGTTCGCAGGTGCGCATGCTCGTGCGCGGCCCGGCACTGCTCGAGAAGAACGAACCGTTCGCGGGCGACATCGTGCGCTCCGCCCTCGAGAAGGCGGGCATCGCCGTCGTCCTCGGCGCCGACGTCACGTCCGCCGTTCGTGAGCACGCGGACGACACGGGCCTGGGGCGCATCCACGGCGGCGAGGTGACGGTGACGACGTCCGCGTCGGGCACGTTCACCGCTGACGAGGTTCTCGTCGCGACCGGACGCCGCCCCAACCTCGCCGACGTCGGCCTCGACGCGCTCGGTCTGTCCGCCGACGACGTGCGAGGCGGCACCTTGCCCGAGTGGCTGCACGCCGTCGGCGACGCCGGCCCCGGCGCCCCGCTCACCCACATGGGCAAGTACGAGGCGCGCGTGCTCGGCTCGAAGCTCGCGGGTGCCGACGAGGCTCCCGCTCCCGCGAACGTGCCGGTGCCGCAGGTGGTCTTCACCGACCCACAGGTCGCCTCCGTCGGCCAGAGCGAGGCCGAGGCGCGCTCCGCGCTGGGCGACGACGCCGTCGTCACCTCCGAGGTGGGCTTCGGCACCGCCGCCGGAACGTCGCTGCTGCGTGACGATGCCGACGGGCGCGCGAAGATCGTCGTCGACCGCCGTCGCGGCGTCGTCATGGGCGCCACGTTCGTCGGCCCGGACGCGGCTGAACTGCTCCACGCCGCGACGATCGCCATCGTCGGCGAGGTGCCTGTCAGCGTGCTGCGTCACGCCGTGCCGAGCTACCCGACGGCGTCGGAGCTGTGGCTGCGCATGCTCGAACAGCTCCCGCGCGGCCTGCGCTGACGCGGGTTCGATCCGGCCGCCCACAACGAACGGCGGGCCACCCCTCGTGAGGGTGGCCCGCCGTTCGCGTGCCGCAGCGTCAGTCGGCCTCGGGAGGAGGCGACGTCGGGACGCCGCGTCCGCCGCCGCGCGGTGACGTCGTCCGCGAGATGCGGTAGTCGATGCGCGGCTCGACGTGGCGGCCGAAGTGCTGGTCGAAGCTCTCCTGGAACTCCTGCTGCAGCGCTCGGATGCGTTCGGCCGTCTCGTCACGACGGCGCAGCGCCAAATCCGCACGCAGCGCTCGCAGCGTGGCGAAGCACATGAGGATGAGCACCGCGCTGAACGGCAGCGCCGTGGCGATCGCCGCGGACTGCAGCCCGCTCAGACCGCCCGCGAGGAGCAGACCGATGGCGAGCGCACCCTCGAGCACAGCCCACAGCACACGCGACCAGGTCGGCGGGTTGGGGTGACCGCCGGAGGCCAGCATGTCGACGACGAGCGAACCCGAGTCGGAGGAGGTGATGAAGAAGACCGCCACCAGTGCGATGGCGAGGATCGACAGCACCGAACCGAGCGGCAGGTCCTCGAGCACGGTGAACAGCACCGTCGAGGCGTCCACGCCCTCCTTCGGGTCGACGAGACCGCCCTTGCCGAAGAGCTCACGGTCGAGGCCCGTGCCACCGAGCACGGAGAACCACAGGAACCCGACGATCGTCGGCACGAACAGCGTGCCCGCGATGAACTCGCGGATCGTGCGACCGCGCGAGATGCGCGCGATGAAGACACCGACGAAGGGTGCCCACGAGATCCACCAGCCCCAGTAGAAGATCGTCCAGCTCGCGTTCCAGGTGGCGCCCTTCTCACCCGTGTAAGCACCGACGTCGAACGTCATGTTCAGCACGTTGGCGAGGTAGACGCCGAGCGACTCGACGAAGTTCTGGAAGAGGAACAGCGTCGGGCCGAGCAGCAGGATGGAGATGAGCAGCAGGCCCGCGAAGCTCAGGTTGATGTTCGACAGGTACTTGATGCCCTTGCCGAGACCCGAGACGCACGAGAGCGTCGACAGGAACGTGATGACGACGATGAGCGTCACGAGCACGACGTTGTCGGTGTTGTCGACGATGCCGATCGACTTCATGCCCGACGCGATCTGCTGCACGCCGAGACCGAGCGACGTGGCGACACCGAAGACGGTGCCGAAGATGGCGAGGACGTCGACGAGGTCGCCGAGCCAGCCCTTGACCCGATCGCCGAAGAGGGGCTCGAGTGCCCAGCGGATCGAGATCGGACGACCACGGCGGTGGATGGCGTACGCGAGCGCGAGACCGATGACGGCGTAGACCGCCCACGGGTGCAGACCCCAGTGGAGGAAGGTCTGCGCCATGGCGAGTTGCGCCTTCTCCGTCTCGCTGCCCTCCCAGCCCGGCTTCGGGTCGCTCGTCGCGTAGGTGAGCGGTTCGCCGACGCCGTAGAAGACGAGGCCGATGCCCATGCCGGCGGCGAAGAGCATCGCAAACCACGACAGGAGCCCGAACTCAGGGTCTTCCCCGTCGCGGCCGAGACGGATGGTGCCGTACTTGCTGAAGCCCACGAACGCCGTGAAGGCGATGAAGAAGCCGATCGCAAGCATGTAGTACCAACCGAAGTTGGTGACGATCCACGACTGCATGTCGACGAGGACGTCACTCGTCGATTCCGGGGCGGCGATGCCGACCACGGCGACCGCGAGGATGACGATGAGCGCCGGCCAGAAGACCCGCGGGGAAACCATTCCCTTGCCGAGGCGAACTCCCTGGAGCTTCAGCTTCTCGGTGATGGTCTCGTCGTCGTCCTCCTCCGCGATCTGCAGGTGCGGGGCGATCGGCTTGGCCGAGTCGCGCACCTCGACGTCGAGTTCGGGGAAGGAACTCTGCAGGGTGGACGAGTAAGTGGACGCGTGTTCGTCGAACGCGGACGCGCCCTGTGATGCTTCGCTCTCTGGCGGAGCGTCAGATGAGTTCGCCATGTGACCTCCTTGTCGTCAACAGGTCACGGCAGCCCCCACAGCGGGCCCGTAGGCAAGGCGAAGAAAGCGCTGCCGCAACGGATTCGCCTTTCCACCTTGTCACCGATGTGCGGTTCACCCAAGACGGAAGGGGTGGGGTTCCTCACCCCTCGAGGCTCTGAGGTGCTTCAGAGAGCGCTCGAAATTCGCTCAACGACGCGACTTCATGGCCGGGTGCTTGGTCACGGCGTCGTCCTCGACGAGTTCGGCGTAACGGGGCGAGTCGACGGCCCACGAGCGCGACGCGGCTGTCGGCGTCGAAGCGGAAACCCCACCCGTACGTCTTCGCAAGCGGTGACGTGCGCAGGCACGGTTGGCCCGTGGAGAAGAAGGCCTCGCGTGCGGCGTGACGCTCGCCGTCCGGGACACCGCTGCGATCGGCGCTCACGGTGAACAGAACGTCGTCGCTCGTCAGTTCGTCGTCATGCCCATGGAGCAGCGCGAACTGACGCTCGGCCACGCTGCCCTTGCCGGTGGGCGGCGGCGAGCCCGCCACGGCGCGGGTGCCTGGCGCGACCGTGATGAGAGTGTCGGCGTAGTTGGTGGTGTGCCCGCCCTCCGGAGTCTTCATGAATCGAGCATGACACCGGCCACCGACAACGTGACTCCACGCGCCTCGGGTGCGGAGCCTGCCTTGGGCAGAGTTCGGTGCGGTTGGGTAGTCGCACACCCTGCCCAACCGCACCGAGATCGACCCAACGCCCTGAGGCGCTCGGGCACGGCGACGCGTCAGCCCAGGCGCTTCTTGAGCTCCTCGGCGAGGGGCTTGCTGGAGGCCGGGTTCTGGCCGGTGAGCAGGTCGCCGTCGACAACGACGTTGGGCTGCCACGCTTCACCGACGGAGAGTTCGGCGCCATCCTCACGGAGGCGGTCTTCGAGCAGCCACTTGGCGTTGTCGGCGTTGCCTCCTGCACGCTCCTCCTCGTTGGATAAGGCGGTGAGCTTGCGGCCCTTGACGACCGGGTCGCCGTTCTCGTCCCGCGCGGGCAGCAGCGCCGCCGGGCCGTGGCAGACGATGGCGACGGGCTTGCCCGCTGCGAGGGTGTCGGCGATGAGCTTGCCGGACGTGGCGTCGACCGCGAGGTCCTCCATCGGGCCGTGACCGCCGGGGTAGAAGACGGCGTCGTAGTCGTCGAGTGCGACGTCGGACAGGTTGAGCGGCTGCTTGAGCGCGTCGATGGCGTCGAGCTCGGGCCGCACGTCGTTGCCGTCGTTCATCTCGGGGGCGAGGCTCGCCTCGTCCGCGACGGGTGCGACGCCGCCGGGCGTCGCGAACTCGACGGTGTCACCGGCCTCGGTGAAGAGGCGGTACGGGGCGAGCAGCTCCTCGGCCCAGAATCCGGTGGGGTGCTGCGTGCCGTCCGCGAGCGTCCAGTTCGTGGCTGCGCTGACGACGAAGAGAATCTTCGACATGTCGAACTCCTTGTTCGGGGTCGTCGTTCGCAGGAGACAACAGGGAACGAGCCGCACGTGTTCCGCCGAACGCGCGGGCAGCTGATGCACTTCGGTGCACGTGACGCACTCTGAACCCGCTCACAACGCATCAGGCGCGCCGAACTGCGTCAGCCGCGACGACCGGCCAACTCGACCCGACCGCCACCGTGGTTTGCTGGGCACCATGCACGACGACTTCTGGCGCTCCGACGCCCCTGCTCTCGTGCAGACCACCTCGTGGGCGGGCGGTGAGCCGCACCTCGTCGTCCTGACCGACCACGGCGAACGGCTCCGCGCGCCGATCATGAACCGCCGCATGGCGTTCCGCGTCCAGCCCGACGTCCGCTTCTGCACCGGCCGCTTCGACGCAGCCCGCCCCGGCGACGCCCGTCACGTGCCCTGCGACGGGCGGCGCACCGTCACCGTCGGAGTGCAGTGCAAGCAGTGTGCCCAGCGCGACGACTCGCGCTTCATGCATCACGTGCACCGCGGCGGCTACGTGCCCGAGTCGCTGACGGGCTATCTCGCGCGGCCGCATTGGCTCTACATCGCGACATTCGCGGACGGCGCGAGCAAGGTCGGCACCGCGTCGGCGTCGCGCGGGAGGACACGCCTCGACGAGCAGGGCGCCGTGCGTGCCACCTACATTGCCCGAGCAGCCGACGGCACCGCCGTCCGCGTGCACGAGGACGCGGTGACGGCCGAGACCGGCATCCCGCAGACGAAACACAAGAGCAGCAAGGCCGGCTCCCTCACGAAACCGCTCTCCCGCGAGCGCCTCGACGTCGCCCACGCCGACGCGGTCGAACACGCCCGCGCGTTCCTCCAAGCCAGTGGCCTCGAACTCGCGCTCGACCCGTGGGACCCACCAGCGCAGCACGCGGGGTTCTTCACCGGTGACAGTGTGTTCGGCACGTACCCGCACCCCCTCAGCCGCGGCGAACACTGCCTCACCCCGACCGCTGTTGTCGGCGGTGTCGCGCTCGTCACCGTCAATGACGACGACGCCCCACTCGTCGTCGACCTCGACGCGCTGCGCGGGCGACGCATCGCCCCGGCGGACGTGCGCTCCCCGGAGACGATGAGCCAGCAGAGCCTGTTCTGACGGCCACTGTTCACCCACGACGAACCCACTGACACGAGAGGAGCCACCGTGCACCCCGACTACGACCTCACGCTCTCGCCTCCGCCACTCGCGGATTACCTTCGGCTGCGCGCCGATTCGGGCCTGTCACCCGTCACCGAGGCCCAGGGCGAACCGGCACTCGTGAACTCGTGGGCGTGGGTGCACGTGCGTCATCGCGCGAGCGGCGAGGTCGTCGCGATGGGACGCGTGATCGGCGACGGCGGCTGGTACTTCCACATCGCCGACATGGCGACGCTGCCCGAGCACCAGAAGAAGGGCCTCGGGCAGGCGGTGCTCGAGACGCTGATCGCGAAGATCCGCGAGGACGCGCCGCCACGCCCCTACGTCACGCTCATGGCCGACGAGCCGGGGCGCCCGCTCTACGCGAAGCTCGGCTTCGTCGAGACGGCCCCGCACTCGCTCGGCATGATGCTGCCGCGCTGATCAGCCGCGCACCCGGGCGAGAATCGCGTCGGCCAACGGCTCCGGCTGCAAATCGCTGATCCAGTGCCCCTCGTCGAGTTCGACGAAGGTGTACGGCGCGTTGACGAAGTCGGCCGTGCCCTCGGCGGCGCGGCGCCCGAAGGCCACGTCGGTGTTGCCCCAGACGTACGTCGTCGGCACGGTGACGGGGCCAAGCGCGAGGCCCGTCTCGGGGCGGTAGGCGCGGTAGTAGTTGAGGACGGCGGTGAGGGCGCCGGGCTGGCCGAGCAGACGCAGATGCTCGTCGAGGCGCGCGCCGCCGAGGTTGCCGATCATCCGGCGCAGGTACGCCCAGTCGTCGGCCGCGAGCTTCTCCTCGGCCACCCCCTCCTGACGTAGGAGGTTGATGTACTGCAGCTTCTCGTGCTGCTCGGGGTCTGCCATCGTGGCGCGCACGACGGCCTGCGGGTGCGGGGTGCTGACGGCGGTGTACGTCGTGAGGAGCTCCGGGTGTCCGCCGGCGACGAACCACCCGATGATGCCGCCCCAGTCGTGGCCGACCAGGTGCACGCGCTCCGTGCCGAGCGCCTCGATCATGCCGACGACGTCTCCGCTGAGCTGCTCCGCGCCGTACGCCTCGACGCCCGCGGGGCGCGCACCGGGCGCGTAGCCGCGCAGGTTCGGGGCGACGACGTCGTAGCCCGCCTCGGCGAGAATCGGGCCCACGTCGCGCCACTGGGCGTTCGACTCGGGCCAGCCGTGCAGCAGAAGGATCGTCTCGCCGTCGCTCGGGCCGCAGCGCAGCGCGTCGAAGGTGAACTCGCCCACGACGAGTTCGTCGTCTCTCCACATCTCAGCCATGCCCCCACTGTGCCCTGCCGCGCCGACACTCGGGGCGATTGGGGCGAAGCATGTGCTCAGTCGACGGTGTCGGTCGGCGTGTAGCGACTGCCCAGCATCCGGGTGACGAGGAAGGTGAGCATGCCCACCACGAACAGGAGGAGCACCCCGCCGATGAGCCAGCCGGGCATGGCGCCACCGGGTTGATGTGCGGCCCAGCCCGTCGTCGCGGTGATGAGGGCGAAGAGCGCGAAGATGAGCGCCGACAGAAGCACCATGTCCTCCCGCATCAGCCGCTCGAGCGTGCGCAACCGTTGCGGTGTGCGCAGCCACTCCTCCTTCTGCGGCGCGTTGATGCTCTGGGGCCAGCGCATCACCAGCCCGCTGACGAGCACCAGCAGAGCCGAGATGGCAATGGGCGTGAGAACGAACAGGGCGATGGCGCCCGTGCGGCTCGACCACCCGTCGGGCGTCTCACCCGACCAGTGCGTCGGAACCCGCTCCGGCAGCTTCGTCGCGACCACCGCCACCGTCACGGCCCACACCGCGACGACGAGCCCGAGACATCCCAGCACGCCCCGTTCGAGCTGTTCCCGCGGGAGGTCTCGTGCTTCCTGCGCGACGCGACAAACCTCCTCCGGCGACGGGCCGACGTCGAACGCTGACTTCTTGCTCATGTCTCGACGCTAGCGCCGAGACTCAGGGTGCGCCTCCGCCCAGCGGCGGAAATTCGCGCGGCAATCCGCGGCTCAGGGCCGTCGAGCGGCGGCGGATCAGGGCGCTTCGAGCAACCCCTTGAGCCGCTCGAGGTCTGCCTCGACCATCGCGGTGTCGCGGTAAATTCCTCGTCGTTCATCGCGAGGCGCCGCAGCGTGAACCCGACCTCCGCGCCGTCCGGGTGAGCGAGGACGCGCAGCGGATTGTGGACGACGGCGCCGTCCGGCAGTGTGACGTCGTGGTCGAGCACCCCGAACGGATTGTCGGGGGCGGACGCGAACGTCACTGTGCCCATGGGAGATTCGGCGACGAGTTCGCCGTCGCGATCACCCGGGTGCACCTCGGCGGTCGCGAGGCCCGCCGCCCAGCGCGGCAGGTTCTCGACACGCGGGCGAAGGCGTAGACGGCCTCCGGCTCACGGGCGATGACGACGCTGAGGTGACGGGTGTTCGACATGCGCTCACGCTAGCGGCAGCCACCGACACCGGTGCCGCGAGGCCGCCCGCCAATCCGCCCGACACAGTGCGACACTGAGGCCTCACCGGCCCGATCGGCCGCCCGCGCGGGCCGTCGTCACGTCCGGAACTCGCAACATCGCACGTCAGCACAGGAGTCGACGCATGGGCTACAACCCCGACCACGACCGGGTCGACGACGTCGCCGTCCTCGCGGACTTCGTCGCGAAGCATCCCATCGCCACCCGCGTCACCCACGACGGCATGACGCCGCAGGCTGACCTCGTGCCACTGCTCGTGGTCGACGACGCCGATGCGCCGAGCGGCAAGACGCTCATCGGCCACGTTGCTCGCGCGAATCCGCTGTGGGAGGACGGCCACCACGTCGGTACGAGCCTCGCGACGTTCGGCGGCGGCGAGCACTACATCTCACCGACCTGGTACCCGAGCAAGGCGGAGCATCACCGCGTCGTGCCGACGTGGAACTATCTCGTCGCCCACGCGTGGGGCACACTCGTCGTCCACGACGACCCGAAGTGGGTGCGCGGCGTCGTTGCCCGACTCACCGGCGTCATGGAGGCTGGGCGCGAAGAGCCGTGGCGGATGGGCCAGGCGCCGGGCGACTACATCGACGAGATGCTGGGGAAGATCGTCGGCATCTCGCTGCCGATCGAACGCTTCGAGGGCCGTTTCAAGGTGGGCTCGCACCGCACCGACGCCGATCGGCTCGGCGCGCGGGACGGCGTCGTGCGCGAGTCAGAGGGGCACGCGCACGACGAGCTCGCCGAGGCGATGACGAACCCGCCCCGGCGAGAGGAGTGAGCCGACCTCAGTCGACGCGGTTGCTCTTACCCTGCAGGCGATCGATGTGCTCGCTCGCCTCGGCCTTCGTGAGGTCGGCCGGAAGCTGCTCGCCGGATTCCTTGGCCAGCGTGTCGAGGTACGACTTCTGCGCCTCGGTCATGGGCTCGTCACCCGTGGCCCACTCCTGCGGGTCACGCTGAAGCGCGTCGTTGCGGCCCGCGTCGCTGTTCGGCGTGGCGCCGATCGTCTCTGCGCCACCCTGGGCGCCGGACGGCTCACGCGCGGCGCCAGCGTCCTGCGCCGCGGCACTGTCGGGGTCGGTGGGCGGCTGCTGTGCATTCATGTCGGTCATGTTCGCGACACTAGCAACGCCCTCCGACAACCGGTACCCCCCAACGGATTTCACCCCTGGAAGCGCGCCGCGACGCCATTACCCGCCGGTCGGCGCGCTCAGTTCGCGGTCTTCGGCGAGTCGCTCTGGTTGGGCGTACGCGGGCTCGTGCCACCCGTCGTGTTCTCGGGCACGGCGTCGGCGCCGGCGTCGGAACCGCTCAGCCCGCTCCCGCCCTCGGAACGCTCGGCACCGGAGCCCGGCTTCTCGCCCTTGGGCTCGTCGTTCTCGGCTGCTTCGTGAATGTCATCGCGTGTCATGCCCCCACGTTAACCGGCACGACCCTTCGCACCCCCACCCCTTGGAGGGAGTTTCGTCCCCTGCTGTCGCGGTGGCCGCGCTGACGTGCACGAGTACGCAGGTGACGTCCGTAAGGTTGACCCCGATGTACATCGACGTCACGCGAGGTAGAACGTGAATACCATCGGAAAGGCCGTGAGCGGCTCCGGCAAGGCCGCCATCGGCACGAGCATCGCCGGAAGCGCTCTCACCGCGGTGTCCACGGCACCGGAGAAGTTGTCGACCCTGCTGCACCGCCGTTATCCGACCGTCGCCGTCACCGGCATGACGGGTGTCGGCAAGACACGTCTCGTCGACCGGCTTGCTCGACGCACGACGCCGGAGGCCGTCACCGAGAACGGGTCGGCGACGATGGAGCGCCGTACGTCCAAATCCGCGCGACTCAAGGGTTTCCGCTTCCGCGTGGTGCCGGGTGACAACGCGGCGACGCGCCTGACGGCCCTCGACGAGGTCTTCTACGAGGCACCCGTCGACGGGGTCATCCACGTCGTCGCCTACGGCCACGCCACGCCCCGACGCAGCGGCGGCGTCAGCGGTAGTGCGCCGGAGCGGAGCGTCGAGGAGCAGCTCGCGGCCGAGCTCGAGGACTGGACGATCACCGCGCACCGCATCGCCGCCATGGCGGTGCGTCGCGAGCGCCCCGTGTGGGTCGTCATCGCCGTGATGAAGGCCGATCTCTACCCTGACCGGCTGGAGGAGGCGGTGCGCTACTACTCTCCCGGCAGCGGTTCGCCCTTCGCCGCGAAGCTCGACGAACTGCGCGCCCTCGCAGGCGGCGCGAAGATCTCCATCGACGTGCTGCCCGTGAGCGCCGAGAACTCCAAGGAGCTCGACTCGCTGCTCGCCACGCTCGAAGCACGCATGGCGCAGCTCAGCGGCCACGTCTGATCGCGCGATGAACACCCCCTCGTTCGACCGCGACGGCTGGGAGCAGCGCTGGCAGCAGGTCATGGCGTCGCACGCCGACATGCTTGCCACGAAAGCGCCGAACCCGTACGTCACGGGTGAGCTCGAGGAGCTGTTCACCACACGTCGCCCTGACAGCGAACCGTCCGTTCTCGACGCCAGCGCCGGCCACGGCGCGGAAGCCCTGTGGCTCGCCGCGCACGGCTGGAACGTCACCGCCGTCGACTTCTCGCCCGCTGCGCTGGACTTCGGGCAACGCAACGCAGCACAGGCCGGGGCCGACGTCGCCGAGCGCATCACCTGGGTCGAGGGCGACCTCGGCGTGTGGGCGCCGGAGCCTCGCGCGCACGACGTCGTCCTGTGCCTCTACGTTCACTGCGCGGGCGACATGGCCGAGATGATCACGCGCCTCGCCAGCGGCGTCGCACCCGGCGGGACGCTCTTCATGGTCGGCCACCAGAGCGTCGATCCGGCCACGGGCGAACCCACCCGTGCCGCAGGGCAGCACCAGGTGAGCATCGACGAGGCGGGCGCCGCGCTACAAGGCGACGAGTGGGAGATCGTCACCCTGGAGAACCGCCGCCGCGACGACCAGATGGGCGGGGTCGACGCCGTCGTACGCGCGGTTCGGCAGCCCTGACGCGTCCACCTGCTGGTCCTCGGGCGGCGCCTCGGAAGCATCCGCGTGGGGGCGCTGTTGCATGTACAGCATCCGCCCCTGGAAAGGACCTGCCATGACCACCCTCGCCATTACCGGCGCCACCGGAGCGCTCGGCCGCCTCGTCGTCGCCGACCTCCTCGAGAGCGGCACCGCACCGGACGAGGTTGTCGCCGTCGTCCGTAACCCCGCCAAGGCTGCGAGCCTCGCCGAGCAGGGCGTCACCGTCCGCGAGGCCGACTACGCCGACCCGGCCGCGCTGCGCACGGCGCTCGAGGGTGTCGAGCGGCTTCTGCTCATCTCCGGCGACGCCGTCGGCGCGCGCGTCGAGCAGCACACCAACGTCATCGAAGCGGCCAGGGACGCCGGCGTCGCTCACATCGTCTACACCTCGATCCTCAACGCGGACGCCTCGAGCAACCCCCTCGTCGACGAGCACATCGCGACGGAGAAGGTGCTTACCGCCAGCGGCGTCGCGCACACCGTCCTACGCAACGCCTGGTACTCGGAGAACTACACGACGCAGCTGCCGCAGTACCTCGCCACCGGCGAGATCCTCAGCGCCACGGACGACGCCCCGATCTCCGCTGCGGCACGCGCAGACTTCGCCGCTGCCGCTGTGGGCGCCCTGCGCTCCGCGGGCGCCGAGTCGCGCACGTTCGAACTGGGCGGCCCTGCCTTCACGCTCACCGAGCTGGCGGAGGCCATCACCGAGGCCACGGGTACGACGGTGGTGCACCGCGTCGTCAGCGCCGACGAACTCGTCGCCACCATGACGAGCGACGGCCAAGACGCCACGTGGCCGAACATCCAGGCACGCGTGGACCGTTCGATCGCCGCCGGTGAGATGCACACCGACTCGAACGCCCTCGAGGAGCTCATGGGTCACGCACCGACGACGATCACGGAGGTCGTGCGCGCGGCCGTCTGACGGCCTCCCTTCGATTCGCCCCGGTGCGCGATCCGCCCTTCGCGGTCGGTCGTGTGCCGGGGCGAATCTCATCCCTGAAGTGGCCCGGAACCCCCGGAACCACGCGGAAAAGTGATCGTGCCCACGTCTGCTAGAGACCGGCGCGAGGGCGGGCGTACAGTCGTTCGGTGAGCACCGAACGGACGACCGAACAAACCCCCGAGGTCAGGCCCCGTCGGCTCCTGACGGTGCTCCTCATCCCCCTCTTCATGGCGCTCGTCGCCATCTCGGTCATCAACGTCGCGCTCCCGGCGATCGGCGAGTCCACCGGCGCGAGTTCGGGTGGCCTGCAGTGGGTCATCTCCGGTTACGCACTGGCCTTCGGCGTCCTCCTCGTGCCGTCGGGCCGCGCCGGCGACGTCATCGGCCGGCGCCGCATGCTCCTCGTCGGCATCGCACTGTTCACGCTCGGCTCGCTCATGGCCGGCCTGGCGCAGGACATCGTCGTCCTCAACATCGCCCGTGTCGTACAGGGCCTCGGTTCGGGCCTCGTCAACCCGCAGGCCATCGGGCTCATCCAGCAGCACTTCCGCGGCCAGGAGCGCGCGAAGGCGTTCGCTCTCATGGCGACGACGGTCGCTGTCGCCACCGCCGTCGGACCGGTCATCGGTGGTCTGCTCATCCAGATCCTCGGCAACGACGCCGGCTGGCGCTGGATGTTCTTCATCAACGTGCCGCTCGGCCTCGCGTCGCTCCTCCTCGGCCTGCGCTGGGTGCCCAACGACCGTCGTCGACCCGATCAGAAGCTCGACCTCGACCCTGTCGGCACCGTGCTGCTCGCCGTCGCGGTGCTCGTCATCATGCTGCCGTTCATGGAGCGCGGTGCCGGGGCTGCCGTCTGGGCGCTCCTGCCGGTGGGCCTCGCGCTCGTGGCGGCGTTCGTCGTCTGGGAGAAGCGGTACAAGGGCCGTGGACGCCCGCCGATGGTCGACCTCGACATCTTCCGTGCCGAGTCGTTCCGCAACGGCATCCTCATCGTCACGGCGTTCTTCATGGGCATGACGAGCATCTGGATCCTCATCCCGCTCTACCTGCAGATGCACCTGCACCACTCGGCGTTCGAGTCGTCGATCGTCGGGCTGCCCTCGTCCGTGGGCGCCGCTGTCTCCTCGCAGATCGCCGGGCGCTACGTCATGACGCTCGGGCGTCGCCTCGTCATCGCGGGCTTCGTCGTCGCGTTCATTGCGGTGCTCGGCGTCGTTCTCGTGGCGGGGCCCGTCGAGTCCGGTTCCCTGCCGTACTGGGCATTCGCGGTGCCGCTGACGCTCATCGGCGTCAGCCAGGGCATGACGATCGCCCCCAACCAGACGCTGACGCTCAATGCCGTCGACCCCAAGTTCGGCGGCGTCGCGGGCGGTGTGCTGTCGCTCGGTCAGCGCGTCGGCACGGCCGTCGGCACGGCGCTCATCCCCGGCGTGCTGTTCACGCTGACGGAGGGTGGCACGGCGTGGCCCACGTCGTTCCGCATCTCGATGGGCCTCATCATGGTGCTCATCGTCGTGGCCACCGCGTTCTGCATGTACGACCGCAAGCGCGAGCGCGCCGAGGCCGCCGCCTGAGCCTGCGATGTTGAGCGGTGAACGCGGCACGGATGCCGCACTCAGCGCTCAACATCGGTGGCCCGCCTCTCCCCCAGGAAGAGGCGGACCACCGGATCAGGGGCCGACGGTCGTCGGGGCCAGGGTCTCAGTCGCGGACGACGAGCACCGGGCAGTGGGCGTGCGTGACGCAGTAGCCGCTCACGGAGCCCAGCAGCATGCCGGTGAGTTCACCGTGGCCGCGGCATCCGAGCACGAGCATCTCGGCCTCGGAGGAACGGTCGACGAGAACGTTGCGCGGCTCGCCCTCGACGATGTGCGCGAAGAACGTCACGTCACGGTGCTCCGACGCAGCCTTGCGCACGACCTCCTCCACCATTTCGCGGGCCACGTCGTCCGGGCGGTACGTGGTTTCGAAGGCCATCGCGTAGCCGTAGTTGGTCGGCCACTGCCACGTCGTCAACACCTCGACCGGCGCGCCGGTGACCTGCCCCTGCCGCGTGGCCCACGCGAGGGCGCGGTGGGAGGGCTCGGAGCCGTCGAATCCGACGACGATGGGGCGAAGCTCCTGCTCTGACATGGCGACTGCCTTTCTTCGAAGGATCACTTCCCACGCTAGGCGCAGCCACCCCGAAGGCTTAGGGACCTTCGGCCCGGTGAGTCGCGCAACCAGCCTTCTCGCTGCCTGCGCATCCCACCGAGGTACGAGGGGCCACCGAGCGCGTTGCTCGGTGGCCCCTCGTGCGGTGAATCAGGCGTTGTCGGCGTCGCCGTGCTGGCCCTCGTCCTCGCTGCCGGCGTCGGACTGGCCGCCGCTGGCCGTGTCGTTGTACTCACCGCCGTCGCCGCCGGTCTGGGCGCCGGGGCCGCCGTCCTGCTGGTCGACTTCGGGCTTGAAGGTCTCGTTCTCGTTGTCGCTCATGCCTCGAATGTAGACACCTTTGCCCTCACGTTCCAGCCTCCCCGGGGGTGGGAACTCGCAGCGCTATCGTCGAGGCAGGAGGTACGTCATGAGCACGCGATTCAGCAAGGGTGACCACGTCACCTGGAACTCCGAGGCCGGCCACGTCTCCGGCACGATCACCACGGTCCACACGTCCGACTTCGAGTACAAGGGCCGCACCCGCCACGCGTCGCAGGACGAGCCGCAGTACGAGATCAAGAGTGACAAGACGGATCACGTCGCCGCGCACAAGGAATCGGCCTTGAGTCTCGTCAAGGATGACTGACTCACCGGTCGAGTTCCTGACGATCGGCCACTCCGACCGCAGCATCGCGGAGTTCCTCGAACTGCTCGAGGCAGCCCGCGTCGATGTCGTCGTCGACGTGCGCCGCCTACCCGGTTCGCGCAAGTATCCGTGGTTCGACCAGGACGCACTGACGGCCAGCCTGCAGGAGCGCGCCATCTGCTACGTCCACCTCACTGCGCTCACCGGCCGCAGGCCCAAACAGCCGGACGTGCCCGACGAGGTCAACGCCCTCTGGCAGAACCGCAGCTTCCACAACTACGCAGACTTCACACTCAGCGACGAGTTCGCCGAGGGCCTCGCGCAACTGCGTTCACTCGACGCCGAGGTTCCCGCGATGTTGTGCTCCGAGGCGGTGTGGTGGCGCTGCCACCGTCGCCTCATCGCCGACCAGCTCTTGGCCGCCGGAGAGACCGTCCGCCACATCATGGGGCCGGGCGAGCCGAAGCCCGCCACGCTGACGCCGGGTGCCGTGGTCAAGAACGGACGCGCCACCTACCCCGCTGCGACGGACTGAGGCCGCCACGACGTCGTGACGCGGCGAGCGCCGTCAGTCGACGTCCGCGCCCTCGGTCTCGGAGCGCCGGTGTTCGACCCACTCACGGGCCGACAGGCTCGTCAGCGCGAACACGATGAGCAGGTCGATGCTGAGGGCCAGCAGCGCCGTCATCGTCGGGCGGCCGCCTTGGAGGTACTGCCACATCTGCCAGGCCTGGCTGACGGTGACGAGCGCGATCATCGTCAGCCGCGCCCACAGGCCGCCGCGGAACGTGCGCCACGCGAGCCAGAGGATGGGCGCGTAGGCGAGCACGCTGATCCACAGCGCTGGCGTCTCGGAAACACCAACGGGCACCCCGTTGATGACGTCCGGGCCGCTGTCACCGAGCGCCTCGTGGTCGCGCCACAACAACCCGACCATGGCCAGGAGCGCCGATGCCACCGTCAGGACGAAGGCCGCGACGACCGGGATGGGCCGTCGACCGACCTCCGTCAGCACGTCGCGAGCGCTGTCGCTGTTGGTCGCCTCGAGAGTTCGGTCGCCTGGAGTGGATGTCTGCACCCTCGTGGCGCCGGACGACACCGCATCCGCCGATCCCCCGGCTTCGGGCGCCACCTCCACCTTCTCGAGGTGCAGGGTCGGCAGGTTGCCGTCGGTCTGAACGGCGTCGCCGCCGCCGTTGCGCGAGTGGTACCCCGTGGAGAAGTTCTCGATGACGTGGACGTCGGCTTCCTCGACGGCGTGGAGCACCGTGCCGATGACGTAGTCGCGCTCGACGTCGATGTTGCGGTCGATCTTGTGCGTCACCTGAAGCGTGAACAGCGACAGGCCGACCGCGCGGTCGTACGTACCCGAAGCCAACCAGTCGACGCGCGTGCCGCCGGGCAGCAGCCATCCCTCCGGCGTCGGCCAGAACCGCACGTGGTGGCGCTGCGACGGGTTGCCCTCGACCTCCTGCTGGTAGGCGAAAGCCTGCGTCTTGTTGAACAGGACGAGCGGGCTCACGGGCGCCGCGGCATAGCTGCGTCGGGCGAGCGAGGAGTACACGATCCGGGCGCTCGAGGCGAGCGTGACGGGGTCGGCGCGCGTCCAACCCGCACGCGTCATCGCCTCGTGGATCTGCTCCTCGCTGCCCATGACGGCGAGGTTGAGCGGATCGCCGAGCAGGCCGTCGCTCGTGCGGCTGCGGCCGATGAAGTAGTCGGGAACGTAGATCGACGTGAGCACGCGCTGCAGTCGCGGCAGCGCGAGGTAAGCCATGACGACCCAGAACAGGACGAGGAACAGCAGCAGCGACCACGACCAGCGCACCTCGAGCAGGAGCAGGACGGCGAAGCCGAACGACAGCAGCATGACGAGGACGAAGAAGACGTTCTCCACCCACGCACGCCCCAGATGGCGTCCGCTGCGCTCGATCTTGTCGGGGTGGCGGTAGACCGGCTTTCGCCGTCCCCGGCTGGCCCACGTCATGCGGTCGGTGCTCACACCTCGTCCCTTCGACTGCGCCCAGTCTGCCGGGTCGACGACGGGCGGCGTCGAGCCGTCCGGTGAGGGAACCGTTTCGTGGGGAGCGCGACGAAGACCACACGTCACGGCGCGAAAATCGTTCGCTGTGTCAGCGCGCTTCACCGTAGAGTATGAAGCCCGACTTTTCTCCGGACCTCGACGCTCGTCACCTTCGCCGGAATCCACCCTCCACGATGCCGGAGCACCCGCATGCCCGAAACCCCCTCGTCATCGGCAACCGCAGCCGACGAGATCCCCACCCCCGTGCCGCCGGCCGCCACCAGCGACGAGTTCTCCGAGCACGCGGCCGAGAGCGACGCGGTGAGCGCGCCCGGCGCCCCCGAGCCGGTGGGTGACTACAAGCTCGTGCTGCGCATCCTCACCGTGGCCACGTTCATCGTCATCCTCAACGAGACAATCATGGTCAACGCGATTCCGCAGCTCATGTCGTCGCTCCACGTCACGGCCCACGCCGCACAGTGGCTCTCGACGGCGTTCATGCTGACGATGGCCGTCGTCATCCCGACGACCGGCTGGATGCTGCAGCGCTTCGAACGCCGCGCCGTGTTCGCCGCGGCCATGATCTCGTTCGCGCTGGGCACGTTGCTCGCCGCGATTGCGCCGAACTTCGGGGTCATCCTCGTCGGGCGCATCGTGCAGGCGACGGGTACGGCCATCATGATGCCGCTGCTCATGACGACGGTCATGACGATCGTGCCGCTCGCCGAGCGCGGCCGCACGATGGGCAACGTCTCGCTCGCCATCTCGGTGGCACCGGCCCTGGGCCCGACGACGTCGGGGCTCATCCTCCAGTTCGCCTCGTGGCGTTGGCTGTTCCTCCTCGTGCTGCCGCTCGCCGTCGTGTGCGGCGTCATCGGTTTCCGCCTCATGCCGCGCAGTGGATCGCAGGCGGGCGGAACGCTCGACTTCATCTCGATCCCGTTCGCAGCGGTCGGCTTCGGCGGCCTCATCTACGGCATGAGCCAGTTCGGCGGGCACACGCCGGGCGCCGAGCCCGTCGTCGACCCCTGGGTGGCCGTCATCGTCGGCGCCGCATGCATCGCCGTGCTCGTGTGGCGTCAGCTGCGCCTGGCCCGTAACGGCGGCGCGCCCCTCATGGACCTGCGTGCCCTCGCCTCGCCCGGCTTCGGCATCGCGGTCGCCGTCATGTGCATCGCGATGCTCGCGATGATGGGCACGATGATCCTGCTGCCCCTGTGGCTGCAGGCCACCCGCGGCCTCAGCGTGCTCGAGGCGGGCCTCGTCATGATGCCCGGTGGGCTCATGATGGGTCTGCTCGGCCCCCGTATCGGGCGCCTCTACGACAAGGTCGGTCCGAAGCCCCTCGTCACACCGGGCGCGATGATCGTCGTCGCCGCCACCGCGCTCGGCGGGCTCGTCGCGCCGCACGCCGAGTGGTGGGTCTACCTGTTCATCCACCCGCTGCTCAGCTTGGGCCTCGCGCTCATGTTCACGCCGCTGTTCACCGCGGGTCTCGGTTCGCTGCCGGGTCACCTGTACTCGCACGGCTCGTCGATCCTCGGCACCCTGCAGCAGGTGGCCGCCGGCGCCGGAACGGCACTCGCCGTCACAGTGATGACGTCACGCGCCGAGTCGCTCGCGAAAGCGGGCGAGAACCAGGCCGACGCAGTTTCCGGTGGCGTTTCGCTCGCGATGTGGGTGGCCGCGGGTATCTGCTGCCTCGCCGTCGCGCTCACCCTCTTCGTCAAGAAGCCGGCCGAACCTGTTATGGGGCACTGAGCCGAAGCGCTCGCACGAGCGGCCCGGAACGTCCGTCACGGACGCTCCGGGCCGCTTTCGCGTTCCAGGCCGCAGACGGCTTATTGAGCATTGCTCAACAACGGTGTAGACATGGATGAGGAAGGTTCGCCTTTCGCCTCGAACACACCAGGGAGTCACCGTGGAGCGAAAACTGAGCGAGGAGGACGTCGCGCTGCAGAACGAATTGCGCGCGTTCTTCGAGAACGAGGTGCCGGACCACCTCAAGAACAGCTACATGAAGGACGGAGAAGCCGTCCCCGAGATCCTGCGTGAATCGCAGAAGTTCCTCGACGAGCACAACCTCGCCGCCCCACAGTGGCCCGAAGAGTGGGGTGGCCGCGGCTGGGACGAGCTGCAACTGCACATCTACCGCTCCGAGCTGCAGCGCGCCGGGCTGCCGAGCCCGCTGCCGTTCAACATCAACATGGTCGGGCCGGTCATCGCGGCGTTCGGCTCCCAGGAGCTGAAGGAGCGTTTCCTCCCGAAGACGAAGAGCCTCGAGATCTGGTGGTCCCAGGGCTTCTCCGAGCCGGACTCGGGTTCCGACCTCGCGTCGCTGCGCACCACGGCGGTGCGAGAGGGTGACGAGTGGGTCGTCAACGGTCAGAAGACGTGGACGACGCTCGGGCAGTACGGCGACTGGATCTTCACGCTCGTGCGCACCGACCCGAAGGCCGACAAGCCGCAGAAGGGCATCTCGTTCCTGCTCATCGACATGAAGAGCGAGGGCCTGACGGTCCGTCCGATCAAGCTGATCGACGGCGGGGTCGAGGTCAACGAGGTGTTCTTCGACAACGTGCGCGTGCCCGCCGACCAGCTCGTCGGCCAGGAGAACAAGGGCTGGGACTACGCGAAGTTCCTCCTCGGAAACGAGCGCACGTCCGCCGCGCCCGTCGGCTCGATCAAGGCCGCTCTCGCCCAGGCGAAGCAGCACGCCCGCGAGACCCGCTCGCCGAACGGCACCGCCCTCGACGACCCGCTGCTCGCCGCACGCTTCGCCGAACTCGAGGCCGAGGTCATGGCCCTGGAGCTGACGGTGCTGCGCGTCGCCGGCGACTCGCGTGACGGCCGGCCCGACCCGGCGTCGTCCATCCTCAAGCTGCGCGGAAGCGAACTGCAGCAGGAGGTCTTCGAGCTCATGGTCGACGTCGCCGGCGTCGAAGCGCTCACCTGGCACACGGGTGATTGGAGTGGAGAGACGCTGCCGCGCTACCTCAACTTCCGCAAGGCCTCGATCTACTCGGGATCGAACGAGGTCCAGCGCAACATCATCTCCGGCGGCATTCTCGGACTGAGGGGCTGACTCATGGATTTCAAGCCGAACGAAGAACAGCGCGCGCTGGCCTCGGCCGTGCGCGACATGGCCCCGAGCCTCACGCCGAAGGACGACGGCAACGGCGCCCCCACGGGCCCGCAGCCGTTCGACCCCACCGGGTGGTCGCGCATGGCGGAGATGGGCCTGCTCGGCCTGCCGTTCAGCGAGGACGCAGGCGGTTTCGGCGCCTCGTCGATCGAGGTCGCTCTCGCCGCTTCGGAGCTGGGCAAGGCTCGAGTCGCTCTGCCTTACGCCGACGCCATGGCTGCGGCTGCCGCGCTCGACGCCGCGGGGAGCGACCTGCTGGCCGACGTCATCGGCGGCGAGAAGGTCGCACTCACCGCCTTCGGTGAGAAGGGCGGCGTCTGGGCGCCCGATCAGCCGACGCGCACGGCGACGGGCTCGGGTGACGGCGTCACGCTGAGCGGCGTCGGCGTCGGCAACACCGATCTCAGCGAGGCACATGCGGTCGTCACGACCGCGCTGGCTGACGGCGAACTCGGCGTCTACCTCGTGGAGGCGCCTTCGGTCGACCGGGCCGTCGCGACGTTCGACGGCGCCTCAGCCGTTCGCCTCGGCGGTCGCGAGGTACTCGACGCCGCACTGGCGCTGGGGAACGTCGCTCAGTCGGGCGAGGCGATCGGCGCGATGGAAGCCGCCCTCGGCATGACGGTGGAGTACCTCAAGACGCGCAAGCAGTTCGGGGTGCCGCTCATGACGTTCCAGGCGCTGACGCAGCGCGCGGCCGACATGTACGTCGGCGTCGAGCTGACGCGCAGCGCCGTGCTGTTCGCCGCCATGGCGCTGGCCGAGGAGGTCAACGTCGACGCGGTCTCCCGCGCGAAGTACCTCGTGGGTACCTACGGGCGCCTCGTCGGGCAGGAGGCCATCCAGTTGCACGGCGGCATCGGCATGACGGCCGAGTACGCAGTCGGTCACTACACGTCACGCCTCGCATCGATCGAGCGCACCTTCGGTGACACCCGCTACCACCTCGCACGTCTCGCGCAGGGCGTGGGCGACCACGAGTCGGTCGACGTCATCTGACGTTTCACGTGAAACGGTCCGCACCGGTTCGGTGCGGACCGTTTTTCGCGTTCGGCTGTCCGGAGTGGTCAGCGCAGCGGGTCGAGCGGACGCAGTTCGTCAGCAACGCGTCCGGTGACGATCTGTTCGGCGAGAAGTTCGCCTGAGAGCGGGCCGAGCGTGATACCCCACATGCCGTGCCCGCCGTTGACGTAGACGCCCGGCACCCGGGTCGCTCCGACAAGCGGCAGGCCGTCGAGCGGCACGGGCCGGTTGCCGCACCACAGGTCGTCGCGCGCCTCCCAGTCGACGCCGGTGAGCAGGTCGCGGCCACTGCGGGCTATGGCATCGGCGCGGCCCACGTGGAGCGGGTCGTCCGTGTCGCAGAACTCCATCGTGCCGCCGACACGCAGGCCGTCGTCGATCGGCGTGCACGCGATGCGCTCGTACGGGAAGTAGATGGGGTGAGCGACCGGGCGAGCTGCCGGGTCGGTGATGGGCAGCTTGAAGCTGTACCCGCGTCCGGCGCGCACGGGAACCTTCACACCGAAGCCCGCCGTCAGCTCCGGGAGCCACGCGCCCGTGGCGACCACAACGACGTCAGCAGTGAACGGCTCACCCGCGGTCAGGTCGACGCGCACGCCTTCGCGCACGTGCTGGAAAGCGCGCACGTTGGCGCCCGTGATGACACGCCCGCCACGGGCGGTGACGGCGTCCGCCACAGCTTGGGCGTACTCGCCGGGGTTGATGAAGCGCTGCCCGCGAATGCTCACCGCGCGCTGGACGTGCTCGCTGATGATCGGCACGGTGCGGCGCAGGACGTCAGGGCTCGTTTCTTCCGTCTCGAGGTCGAGCCCGGCGCCGCGGATCATGTCGAACTCGTGCTCGAGGCCCGCGGCGTCATCCGGGTTCTTGAAGGCGGCGACGATCGGCGCCTCGTGCGAGGTCGCCTGCACACCACCGCGTTCGAGGGTGGCGTAGGCGCCGATGGCGCGCTGGTTGAGTGGCACGAAGGTGGCCATCGTCCGCTTCCACTGACCCGTCGTGCATCGGCGCGCGAAGCCGAGGAGAAAGCGAGCGAGCGACGGATCCGGCTTGAACGGGACGTAGAGCGGCGAGTCTGGATCAAGCAGCGACTTGAGGCCGTAGTTGAGCACCGACGGGTCGGAAAGCGGCACACACAGGCCCGGGGAGATCCAGCCGGCGTTGCCCCACGAACTGCCGGCGGCCACCCCGGAGCGATCGAGGACGGTGACCTCGACACCGTGTTCCTGAAGGTGCCACGCCGTGGCCAGGCCCACCATGCCAGCGCCGACGACGACGGCGCTCTCGACCGGTCGGTGTGCGGATTCCGTTGCCAACTGAGCCAACTCCCCTTGTTGTCGAAGCTGTTGGTCGACGCCTCACGGGTGTGTGTGCGTGACGTCCGGAGGTCACTCGCGTGCTCGAGCGACCTCTTCAGGCCATGGTGCCGCCCACGGAGCACCTACCGTTCAGTACGGAGGGATCGGGTGGCCTCCACCGCAGGATCGAACCCCGCAGGGTGGGGCGCTCGCCGGTGTTACGCCGCCATCGGCGTGCCACCATGACGAGCATGCGCAGACCGACCGGGTCGACCGGACGCAAGCCGAATTCCGTCTGGATCGTCCAGCACGACGAGTCCCCTCACAACACCGTGCTCGGGGTTTTCGCCACCGCGGACGAGGCGGACGCGTACTCCGACGAGGTCCTCGTGGACTACCCGAACGGGGTCATCATCACCGAGTTCCCCATCGGGTATCGCTACACCGACGGCGCAGTCCGCTACTCACGGTGAGTCGGGGCTTCGCACCACGCGCCACGCGTCACGCCGTCGCGAACCGGCCCAGGACGTGCGAGTTCACTCCGGCGAGGCGCGTCGCGAACATCCGCTGGTAAGCGAGTTCTTCGCGGGTACGCGGCGCAGGCAGGCCGGCGACGCGTTCGTCGGCCCAGTCGTCCTCGGGCACGAGGTGGGCCGCGCGTTCGGTCATGACGTCAGCGGTGCCACTGCCGTCACCGAACTGCTCCTTGGGCCGCCACAGCAGATCCTCGGGGAGCCAGCCGGTGAACGCCTCGCGCAGGAGCGCCTTCTCCTGGCCGAGCTCTCCGGGCAGGCGCCACTCGATCGGAATGCGGCCCGCGAGGTTGACGAGGTCGCGGTCGAGGAAGGGCACGCGCGCTTAGAGGCCGTGAGAGACATGTCCTGGAGGACGACGCCGCGCCTCGTTCAGGACGGGATCAGCAGCTCCGTCCTGGATTGGCACGTGCGGTGAATCGGCTCCACAGCCGTGGCCGCGGCTGTGGAGCCGATCGGGGCCGCACCCCGATGTCAATCGACGCTGATGCTCTAGGCGGTCTCGCCGGGCAGCTTGTACGCGATCACGTCGACGTTCTGGATGCTCGGCTCGGTGCTGAACAGATCAGCTCCCTGCGCAGCGAGTGCCTGACCGACGCCACCCGAGAGGTGGGTCTGGCGGGCCTCGTCGTCGGGGAACACGTCGAAGATCCCGAAGGTCGATGCGTCGAACTGCAGGGCGAACCAGGCCTGCGTCCCCTCCTCCTGCTCGACGATGGGGCGGGCGCTGCGGAGGAAGTCCGCGACGTCCTGCTCCTTCCCCGGCTTGGCGTGAACGACGACCGACAATGCAACGTTGACCATGTTTTCCTCACTTCTCCTGGCTGAACAGCTCGACCATCGCGGCGTTGAAGGCCGGGAGATCCTCGGGCGAGCGGCTGGTGATCAGGTTCCCGTCGCGCGCCACCTCTTCGTCGACGACGTTCGCTCCGGCATTGCGCAGGTCGGTGCGGATGCTCGGGTACGAGGTCAGCGTCCGACCCTTCGCGACACCGGCCTCGACCAGCGTCCACGGTCCGTGGCAGATCGCGGCGACCGGCTTGTCGGCGACCATGATGTCGCGCACGAATCCGACGGCGTCGGCGTCCACGCGCAGCTGATCGGGGTTGACCGTGCCGCCGGGAAGCAACAGGGCGTCGTACTCGTCGGCCGAGGCGGACTTCACCAGGGCGTCGACCGAGAACGTTCCGGCCTCGTCCAGGTCATTCTCGCGGGCCTTGATCTCGCCATCGTGCAGCGAGAGCAGCACGGTCGTGGCCCCGGCGTCCTGAAGCGCCTGTCGCGGCTGCTCGAGCTCCACGCGCTCGACGCCGTCTGCGGCCAGGATCGCGATCCGCTTGCCATGCAATTCGTCTGCCATGTTCTGCTCCGTTCTGCGAGAGATGACGGCTCGCCCGTGGGGGCGAGCCGCACGCCGTCCGTACCGGGCGGCGTGGTTCGGGTGCAGGACGACTCGGGTGCAGTCGTCGTTGCGCTCATCGAGGTACCGACAGGTGGTGGCTGCCGATTCTCGGGCCGGGTGGTGGGGGACGGAGAAGAACCTTCGGCCCGGAGGTCGTCGCTGGCGTTCCGCCATCGACGGTGGGGCTTCTTCACCGGGGCCTGGCCGAATGTGAGCGTCTGGCCCGTCAGCCAGTCTAGACCTCGTACGTCAGCGACGGGGCGCCCGTGGCCATCTCATCCGGGACGCCGGGACGTCGGGGCACGAGGACGTCGACGACGCCGCAGGACGTCCGTTCTGCGTCGTTCGAGGGTCGCCGATCAGGCGACGCAGCCTGTTCGTCCGATGCGCTCCCTGCGACGAGGTCATCGACCCCGTCGCAGCCGTCCGACGCTCACGTCCGGGAGGCGGCCTCCCGGAGCGCGGCCTCAAGGTACGGTGCCGACGCACCTGCTCCGGACGAGGCGACCTGCGCAGGCGTGCCTGAGGCGACCACCGTGCCGCCATCGTCCCCCGCCCCGGGCCCGAGGTCGATGACGTGGTCCGCCACGGCGACGATGCGCATGTCGAGCTCGACCGCGACGACGGTGTTGCCTGCGTCCACGAGGGCCTGGAGATGCGTCACGAGCCGATCGGAATCGGCGCTGTGCAGCCCGGACGTCGGCTCGTCGAGGACGTAGAGGGTGTCCCCGCGCTGGGATCGTTGGAGCTCGGAGGCGAGCTTCACCCGCTGCGCCTCACCTCCGGACAACTCGGTGGCCGGCTGTCCGAGACGGAGATACCCGAGGCCGACGTCGACCAGCGCCGCGAGCGACCGCATGATGTCGAACTCGCCGTGGAAGAAGTCGTGGGCCTCCTCGACGCTCATGGCGAGGATCTCCGCGATGTTGCGGCCGCGCCAGGCGATCTCCAACGTGCCGGACTGGTAGCGGGTGCCGTGGCAGTCGGGGCACTCGGTGTAGATCGAGGGGAGGAAGAGCAGCTCCACCATGACGGATCCCTCGCCCTTGCAGGTCGGGCAGCGACCGCCGGTGACGTTGAAGGAGAACGTGCCCGCTTTGTACCCGCGAGCGCGAGCCTCGGGCGTCTCCGCGAACCTCCGCCGCACGTGGTCGAACAGGCCCGTGTAGGTGGCGACGTTCGAGCGCGGGGTGCGCCCGATGGGCTTCTGGTCGATGCTCACGACGCGGCGCACCCCGTCGACGTCGCCGCGGATCTCTCCCTCGAGCTCGTCGGGCTCGTCCGACAGCAGGAGCTCGTCCCCTTCGGCGGCGTCAGCGTCCTCCGCCTGGTCAGCTCGTCCCTGCCGTTCGTCGAGCAGCGCGGGGAGGGCCTGGCTGACCAGGCTGGACTTGCCTGATCCCGACACTCCGGTGACGGCGGTGAACACCCCGAGCGGGAAGGAGATCGACACGTCGCGCAGGTTGTTGCGCGTGACGTGCTCGAGCTTCAGCCATCCCTGCGGCTCGCGAGGCGTCCGGTGGGGCAGGCCGCTGCCCCCGAAGACGTATCCGCGGGTGACGGACTCCTCCACCTCGGCGAGCCCTTCGTAGGGCCCGCTGTAGACGACGCGGCCGCCGCGCTCACCCGCGCCGGGCCCGATGTCGACCAGCCAGTCGGCGTGCCGCATCACGTCCACCGAATGCTCCACCACGAAAAGGCTGTTGCCCCGGCGCTTGAGCCCGTCGAGGATGCCGAGCAGCGCGCTGACGTCCTGCGGATGAAGCCCAGCGGACGGCTCATCGAGCACATAGACCACACCGAACAGCTCGGAGGTCAGCTGGGTCGCGAGTCGCAGTCGCTGCAGCTCCCCGCCGGAGAGCGTGGGTGTGGTGCGGTCCAAGGACAGGTACCCCAGACCGAGATCGATGATCGGCCGCAGTCTGTTGACGAGTTCCGCGCCCAATCGCGCTGTCGCTGCCAGCTTCTCGACCGAGCGGTCAGGCGCCGGGATCACGCCGTCGGCGGCCGCGGGCGCTGATCCCGCGGAGTCGGCCCGCTGCCCGGCGTCGCGTCGGGCAGCCCGGCCACCGGTGCTGCCCGCCGAATCGGCCCTGTCGAGAGCGCTGGTGGCCCGTTCGACCGCCCGGTCGATCAGCGTCGAGAGCTCCGCGAGGGGCAGAGCGGAGAGATCGGCGATGTCGAGGCCGTCGAACGTCACGGACAGGGCCTCCGGCTTCAGCCGCTTCCCATGGCAGGCAGGGCAGGGAGCAACCGTGAGGAACTGCGCCACGCGCCGTTTCATCGATCCGCTCTTGGTGTTCGCGAACGTGTCCAGGACGTACCGACGAGCTCCGACGAAGGTGCCCGAGTAGCTCGGTTCCACGCCTGCCGCGGTCGCGGCCTGCGCCTCGGAGAGCGTGAGCCGCGAGTGGACCGGGACGTACGGCGTCTCGTCCGTGTAGAGGATCCAGTCCCGATCCTCCTTCGGCAGGTCCTTCCAGGGCACATCGACGTCGTAGCCGAGCGCGACGAGCACATCGCGCAGCTGATGACCGTGCCAGGCCGTCGGCCAGGAGGCGATGGCCCGCTCGCGGATCGTCAGTGAGGGGTCCGGCACCATCGTGTCCTCGGTGACCTCGTACACCCGGCCGATGCCGTGGCACTCCGGGCATGCGCCCTGCACGGTGTTGGCGGAGAAGTCCTCGGCGTAGAGCATCGGCTGGTCATCGGGGTAGTGGCCGGCCCGGGAGTAGAGCATGCGCACCAGTGACGAGAGCGTGGTGATGCTGCCTACTGAGGACCGCGCGCTGCGGCCCCCGCGCTGCTGCTGAAGAGCGACGGCCGGCGGCATGCCCGTGATGGAATCGACGTCCGGGACGCCTGCCTGGTCGATGAGGCGACGGGCGTAGGGGGCGACGGACTCGAGATAACGGCGCTGGGACTCCGCGAACAGGGTTCCGAACGCCAGAGACGACTTCCCCGAGCCGGAGACCCCGGTGAACACCACCAGAGCGTCGCGGGGCACCGTGAGGTCGATGTCCTGGAGGTTGTGCTCGCGTGCGCCGAGCACCAGCACGTCGGGCTGAACGGGTGAGGAGTCCGACGACGAGGACCTGCGTGCTTCGACCATGCCGGCGACACTAGCAACGCGTTCCACCCATCGGTCGGAGCACGGCCCCGTCCTCCACGGCCCACCTGCCCGTGGCGCCTGTCGCCGCAGCGGGGGCAGGCGCCAGGGTGGAGCACGGGGCTCCGCCTTGTCCTATGCTCGAAACGAGCCGAGGTCGCGGACGACGGGCATCCATATGACCGTGGCACTTCCGCGACCGGGCCATCCCCAACTGGAGGAGATCGTCATGGCAAGCAGCAACCGCGCCGTCGTGTTCCAGAACGTCAAGGACATGCGCGTCGAGACCCTCGACTTCCCGAAGCTCGAGATGCCGAACGGGAGGAGCGCCCCGCACGGCGTCATCCTCAAGATCGTCGCCACCAACATCTGCGGCTCCGACCTGCACATCTACCGCGGTTCCTTCCCCGTACCCCAGGGCATGGTGATGGGGCACGAGATGACCGGCGAGGTCGTTGAGATCGGCTCCGACGTCGAATTCCTCTCCGAGGGCGACCTGGTCTCGGTTCCCTTCAACGTCGCCTGCGGCCGATGCCGCAACTGTCGTGCCCGCCACACCGAGGTGTGCGAGACCGTGAACCCCGACGTGTCCTGCGGCGCCTACGGGTTCAACCTGGGCGACTTCCAGGGTGGGCAGGCGGAGTACCTGTTCGTCCCCTACGCCGACTTCCAGCTGCTCCGCTTCCCGGACAAGGACCAGGCCATGGAGAAGATCCGTGACCTCGCCCTGCTCTCGGACATCCTGCCCACCGCGTTCCACGGCCTCATGGAGGCCGGGGCGAAGCCCGGCTCGACCGTCTACATCGCCGGCGCCGGACCTGTGGGACGCTGTGGCGCCGCAGCAGCCCGCCTCCTGGGCGCTTCCTGCATCATCGTCGGTGACTACCACCAGGACCGGCTGGACCTGATGAAGAACAACGGCTGCGAGACCATCGACCTCAACCAGGACGTGCCGCTGACCGATCAGATCGAGGCCATCCTCGGCGAACCCATGGTGGACTGCGCCGTCGACTACGTCGGCAACGAAGCCCACGGGATCGGCAGTGAGGCCAAGGACATGAGCCCCGCACACGCCATCAACCAGGTCATGGACGCCACCCGCGCAGGCGGTGCCACCGGCATCGTCGGCGTCTACGGCCCCGACCCGCTGGCCTCGTCCAAGGCCGAGCAGGAGGGCACCTACCCGCTCGACTTCGGCAAGGCGTGGATCAAGTCGCCTCGGATCTCCGGCGGCCAGGCCCCGATCATGCACTACAACCGTGAGCTGATGATGTCGATCCTGTGGGACCGCATGCCCTACCTCAGCGACATGCTCAACACCAAGGTCATCAGCCTCGACGAGGCCCCCGACGCCTACGCGAAGTTCGATACCGGTGTCTCGGAGAAGTTCATCATCGATCCCCACGGCATGATCCCCGCCTGATCCCGGGCCGGCTCTGTGCACGGATCCTTCGCCGATCCCGTCCTGGACGATGCCCGGGGCGGGCCTGGCGCCGGTGGGGCCAGCATGCCGGAGCTTCAGCGGCGGTGACGAGTGCGTAGGGGGTGTGATCGGGGGAGACGGGGGCAGGTCGCTGCAACGCTCCTGACGCCCCTCACCCCCCGATTCGGATCGCATCGCGGGGCGAGGGTGGACGATCACTGGTGCCAGGGCCGTCGGCTCGCGCACGTCGCGGAGGGACCGGTGTCACCGGCGCCGGTCCTGGCGGGCAGCTCCAGCGGGGGTGTCACGCGGACGAGCGCCGCTCCACCACGGGTCCGGCGCGGAGAAGGTCCGAGGGGACCGCAGCGACATCGCCCACGGCGGGGCCGTTGGGATGCGCCGCGGCGCCGCCCGGCACGTCACGATCGCCATGACGCGGATCGAGCGCTTCTGCGTCCACCGCACCCGGTGGGAGGGGAAAGGGTCCGGGCGTGCCGTCACCTGCCCCTCACCACGGGATGCGGTGGGCGGTGGTCACCTGATGGCGGAGCGGATGGCGGCGGCAGCGCCGGCGACGTCCGATGCGCCGTAGATGGCGCTGCCCGCGACGGCCACGTCTGCTCCCGCCCGCTGGACGGCCTCGACGGAGTCCGCGCTGACGCCGCCGGCGACGGAGAACGAAACTCCGGCGGCCGCGCCGGCGGCGAGCAGGGCGTCGAGGCTGTAGCCGTCCTCCGCCTGCTCATCGTGGCCGGCGTGCATCTCCACGAAGACGGCGCCGAGGGCGACGACCTCTCGGGCCCGTGCGGCCTTGTCGGACACGCCCCAGCAGCAGTTCGTCCTCTCGAGCGGAGGCAAGACGAAGCACTGACGTGCGGTGAGTGTCTACGTTTGCTGCGGTTGGTGACGGCGGAACGTCACCAACCGCAGCAAACGTAGACAGCTGGGATCAGTACTCGCCCTTGATGACGAAGTACGACCCGCGGATCTCGCCGGCCAGCTTCTACTTCTGGCGCGCGAACTTGAAGCTCGAGAGCTCCTCGGGCACCTCCATGCCCTGGCTGAGCTTGAACCCGACGGCGCGCTTTCCGCCGTCCTCACGCGTGTAGAGCACGTTGATCGACAGACCCGACTCGTAGAACACGTGCACCCACGTGATGCCGTCGACGTCGTTCTCACTCACCTCGAGCGCGGGCGACGCGATGACGATGTCGCGCTCCTCCTTGAGGATGCGCGTCACCCATTCCAGCAGTTCTGTTGCGTCAGAGGCCTTCTCGACGACGAACGTCGTCTTGTACTTCGTGTTGAAGTAGCGCGCCTCGTTGGCGCGCAGCCCCGCGAGTGCCTCGGCGACGGGCGACGACTCGAGCCCCTCGGTCGACACCTCGACGAAATCGACGACCTGACCCACACCCACTCCTCGCGTAGTTCCGATTGCGCCGAGGGTACCCACCCCGCCTTCCGCGCCACCGACGACGCGCAGCGCCGAGAACTCGAACGTTGGGCGCGCACTACGATTCACCTCATGCCCACTTGGCGAGGAAAGCCGATCACCGCGGGGCCGCTCGCCGTCCTGCGCACGGAGCAGACCGGCACGCCCCTGCGCACCGAACGCGACAACACGCCCTTCGAACCCGTACGTGACGAGGACGAGCGTCCGCCTGAGTCGACGATCGTGCAGAGCACCATCTACGACGACGGCTACACGCTCGCGGAGCCGGCCTCGATCCGCGAGACCTTCGAGCATCTGCGCAAGCCCGACCGGCGCGGCAACCCCGTCGCCTGGATCGGCATGACGCACCCCACCGCACGCCAGGTCCAGACCGTCGCGGAGATCTTCGACCTGCACCCTCTCGCCGTCGAGGACGCGATCGTCGCGCACCAGCGGCCGAAGGCGGAACGCTACGGCGGCGCCCTCTTCGTCGTCCTGCGCCCCGCCACCTACGACGACACGTCGGAAACCGTGAAGTTCGGCGAGGTGCACGCCTTCATCGGGCCCGACTTCGTCATCACCGTCCGCCACACCGCGCAGCCCGAGCTCGGTGCCGTGCGTCAGCGCTTCGAGAAGAACCGGCACCTTCTCGCGGCCGGCCCGCAGGCGATTCTCTACGGCCTGCTCGACTTCGTGGTCGACGGTTACGCGCCGGTGCTCTCCGGGCTCGAGAACGACATCGACGAGATCGAGACACAGGTTTTCGAGTCCGATCCCAACGTGTCGCGCCGCATCTATGAGCTCTCGCAGGAGGTCATGGAGCTGCAGCGCGCCGTGAAGCCGCTGCACCGCGTGCTTGCCGGCCTCGAGCGCGGCGCAGAGCAGTACGGCACCGACCCCGAGATCATCGCGCTCATGCGTGACGTCCACGACCACGTCACGAGCGTCATCGAACGTTCCGACGGCTTCCGCCAATCGCTCTCGGAGATCCTGCAGCTCAACGCGATCCTCGTCGCGCAGGTGCAGAACGACGACATGAAGCGGCTCGCCGAGGTGGCCAACACGCAGGCCGACGAAGTGAAGAAGGCCTCGTCATGGGCCGCCATCCTCTTCGCACCGACGATCGTCGCCGGCATCTACGGCATGAACTTCGACAAGATGCCAGAACTCCATTGGTTCTTCGGCTACCCGTTCGCGCTGCTGCTCATGGCGACCGTTTCGACCGTCATGTGGCTCATGTTCAAGCGCAAGGACTGGCTGTGACGCCCGCGTCGCCGCGGCTCACCTGGCGGCAGGAGTAGCCGTGCGCCTGTGGAGCCTGCACCCCTCCCAGCTCGATCGTCGCGCGCTCGTGGCCGGTTGGCGCGAGGCGCTGCTCGCGCAGAAGGTGCTCGCCGGTGGAACGCGCGGATACACGCATCACCCGCAGCTGCAACGGTTTCGGGCGACCGACGACCCGCTCGTCGCCATCGCGACCTACCTGCACGCCCTCGCCGACGACGCCGATGCCCGCGGCTATTCGTTCGACCGTTCCCGCGTGTCACGCCCCGCCGATGAGGGCCTCCGCCTGAGCGTCACCGCTGGCCAACTCGACTACGAGTGGCAGCACCTGCGCGCGAAGGTCGAGACTCGCGACCCGGAGTGGTTCGAGGCGGTCGTCGTCACCGCGCGCCCAAAACCGCACCCGCTGTTCGACGTCGTGCCCGGCGACGTCGAGCCCTGGGAAGTTCGCTGACGCCGAACGAGAACGAGCACCGCACCCGCGCGGCTGCGCGTCGGTGAGGTGCTCGCCCTCGTCAGCGAACGCCGAGTCCGACGACCGCTGGCTCCGATCAGTAGGAGCTGAACCCGTCAGGGCTGAGCGTGTGCTTCTCGTTGCCGGTGATCGGCGGGTTGAAGATGCTGAGCAGTTCCATGTCCTCGTGCTCGGAGGCCCGCAGGTAGTGCGGGTCGTGGTTGTCGAGGACATAGACCGTGCCCGGCGTGATCTCGTAGACGTTGCCGTTCGTGTCCTCGACGTTGCCCGAACCCGAGATGCAGTAACAGGATTCGAGGTGGTTGCGGTACTCGAGCTTCGACTCGGTGCCTGCACGCACGAGGGTGCGGGCGATCGCGTAGCCCATCTTGTCGTCCTCGGTGACGAGGCGGTGGCTCGTGCCACTTCCCCACTCGACGGCTTCGACTTCTTCCATGGAGCGCGTGAACATTCATTCCTCCTCGGGTCGTCAGCCCCGCAGGAAATCAAGCTCTCGCGCAAGCCGCTTCGGCGCGCTGGCAGGGCCGGTGAAAGTTCGTGCTCGCGTTCCACCATGCCAAGCTCGGCGGCAGAACCCCAGCCGATTAGCAATATTGGTTGGCGTTTGGCATGATGCCCCTTCGCCTTCGTCAGGCTGTCGCGCGGCCCAACTCCACGAGGCGCGCAACACCCGCACCACTCAACCCCTCCGTGCGAGGTGCCCGGCCCGTCGCCACCATGAGCAGGTCGAGCGCAGAGCCTTCGACGACCGGCCCGTCGCCAGCGGAGAAGTCTGCGTCCGTGGCGACGGGCCGAACGTCACCCAACAACTCCTTGGCCCCGTCGAAGCGCTGCGGGGTATGCAGTTGACAGTCCAGCGCGTCGAGAACGGACGCGACGGGATAGTCACGCTCGATACCCAAAGGGCGTCGGATGTCCTCTCCGTGCGCGATCTCCTCGACGAGGCGGCTCGCCTTCGGCGCGGGCGGACCGGAACGCCGGGAGGCGACGTCACGCAACCTCTGGTGCGTCTCCTCCGGCGACGAACCCTTCGCAGCAGCGACGCCGTTCGCGTTCTGCCGGTCGAAGTCGAACCGCGCCTTGACCATGGCGACGACCAGCCGCAGCGGGGTCGTCTTCGCATTGTCGACGAGGTGAGCCGCCACGTCGTGGATCGTCCACCCGGCCGCGAGCGACGGCTGCTCCCAGGCCTGCGCGGGCAGACCTGCGAGGTCGGCGATGAGCGCCCGACGCTCGTCATGGACACGACTCCAGATGTCACTCATGCGAGCAACCTACCGGCTGACTCCGCATCCCCGTTGACGCCGATCGGCGCGCAACCCGATGCAGGTTGCGCGCCGATCGATTCGTAACGGAACGGGTCAGGCCTTGGCGGCCAGTTCCTCGTCCGTACGCGGCGAGCGGTGCAGACGCAGCATCTCGTCGTAGGTGTCGGTGACCTCCTTGGACGGCGCCGGCGTCACGAGCGAGACGACGATGGCCGCGAGCAGGCCGAGGAGGAAGCCCGGCACCATCTCGTAGAGGTGCTGGTCGCCGAACAGGCCCCACTTGGTGTCGAGCTCGAACTTGCCCCAGACGAAGGAGACGACCGCACCCGTCACAAGGCCCGCGAGGGCGCCCTGACGATTGAGGCGGCGCCAGAACAGCGACAGCAGAACGAGAGGACCGAACGCCGAACCGAAGCCGGCCCACGCGAACGCGACGAGCTCGAGGATCGAGTCGTTGCGCTGCATCGCGAGCAGCATCGCGACGACGGCAACGATGCCGACGCCGGCGCGACCGGCCCACAGCTGCTGGTTCGCCGTCATCGGACGGCTCTGACGGATGCCGGCAAGGTCCTCGACGAGCGCGGAACTCGTGACGACGAGCTGGCTCGAGATCGTCGACATGATGGCGGCGAGCACGGCGGCGAGCAGGAAGCCCGCGACGGCCGGGTGGAACACCTGCTGGGCGAGGTCGAGGAAGACGGTTTCACCCTTCTTCGTGTCGGTGAGGTGCGCGTCCTTGTGCTTCTGGAAGTATGCGAGGCCCGCGAGCGCCGTGAAGATCGCGCCGAGGACGCACAGGAGCATCCAGCCGATACCGATGACGGTGCCGACCTTGGCGTCCTTCGAGCTGCGCAGCGCCATGAAGCGCACGATGATGTGCGGCTGACCGAAGTAGCCGAGGCCCCACGCGAGCGACGAGACGACACCGATGAAGGTGGCGGACGCCGTCAGGGAGGTGAACTCGGGCTTGATCTGGCTGACGGTGTCGAACATCTCGCCCGGGCCCCCGACAGCGAACATCGCGATGAGCGGAACGAGGATGAGCGACGCGAGCATGATGAGGCCCTGCACCATGTCGGTGTAGGTGGCGCCGAGGAAGCCGCCGAACAGGGTGTACGCGAGCGTCACGCCGGCGACGAGGAACATGCCGAGCATGTAGTTGCCACCGAACGTCGACTCGAAGTACGTGCCGCCGGCAACCATGCCGGAAGCCACGTAGAACGTGAAGAAAACGAGCGTGACGAGGCCCGCGGCGACGCGCAGGGCGCGGCTACGGTCGTCCACACGATTCTCGAAGAAGCTCGGGATGGTGATGGAGTTCTTCGCCAGAGCCGTGTACTCACGAAGGCGCGGGGCGATGAACAGCCAGTTGACGGCCGCACCGATGAGCAGGCCGATGGCGATCCACGACTCGACGAGGCCGCTCATGTAGAGCGCGCCCGGCAGGCCCATGAGGAGCCAGCCGGACATGTCCGAGGCTCCGGCGGACATGGCCGCGGTGAACGGCCCGAGGCGACGGCCGCCGAGCATGTAGTCGTCACCGTCGTTGGTGCGGCGGAAGGCGAACAGGCCGATGGCCAGCATCGCGCCGAAATAGATCGTCAGCGCGATGATTTTGTACGTGGTGTCCATGGGGATCTCTCATGAGGCAGAAACGAACTCTCACCAGAGAACCAGGCGTCGTGGCGCAGATCACACTTCACACGCCCGAAAGGGCGAATCGTTATAAGCCCGTTGGGTGACCGTGTGCCTCGAGGGGTGAGTCAGCCCGTCGCGCCGCCCATGGCGATGATGCGTTTGGCCTCCTCGAGGGCCCCGGCGAAGGCGAGGTCGGGGCGCGTGCGCATCAGTTCCGTGGCGCGGGCGTGCTCCGCGACGGCGGACTCAGGGCTTTTCATGGCGGCTTGAACGGGCGTGACGGCAGGCTCGCCGAGGCCGAGCAACGCGACGCTCAGGGCCATGCGGACGCCGTCGTCACCGCGGCCGAGTTCCTTGACGAGCTCGCCGGCGAGGGCGCTCACCTCGTCGTCGGGCACGAGGGCAGCCGCGGCGCGCCAGGCGGTGCGGGCGAGGTCGTCGTCGGGGTCGTGGAGGAGGTCGGCGGTGATCCACGGCCAGGCACGGCGGTCGCCGATCTTCGAAAGGGTGTGGACGGCCTGGGTGCGCGCGAAGAGGTTCTTCGACGTGAGTTCGCGCTGCAGGCGCGGCAGGACGTCGTCGGCCGGCAGGCGCGTGAGCGCCCAGGAGAGGTTCTCGCGGACGAAGAAGTCGGGTTCGACTCCGCACCGGCGCACGAGGGGCTCGACGAGGCTCGGGTGCGGGTGGGTGCCCGCCGCGAGGGCTGCGCGCAGTCGCAGCGACTCGTCCTGCGACTCGAGCGCGCGGGCGATGCTGGCGGCGTAATCGTGCTCTTCGGCTGAACTCACGCGACCCAGTAGACACGAACGCGGCCGACGATCCCACCGGCGAGTGACGCGGAAACGTCAGGTTGTGCACGAAATATCACGCACAACCTGACACTTTCGCGATCAATCAGCCGCACCCGAGCCGCGCCGCGACGCCTGGGCCGCCGATCTCGGCGATGACGTCCGGGTCGCCGACGACGATGAGCTGCTCCGTTGCACGTGACATGCCGACGTAAAGGCGTTCGCGGGCGCGTTCCTGGCCGACCTTCTCGTTGACGCACAGGATGACGACGCGACGCTCGAGCCCCTTGCAGCCGAGCACGTGGCCGTAGAAGACGTCGTCGCCGTCCCAGAACGAACGCCAATACCCTTCCTGGCCGAGCGATTCCTGCTGTTCGACCTGGACGGGGTGGCGCCGACCGGTGGTGAGCAACGCGATGTCGGTCGCCTCCCAACCGTCCTCGAAGAGGCTGTCGACGACGTCGTCCGCGGCATTGATCGCCTCGTCCGACGTACACCGGACGAGTTCCACGTCGGGCCCGGAGTCGCCGCCGGCGTACATGCGCGCCGGCGCGAGGGGACGGAACGCCTCGGCGATCTGTTTGGTGTTGCGTAGGTTGCGGTCGAGAACGAGCGGCACGAGCGCCATCGGCGGGCGACCGAAGCGATCGAAGACCCGCTGGTTCTCGTCGGAGTAGACGTAGAGGCCGCCCTGGTCGGGGTCGCGTAGGAGCGCGACGACGGGCTGCCACCACAGGTCGGCGAAGTCCTGCGCCTCGTCGACGACGAAGGAGTCGAACCTCTTACCGTCGGGCAACTCGGCGGCCTTTGCGGCGATCTGCTCCGGCAGCTCGCGCTCCCAGAAGTCGGGGTTGTCGCGAGCGCCGAACTCGTCGATGCCGCAGTAGCGTCCCAGCTCCTCGAAGGTGCCGACGAACGCGGGACGCTGGTGTCGCGGCCAGGTCTCAGTGAGCCGCTTGAAGTGGGCGGCGAGGCCGATCGAGTAACAGACGAGGGCGACGCGCTGCGCGGGCGATTCCGCACTGCCGCGCGCGAGTTCGCGCGCCTGGGCGAGGGCGAGCACGGTCTTGCCACTACCGGCACCACCCCGAACTTCGACGCGGTTGAGCAGGCGCGTCACCTTGAGCAGAGTGGCCTGCTCGGCGGTGAGGCGTTCGGCCCGCGCTTCGTGTTCGGCGGCGAGGGCGACGACGTCACGCACGGGAAGGCTGCGTCCCGCGAGGATCTCGCGGAGGAGGTCACACTGCGCCGCGCTCGGCACGGCCAGGTCGCCCTTGCGCGCGGCTGCTTCGAGCCGAGCGGGGAGGTCGTCCATGTCTCGGCGGCCGTGGACGGCCCAGCGCGGGCTCTCAGGGGCGGCGAAGTCGTCGGCGAAGTCGGTGTACGGAGCGATGAGCGCCTTCGTCCAGCGCACGCGGCCGCCGGACCACCGCGGGTCCTCCTCGACATAGCGCCGCAGTTCGTAGAGGCCGTCGGAGACCTGGCCCATGGGATCGATGCTGCGTGTCTGCCCACCGGAGGTGAGCCACCAGCCACCGTCCTCGTAGTAGACGCTGCCGCCCTTGACTTCGGCAACGACGATGCCCGCGTCTGGGATGAGGACGACGAGATCGACCTCGTGGTCGCGCCGCTCCGTCATGAGGCGCACGTTGGCGACGACCTGCCAGTCGGGCGGCATCGCATCGGTCAACGTCTGCCAGACGTGGCGTTCGGATTCGGTGGTGAACGTCGGCTTCGTCATCGTCACCTCAGGCATCGTCGGGGTGGACGCCCGGCACGGCGCGCCCTGACAACCAGTCTCACCGACGGGTTGACGCAGTGGGCGGAGTTCACGCCGAACCGGTCGATGGGTTGGCTGACGCCGAAAGGTCAGGTTGTGGACGAAATATCACGCACAACCTGACCTTTTCACGGTCATTCAGCCGACCCGATGTCGAGATGCGACCAAGTCTGCACGCGATCAGCGGGACTACTCTGCGCAGATCGGCGGGCGGCGGGCGACTGTGCAAAGTAGTCGTCACGGGGGGGCAGCGACGACTCTGGTCGCTCGCTCAGGGTTGGGGAGACCGGCGACTAGGCACCCTCGTCCGGGCTAGGCTACGACGGTGAGTGAACTTCCGGCGCTCGGGCGCTTTACGGTCGTACCGCTGCGTGAGGTGTGGAAGCACGAAGCCCACCAGTTCACTCAGTGGCTGCTCCAGAACGCCGACGTGCTCGCCGACGTCCTCGGAATGGACCTCGAGCTGGACGAGGCGGAGTACCGAGTCGGTGGGTTCGCGCTCGACCTGATCGGCAGAGACATGCAGACCGGGGAGCAGGTCATCATCGAGAACCAACTCGAACAAACTGACCATACGCACCTAGGCCAGTTGCTTACGTATGCCGGCGGCACCAAGGCCAAGACCATAGTGTGGTGCGCAGCGTCTTTCCGCGACGAGCACCGCGCCGCCTTGGACTGGCTCAACGAGAACACGATCGAGGAGATCCGCTTCTTCGGTGTCGAGATAGCCGCCGTCCGCATCGGCGAGTCCACCCCTGCGCCCCAATCTCGCTTGGTGGTCAAACCCAACGACTGGACCAAACGAGTCCAGGGAGCGAAAGAAGCTTCCAGCGCCACTGGGCGCTCTCTCGCGTACGAGGCTCTTTGGGCGACCGTGTTGCAAACGGTAACTACCAAGGACCGCTCGTGGACACGCGCCCGGGCGGCCCAGCCGGTCAACTGGATGACCCTGCCCTTCGGCATGTCGTCCGCTTGGTACCACTTCGTATACGCGGATGGGGTACTCCGCGTCGAACTTTACTTCGGATCCGCCGACGCCGAACTCAACGCACGCCAGTTCAGCGACTACAGCACACAACGCTCCCAGATCGAGAACGACTTCGGCGGCAGCCTCGAGTTCCTCCCCCTCCCTGAGCGCAAAAGCTGCCGGATCCAAGTCACGTCGGACCCCGGATGGGACATTTTCGACCACAGCCAATACCCCGCCATGGCCCAATGGTTTGTTGACACCTTCTCACGCTTCCGCGCTGCAACCCAGGCAGCCAAGAAGCGGCTTGAGAATGTGCCCTCCCTCTGAATCATCGTCGGGGCTCGGCGCCATGGGCGCAGGGTCAGCCACTCCGCGGCATCGCGGCCACAGCCGCGTCTCAAACTGCCACCAGGGCCGCCAAGGCCGTCCACCAGCGCAACTTTTCGGCGTACGGCATGCTCGCGTAGGCACCGCTGCTGTTCGGTAGCACGAAGACCCTGCTCGTGCCGAGGGTCCATGGTTGTTCGCCAAGAGCAACGGAGCCGCCGTAACGGAGTATGCGTGCTGCCTCCCGCCCCGCGGTCAAACCGTTGAACGCCACCCAGCGTGGGCAGGCTGCCACCAGGTGAGCCGCCACCCCCGCAGCCCCGCTGAAGTCCAGTCCGCGATCGTGGCTCTGGGCAACGCCCTTGACTAGGTCCGTGATGCCGATCCCGAAGTCAAACAGGGAGGCATCCTCCTCCGGTGCTAGGAGCCTGGGCGTGAGTTTTGCTTCGTGAAGTAGCTGCCAGAACCGGTTTCCCCTCCCCGCGTAGTAGTGGCCTCGCTCGGCAGATGCGGTCCCGACCGCGGTACCCACAAACACCACGCTGAGTCCGGGGCCCAATATGTCAGCGAGGGCAGGCTCATTGACGCCATCGCGACGGTGTTCTCCTGGCACGATCCCGCCCCCCCGCTCTTCATCGGCCCACGATTTCGAGATGACGGAGCCCTCGGGCCAGACCAGTCGCGGTAGGCGAGGCCCCGCGAGCGACAGCGCGTGACGCGCCGCCGCATTGAAGACCTGCCGAGAACCCAACCGGGTCGCGGCCTCGTGGGCGCCAACCGCCGGCTAGTGCCCGGCCTGCACAACCGCCACTGGAACAGCGGTGTTGTCGAGTTTTCCATTTCCGAGTTGACCGACCTGGTTGGCCCCCCAGCAGAACACGTTCTTCTCCTTGGTGGCGGCACAGGAGTGCGTGTCTCCTAGGGCAATGCTCGCGGTTGGGGTGGGGAGCCCCCTGATCTGCGTGGGAGTCACGTCGATTGGCGTAGCCCCGCCGGTTTGACCGTTGAAGTTGACGCCCCAGCACCAGACGTCGCCGCTATTGGCGAGTGCGCAGGCGTGATCGCCTCCGGTCGATACCTCGGAGATGCCGGTCCCTAGCCCGACGACCGCCATGGGGGCGGTGAGGTACTGCGCGCTGCTTCCAGACCCCAAGCTGCCACCCAAGTTCCACCCCCAGCACTCGACGCCACCCCGAGCCGTCACCGCGCAAGTGGAATTGCCACCCGGGCTGATGCTGGTCAGCCTGCTCGTGGTGCTTACGCGCTGGGGCGTGTTTGCGTTGACGAGCGTGCCGTCGCCCAGCTGCCCATACGAGTTGTCGCCCCAGCACCAGCCCACGCCGTCGCGCGCAACGGCGCACGTCTGGTTGCCGCTCGCGCGCAGCGACTTAACCTTGCCGGGAAGCTGGACGTGAACAGGTGTGCTTGAGTTGGTGCTCGTTCCGTCACCTAGCTGCCCCTGCATATTCCATCCCCAGCACCACGCGCCACCGTCGCGCGTGAGGGCACAGGTGTGGTTGTAGCCAGCCGTGATTGCGGTGACCTTGCCGTCGATGCCCTCCACATTCACCGGCGCAAGGGAGTCCATGGTCGCCCCATTGCCCAACTGCCCCGTCGAGTTCCAGCCCCAGCATTCGATGCTCCCGTGACGCAAGAGGGCACAGGAATGGCCAAGGCCGGTCGCAAGCGCGAGTACACCGCCAGCAAGCTGTTCTTCGGGATGATGGGCGTCGCCCGCTCGGAGGCGACCACGCTGAACGACCCGTCCGCGCACTCCGTCCCTCCCACCCCTCGGTGGCGGCAACATCGACATCCGCCACCTCGGGCTGGACAGCACCTTCTACCTGCCCGTGGCGGCCGAGGGCGCCCTGTTCTACGTCGGCGACCCGCACCACGCGATGGGCCCGGGCGAGGGCACTCACTGCGATGGAGGGTTCCCTGCGCGGCACCTTCCGCCTGTCGGTCTGCAAGAAGGGGTCTGGGGATGCCCCGTCGGTCGCCTTCCAACCACCCCTTCGGCGAGACCCGCGACGCGTGGATCCCGATCGGCCTCAGTGACCCTGACGGCCTGGTCGGCGGCGACGACACCGACCTGAACGTGGGGCGATGCGCAGGGCGGTCATCAATGCGCTCGACCACCTGCAGGTCGACGTGGGCATCCCCCGCGCTGTCGCCTACGCCTACCTGTCGGCGGCCAGCGACTTCTACGTCAGCCAGTTCGTCGACAAGACCACCGGCGTGCACGGCCTGATCCGCAAGTCCGACTTCTGCTGAGACCGGGGCCCGACCGCCGTGACAGGGCTCATGGCGGCCGGTGGCACCGTCGCGCTCCGACGGGGTGCCGGCCTGCATGCCAGGGCTGGCACTCCAGCGTGCCTCCCGGGTTGGACGGTCAAGGCCGCGAAGCCGGTTCCGCAGGGCCCGGGAGGTGCCACCCGTCGCGTTCGACCTCCTTCTCCACACCTGCGTGTCGTCCACGCCCAGCACGGTGTGCTGGGCGTGACGGCCATGGTCGAGACCTCCCCGTCCTGACAGGAGGTGCGCTGCGCGTGCACCTCCACGTCGCGATGCCGACCGGTTGCGCCCGGCCCCTGGGCGTGGGGCCCGGGGTCGGCCTTCTGCTACGACCGGGGCAGGCCGGCCGACCACAGCGCCGCGGCGATCAGGGCGGGCTGGCCGAACAACCGCGCGAGTCGCTTGCCATCGGTGTCGAGGCCAAAACCGTCTCGCCGCGCCGCATACTGGTCGATGTTGCCGGGGAAGACCGCGGCATAGAACCCAGCCAGGGCACCACCGGTCAGCATGCGATGACGCGGCAGCGCCAGCATCGCGCTGCCGGCCAAGACTTCGGCGACGCCGGAGCCGATGACCACGGAATCCTTGTCACCGGGGAATCAGTCGGGCACCTGTGCCTGGAACTCCTGGCGCTTGAAGCTCAGGTGGGAGACGCCGTCGTAGACCATGAACGCTCCGAGCGCGATTCGTGCGAGTTCTTGGGAGCGGTGTGTGGTGGGCATGGAAATGATCCTCCTGGATGGTGGTTGTCACTCGAGTTGGGTGGACAGGTCGTCCAGGAATGCCTTCACCTGGACGAGCTTTTCTGGTGGGCCCGGGTAGAGCGCGAGCATCTGTGCGGGAACTCCGGTTGCCCTGCACCGCAGCGAACTCCCCTCCTGGGTCAGGCTGATCAGGCGGCGCCGTTCATCGTTGCCACTCCACGACCGGGTGACGAGACCAGCCTGCTCCAGCCGTCGCAGCAGGGGGGTCAGGGTGCCGCTGTCGAGGTGCAGCCGAGCTCCGATGTCATTGACACCGACGGGCTTGTCAGCGTGCCACAGGACGAGCATGACGAGGTATTGGGGATAGGTGAGGCCGATGTCCTCGAGCAGTGGCCGGTAGGCGCGCGTCACCGCCCTGCTGGCCCTGTACAGGGAGAAGCAGAGCTGGTGGTCGAGGTCGGGGATCTGGTCACTCACACCCCAATCCTACCTCAGACACAATCTGATTGTGCGCAATCCACTTGTGCGCTATGTTGTCTCTGCAATCGCGAGGCAGGAGAGGCCTCGCACAGACGCCGCCCAGGAGGCACCATGATCGAGATCGAGCCCGTCTACACCACCGAGGCCATCGCCACCGGCGCAGGCCGCAACGGCCACGTCCAGACCGCCGACGGCCGGCTCTCGTTCGACCTGGCCATCCCGCGGGAGATGGGCGGCAGCGGTGAGGGCGCCAACCCCGAACAGTTGTTCGCCGCCGGTTACGCCGCCTGCTTCCACTCCGCCCTGCAGATGGTGGCCCGCCACGCGAACAAGGATCTCGGCGATTCGTCGGTGGGTGCCCAGGTGAGCATCGGCAAGGCCGGTGAGGGGTTCGGCCTGGCAGTCACCCTTGAGGTCGTCATCCCCGACCTGCCCGACGACGAGGCGCAGCAGCTGGCCAACCAAGCCCACCAGGTGTGCCCCTACTCGAACGCCACCCGCGGCAACATCCGCGTCGACGTCGTCGTCGTCGACGACTGACCCTCCCGCCTCGCCGCGACACCAACGCGTTGGGCCCCACCCACCGCGCCACCTGCACCGCCCCAACCCATCGACACAACGGGGGCAACCATGACCACCTACCGCACACAGAACCCCTCGACAGGCAAGGTCGTCCGCAGCTGGGACTCCCTCGACCCACGCGAGGTGGGCACGGCCATCGACACCGCCGAGGAGGCCTTCACCTCCTGGCGGCGCACGAGCGTCGAGGAGCGCGCCGGTGTGCTGGCCCGGACCGCGCACCTGTTCGAGCAGAGGGCGGAGGAGCTCGCCGGAATCGCGGCCTCCGAGATGGGAAAGCCCGTCTCCCAGGGCATCGCCGAGGCGCAGCTGGTCGCCCAGATCTTCGACTACTACGCCCAGCGCGCCGACGAGCTGATGGCCGACGAGGTCCTGCCGGACCAGGGGGCGAACTCCTCCCGCGTGGAGAAGCAGCCCCTGGGCGTCCTGCTGGGCGTGATGCCGTGGAACTTCCCCTACTACCAGATCGCCCGGTTCATCGCACCCAACCTGCTGCTCGGCAACACGCTGCTGCTGAAGCCGGCCTCGATCTGCGCTGCTTCCGCCCTCGAGGTGGAAAAGCTCCTCGACCAGGCCGGTCTGCCGAAGGGAGTCCACCAGACGCTCCTCGTGGACAGCTCCCAGATCGAGGACATCATCGCCGACCCGCGCGTGCGCGGTGTCTCCCTCACCGGGAGTGAGGGCGCGGGGGCCTCGGTCGCCGCCGCAGCCGGCAAGCACCTCAAGAAGGTGGTGCTGGAGCTCGGAGGTTCCGACCCGTTGATCGTCCTCGGTGGTGACATCGACGCGGTGGCGAGCACCGCCGCCCGGGCGCGGTTGAGCAACGCCGGCCAGGCCTGCAACTCGCCCAAGCGGATGATCGTGCTCGACGAGTTCTACGACACCTTCGGCGACAAGCTGTCGGCTGCCTTCTCCGCAGCGGTCGTCGGGGACCCCCAGGATGGGGCCACCGACGTGGGCCCCATGTCGAGCACCGATGCCCGCGACGAGCTGATGGAGCTTGTCGACGATGCCGTGGGCCACGGCGCCCACGTCCTCGTCGGCGGCTACCCGCGCGAGGGTGCCGGCGCCTTCATGGAGGCGACCGTACTGACCGACGTGACCCGCGACATGCGGGCCTGGTCGGAGGAGCTGTTCGGACCGGTCGCGGTCGTGTGCCGCGCCGCGGACGTGGACGAGGCCGTTGCCCTGGCCAACGAGACCGACTTCGGACTGAGCGGCTCGGTGTGGTCCGACGACCTCGAACTCGCCGAGGCCACCGCCCGCCGCCTCGACGTGGGCATGGCCTACGTCAACGAGCACGGCACCAGCCTCGCCGGACTGCCCTTCGGCGGCGTCGGCCGCTCTGGCTTCGGCCGGGAACTGGGCGACTACGGCGTCGACGAGTTCGTCAACAAGCGTCTGGTCCGCGTTTCCGACCCCGTGGGTCCTGAGCAGTGAACCCCGCCCCAACCCGGGGCACAGCCACCCCTGACCATGGAACCACTCCACGAGACATCGAAAGGAAGATGCCATGTCCCGCATCCTGATGATCCTCACATCCCACGACCAACTCGGTGACACCGACCGTAGGACCGGTTTTTGGCTCGAGGAGTTCGCCGCTCCCTACTACGTGTTCCGCGATGCCGGACACGACATCACCCTGGCCTCGCCGAAGGGCGGGCGACCGCCGGTCGACCCGACCAGCACGCTGCCGCAGATGCAGACCGACTCCACCCGTCGATTCGAGGCCGACGACGCGGCCAAGGCTGCCCTGACGACCAGCACCCCTTTGTCGGAGGTTGACGTGAGTCAGTTCGACGCGGTCTTCTACCCGGGCGGCCACGGCCCGCTGTGGGACCTCGTGGAGGATCCCACCTCGCAGCAGATCATCCTCGACAGCGGCGCCGCCGGCAGGCCGCTGGGCCTGGTCTGCCACGCCCCCGGCGTGCTGCATGCCATCAAGAAGCAGGACGGGACGTCGTTCATCACCGACCGTTCGGTGACTGGCTTCACCAATGGCGAGGAGGAGGCCGCCGGGCTGACCGACATCGTCCCGTTCCTGGTCGAGGACTCCCTCAGGGAAGCGGGCGCCCGCTACAGCAAGGGCCCCGACGGTGACAGCTACGTCGTCACGGACGGCACGCTGGTCACCGGGCAGAATCCGGCCTCGTCGGCTGATGCCGCCCGCCGCCTCCTCGACCTGCTGACCCACTGACCACCACCCACCCACAGGAGTACAGGGATGACCACACACACCCGCGAGATCCACCTCGCCTCCCGCCCCGACGGGAAGCCCACCCTTGACAATTTCCGCACCGTCGAGGTCGACCTGCCCGATCTCGATGACGGTCTGGTCCTCGTCCGCAACACCATCATGTCGGTGGACCCGTACATGCGCGGCCGCATGAACGACGTCGAGTCCTACGTGCCCCCCTTCCAGATCGACCAGCCGCTGGACGGCGGCGCCGTCGGCACGGTGATCGAGTCACGGGTGGAGCAGTTGCCCGTGGGCACCAAGGTGACCCACGGCCTCGGGTGGCGGGAACACGCCATCCTGGCCGGTGATGCGGTGCGACCGTTGACAGCCCGGGGCGTGCCGGACAGCGCCTACCTGGGCGTACTGGGCATGCCCGGCCTGACCGCCTACGCGGGTTTGCTGCTGGCCGGCGAGATGCGTGAGGGCGATGCCGTCTTCGTCTCCGGCGCGGCGGGAGCAGTCGGCTCGGCCGTCGGACAGATTGCCAAGCTCAAGGGCGCTTCCCGGGTGATCGGCTCGGCTGGCACCCCCGAGAAGATCGCCCGTCTGGAGGAGCTCGGCTTCGATGCTGCCTTCAACTACCACGACGGCGACGTGACCGAGCAGCTCGCGAAGGCCGCCCCGGAGGGCATCGACGTGTACTTCGACAACGTCGGCGGTGACCACCTGGAGGCCGCGATCGCGAACCTGCGCACCGATGGCCGGGTGGCGATGTGCGGGGCCATCAGCCAGTACAACTCCACCGAGCCGGCCTCCGCCCCGCACAACCTGGCGCTGGCCATCGGCAAGCGGCTCACGCTGCGTGGGTTCGTGATCGCCAAGTACGCCGAGCAGGCGAGGGCGGACTTCGAGCGGGACATGGGCCGTTGGATCGCCGACGGCTCCATCCACTGGGACGAGACCGCCCGTGACGGTCTCGACGCCGCCCCACAGGCCTTCATCGATCTGCTGGACGGTGCCAACACCGGCAAGATGATCGTGAACCTCTGAGCAGGTCATCGGCTGCCTTCGTCCGCGGTGACATCACCACGGACAGTTGACCGGGGGGACCTCCGAATGGGCTGGGCGTTGGCATGCCCACGATCCTGCGGAGGTCCCCCCGGTGCGCCCCGAGGCCTGGTGGCCGCCAGGCAGGGGGTCGTCTCGAATGGCCGCTGCCCCCCGGTAGACTGGACGCATTGCTCCACAACCTCTCGCAACGCCTGGTGCAAGCCCCTGCGCTTCCTGCCATCCCGGCCGAGGCGGAGACCACGGCGAGTTCGACCCACCTGCACGGCGCCACAACGGCCGCGACGTCATCCTCATCAGCGCGGTCACCCTACAGCGAACTGTTCGCCTGGACCACCGGTGCTGGTCGGTTGGTGAGGGGGGCTGGCTCCGCGACGTCCTTCACGTCGACGCCTGAACGGCCGAGCTCCCGCATGCGGCGCACCAGCCTCAGCGTGGTGACGGCGGCCTGCTGGTAGCCGACGCCCCTCGGCGGCCGCACGTTGCTGATGCAGTTGCGCTCCGCGTCGTGGCGTCCGGGGCGTGGCTGGTGGGTGATGTAGATGCCCAGACTGTTGACGGCGCTGAGGCCCGGACGCTCGCCGATGACGACGAGCATCGTCTCGACGCCCAACTGCTCGCCAACCTGGTCGCCGAGCGCCACGCGCGCCTGCGTGGCCAACACCGGCGTGGCCACGCTGGGGCCTGACCCTTGTTCGTGGACACGCTGATTCCAGCATTGGCTGGGGAAGCGATATTATGAACCATGGCCAGAAAGAACTACTCCGAGGAGTTCCGCCGGCAGGCGGTCGACCTGTATGAGTCGACTCCGGGAGCGACGCCCCGCGGTATCGCGGAGGACCTCGGGATCGTCCGGGGAACGCTGCGGCAGTGGCTGGAGACTCACGGGACCGGGAAGAAAACGGCGGCTGACGGCACGCTGACAGACAGCCCGTTGCGGTCCGCGCCGACGGCTTCCACATCGAATCCTGATGAGCCGCTCGAGCAGCGCGTGGCACGGCTGGAGGCGGAGAACGCCCAGCTGAGAGCCGAGACGACGAAGCTCACCCCTGCACGCTGACGGGGACATTAGAGCTCGTTCTCGTTCCGTCACCGAGCTGACCGTCGGAGTTGTCGCCCCAGCACTCGACACCGCCACCGTCGGTTACCAGGCACGTGTGCGCCCGCCCGGCAGAAAGCCACCCATTCTCCCCGGAAGGGGAGGCGCTAGATGCAGCCGGCACGGCCGCACATAACGCAGCGGCCACTACGGCGAGCGCGCGGCGGACGGTGAGAGATCGCATCGTCGGACCTTTCGGGTCGTTTTGCCCCATCATGTCAGGCCAGGCTGTCGGCCGGCGCCCGAAACAGTGAAGCCTTCGCGTTGTGCGCAGTGCGCGCCAAATGCAGCCAGGAGGAGGTGGATGTCCAGACGATCGCACACCATCATGAAGTGCCGGCTGGTGAAGATGCTGCCGTGATCGGCTCTGATCGCCTCGGGCAGGACGCCTGGGATCACGTGCTCCCCGATCAACGGGCGCACGGACAACTCCTCGGCCTTGACAACCGCATTGCTGATGGGGCCGAAGAACTCCGGCGCGCCGGCCCACCGCCAGTCATCTGCGCGGTCCTTGCTGACGGCCTGGCTGAACGGGCGCAGCACGTCGTACAGCAGGAGCCCGGCTTCTATGGACGTCGCGCTTCGTGGGACCACCCTCAGGGCGAGAGCCACCCGGGAGCTCACGTCCAGCGCCGTCATGATCTCCACCGAGATCGCCTCGCCGGTCCACGGGTCCACCACGAAGTTGTCGGCTCGGGTCACGTCCACCGCCACCACCTGCCCAGGCCGCAAGGCCGGGTACGACGTGACGGCCATGGCCCCGCGCAGGCGCGTCGTCGTCTGCCTACGCGTCGTCCGTCCGCGCTGGTTCAGGCCACGAGACAGGTAGGCCCGCAGAGTTGCTTCGGGAACGTGGACGTCGTGCAGACCTTCGCAATTCAGCGCCAGTCGGGTGCGCCGGTACAGTTCGTTGATCTCAAGCAGAGACTGGGTCCCGTCCATGGCCGACAGGACCTCGTCGGCGACTCGCATCAATTCGGGGTCAAGGCTGGCGAAGTCCTTGTGAGACTTCTTGCTCCGTCCATCGATCAGGGCGAGGACACCGCCGTTGACGGGATCGTTGTAGGCCTGGACCCACGCCTGGATCGTGCGTAACGCGGTGCCGCCGATCGACTCGTACGGGCGGCGTTCGCGGTCCTCGCGGGCGCGCTGCGCGCGACGGTTGATCGCAGCCTCCGACTCCAAGAGAGCGGCCATGGACAGGCACCTTGCACGTTCGCTGAAGCCTCCCTTGGGGTCGAACGCCGAGAACGGTTCCCCTTCCCGGGCGAGAGCAGGATGTCCGTTGGCGTATCCCGTCAAGATGGTCTGCACCACCTCCAGCCGGTCAAGCGCCGCATCCCTCGCAGGTTTGCTCAGGCCGGCCAGCAAGGAGGCCACCGGAAGTGCCACCGCGTCTACGCGTCCATCCGCAACCCTGCGAGCTGTCTGCAGGTCAGCCCACAAAAGCGTCGTGGCGTCGCCGGAGAAGTCCTTCACGACCACTCCGGTCGGATTCACCGACACCACCACGCGAACACCCTTGGGCAGCAGAACACTTGAACCCGCAACCAGGTCTACACGCACCCCGCCGTTCATGCTTCCGCCCCACCGCGGGCCACCACGAGAGTGTCCTCGTCCCACAACTCGTCCAGCTCCATCACGAGGTCCCCGGTCCACACCAGGTGCCAGAACGCCCGGGTCCGAAATCCTCGTCCGTCATCACTGGCCAGCACGTCCCTGAGCGGCCGAGGGCCCGCAGTGAACAACTCCATCAGGGCCGGCCTGGCCGCCTCCAACCACTCGGGGATTCGCCGCGCACCGGCGATCCACCGCAAATTGGACGAAGCCACCGCCGGCAGGCCGGCGAAGGTCGAGTATGACCATCCCACCCGCTCACACTCGGCCCCAGTGCGAGCAGCCTTCAGATCGAATGCGTCATCCTGGCGCGCCGCAGGGCGGGCGTCCCACACCTGAACCTGTCCATACGAATTGACCGCAAGAATGTCAGGGCAATGGGAGATCCCGTCAGACCACGTCAGTCGAACAGGTTGCGCGACGATCCACTCCACGTCCCGACGATGGTCGAGCCAGGTCACCAGCTCGTGCTCCAGACCTGACTCCAGCAGCAGTGGGCCGCCGATCGTAGACACGCGCGCCCGCACCGGGATGTGGCGGGACAACGCCGCGGAGCGCACCTTGCGGACCGGCAGGAGATCTCTCACCGGTGGCGCCCCGGAAGCCCAGTCCCACTCGGACAGGACGCCATCCGGCCCAATAACCCTCCACGTCGGTGAACCTTCCAGCGGGCTCACCAGCGACAGTCCTACACTGGACACGACAGAACTCCTCTTCAACGTCGCGAAGCAGGTCTTTGTCATCGAGGGCGTCCCGCTGCAACGGGACGCCCTCACTGCGTCTACACGAACTAAGCACACTCACCCCCAACGCGGGGTGCCTTTATCATGCAACCACTCTCCTGATCCCGTAGACACGCCGTCGCCTCCGTATGCTGCATACGCGGGCAGTTGTGTGCAAAGTAGGGGCGGTCTCGACAACGATCAGAAGTTCTGGCCGCCCATGTCCTTGAAGCGCGACAAATGGCCCTGGAAGGCGACGGTGATGTCCTTCGTTGCGCCGGCACGGTGCTTGGCGACGATGATGTCGGCCTCGCCGGGGCGCTGCGAGTCCTTGTCGAAGTAGTCGTCTCGGTGGAGCAGGATGACCATGTCGGCGTCCTGCTCGATCGAACCCGATTCACGCAGGTCCGACATCTGTGGACGCTTGTCGGTGCGCTGCTCCGGGCCACGGTTTAGCTGCGAAATCGCGATGACCGGAACCTCGAGCTCCTTCGCGAGCAGCTTGAGCGCACGTGAGAACTCCGACACCTCCTGCTGACGCGACTCGACGCGCTTGCCCGAACTCATGAGCTGCAGGTAATCGATCGCCAAGATCTTCAGGTTGTGCCGCTGCTTGAGGCGGCGCGCCTTCGCCCGAATCTCCATGAGCGACATGTTCGGCGAATCGTCGATGAACAGCGGCGCCTCGTTGATGCGCCCCATCGTCGTGGCGATCTTGACCCACTCGTCGTCGGTCATCGTGCCCTTGCGCATGTTCTGCATCTGGATGCCCGCCTCGGCGGCCAAGATGCGCATGGTGATCTCCGTGCGCCCCATTTCCAGGGAGAAGAAGGCCGCGCAGTGCCCGTGCTGGATGGCCGCGTTGCGGATGAAATCCATGCCCAGCGTGGACTTACCCATCGCCGGTCGCGCCGCGATGACGATCATCTGGCCCGCGTGCAGACCGTTCGTCAGTTCGTCGAAGTCGGCGAAGCCCGTGAGGATGCCGGCCGCCTGCCCGCCACCCTGAATCTGCTCGATCTCGTCGACCGTCAGCTCCAGCACGTCACCGAGCTGGACGTAGTCCTCGCCGCCACGCTTGTCGGCGACCGCATAAACCTCGGCCTGCGCCGCGTTGACGATGTCCTCGACATCCCCGCCGTCATCGCCATAGCCCATCTGCACGATGCGCGTACCCGCGTCGACGAGGCGACGCAGCACCGCTCGCTCCGCGACGATCTGCGCGTAGTACCCGGCGTTCGCCGCCGTCGGCACGCTCGAGATGAGCTGGTGCAGGTACGCCTGCCCACCGATGCGCCCGAGTTCGCCGCGCTTCGTCAGCTCGTCGGCGACGGTGATAGCGTCCACCGGCTCGCCGCGCCCGTACAGGTCGGTGATGGCGTCGAAGACGACCTCGTGCGCCGGACGGTAGAAGTCGACGCCCTTGACCTCTGCAATGACGTCGGCGATGGCGTCCTTGCTCAGCATCATGCCGCCGATGACGCTCTGCTCGGCCTGCAGATCCTGCGGCGGCAGCTTGCCGGGCGGCATCGCGTCGCCGGGTGCGTCGAACTCCGGCGGCGCCTCGTACGGCTCCAACTCGGCCATGCCGCCACTCCTCATCCCGGCGCGAACTCGCCGCGTCGCACTGCCCGTCGGTGCCACCTCGAGCAGCACAGAAGGCACCATCTCACTCAGCACCGACAACCGTACGGAGCAACCCCGTCCGTTCACCAACCGGCCTGTGGGCAACGTTGTGCACAACGTGTTGGAAACGCCGTCCACCCCTGTGGGAAACACGGGGACAAGCCTGTGGACGAAACGAACCGACCCTCCGAAATCCCCGTCATGACGGCGCATTCTTCGTCCCCAGCCTGGGGACGAAGAATTCTTCCGACCTGTGCGACAAGAAATATTGCCGTCCACAGGCGTTGGAATCGTTCATCGTACGATCAACCGCCGTTCGGGCCCCGTCCGCCCGACCTGGCTGGGCGAAATCACGACGTGAAATCGGCCTGCCGGACGCGAAGGCGACGTGGTGGCGTCCCGGCTCGCGATGGTGCTCGCCGTCGAATCCCGGACGCCGACCCGCGAGGCGAGCCTGCGCCCTTCGGCGACGAGCGGTTGGGGGCTGACGAACCGAGACGCCACCCTCACCAAATCAAGAAACCGACCGTGCAGCACGCTTCGACACGCAACCACCCGGCACAGACCGAAATCCGAGGCGACGCCGCTGCGCTCGGAGCACCGGGTCGGGGCCGGCCACCGGTAAAGCCCCGGCGGCCTTCGTCACCCCTTGAAGGACTCCACCGGTAGAACCGCCGGCAAACGGAACCAGCGCTGCGCGGCTTGCCGGGACGAGTCCGTCAACACCGTCCACCCACCTGCGTCCACGCCGCGGTGACGTGCCAGCGCGTCCAGCCCGTCCCGCATGAGCCACACGACGACAGGATCCGCACCCCGCACGGCAACGGTGTCCTCCACCGCCTGCGGTTCGAGGTCAAGCCAGGCTGCCAGCGCCTGCTCGCTCACCCCGAGCACCTCGACGTGACGACGCAACTGCTCACCGGTGACTTCACGTTCACGACTGTTCAACGACACGCCCCGACCCCTACGCTCGCGAACGCCGACGGGCGCCTCTCCCAGTCGGAAGAGGCGCCCGTCGGTGAGCACACGGCGGGTCAGCCGTTGCGCGACATCGCGAGTGTGCCGGGCACGTACGACGTACCGAGCTCCTTCGACTCCGCGATCTTGATGCTCACGAAGTTGCGTCCGTCCACGATGCCCCAGTGCAGGTGCGGGCCGGTGGAGTTGCCCGTGTTGCCCGAGCGAGCGATCTGCTGACCCTGGACGACACGCTGACCGGGAACGACGTTCATGGACGACAGGTGCGCGTACTCCATCGCGTGACCGGAGGCGTCGCGGATGAGGATGGTGTTGCCGCCGCCGGTGTTGTACTCCGCCATGATGACGACGCCGGAGGCCGACGCGACGACGGGCGTCCCTGCGGGCACCGCGAAGTCGACGTGGTGCTTGTCGTTCCACTTGTAGTGGCTGGCCGAGCCGTACGGACCCTGCGAGATCGGCGCCGCGTAACCGCTCGGGAACGGCAGTTCGTAGGGGGCGTTCGGGCTCACGAGCGTCGGACGAGCAGCCTTGCGGGCCACCTTCTTCGACGAGCTCTTGGGCGTGCTCTTCTTGGCGGAAGCAGCATCCGTCTTGGCGAGCGCGTAGGTCGTGCGGACGCCGACAATGCCGTCGACGGCGAGGCCCTTATCGGTCTGGAACGCCTTGACGGCGGTGAGCGTCTTCGGGCCGAAGACACCGTCGGCCGTGATGCCGAGCTTCTTCTGCACCGCGCGCACGACGGCGCCCTCGTCGCCGATGTTGACGACCGAGTCCTTCGAACCCGGCTTCGAGGCGGGCTTCGTCGACGTGGCGTTGAGAACGGACCAGGTCTTCGATCCGACGACACCGTCGACGGAAAGGTTGTTGGCGCGCTGGAAGTCCTTGACCGCGGCGGTCGTGATGGGGCCGTAGATGCCGTCACGCACGAGCGCCAGGCGGGCCTGGACCTGCGTCACGTCACCACCACGAGCGCCGAACGCCACCGTCTTGGGGGTGTCACCGGCAGCTGCCTCGGCGGCCTTGTCGCCTTCGACGGCGAGAGCGGGGGCCGCCATGAGGGCTGCCGCACCGGTCGGAAGGGCCGCACTCACACCGAGCGCGACGGCGGATCGACCACTGCGCGCAGCTGCGGCACCGACACGAGCCGAGTCGAGGTAGCCGGCATGCGAGGAGAGATGCTTGGGCACGTACTTCGTCATGGCTTCTGCACTCCGTGAGTTCGTGGAGCGCACGGGCGAAGCCGACAACGCGCTCACAGGGATCTGAGGCCACGCTGAATGCGTGACATGACCGAGGATGCCCCACCGAATGAGCGCTTCAAAGCACCGAAAAAATTACACGCGTGTCGTTCAGAGCCGCCGTGATCTGCCCGTGATGACGGGAAATTCGGGCGAATTGTGCGCGTTTTCGGGCAGCACGAATCGAACATCCTTTCGCTCTTCGAAAAAATGTTCGACAGAAAATTTCTTCTTCAATTTTGTCCACGATGTGGGACGGCGCTCAGCTCGTCAACCGTGTCAGCTTCCCCACTGCCGGTACCGAACCGATCCGAGCGCCATCCCCGTCACACCGCGGAGGCTTTGGTGATCCCTACTTGATGACGCGCGCGTACCCCGACGGCGATCTGTAGACCTTGCGCATCGCAACCGGAACGCCCGGCTGCGACGAGTCGATCATCATGCCGTTCCCCACGTAGATACCGACGTGGTACGCCGGGTAACCCCAGAAGACGAGGTCACCGGGCTGCGGGTCGGAGACACGCGGGAAGTACGCCTGCTGCTGAGCCGCGGTACGCGGCATGTAGTAGCCGAAGTTCTTGAACACGTAGCTCGTCAGACCGGAGCAGTCGAAGCCGGCAGGCGACGAACCGCCCCACACGTACGGCGTTCCCGCGAACGTCTGGGCGAAGGCGATGACCTGCGCCGCGGTACCCGTGGCCGGAGTACTCGGCACGGACGGCGTCGACACCGGCGGCGTCGTCGGCTGCGGGGCGTTCGGGCCGACGCATCCGAGCTTCGTCCACGTGCGCGGGCCGACGATGCCGTCCGCGTACAGACCGGTTGCGCGCTGGAAGGCGAGCACCTTGGCCTTCGTGTTGGCACCGAACCAACCGTCCGTGGGCAGGCCGAGACGGTCCTGCAGCACCTTGACGAGCTGGCCCGAGTTGCCCATGCGCAACGTCGTCGACGTCGGCGAGCAGGCGGGGGTCGTGGTCGTCGGCACCGTGGGCGTCGTCGTGCCCGTGGTGGGCGTCGTCGTGCCCGTGGTGGGCGTCGTCGGGCGCGTCGGCGTCGTCGGACGCGTCGGCGTGACGGCCGAGCCGCCCACCTTGGCCCAGGTGCGCGCTCCCACGATGCCGTCCGGCACGAGGCCGTTGGCGCGCTGGAACGTCTTGACCGCGCTCAGCGTGGCCGGACCGAAGATGCCGTCGGCGGTGACACCGACGCGGGCCTGAACGATCTTGACGGCGGCGCCGCGCGAGCCGTACGAGAGCGTCGGGCGGGGGGTGGAGGCGGAGCCGTTGGTGGTGTCGTCACCGGGCGCGGCGAGCGCCGAAGCGGCCGCCATCAGCGTGCCACCCGTCGGAATGGCGAGCGCAACACCGGCGCCGACGGCTTGCTTGACCGTCAGGCGCGGCAGTGCGGAGGTAGCGCGTTGGCGCCGCCTCATGTGCAAGGGAGCGTGGGTACTCAAATGAGCAGCCTTCCTAGGTGAAGTCGTCACGACGTGCACACCCCCGACGTCTCGGACGTCGGGTGCGTGCGCACGTCACTGCCACACCCCTGCCAGCCCCCGCTCACAAAGGTGCTCGTTTACTGTGCCTGACCGGACCCTGTGAAGAAAGTGAAAGTTGCCGACACGCAGGGGTGAATGCTTGACTCGTCGAGCAGGATGCGCGTAGAAGCACGACGCTGTGAATCACCCGATCGTGCGTGGTTCTGCAGAATTTCGGCCAATATCAGATACAGGTCGAACGTCATGGAAGGCGCGCCGACACGCCGCGAAAAAATGTGTGGTGCATCTCGCATCGTGAGACGTTAGGAGCCGTGTGACGCACCCCATCGCTCGACTCGCGGTGCCTGCGTTCTTCACCCTGATCGCCGAGCCCCTGTTTCTCCTCACCGATTCGGTCGTCGTGGGGCGCCTCGGAACGTCGGCGCTCGCCGCGCTCGGAGCCGCGAGCGCGATCCTCCTCACCGCCACCGGCATCTTCGTCTTCCTCGCCTATGCGACGACCGCCGTCGTGGCACGACACCTCGGCCGCGGCCACCAGGACGACGCCGTCCAGGCCGGCCTCGACGGTGTCTGGTTGGCCCTCGCTCTCGGCCTGCCGCTGTCCGCCGTCACCGCAGTCCTCGCCCGTCCCGCAGCACGCGCCATGAGTGGCTCGGGCGGGGCCGACGTGGTCGACCAAGCCACGACCTACCTCCAGATCAGCTCCGTCGGCATCCCGGCCATGCTCATCGCCCTCGCGGCACAGGGCCTTCTCCGGGGCCTCCAGGACACGAAGACTCCTCTGTGGGTGACAGGCATCGGTTTTGCGGTCAACGCCGCTCTCAACGCCTTTCTCGTCCTCGTGGTCGGCTGGGGGCTGGCCGGTGCCGCCGTGGGAACGGTGGTCGCACAGTGGCTCATGGCCCTGGCGCTACTCGTCTCCATCGTGCGCCGCACCCGCCACCTCGACCTGCGTCCCCATCCCGCCCGCGTCCTGGCGGCTGCCCGCTTCGGCGCGCCGCTGCTCGTGCGCACGGTGGCGCTGCGCGCCGTCCTGCTGCTGACGACGGCGGCGGCCGGCACGTTCGGTGCCACGACGCTGGCCGCGCACCAGGTCGCGATGACGATCTTCACCTTTCTCACCTTCGCCCTCGATGCCATTGCCATCGCCGCGCAGGCACTCATCGGGGAGTCGCTCGGGCGCGGCGACCACGACGAGACGCGCGAGCTCTCGGCCGTCATCACCCGCTGGGGCTGGTACAGCGGTGCCGCAGCGGGCCTGCTGACACTCGCCGCCGCGTGGCCCCTGCCCCACCTGTTCTCCGACGACCCCTCGGTGTTGCGCGCGACCACGGGCGCCCTGGTCGTCATCGCCCTCGTCCAACCGGTCGCGGGGGTCCTCTTCGTCCTCGACGGCGTCCTCATGGGGGCCGGAGACGGCCCATTCCTCGCCAAGGCACAGGTCGCCCTCCTGCTCGCCTACCTCCCAGCCCTGGGCGTGCTCATGCTCGCCGACGAGTGGCTCGAGGGGCTGGACGTCGCGGCCCCGCTGACCGCTCTGTGGGTTTGCTACTCGCTCTACCTGACGGCTCGCTGCGTCGTGCTGGATCGTCGCCGCCGCGTGGACGCGTGGATGGAACTGGCTGTTCCGTAACCGAATCGACATGCCGAAGTCGACAGAACGACGCTTGCCTGCACGTACCCTGAGGGCCACACCACAGAAGTTCGGGAGGCCACATGGCTCGCGTCGGAAAGCATCATGAAACCCCCAAGGGGTACACTCGACGAGGCGTCGTCCTGGGCGCCGGTGGCGCCGGCACGGCTCTCGCGCTGCCGAGTCTCGTCGGCGCAGCTGAGGCCTCTGCCACCACCGTGGGCCTTCGCGACAAGATCTACGCCATCGATGCGGCGACGACCGGAACCCTGTCGGTCGCCGTCTACGACCGCCGCTCCGGCCGGTTCTGGCAGTACAGCGCGGGAGTGCGCAACGAGTGCGCCAGCATCGTCAAGGTGCTCATCCTCGCCACGGTGTGTGACCGCGCTCAGCGCCTCGGGCGTGCCCTGACGGCGTGGGAGAAGTCGCAGGCGAGCATCATGATCCGCTACAGCGACAACAACGCTGCGACGAATCTGTGGAAGAGCGTCGGCGGCGCGCCGGCCGTTCAGGCCATGGCCACGAAGCTGCGCATGTACCAGACGGTGACGAACAAGGCCTGGGGCCTGACGACGACGTCCGCCTACGACCAGATGGTGCTCATGGACGAGATCTTCTGGTTCGGTCGGGTGCTCAACAGCACCAACCGCGGCTACATCAGCACGCTCATGGGTCAGGTGACCTCCGGCCAGCGCTGGGGTGTCGGCACGTACGGCACCTCCCAGGTCAAGAACGGGTGGCTGCCCTACAACGGTCAGTGGCGCATCAACAGCGTCGGCCACGTCGGTGGCTACGGACGCAACCACACGCTCGCCATCCTGCAGCGCACCCCCACGATGGCCATCGGTACGAGCGTGGCCAACCGCGTCGCGAAGACGATGTGGGATCACCTCGCGACGCCACTGTGACAGTCCTCGAAGTGTGACGGCGAAGGCCCCGTGGACATCCGAGGAGGATGTGCCGGGGCCTTCGCCATGCGTACGCGAGATCGAACGTCGTCGAGGACAGTTCTGCCCACGACATGCAGAAGCTCCCACCCTCGCCAGGAGGGTGGGAGCTTCTGCGTGGTCTACGCGAACGCGTCAGGCGCGCGCGACGTTCAGCTTGACCGTCGCCTGGACCTCCGGGTGGAGGCGGACGAGGACGCTGTGGTCGCCGAGCGAGCGGATCGGGGTGGTGATCTCGATCTTGCGCTTGTCGACGGAGCCGGCGCCGGCTTCCTTGATGGCGTCGGCGATCTCGTGCGTGGTCACGGCGCCGAAGAGGCGACCGTTCTCACCGGAGCGCGCCTTCAGCGTCACCTTGGCGTTCTCGAGGTTGCCCTTGATGGACTGAGCCTCTTCGAGCGTCTTGACGGCGCGGGACTCGCGAGCCTTCTGGATGGAGTCGACCTGCTTCTGGCCGCCCTTCGTCCATTCGGTGGCGAGGTTGTTCGGCAGGAGGTAGTTGCGGGCGAAGCCGGGCTTGACGTCGACGACGTCACCGGCCGTGCCGAGCTTGGAAACCTCGTGCGTCAGGATGACCTTCATGATGGTGTTCCTTTCCGCCTGATCAGCGAGCCGAGCTCGAGTACGGCAGCAGGGCCATCTCGCGGGCGTTCTTGACGGCGTTGGCGATTAGGCGCTGCTCCTGGACGGAGACGCCCGTGACGCGACGCGCACGGATCTTGCCGCGGTCGGAGATGAACTTGCGCAGCAGGGCTGCGTCCTTGTAGTCGATGTTCTCGACCTTCGCCGCCTTCAGCGGGTTGGCCTTCTTCTTGGGCTTACGCACAACGGGCTTTGCCATCGTGGTGCTCTCCTTCTATGAGAGCCCGAGTGGGTGACTCGGGATAGCGAGTGTCTTGTTTCGCCTCGGCCGTCGGCCGGTGCGAGGTGGGTCGTGACGAATCACGACCGGTGTGAGGAGGAGCCGATCAGAACGGGGGCTCGTCGTAGGACGGGCCGGTGGACCAGCCACCATTGCCGCCCTGCTGACCGCCGGCGTTGCCCTGACCACCCTGCTGGCCGCCGGTGTTGCCACCGGTTGCCCACGGGTCGTCGTTGGGGCTGCCACCGAAGTTGCCGCCCTGCTGGCCGCCACCGAAACCACCACCGTTGCCGCCCTGCTGGCCGCCGAAGTTGCCCTGGGAGACGTTGCCGCCCCCCTGGCCTCCTCCGAAGCCGCCGCCGGGGCCGCCGGAACGCTGGGTCTTGTTGACCTTCGCCGTGGCGTAACGCAGCGAGGGGCCGATCTCGTCGACCTCGAGCTCGGTCGTCGTGCGCTTCTCGCCTTCCTTCGTCTCGTACGAACGAGACTTCAGTCGGCCGGTGACGACGACCCGAGTGCCGCGCTGCAGGGACTCGGAGACGTTCTCCGCCGCTTCACGCCAGATGGAGCAACGCATGAAGAGGGTCTCGCCGTCCTTCCACTCGTTCGACTGACGGTCGAACTGGCGGGGGGTCGAGGCCACGGTGAAGTTGGCGACCGCTGCCCCGTTCGGCGTGTACCGAAGCTCGGGGTCGGCGGTGAGGTTGCCGATCACGGTGATGTTGACGTCGCCTGCAGCCATGGGTGGTTCCTCCTACTTAAGTGTGGGGAGTTCTCAGGCGTCCTTGCGCAGGATCTTGGTGCGCAGGATGGACTCGTTGAGGCCCAGCTGGCGGTCAAGCTCTGCGGCGGTGGCCGGGGTGGACGTGAAGTCGACCACGACGTAGATGCCTTCGGACTTCTTCTTGATGTCGTACGCCATGCGACGACGGCCCCAGGTGTCGACGTTGTCGACGGTGCCACCGTCCTTCGTGACGACGGTGAGGAACTTCTCCAGCGAGGGCTGGACCGTACGCTCGTCGAGCTCGCCGTCGAGGATGATCATCATCTCGTAGTGACGCATGCGGTAACCCACCTCCTTTGGTCTAAAGCGGTCACGGTCTCTCCGTGACAGGAGGGTTGCAGCGTTGCTCGCCCTCACCGCCTCCTGGCCCGATCGTGCTCGTCGTGAGCGCTTTCGGGAAGAAAGTGGCGTCCACGGGTTGTGGACAAGAGGGCGTAAGCCTCTCAAGACTACCCGTTGCCGTCACGACGGACGAAATCTGTGGACGACTGCCCATGAGTCGGTGCGTCGGCTCGGGCGGCGATCACTTCGCCCGGCGGGCGGTGCCGGCCACGGAGTCGATGCAGGCTCGCACGAGGAAGAGAACGGCGATGAGCCGCACGGCGACGAAGACCGCGAACCACTCCTGCGGCAGCGCCTTGGCCGAGTTCGAGGAACGCGCGATGAAACCCCACACGACGACGAAGTAGGCGAACTCTGCTCCCGCCCACGCGAGGTGGTCGCGCCAACGAATCGCGCACAGGGCGACGAGCGGAAGCACCCACAGAGCAGCCTGCACCGGCAGCGCCCGCGAGGTGAGCATGACGACGACGAGCATGAGCAGCGCGACGGCCGCGGGCGTCATCGTCTCGTCGCGGCTCGCGAGAAGCCAGCCGAGACCGATGGCGAGGATCCAGCCGGTGACAGCGAGCGCCGTCAGGGACGTGGGCGAGAGTGTGAAGCCTGCGAACGAGAAGATCTGCCACAGCGAGCCGTACGACGCGCCCTGCGCCTTCCACGTCGTGAAGGACGCGAACGGGTTGGCTCCGGAGATCAGCATGAGACCCCCGACGACGGCGAACGTCACGGCTGCGCCGAGAGCAACGCCGGCCAGATCGCGGGTGCGCCGACGAGCCAGAGCCACGAGGATGACGGCGAGCAACACGGTGCCCAACGCGGGCCTGGTGAGAAGCGCTGCGGCGAGCAACCCGCCACTCAGCGCCGCCCGGTTGCGGCTCCAGGCCCACAGCCCGGCCGCAACGAGCAGCACGGCGAACGCGTCGAACGAGATGAGAGCCGTCGTGATGAGGACGGGCGAGAGGGCAACGTGCGCAGCAGCCCACGGTCCCTTCGGCAGCGACGCCGCGGTGAAGCAGACGGCGAGGGCGATGAGCAGGGCGATGAGCGCTGCGCCCCAGGCGAACATGCCCTGCTGCAGACGCAGCTGCGAACCACCGGGCACGAGGATCCTCACGATCCAGGTGATGGCCGCGGTCAGCGGTGGCTGCCCCGCATTCCCCGGTGACGACCACGGCGTGCTGCCTGCGTCACCCGCAACGGCCACGGGGAGATCCGAGTAACAGGCGCGCCACAACGATCCGGGCGTGGCCCAGCCCGTCGAGACACAGTGGTTCTTCTGGAGCACGCCCAGCGCGACGAAGACCGAGCTGAGGGCCGACAGAACCGCCGCAGCGGGCCGCCATCCGCGCACCCCCGGCACGGCGTGACGCCCGAGCGGGCCTCCGATGACGTGCGAAGCCGCTGCGACGACGGAGTCGGTGCGCGAGGGCATCGCGGCGCGCCGCGGCACACGCTGAGGACGCATGCTCTTCCTCTGCGCACCTGAACTCATGGGCCCAACCCTAGAGCGTGGCCGCTAGGTCACGGAGCCGAGGTGAGGGAACCACTCGGTGTCGGCGTCGGGCTCGGCGGAGAACTCGACGTTGGCCGCGGCGTCGACGGCCTGGGACTCGACGTACTCGAGGAACGGCTCGGGGACGAACTCGACGAACTGGGCAGCTTGCTCGAGCTGCTCGAGGACGACTCCGGGGAGTCGCTCGTCTCCGGCGAGGGCGACGATGTCGAGGACGTGCTGCGCTCCGGGTAGGGCATCGGTGCCGTTGACGGGGGCACGTAGGTGCTGCTCGGCAGAGGATCCTGGGTCTGCGGCTTGTCCTGGTTGTAGTACGAGCGCTCCGGCAGCTTCGTGACCTCCTGGCCCTCGAGCGCGGCCTTCATGAAGTCGACCCACACCTTGCGCGGAAGGCCGGCACCGTAGACGTCTGCCGACGGGATTCCGGGCAGGTTCTGCATGGGCTTCGCCGTGCGTCCGTCCTCGCTGTAGTACATGCCGACGGACGTGGTGAGCTGGCCCGGCGTGAATCCGTTGAACCAGATGTACTTGTTACCCGTCGCGGTACCCGTCTTCGCGGCCAACGGACGGTTCAGCTGGTACTGCGTGCCGGCGGCCGTTCCGTAGACGCCGGTCTTGCCCAGAGCCCACGTGACGTCGTCGGCGATGCCCTTGTCATAGGCCTGCTCGCCCTCGACCTTCACGTCGTAGCTGTAGCTCTCGTCGTACGTGCGCACCTTCGAGATGAGGTAGCGGTCGTAGCGCTTCCCGCCGGAGTTGAGCGTGTTGTAGCCCGTGGCCTGGTCGACGACGCGGCTGTCACCGGTACCGAGGACGTTGAGGATCTCCTTGGTGTCGTTCATGCCACCGAGGGTCTTGGGCATGCCCGAATCCTGTGCGGCCTTGAGGGTCTTCTCCGGGCCGATGTCCTGGTTGAGCCGCACGAACGCCGTGTTGATCGAGTACGCGAGCATGTTCGTGATCGGCTGGAAGCCGTACGACTTGTTGTGGTCGTTCTGCACGAACGAGTTCGGCCCGAGCCGCATGTAGTTGTTGCCGTTGTACCGCGTGTCGATGGTCTTGCCGTCGCGCAGCGCAGCGATGGCTGCGTAGATCTTCATCGTCGAGGCACTCTGCAGCATCGAGCGGTCGGCGTCGGAGTAGGGCGCCTTGACGGGGTCGTAGTCGGCTCCGCCGTACATGGCGACGACGGCACCGTTGTTCGCCTTCTCCGCGACGAGACCCGTGTGCAACTTGCCCTGCAACACGACAGGCGTGTGGGCCTCGACGGCGCGGACGGCGGCGTCCTGGGTGCGCTTGTCGATCGTCGTCGTGATGCGCAGACCGCCACGGTCGATGTCGGTGGTCGAGAGCTTGAGCTTGCGCGACAGCTCCTGACGCACCGATGCGACGACGTACCCCTCGGGTCCGTCGGCGTACTTGACGGGCTCACGCTTGTAGAACGTGGGCATCGTCGCCTTGGAGCGCTCCGCCTCCGAGAGCCACCCCATGCTCACCATGCCGTTGAGCGTGTACGCCATACGCGCGTTGGCGCGCTTCTCGGAGTTGGGACCGACCGTCGGATCCATGTTCTCCGGGTTGTTGACCACCGACGCGAGGAAGGCGCCCTCGACCGGCGTCAGCTTCGAGACGTCCTTGTGGAAGTAGGACTTGGCCGCAGCCTGGACGCCGTACGCGCCACGTCCGAAGTAGACGTTGTTGAGGTAGGCCTCCAGGATCTGGTTCTTGCTCATCTCCTGGTCGACCTTGAGGCTGATGACGACCTCTTTGACCTTGCGGGTAATCGTCTTGTCCTGGGTGAGGAAGTAGTTCTTGACGTACTGCTGCGTCAGGGTCGAACCACCCTGACTGCCGCTTCCCTCACCCTTGAAGTTGTTGATGAACGCTCGGGCGATGCCCTTCGGTGAGATGCCTCGGTTCGAATAGAAGCTGCGGTCCTCCGCAGCGATGAAGGCGCGCTGGACGTGCTCGGGCACCTTCTCGATGGCAACGGGATCGCGGTTCGTCGTGGTGAAACGACCCATCTCCGTCTTGCCGTCGGCGTAGTAGACGACAGAGACGGACTGGGTGGCCTGCGCGTTGGCCTTGGGAATGTCGATGGCCATGTAGAGAACGACGAAAGCCAGGACGGCGAGCAGGAACAGGCTGGCGAAGCCGATGAGAGCACCGCGCAGGATGCGCACCGGCATCGAGCGCTTGGACGCCTTGGCGCGGCGGGAGGCGATCCACCCGGCCGCAGCGCTCTTCGAGGAACCCTTCGAAGAAGCCTGCGGCTTCCTGCCTCCGGCGGCGGGGCGACCACCCGCGTTACCGCGCCCCTGGCCCGACTCATTGACCACGTACTGCCTCGCTTCGTGCGGCGCGAGCCTCGGAGCACGCGCGGATATTACCTTCCAGGGTACCGACCGTCTCCGACATCGCCCTCCCACCGATTCGAAACCCGCACCTCCCGACAGCCGTCGGTCGTTTCTGTTTGGATTCCCCCATGAGCCGCAAGTCACTGCAGCGAGCGAACGCGACGTACGCGTCCCGTCACCCTCGTACCGTGCGGCGCACCGACGAAACGGTGCGCCGCATCCGCGCGATCGTCGACGACGCCGGCATCAACTACCTGTCGGTGACGGGTCGCGCGAAATCTCCTGCGTCCTTCTCCGCCAAGGTGGTTCGCCGCGCGGAGCAGCTGGGTCACACCGACTTCGACCCGCTCGTCGAGATCACCGACCAGGTGGGCGTGCGCATCGTGACGTACACGCTCAGCGACATCGAGCCGGTCGCCCAATTGCTCGGCGACCACTACACCGTCCTCGAGGATCGCGACATGGGACGCGAAACCGCGAGCGAGGGACGGTTCGGGTACGCGAGTCGTCACATGCTGATCTCGACCGACCCCGACGCGACGGGGTACGAGGCGTCGAAGTGCGTCTCGGTGCAGTTGCGCACGGTGCTGCAGCACGCGTGGGCCGAGTTCGAGCACGACGCGCGGTACAAGGGTGAGGTGCCGAGCGAGCACGCGTCGGAGCTGGACCGCCGCTTCACACTGGCGGCAGGGCTCATCGAGTTGGCCGACCGGGAGTTCTCGGTCATCCGCGACACCTTGGCGTCGGGGGTGCGTGAGCGCGACTTCGACGATGCCGGTGGGCGCATCGACCCGCGCGAGCTCGCGTCGTTCCTCGCAGGCCGCTACGCCGATTCGCGCTTCTCCCGTGTCGATCACTACGTCGACACGGCCGACTTGCTGACGGAACTCGGCGTCGAGTCGATCCACGACCTGCGCGTGGAGTTGCAGGGTGTCTCGTCCGAGCGGGTGTCCCGTGCGATGGGCTACAGCTTCCCGCCCGGCGCGGTTCGCCGACTCGAGGACGACCTGCTGGCTCGGTTCCGGGAGCGCTTCGTCGAGCTGCCGGGCAACGCCGAGCGTCAGGATTCGCTGCGCGGCCGCCTGCAGCGCCTGGGCAACCTGTCGTAAAGGCGAGGGCGAAGGCCCGCGACGCATCCGGTGCAGTTATCTCGATCTGGCGGCGATATATCGCGGCCAGATCGACACAAGTGCACCGGCTAGTGTCGCGCGTCATTAATTCGTTGACAGTATGGGATGATGGCATATGCCGCCACCTGTGCTGGAGATCAGCGAAGAGGACCGTGCGACCCTGACCTCGTGGACACGGTCGCGGACGTTGCCGGCGGGACGTGCGCAGCGTGCGCGGATCGTGCTGGCCGTCGCGGCGGGGACGGGCACCTCGGCAGTGGCGCGGCATGTCGGGGTCTCGCGTCCGACTGTGATCAAGTGGCGTGACCGGTTCGCCGTCGACGGGCTCGCTGGCCTCGAGGACGAGGAGCGTTCGGGCCGACCGAAACGCATCGATGATGCCGTGATCATCGCCACCACGCTCGAGCCGCCACCGGCCAAACTCGGGGTGACGCATTGGTCCTCGCGGTTGCTGGGCAGGCACTTGGGGATCGGGGATGCCACCGTCGCCCGTGCCTGGCGCAAGTACGGGGTCAAGCCATGGCGGCGGGAGACGTTCAAGTTCTCCACAGACCCGGAGCTGGAGGCCAAGGTCCGCGACGTGGTCGGGCTGTACCTGAACCCACCGGAGAAGGCGGTCGTGCTGTGCGTGGATGAGAAGTCCCAGATCCAGGCCTTGAACCGGACCGCGCCGATCCTGCCGCTGCGACCAGGCTTGCCGGAGAAGGCGACCCACGACTACAAGCGCAATGGCACCACCACGCTGTTCGCCGCTCTCGAGGTAGCCACCGGTGCGGTGACCGACCAGTGCTACGACCGGCACGGTAAGGCCGAGTTCCTCGACTTCCTCAAGAAGGTCGCCAGGGCTTACCCGCGCCGGGAGCTGCACGTGGTCCTGGACAACTACCACACCCACAAGCACGAGGACATCAAGCAGTGGCTGGCCAAGCACCCGCGGATCACGTTGCACTTCACCCCGACCAGCGGGTCCTGGCTCAACCTCGTCGAGGTTTTCTTCGGGATCATCACCCGACAGGCCATCCGCCGCGGCTCCTTCGACAGCGTCAAGCAACTCGTCACAGCGATCAGCACCTTCATCGACGGCTGGAACGAGCGCTGCCCCCCATTCATCTGGACCAAGACCGCCGAGGAAATCCTGCCCCACGCCACCCGTCAAACCAGTTCAGGCGCGTGACATCAGAGACCGAACGCGCCGCCGCCGACGAGGATTGCGACGCCCAGTCCGATCAGGACGATGGGGAAGAGGATGTGCTCCCGCCGTTCGAGGACCTCGGCGATGGGTCGACGCGTGGCGACGAACTTGGCGGTGGCCACCAGCACTGCCACGAGCACGAGGAAAACGATGCAGAAGGTGATGACAGCGGGAGTACTGATGTTGAGGAAGACCGGGACGTAAACGCCGATGTTGTCCCCACCGTTGGCGAAGGTGACGCCGGCGACGGTCGCCACGGCAACGCTCTTACCTGACACGGCGGCATCATCGTCGTCGCCCTCGCCGCGGTAGACCTCCCACGCAGCCCAGAGACCCAGCGCGAGGGGGATGAGCCCAAAGTAGGGAATCGCCTCCTCTGGCAGCGCCCACCCCGCCCCCAAGGTCACCACGAGTGCGGCGGCGAGGATCCCGACGAAGCCAAGGTATTGCCCGGCCAAGATCTTCGCGGTCGTCCCGGGGCGTCCGGCACCTCGGGCGAAGAAGAGCGAGAGCACGATGATGTCGTCGATGTTGGTCGCGATGAAGAGCCCGATCGCTTGGAGCAGCGCCGCGGCCGTCATGCGCCGGACCTGCCGTCGTGGCAACCAGGCACCTCGCAGGCGACGTCGAGGCAGGGGGCGTCCGCGTCGACGGCCAGCTTGACCTCGACCAGCTCGGTGAGCGCACGTGCGAGGTGGGGGTCAGCGATCTCGTAAAGGGCCTGGCGGCCCTCATGGGTGGCGACCACGATCCCGCAGTCCCGCAGGCAACCCAGGTGGTTCGACACATTCGAGCGCGTCAGGTCTAGCGCGTTGGCGAGCTCTGCCGGATGCGCGGGGCACGCCAGAAGCGACAGAAGGATCCGTGAACGCGTGGGGTCGGCCATCGCCCGGCCCAGACGCTGCATGGCGTCCAAGCGGGAAGCAAGAGTCAGCATGCACTGAACGATACAGTAACCGCTGAACTACAATCGCCCCACCCAACTCGTCAAACAAGTTCAGACGCGTGACACTAGAGGCGCGCCACGCACCTCAGCCGACTACCGAGCAGCCCCCGGCCAGGTCACGAAGCCGAGACACTCCCCCTCAACAGCACCACGCTGGAAGCGGACTCCGCACCGACGAGGGACGCCCGCGGAGCGTGCGGCCCGAAGCCCTGTCGCACCGAGCTGGCTCACTGAGGACGCGAGCCTGCGAGCGCCGTCAGTGAACCCGCCGGAACACGGGGCAAGGGAGAATCAAAACGTCTTGGCGTCGATCACGAACCGGTACTTCACGTCGGAGCTGACGACGCGGTCGTAGGCCTCGTTGATGGTGTCGGCGTTGATGAGTTCGATTTCGGCGGTGACGTCGTGCTCGGCGCAGAAGTCGATCATTTCCTGCGTTTCGCGGATGCCGCCGATGTTGGAGCCGGTGACGGACTTACGGCCGAGGATGACGTTGGCCGCGTTGAACTCGAGGTTGTCCACGGGCAGGCCGAGCATGACGAGGGCGCCGTGGGGGCGCAGCGCGGCGAGGTAGTGGCGCACGTTGATGGGTGCGGACACGGTGTTGAGGATGACATCGAATTCGCCGCGACGCTTCTTGACGGCGTCGGGGTCTTCGGTCGTCGCGATCCAGTCGGTGGCGCCGTAGCGGCGTCCGTCCTCTTCCTTGGAGCGGGTCTGGGAGATGACGGTGACGTCGGCGCCCATGGCCTTGGCGAGCTTGACGGCGACGTGGCCGAGCCCGCCCATCCCGACGACGGCGACCTTGGAGCCTTCCTTGACGCCCCAGGTGCGAAGCGGCGAGTAGGTGGTGATGCCGGCGCACAGCAGCGGGGTGGCGGCTGCGGCGTCGAGGCTTTCGGGGATGTGGATGGCGAAGGCTTCGGAGACGACGATCTGCGTCGAGTAGCCGCCGGCGGTGGGCGTGCCGTCGAAGCGGTCGATGCCGTTGTAGGTGCCGACGGAGTTCGGGCAGTTGTTCTCCTCGCCGGCGAGGCACCACTCGCACTCGCGGCAGGAGTCGACGAGGCAGCCGACGCCGGCGCGCTCGCCGACGGTGAACTTCGTGACGTCGGAGCCGACCTCGGTGACGCGACCGATGATCTCGTGGCCGGTCACCATCGGGAAGGTGATCTTGCCCCACTCCTCGCGCACGGTGTGGATGTCGGAGTGGCAGATTCCGGCGAACTCGATTTCGATGCGGACGTCGTCGGGACGCAGGTCTCGGCGCTCGAGCGAGCCCTTCTCGAGAGGAGCGTCGGCGGCAACGGCCTGGTAGCAGGCAACGGTGTTCGTCATGCTTGCTACGCTACGCCGACCGGGGGTGAGAAGCATTCCCATCAGCGGTGCGTGTTCCTCGCGCGGTCAGGCGTGGGGTTCCGGCCGGAAGTCCCGACGTCGGGAGTTTTGCAGCCCCGTGGGAGGGGATCAGCGGCAGAACTCCCGACGTCGGGAGTTCTACTCGCTCAGAGGGGAACAGAGGCCTTGGAGGCGCTCGGCGATGTCGGCAAGCTCGCGCAGGTGCCCCTCGGCGACGTCGAGGATGAGTCGATACCTGTCGTCGTCGGTTCCTTGGAGATGCTGACCGTTGAAGGCAAGGAACAACCACACCGCACCGAGCGACGAACGCTTGTTTCCGTCGACCAGCGCGTGGTTCGTCACGAGGGAGTGCAAGAGCGCAGCGGCCTTCGAGAACAGGCCGGGGTAGACGTCTTCACCGAAGACAATGGCCCGCGGTCGATTCAACGCTGAGTCCACCAGCCCCCAGTCGCGGATCTGAGGCACGGCTTCGAGAGCTACCTCGCTGGCGGCGAGGAAGTCGTCCATCGAGAGGAAGCGAAAGCCGCTCACGAGTCGCGCAGACGGTCGAGCACGGCACGGTTCTCGCGGGAGAACTGCTCCAGCAAACGATCGCGCTGCTCGCGACGACGCAAGGAGTACTCCTCGACCGCCCGCACAGCGGCGGCCTGCATCGAGAGACCGTCCTGGTCCGCGGCAGCACGAAGAGCCTCGGTCTGTTCATCGGTCAACCGCAGTGTCATAGCCATGTCCTGATGGTATCGCCGTGATACCACGCTGAGAAGAGTGCGCCGCCATGGCCGCTTCAACGGAAGGATTCCGCTTGCACGCAAGCACGGGGCTTGGGCGCCGGAAGGGAGGATCTCACACCTTCTGGCGGTTGAGAGGGTTGGTCAGCGCTCGTGCCGCTTGCGGACCGTCAGCGCGGCCAGTGGTTCAGTCGATTCACAGCCATCTGCCATGCCCCCAAGCCCTGGGAAAGCAGGTCCGGTCGTCACCGGCTCGCCCTGGCCCCGGAACTCGCTTCCTGCGGGAGTGCTGCCGACCACGGATCCGGCAGCGCGAGTAGCCGCCGTACCTCATCCGCATGAACTCGGCGGCGCCCACTTCTGAAACGATCCCCGAGGCACCTCCTCGTCGAAGCACTTTCCGCTGTCGGGGTCGACCGACTCACGTCACCGTTCGGCATAGCTCACGATGCAGAACTCGTTGCCCTCCGGGTCGCACATCGTGAGCACTGACCCTTCGTCATAGTCGTGACGCACGCCGGCCCAGGAACCGCCTAGCGCCTCGATCCGTCTACGGGCCTCTTCGACGTCACCGACGGAGACGTCGAGATGGATCCTCACCTTTCCCGCTCGAGCCTCCGGCACCGCCTGGAAGGTCAAGCGTGGCGCGGTATCGTGCCGAGAGCCGACGCTGGCCCAGCCGGGCGCGTCCATCTCCGCCGTTCGGGGCCGACCCAGCAGGTCACTCCAGAATCGGGCCAGCCGCGCGGGGTCGACGCAATCGATGGTCACTCCGGTCCACGAGGCGTTCGTGCGTTCGTCACTCACCAGTCGATGATGCCCGACCCCAGGCGAGAGGACACCGTCGCCGTCGATGGGATGGTCGATCTGCTGTCGATTCGCGCACTCTGCGGCGCGAATCGGCAACAGAATCTCGCGTCAGCGCTCCTCCTTTTTAGGAGCGCTTCCTCAACGCTCACTACGGCAGGATCCTCGCTTCACTGCGGTCCTACCTCCGTTCGCGCACATGCGCCGCACCGAGCGCAGCGACTGAGCCTGCGAAGTCGCTACGCCGGAAGGCGCACCACACGATGCTTCGTCAGCGCTCCTCGGTGCCGGCGATGAAGGCCTCCAGCTTCGCGCGGCCCTCACCGTCCTCGCGCTGCTCGGGCGGGCTCTTCATGAGGTAGCTCGACGCCGACAGCAGCGGGCCGCCGACACCACGGTCCTTGGCGATCTTCGCGGCGCGGATGGCGTCGATGATGATGCCGGCCGAGTTCGGCGAGTCCCACACCTCGAGCTTGTATTCGAGGTTCAGGGGCACGTCACCGAACGCGCGACCCTCGAGGCGCACGTACGCCCACTTGCGGTCGTCGAGCCACGCGACGTAGTCGCTCGGGCCGATGTGCACGTTCTTGTCGTCGATCTTGCCCGCGAGCGAACCCGACAGGTTCGACGTCACGGCCTGCGTCTTCGAGACCTTCTTCGACTCGAGGCGCTCGCGCTCGAGCATGTTCTTGAAGTCCATGTTGCCGCCGACGTTCAGCTGGTACGTGCGGTCGAGGGCGACGCCGCGGTCTTCGAACAGCTTCGCCATGACGCGGTGCGTGATCGTCGCGCCGACCTGGCTCTTGATGTCGTCACCGATGATCGGCACACCGGCGTCCTCGAACTTCTTCGCCCACTCCGGGTCGGAGGCGATGAAGACCGGCAGCGCGTTGACGAAGGCGACGCCCGCGTCGATCGCGCACTGCGCGTAGAACTTGTCGGCCGTCTCCGAGCCGACCGGCAGGTAGGAGACGAGGACGTCGACCTTCGCGTCCTTGAGCGCCTGGACGACGTCGACCGGCTCGGCGTCCGACTCGTCGATCGTCAGCGCGTAGTACTTGCCGACGCCGTCGAGGGTGTGACCGCGCTGCACCGTGACGCCCGTGGGCGGCACGTCGGCGATCTTGATCGTGTTGTTCTCCGAGTTGTTGATCGCCTCGGAGAGGTCGAAGCCGACCTTCTTCGCGTCGACGTCGAACGCAGCGACGAACTCGACGTCACCGACGTGGTAGTCACCGAACGTCACGTGCATGAGACCCGGCACGTGCGCGTCCGGGGAAGCGTTCTTGTAGTACTCGACGCCCTGAACCAGCGAACTGGCGCAGTTGCCGACGCCGACGATGGCGACGCGGATGGAACCCATGGAACTCACTCCTGATGGACGAGCCCCCAGAGGAAATGTGGTCAGACCTCGGAGGACAGCGGGCGCGGATCGGCAACGGCCTTCCGCTCGATCTCGATGAGTTCGTTCACCCAGCCCACTTCACGCTCCGTGGACTCCACGTCGTGGCGGAACAGCTCCGCGATGTAGGAGTCACGCGTACTGCGACTGTCACGCGCCTGTTCGCGGGAGCGTTCGAGACGCTCCTGCAGACGCAGGCGTCGCCCCTCCAGGATGCGCAGGCGCACCTCGGCGCTCGCGCGGGAGAAGAAGGCGAAATGCACGTCGAAGTTGTCGTCGTCCCAGGAAGCCGGGCCGGAGCGCGACAACTGATCGGCGAAGACGTCACGGCCCTCGTCCGTGATCTCGTACGTGATACGCGGGCGACGCCCCCCGGGCGCGAACGACGCGCTTTCGGTGATGAGGCCCTTGCGCGACAGCTTCGCGAGGCACGGGTACAGCGACCCGTAGCTCACGACACGGAAGGCACCGAGCACACCGGTGAGTCGCTTACGCAGCTCGTACCCGTGCAGCGGTGCTTCGTGCAGCAGCCCGAGAACAGCGAATTCGAGCACTGTGCCACGGCGTGACATGCGCTTCTCCTTCGTCTGGCCGGGTGGCGTGGCCATCCCCGCGTCCGATGCGAACGCTCATTCTTTCAAGAACGGCCACTGACGGGAAATGGCGAGCGGGTGAACGCTCGTCGACAGTTCTAGCAGATATATCGACTCGACATATCGAAAACGCGACGCCGAGTCCCTGGCAGTTCGCTGAGTCCCTCAATGTCGAACCTCATCGAGGTGGGTGAGCGCGGTCCGCCGCCATGAGTGAACTCGACGCGCGACGCAGGTGGCCGCGATGTGCCTCGCTGCGCTCAGGCGAGGCAGAGCGCGGCCAGGGCGCCGCCGATCATGAACGGCCCGAAGGGCATTCGCGCGCTCCGGCCTCGACCCCGGAGCATGAGGACAACACCCCACAGGCCACCGAGGAGGAAAGCGCCGAACGCGCCCGCCGCCCACGTCTCCCACCCGACCCAACCGAGCAGGCCACCGAGGGAGGGGGCCAGCTTCACGTCTCCCAGGCCCATGCCACGCCCACCACCGAGCAGGGCCAGCGCAAGGTAGAACAGCCCGAGCAAGGCTGCCCCGGCCAGCGCCCGCCGTGCTTCGAGCCAGCCGGCGGATGACGTCGCCAGCGTCGCGAGGGCGAGGCCGCAGGTCGTCACGACGACGCACGCCAGGGTGAGGCGATTGGGCAGGCGGTGTTCGTCGAGATCGACGAGGGTGAGCGCGAGTAGGAGGGGCAGCACGAGGAGCAGGGCCGTGGCGAAACCCGGCGCCTCGTTCCACCAGCGCCCGACGATGCCCCCCGCGGCTACGAGCGCAGCGACCGCGAGCAGGGCCTCCCGGTCGCGTCGACGCTCGTACGCCGCTTCCGAACCGGGCATTGCGACCTCCGGGACGACATGACGCGTCATGAGCGCGAGGGCGCCCGCAAGGAACAACGCAGCACCCACCCAGCCCCAGAGCATGTCGTGAAGTGTGTCAGCGACCGTCGGCGCGTTGGCCGTTTGGCCACAAGCGATTTCACTGCAGAAACACCGACGGCCGCACCCCATGTGGGGTGCGGCCGTCGTTGACCAGCCTCGAGATCCGTCAGGCGTGGACGTGTTCGACCTCTCCGCCCTCGGCGGCAATCCGCTTGTTGCGGCGTACCGACGCGAGGAAAGCGGCACCGATGAAACCGACGCCGATGAGGCCGGTGATGACCTCGGGCACCTCGTGCTTGATGCTGATGAACAGGATCGTCGCAAGCGCCCCGATGGCCCACATGGCGCCGTGCTCGAGGTAGGCGTAGTCGTCGAGCGTGCCCTGACGCACGAGGTAGACCGTGAGCGAACGGATCCACATGGCGCCGACGCCGAGGCCGACGGCGATGATGAAGATGTCCTGGCTGATGGCGAAGGCGCCGATGACGCCGTCGAACGAGAACGACGCGTCGAGCACCTCGAGGTACATGAAGAGGAAGAACGCGGCCTTGCCCGCGGCCTTGCCGACACCGGGCAGTTCCTTCCCGTCCTTGCCGTTTTCGGCACTCTCCTTGCTGTCGGCCTCCGCCTCGTCGGCGTCGTCCGCGGCGTCGTGTTCGGCCAGGCCCTGCTGCTCGAACAGGTCGCCCAGACCACCGACGAGCAGGTACGTCATGACGCCGAGCACCCCGGAGAACAGGACGGTTCCTGCGTCCTCTGCGAGGAACTGCGAGGCGAGCACGAGCACGAGGAGCGCCACGACGACGGAGAGCTGGTCGAGCTTGCCGATCTTCGCGAGCGGACGCTCGATGGGCTTCAGCCACTTCACCTTGTGGTCCTCGAACACGAAGTTGAGGAACAGCATGAGCAGGAAGGAACCACCGAAGGCCGCAATGCTCGGGTGAGCCTCGTGCAGCATGTAGGCGTACGTGCCGGGCGTCTCCTGGTCACCGCCCTTGATGGCGAGGTCGATGGCCTTCATCGGGCCGACGCCACCCGTCAGGCAGACGATGAGCAGCGGGAACACGAGGCGCATACCGAAGACGGCGATGAGGATGCCGACCGTGAGGAAGATCTTCTGCCAGAACGCGTTCATCCGCTTGAGGATCGTCGCGTTGACGACGGCGTTGTCGAAGCTGAGCGAGACCTCGAGCACGATGAGGATGGCGACGATGGCCAGGCCGGAGACTCCCCCGAGGAAGAAACCGCCGACGAGGCCGGCGACCGTGATGGCCACCGACCATCCGAACGTCTTGAGAAGCATGGAGAACACTTTCCGGGGAGCGGGCACGAACCGGGCACACCCGACCCTGGGAAAAGGGCATGCGGGGGCTCTTGAACACCCAGCGTAGCGCCGACACGCCTGAGCCCCATCGTCCGACGATGTGTGTGCGCCCACGCAGACACGTCGAACCGCGACAACCGCTCCACCTGCGGGAACGCCCCGCACCACAGGCTCGTTGTCGGGTGGGTGGACTAGGCTCGAAGACGAGCTCCTTCATTCGCCCTGAACCTTCGCAGGAGAGGCACGATGACGAACCCCGGACAGCAGCCGTACCAGGATCCGAATCAGCAGTACGGCGGGCCCCAGGCACAGCCTCAGCAGGCTCCCCAGGCCCAGCAGGCCCCCGAGCCCGAGACGATGCTGGCGCCGCCGAAGGCCGTCGACCTCGTCGAGCCGGAGAAGGCCGCGGCGATGGTGCCCATCGACGAGCAGGCCAAGCAGGTGGCCACCACCGAGGCCACGCAGACGGTCGCGCGCTTCGAGGAGATCGACCCGAACGACCCGCAGTTCCGTGCGCGGCTCAAGGAGATCACCAACATGGGCCGCGAGGAGTCCATGAAGGCGACGCAGGTGAGCAACTCGATCCTGCAGCGCCCCTCCCTCGCGGGTAAGGACTCGTCGCAGACGAAGGTGGGCAACACCCTCGTCGAACTGCGCCAGACGATCACCGACCTCGACCCGCACCGCGCCGACCTCAAGGGCGCGAAGAAGGTGCTCAAGTGGCTGCCGGGCGGCGACAAGGTCGACCGCTACTTCATGAAGTACCAGTCGAGCCAGACGCACCTGAACTCGATCATCGCCGCGCTCGAATCGGGTCAGGACGACCTGCGCAAGGACAACGCGGGCATCCAGCTCGAGCAGACGCGTCTGTGGGACGCGCTTCTGCGTCTGCGTGAACTCGACGAGAAGATGACGCAGCTCGACGGCGCGATCGAGCAGCGCGTGGCCGAACTGCAGGCGCGTGGCGACACGGAGAAGGCCGACGCCATGAAGTCGCAGGTGCTCTTCACGGTGCGCCAGCGTCGTCAGGACCTCGCGACGGAGATCGCCGTCGCGACGCAGGGCTACATGTCGCTCGGCCTCGTGCTGCAGAACAACGACCAGCTCATCCAGGCCGTCGACCGCGCGAAGTCGACCACGGTCGCCGCGCTGTACACGGCCGTCATCGTCTCCGAGGCGCTGGCTCGCCAGAAGCTCGTGCTCGACCAGATCAACGCACTGCGCTCGACCACGTCGAACATGATCGAGGCCACGAGCAAGCAGCTGCGCACGCAGGGTGCGGAGATCAACGCGAAGTCGACCGAGTCGCTCGTCGAGGTGGAGAAGTTGGAGAACGCGTTCACCAACGTCTTCGCCACGATGGACGCCATCGACTCCTACCGCGCCGCCGCCACCGACTCGATGGCGCAGACGATCTCGTCGCTGCAGACGCAGATCAAGCGCGCCGAGCCGTACATGGAGCGTGCGCGCAAGGAGCAGATCGAGAGCAACGAGTCGCGTAACAGCGGTCAGCTGCCGGGCCGTTCCTGAGGTGATCTGACGTGGGGTGGTTCTCGCGCGACGAACCGCAGCGCCCGAGCGGCCCGACGCCCGGAACCGTCGACGCCGTCGGTGCTGCGCTCGTGCCGTACGTGCGGTGGTTGCGTTCGCTCGGCAGTCAGGTGCCCGGGCGGGCCATGGTGTTGTGCCGGCTCATCGGCGACCACCTGGAGGACGTCGTGGGCGACCCGTCGGCCAAGTTGCTCGACGTGCAGACGCTCGTCACGTTGGAGCGCACCGCGAGTGCCCACGTGCCCGACACGATCAACGCCTACCTGGCCGCGCGCGGCGTCAGCGGGGCGCAGGACATGCTCATCCGGCAACTGACGACGATCGAGGGCGTCGCGGCGTCGGCTGCGAAGCGTTCGATCGAGAGTGCCCGTGACGCCCTGGAGATCCAGGGCGCGTTCCTCGAGGAGAAGTTCGGACATGCCTGACACGACGAATCTGGCTCCCGGAGACGGCCTCCCGCTCGGGCGTGACGCCGGTGTGCGCGTGCTGTCGATCGACGTGCGCTGGAACACGGGTACCGAGACGGCGCTGTCGGAGCGCATCGGGCTGGCCGCCATGCCCCTCGTGCGCGACCGTGTCGAGAGCCGCGAGCACGTTGTCCACTCGAACCAGCCGGCCACGCCGGACGAGACGACCAGGCTCGGAGCGTCCAACGGCGTCGTCGAGGTCGACCTCGCCGCGGCGCCGGCGGACGTCGAGCGCGTCGTCGTGCTTGCGTTCGTCCACCCGCGGGCCAACGCGTCGAAGCGCACCCTCGACGAGGTGAGCGACCTGTCGATCACGTTCCGTGACGACTCGTCCGGCCGCGAGATCGCGCGCACGGACAACCTGGCGCGCGCCATCGGTCCGGTGACGGCCGCCGCCGTCGCCGAGGTCGTGCGGGACGGTGACGGGTGGCGCGTCAACGTCTCCGCGCGTGGTTTCGAGGCCGGGCTCGACGGCGCGCTGCAGCAGGCGGGGAGCCGGCTGTGACGCTGCAGCCCCCTCCCGGCTACAACTCGGGTGACGCGGCGCGTCCGACGCCGTCGCCCCAGCCCGCCCCTGTGCCTCCGCAGGCGCCCGAGGCGGCCTCGCGTCCGAGCGACGTTCCCGACGCGCAGCTCGGCAACCCCGACGGCGCGTGGTTGCGCGTCATCAGCGCGGAGCCGAGCCCGGTGCATCTGTCCGACAGTCAGCAGGGCGAGCGCGTCGAGACGGGTGAGATCGAGGCGGAGGCACCGAGCACGGGGCCCGCGCAGAGCCTCGGTGGGTCGTGGGGCGGCAGCGAGCCATCCCCTGCGTCGAGCAACGCGGTGACTGCGCCCCGGGACAACAGTGGACGCGAGAGTGTCGATGTCGTGCCTGCGCGTCGCCGCCCGTCGCGCCCGCCGCAGGGCATCAGCGTCGTCGGCGGGCGCACGGTGAAACTGCACCGCGTCGTGGCGCTCGACCGGCTGGCGTCGGGCATCGGCTACCTCACGGTCGAGTGGCGCGTGCGTCAGCGCGGGTTCGACCTGCTGGCGCTGCAGGACGGTTCAACCGTGGCGGCCCGCGCCAACACCCTGACGATCGACCTCACGCAGCCGATGAACCGCGTCCTCATCGCCACCGGCACGCAGGGCACGATGCCTGTACCCGCCTCGGAACTGCGCGTGAGCAACGGCTCGACGCAGGTCATCATCCCCATCGACGGCGGCACTAGCCTCGGCGTCTGGCCGCGACTGACCCTGACGCGTGTCGACGAGTTCGTCGTCATCCGCCACGAGCACGACCCGCTCTCGGGCATCCTCTCGGCCGTTGCCGGCGCGTACGGCTACGACGAACGCAACTTCGTCCTCGCCCACTCGCACGTGCTGCGCTGACGCCGGGCTCCTGAACGCACGAGTGCCCCGGAATCGCCAAGCGATCCGGGGCACTTCGGTGTGGGGCGTCAGTCGACGTCGAGGGGTGAGGTGCTCACCGTGACGTCGTCCTTGCGCAGTTCGTGCTCGAGGGCCTCGAGTTCGGAGACGCCGGCCATCTGGGCGGTCAGCTCGTCGAGGCTGACCTCGTCCTTCGACGCGTCGAGCGCCACACGGCCGAGCTTGAGCACGACGAAGTGGTTGCCCACGAGGTAGGCGTGGTGCGGGTTGTGCGTGATGAGGACGACGCCCAGGCCGGCGTCGCGCGCCGCCTGGATGTACTTGAGCACGACGCCGGACTGCTTGACGCCGAGCGCCGCCGTCGGCTCGTCGAGGATGATGACCTTCGCGCCGAAGTAGATGGCACGCGCAATGGCGATGCACTGCTTCTGACCACCCGAGAGGCCGCCGACCGGACGGTCGAGGTCGGGGATGACGATGCCCATCTTCGTCAGCTCTTCGCCGCAGATGGCCTTCATCTTCTTGATGTCGAGCACGCCGAACGGGCCGCGCGTCAGCTCGTTGCCGAGGAAGAAGTTGCGCCACACCGACTGCAGCGGAGCGAGCGCCAGGTCCTGGTACACCGTTGCGATACCCGACGCCAGCGACTGGCGCGGCGAGCTGAAGTGCCGCTCGTCGCCGGCCACGAGCATCGTGCCCGACGTGTAGTCGTGCAGGCCCGACATGATCTTGATGAGCGTCGACTTGCCGGCCCCGTTGTCGCCGAGCACGCACGTCACTTCGCCCGGGCGGACGGTGAGGTCGACGCCGCGCAGTGCGTCGACGTTCCCGTACGCCTTGCCGACGTCGAGGAGCTGCACGAGCGCGTCGGGATCGGCGACGTCGTCGCTCGTCGCCCGGCCAGCCGGCGTCGAGTCGATCAGCGCTTTCTCACGCTCCGCGGGCGTCCCGGCAGTTTCACGTGAAACGGCGTCGCGCTTCGTCGCGTCGGTGCCGTCGACCGGCAGACTTCCGGGCCGCTCGGCGTGCTCGCCGCCGGCACTACCCTTGCCGGGCTTCTCGGGCTGCCCCGTCTTGATGCGGATCATCGTGAGTCCGCCTTTCGCTTGACGAAGGTGTTGAGCAGCGTGGCCGCGAGGAGCATGACGCCGAGGAACGCCTTGAACCAGTCGGGGTTCCAGCCCGCGTAGTTGATGCCGAGCTGCGTCATGCCGAACATGAGCGCGCCGAGGCTGGCGCCTACCGCCGAGCCGTAGCCGCCGGTGAGCAGGCAGCCACCGACGACTGCGGCGATGATGAAGATGAACTCGTTGCCGATGCCCTCACCGGACTGGACGCGGTTGAACGCGAAGAGCAGGTGCATGCCCGACAGCCAGGCGCAGAAGCCGATGAACATGTAGAGGCCGATGCGAACCTTCCACACCGGCACGCCGACCGCGCGAGCGGCCTTCTCGTCGTCACCGATGGCGAAGATCCAGTTGCCGATCTTGGTGCGCAGCAGGACGAACGCGGCGATCACGGTGAGGATGATCCAGAAGATGATCGGGATCTTGATGTTGACGGGGCCGATCGAGAACGACGCTCCGAAGATCGCCTTCGCCGAGTCGAAGCCGGCCATGTCGCTGATGTCGTTGCTCGCTACGCCGCCGGTGACGGCGCGCGTCAGGCCGAGGTTGACGCCTTGGAGGACGAAGAACGTCGCCAGGGTGATGAGGAAGCTCGGCAACCCGCTGCGGTTGAGCATGAAACCGTTGATCGCGCCGATCGCGAGCGCGATGAGGAGGCTCAGCCCGACGGCGGCCCACACGTGGAAGTTGAAGTACCAGGCGAGCAACGACGCCGACATTCCGGCGGTCGTGACGGCGACACCTGCGGAGAGGTCGAACTCGCCGGCGACCATGAGCAGCGCCACGGGCACGGCCATGATGCCGATGGTTGCGGCCTGGTAGAGGATCGTGCCGGTGTTCGCCATGTGGCGGAACGGCTCGGCCACGATGAGGAAGAACAGGGCGATCGCGAGAACGCCGAAGAGCGAGCCGATCTCGGGGCGGGAGAGGTATCGCGCCAGAACGTGGCGGTTCCTCACCCGGTCGTCGGCAGCGCTCGACGAGTCGCTCGAAGTGGCAGGAGTCGACACGCGGAACTCCCTTTCGGATGTGCGGGCATGGCGAAGGGGCGCCCTCGCCGTCCTTCATCGTAGGTCACGCGTGTATCGACTCGATACATTTCGTCGTCAGCGGGTCGGCCTCCCGGCCGGTGTCACTGCAGGACCACGAGCACGTCACCTTCCTGCACGACGTCACCGGGCTCCACGCGGATCTCGACGACCGTGCCGGGTTCCTCCGGCACGACCGGGATCTCCATCTTCATCGACTCGAGGAGCACGAGCTCCTCACCGGCCTCGACCTTCTGCCCGACGCGCACCGCGACGGAGTGAACGTTGGCGACGAGGTCGGAGGCGATGTGTTGGGCGGCCATGCTGGCATCGTCGCAGAGCCGATCGGTTACCCGCGCGTCCCACCGACGAGTAACTGTGGACGCGTCACACCCCAAGGCGCAGGCGAGACGTCGAACCCGTCGAGCCTCACCCACGACGATGCCCGCCGCCCTCGACGTGAGGTGCGGCGGGCATCGTCAGGCGTGATGCGTCCGGGTGAGGATCAGCGGCGACCGCTCTTGGCGTACTTCTCCACGTCGGCCACGTTGTTCTTGTCGATGAACGCGGGGCCGGTGAGCACCGGCTGGCCACCACCGACGATGTTGCCGTTGTTCTTGCGCAGCCACAACGAGTCGACGGCGAGGTAACCCTGGAGGTACGGCTGTTGGTCAACAGCCCACTGCACGGAGCCGTTCTTGATCGCGCCGATGACCTCGCTCGAGGTGTCGAACGTGAACACCTTGGCCTTGGAACCGGATTCCTTGACCGACTTCGTCGCCGTCATCGCGTACGGACCACCGAGGGCCAGCACGGAGTCGATCGTCTTGTCCTGCTGCAGCTTGCTCGTGATGGCGCTCTGCACGCTCGGCATGTCCTTGCCGTTGACGTAGAAGTTCTCCGTCTGCGCGAACTTGCTCTTCACACCGGCGCAGCGGTCGGTGTGGCCGACGTTGCCCTGCTCGTGGATGACGCACAGAACCTTCTTCGCGCCACCGGACTTGAGCTTGTCGCCCGCGGCCTCACCGGCGATCTTCTCGTCCTGGCCGTAGTAGCTCTCGACGCCCATCTTCTTCCAGTCGTCGAGACCACCGTTGAGGGCGACGACCGGAATGCCGGCCTTGCGGGCGGCGTCGACGGCGCTCTTCATCGCGTCAGGCTTCGACAGGGTGACGGCGATGCCGTCGACCTTCTTGTCGATGGCCTGCTGCACGAGGTTCGCCTGCTTCGGGCCGTCGGGGTCGGCCGTGTACTCGAGCTTGACGTTGTCCTTGGCCGCCGCGTCCTCGGCGCCCTTGCGGACGATGTCCCAGAACGTGTCGCCCGGGCCGGAGTGCGTGATGAGCGCAACCGTCATGCGCGGCGTCGTGGCCTTGCCGGCGTTCATCGACGCCTGCTCCTCGGCCTTGCGGCCACCCGTCGCACTGCAGGCGGTGAGCGACGTGGCGAGGACGGCGACGGCCGCCATCGACAGGGACTTACGCATGGGCGTTCCTTCCAGAACAGGCCGAACACATGTGCGGCCAGAGGTATCGCCGTCCATTGTGCACCACGCAATGTCTCGGTTCGATACATCCGGAGTCCGCCGGGGAGTCCTCCTGTGCGCACGCTGCCGCGTTACGTTGAAGACATGACGCAGAGCCAGACCCACGGATTGCCCTCTTGGCCCACCGACGCGGCCGCGGAGTTCAACGCCGCGATGACGCTGGCCGACTCGGCCGCCGCCTACGTTCGGGCCGCCTCCGGCGTCGAGTACATCGACGCTCTCCTCATCCTCGGCACGGGATGGCGCGGAGCCTTGGACGCGCTGACGGGGACTTCCGCCGCAGACGAGAGCGACGCCGACGGTTTCACGGGAAACATCGACGCAGAGACGTCGGTCGAGGTGCTGTGGCGTGCCGACGCACCGTCCGTGCCGGGCTTCGTCGAGCCCGCGGCTGAGGACAACCGTGCCGAACTTCTCCTCGTGCGGATCGGTTCGGACGATACCGACGACGTGGCCGGCGATGTGCGCCACGTCCTCGTCCAGACCGGGCGAGCGCACCTCTACGACGGGTACGGGGTGCACGCCGTCGTCCACCCCATTCGGGTTGCGGCGGCACTCAACGCCGAGCGTGTCGTGTTCACGAGTGACTGCGGCTCGCTGCGCGACGACATCGCCCCCGGCACCGTGCTCATCATTCGTGACCACCTCAACCCAACGTTCGCGACGCCGCTCGTCGGCTCGGCGAAGTTCGCGGACCTGCGCGGCATGTGGTCGCAGAACCTTGCCGAACTCGCCCGTGAGCACGAGCCGTCTCTGCGTGACGCGTGCTTCGCGTTCGTTCCCGGGCCGCAGTATCAGACCCCGTCCGAGGTGAAGATGCTGCGCAACGCCGGGGCGGACTGCGTCGGGATGTCGACCGTGCTGGGTGCCCTTGCGGCCCGCGAGCGCGGCATGGAGATGGTCGGCCTCTCGGTCGTGTCGTCGGCCGAAACGAACGACGATCCGAACGACCCCTTGGCCGTGCTGCGGGAAGCGCGGCGTGCGACGGAGCGTCATGCGGGCCTGCTGCTGCACCTCGTGACGGTCGACTGATCGGCGACCGCCGCGACACGTCGTCGCCCCAGCAGTCTCGGCGCCCGCGCGCGTCGGCGAAGTACCCTGCGCAGCATGAACCTCTCGCTGCCCCGCCGCACCGATGCCCTCGGCCTGCTCGCCGGTTCGCTCGCTCTCGCCGGATGCGGCAAGGACGACTCGTCGTCGGGCTCGTCGAGTTCGGGAGGCTCGGGCAGTGCGAGTGCCTCGACGCAGTGCCCGCCGGCCGACGGTTCCGCGCAGAAGAAGCAGAGCTTCGACGACGCCCCGCCCATGTGCATCGACGCGAACAAGACCTACACCGCGACGATGACGACGGACGTCGGCGACGTCGTCATCACGCTGGATGCGAAGAAGGCACCGAAGACCGTCAACAACTTCGTCGTCCTCTCGCGCTACCACTTCTACGACGGCGTGAGCTTCCACCGCGTCATCCCCGGCTTCATGGCGCAGGGCGGCGACCCGAAGGGTGACGGCACGGGCGGGCCGGGCTACACGATCGAGGACGAGTTCCCGCAGCAGGGCGAGTACAAGGAGGGCTCGATCGCGATGGCGAACACGGGCCAGCCGAACTCGGGCGGCTCACAGTTCTTCATCGTCACCGGCGATTCCGGCACGGCCCTGCCGCCGCAGTACACGCTCTTCGGCCAGGTGAGCAAGGGCATGAACGTTGTGAAGAAGATCGAGGCCGGCGGCAACCAGGACGGTTCGCAGGAAGGCACGCCCGAGAAGAAGCACACGATCACGAGCGTGAAGATCGAGGAGAAGTGAGCCGCGATCTGCCCGAAGAGCTCTACGACGAGGAATCCGACGGCGTCCGCCGCACGCTCGACGCCGGCGGACTGAGCACGAGAGACGTCGGCCGCACCAGCGGCCGGGCTTCAGACGTGGTCACGCTGCAACCGAGAGCGGGTCAGTCGACGTCGATGCGCGCCGCGAGTTCGGGGTAGGTGACGACGAGGCCGTGAGCGTCGACGGCGAGGTCGACGCTCACGTCACGCGTTGCCGAGCGGTAGTGCACGACGGAGACGACGCGATCGTCGAGGGCCGACGCGATGTCCGAAAGTCCCTCGGGGCCCGAGGAGTACACCTGCGCCGACGGGATGACGGCGAGGTCGGGCAACGACACCCACGCCGTCGTGATCGGACGCTCCCCGACGCCGGCCGCGTCCACGCCGAGCCGGCGGATCGGCATCGTGTTCGTCAGCGGGCACCCCGCTAGATCGACGTCGAGGGCCTCGACGAAGAGTTCCAGCGCGTCATCTGCGATGCCGATCGGGCCGAAATCGCCCGGTACATCACCGGATTCGCCGCTCTCGCACCGCCACACGGAGCGCGACCCTTCGTCACGACGCCACAGATAGAGGTGGCGCTGCCACACCGGCTCGAGGGAGCCACCGGTCTCGTCGGGGGCGTCGAGATCCTCGGCCGCCGACGACGGCGCGTAGCCCTCGACGTCGACCGTGAACAGGCGCGTGCGCCAGGACGAGTCGACGACGAGATCCCACTGGGCGCGGTAGCGCTCCGTCGACTGCCGCCCCGTGGCGACGAAGCCGCCGTCGGCGTCGAACTCGACCGACGCGACGTCGAGACGCGACTCGTCGTCCAGCCCGCGCCAGACCACCTCAACCGTCGTCATCGCGCCACTCCCTCTCGCATCAGCAGATGACACATGCAGCCATCACGCTACGCACGCGACCTCGGCCGGCACCCGAAGAACACACGGTTTCAGCCCTGCGACTCAGGCTGCTCGGCCCACCACGTCCGCAGCCGGTCGGCCGCCGCCTCCTTGCCGATGACTCCCTCGTCGAGGCGCACCGACAACAGGTACTGGTAGGCCTTGCCGAGCACCGGGCCGGGCTTGATGCCGAGCACCTCGGCGATCTCGTTGCCGTTGAGTTCCGGACGAACGGCCGCCAGTTCCTCCTCGGCCTTCAACCGCTCGATGCGGGCTTCGAGGTCGTCGTAGGTGGCCTGCAGGCGAGCTGCCTTGCGCTTGTTTCTCGTCGTCGAATCGGCGCGCGTCAGCAGATGCAAGCGTGAGAGCAACGGTCCGGCGTCCGTGACGTAGCGGCGCACCGCCGAGTCCGTCCACTCCCCGTTGCCGTAGCCGTGGAAGCGCAGGTGCAGCTCGACGAGCCGGCACACAGCCTTGATCGTGTCCTTGTCGAAGCGCAGCTCCCGCAACCGCTTCCGTGCGAGCTTCGCACCGACGAGCTCGTGGTGGTGGAAGCTGACGCCGCCGCCCGATTCGAAGCGACGCGTGTCCGGCTTGCCGATGTCGTGCAGCAGCGCGGCCAGGCGCAGCACGAGGTCGGGCCCTTCGACGACCTCCGCCTCCTCGACCCCGGGAACGTCGCGCGGACCCTCGAGGTCCATCGCCTGCTCGAGCACCGTGAGGGAGTGCTCGTACACGTCCTTGTGACGGTGGTGCTCGTCGATCTCCAACGCGAGCGCCGGCACCTCGGGCAGCACGTACTCGCAGATACCCGAGTCGACGAGCGCCGTCAGCCCGCGCCGCGGCGCCGGCGACATGAGGAGTTTCACGAGTTCGTCACGCACCCGCTCGACGGAGATCATGCGGATCGAGCCGGCCATCTCCGTCATCGCCGCGAACGCCTCGGGAGCGATGTCGAACGACAGCTGCGAGCTGAAGCGTGCCGCGCGCATCATGCGCAGCGGGTCGTCACCGAACGAGACCTCCGGCGACGTGGGTGTGCGCAGACTCCGCGCCGCCATGTCCGCGAGGCCGCCGTACGGGTCGACGAAGGTGAGGTCGGGCAGCCGCAGCGCCATCGCGTTGACGGTGAAGTCGCGACGCACGAGGTCCTCGTCGAGCGAGTCGCCGAACTCGACGACCGGCTTGCGCGTCTCGCGGTCGTAGGCGTCGGCTCGGTACGTCGTGATCTCGACCTGAAAATCGCCCTTACGGACGCCGATCGTCCCGAAAGCACGCCCGAGATCCCACACCGCGTCAGCCCATCCGGCGACGATGCGCTCGGTGTCCTCAGGGCGCGCCGACGTCGTGAAGTCGAGATCGGGCGACGTGCGCGCGAGGAAAGCGTCACGCACCGGCCCACCGACGAGGGCGATCTCGTGGCCCGCCGACGTGAAGCGTTCACCCAGTTCGCGCAACATCGGCATGACCGGTTCGAGGTGCGAGACAGCCTCGGCCAGCATCGTCGCTCCGCTCGGTACCGACCCGTTCGGTCGGTTTTGCGCGGGCTGAACGGAGGCTGCTCGAGTAGGCGTCACCGGCCAAGGGTATCGAGGGGCCCGGCGGCACCAGAATTTCCCAGCCGCTCTCGTTAAGGTGGAGCAATGACCGTCTCCTCGTCGCGCATGCAGCGGGCTTCACGCCTGGGCTCGCTGGAGGAGATTTCTGCGGGCGGAGTCGTCGTCGACGTTCGTGACCAGCAGGCCTATCTCGCTCTCATCGCGCGGCACAACCGAGCCGGACGCGTCGAGTGGTGCCTGCCCAAGGGCCACATCGAAGAAGGCGAGACGCTCGTGCAGACGGCCGAGCGCGAGGTCGAGGAGGAGACCGGCATCAAGGGCCGCGCCCTCGTCACGCTCGGCGTCATCGACTACTGGTTCTCGATTCCGGGCTTCCGCATCCACAAAATGGTCCACCACTACCTGCTCGAAGCGGTCGGCGGAGAGATCAGCATCGAAGGTGACCCCGACCACGAGGCCATCGACGCGCGCTGGTTCCGCCTCGACCGCGCCCACGAACAGCTGACCTTCCCCAACGAGCGCCGCATCGCAGCCACCGCCTGGGCCCGGCTCACCGGACATTGATCGGTTCCGGCCCCCAGATGACACGCTCCGCGTTGGCCCGCGCGCTCGTGGCGGCCCTCGTCTGCCTGCTCGCGCTCCTCGGCCTCGCTCCTGCTGCGAGCGCCGCACCGCCGAACCCCCGCTCGAACGTCAGCGCGCTCCCACGGCCCGGAATCGTCACCAACGGCGACGTCCGGATGTGGATGACGAGCGGCGCTCCGGCCACAGCGACGACGGGTTCCGGCACCACCGTGAGCGTCATCGTCGAGAACACCGGTGACACGCCCATCGACGGAGCCACTCTGCGTGCTCGTGTGGGTACTCGGCCTCTCGACTCCCTCGCCGCGCAGCAACGGTGGGAGGAGGGAAAGCTACCGCTCGGAGCGTCGGCGTCCGCCGACGCCGATGTGCCGACGATCGCGCCCGGCGCCTCCGAGACGGTGAAGCTGTCCCTCACCTCGAGCGAACTCGACCTCAGTTACACGATGGCGACGCTGCCGCTGCGCATCGAACTGCGCGGTGCTGGCCGACCCACGACGAGACTCCACAGCTTTGTCTCGTGGGCTGCGAAGGATGCCACGTTCACGCGGATGTCGGCGTCCGTCGTCGTGCCGGTCACCCTGCCGAACGACCCGAAGCTCCTCACGGCCACCGGTGAAGAACGCCTCGAGGCGTGGCGCAAGGCGATCGGCCCCGGTTCGACGATCGAGCGGCTCATCACCTCCGACCCTGGCGTGCCTGTCACGTGGCTCATCGACCCTGCGGTGCTCGACCCCGCTGCGGCTCAGGACGGCACTCTCCCCACGGCCGAGCAGGAAACGACGGAGGGGAGCCCGGCGTCACCGTCTGCCTCCCCCACGTCCGACGGCACGCCGAGCCCGTCCGAATCGGCGCCCGGCTCCGCGTCGCCGTCGAGCGAAGGTTCGACGAAGTCGAACTCCTCGGGCACGTCAGAGCCTTCAGAGATTTCGGAGTCGACGGATTCCGCCGACTCGGGATCCACGTCGCCCGGCACCCAGCCGAGCGAACCCGCAGCGAGCGTCGACGAACTGGCGGCGAACCTGCGGGCCAAGCTCGCCGAGCGTCCCGGCAACCAGAGCATCGCCTTCACGCCCTACGGCGACCCCGACCTCTCCGCGCTGACGAGCGCCCGGCGCCCCGCCGGGTCGCAGAAGATCCTCGAACGCTCGCTCTCGCGTCCGCTCTCGAGTGAGCTGTCCGAACTGTCCGAGACGGTCGTCGCGGCGCCTGTCGCGCCGCTCGACGCCGCCTCCACCGCCCGGTTGACCGCCGCGTGGCAGAAGACGCGTGGCTCGCGGCCCGTCGTTCTCACCCCGAACGTCTCCCTCGACCGTACCGACGCCGCTGCCGTCACCTCGGCGACACGACGCACGACGAATCAGGTGACGATGGTCGGGTACAACGCGCCGCTGAGCCGCACGCTCAACGACGCGTCCGTGTCCAACGCCGAGGCCGCCGCCTCGCTGCGCGCATCGAGTCTGGCGATCTACCAGCAGCAGCCCACCGCCGAGCGCTCGCTCGTCATCATGGGCGGGCGCGAGACCGTCCCCGTCGGTCGGCTGAAGGCGATCGCCTCGGCTCTCGAGCAGGCACCCTGGGTGCAGCCTGCAGCTCTCAGTACCGAGGAATCCACCTCGGCGCCCGTCGTCGATCTGGCACCCCAGGCCCCGCCGTCCGAAACCGTGTGGCCGCGAGTCGCCGCACCCGCCTTCGACGCCGGCGACATCACGACTGCCGACAGGACCCTCGCCACCCTGACGAAAATGGCCGAGATCGTCGTGGACGGCGATGACATCGTTCCCGCCTGGACTCGCAACCTCGACCAGGTGACGAGCACCCGCTGGCGCGGCGACCCGGCCGACGTCGACGGTCTCGTCGAGCACGCGTCGTCGACCGTCTCCGCCATCCCCCAACAGATCGCCGTCGTGCCGTCACGCGTCAACTTCTTCTCCGATTCCGGTCCCATCAGCGTCACCGTCAAGAACGGCCTGGCCCGCGCCGTCCACGGCATCGAGGTCAACCTCACGCCGCGGACCTACGCCGTGCGTTTCCGCAGCCAGCCGGACGCCGTCGACATCCCCGGCAAGGGACAGACGTCGGTGCGCGTCCCCACGGTTGCGCAGGCCGCCGGACGCGTGAGCGTCGACGCGAAGGTCACCGGCCCGGGGGACGTCCGCCTCGGCGAGAGCGACAAGCACGGGGCCGAGATCGAGATCAACGCGCGTCCCACGGGTACCTGGATCTTCTGGGTGCTCGGTATCGTGGCGTTGCTCGTCTTCTGCTACGGCCTCGTGCGCAACAGGCAGAAGGGCACCCGCCGACGCGATGAGCTCGCGCGGGACATCCAGTTGTAGGAGCACCCTGCCCATGTCGAACGACGGCCCCGGCTCTCTCGGCGCGCTGTACGAATCCAACGCCCGACGGCACGTGCCGCAGATGCCCTCCGTCGCGGGCACGAGCATCGGCTCGGCCTACGACGCCTGGTTCGAGGCCGACCAAGAGGCTCAGTGGCTGCGCAACCTCGACGAGAGTCGAAGCCACGCGAGCAGCGACCACACGCAGGTCATCTCCCGCTCCGACGTCGACGCCTATCGCGAGCGTCGTGAGGCCGAGAAGACGTGGGACACCGACGCCGACGCCGCACTCAACGTCTCGAGCCGTTCGCGCCGCGAGGTCGGCGTTTCACGTGAAACAGGGGGTGCGCCCGCAACCCAGGCGCTTCCACAGACCTCCCCCGGCGAGGTCGGTGGCAACGCAGCCAACCAGGCCGCCGACACGGGCGGGCGCGGCGGAATCCTGCGCAGTTCGGCCATCATGGCGGCCGGCACCCTCGTCTCGCGCGTTCTGGGCTTGCTGCGAACCTCGATGACGGTGGCCGCCATCGGTCTGAGCACCGGCGTGGCGAACACGTGGGACGTCGCGAACACCCTTCCCAACATCATCTACCTGCTGCTCGCCGGTGGTGTCATCAACGCCGTCCTCGTTCCACAGATCACCCGTGCGCTCGAGCACTCCGACGGCGGCAAGGCCTACACAGACCGCATTTTCACGCTGACGTTCATGATCCTGGCGGGCGTCACCGTCGTCTTCATGGCAGCGGCGCCACTCGTCTATCGCCTATTCGACAACAACAACATGACCGACGACAAGGCACACGTGGCCTTGATCTTCACCCTGTTGTGTCTGCCGCAGATCTTCTTCTACGGCCTCTACACGATCCTCGGTCAGGTGCTCAACGCCCGTGGTCGCTTCGGCGCCTTCATGTGGAGCCCCGCCCTCGCGAACGTCGTCATTATTGCGGGCCTCGCCGCCTACATCCTCATGTACCCGCACGGCGCCAACACGCCCGGCTTCAGTGGCATGACGACCCAAATGATGATCATGCTGGCGCTGCCCGCGACGTTGGGCATCTTCGCCCAGGCCGTCGTGCTCATCCCGCTCCTCAAGCGCGCGGGATACACCTACTCGCCGAACTTCCAGTTCCGCGGCGTCGGCCTGCGCAGCGCCTCGACGATGGCCGGATGGGCCTTCGCCGCCGTCATCGTCCAGCAGATCGGCCTCGTCGTCACGACGCAGCTGCTCTCCTCCCAGCCCGACGGCCAGCCGAACAAGGCAGCCCAGAGCAACGCCTTCCTCCTGTTCAGCCTGCCCCACTCGCTCATCACGCTTTCCCTCGTGACGGCGCTGTTCACGCGCATGTCGGTGGCGGCCGGTCGCGGCGAGACGCAGAAGGTCAAGGACGACATGACGATGGGTATCCGCCTGTCGGGTATCGCGTCCGTCATGCTGACGTTCGGCTGCTTCGTCCTCGTCTTCCCCCTCGTGGGCCTGTGGGTCGGGCCGGTCGAGTCGAGCCTGTGGGCCATCGGATCGATCGCCATCACGATGATGATCGGCCTCGTGCCGTTCAGCCTCTGCCTCATCATCCAGCGCGTGTTCTACGCCTACGGTGACGCCAAGACGCCCTTCTGGATGCAGATCCTGTGCACCGGCACCGCCATCGGGCTCACCCTCCCGTGGTTCAACTGGCACAACCTCACCGAGGAGATCTTCGGGCGTGCGCTGACCGACTGGACCGGGCTGCAGGGTGCCCACTTCTTCGGCCAGCCCGGCGTCCACTGGGTCGGCGTCGGCGTCGGCCTGGCGCAGACGTTGTCGAACGTCGTCCAGGCATTCGTCGGTTTCGTCCTGCTCAAGCGCAAGATCGGTCACGTGCCTATGTCCGAGACGGTACGCACGTACGTACGTCTCGCGATCGCCTCACTGCTCGCCACGGCTGTCGGCTTCCTTGTGCAGCTTCCGTTGCACGACGCGCTGCCGGTGTCGCGTTTCGGTTCCTTCCTCGAGATCGCGGTCGTCGGCTCGATCTTCCTCGCGGTGTACCTGTTCGTCGCGAACCGCCTGCGGGTGGAGGAGATCAACAGCCTCACCGGCCCCGTCGCGCGGCGCCTCAAGCGTTCCTGACCTCGAAGCCCGCCGGCCCTCCTCGGGGCGGCGGGCTTCGCGCTCGACGGGGCCCGGCGTTCGGCGCGCCGAACGCCCCGCGATACCGGCCGGTTGTCAGGCCCCTTGCTTAGGATGAGCGAGCCTGCTGTCGCCCGCGTTCACCCGACGTCCAGCGTCGTACACGGACGGCAGCGACATCGATGGCGTCGACGACGAGGAGTTCGAGTGCAGGGCATCACCAAGGGCACAGTGCTGGGAAACCGGTACGAACTGACGTCCGAGATCTCGGACGCGCCCGGGCTCGCCCGCTGGCTCGCCCGTGACGAGAAGCTGGGCCGCGAGGTCGCCATCACGGTATTCGGCTCCAAGTCCTCCCATGCCGCGGCTGCGCTCGACAGCGCCCGCCGCGCCGCCGGCGTCGAGGACGACCGCCTCGTGCGCGTGCTCGACGCAGGGAGCGACGACGACCACTCCTTCGTCGTCGAGGAGGCCCACACGGGCGCGCACAGCCTCGCAGATCTCGTCCGCTTCGAAGCCATGCACCCGGAGGAGGCTCGCCGCATCGTCGGCGAGACCGCGAGCGCCCTCGAAGCCGCGCGTCAGCGGGGCCTGCACCACCTCACGCTCTCCCCCCGCCACGTGCTACGCCTCGCAGACGGTTCCATCGCCGTCACACAGGTCGCCGTCGGAGGCGCCCTCGCCGGCCGTGACGACATCTCCTCCGCCGAGGCCACCAAGCGTGACGCGGCGGCGTGCGTCAAGCTGCTCTACACCGCGCTCACGGGCGAGTGGCCGGGCAAGGCCGAAGAGATCACCGGCCTCAAGGGCCTCACCGTGGCCGAGCGTCGCGCCGACGGGCAGATCGCCACCCCGTCCGAGGTCGTCGACGGCATCCCGAGCGACCTCGACACGATGTGCCGCCAGTCGCTCAACTACGACGAGACACCGCGCACGCCAGGCGAGGTCGCCCGTCAGCTCGCCCCCTGGTCGGCACAGATGATCACGGCACCCGGCAAGGGACGACGCTCGGACGACGCCGCGAGCGACGAGGACGAGAAGGACCACAACTTCACCGTGCGTCGTGCCGCCGACCGCACCGAGGGTGAGGGCCGACGCGGCGTCGGTGCCGTCGGCGCGGCCGCCCTGGCCGCCGCAGGCACCGCGGGCGCCGCCAAGGGTGCTCGACGACTCAGCAACGCCGACGACGACACCGATCCGGGCGCCCGGGCGGAGGGCCCGCGCGCAGCCCTGCCGCGCAAGCCCGCGCCCCGTGCGGCGAATGAGCAGGATCCGGCGGACGCGACGATGATCGGCCGCCCGGTCCAGTTCGACGCCGACGAGACCACCCAGTTCTCCCTCGATGACGAGGACGCGGCCTACCACCGCACGACGTACGACCCCTCGTTCGAGGAGCTCGAGCCGCCGGTCCCCGGTTTTCACGGCGGCACCGACGACCCCGACGCGGGCAGCAGCAAGCTCGCGCTCGGTATCGTCGCGCTCTTCGTCATCGGTGCCCTCGTGCTCGCTGTCCTCGGCATCCGCGGCATCGGTGGTAATGCCGACACCCCTGCCGCGTCCAACTCCGGCTCCGCGTCCTCGGGCGCTGCGTCGTCCGGCGCGTCGCCCTCGGGCTCGGCCAGTCGGGCCGGCACTCCCGTGAAGGTCCAGAGCGCCTCCGTCGTCAATCAGCGCGGCATGCGCGTCAACGACTCCAGTTCGATGGCGCAGGCTGTCGACGGTGACACCAGCACAGCATGGAAGAGCCTTCTGTATCGCAACCGCCCCTGGGGCGGTTACCCGGGTTACGGTGGCCTCGCACTCAATCTCGGCACCTCGACCGACGTGAAGAGCATCGAGATCACGCCGGGTGAGGGCCAGCCGCTCACCGCCGACGTCTACGTCGGTGACGCGCCCGGCACCGCGGGCAAGAAGGTGGGTTCGGTCTCGAATGCGACGAGCCAGCAGACGATCTCGTCCACTGCGAAGGGAAGCTACGTGACGATCTTCATCACGACGCAGAGCCTCGCGCCCGGCACGTCCTACTACCAGTCGGCCGTCTCCGAGGTCTCGGTAGAGAAGTGAACGGCTACGAACTTCGCGAGTTGAGCGACGTCGCTCTCGTCGACGCGTATCGCGAGGGCAACGCCGACGCTTTCGGAGTGCTGTTCGAGCGCTACAAGGACAAGATGTGGGCCGTGGCGTTGCGCACGACCCGCGACCAGGAGCTCGCCGCAGACGCGGTCCAGGAAGGCTTCATCGCTGCGTTCCGACGCATCGACTCCTTCCGCGGGGACGCCCAGTTCTCCACGTGGCTGCACCGCATCATCGTCAATTCCTCCCTCGATCGACTACGCCGGCTCAAGCCCACGCAGGAGTGGCCGGAGTACGACATCGCCGACAAACGCGACGAACACGCACAGACCGACGTCCGCCTCGACGTGCGCGAGGCCCTCGACAAGCTCCCCGATGGCCAGCGCGTCTGCCTCGTGTTGCTCGAGATGGAGGGCCTGTCCGTCGCCGAGGTCGCCCAACAACTCGGCATCGCCGAAGGCACCGTCAAGTCCCGCTGCGCCCGTGGGCGCACCGCTTTGGCCGAGCTCCTCGGGGTCACCTGAACGCGCCTCGCCGGCTCCTCACGCAACGTTCCGAAAAATTCTCGAACCGTGATGGAACCGAAGCGACGTCCCTCGCGTCGGAGACCATGAAGCGAACGTATGCCCAGCAGAAAGGAGGCCCGAGATGACCCGGAACTTCCGTGACGAGTGGGAGGCGGCCAACAGCGGCCGCTCGAAGGACGAGCAGCCCGCCGACCTCGCACCCGAACACGTCCAGGACGAGATCTCGGCTCTGCTGCGCCGCAGCGCAGCCGAGGACGGGCCCGAACTCGCCATGCCCCGCGATGTCGAGGCGCGTATGCGTGAGGCGTTCAAGGCTGAGTTCGGCGACCGCGCCTCCGGATTCGACGAGAGCAAGCGGGCCTCGTCCGGCAGCTCCACCGTCGTGCCGCTGCCGGCCCGTCCGCGCCGCACCGAATCCGCGCAGCGTGCCGAGTACGACCCCGACGCCACGCGCCCGGCGTCCGTGACGCCGTCGCGTCCCGCGCCTGCCCGTCCCGCAGCGGAGACGTCCGCACGCGCCGAGTCCGAGCGTGATCACTCCGTCGCCTCGCTCGACGCGCACCGTGCCCGCAAGAAGGGTGGCTTCGGCAAGGCCGCGCTCGCGCTCGGTGCTGCGGCCGCCGTCGCCATCGGTGCCGTCGGCGTCTCGAAGTCGCTCGGCGGCAACGACGACGCCCAGGTCGCTGACGGCCCGAGCCCGTCGTCGTCGGTGAGCAGCGGAGCGAACGACGGCACGCAGAACTACGCCTCGCGGGTGCGCGTCACCCAGACCGAGACGCAGTACACGTCGGAGTCGCTCGCCACGCAGGCGGCTTCGCTGCCCACCTCGACGAGCACCCCGATCGAGCCCAAGCAGGCCGACGCCCAGTCGCTCGGCCCGCTGGCCACCGGCACCGGTGTGCAGTCCTGCCTCGACGCCGTCGACGCCGGCCTCGCGCAGGCGCCGGACAAGGTGTACGCCGACTTCGGTTCCTACGACGGCCAGCCCGCCGTCATCGTCGTCACGGTCAAGGACGGCAAGAAGACGGCCTGGGTCGTCTCGCGCACGTGCAGCAAGGCCGATGACCTCAAGGCGGGGCCGACGCCCATCTCCACCTGATGCCGAGCGCGCGTGTGCGCCGGGGAATGACGCGCGGATAGAGTGCGTTGACCTACGCGAACCGCATCAAACCGACGAAGGAAGCTTTCGTGAGCGACCAGGCCGTGCGCAACCTCATCATCATCGGCTCCGGCCCCGCCGGGTACACCGCTGCCGTCTACGCGGCGCGTGCCAACCTCGAGCCCCTCGTGTTCGAGGGCTCCGTGACGGCCGGTGGCGCGCTCATGAACACCACCGAGGTCGAGAACTTCCCCGGTTTCTCCGACGGCATCATGGGCCCGGACCTCATGGAGAACATGCGCGCCCAGGCCGAGCGATTCGGCGCCGAGCTCGTGCGTGACGACGTCACCGCCGTCGACCTCACGGGCGATGTCAAAACGGTCACCGACGGTGAGGGCGTCGTTCACAGGGCGAACGCCGTCATCCTGGCCATGGGCTCGGCCTACCGCGAGCTGGGGCTGCCCGACGAGAAGCGCCTGTCGGGTCACGGCGTCTCGTGGTGCGCCACGTGTGACGGCGCGTTCTTCCGCAACCAGGACATCATGGTCGTCGGCGGCGGCGACTCTGCCGTCGAGGAGGCCACGTTCCTCACGCGCTTCGCGAACAGCGTCACCCTCGTGCACCGCCGCGACGAGCTGCGCGCCTCCAAGATCATGGCCGAGCGCGCCGAGAAGGACCCGAAGATCCGTTTCGCGTGGAACAGCGAGGTCGTCGCGATCCACGGCGACGCCAAGGTCTCGAGCGTCACGCTGCGCGACACCGTCACCGGCGAGGAGCGCGAGCAGGAGACCACGGGCCTGTTCATCGCCATCGGCCACCTGCCGCGCAACGAACTCGTCACCGGCCAGATCGACCTCGACGACGAGGGCTACGTCCTCGTCCAGGACCGCACGACGCACACCAACGTCGACGGCGTCTTCGCCTGCGGCGACCTCGTCGACCACGTCTACCGCCAGGCCATCACGGCCGCCGGTTCCGGCTGTTCGGCCGCCCTCGACGCGGAGCGCTTCCTCGCCTCGCTCGACGCCGCCGGCGAGCCCAAGCCCGACGCGTCCCTCACCGCAGAGCCGCAGGGCACGGACGAGCCGCGCTGACGCGCGTCGTCCCCACCGTTTCTCTTCACCAGCACTGACCGACGTCCCGGAAGGAATGCCCCATGGCAACCACCAAGCCCACCACCGACGCCACGTTCGAGGCTGACGTTCTCAAGAACGACAAGCCCGTCCTCGTCGACTTCTGGGCCGAATGGTGCGGCCCGTGCCGCGCCATCGCGCCGATCCTCGAGGAGATCGCCGCCGCGAACGGCGACAAGATCGAGGTCTTCAAGCTCAACACCGACGAGAACCCCGCGACGTCCGCCAAGTACGGCATCACGGGTATCCCGACGATGAACGTCTACCAGAACGGCGAGGTCGTCAAGACGATCGTCGGCGCCATGCCGAAGCCGAAGCTCCTGCGCGAGCTTGAGCCCTTCATCGGCTGATCATCGCTTTCAGCAAAGACTGCGGCCCCCGTCGAATCGACGGGGGCCGCAGTCTTTCGTGTCGAGCGCTGACGGAGGTCAGGCGCCGATCACTCGGGTGTTGCGCTGCGCGCCGGGGGCGCGTCCCAGAGCTGGACGTTCTTCGCCTGCGGGAGGCTCGAGCGTTCGAACACGGGATCCTTGCCGGCGGCACGCTGCGTGAGGAAGTCCTTGAGCAGCGCCACGGACAGCCCGCCGAGCGGGAGCAGGGCAAGCAGGTTGATCGTGGCCATGATGCCCATCGCGAGGTCCGCTATGTTCCACACGAGGGCCACCGAACCAAGAGCACCGCCGACGACACACACGAGGACGCCGACACGGAACGCCGTGAGCAGGCCCTCGCCCGGCTTGGACTCGGTGAGGAAGCGGATGTTCGCCTCGCCGTAGTAGCTGTTGCCGAGGATCGACGACCAGGCGAGGAAGAAGATGACGATCGACAGGAACGGCCCGGCCCACGATCCGACCTGCGACTGGAGGGCGGTCTGCGTCAGTCCGATGCCCTCCGGGTCGCTCACGCCGTACTTAGGCTGCGTCAGCAGGATGATGAACGCCGTCGCCGAACACACGATGATCGTGTCGAAGTAGACGCCCAAGGCCTGCACGAGACCCTGCTTGACCGGGTGCGATACCTCTGCGGTTGCGGCGGCGTTCGGCACCGAACCCATACCGGCCTCGTTGGAGAACAGACCACGACGCATGCCCTGCATGAGGGCCGCACCGAACGCAGCACCCGTGATCTGCTCGAAGCCGAGGGCGTGACCGACGATGTGGCCGATCATCGCCGGAACCTCGCCGATGTTCATCGCGACGACGACGAGCGCCACGCCGACGTAGGCGACGGCCATGACCGGCACGATAATCTCCGTGACGGCCGAGAGGCGACGCACGCCGCCGAAGATGACGGCTGCGGTCAGCGCGGCGACGATGAGCCCGATGATCCAGGCCAGGCCCTTGGCGTCGTCGAAGTTGGCCTGCACCGAGGCGCTGATTGAGTTGGCCTGCACGGCATTGAAGACGAAGCCGTACGTCACGGTGATGACGACGGCGAAGGTTGCGGCCATGCCCTTGCGGCCCAAGCCTTCGCGGATGTAGTACGCCGGACCACCGACGTAGCCGTCCTTGCCGCGCACCTTGTAGAGCTGCGCCAACGTGGACTCGATGAACGCGGTGGCACCACCGAGGATGGCGAGCATCCACATCCAGAACACGGCGCCGGGGCCACCGATGGCGATGGCTACCGCGACACCGGCGATATTGCCCGTACCCACGCGGGACGCCGCGGAGATGGTGAAGGCGCGGAACGCCGAGATCCCGTCGTTCTCGCCGGCACCGGAGGGCTTCTCCTTGATGGCTCGGAACATCTCCGGCAGCAGCCGCACCTGGACCACCAGGGTGCGCGCCGAATACCAGAGGCCCGCAGCCACGAGCAGGGCGATGACGAGATACCAGAACTTGTCGTTGATCGTCGCAATGAAGTCGGCTGCTGCTTCCATGCCCCGTACCCTACGGTGCGCAGAGAGCCGATGCCGGAATGAAACTGGTTGAAGACGCCGGTGTTTCGTCAGATGTTCCGTGTGTCTGTGCGGGTGTGCACAGCGGCCCCACGCCCGGCGTCGGACGTGGGGCCGGTGCGCTCGCCCGCTCGAGCGGGCATGGTTCGGTCAGTCGCGGGGACGCCCACCCCGCAGCTCACGGGTGATTGCGACCGCACAGATGCCCAGCACTGCCGCGCCGAGGACGGCTTTCAGCCACTCGCCGTTGATGAGGTCGCTGACGAAGAAGTACCCGAATACGACGGCCAGGATCGCGAAGACGATGAGCTGGATCGAGGGACGACCGGTGCGCCGATCGATCGCCCGGTCGCTCAACGGGTCCGTGCCCTGCTGGAACGGGGAGTTCGCGACGTCGTCGCGGGTGAAGCGTCCGTCCTGCGTCGAGTCGAGGGCACTGCTGCCGTCGGGGTTCAGGTGCTCCCCCTGAGCGCCCTTGGCTTCGGGGTTCTCGGGCAGATCGCCGTCCGGCGTGGGGTTCTTGCGCTCAGCCACGATCGATCCCGAGGGCGTCCATGATGCGGTTGAGGTCGTCGACGGAGGCGAACTCGACGGTGAGCTTGCCCTTGTTCTTGCCCATCGTGATGCCGACGCGCGTGTCGAGCTTGTCCGACAGGTTCGACGCGAGGTCGTCGAGCGCCGGGTTGGGCTCCCGCGGCGTTGCAGTGCGGCGGGGCTTCTTGTCCTCACCGATCGCGACGATCTCCTCGGTGGCACGCACCGAGAGGCCCTCGGCGACGATGCGCTGAGCGAGACGCTCCATGGCGGCCGGGTCGCTCATGCCGAGCAGGGCCCGGGCGTGGCCGGCCGACAGCACGCCTGCTGCGACACGGCGCTGGACGACCGGGGGCAGCTTGAGCAGACGGATCGTGTTGGAGATCTGCGGGCGGCTGCGACCGATCTTCGAGGCGAGTTCGTCGTGCGTACAGCCGAAGTCCTCGAGCAGCTGCGCGTACGCGGCGGCCTCTTCGAGCGGGTTGAGCTGGCTGCGGTGGAGGTTCTCGAGCAGCGCGTCGCGCAGCAGGTCCTCGTCAGTGGTCGAACGGACGATGGCCGGTACGGCCTCGAGGCCGGCTTCCTGCGAGGCGCGCCAACGGCGCTCACCCATGATGAGCTCGTACGGTGTCGTCGCGTGCTCGGGGTCTTCCGCCGGCACGGGACGCACGACGATGGGCTGGAGAACGCCGATCTCGCCGATCGAGTGGACCAGCTCGGCCATGTGTTCCTCGTCGAACACCGACCGCGGCTGCTTCGGGTTCGGACGAATGAGTGCAGGGGCGATCTCGGCGAACTCGGCGCCGGGCACGGGAGCGAGCTCCGGCTGTTCCTTTGCGGTCGGCGTCTCGCTCGGCGTGGCGTTCTCGAGCTTCTCGATCTCCGTTTCACGTGAAACGGTGGGCGCCTTGCCGGCGGGCTGCGTCACCGCGGCCGCCGCGGCCGCGAGGTCATCACGTCGGTGCGTGGCCGAGCGCGGCGCCGTGCGGGGCTCGGTCTCGCGCGGCTGGTTGTACGAGGGGCGGGGCGTGAGGGCCTCGCTGAAGCGCGACTCACGGGCTGCGGGGGCCGCAGCGGCCTCCTGAGCAGCCTGCTCGCGCTTGCTCTCGGTGAAGAAGACGTCGGTGGGTCGCGTCACCCGTGTCGGCTCGGTCGCGTTGGGGATGAGGGCACCGAGACCTCGCCCGAGGCCGCGTCGCTTGTCGTTCATCGCAGTCCACTTCCTACTGAGTCGATCGAACCGCTCACGGCTCGTGATCCGAACATGCCGGTCGAGCCGGCGGGGTGGTGTGTGGGCGTCATCGGCCGATACGTCCGGAGGGTTCCGGAACATCTGTGCCGCGCAGCGCGATCTCCCTCGCAGCGTCGCGGTAGCTGAGAGCGCCGGTACTCGACGGGTCGTACGTCATGACCGTCTCGCCGTGGCTCGGTGCTTCCGAGATTCGCACCGAACGCGGCACCAGGGCGCCGAGCACCTGGTCCGAGAAGTGCGTGCGCACCTCTTCGGCCACCTGCGCGGACAGGTTGGTGCGTCCGTCGTACATCGTGAGCAGGATCGTCGAGACGTGCAGGCCCGGGTTGAGGTGCATCTTGATCATCTCGATGTTCTTGAGGAGCTGGCTCAGCCCCTCGAGCGCGTAGTACTCGCACTGGATCGGGATGAAGACCTCGTCAGCCGCCACGAAGGCGTTGACCGTGAGCAGGCCGAGGCTCGGCGGGCAGTCGATGAAGACGTAGTCGTAGCGGTCTTCGTCACTCGCTGCCGCAAGTTGCGCGTTGATCGCCCGGTGCAGGCGCGACTCGCGGGCGACGAGCGAGACGAGTTCGATCTCCGCGCCGGCCAGGTCGATGGTGGCAGGAGCGCACCACAGGCCCGGGATCTCCGGGCACTCCTGGACAACGTCGGCCAGGGGCGTGCCCTCGACGATGACGTCGTAGACACTCGCCACGTCCGAGTGGTGCTCGATGCCCAGTGCCGTGGACGCATTGCCCTGGGGGTCGATGTCGATGACGAGGACCTGGAGGCCGGCCTGGGCGAGGGCGGCGGCCACATTGACCGTGGTCGTCGTCTTGCCGACGCCACCCTTCTGGTTGGCCACAGTCAGCACCCGCGGGTGGGCCGGACGGGGAAGTCGTTCCACACTCGTGAGGGCGGCGCGGGCCGCGCGTGCCCGGACCTCCTGCTCCCCGTCGGAGCTCTGCGCGAGCGGCGTTTCCATGGGTTCCTCGCTCGTCGTCATGTCCTGGCCGGACGTCTCGTGCGTGACGGTCGACCCGAGAGGGGCATAAGCGGGAACCGCCGGCTCGTCCTCGTCGGGTTCCTGTTCGCGCCAGGCATCGTCCGTGACGCGGTCAAAACTCGGCACCCGCGGTCGTCCGGCTCGGCGAGCCTTGCGGGAGGGCAGAGCCTGAGCGGCCAAGGCGGTGTCGGCCGGGATCTGCGCAGCATCGTCGTCAGTGGAAGCAGGTGCGCTGAGGGCGCCGGCCGCGGTGGCCGACTCGGTCGACGCCGGTGCCGTTGCACCCTCCGAAGAGGCCGAAATGTCGGCCCCCGACGCGTGATGCCGAGGCACGTAGGCGGGCTCGCTCGCCTCGGCCGGATCTGCCGCCAGTACCTCGGTGACGGTCGTTGCCGCGTCACCCACCGCGGCCTCGTCCTCGACGGCGACTTCCTCGAGCTTGTGTGTCGAAGCGCCGTCCTGCTGTGTCACCGCGGGCTGACCCACCTGCGATGTTTCACGGGAAACATCGTGGCTCCCGAGGAGGATGTCGTAGCCCTTCGCCTCGGAGGGAGCGACGCCTGAAGCATCGGCCGCCGGAACATCACGTCGGGCATCTGGATCGTTCTCAGGAGCAGGGGTCTCGGCGATCGGCTCGAGCGCCTCCGCCTGCACCGGCGTCTGCGGGTCGAGCACTACTGACTCTGCGCCTTCCGAGTTCGTCATCCTCGTTTCACGTGAATCACGAGGGGCGCCGTCAAGGTCGACAGCGGTCTCGACGACGACTTCCTCCACGGCAGACGTCGGCAACCCCTGCCATCCCACCGGTGTCGGTGAAGAGGCAGATTCAGCGGCGCCCGGCGTGATCGCCGGCCAGCCCACGGGTGCGGTCGTTGTCACCGTTTCTCCTTGAAGTCGCGTTGACGAGCCCGCCCATTGTGTCACCTTCGCGAACGGCCCCGAACGCAGTTGTCCCCAGGCTCCGGCTAGCCGGCACACCTGGGGACAACGTCAAGAAGACTGGGCTCAGTCGCGACGACCCTGTCTGCGCGCCGCCTTCTTCTTCGCCGTTGACGGGCCGGTTCCGGCCTGCTTCCGGGTGAGCTGCGGTGCCACGCCCTCGACACTCAGGCGCAGGGTGACGGTCTCCGGGTCGACAATTCCGGCGCCCCACGTCTCGACGTCCGCCTCGACAACCTTGAGCTTGCGCAGGATCGAGGCGTCCTCGTCCCGTTCGAGAGCCGCGCTCGAACCCTTGAGCACGAACATCTCGCCACCCCGCTGAACGAGGGGCAACGACCATCGGGCGAGTTCGCCTATCCGGGCCACGGCACGGGAGGTGACGACGTCGAACGAACGCTTGCCCCACAACTCGTCAGCCCGAGCCCGCACCACCTCGACGTTGTCGAGCTCGAGGTCGTCGATGACGCGCTCGAGCCAGACGGTGCGGCGCAGCAACGGCTCGACGAGCGTCAAGCGCAGGTCCGGCCGTGCGATGGCGAGCACCAAGCCGGGCAGTCCGGCGCCGGCGCCGATATCGGCGACGGCGCTCTCGTCCGCAATGCCGGGATGGACGACGGCGCAGTTGAGCACGTGTCGTTCCCACATGCGCGGAACCTCACGTGGCCCGACGAGGCCGTGCGTCACCCCTGTGTCACACAGGTGCGCGACGTAGCGCTCCATGACGTCGACACGCGCACCGAGGAACTCTCGCGCGGCATCCGGAGTGGGCGGCGGTGGAGCCGCTTCACCGATCGTCGGCTGCTCCTCCGGGGTGTTCACGTCCGGTCGTTCCACGTGAAACGTCAGTTCGGAAGAACGACGACGTAGCGGTTCGGCTCGGTGCCCTCGGACTCGGAGGTGAGACCGGCGGCCAGCACGACGTCGTGGACGACCTTGCGCTCGAACGCGCTCATCGGCTCCATCTCGACCTTCTCGCCGGATTCCTTGACGCGCGCGACGGCCTCGGCGCCCTTGGTCTCCAGCGTCGAGCGTCGCTCGGCGCGGTGGCCGGCGATGTCGAGCATCGCGCGGCTGCGCTCACCCGTCTCGGCCTGGACGGCGAGGCGCATGAGTTCCTGCAGCGCATCGAGGGTCTTGCCGTTCGAACCGACGAGCGAGCGGGGCACCTGCCCCTCCTCGGAGTCGACGATGGAGACGGACGCGCGGTCACCGTCGACCTCGACGTCGATGTCACCGTCGAGGTCGGCGATGTCGAGCAGCTTCTCGAGGAAGTCGGCAGCGATCTCGCCCTCGCGCTCGAGGTTCGTCACGTCGGAACGCGCGGAGGTGTTCTCGGACATCCTTGCTACCTCTGCTTTCAGTTCTTCTTGCGCTTCGCGCGCGGGGTGTTCTTCTTGGGCTGGTTACGCGGGCCGGTCTGCTGGGCCTTGGCCGGACGGACGTTCTCCTTGACCGGGCCGGAAACCTCAGTGGAGGTGTCCGCGGTCTTCACCGACTTGTCCTTCTTAGCGGACGCCGGCGTGGCACCGCTCTTCGCGGCCTGCTGCGCCTTGGCCTGCTCCTGAGCGCGGTCCATCGCCTGCTGGAAACGCGTCTTCGGCTTGCCCTCGTTCTCCTTGCGCAGGTCGTCCATCGTCACGGTCTTGTGCTCACGGCCCTTGGAACGGTTGCGCTCCTCGAGCTTCTTCTCGGCGTCCGAACCCGGGGTCGGCATTCGACGGATGACGTACCACTGCTGGAACATCGTCCACAGGTTCGTGACGAACCAGTAGATGAGAACACCGATCGGGAAGTTCACACCGGAGATCGCGAAGAACAGCGGCATGAGGTAGATGATGATCTGCTGCTGCTTGGCCATCGGGCCCTCGAGCGCGGCCTTCGGCATGTTGCGGCGCATGAGCTGGTGCTGCGTGATGAACGACGTCGCCGACATGAGGATGATGAGCAGGACGGCGACCCACTTGGCTGCACCCCAACCCGACGTTCCCATGAAGGTGGACGAGAGCTTCGCTCCGAGAAGAGTCGAGCTCTCGGCCTGGCTCGCGAGCTCCTTCGTGAGGAAGCCGATGGGCCCACGGTCACCGCGGGCGATGTCGTCGAGGTTGTTGAGCACGCGGAAGAGCGCGAAGAAGAACGGTGCCTGCAGCAGGATCGGCATGCAGGAACCCATGGGGTTGGTACCGGTGGTCCGGTACAGCTCCATCATTTCTTCTTGCTGCTTTTGGCGGGACTCCGGGTCCTTCTTGCCCTTGTACTTCTTCTGGATCTTCTGCATCTCGGGCTGCACGAGCTGCATGCGGCGCGAGGCGTGGATCTGCTTGACGAAGAGCGGGATGAGCAGGATACGTAGGACGATCACGAGTCCGGCGATCGAGAGGGCCCAGGTCCAGCCCGACGCTTCAGGCAGCCCGACGAGGGTGAAGAGCTTGTGCCAGCCGACCATGATGGCGGCGACGAACCACTCGAGCGGATAGAGCAGGGTGTCAAGCATCAATCATCCTTCGCTTTGACGGGTGCAGGTGCGGCGTCGGACCGTCCGTGCTCCCCGTGGGCCGAGTGGCCCTTCGGTGGAACGTGGTCGACCCCACCGGGGTTCCAGGGGTGACAGCGCGCGAGACGCTTCAGGGTGAGCCAGGTGCCCTTGATCGGCCCGAACCGGGTGAGCGCCGTGAGGCCGTAGGACGAGCACGTCGGGTAGAACCGGCAGGTGGCAGGTAGCGCGGGCGAGATCCAGCGGCGATAGAAGCGCACGATGACGAGCAGGGGCCAGACGGCAACATGTCGCCAACCCGTCACATCGTCGGCCGTGGACGTCGTCATCGCTTCGCTCCGGCACTCGCCGTTTCACGTGGAACGCCGTCGTCGGTCCGAATCCGCTTGTGCGCCTTCGTGAGCATGCGCTGCAGTTCGGCACGGACGGCGTCCGTGCCGGCGCCGGCGATGGCCGGGTTGGCGCGCACGACGATGTCGAGACTCGGATCGAGGCGAGGCAACTCGTCACGCACGAGATGACGCAGGACCCGCTTCGTGCGCGAGCGAACCACGGCGTTTCCCACGGCCTTGGATACGACAAAACCGACGCGCGGCCCCACCCTTTCCGGGTGCGCGAGGCCGGACGCGTCGGAGTCGATCATCTGGACCACGAGCAGCGAACCGCCGGCTCGACCGGAGCGGCGATTCCGCAGAACGGCGCGGTACTGCCCGGCGTCACGCAGACGGTGAGGCGCTGGCAGCACGGCCGTTGCCGCCGAGGCTCAGGCGGAGAGCTTGCTGCGGCCCTTGGCGCGGCGGTTGGCCAGGATGGCGCGGCCGGCGCGGGTACGCATACGCAGACGGAAGCCGTGCGTCTTGGCGCGGCGACGGTTGTTGGGCTGGAAGGTGCGCTTGCTCACGTCGATCTCCGATGAAATGGGCGAGCGCTGACGCGTCGCCGTCGTACTGGTGGTCTAGTTGTCGCGCCGCCGATTTTTCGGTTGTTTCGGGCAATGTCGCGATGTGCGCGTCTCGACCCGAGCCCCATTTGGGGCGCAGACAATCGCCGTCAACTGTACGGGCCGTGACCAAGCCGGTCAAAACGACACACGCGCGACTCGATGTTCAACGGCGCACACGCGCAAATAACACATGTGTGATTCATACGGGCGTGGTGAAATCCAGTCGACACGCCGTTAACGTGTCCGGAAAGCAGACCCGTTGTCCTCTCCAGCGCCCCGAAGCCGCGACACTTCGGTACACAGGCTGTGGATAACGTTGTGGAAACCACCCTTAGTATGGGCGTTCCACAGACGAGCACCGCACCAGGAGGAGCCTTCGTGACCACCGACGAACCCGTCGACTACGAACGCACGTGGCACGCCGCCCTGGCGGAAATGAGCAAGCACGGCATCGGTTCTCGTGACCGAGCCTTCCTCAACCTCACGCGCTTCGTCGGCCTCATCGGTGAAAACGTCCTGCTGTCCGTTCCCTTCGAGCAGACCAAGCGCATGCTCGAAGGTCCGCTGCGCGACCAGGTCGCCGAGGCACTCTCGAACCAGCTCGGACAGCAGGTTCGCGTCGCCATCTCCGTCGACGAGAGCCTTCAGGCCGCAGTCCAGGAACTCGACGGCGCGGGCGCCGATGCGGAAGGTGCTGCACAGACTGGCGCAGATGCGAATCCTGACATGAACGCCCAGGAGCCCGACCACTCCGACGGCACACTCGGATTCTCGCTGCCGGGCGGCTCCCAGATCGCGGCCGAGCAGGTTCCGCGTCCTCGATCGGCGCACCCCGGCGTCGTTCTGCCCCCCCGTTCCGTGGGTGGCCGCACGGACGCTCCGCCGCCGAGCGACGAGGAGTACTCGCCACGGCTCAACCCGAAGTACACCTTCGACACGTTCGTCATCGGTGACAGCAACCGCTTCGCCCACGCGGCCGCCATCGCGATCGCCGAGGAGCCCGGACAGGCCTACAACCCGCTGTTCATCCACGGTGACTCGGGCCTCGGCAAGACCCACCTGCTGCACGCCATCGGGCACTACGTGCACGACTACCACCCCAAGTTGCGGGTGCGCTACGTCAGCTCCGAGGAGTTCACGAACGACTTCGTCAACTCCATCCGCGACGACCGCGCGGCCACCTTCCAGCGCCGCTACCGCGACAACGTCGACGTCCTGCTCATCGACGACATCCAGTTCCTCCAGGGCAAGGAGCAGACGCAGGAGGAGTTCTTCCACACGTTCAACGCTCTTCACTCCTCGGGCAAGCAGATCGTGCTCACCTCCGACCAGCCGCCGGAGAAGCTGACGACGTTCGCCGACCGCATGCGCAGCCGGTTCAAGTCCGGCCTCACGACGGACGTGCACCCTCCCGAACTGGAAACCCGCATCGCGATCCTGCGCAAGAAGGCCAACGCCGAGCGCATGGACATCGGCGACGACGTCCTCGAACTCGTGGCCTCGAAGATCTCGACGAACATCCGAGAGCTCGAGGGCGCGCTCATCCGCGTCGCTGCGTACGCCTCGCTCCAGAAGGAGCCGGTCGACCGGGCCAAGGCGGCGTTCGTCCTCAAGGACGTCGTACCGAGTGAGACCGGGCAGATCACGGTGCATCAGATCATCTCCGAGACGGCCGTCTATTTCGGTGTCACGGTGGACGACATCAAGGGCACGTCCCGCTCGCGCAACCTCGTCACCGCGCGCCAGATCGCGATGTATCTCTCGCGTGAACTGACCGAGCACTCCTTCCCCCAACTGGGGCAGCACTTCGGTGGACGTGACCACACCACCGTCATGCACGCGGAGAAGAAGATCCGCCAGCTCATCGGCGAACGTCAGCCGATCTACGACCAGATCACCGAGCTGACGACACAGATCAGGCGCCGCAGCGCTTGATCCACGAGGTTGTGTTTCACGTGAAACACACCCTCTCTCGTAGGCTCGGTCGGTGACTTCCGCCCCACGACGCGCCGGCGTCCTGCTGACCCTCATCCTGGCCGGCCTGTCGATGTTCGGCCCGTTCAACGTCGATGCGCCGCTGCCCGCCTTCGGCGAAATGGGTGCGGAGTTTCACGTGGAACCAGCCGCGATGCAGTTGGTCGTCAGCGTCTACCTCCTCGCCTTCGCGCTGATGAGCCTGCTCCACGGCCCCATCTCCGACGCCGTGGGCAGGCGTCCCGTCATGCTCATCGGCATCGGCGTCTACGTCGTCGCGCCATCGGATGCGCCCTGTCGACCTCCCTGACGATGCTGCTCGTCTTCCGCATGTTCCAAGGGTTCGCGGCCGGTGCAGGGCAGATCATCGCGCGAACCGTCATCCGTGACCTCTTCGAGGGAGCGGAAGCGCAGCGACTCATGAGCCAGGTCTCGATGATCTTCGGTGTCGCACCGGCCGTGGCGCCCGTCCTGTCCGGGCTCCTCCTCCAGGTGGGCTCCTGGCGCACGATCTTCTGGTTCCTCGTCGCCTTCGGCATCATCATGGCCGTCTCGGTTGCTCTTTCTCTGCCGGAAAGCCTCCCCGCCGAGCACCGGACGCCGCTGCGCGTGGGCTCACTCGTGTCTGGGCTGCTCGCCGCAATGCGGAGCGGCCGCTTCATGCGCGTGGCCTTCGCAGCCGCGTTCTCCTTTGCGGGCCAGTTCCTCTACATCTCCGCCGCACCGTTGTTCCTCATCGGACTGCTCTGTCTCGGCGAATCCGACTTCTGGGTGTTCTTCGTCCCGATGGTGGCTTGCATGATCACCGGATCCTGGACGAGTGGACGGCTCGCCGCACGGGTGACGAGCGACCGTCAGATCACCTACGGCCTGGGCTTCGCCTTCCTCGCGGCCTCAGCGGGCGCCATTGTCTCGGTGACGCCGGTCGGCGACGTCCTGCCGTGGGCCATCGTGGCTCCCGCTCTCATCGCCTATGGGATCGGGCTGTCCCTGCCCACCCTGCAAATTGCCATGCTCGACCAGTTCCCCCACGCCCGCGGAAGCGCGGCGTCGGCGGGCACCTTCGTCAACCTCGTGACAAGCGCTCTCGTGGCAGGTCTCGTGGCTCCTTTCGCGGCCGAGAGCGCCTGGACGATGGCGGTCACGGCGCTCGGTCTCGTCATGCTCGGGGCCGCGATGTGGCTGTGGCACCTCGTCTCGACCCGCCCCGTCAACGCGCTCCGTCAGAGCGTCCGACGCACTGTCCCCGGCTCGTCCCGTCGGTCTTGAGCTTGGGGCCGATAGTCGGGGTTGTCCACAGGTTCTGGGGACAACCCTGGGGACGCTGTGGGCAACGACCGCTCGGACGCCCCATCACAGCCGGAGAAGCCCCGACATTCCGCGAAACTCCGCCTGGGGACATCCTTGTGGATTTGTGGACAACACCACTGTGATTCACCTGCCCCACATGAACAGGACCCCTTCGTCACACGCTTTTCCACAGAATCTGGGGATAACTCCGTGGACAACGGTCGAAATCAGGGGATAACACCCCTTGAGCGCCGTCGGCGTCTGTGGACGCGAAAAATCCGTCCACACCCCCACTGTGTCGTCCCCAACGACCATCCCCACGCTGCCCACAACCGGAAACCGCGGGATCTCCGGCACAGATGTGGTTGTCCCCAGAATCCACACCCCCTATGACGACGACCAACTCTTTCTCCATCGCGATCAAGCGCCCCACGAATCCACACCCAGGCCAACCGCGGCGACCGCCTAGGACAGCTCCTCGACGCTTGGGGCGTCAGCTCCACCTGCGTTAAGCTCACCGCGAATACCTGTGCTCCTGCGCTCGCTTCCCCACGACGTAGGCGAACCACGAAGTGACGAGGACGGTGGACGTGAAGCTCCGGGTTGAACGTGATGTGTTGGCCGAAGCTGTGGCGTGGGCCGTTCGAGGTCTCTCGCAGCGCCCGCCGGTTCCGGTGCTCGCGGGTGTCCTGCTCGAAGCCACCGAGGACGGCCTGACGCTCTCCGCGTTCGACTACGAGGTCTCGGCCAAGGTCACCGTCGACGCCGACGTCGAGGAGCCCGGCACCGTGCTCGTGCTCGGCCGCCTGCTCGCCGACATCAGCAAGAGCCTGCCGCACAAGCCGATCGAGCTCGTGAGCGAGGGCTCCAAGGTCCAGGTCACCTGCGGTTCGGCCAAGTTCAGCCTCCAGAGCATGCCGACGGGCGAGTACCCGACGCTGCCGGAGAACCCCGAGCCCACCGGCGTCATCGGCGGTGACGTCTTCACCCAGGCCGTCGCGCAGGTCAGCGTGGCCGCGGACCGCGGCGACACCCTGCCGATCCTCACGGGTGTGCGCATCGAGGTTCAGGGCAACAAGCTCACCCTGCTGGCCACCGACCGCTACCGCCTCGCCATGCGTGAGGTGCTGTGGAACGGCGGTGACGAGAACGCGCAGTACGCGGCCCTCGTCCCGGCTCGCACGCTCGACTCCCTGGCCAAGGCGCTCGGTGCGGCGGGCAGCGTCTCGCTGTCGCTCAGCGGCGCGTCGACCGGCTCCGGCCTCGCCGGTTTCGAGGCCGGAGCGCGCCGCATGACGACGCGCCTGCTCGACGGCGACTACCCCAAGGTGACGAGCCTGTTCCCCACGAGCGTCGACACGACGGCGGTCGTCGAGACGGCGATGCTCGTCGAGGCCGCCAAGCGTGTCTCGCTCGTCGCCGAGCGCAACATGCCCGTGCGTCTGCGCTTCGGTGACGACGCCGTCCGCATCGAGGCCGGTACCGGCGAGGACGCCCAGGCCTCGGAGACCTTCGAAGCCCGCATCGAAGGGCCGGAACTCGAGATCGCCTTCAGCCCCCAGTTCCTCCTCGACGGCCTCGGGGTCGTCGGCACGAAGTACGTGCGCTTGGGCTTCACCCAGCCCACGCGTCCGGCCGTGCTGTCCGGTCAGGACGAGCTCGACGGCGAGGCCGACGACAGCTACCGCTACCTCATCATGCCGGTGCGCTTCGCCAACTGACCAGCCTCGTCCGGCGGTGTCGGACGGCATGTGGTCGTTCCCGCGACGGCGGCGTAGCGTGAGCACCGAACGCCGCGCCTTCGGGTGCGGCAACCAGACTTCCTCAGCAAGGAGTTAGACCATGCAGCTCGGACTCATCGGCCTCGGCAAGATGGGCGGCAACATGCGTGACCGCATGAAGGCCGCCGGCATCGACGTCATCGGTTTCGACACCAACCGCGAGATCAGCGACGTCGCCGATCTCGCGGAACTCGTCGAGAAGCTCGAGGCTCCCCGCAACATCTGGGTCATGGTGCCGGCCGGCAAGATCACGGACTCGGTCATGTCCGAGCTGCAGGGCCTGCTCGCCGAGGGTGACCTCGTCATCGACGGCGGCAACAGCAAGTGGTCCGATGACCTGGGGCACGCGGAGCAGTTCGCCGAGACCGGCGTGCACTTCATGGACTGCGGCGTGTCCGGTGGCGTGTGGGGCAAGGAGAACGGCTACGGCCTCATGTGTGGTGGCGCCGAGGAGGACGTCGAGCGCATGATGCCCGTCTTCGACGCGCTGCGCCCCGAAGGACCTCGCGAAGAGGGCTTCGTCCACGCGGGCAAGGTGGGCGCCGGTCACTACGCCAAGATGGTGCACAACGGCATCGAGTACGGCCTCATGCACGCGTACGCCGAGGGCTGGGAACTGCTCGAGGCGAAGGACATCGTCACCGACGTCCACGGTTGCTTCAAGGCCTGGACGCGCGGCACGGTCGTGCGGTCCTGGCTGCTCGATCTCATGGTCAAGGCGCTCGAGGAGACGCCGCACCTCGAGGGAATCTCCGAGTACTCGACCGATTCCGGTGAGGGTCGGTGGACGCTCGAGGAGGCCATCGCGAACGCCGTGCCGATGCCGGTGCTCGCCGCCGCTCTCTTCTCCCGCTTCACGTCGCGCCAGGAGAACAGCCCGCAGATGCAGGCCGTCGCCGCGCTGCGCGGACAGTTCGGCGGTCACGAGGTCATGCAGTTCGGCCAGGAGCCCTACCGCGTCGCCAAGGAGGGACAGGCCGAGGTCTCGCCCGCGGCCCAGCCCAAGCAGGACGACGGCGCGTCGCGTCCGGGTGCCGCCAAGAGCGAGCACTGAGTCTTCCTCTTTCGACCCCAGGGCACACGAGTTCGACGTGAGGCTGCGTCACTTGTCGCTGCGTGACTTCCGCTCCTACAGCGAAGCGGAAGTCGATCTCACCGAAGGAGTCACCACATTCGTGGGACTAAACGGCCAGGGCAAGACGAATCTCGTCGAAGCCGCCGGCTACCTCGCGTCCCTGGGGTCGCACCGTGTCTCGAACGACGCTCCCCTCGTCCGGTTCGGTGCGGAACGCGCCTTCGTCCGTGCGGCCGTCGTCCGTGATTCACGTGAAACAGTGCTCGAACTGGAAATCGTGCCCGGCCGAGCGAACCGGGCACGCGTAGGGCGATCGGCTGCCACGCGCCCCCGTGACATCCTCGGCACGTTGCGTACCGTGCTCTTTGCGCCGGAGGATCTGGCTCTCGTCAAGGGCGACCCCGGAGAACGTCGCCGCTTCCTGGACGAGTTGCTCGTGGCTCGCCAGCCTCGGTGGGCTGGCGCACGCTCCGACTACGACAAGATCCTCAAGCAGCGCAACGCCCTCCTCCGTTCTGCGCAGCCCGTCCTGCGAAAGGGAAGCCGGGGCGGCACGCTGACCCCCGAAGAGGCCGTTTCACGTGAAACGACTCTCGACACCCTCGTCGAGTGGAACACCCACCTTGCCGCGGTGGGCGCCTCTCTCGTCTATGCGCGCCTGCGTCTGCTGCGCGATCTGGCACCGCACGTGGCGTCGTCGTACGACGAGGTGAGCGCGGGCCGCTCGGAGGCTCGGCTCACGTACGTCTCGTCGCTGCCGGAGGCCGTCGCTCGTCGGATCGCCGACGGCGAGGTGCCCGAGCGCGAGGAACTGGAGAAGGCCTTCCACCAAGCGTTCGAGGAGATGCGTCAGCGCGAGATCGACCGGGGCGTGACCCTCGTCGGGCCGCACCGCGACGACGTCACGCTGACACTCGGTGACCTGCCCGCGAAGGGCTACGCCAGCCACGGTGAGTCGTGGTCGTTCGCCCTCGCCCTGCGTCTTGCGGCCTTCCACCTCCTGCGCAACGACCTCAAGACCGACCCGGTTCTCGTGCTCGACGACGTCTTCGCCGAGCTCGACGCGGGACGACGCGAGCGCCTGGCCGCCATGGTGGCCGACGCCGAGCAGGTGCTCATCACCGCCGCGGTGGCCGAGGACGTCCCCGACGCACTCAGCGGGCGCACGTACTACGTGACGAAGGGGTCGGTCTCCGCCGAGGAGGCGGATGCTGCCCCGCTCACCGAATCCGGCACCACCTCGGGGTCGGCCGACGCAACGTCCGATGACGGCGGTGCCGATCATGACTGACGGCGACGGCGACGGCGACGGCCGCGGGGACGAGTCCACGGACGCCCGGTCGACGCACGCGGCACTCGACGAGAGTTCGGTGGAGGCACCCGCGACGTCTGCTGTCGAGGACGACCCCCTGACGGCAGCCCGAGCGGCGTTGGCTCGCGCTCAACGGGGTGCCGCCGAACGCGGGTTCCGTCCGGGGTCTCGACCCATGCGTCGAAGCCCACGCGCCACGGACACACACGACGCGCGCAAAGGACGAGGCGGACGCAACGGTCGCGACCCGCTGCTGCTCGGCAACAACATGAAGCGACTGCTCGAGGACCGCGGATGGAATGTCGATGTCGCCGCGGGCACCGTGATGTCACGGTGGGCCGATCTCGTCGGACCGGGTGTCGCGGACCACGCCTCTCCCGTCAGCTTCGAGAACGGCATTCTCACGGTACGGGCGGAGTCGACGGCGTGGGCGACCCAGCTGACCTTGCTTGCGTCGACGATCATCCGGTCGATCGAGCAGGGCGTCGGTGACGGCGTGGTGGCGGAGCTCAAGATCGTCGGTCCCTCTGCCCCCAGTTGGGTGCGAGGTCCCCGACGTGTCGCCGGGCGTGGTCCGCGGGACACCTACGGCTGACATTTCCAACACAACGCAGTCCACCGCTAGCGTGGTATGTCCGGCGCCATAGGGGGCGCGATCGCTTCACCTCACGTTTCACGTGGAACATGAGGACGGAACGAGAGGTGACGAATGAACGAGCCGAACGGTTTCGAGGAGTGGAATCGGGGCGTCGAGCGACCCCCGTCACGCGGCAGTGGCTCCGACCCGGGTGCCGAAACCGAGCCCGGTGTGGCCGACCTGTGGGGTGAGGCCAGCGAACCGGTGGCCTACCGCACCTCACGCCGACCCGACTGGTTGGCGCCGGCGCTCGTCATCGTGCTCGCCAGCCTCGCGTTCGCCACGGCGTGGTCCATCACCCGGGGATCGGGCAGCCGGCCACTCGTCGCTCAGCCGTCGGCGGCCACGGCTCCCTCCGACACACCGTCGTCCAGGACGCAGCCGCAGACCGGGACAGCCGCTCCATCGACGTCCGAGGCGCCGGCGTCCTCGTCGACGACGCCCTCGTCCTCCGTGGCGACCAAGGCATTTTTTCCTGCCGGTACCGTGGCGACGTGTGGCTCGGGCGAGGCCGTACCCACGTCCAGCGTTCGTCTCGCCCGCGGCACGAACTCCACCTGCTCCTACGTCGCCGACGTCGTGACCAAGGTCAACGCGCACCTCGCGGAGAATCCGGGTGCCACGACCTACACGGTCAGTCCGTACAGCTCCTCGTTGCGCAAGGTCGTGACGTTGCACTGCACCCGCGCCGACCACCTCTCCGAATGCACCGGTGGTTCCAACGTTCGTCTCTGGGTGAGCGACAGCGTCGGCTGAATTGTGGCAACCGGCGTCTCCTCCTCCACCTAGACTGACGGCGGAGAGGGGAAGACGATCACCATGTACGAGGACGAGACGCGGGGCTACCCGCAGTCGCCGAAGCCACACGAAGCACCGACGTCGTGGGTCACGGCCGACCGGACGATGGCCGACAGCGGGGGCGCGTCGCAGCAGTACCACGGAGAACCCCCTCGCGGGCCGAAGCAGTGGCTCGTACCGGTGTTGCTCGTCGCTGCCGCGATCGTCGGCTTCGCCGCCGTCACCTTCTTCATATCCGGGGGCGACGAGACGCCGGCGAGCACCCAGTCCTCGACCGTTGCCTCGGCACCGTCCTCCACGCCCAGCGACCCGAGCGCTGCCGAGGCCACCTTCCCCGACGACAGCGTGACGACGTGCGGCCAGGGCGACCCCATCACCGTTCCCGACATCCGCATTGCACGCGAGTCGAACACGAGCTGCGCTTACGTCGTGGAGATCCGGAGCAACGTGCTGGCGCACCTCGCCCAGGATTCGGGCGCTACCTCGTTCACGATCAACCCCTACAGCGTCGCGAAGCGCGCGTACGTGCCGCTCACCTGTGAACGCTCCGATCACCTCAGCCTCTGCACGGGTGGCACTGCTGTGAGGGCGTGGGTGAAGGACTCGGTCGGGCCATGACCCACGACGAGGAGACGCGCGCGTCGGGCCCCGAGCACGACGCGGAACCGAAGACCCCGGCGTTCTGGAACGAGCCAGAGGCCGAGACGCCGGAGCGGCGATCGCCCTCACGTGGCCTTGTCATCGCCGTCGCGCTCACATCCGTGCTCGTCCTCGCGCTGGCACTGGGGGCGCTCGCCCTGACGCGCGGACAGAAGGACGCATCCCCGCCGCCGCCCTCCGACCCCGCTACCTCGAGCGACGCGCGGTCGACGTCGAGTTCCTCCTCCTCGAGTTCCTCCTCCTCGAGTTCCTCGAGCAGTTCGTCCTCGGCGCCGTCGTCGACGACGAGCGAGACCGGTGGCGACTCCCGAACCGCGGCGCCTGCGCCGTCGTCCCCAGCGCACAGTGAGAGCCGAAGCTCCGTGGCCGAGGCTCCGACCAGCACCCCGACTCCCACGCGAACGGGTCTGACGCCGTTCCCGGCCACGACGTGGAACCTGTGTGGCGACCGCACGAGTCAGCAGACCAACACCGCCGTTCAGGTGCGCCAAGGGCAGGGGCACTATTCGAGTTGCCCCTTCCTCGTCACCGTGCGTGACGCAGCGTTGAGCCAGGTGGCGCGAAAGCCTGACACAGCCTCCTTCCCGTTGAAGGTCTACAGCGCCTATCGCAAGGAGAACGTCGCCGGTTCCGACGGGTACATCGACCTCACCTGCTCGCGCCGGGGTGGGCTCGTCAACTGCTTCCGGGCGAGCGATCCCGACGTTGACATCTGGGTTCAGGAAGGCGCCGGCTGATCCCCTTCAGATTGGACGCGCGACACGTCGCAGACGGCCCCGAGCGCCTTCGGTGGCCCCAGGGACGATCCCCGGCACGCCGGGCGAGAGAAAATCGCGGAAAATGCCTGTGTGGGCATGTTTCGGGGCAGTCCTGCGTCCACTGACCCGGTAGAATGGACACGATCAGGACCTGCCACCCTCTCTCGGCCTTCGTACGCCGATCTGTGACGTTCGACCCCGTGTCGCGTCCGCACCACCGTGGCAGGCACCGCACGGTGAAGGAGCACAGTGGCCGACCAGCCCACGCACGACGACGCGACGAACGAGCCGATCCCCGGCGGCGAAGCACAGCAGGTGCTTCCGCCCGAGGCACACGTGCGCTCGCAGATCGACACCGAGTACGACGCCAGCGCCATTCAGGTCCTCGAAGGCCTCGAGGCGGTTCGCAAGCGCCCCGGTATGTACATCGGCTCGACCGGTGAACGCGGCCTGCACCACCTCGTGTGGGAGATCGTCGACAACTCTGTCGACGAGGCCCTCGCCGGCCACGCCGACCGCGTCGACGTGACGATCCTGCCGGACAACGGTGTACGCGTCAGCGACAACGGTCGAGGCATCCCGACCGGCCGCAACGAGCAGTACGACATGTCGACCGTCGAGCTCGTCCTCACGCAGTTGCACGCCGGCGGAAAGTTCGGCGGCGGCGGCTACAAGGTCTCCGGTGGTCTGCACGGCGTCGGTAGTTCCGTCGTCAACGCGCTCTCCACGCGCCTCGAGGTCGAGGTGCGCCAGAAGGGCCACGTCTACCGCATGGAGTTCGAGGGCGGCGTGCCGCTCGGCCCCCTGCGCGAGGAGGAGGCCACCGACGAGACCGGTACGACGATCACGTTCTGGGCCAGCCCCGAGATCTTCGAGACGACGACGTACGACTTCGAGACGGTGCGCGCTCGCTTTCAGCAGATGGCGTTCCTCAACAAGGGCCTCACCATCGCGCTCACCGACGAGCGTGCGGAGGTGCTCGACGAGGGCGCGGCCGACGAGGCCGCTGCTGACGCAGCAGCCGAGGGCGGCGACGCGGAGACGGCCGACGCCGCAGCCGAGAAGGCGAAGAAGGGCAAGTCGGTCACGTACCGCTACGACGACGGTCTGCTCGACTACGTCAAGCACCTCAACTCGAGCAAGCGCGCCGAGGTCGTCAACGAGGACATCATCGCGTTCGAGGCCGAGGACACCGAGCGTTACCTCTCCGTCGAGGTCGCGATGCAGTGGACGACGGCGTACAACGAGTCGGTCCACACCTACGCCAACACGATCAACACGCACGAGGGTGGCACGCACGAAGAGGGCTTCCGCGCCGCGATGACGAAGCTCGTCAACGACTTCGCCCGCCGCGAGAAGCTGCTCAAGGAGAAGGACGACAACCTCACGGGTGACGACATCCGCGAGGGTCTCACCGCCGTCATCTCCGTCAAGCTTGCCGAGCCGCAGTTCGAGGGCCAGACGAAGACGAAGCTCGGCAACTCCGAGATCAAGGGCTTCGTCCAGGCCGCAGTGCGCGACGAGTTCGACCACTGGCTGCAGATGCACCCGCGCGAGGGCAAGGCCATCGTCAACAAGGCGATTGCCGCCGCTTCGGCGCGCATGGCGGCCCGCAAGGCACGTGAGACCGCACGCCGCAAGGGCCTGCTCGAGGGCGGCGGTCTGCCGGGCAAGCTCAAGGACTGCCAGAGCAAGGACCCGAGCCTGTCCGAGGTCTTCATCGTCGAGGGTGACTCCGCAGGCGGCTCCGCCGTGCAGGGTCGCAACCCGTTCAACCAGGCGATCCTGCCCATCCGAGGCAAGATCCTCAACGTCGAGAAGGCCCGCATCGACAAGGTGCTCGCCAACCAGGAGGTCCAGGCCCTCATCTCCGGTTTCGGTACCGGCATCGGCGAGGACTTCGACATCGACAAGGCGCGCTACCACAAGATCGTGCTCATGGCCGACGCCGACGTCGACGGCATGCACATCCGCACGCTGCTGCTGACGCTGCTCTTCCGCTTCATGCGCCCGCTCATCGAAGCCGGCTACGTCTACCTCGCGCAGCCGCCGCTCTACCGCCTCAAGTGGAGCAACCACGAGCACGAGTTCGCCTTCACCGACCGCGAGCGCGACGCGATGATCGCCGAAGGTCAGTCGAAGGGCCGCCGCCTGCCGAAGGACAACGGCGTCCAGCGCTACAAGGGTCTCGGCGAGATGAACTACCAGGAGCTGTGGGAGACCACGATGGACCCGGAGGCGCGCACGCTCCTGCAGGTCACCCTCGAGGACGCCGCGGCAGCCGACGAGATCTTCGCCGTGCTCATGGGTGAGGACGTCGAGTCGCGCCGCAGCTTCATCCAGCGCAATGCCAAGGACGTCCGCTTCCTGGATATCTAACCTCTGTCGCGCCTTCTCAGCGCGCGGGCTTCAGGGTCTGCTCCTTCGTCGCATCCCCTGCTTCCCGCGCTTGATCGGCGGCGCGACGTCGTGGGCGGTCGGCTCCCGTAGGGGGCGTCGCCGTCCGGGGTCGGATCTGACGCGAGGTGCGCGCTGGGTTGCGATCCTTGCCAACTGAACATCGTGTTTCACGTGGAACGGTCGGACGTTCCCGTCCTTCGTTTCACGTGGAACACCACCTAAGAACTCAATGAATTTCCCTTCGTCGAAGGAAAGAAACTATGTCTGACGACACGAACCTGCCGGGTGACGACGCGGCCGACCTCCCCGAGGTGCCCGCCGGAGACCCCGACGCGCCCGTGAGCGACGCCGCAGCGGCCACCGCCGGTACGCCCGGTGACGTCGAGACGCCGAAGGTGCCGAACACTCCGGAGGCTCGCGCCGCCGTCGAGGCCCCGGTCGCCCACCGCGTCGACCCCATCGACCTCAACGCCGAGATGCAGCGCAGCTACATCGAGTACGCGATGAGCGTCATCGTCTCCCGTGCGCTTCCGGACGTGCGTGACGGCCTCAAGCCCGTGCACCGCCGCATCGTCTACGCGATGTACGACGGTGGCTACCGCCCCGACCGTGGCTACAACAAGTGCAGCCGCGTCGTCGGTGACGTCATGGGTCAGTACCACCCGCACGGTGACTCGGCCATCTACGACGCCATGGTGCGCCTCGTTCAGCCGTGGTCGATGCGTTACCCGCTCGTCGACGGCCAGGGCAACTTCGGTTCGCCGGGTAACGACGGCGCCGCCGCCCCGCGATACACCGAGTGCCGCATGGCGCCGCTCGCGTTGGAACTCGTGCGCGACATCCACGAGAACACCGTCGACTTCGAGCCGAACTACGACGGCAAGACGATGCAGCCCACCGTGCTGCCGAGCCGTTTCCCGAACCTGCTCGTCAACGGCAGCGCCGGCATCGCCGTCGGTATGGCCACCCAGATCCCGCCGCACAACCTGCGCGAGGTCGCCGACGCCGCCCAGTGGCTGCTCGCCAACCCCGAGGCGAGTCGTGAGGCGCTCCTCGAGGAGTGCCTGCGCCGCATCCTCGGCCCCGACTTCCCGACGGGCGCCCTCATCATGGGCAAGAAGGGCATCGAGGACGCCTACCGCACGGGTCGCGGCAGCATCACGATGCGCGCCGTCGTCAATGTCGAGGAGATCCAGGGCCGTCAGTGCCTCGTCGTCACGGAGCTGCCCTACCAGGTCAACCCCGACGCCCTCGCCGAGAAGATCGCCATGCTCGTCAAGGACGGCAAGATGGCGGGCATCGCGGACATCCGCGACGAGACGTCGGGTCGTACCGGCCAGCGCCTCGTCATCGTGCTCAAGCGCGACGCCGTGGCGAAGGTCGTGCTCAACAACCTCTACAAGCACACGCAGCTTCAGCAGAACTTCGGCGCGAACATGCTCGCCCTCGTCGACGGTGTGCCCCGCACGCTGCCGGTCAGCGCGTTCATCCGCTACTGGGTCGAGCACCAGATCGACGTCATCCAGCGACGCACGCAGTACCGCCTCGACGAGGCCGAGAAGCGCATCCACATCCTGCGCGGTTACCTCAAGGCGCTCGACGCGCTCGACGAGGTCATCGCCCTCATCCGTCGTAGCCCCACGGTGGACGAGGCACGCGCCGGCCTCATCGACCTTCTCGACGTCGACGAGATCCAGGCCAACGCCATTCTCGACATGCAGCTGCGCCGCCTCGCGGCCCTCGAGCGTCAGAAGATCATCGAGCAGCACGACGAGATCCAGGCGCAGATCGACGACTACAAGGACATCCTGGCCAAGCCGGAGCGTCAGCGTCAGCTCGTCTCCGACGAGCTCGCCGAGATCGTCGACAAGTACGGCGACGACCGTCGCAGCCAGATCGTGCCGTTCGACGGCGACATGAACATGGAAGACCTCATCCCCGAGGAGGACGTGGTCGTCACCATCACGCGCGGCGGCTACGTCAAGCGCACGAAGGTGAGCGAGTACCGCAGCCAGCGTCGCGGCGGCAAGGGCGTGCGCGGCGCGACGCTGCGCGGCGACGACGTGGTCGGGCACTTCTTCACCACGTCGACGCACGACTGGCTGCTGTTCTTCACGAACGCCGGCCGCGTCTACCGCACCAAGGGCTACGAACTGCCCGAGGGCTCGCGCGAGAGCAAGGGCCAGCACGTCGCGAACCTGCTCGCGTTCCAGCCGGGCGAGCAGATCGCCCAGGTGCTGCGCCTGCGCACGTACTCCGACCACGAGTACCTGCTGCTCGCCACGCGCAACGGCCTCGTGAAGAAGACGCGCCTGTCCGAGTACGACTCGCCGCGTTCGGGCGGCCTCATCGCCGTCAACCTGCGTGACGGTGACGAACTCGTCGGCGCCAAGCTCGCCGAGGCGAGCGACGACGTCCTGCTCGTCTCGCGCAAGGGTCAGGCCGTGCGCTTCGCCGCTACGGACGACTCGCTGCGCCCGATGGGCCGCTCCACGTCCGGTGTCACCGGCATGAAGTTCCGCGACGGCGACGAACTGCTGTCGCTCAGCGTCGTGCCCGAGGGTTCGAACGAGGTGGAGCGCGGCGCCGCCCAAAAGCTCTACGTCTTCGTCGTCTTCGAGAACGGCCTCGCGAAGCGCACCCCCGTCGAGGAGTACCCGACGAAGGGCCGCGCGACGCTCGGCGTCAAGGTCGCCACGATCTCCGAACGAGGCGGCGACCTCGTCGGCGCGCTCGTCGTCGAGAACCGTGACGAGGTCATGGTCGTCATGGAGAAGGGCAAGATCGTGCGCAGCGCCGTCAGCGAGGTGCGCGAGACCGGTCGCAACACCCAGGGCGTCCAGTTCGCCACCCCGGGCAAGGGCGACTCCATCGTCGCGGTTGCGCGCAACGCCGAGAAGGAAGCCGAGGAAATTGCCGACGAGCAGGTAGGTTCGGATGCGAATACGGCAGATGACGCAGAGGTGACAAACCCCTCGGAGGATGCCGTTACCGCCGAGAACGACGAGTCGGGAGACAGTGAGTGAGTAACTCGCGAGAACCGCGCACCAAACTGCCGGGCGCTGAGGCGACCGCAGCGGCACCACGCCAGGGACGCGCGCCGCAGCAGCGCGTCGCGTCACCAGCCGGCCGCTCGGCCGCGGGAGCGCCGAAGGGCGGCGCGGGGCGTCCGGCACCGAGGCGCACCACGCCTCGTCGCGTGCGCCTCACCCTGTCGCGCGTCGACACCTGGTCGGTTCTGAAGATCGCCTTCCTGCTGTCCGTGGCCGTCGCCATCGCGTCCGTCGTGCTCGTCGCGACGCTGTGGACCGTCCTCGCCGGCATGGGCACCTTCAGCGCCGCCAACGACATGCTGCGCACCCTCGACCGTCAGGGATCGCAGTTCGACATCCTCGACTACGTCGGATTCGGACGCGCCATCTCGTTCAGCATCGTCATCGGCGTGCTCAACATCATCCTCATGACGGCCATCGCCACCCTCACAGCGTTCCTCTACAACATCTGCGCCTCCCTCGTCGGCGGCGTGCAGTTGACCCTCAGCGATGAGTGAGCTCCCTCGGCCCGTCTTCCGGGCTGGGCAGCTCGCAAGCTCGCTGCCCAGCCTCGGTGCGACACAGGGTCCCTCGGCCCGTCTTCCGGTGATCTGACCTCGCAAGCTCGGTCAGATCCCTCGGTGCGACAGGCCTTCGGGGGCGGGTCGGCTTCCAGCGTGGTCTCGTAGGTCTGCGCTGGTCCGGTTGTTTTGTTGGCGGGGTTTTCAGACCCGCGACTGAGGTCTGTCGCTGATTTTCGAAGGCCCTCACCACACTCGTGGTGGGGGCCTTCGGGCGTCTGCGGGCATCCTCGGTTCCAGCCGGTGCAGATGTCTGGATCTGGCCGCGATATATCGCCGTCAGATCGGCAGAAGCTCCCCAGATCCGGGTGGCGCACGCCTGCTCGGTAGCCCGTGCGCCGCCGGGGCCCCGCGGATTTGCGGGGCGCGCGCGGCGTAGGGTAATCTCAACGCTCGTGCCGCTCGGTGAACGAGCAGGCGCGGAAGCGGTGCAGGGGCCTATAGCTCAGTCGGTTAGAGCGCTGTCCTGATAAGACAGAGGTCACTGGTTCAAGTCCAGTTAGGCCCACCACCACTGCCCCTCGAGTTCGCTTGGGAGTTCCCGATGTACAAGGTTCTTCTCGCAGCCGCCGCCGCGGCGGCAGCCATCTACGCGAACAGTGAGTACCAGAAGCAACAACTGGGCAAGGAGCTGTGGGCGAAAGCGACGGATCAGCCGGAGAACACCGTACCGGGCAAGAACTGACCGTCACCCTCCGGGGGTATGGCGCAATTGGTAGCGCACCTGCTTTGCAAGCAGGGGGTTAGGGGTTCGAGTCCCCTTACCTCCACCGAACGACGAAGGCCCTCACCGCACAGGTGAGGGCCTTCGTCGCGTCACGGGAGCAATTGGCGCGGCGACCGTAACGAAGAAGGGCCTCGTGGGCGCGATGACGCTCCCACGAGGCCCTTCTCCGGCGAAGTCTGCTTTCCCTGCGCGGAGGCGGGCCAGCACTCAGAGGTAGGCGATCGGGTCGAACTCGTCGATCGGGATGATGCGCAGACGCGGCAGCGTCGCGTTAAACGCCTTGACGTCGTGCTCGAGGTCGAAGAACTCCATGCCCTGCGCCTCGAGGGGAGCGAAGCCCGAGTTGCGGAACTCCTTGAAGCCGATGAGTCCCACCTTGCGCGAGCCTCCGAGCAGCGGCTCCACCTGCGGCAGGAAGTCTCCGTCGTGGCTGACGAGCATGACGTCGGCCTGGTAGGTGCGCAGCGCGTCCAGCGTCTTCTGGATGGCCATGTCTACGACCTTCTCGTCGGACGCACCGGAGAGCGGAATCGGCTGGTAACCCAGGGCCGTCAGCGCCTGGATGAACGACATCGGCAACTCGGGGCCGTTCGCGGCGAGGAAGAACAGGCCCTTGGCGTCCTGACGCCACTCCTGCTCCGCGAAGCGCAGCAGACGATCCCAGCGCGGCCGCTCGTCCGGGTGCGGTCGTCGTCCGAGGATGGACGTGCCCAGCGTCGCGTCGATGTTCTCGCCGTCGATGAGCACGTAGGTGATGCGCTTGGTTGCCATGCCTTCAACCTATCCGCACCCTGCCTGGGACGCCCACCGACCACGAATCTGGCGGCCGAACGGGCGCGAGGTCAGCCCTCCGCGGCCAGAGCCCCCGCGAAACCAAGCATGACGACGCCCGTACCGCCCTCGACACCGCGGTTGACGAGCGGACGTGCCAGTGCATCGCGGGCACGCGTCGCCAGCCCCACGACGGCGAGCAGCACGATCGTGCCGACGATCGTCAGGGTGAGGGCGTAGGCGAGGAGCGTGAGCATCCCGGTGCCGGGGCCGGCGAACTGCGGCAGCACCGCGAGGTTGAACGCGAGCACCTTCGGGTTCGTGATGTTGCACAGGAACCCATGACGGAACGAGCGGCGCGGGCTGCGCGGTGTTGCTTCCGGCGTCATGGCCCAGCCGTCACCGTGGGCTTTGACGGGTGCGCGCAGCGCCATGATGCCGAGATAAATGAGGTAGGCGACACCGAGCCAGCGGATCGTCTGGAACACCGGTTCCGAACGGGCGATGATCGCGCCCAGCCCCGCCGCGGCGAGGACGCCCTGGGTGGCACCGGCGACCCCGATGCCGAGCGTCGTCCACAGCCCTCACGCGCGGCCTCCGATGACGGTGTTGCGCAGCGTGAGGAACGTGTCCGGGCCCGGTGCCACCGCAATGGCCGTTGCGAACACGACGAAGCTGAGGAAGTGCGCCATGGACGGACTGTACGGCCGGCGTCACCGAATCCGCGCGTGCCTGCCCACGCTGTGGGCGCGAGGCGGCGTTCCGCTGACGACGACGTCGAACAGGGTTACCCCGATGGGACGCGCCGATTCCCTCGGCTAGCAGAATCTAGTTATTTGTCTATCAACCTAAAGAAGCAGCGATCGACCTTTGGTGCAACGCAGCGCCGAAGCCGGGCCCGGGCGTCGGGGAAGGCGCTCACACGACGCGTCAGGAGCAGGCACATGACGAGGGGCCGCCTCCAGCAGGAAGCGACCCCTCAAGCGGAGCGACTGATGTCAGATGTCGCCGCGGGCGGCGCGACGCGAGCTGCGCGTCTCACCTTCGAGTGCCTCGGTGGACATGTGGCCCGACTCCTCGGCCTCGGTCCACGTGGCAGCGGTGCCCGGCCCACCTGCCGGCTCGGCCGTGCCGTCGCCCGCAGGGCGCACCATCGTGGTGTCATCGGCCTTGTTGAAGTCGGTGACGGGGTTGTTGATCGTCATCTCGTCCGAACGGTCAGCCTTGCTGTCCGCGATGGCAGCCTCGGAGAGCTGGGCGTTCTTGGCCTTCTTCTTCTGCTGGTCGGCGTACACGAGGTAACCGGCACCGGCGAGGGCGGCCGCACCGACAACGATGAGGAAGCCACCCTTCTTCTTCTTGGGTGCGAGAGCCGGGGCGTAGCGCGCGACCTGCTCCTGCGCACCGTCGGGAAGCTGACCCACGACGTTGTGCGAGGCGGCGGTGCCGGCGGCAGCGGCCGTCGCGAGGATCTCCTTGAGGTGCGGGAGCAGCTCGTCCTTGTAGAAGTCGCGAGCGTTGTCGGCCGTGAGGCCCTTGTCCTCGGCGACCTGCTGGGCCTGGCCCTTCAGGGCAGCAGCCTTGTAGGCGGCGTCCTGGCGCGTGTCGACGCCGAACTTCTTCGTCGCCTTCTTTTCCGCGCGCGATGCCTTGGCACCGAGGAAGCCCGCCAGAGCGGCAGCCTTCTTGTCGGCCTTCTTCTTTGTCTTCTCGGCGCGCTTGTCGGCCTGCTTCGCGAACTTGGACGACTTCTTGTCGGCCTTCTTTGCAGTCTTGCGGCCCTTCTTCTCGGCCTCGTCACGCGCGTCGGCAGCGGACTCGGCGACGTCGGCGATCTTCGCGGCGGCGACGGCCTTGGCCACGCTCACCTTGTCGGCGGCAGCCTCACGCTGGTCGGCAGTGGCGTCGGCAACCTTCTCGAGGTGCGGCGCAGCGGCTTCGCGGGCTTCCTCTGCCTTCTCCATGATGAAGTCGCGGGCCTCCTCGGCCTTCTCTGCGAGGGTGGGGACGATGTCCTTCTCGGTCTTCGCCTTGGCCTCAGCGGCCTTCGTCGAAGCCAGGTCGACCGCGGTGAGCGCAGCCTCCTTGGCCTTCTCGGTCTTGGTGGGTTCGGATTTCCACAGCACGGCTGTTCCTCTCCTGCGGGTGGATACTCTTCTGCCTCTCATCCTGCCTTGTTCGCTGCCCGCTTACCAACCGGTTCGGCAGGTCGGACGGTGGGGATGTCGGCCGGGCCCACCTCAAGGGACGGAGACGCCTGCCTCGTGACGCCCGGGCTTCCGCCGAGTGTGAACACCCGCGAGGCCGCCGTGCCCGTGTGCGTTTCACGTGGAACACTGGGTGTCATGATCGCGACACTGAACACCAACCACGGTGACATCAACATCAACCTCTTCCCGACCCAGGCGCCGAAGACCGTCGAGAACTTCGTCGGCCTCGCCAAGGGCACGAAGGAGTACAAGGACGACGCCGGCCGCACCAACCCGCAGCCTTTCTACGACGGCCTCACGTTCCACCGCATCATCCCGGGCTTCATGATCCAGGGCGGCTGCCCGCAGGGCATCGGCATCGGTGGCCCCGGCTACACGTTCGACGACGAGATCTCGCCCGAGCTGAACTTCAACTCGCCCTACATGCTCGCCATGGCCAACGCCGGTAAGCGCATGGGCAAGGGCACGAACGGCTCGCAGTTCTTCATCACGGTTGCCGACACGAGCTGGCTGCAGGGCAAGCACACGATCTTCGGCGAGGTGGCCGACGACGAGTCCAAGAAGGTCGTCGACGAGATCGCCGCCGTCCGCACGGGCGGCCAGGACAAGCCGGTCGAGCCGGTCGTCATCGAGAGCGTCACCATCTCCGAGTGATCGCATCCGTGCCCTCGCTCCGAACGGTGTGAGGGTGCGGGAGACAATCGTGTGGCCCCGTCGTTGTCATGACGACGGGGCCACACGCATGAGAAGGGCAGAGACGAGAACGATGAGCGTTCCGCTGGACAACGGTTCGTACGACGAGCAAGGGATCCCGGTGTGTCCGAGGCACCCGGAGGTCGCGGCCTACACGCGCTGCCAGCGCTGCGGACGTCCGGCGTGCACGCAGTGCCAGGTGCCGGCCTCGGTCGGGTTCCAGTGCGTCGACTGCGTCGCTGCCGAGCGCAAGGCGAACCCGATGCCGACGCAGCGGTCGGAGCTAGGCATGCCCGCCGCGCCCGGACGCCCGCTCGTGACCTTCGGCATCATCGGCATCTGCGTGGCCGTCTGGGTGGGCGAGCTGATGAGCTGGAGCTTCTTCGGCAACGTCGCTTTCATCGCCCTGGCAGCCCAGGACGAGCCGTGGCGCTACATCACGAGCGGCTTCGCGCACGACCGCAGCAACGTCATCCATCTGCTGTTCAACATGATGGCGCTGTACTTCATGGGGCAGTACCTCGAGCCGATGTTGGGCCGTCTCCGCTTCGCGGCCCTCTACCTCGTGGCGGTGCTCGGTGGGTCGGTCGGCTATCAACTGCTGACTTCGGCGCCCGTTCGGGGTGGCGACCTCTACGCGTCGGGATGGGCGACTCCGCTCGTCGGTGCGTCCGGTGGTGTGTTTGGCCTGTTCGTCGCCGTCATCGTGCTCAACCGGCACCTGGGGCGCGAGATCGGCCCGATGCTCACCCTCATCGCCATCAACGTCGTGCTGGGCTTCACGATGAGCAACGTGGCGTGGCAGGCACACCTCGGTGGCGCGATCGTCGGAGGCATCGCGGCCGGCCTGTTGTACGCCGTTCGCCGCCGCTCGACGGCGATCCAGCTCGGTCTGCTCGGTGGTCTTGCCGCGCTACTGTTCGCAGCTGCCTACGTCAGTTTCGCGATGGCCGACCTCAGCTGGATCCAGATCGTGCGCTGACACCAGGACGTCACGCCAAGAGGGCTTCGTCGAGTGTTCGATGAAGCCCTCTTGTGCTGTCTAAGTCAGGTGCAAGATGTGGGCAGAGTGATGCATCGTGCCGAACTCGGACAAGAACAGACGGCGAGGGGTTTCGTGGCTCCTGGACGCTCGACGAAGGTCTCCTTGCGGCCCGAGCTGTCCCGGAACGTGGCACGGTTGCCGTCGATGACGACCCAGCCGCGCTGATAGGGGTCGTCCCACCCCTTCGGCGTCCCGGCCTCGCTCGCGAGGGGGCCGCCCTCGCGGACGTACCAGGTGCCGTTGCTGTTGAGTTCGCGCACACCGCAGTGCGTGTAGAGCTTGAACGGCCCGGGCGACTCGCCGGGCGTCGCGTAGGTCCAGCCCGTCACCACGGCAGCCAGGCCCAGCGTGGCCACCGACGTCCGCTTCACATACCTCTGACCTGAGTGTGCGCCGCGATGCCGCCGCCGTCCAGAGGGCAGTTCGTCATCAGGACGGTTCCATGGCGTGGTGAACGCTCGCAGTTCGCCGCAACGTCGATGAGAACCTATCCACATCTCTCGCCTCAGCTCTAGATGGGGCAAGACAAACCGAGCAAGCGTCGTCCCCAGCTGTGGAAGACCCCGTCGACGTCGTCCGAAACCAGGGTTTTCCACAGTTTCCACAGGCATGGGTGTGGAGAAACCCGCGGAATGAGCGGCGTGTCGTGGGGCCGAGCCCGGTGAGTCACATGAGTTGTCCCCAGCTGACCTGCCCTTTTCCACCGGTGGACCACCGGTTTTCCACTGATCTTGACGCTTGTCCCCGGGCCATCCACGCGTTGTCCCCATGTTTGTCCACAGTTGTGGAAAACGACAGCCGTGTAATTACACACAGGCTGTGGATAACTCTGGGGAAAACATCCCACAACGTCGGATGCCCTCGACCCAACAGGGCCGAGGGCATCCGACGAAGTCGAAGGAGCGCTACTTCCAGCGCGTCATCATGATGAATCCCACCATGATGAAGGCGAAGCCGACGACGATGTTGATCGCATCGACGTTGGGGATCGGGTACGCGCCCGAACTGATGTAGTACGTCATGACCCACACGAGGCCGAGGAGCATGAGGCCGAGAGCGGTCGGCACCCACCACCTGGGGTTGAGGCCGCCTCCGGAGGCGGCGCGCGCAGCGGCGTCGGAGTTCTTACGGGCCACGGGGTACCCCTTCCGTGTCAGGCGTTCTGGAGGTGAGTCAACTAGGGTGAGAGCCTAGTTGACTCACTCGCCGGTACGCAGCATGAAGGAGGCGTCCGCGTGGCCGATTCGCCCAGCACTCCCGCGACCGAAGCGCCAAATGACGCACCGAACGAAGCTCCCGGCGTCGAGCAGAACGAGGGTGTCCGGATTCCCTCGCGCCGCCGCGTGAAGCCCTGGCAGGTCGCCGTCCCGATCGTGACGCTCGTGGCTGGCCTCATGTTCGCCGTCAGTTCGCGTGCGGCCCACGGCACCGATCTGCGCTCGGGCAACACACAGCTCAGCGACGTCGTCGCCGGAGCCGACCGACGCGTCAAGGAGAAGCAGCAGTCCGTCGCCAGCCTGCGCCGTCAGGTCGTACAGGCGCAGAGCGCCGCCGCGAAGAAGGACGGACCGGCCGCCCAGGCGTCCAAGATCAACGCTCAGGCGTCGAAGGAGGAGGACCCGGCCGGTCTCGCGCCGCTGACGGGGCAGGCGATCACCGTCACCCTCGACGACAGCAAGAAGAGCGTCGACCAGCTGCCCGAAGACGGCACACCCGACTGGCTCGTCGTCCACCAGCAGGACGTGCAGGCCGTCGTCAACGCCCTGTGGCGCGCGGGCGCTCGCGGCATGATGCTCATGGATCAGCGCGTCGTCTCGACCAGCGCGGTGCGCTGCGTCGGCAACACCCTCATCCTTCAGGGTCGTGTCTACAGCCCACCGTTCACGATCAAGGCCATCGGCGACCCGGTGAAGCTCAAGGCAGCCCTCGACGACGACGAAGCGGTGAAGATCTACAAGCAGTACGTCGACCTCGTCGGGCTGGGCTACGACCTCAAGACGGAGCAGAACGCGTCCTTCCCCGCGTTCACCGGCTCGCTCTCCCTGAAGTACGCCCGGGCCCAGCGCTGACGGCGGCGCTGGGCCGTGCGGGATGGGCGCACCTAGACTGGTGGGCATGACCGACTCGCCGCGCATTCTCGTCGTCGACAACTACGACAGCTTCGTCTTCACGATCGTCGGCTACCTCCAGCAGTTGGGCGCCGAGACGACCGTCGTGCGCAACGACGCGATCAGCGCGGCCGACGGCGCCGATTTCGACGGCGTGCTCGTCTCGCCCGGTCCCGGCACCCCGGAGGACGCCGGCGTCAGTATGAAGATGATCGAGGCGTGCGGCGAGCGCAACCAGCCGATGCTCGGGGTGTGCCTCGGCCACCAGGCCCTCGGCGTCGTCACGGGCGCCACGGTGGGGCGTGCGCCGGAGTTGCTGCACGGCAAGACGTCCGAGGTCTTCCACGACGGCACGGGCGTGCTCGAGGGTCTCTCCGACCCGTTCACCGCCACGCGCTACCACTCGCTGACGATCGACCCGGCCACCGTCACCGACGAACTCGTCGTCAACGGTCGCACTGACACCGGAATCATCATGGCGGCCCATCACCGGGACCTGCCGTTGCACGGCGTGCAGTTCCACCCCGAGAGCGTCATGACGGTCGGTGGTCACCGCATGCTCGCCAACTGGCTGCGGATGTGCGGCTCCACGACGGCCGTCGAGGCGAGTCACGACATGGTGCCGCTCGTGCGCGCGAGCTGACCCGCCGTCGCCCGGCAACGCGACACCGACGTCGAAGGACCACCCCGGCCGAATCGGGGTGGCCCTTCGAGGTCTTCGTGACTAGTCGTCCTCGTTCGGCGGGCTCGCCGTGTTCGACGGCGTGAGCTCGGTCGTGTCACTCGGCGAACTCGGCGAACTCGGCGAACTCGGCTTGGTGCTCGAGGAGGTGGAACTGCTCGAGGAGCTAGAGCTCGACGACGAGGAGGACGGTGTCGACGTCGGTGAGGGCGTCGCCGTGACGGTGGCCTCGGGCTTCTGGCCGACCACGACGACCACGGCCGTGCCGTTGTCCACCTTCTTGCCCTGATCGGGCACGGAGATGACCTTGCCCTGCTTGGTCTCGTCGCCCGTGCGCTCGTAGGTCACGCTGATCGACAGGTGCGCCTTGTAGAGCGCCTGCGTCGCCTCGTCCTGGGTCTTGCCGACGAGGTCGGGCACGGTGACCTTGCCGCTGCTCGGGTAGAGCGTGATCTCGTTGCTCGCACCGAGCGTCGAACCGGCCTTGGGGTTGGTCTCGGCAACCTTGCCCGAGTCGACGCCGCTGTCGTCCTTCTTCTCCGAGGAGACCTTGATGCGGTCGGCGTCGATACCTGCGGAGATGAGGGTCTGGCGCGCTGTCGCGACCGAGTCGCCCACGACGTCGGGCACCTTCACGGAGTCCGGGCCCGTCGAGACGGTGAGCGTGACGGTGGAATTGCGGTCGGCCTTGGTGCCGCCCGGCGGGTCCTGCCCGACGACGGTGCCTTCGCTCTGGTCGGAGGACGTCTCCTTGCGCTCGACCGTGAAGTCCTGCGACAGAGTCGAGAAGGCCTGGTCGTAGGTCATGCCTTCGACCTTCGTCACCGTGACCTGGTCGGTGGTGCCGCTCGGGTTCATGAAGAGGTAGCCGATGCCGAGGATGGCGGCGAGGGCCGCGATGACGGCGAGAGCCCACAGACCGCCGCGCGAACGCTTCGGCTCGTGACGCTCGTCGAGTTCCGCCGTGTGGTCGGCGGCCGCGAGAGCTGCGCCGCGGCGCGTGTAGTTGACGACCTCCGTGCTGTCGCCTGCGGCCTGGGTACTCGCGAGGGCGGCCGCGGAGATCTCCTGGCCGGAGCGAGCCGCGAGCACGTCCGAACGGAACTCGCCGGCGCTCTGGTAGCGAGCGTCCCGCTTCTTCTCGAGCGAGTGCAGGACGACGGCGTCGAGCTCGGGTGACACCGAGTGCTCGTACAGCGACGGCGGCTGCGGCTGCTCCCCGATGTGCTGGTAGACGAGGCTGACCGGCTCACCGACGAAGGGCGCACGCCCGGTGAGCAGCTCGAAGAGCACGCAACCGGCGGAGTACAGGTCGGTGCGCGGGTCGACGCTCTCGCCTTGGGCCTGCTCGGGGGAGAGGTAGCGGGCGGTACCGACGACGGCCTGGGCCGACGTCATCGTCGCGCCGACGTCGGCGAGGGCTCGCGCGATACCGAAGTCCATGACCTTAACGTTGCCGCCGCGCGTCACCATGACGTTTCCGGGCTTGATGTCGCGGTGGACGATGCCCTTGGAGTGGCTGTACTCGAGGGCCGACAGGATGCCCATCGTCACACGGCAGGCCTCGTCCGAGCTGAGCTTCTTCTCGTCGTTGAGGATCTCGCGCAGCGTCTGGCCGTCGACGTACTCCATGACGATGTAGGGGATGTCGACGGTGCCGCCGCCGGCCTCGACGAAGGTGTCTTCACCCGAGTCGTACACGGCCACGATGTTGGCGTGGTTGAGCCCGGCCGACGACTGCGCCTCGCGGCGGAAGCGCTGGAGGAAGGAGGGGTCGCGCGCGAGGTCGGAGCGCAGGATCTTGATGGCGACGGAGCGTCCGAGACGGGTGTCGTGGCCGGCGTGAACCTCGGCCATGCCACCGCGACCGATGAGCTCACCGACCTCGTAGCGCCCGCCGAGAATGCGTGGTGCCGTGCTCATGCGGTCTCCTCCTGAGATCTCGTCGGGGTGGTCGGTCGTCGGGTCGTTCGTGCGTGGTTCGCCGGTGGGTGGTTCGTCGCGGCGCTCGCGGCTGCGGTCTCCGTCATCGCACGGCCGCCTCGAAGATCTGGCGTGCAGCGGGTGCGGCGACGGAGCCGGCCAGGGCTTCGACGCCCTGGTCTCCGCCGTTCTCGAGGACGATGGCGAGGGCGATCTTCGGGTCGTTGGCGGGCGCGAAACCGGTGAACCACAGGTCGGCGGCGTTCTTCGTGTCGCCCTGCGCGGTACCCGTCTTGCCGGCGACCTGGACGCCGGGGACGGCGGCCTGCTTACCGGTGCCGTTGTTGACGACGGCTTCCATCATCTCGGTGAGGGAGTCGGCGGTCTGCCCGGAGATCGGCTTGGCGCGCACCTTCGGGTCGGTCGACTTGATGACGTCGAGGTCGGAGTCGACGACGTTCTTCACGAGGTACGGCTGCATCTGGTTGCCCCCGTTGGCGATGGTGGCGGAGATCATCGCGATCTGCAGCGGCGTGACACGCACGTCGTACTGGCCGATGGCCGACATCGCCGTCTGGGGCTCGTTGAGCTGGGTCGGGAACGTGCTGGGCGTGACCCGCATCGGCACGCGCATGACGTCACCGAAACCGAACTTCTTGGCCTGGGAGGCGAGCTTGTCCTGGCCCAGGTCCATGCCGAGCTGGGCGAAGGCGGTGTTGCAGCTGATCTCGAGGGCGTGCACGAGGGTCGTCTCGTCGTTCGAGCCGCACGCGCGCCCGTCGTCGTTCGGCAACGAGTGCGTCGTCTGCGGCAGACGCAGGGTGGCCGGGCCGGGCAGCGTCGAGGACGACGAGTAGTCGCCGGATTCCAGGGCTGCGGCCGAGGTGACGAGCTTGAACGTCGAACCGGGCGGGTAGAGGTTGCCGCCGATGGTGCGGTTGACCATGGGCTGGTTGGCGGCCTGCGTCATCTGCGTCCACGCCCGCGTCACGCTCGCGGTGTCGTGCGAGGCGAGCGTGTTGGGGTCGTAGGACGGTGAGGTCACCATGGCGAGCACGGCGCCCGTCTTCGGGTCGAGCGCCACGACGGCGCCGCGGCGGTTGCCGAGGGCCTGCGCGGCGGCCTGTTGGATCTTGGGGTTGATCGTCAGCTCGAGGTTGGCGCCCTGCTTGGGCTTCCCGGTGACGACGTCGACGAGGCGGCGGTAGAACAGCGAGTCGCTCGTGCCCGTGAGCACTTCGTTCTCGGCACCTTCGAGGCCGCCGCCGTTGCCGTAGACGAGCGAGCTGTAGCCGGTGACGGGGGCGTAGAGGCTGCCGTTTGTGTACTGACGCTCGTAGACGTACTTGTCGTTCGACTTGCGGCTCGTGGCGATGGCCTTGCCGTCGACGAGGATCGAGCCGCGCTCGATCTTGTACCCGGCGTTGATGATGCGCGTGTTGCCCGGGCGGTTGTTGAGCGACTTGGCCTGCAGCACCTGGATGTAGCTCGCGGCGAGCAGGACGGAGCAGAACAGGGCTGCGACGACGAAGCCGAGACGTCGGATGGGCGTGTTCATCGAACCTTCACCACCTGGGTGTCGTCGCTTCCACGGGTCGGGTCGGTCTCGGCGACGCTCGGGCGCCGGGCCTGGTCGGAGATGCGCAGCAGCAGGGCGATGATGGCCCAGTTCGCGAGGAGCGAGCTACCACCGGCGGAGAGGAACGGTGTCGTCAGACCGGTGAGGGGTATGACGCGGGTGATGCCGCCGAGAACGACGAAGCACTGGAGGCACACGGAGAACGCGAGGCCGGTGGCGAGCAGCTTGCCGAAGCCGTCGCGGCAGGCGATGCCGATGCGCAGGCCGCGCTCGACGATGATGGCGAATAGCACGATCATCGCCATGATGCCGGCGAGACCGATCTCCTCACCGAAGCTCGACATGATGAAGTCGGAGTTCGCTTCGGAGTAGTTGAAGGTCGGGTAACCGCGGCCCAGGCCGGTGCCGGTGATGCCGCCGAACGCGAGGCCCATGAGGGAGCGCGCGACCTGGTCCGACTGGCCGGGCGTGAAGGGGTCGAGCCACAGCGCGACGCGGTTCTGGAAGTTCGCGAAGAGCAGGTAGGCCACGTAGCAGCCGGTGAAGAACAGGATGAGGCCGATGGCCACCCAGCTGCGCCGCTCGGTGGCGACGTAGAGCATCGCGACGAAGAGGCCGAAGAACAGCAGCGAGGTGCCGAGGTCCTTCTCGAAGACGAGGACGGCCAGGGACATGAGCCAGGCGAACATGATGGGGCCCATGTCGCGGGCACGCGGCAGGGGAAAGCCGAGGAAGCGCTTGCCGACGAGGGAGAGCGCGTCACGCGTCTGCACGAGGTAGCTGGCGAAAAAGATCGTCAGGAGGATCTTGGCGACCTCGCTCGGCTGGAAGCTGAGCGGGCCGATGTGGATCCAGATGCGGTTGCCGTTGATGTTCATACCGATGAACGGGAGCATCGGCATCATGAGCAGCGCGAGACCGGCTGCGGCGAACGTGAACGTGTAGCGTCGCAGCTTGCGGTGATCGCGGATGAGGAACAGCAGCGTGATGGCGGCGCCCACGGCGATCGTCGACCACATGAGCTGACGCAGCGCGGCGCCCTCCATGATGTCGCGGCCGCGGGCGACGTCGATGCGGTGGATCATGACGAGGCCGAGGCCGTTGAGCAGCGTCGCCGTCGGCAGGAGGACGGGGTCGGCGTAGCTCGCGACGATGCGCACGACGAGGTGGAACACGAGCGCGAGAACCCCGAGACCGATGCCGAGGGTCATGATGTCCGCCGGCAGCGTGCCGTCGATGGCGAGGCCGACGCTGGCGTAGGCGAACAGCACGACGACGACCGCGAAGCCGAGGAGGAAGAGCTCGGTGCCGCGTTTCGTGCCGGAGGTGGTGCGGGTGAGGCCGAGACTCACTGCTTGCACTCGCTTCCGTTCGGTGAGGCGGCGAGGCACTTCACCATCTCCGCCCGGAGACGTTCGACGGTGGCCGCGGCTTCCGAGTCGCTGGAGGCCTCGAGGCCGGCCTTGACCTTGGTGCGCCAGAACTCGGGCAGGTCGGCCGTCGGGATGTCCGTCTTCTCCTCCACATGGCTGAGCTCGAGCGGGCCGAAGCCGCCGTCGACGCCCTGGTGGATGGTGACTCGTCCGCCGGAATCCTTGACGAAGTACTGGCTCTGCGACCACGTCCAGCCCCAGATCGCGGCGACGGCGAGGGCCGCGAGGACGACCAGTGCGGCGATGGCGGCGTAGAACCGGCCGCGACGGCGGGGGCCGTCCTCGGCGAGCTGGGCGCCGCTGTGCTCCTCGGTCTCCTCGTCCTCGTCGTCGGAAACTTCGCGCGAGAGAGCGCGGGCCTTCTCGGCGGGCGTCTGGTCGCGCACCGGCACGGCCTCGGTGACGCCGTGTGCAACGGCGGCGCCGACGACGGCGGGCTTGCTCGAGAGGTCGAGCTCGTCGCTGTCGGCGACCTCGCCGACGACGACGGTGACGTTGTCGAGCGTCGAGGCCTTGAGGGCGATTTCGATGAGTTCGTCGGCGACGCGGTCGATCGGCTTGCCGGAGGTGAAGATCTCCTCGATCGTGCGGCCGCCGACGTAGTCCGACAGGCCGTCGGAGCACAGGAGGAAACGGTCGCCGATGCGGGCCTCGCGCAGCGAAAGGTCAGGAACGTCGTTCTCGCGGCCGGTGAGGACGCGGGTGACGAGGCTGCGCTGCGGGTGGTGGACGGCCTCGTCGGGGGTGATGCGGCCGGAGTCGAGCAGGCTCTGGACGAAGGAGTGGTCCTTCGTGATTTGCGTGAACTTGCCGTCACGCAGTTGGTAGGCGCGGCTGTCGCCGATGTTGGCCATGGCGAGCTGACGGCCGGCCTTCATGAGGACGATGAGCGTCGTGCCCATGCCTTCGCGGGTCGGGTCGGCGTCCATTTCGCTGCGCAGCTTCTCGTTGGCGAGGTGGATGCGGTCCGCGAGCTGGTCGAGGACGTCGTCCGCGCCGACGTCGTCACCGTCGAGGGGCACGATCTGGCCGACGACGGTGGAGCTGGCGATGTCACCGGCGGCGTGGCCGCCCATGCCGTCGGCGAGCACGAGCATCGTGTTGCTCGCGTAGCCGGAGTCCTCGTTGCGCTTCTTCGAGCCGAGGCCGACGTCGGAACGAGCGGCGAATCTCAGGGCGATGGGCATGGGGTCACTTCCTCAGCTCGAGGACGGTGCGGCCGATACGGATGCGGGTTCCCGCGTCGACGTGGACGTGCTCGCCGATGCGTTCGGCGCCGATGTACGTGCCGTTGGTGGAACCGAGGTCGTCGAGGTACCAGCCGTCGGCCTCGGGGTAGATGCGTGCGTGACGCCCGGAGGCGAAATCGTCGGACAGGACGAGAGAGCACTCGGGGTTGCGCCCGAGCAGGACGCCGGATTCGGTGAGCGGCAGCGTCGTGCCGCGCATGGCGCCCTCGATGACGGCCACGTGCGTCGGGCCCTTCTTCACGGCGCGCGGCGTCTTGGTGCCGCGCTCACGCGAGGAGGCGCGCGAGGCGCGTCCGCCACCGGTCTTCGCTCCGTAGAGGTCTCCGCGCAGGACGCCGACGACGGCGAACACGAAGAACCACAGGAGGGCGAGGAGGCCGATGCGGATGGCCGTCAGCGTCAGTTCGTTCACGTGCGGTCTCCCAGGTGGATCGTCATCGACGTGCGGCCCAGGGTGAGCCGGTCGCCGTCGTGGACGTGGGTGGAGTCGATGCGTTCACCGTTGACGTAGGTGCCGTTGGTGGAGGCGAGGTCGCGCGCGCTCATCACGAGGTGGGGGCCGTCGTGGGTGATGCGGATTTCGCTGTGGTTTCGGCTGACGCCCGGGTCGTCGATGATGATGTCGGCCTCGTCGTCGCGGCCGAGCACCGTGATGGCGCCCAGCAGCGGGTAACGCTGGCCGTCGATCTTGAGCCAGGGGCGCTCACGCGGCGAGACCGGGCGCGGCGGGCGTGCGCCGCCGCCGGCGGGGACGTGACGTGCCGTGGAGTCCTGCGGCTCCTCGGCCGGGGAGAAACCGGTGGGGTCGCCGTAGTCGTCATCGTCGTCCCACGCGAGGCCGCGGCCGGTGGCGCGGTTGTCGGGGTGGGCGTCGTCGAAGCCGTTGCCGTAGTCGTTGTTGTCATACGCGTCGTCGGCGTACCCGTTGTCGACGTCGTGGCCGGCGCGCTCGTCGCCACGCTCGTCGGCGAAGCCGTCGTACTCGTCGTGGCCGTCGTGTGCGTCGTGCTCCTGACGGCGCGGCGCGTCCGACCCGGCAGCGTCCCACGAGTAGGCGCCGCCGAGGCTCGAGGCCGCACGGTTGGTGTTGCCCTCGAAGGGGTCCTCGGCGTGTGCGCGGTCGTCGTAGCCGTAGTTGCCGCTGGTGCCGTGTGCCTGACGGTCGTCGCGGCGGATGTCTTCGCGCGGTTCACGCGGCTGGGGCTGCTCGTCCGGTGCCGGCTGCGCGGCGTCGTCGGGGGCGTAGCCGGTGAGGTAGTCCTTGATGCGCGAGGCGAAGCTGCGGCCGGCGGGCGCTGCAGCGCCTGCGCCTGCGGCGGTTCCGGCGGCAGCTGCGGCCGGGCGGGCGGCGTCGCGGCCGGGGCGGGGCCCGCGGTTGGAGGAGTCGTGCGAGTTGCGCTCGTCCTGTTGGTTGCGGGGACGGACGTTCGCGCGCTGGTGCGCGAGGGCTTCGGCGGCCTTTGCGGTGGCGGGGCGCAGGCGGAAGACGCCGGTCTCGAGGCTCTCGGATTCCTGCAGGACGATGGTGAACGGGCCGCCGGGCGAGTAGCGCTGCTCGTCGGCGTGCTCCTGGGCGCTCGCGATGAGCTCGTCGTCGAGTTCGTCACCCCAGGCCGAGAGGCGGTCGTAGTCGGTGGGGGAGAGCTCGATCGTGAAGAGGTTGGGCACGATGGGGCGCTTGCCGCGGCCGACGGAGGCTGCGCGGTCGTCCATGGCGCGGCGGATGCCGGAGGCGATCTCGACCGGCTGCACCTCGCTCTTGAAGGCGCGGGCGAAGGCGCCGTTGACACCTTGTTCGAGTTTGCTCTCGAGCTTGTCGAACAACCCCATGGGTGCCTCCTCGTTGTGTCGTGGCCGGCGTGGATGCCGGTGGGCCTCACGGCCTTCGACTCCCCTCGCGGCGCGGTGGTTCCGTCGGTGGGCGGCCTGTGCGTCGGTGGTGTGCGGGCAGCACGCCGGTCTGGTCGGGTGAACCAGGGATTCGATCGTAGCCGTCGGCCATGGGGAACCGCTGAATTCCTGCCCTCCGCGCGTGCCTGTGGGCCTGCTGAGGAGCCGGTTCGCCGCCCGGTCCGGTGGCCGGGGCGACGCGCGCCCCGCCGATTTGGCGAACCGTGTGGCGGTAGGGAATGATAGGTGAGCACTCGCGCGAGTGGCGGAACGGCAGACGCGCTGGCTTCAGGTGCCAGTGTCCGAAAGGGCGTGGGGGTTCAAATCCCCCCTCGCGCACGCGGGACAGTTCGGTTAACTAGTCGGATGTGTTCGGAAAACTACGCCAGTTGGGCCCTCATCCTCATCGGGATGAGGGCCCAACTGTGTTTCAGCGGCGCATCGCGGTGTGATTGTGGCTGTTTGGTCAGGCCAACCCACGCGGTCAGCCAGGTTCGGTGTCACCTATCCGTGCAGCAGTCGCCGACGCCTCCCCCGTCCACCACACCCTGGCCCCGGTGTCAACGCGCTTCAGTCTTGAACCGGCTTACCGTCCGCTTCCCCGGACGCCCTTCGTTTGCGCTTGTATTCGCGGCTGCGTCGATTGTGTTCGGTCTTGCATTCGTTACACCGGCACCCGCTGTCGTATCGCAGGGAGGTGCCGTGGCGACCGAGCTGACGTCCTTCGGAGCGGACCTTGCTCATGTAGGCGGCGTGTGCCACACGGTTGGCCTCGCGGCAGGGCTCGCACCGGCATCCGCAATTGCCGTAGCCGTTCGAGGTTCCGTGTCGCGGGTCATCTGGCGTCAGGGGCACGCAGTGCATCCTAAGGCGCCAATTTCGCGATAGTGTGGCGATATGACAATGGAAGCGACCCTCATCCCGTTTCCCGCCGCTGCGCGCCCTCGCGTAGCTGAGTTCTTCGCGGGTGTCGGGCTGGCGCGCATGGGCTTGGAGCGCGCCGATTTCGAGGTGGTGTGGGCCAACGATCTCGAAGAGTTCAAGCACAACATGTATGCGGGTCACTTCCAGGACGACGGCACTCACGAGTTTGTCGTCGGTGACGTGGCGAACGTCGCGGGAGACGACGTGCCGGATGTTGACCTCGCGTGGTCGTCGTTCCCTTGCACCGATTTGTCGCTCGCAGGCAACCGCGCGGGTCTGGCAGGCAAGCACTCGTCGACCTTCTACCAATTCACCCGAGTGCTCGATGAGATGGGTGAACGCCGCCCGGAGGTCGTCGCCCTAGAGAACGTCACCGCCCTCGCCAACAGCCACGGCGGAGAAGACCTGGCGGCAGCGGTGCGAGAACTCAACAGGCTCGGCTATTCCGTGGACGTGCTCGCCCTGGATGCTCGCCGTTTCGTGCCACAGTCGCGGCCGCGCATCTTCCTCGTCGCAGCAATGAACCCGCCAGAGGACTCGCCCGAACCGAACTCGGAGCTGCGCCCCGACTGGCTTCAAGGGGTCTTCGGTGACCCGTCCCTGAGGACCCACCGGGCGGCGCTGCCTGCGCCGCCCGCACCGAGAACAGCCGGCCTCAGCGATTACGTCGAAGACATCTCCGCCGCCGACGCGCGTTGGTGGGACACAGAACGGACGAAGAAGTTTCTCGACTCCCTTTCGGAGGCTCAGGAAGCACGTCTGCTCGGCCTGCGCGACGCACGCACCGTCAGTTACCGCACTGCGTACAGACGCACGCGCAACGGTTCGCCAGTGTGGGAGATACGCGCCGACGACATCAGCGGTTGCTTACGAACTGCCAGGGGAGGCTCGTCAAAGCAGGCCGTCGTTCGTGCTGGGCACGGACGTGTCCAGGTGCGCTGGATGACCGCGCGCGAATACGCGCGGCTCATGGGTGCGGGTGACTACACCCTCGACGGCCTGCGAGACTCTCACATCCTGTTCGGTTTCGGAGATGCGGTGTGCGTTGATGCCGTAGCTTGGCTTAGCCAGCACTACCTCATGCCCCTCACGCGAAAGAAGGCGGACGAGAGGCATCTCCCCGTCTACTTGGAGGCGTCCCATGGCTGACCGCGGTAACGAGGCGTCCAAGAAATCTACGAAGCCTAAGAAGCCTCGGAAGCCGACGCGAAAGTCCTTGCCTGCGAGGGATGTTCAAGAGTTTCGTGAGAACCTCGCAAAGCTGTTGTCCGTTAAGGACGACGAAGGGCGTAAATGGGCGGACGCACGGTGGGGTGTCTACGCGTTCTATGACTATGAGGGCGAGCCGATCTACGTCGGGCAGTCGAATGAGCAGTTGCGCGTTCGCGTCCAGCGGCACTTGACCAACCAGCGCACGGATGCGGTTGCCATGCGCATCCTCGACCTCTTCGAAGTGGCCGAGGTCGCCCTTTGGCCCCTGTGGGAGTACGAGGAGGTCAAGAAGCCCCGCTCGAATAGCGAAGATCAGGAAGCCTCGGCCCGCTATAAGGCCGCGATCGCTCACCTCAACGCGCTTGAATACTCGGTATATCTCGACTCCATTGAGAACTCGCGCTTCAAGGCCATCCTCAACGAGAAGATCCCCCCGGTCTCCGAGCGGATCGCACTCCCCGCGTCCCTGCGGCGTGATGTCATCAGCCAGGAAATGCGTGAGGAGCGCGGACACGAGGACATCCGTATCGAACGACGAGCTGAGACGATCTCGCGTTTAGCGTCGGTCGCCCGTGAGCGCGGCGAGGTATCCGATGGTCTCCGACGTGTCCTCGTCATTCAGGCCGTGCGTCTCGCCTACCTCGCCTCGACCCGTCTTGCCCAGGTGGAGGGCCGGGAGTTGCCCAGCCCTGATGTGATCGACATGGAGGCGCTGGTCGGCAGCGTTCTTGTGGAGCTGTCAGACCCCACGGGCGCGAAGGAGGACGCGAACGACGCGAGCCTGGGTGACGAGTCAGATGGGGACGATCCAGACGCTGCATGACGAGGCGTTGATCTTCACGGTCACCGTCACGATGGGTGAGACAATCAGGGGATATGGCCACGCAGCGGCACGCCGCGCCTCGGCGAGGACTGCTAGCGGAAAAGCTGATGCGGAGTCGTCCCGTATCTACAGAATCCCCAACTCCGGCGCTCCGGCAGTCTTACGCTGCCGCCATGACCGCTAACGAGCCCTCCCGTTACGGCGATCCCGTGCGCTACGCAGACGGAGCAGCCCTCACAGTCGAAGCGCGCGACGGGCTCGTCCAACTCGTCACCCGCGCGCCGGACGGCGCACACCGCCAAGGCGTCGAACTCGCCCCGTCCGAGGCCCAGCAACTCGGCCAAGCCCTCATCGCCGCAGCCTTTGCGTCGAGGCCCCAGAGTGGGGCCACTCCGAGTCGTCCGGGGCTCGCGACGTGAAGGATTCAAACATCGCGCCGCTCAGGGTGACTGAACGCAGCAAACAGCTCGCCCCAGTCGGTCTCGATCTGGCCGTAAAGCGTGTTCGCGCCTACTGCACAAACTTGGCCAGCGGATGGTCCGCATACGACCTAGCAGGCATTCACGCTCGCCGACAGGGCCACTTCGAACAGGTCAGCGCGTGGGACATCCTTCTCGCGGGACTCATGAACGCGCGCCCCACCCTGAAAGAAGTCATCCTCTTCGACATCTCGCAGCGCGAGAGGTTCGCCCAGCGTGTCGCCGCGGTCCCCGCCAAGCTTCCCTTAGCGGACATGAATGATGCTCAGCTAAGGTCCGTCGCGGAATTGTGCGCGTTCGGATTCAAGGGAGCATGGGGACCAACCGTTACAAAGGTGGCTGCCCTCTACCGCCCAGCCGCGGTTCCGATTCTCGATGGCCACCTGTCCGTCATATTCGGATTCGGCTCCGACGGCTTCACTCGAAAAGGGACCCGCAGGGAACCATCGCGCACGGAACGCATTACCATCGCCCTCGACGAACTCCGCAGTGCCCTCAACGACCAGCGGGACTGGATCAGCGCGCTACGCGAAGCTGTCATCGATCTGCCTGGGACCGACAGCATCAGCGACATTCGTCTACTGGACATCGTGCTTTGGACCAGCTGGGACGACGAACGGGGCTACCGGGACAAGGAGCGTCCCCGGTCCCTCTGGCAAGACCGCCCCGAGGGGAGGCCGATCAGCCTCGACTACATGCGGCCCACTCCCATTCCGGGCTATGTGGACGCAAGCGAAGGCGGTCCAGGAGACACTGGTGGAGTCTCTCCATGGGGCTCGGCGTGAAGTCTGAGTGGGCACGGCGACTCGAGCGCGTCAGTCGCTTGACCTCACGAACGCTTCAACGGGCCCGGTGATGGCACGCGCCAGGTGGCCCTCCACGGGACCCTCAGCCGCGGTGTAGATCAACACGATGGACCTTCGCGTTACCAGTGCCAGTGGCTCCGATGGCGGTGGCCAGGAAGGTGGTTGGGCCAGTCGACGCTTCCTCCGCCCCCTGACCCGCCGGGGGAGCTTCCGGGGGCACTGTCATTGGTGATGGGCTCCTTCTCGCCGGTGCCTTTGACGATGAAGTAGATGTTTCGACCAGGACGAATGGACTGTCCCGGAGTCGGGTAAGTGGCCGTCACCGTGCCGCCGCTGATGCACTCCTTCAACCCCTTGACCGGTGCCAGCTCCGCAGCCGTCATGGGTGTGTTCGGCCCATAGGGGCCGGAGAAGCTCGGCTCCGTATCTGTCCATGACTCCGTGCCCTTGGCGCATAGCACCACCAACCTATCGTTGGGGAGGCCAGAGAACGGGCCCTCGATGGAACCCGACGACGGTGCGTCCTGCCCGAGCATGTTCGGCATAGTCCTATGGGACAGATACCACTTCGCTTCGTCAGGAAAAAGAACTGTGACCGCGATTGATTGTCCAGCCTTCGCTGGGAGACCTTCTGCAAGCGACGACGTCACTACCGTCCACTCATCATGATCGCCGGCCTCGATCCGATACCCTTCCTGAGCGCCATGCTTGAACGTCAGCTTGACCCCCGCCTGCTTAGCGGCAGCTTCTGCTGCATCGAGTGGCTGTCCGACGACCCTCGGCATGACCTTCACAGCTGGCTTCGATGTCGATGACACCGTCTTCGTTGTGGCTGCGTCCGCGTCCTTGTGCTCTGTGAGGTTGCCCCAGGCGCTGAGTGCGCAGACGACACCGAGGCCAGTGAGGACTTTGTGACGCCGCACCCAGCTACGTCGAGCAGGGGCAGGCGAGGGATGGGCCGAACTCATGCGCGGGAGTCCTCTTGTGGGGCGGGAGACGAAGAGCGTCGAGGCGTTAAGAGTACGTGACCCACGTCCTCTCCAGCCCAGCGCCGGTTGGGGTCGTGTCCGAGCCTTGGCGGAGGCCGCAAAGCCACCGCGCCGAGTCGCCCGCGAAGGGAGACCATTCGAGGAATGACAGGCGCGGGGGAAATTTGTCCAAGGTGGAGGGGAAACGCCTCCAGACTGAGCAGCGGAAGGCCGGTGCTGGTGCCGGAAACGGAGTTTCCGGAACTGTCCACGCGGGGTAGTTCACGAAATGTGTGGACTTGATTTCATTAATCCCGGCCCGAGAGAAATCTCGGGCCGGGATTAGTGCTTTTTCAGGGGTGCAAGGGCGTTCTTGAGGGGTTTGCCGGGGTGTGAGGGGTCGTCCGTGCGTGAGGTGTGGGGTGTCGGGGGCTATTGCTGATGGGCGTGGTCAGCTGTGTGGTTGGGTCTTGTGGTGTGTGGCGCGGGGGCACCACCTAACAGCAGTCACGAATATCTCGAGAACTCCTCTGGATCCCCGAGGAGTGCGTCCCCACGGGGCCGTATGGGCGAACCAGATTACTGCTTCGGGGCCGTTATGCCGTGGAAGATGAATTCGGTGTAACCCAGCTCGGGGAAGTAATCGTCAGTCTTGACCCAGAGTGCGACCGGCGCTGCCGCTGGTACTTCATACGTGCTGTACACGTCGATCGAGGAGCCGGGACTGATGACCTGAGCGGTGTTGTCCGAGATGAGGTCTTCATCGGTATAGCCTGCTTCGACTTCGAGCTCGTTGAGGTTCGGTCCGCCGTAAGCATTGAACAGGGACGAGAAACTATCGAGCTGGATGGTGTCTTGGCCTTCGTTACTAATAGTTAGACGCACCGTCATCAGCGAGGTTCCCTTGCCGTACTTCCCGTCGGCGCGAGTCTGGGGCGCGTGGGCGCTGGCGGCGCTCTTGAACGTAACCCGCAACCCGTTGGGGTAGGACACGAACCGGCCATCAGAAGTGTTGACGTCGCCGCCGAGGTCGATGCCTTCGAGAACCTCGCCGGTGATGCCCTGTTCGGCGTAGGAGTTGCGCAGCTTCGTGACGAGCGGATGCTCCGACGCCGACGGCGAGGCCGACTTTGATGGTGACGACGTGGGGGCCGTGGGCGGCGAGGTCGCTCCCGAGCGTTCCTGCGTGGTCGCCGTGCCCGACGAGGGTGTCTTGTCGGAGTCTGACGAAGGGGAGCAGCCCGCGAGGAGTAGTGCCGCGGTGATCACGCACGAGCTGAGGCTGGTGCGCAGGGAGATGGCCTTCATGGAGTTACTTGCTTTCAGTCGATCCAGTTGTAGGGCTAAGACTGCGGGTTGCAACCGCTCTTGTCACAGATTTCGGGCGGGTCTTTTCACGTTCGTTACCGTGCAGGGCGGGCTAGTCGTCCTGAACTTTCTGTAACGGTGCGTAGGAACGTGCAAGACACGGATCAACGATGTCGGAGAACCGTAGTTTGGCGCACGTCCAAAGGCTTCAGAGGGGTTAGCCACGTCAGTCGCTTCCCTCCGTCGAACTCCTACTAGTAGGCGATCCATGACTACCGCCACTGGTGGTGTGGGCGAGGACGGCGGCCGCGAGGACGGGGGCAAAGGTGTTCTTCACGGGAGCGATGTACTGAGCCCATCCGTGGGCGTGCTGATGGGGTCCACACTCGACGAAGATGGCTTCCGTTCGTCGGGTGGGCGGGCCCGCATCATCGCGAGATAACCTCGTCGCGCGTGTGACTCATCAGACGAAAACTATTGCCCCGCAAGGCGCTAGACTAAAGTTGGACAAACGTCCAGATAATCGACGGGGTGCTTCATCCCGCGGCGAGAGGCGGCTGTGCCATGCGTGGACAGCTAGTGACAAACGGTCGGAACTCCGGGCTCTGCTCGCGGTGTGAAGCGTTTCCTGCGGGGCACGGGCGCCACCATGGTGGCCCTCGCAGCGGTGATGTCGTCGATGTGGATCGTGTTCGCGCTCGTCTACAAGCTGGTCACCTGGATACGAACGGGCCGCTTCTACTGGCTCGGTGCACCGACGCCCATCGGGTATTTCAACAAGGCCGTTCTCGCCCTCCTGGTTTTCCTCACGACGGTCGGCCTCGTCCTGGCTGTCGCGGGCGAGATCTTTCGCCTGCGCATGGGACTGCGTTCGGCGCGAACAGGCCGTGAGCCGCAGCCCAGCGACCCGTCGTTTCCGCACGCCGAGAGCTTGTCGATGTCGTCGACGTCGCGGCTACGTCCGCCGTCTACCTGAGCGAGGGACACGGCTCAGGAACTGACGGCGGGGGCCCTCCGAAATCGGAAGGCCCCCACCGGCGTCAGGCGAGGATCGGTCAGTCGAGCGGCTTGAGTTCGCCGAGCACCTCGTTGAAGCCCTCTGTGCTCGAGGGGTGCGTCCAGATGCCGTCGCGCAGGTCCGAGACCTTCGCGCCCAGGCGCATCGCGAGCGCCACGAAGTTGATGAGCTCCTGCGAGTCGATGCTGAACACCGTCGCACCGAGGATCTCCTCGGTCTCGGCGTCGACGAAGACCTTGAACAGGCCACGCGTGTCGCCGACGATCTTCGGGCGCGACATCGCCGCGATCTTCTCCACCGGCTTCGACGCCACGAGTACCTTGCGGCCGCTCTCGCGCACCTGCTTCTCGTTCATGCCCACCATCGACAGCGGCGGCGTGATGAACGTCGAATTCGGCACCGCGACGCGGTCGCTGCGGCGACGCGTGCCGTCACCGACGATGGCGTCCCACACGATGCGGTTGTCGTCGAGCGAGATGTACGTGAACTGCGGGCCGCCGTTCACGTCACCCACCGCGTAGACACCCTCGACGGACGTCTGCAGCTGGTCGTCGACCTCGATGAAGCCGCGCTCGTTGGTGTTGATGCTGGCGGCGTCGAGGCCGAGTTCCTTCGTCGCAGGCGTGCGGCCCGCCGCGACGAGCACGGCGTCCGCCTCGAACTCACCGGCGCTGGAACGCGCGACGACGGCGTCAGCGGTTTCGGAAAACTCCTCCACCTTCACGCCGGACTCGACACGGATGCCCTCGGCCTTGAGCGCGTCGAGGACGGCCTCGGCGACGTCGCGGTCGACGGCGGGCAGGAATGTGTCGCCACCGTCGAGCACCGTCACCTCCGAGCCGAAGTGGGCGAACATGTTCGCGAACTCTAGGCCCACGAACCCGCCGCCGATGACGACGAGGCGCTTCGGGAAGGGCTCGACGTGCTGGATCGTCGTCGAGTCGTAGATGCGGTCGCCGTCAGCCCCCGGAATGGGCAGGCGCGCCGGCGTGGCACCCGTGCCGACGATGATCTTCGACGCCGTGACGCTGACCTCGCCGTCAGCGGTGTCGATGCTCACCTCGTGCGGACCGACGAAGCGCGCCGTGCCGTCGATGAGGGTCACGTTCGGCTTCTCGAGCATCGCGTGATTGGCCGCGTTGAGCTTGCTGATCAGCGCGTCACGGCCCGCGACGGACTGCGCGAAGTACTCGGCCGGGTCGTCGCTCTCACGGCGCTGCTCGGCGGAGACGACGAGATCCTTCGTCGGAACACACGCGATGTTGATGCAGGTGCCGCCGTACATCGTGGGGGAGCGCTCCACGAGCGCCACCGAGTGCCCGGCCGCCGCGTACCGCCCGGCGAGCGTCTTGCCCGCCTTGCCCCAACCGATGACCAGAAGGTCGACGTCCACTGAGTGCTCCTTCACCTTGCGCGCTCATGTTCTGCCGTCATTGGCCGGAACGAGCCATCGACGTCGGATATTTCGCGTCGTGCACCGGTTCAGGACGAACGTCCGTGAGTTCGCTCAAACTCCACCGACGAGTCCGAACCGGTCGGTAGCGTGGCGTGGGTCACGTCGGACGGAAGGAAACGCCATGACCAACGAAACCACCCCCGAGGTGCTCGACGTCGTCGTCATCGGCGCCGGCCTCTCCGGAATCGGCGCGGGTTACCGCCTCACCGAGCGCATGCCCGACCTCAAGTACGCGATCCTCGAACGCCGCCCATCGCTCGGCGGCACCTGGGATCTGTTCCGCTACCCCGGTATCCGTTCCGACTCCGACATGTACACGCTCGCCTACCCCTTCGAACCGTGGCAGCACGAGCGCGCCATCGCTGCGGGCAGCGACATCCTCGACTACATCAAGCACACCGCGACGAAGTACGGCATCGACGAGCACATCCGCTACGAGCACGAGGTCGTGCGCGCCGACTGGTCGAGCGAGGACGCCCTGTGGACGCTCACCGTCCGCACCGCCGACGGCGAGCAGGAGGTGCGTACCCGCTTCGTCTACGCCTGCAGCGGCTACTACTCCTACGACGAGCCGTACAAGGCCGACATCCCGGGTATCGACGACTTCGGTGGCACGGTCATCCACCCCCAGTTCTGGCCGGCCGATCTCGACGTCACGGGCAAGCGCATCACCGTCATCGGCTCGGGTGCCACCGCCATCACCCTTGTGCCGGCGCTCGCAGACGCCGGCGCCGACGTGACGATGCTGCAACGCACCCCGAGCTTCGTGCTCGGCCAGCCCGGCCGCGACCCTCTCAACCGCCTCCTGCGCGGACGAGTGAGCGACGAGCGTCGTCACGCGATCCTGCGCAACAAGAACGTCTTCCTCCAGTGGGGCTCCTACCAGTTCGCCCGTCGCGCCCCGAAACTCGCCACCAGAGCACTGCGTGCCGGTGTGCGTATGAGCGCCGGCACGAGTCACGTGGACAACTTCACCGCGCCGTACAACCCGTGGGATCAGCGCCTGTGCCTCGTGCCCGACGCCGACCTGTTCAAGGTGATCAAGAAGGACGGCGCCCACGTCGTCACCGACACGATCGAACGTGTCGAGGCCGGTGGCATCCGCACCACGTCGGGCACGTTCATCGACGCCGACATCATCGTGACGGCCACCGGCCTCTCCCTCGAGATGCTCGGCGGCGCCGAGGTGTTCGTCGACGGCGACAAGGTCGACCTCTCCGAGCGCCTCGCCTACCGCGGCTGCATGCTCGAAGGTGTGCCGAACGTCGGCATGTGCGTGGGCTACATCAACGCGTCGTGGGGGCTGCGCAGCGATCTGTCCAACCGCTTCATCGCGCGCGTCGTCGAGCACATGAAGTCCACCGGGCAGGACATCGCGACGCCCACGGCACCCCCCGGCCTCGAGCGAGCACCCCTGCTCGAGATGGACTCCGGCTACCTCCAGCGCGGCGCCGCGCTCATGCCGCGCAAGGCGAAGACTCCGCCGTGGACGATGCGCCAGGACTACCTCGCCGAAGCCCGCGAGATGAAGAACCCGCCCGTCACGACGGACATGCGGTACTCGCGCCGTGGTGAGCCGGTGGCAGCGACGCCGACCTCCGACGGCGCCGAGGCCAGTGCGCGATGAAGCTGGGACGCTCGTCGTCTGGGCCGAAGACGATGCTCGTCACCGGCGCGGGCGCCGGCATCGGCCGGTCGATCACCCGCCGGTTCGCCACGGCCGGATGGCGAGTGGCCGCCTGTGACATCGACCTCGCCGCCGTCGAGGCGCTCGCGAGCGAACTCGGTGCGAACGTCGTCGCCTACGAACTCGACGTCGTCGACCCCGCAGGCTGGCAGCGCGTGCTCGGTGAGTTCTGCGGCGACGGCGGGCTCGACCTGCTTGTCAACAACGCCGGCATCGTCTCGCCGGGTTACTTCGTCGACGTGCCGCTCGGTGCGCACCTGGCTGCGGTCGACGTCAACCTCAAGGGCGTGATGACGGGCTGCCACACGGCGTACCCGTATCTGCGCCGCGGCAATTCGCCACAGGTGGTCAACCTGGCGTCGGCGTCTGCGCTCTACGGTCAGGCCGAGCTCGCCGGGTACTCCGCGACGAAGTTCGGTGTGCGCGGGTTGAGTGAAGCGCTCGACCTCGAGTGGTCACGTGACGGCATTCGCGTCCAGGCCATCTGGCCGCTGTTCGTCGCGACCGCGATGACCGAGAACATGGACATCGGCACTGTGAACCGCATGGGCGTGCGGCTCGGACCGGACGACGTTGCGGCGGCTGTGTGGAAGGCGGTCAACCGCCCGCGGATGTTCGACGCGGTGCGCTCGATCCACCGGCCGGTCGGTGCGAACACGACGGTGTCGATGCTCGCGACGGCCGTCAGCCCGTCGTGGATCCAGCGTCACATCAACGGGTACCTGGCGCGGCGCTGACGTCTTGGTGCGCGAGGGCGCGGCGTGTACCTGAGTAGCCTGCGCTCATGAGCGCACCCATGACCGCCCTGGCGGACGAACTCGTCGAGCGGCTGCGCAGCCTCGGCGACTCCGATGACGCGGTGGCGAAAGCTCGCTATCTGCAGGCGTTTCCGGGCGGGTACGCCGAGGGTGACGAGTTCGTCGGTGTGCGGGTGCCGCAGGTCCGGGCGCTCGCCAGGGACGTGCGACGCAGCGTCGAATTGGGCGACCTCGACGCGCTGCTTCAGCACTCGATCCACGAGGCTCGTCTGCTCGGCGCTGTCCTTGTCGTGGAGCTCTACAAATCGGCCAAGACTCCGCCAGAAAAGCGTGACAAGGTCATTGAGCTGGTGCTCGCGCGGATCGAGAACCTCGACAACTGGGACCTTGTCGACACCGTCGCCCCGCACACGCTCGGGCGGTGGCTGCTCGACAAGGCGGAGGCCGAGCAGGATCGGGTGCTCGACGATCTCGCCGCGTCACCGTCGCTGTGGCGCAGGCGATTCGCGATGGTGACGACGCTCGGCATGATCCGTGCGGGGGAGTTGCGCCAGACCTTCAGGCTCGCCGAGCTTCTCGTCGACGACGAGCACGACCTCATGCTCAAGGCGGTGGGGTGGATGCTGCGCGAGGCGGGCTTGCGCGACCGGGAGATGCTCGACGCGTTCCTCGAGCGTCACGCCGCGACGATACCCCGCACGGCCCTGCGCTCCGCGCTCGAGAAGCACGACGCCGCGTCACGCCAAGACTTCATGGTGCGACGCAGCACGTGACGCTGGCGGTCAGAGGGCCGACGAGGGTTCATCGCGCGGCAGCAGGCTCTGGGGGTCGTAGCCGAGACGCTCGAGGTAGCGCTGGGCGCCCCGTGAGCTGAGCATGCTCCACGTTCCTGCGACAACGGCGAACACCGCCAGGGCCGCGAGCACGAAGACGGTGGCGCTGTTTCCGTCCGCGAAGTGCACGGCCGCAAGGATGAGCAGGACGACGAGGGAGACGCCGAGCGCCCACACGCTCGTCTTGTACTGCAGGGCAAGGCGTCGTGCCTCGGTGAGTTCGACGTACTGGAGCACTGGGTCGGCGCTCGGGTTGGCGGTGCACACGGCCCGGCGGACGGTGCGACGGCGACGGAAGTCGAGCCCGAGCACGAGCGGGACGAGGCCGTCACGATGCCCACCGAGGATCGGTCGACGTTGGCTCATCGCCATGAAGAAATTGAGGGCGCCGATGACGCAGGCGACGACGAAGAACGTCATGTCGAAGGTCTGCGTGAGCACAAGGACGGCGGCGAAACCGGGCAGCACCGCGGCATTGAGCACCTGACGAAGCCAATAGCGACGTCGGGCGGCAGGACGCAGGTCGTCGATCTGCGCGGCGATCGACCCTTCGGGCGCGATGTGTTCCACGTGAAACCTTCCCTTGATCGCGTCCACAGCAGTGGCGGTGGTCACGGTGCGCCAACCGCGCCGCGCGTACATCGCGGAAGCAGCGGCGTGAACGGGGAGGACATCGAGCACCGGGACGAGGCCACGATCGACGATGTCGGCCTCCGCGTGGGCCAGCAACGCACGTCCGACACCGAGGCTACGGGCCTCAATGCTGGTGAATAAGGTTGTGACAGAGCGCAATCGATCTACCTCGATCCCCAGCCCGTCCCGGAAGATCTCACCGAAGTCGTCCTCGCTCACGATGCCGACCGCGACGTGGCCGAGGAGGCGCGGGCCCTCGTGAGCGACCCACGCGTTCTCATCGCTGCTGCGTGCGACGAAGTCGACATCTGGCATGGGAAGCGGCCACCGGAACGGGTACCGGCTCGACGCTTGTTGCCTGGTGAGGATGTCGGCCAGCACCGGAAGGTCCGACGCTTCGCGGGCCCGCAGACCGAAGGTCAGCTCGCGGTCGCCGAGGTATTCGTCCATGCGCCGGTCTACCGAGCGCGAATCTGAGCGGCGACGTCGTCGAGGTCGTCCGCCATGCCGACGTGGACACCGCGTCCGACGTTGTAGCCGTCGGTGTCGAGGCGCCCGCGCGTCAGCTCGGCGTTGTCGAAACCGGCGAACCACACGTCGTGGCCCTCGGAATCCAGGCGACGCACCGACTCCCAGAGCATGCGGATCGCCGGCTCGTCGAGCGCGTGAACGTCGACGAGGTCGAACACGACGATCTCCGGCTTGGGCGGCTCGTCGACGACGAGCCGGACGACGCGCTCGGCACCCGCGAAGCGGATGTCGCCCTGCAGGTCGTAGACGTGGGCTTCGACGCCGTCGAGGAGTTCGACGACCTCCGAGCGGCGCACGACCGATCGCGCAGGCGGCGGGACGTCCATGAGGTGCATGTCCATGTCCTCGCTGAGGCGCTCGAACACGTCGACGCCGCGCGCCGAGGTGCCGTGCGGGTCGAGCGGCGGCGAGAACGTCGCGAGCCCGACCTGCCCCGGCAGCGCGCCGAGGATGCCGCCGCCGACACCGCTCTTCGCCGGGATGCCGACGGCGGTGAGCCAGTCGCCTGCGGCGTCGTACATGCCGCACGAGAGCATCACCGACATGACGTGGCGGGCTGTGCGCTGGCTGACGACCTGCTCGCCCGTCACCGGGTGCAGACCGCCGTTGGCGAGCGTCGTCGCCATGATCGCGAGGTCGCGAGTCGTCACGACGACGGCGCACTGCTCGACGTAACCGCGCACGATGACGTCCGGATCCTCGGGCAGGATGTCGTAGCTGCGCAGCATGTGGCCGATGGCCATGTTGCGGTGTGCGGCGCTCCACTCGGATTCCGCCACCTCGGTGTCGATGCGCAGGGCGTGCCCGGCAAACGCCGAAAGTCCCTCCAGGACGCGCGCGACCCGGGTTTCCTTCGAGTCGTCTGGCTCGCAGATGAGGGAGTGCGCCGTGATGGCGCCTGCGTTGATCATCGGGTTCAACGGGCGCTTGCTGCCGGCCTCGAGCGAGAGCTCGTTGAACGCTTCACCGGAGGGCTCCACGCCGATGCGTTCCATGACCTCGTCGAGGCCGCGCTGCTCGATCGCCATGGCGTAGATGAACGGCTTGCTGATGGACTGGATCGTGAACTCGAACCTGTCGTCGCCGGCGGCGTAGATCTTGCCGTCGATCGTCGCGAACGCGATGGCGAAGGTGTCCGGGCTGACGCGCGCGAGCTCCGGGATGTAGTCGGCATTCTTGGCCGACGCATCCGGGGCGCAGGTGTCGAGCAGCTCGTTGAGGTAGTCGAGAATCGGCGATTTCATTGGTTTCAGCCTATGGGGTGGGCTGTTGCCTGCCGAATCGTTCGGGCCGCCCGGACTGTTGACGGTTGGCGCAGTTCGGCGTGGCTGACGCAGTTTGAGTCAGCTCGAACTGCGCCAGGCGCAGCGAACTGCGTCAGCTGTGCTCGGCCACACGCTCGCCTCCGCTAGGGGTTTCTAGGGGTGACTGCAGATGTGTTCAGAGACGGCGATTGAGTGAGGATGGAGCTATGAACACCACGCACACTCACGGCGCCGACGACCAGAACTGGGACGAGATCTACGGCGAGGAGCAGGTCTGGAGCGGCAACGCGAACGTTGCGCTCGTCGCCGCGATGGAGGGCAAGCTTGCCGATCTTCCCGTCGGGCGCGCGCTCGACGTGGGCTGCGGCGAGGGCGGCGACGCCGTGTGGCTCGCCGAGCGCGGCTGGCGCGTGACGGCGCTCGACGTCGCCGAGGGCGCTCTCGCTCGTGGGCGTCACGCGGCGGAAGCCAGGGGAGAGAAGGTCGCCGGCAACATCGAGTGGGTTCACTCCGGCTTGCTCGAAGCGGGCCTCGCACCGGGTCTCTTCAACCTTGTGAGCGCTTTCTACCCCGCTCTTCGTAAGACCGAAGAAAAGGCGATCGAGCTCTCGCTTCCCGCGCTCGTGGCACCCGGAGGCGTGCTCCTCGTCGTCGCGCACGACGGGATCGACCGCGAGGCCGCTCTCGAACGCGGCTTCGATCCGGACGACTATGTCGCGCCCGACGACATCGTCGCTGCATTGCCGCACGGCTGGCAGGTCGAGCGTTACACGGCCGAGCGCCACGTGACGGAGGGCCGCGGCGCGCATCACCACGCGGATGTCGTCGTCATCGCGCGCCGCAGTGCGGAGTCCGGCGGGGTCGACGCGCAGGAGTGACGCCGATTCTGACGGCTGCGCTCAGCGATCCCCACGCACCGACGCGCGGGTGAGCGGCGGGTAGATGGTGCGGGCGCTGCCGGCGCGGTAGAGCTTCGCCGGACGTCCGCGCCCACTGCGGCTCTCGCCGGTGGCCTCGACGAAACCGTCGACGCTCAACACCTTGCGGTGGAAGTTGGCGGGCTCGAGGGTGCCGCCCCAGACGGCCTCGTAGACGCCGCGCAGCTCCGACATCGTGAACTCGCCGTCGAGGAATGCCGTTGCGAGGCGGGTGTATTCGAGCTTGGAGCGAGCGCGTTCGATGCCGTCGGCGAGGATCTCGGCGTGATCGAAGGCAAGCGGCATCTCGAGCGCCTCCTCGACCGGAACCCACTGCGCCTCGAGGGCGTCCGTTGCGGCGTGCACCTCGGGCAGGTGAGCGCCGAGTACCACCCACGCGACGCTGATGACGCGGTGCGGGCGGGGGTCGCGACTCGGGAGCGAGTACGTCTTGAGCTGCTCGAGGACGACCTCGCTGCGCTTGATGCCGACCTCTTCGCGGAGCTCCCGGTAGGCCGTTTCCTCGGCGGATTCGCCGCGCTTCATGAAGCCACCGGGCAGAGCCCACTTGCCGTGCTCGGTTGTGGCGGTCCGCCGGACGAGCACGACATGCAGCACACCCTGACGAAGGGTGAGGACGACCATGTCCGCGGCGACGTACGCGACTTCCCGCGAGGAATCCGTCATGCCCTAATTCTAGTCAGAGCGATAAATGAACACCCGCCCGGGAGGCCGGAGATTCCGCGCGGTGCTCAGCGGCGGCGAAGGGCGCGGGTGGTGGCGCGCTTGGCACGCCGGACGCGACGTGTCCACCGGTGGGCAACACCCGCGAGGCGCCACCATCGAGCGGCTGGCAGGCACTGTTCGAGCGGCAGCGGTGAACGCTGACGACCGGCCTCGTCGAGGCACTGGCGCAGCACGTCGACGAGGACGTGGACGTCGTCGGCCGCGCGGTGGGCCTGCGTCACGGGAATGCCCCAGTGTTCGGCGAGCGTGCCGAGGCGCAGATTGCGGCTCGGGATGCCGAGCTGACGCGCGAGCGTCACGGTGCACAGGCGTTCCTCGACCGGCAGTGACGTGTGGGCACGCGCGGCCTCGTGGGCGAGGAACGTCCAGTCGAACACCGCGTTGTGCGCGACGAGGATGCGCCCCTCGAGCAGGCCGCGCAGCGTGCCGGCCACCTCCGCGAAGGTGGGCGCGTCACGCAGGTCGTGATCGGTGAGGCCGTGGATGTGCACCGGCCCGGTGCCGCCTCGCGCCCGGACCAGGGTGCTCCACTCGCTCTCGACGACGCCCGCAGGGCTGAGTTGCGTGACAGCCACCTCGATGACGCGGTGCTTCGTCGGGTCGAGGCCGCTCGTCTCGACGTCCACGACGGCGAAACCGCGCCGCAGGGACGGCGTGGGGGCGCTCGGCGCGGACATGAGGGGCTCTTCTCACTGCTGGGAACAGGCCGCACGGCCTGCGACGCCGTCGTCGTGCGGCGTTGAAACCAGACTAGGAGAGGGGGCCGACAACCCCGGAATCCCGTGGATCCGACGGTCGAATTCGCCGTCTGCGCTCTCCGAGAGTGCGAGGGTTTGATGACAGAGAAGCTGTCGAGAGGGGCTATCGTGACGAAGCGCGTGCTGCACGGCGTCCTCGCCGTCCTTCTTCTCATGCCACCCCTCGTGTGGTTCGGTGCCCGGAATCGCCTCCTTCCCGAGGCGCTGACCACCGGCGTCGGCGGCATGATCTGCTGGGGTCTCGCCTGGGTGTGCCTCCTCTCGTCCGCGTGGCTGCTCGCGACCGCGTTCACGAAAGGCGACGAACCGGAGGAATCCGCGGACGGCGCCTCCGACACGCCTGTTTCCCGCTCCTGAGCGTGCAGCGAAAGCTCCCGATACAACGATTCCCCGTCGGCGCTACCAACAGCGCCCACGGGGAATCATCTCGGCGAACGGTTCTCGCCGACCACGCGGATCAGGGGCTGACCATGCCCCCGTTGATGTTGAGCGTTTCGCCCGTCACGTAGCCCGATTCGGCCGACGCCAGGTAGACGTAGGCGCCCGCCACCTCGGCCGGCTGCCCCGAACGTCCCATCGGCGTGCTCTGCCCGAACTCCGGCAGGGCCTCCTTCGGCTGGCCGCCCGAGACCTGCAGCGGCGTCCAGAACGGGCCGGGCGCCACGACGTTGACGCGGATGCCCTTCGGCGCGAGCTGCTGTGCGAGACCCTTGCTGAACGTGTTGATCGCGGCCTTCGTCGTCGCGTAGTCGAGCAGGTGATCGCTCGGCTTGTAGGCCTGGATCGAGCTCGTGTTGATGATCGTCGAACCGGCCGGCATGTGCGGCAGGGCCTCCTGCGTGATCCAGAACATCGCGTACACGTTCGTCTTGAACGTGGCGTCGAAGTCGGCGCTCGTGAGGTCGGCGATGTCGTCGCAGTACTGCTGACGCGACCCGTTGTTGACGAGGATGTCGAGGCCGCCGAGCTTCTCCACGGCGTCGTTCACCATGCGGCGCGTGGCGTCCTCGTCCATGAGGTCGCACGGCAGCAGGACGGCCTTGCGGCCGGCGTCCTCGATGAGCTTGCGGACGCTCTCGGCGTCCTTCTGCTCCTCGGGGTGGTAGTTGATCGCCACGTCGACGCCCTCGCGCGCGTACGCAATGGCAACGGCGCGACCGATGCCGGAGTCGCCGCCCGTGATGAGCGCCTTGCGGCCCTCCAGGCGGCCGCTGCCGCGATAGGTGTCCTCACCGTGGTCGGCCTTCGGCGTCATCTTCGTGTCGAGGCCGGGCCAGCCCTGCTGGCGGTCGCTGAAGTTCTCGTTCGTGTACTGCGTGACGGGGTTGGTGAAGGTGTACTGATCGGCCATCGTTCACTCCTCGAGAGATGCGGTGCGAGGCGCGTCGATGCGTGCGGGGCGGCCCCGCGAGCCGACGCGCGCCAGTTCACCCTCGACGTTACGCACCGCGGATGAACAACAGGCAGACCCGAGAGGGTGGTAATCACACCCTTCGGCGACCACCGACGGGTCGCTCGACGAGGGGGCGTTGCGGACGACGATCGTCGTTCGGCGCGTAGCCGCCCTGACACGTCGGGCAGCTGAACAGCGTTCGTTCACGGCCGGATTCACCGATCATCGCGACGCGCACCGTGTCCGTGCAGCGCACGCACGGCAGCCCGGAGCGGGCGTGGACGCGTTTCGTTTCGCCATCACCGGCGCGACCCGTCGAGCTCTGGACACCCGTGGTGGCGCTCGCGAGCATGAGTCGGCGGGCGTCGTCGAGCACCGCGCGCAGTGTCTCGTCTGGCACCTCGGCAACCGCGAGCCACGGCAAGACGCCGTGGACGAAGAGCATCTCGCTGATCCAGAAGGTACCCAGCCCGGCAAGGTTGCGCTGGTCGAGCAACGCCTCACCGAGGAGGCGCTGGGGCTGGCCTCTCAGGTTGTCGAGGGCGGCGTCCAACCCGGACTCCAGCCAGCTCTCGCCCAGGATGTCGGGCCCGAGACGGCCGGTGATCGCCTGCTCCTCGCTCGTCGGGATGACGTCGAGCAGGCCGAGTTTCGAGCCCACCGCGAGTGCGTCGGAGACGTAGAGCAACGCCCGCGTCGTGTGGCCGCGCTCGGCCCGCCGCACCTGGGTCTCGAGACGCTTCGCCTCGCGCGGAGGAGCGGCATGGGGTGCGACGAGCGTCGACCACCGGCCCTCCATCTTGAGATGCGAATGGATCGTCACGCCGCCGGACAAGCGGTGAAACAGGTGCTTGCCGTACGTCGCAACGGGAAGCGACTCCCGCCCCGCCAGATCCGTTGTCGCGAGGCTCGGCACACGAAAGTCGGTGCGCGTGAGGACCTTTCCACTCAGGGAAGCGTCGAGGCGTCGAGCGGTCCAGACGATGGTGTCGCCCTCCGGCATGCTGCCTCCTCGCTCGTCGGATCCTTCTCGTGGTCATCCGACACGAGAGTTTCACGTGAAACGCCCGTGCGCCCCTGCGTGACACGATGAGATGCCACCACCGACCGTCAGGAGACCAGATGTCGTGGGCACGTACCGTGCCGATGCTCCTCACCGGAGTCGTCATGCTCGCAGGATGCTCGGGGGGAGACGAGTCGTCGCAGTCCGAGACGAGCAGTTCAACCTCGTCAGCCGTGAGTGCAACGTCGTCGCCCAAGCCGTCGGAATCGTCGCAGAAGTCGTCGCCCGGCGGCGACGAGCCCATCGGTGACGGCGGCATCGACCTCAAGAGCAAGGCGCCGTCGACGTCGTATCCGGCCGAGCAGCTGTCCGGCCCCCGCGCCGGCGACTGCTACGCCGGGGGAAGCCGCATCTACGACCGTCGCGGCATCACGTGCGCCGACGCGAAGAAGGCCTTGGCCACCTACGAAGCGACAGCCGAGGGGGCCAAGGGCGCATCCTCGAAGGTCGGCAGCTACACGTGCTCGCACAATCCCGATGAGATGGTCGGCCAGGGCGCTGCGCCGGGTTCGTGCCTCGACGACGACGAGGCAGTCGTCTTCAACTGGCGTTACCCGGGAGCCGTGCAGCCGCGCTGATCGTCACTCGACGATCTGCTCGACCACCCGGTTGCTCTTCACCGAGAAGGTGCGCGTGAACGGCTTGTTCGGCAGCTCTGCGCACACCTGGTTCTCGCTGCGCTCGGCGCCTTCGACGACGATCGTTCCTCCGTCGACGACCTTGATGCTCTTGATGTAGGTGCCGCATCGCTGAGCGCTCGGCAGGGCGGATGTCGTGAGCTGACGCGGTCCGCTCGGCCCACCCAGCCAGACGATGGGGGTGTCGCTGTAGCCGTTGCCCTCCGCCTCCTCGAGCACGACGATCGCGTCTTCGTAGCCGTCGTCGTCGAGGTCGTAGAACAGCGGAGTGTGCGTCCAGAGCTGGTAGTGCGGTGACACGCTGTAGGTGCGCGTCGAGCCGTCGCTTCCTGCCGTGCGTGCCCGGCCGTTCTTCATCGTGACGCGCGAACCGTCCGCCGTCCTCCACGTGGCGTTCTTGAAGTCGAAGGACGTGATCGCCTCACGACCCGAAGCGTTCGCAGCCGTTGCGCCGGACGTCGGCGTCTTGCTCCAAGCACGCGTCGTGGGTGGAGGGTTCGACGCGGAGGACGGGCCCTCCGTGGTGTTGCTCGCGCTGGACGACGCCGTGCTCGACGGTGACGCAGAGGTGACCTCGTCCTGACATGCCCCGAGGGCGAGCGCGGCGGTGAGCGTCAGAGCGGCGACTGCGGTGGTGCGCATGGTGTTCCCTCCCAGGTGCAGCAGGGCGCGAGCGCCCCTTCACAGCTGAGACGTGGTTCACAGGCCGTCGGTTCCCTGTGAGTTGATCAGGGCCGATCAGCCCGGTCAGTGCGAGCGCAGAGCTTCGATGAGTTCGTCCTTCGTCATCGAGCTGCGGCCCTCGATGTCGAGTTCGGCGGCCCGCTTGTGCAACTCGTCAACGCTCCAGTCGTCGTAGCTGCCCGCTTCGCCGCCCTTCTCGCCGACCTCGCTGCGCGAGGAGTTGGCGGCCGCGTTGGCGATGCGTGCCGACTTCTCCTTGCTGTTGCCCTCTCGACGCAGGGCCTCGTACATCTCGTCGTCCTTGACCGACGGGCCCGGGTCTTCCTTCTTCTCAGCCATCGACACTCCTTGAGATCGCGTGGGATTCAGTGCAATTCCACTGTGCCACGTCAGGTTTCGTCGCTGAAGTTCTCCACGGCGTCACGTTCGCCCGAGACGATGACGATGTCGCCCTCCTCGAGAACGGTCTCCGGCGTTGCATAGGTGAAGCTCTGGCCCGCACGCTTCACGCCGACGACGGTGACGTTGTAGTACGAACGCACGCGCGTCTCGGCGAGGGGCTTGCCGAGAACCGCAGCGGGCGGCTGCGTCTTGATGAGCGCGTAGCCGTCGTCGAACTCGATGTAGTCGAGCATCCGGCCGCGCACGAGGTGGGCGACGCGCTGGCCCATGTCGTGTTCCGGGCGCACGACGTGGTGGACGCCGAGCTGCGTCAGGATGCGCGCGTGCGACTGGCTGACGGCCTTGGCCCACACGTTCGAGATGCCCATTTCAAGCAGGATCGAAGCGGTGAGGACGCTCGATTCGAGGTCGGTGCCGATTGCGATGACGGCGCGGCTGAACTCGTGAACCGAGAGCTGACGCAGTGCCTTGTCGTCGGTGGAGTCGGCTTGCACGACGTGCGTGAGGCGGTTGGCGAGCTGCTGTACGAGCTTGTCGGAGGCGTCGATGCCGAGCACCTCGATGCCCTCTCGCTCGAGTTCGAGGGCGAGCGACTTGCCGAAACGGCCGAGGCCGATGACGACGACGCCGTCGGAGAGGTTCTTCCTAGCCAATGATGGGCCTGCCTTCCGGAAGCTTGTAGCGGCGGGAACTCTCGCGGATGGCGAGGGCGGAGACGAGGGTGATCGGCCCGAGTCGGCCGAAGAACATGAGGCCCGAGACGAGGATCTGAGCCGACGGTGGCAGTTCCGGCGTCACCCCGGTGGACAGGCCCACGGTGGCGTACGCCGACGTCGTTTCGAACATTGCATCACGCAGCGGCAGGTGTGTCATCTGCGTCAGCGCGATCGTGCCGGAGATGATCGCGGCGATACCGATGAGCGCGACGGTGAGGGCCTGACGCATGGCGCGCGAGTCGATGCGGCGGTCGAACGCCGTCGCGTCCTCCTCACCGCGCACCTCGGCGATGATCGCGATGAGCAGGAGGAAGAAGGTCGTCACCTTGATGCCACCGGCGGTGCCGGCCGAGCCGCCACCGATGAACATGAGCGCGATCGTGGCGATGAGGGTGCCGTCCTCGATGGCGCCGTTGTCCCACGTGTTGAAGCCGCTGCTGCGCGGCGCGACGGAGTGGAAGAGGCCGACGAGCAGCTTGTCGAAGCCGTGGTGGGTGCCGAGCGTCTGAGGGTTGTTCCACTCGAGCGCCGTGAGCAGGATGGCACCGCCGACGAACAGAACGCTCGTCATGAGCAGCGTGATCTTGGTGTGGAGGCTCCAGCGGTGGGGCTTGTGCTGGCGCAGCAGCTCCATGATGACGGGGAAGCCGATGCCGCCGAGCGCCACGGCGATGGAGATGGGACCGACGATGAGCGGGTCGGTGGCGTACGACATGAGGCTGTCGCTGAAGAGCGCAAAACCGGCGTTGTTGAACGCCGAAACGGCATGGAAGACACCGAGGTACGCGGCGCGCCCGAAACTTTCGCCGTAGCCGAGCCACCATCGAAGAACGAGCGCGATCGTCGTCACCGACTCGATGACGACGGTGACGCGCAGGACACCGAGCAGGAGGCTGCGCAGGTCACCGATCGCCTGACTCTTCGTCTCCTGCGCCGTCGTGACGCGCGTGCGCAGCCCCACCTTGCGCGCGAGAACGAGGCCGAGCAGCGACGCCAGCGTCATGACGCCGAAGCCGCCGATCTGGACGAGGACGAGGATGACGACCTGGCCGAACGGGGTCCAGTAGTTCGGGGTGTCCACCGTCGACAGGCCGGTGACGCAGATGGCGCTCGTCGCGGTGAACAGCGACGTGACGAAGGGGGCGCGCCCCGGGTCGTGCGTCGCGATGGGTAGCGAGAGCAGCACCGCCCCGCCGAGGATGGCGGCGGCGAACGCGAGGGCCACGACCTGGCTGGGGTGGCGCAGAAATTTACGACGTCCTCGCGTGGCTGCGGCCATGCCCGCCAGTGTCCCACAGGGGCGTCCTGCGCCTGCCGCAGTGACGGGTTCGTTCGTTGGGCAGAGTTCGCTGCGGTTGGGCCGTGTCGGCGACTACCCAACCGCAGCGAAGTCTGCCCGGTGCTCGATCAGTTCTCGGGCGGGGTGCTGCCGGTCATACGGACGGTGTGGTCGACGTCGTCCCACGCGAAGTAGGCGACGGTGGTGCCGCTCGCGTTCGCGGTGCCCTCGCCCTCCTTGGGCCAGTGGTAGACGACCTTGATCTTGTCGTCGCTGACGCGGGTGATCGTCGGCCAGAAGCCATAGCCCTTGGCGGTCGCGGTGCCGAGGTACTCGCCGTGGCGGAACAGGGCGATTTGCCACGGGGAGCTGCCGGTGCCGCGCTCGATGGGCAGAGCGACCCAGGAAAGGCCGGCGCAGCGGTCCCACCCGTTGATGGAGGAGTCGGCCGTGTACTTCCAGCGGGTGCCGTCGCCGAACCCCGGGTCGTACGGGGGCACTCGCTTGGCAGCGTCGCGTGCGGCCTGGGAGGCGGTGGAGGTGGAGCACTGCGCCTCGGAGTCGGGGGTGCTCGTGGTGCTCGGCGTCGTTGCTGCGGGCGTCGACCGCGTGGCCGACGCGCTCGACGTTGCGGTTCGGGTGGGCGTGCCCGAGGACGTGGTGCTCGAGCCGCCGCCCGAGGCTGACGAGGACGAAGCGCTCGACGACGCCGTGACGCTGGGCGAACCTCCGGCGGTCTGCTCCTGCTGGCAGGCGCCGAGGGTGAGGGTGAGGGCCGTGGCCGCGAGGGCGGTGACGGCGGAGCGGGGGACCTTCATGGCTGAACTCCTTGGCTGGTGCCTGCTTGATGCGTCTGTGACGCGGGGCACGACGGAGAGGTTCCATGGAGAAACGATCCTTCACAAAGGATCGTTGGGCGGACTCCCCTGCTGTTGGGCCGAGTCGGAGACTGCCCAACCGCAGGAAACCCTGCCCAACGGCCGGCTCAGGGCGTCAGTCGCACTGCCAGCAGATGCCGTTCGCGGGTAGCTGAGTGAAGCACGTGGGGCACACGGGCTTCGGGGCGTCCGCGCGCTCGGCGATGCGTGCCTTCTCGGCGCGACGCTCGGTGCGCTCGCGGCGGGCGACGAGGTGCTCCGGCAGGGTGGCGGTACCGCCGTCGGCGGGCAGGTCCGTGGCGTGCTTGCGGTAGCACAGGAGGCGGTGCTCGGCGGCGTGCGCCTCGACGTCCGAATCGGCTGTCACGGCGGACAGCTCGACGTCTTCCGCCGTCGGGATGCGCCAGTAGGCGGCTCCGACGGTTCCGTCGGCCTTGAGACACAGCGACGTCAGCGGCGGCTCGCCTTGCTGTGCAGCCTGGACGGCACACAACTCGAGGATCTTGCCTGCGAGGGTCGCGCTCGGCGTCGTCGTGCGGAGGCCGGATTCGTCCTGCACCCGCGTCGTGAGTTCCTTGTACGTCGTCACCGCGTTGTAGCGGGTGGCGGTGTCGAGGAGGAGGGCGTAACCGATGCGCGTCCAGACCTTGAGGGCGTCGGCGAAGGCGACGGGGCTGCCGTCGTCCTCGCGGAAGGTGCCACGGGCGGAGGGGGACGTCGACATCAGGCCTCATCTTTCGTCGGGGTGCGAAGCGCGACGGCGATTATTGCGAACGCCCCCACGTGGTCTGGGTAACACCCCCTCCGCGTCGATTCTGTAGACGTTCCGCGTCGTATGAGACGCCGAACGTCTACAGAATCGCGGCGGCTGTCGGTGACATCGGCCACAATGGCGAGCGGCTGCGCGTGAAGGGGAGCGAATGGGATCACTGAGCACGGGCGGGGGCTCGTCGGCCGTCGCCGCTTCGGCACACGCGGGGTGCGAGCGCTTCCGCCACACCGACCCGATGGTGACCGGCCTCGCGCGTCGTGAACTGGCCGAACGCCTCGGCCACGCGGACGCTGACGGCGGCATCCCCGAGGCGCGCTGGATGCGCGCCATGACCTTCGAACGCCTCGTCAAGGACGAACGCTTCGTCTCTCCGCTGCTCACCACCGCTGTCGGCGACCTGCGCCTGCGCCGCCCCGACGCCGTCACGCGCCTCGACGCGCGCGTCTCCGTCGGTGCCACGGCGCAGGCCCTCGCGCAGGCGCACGAGGCCGCGGTCGAGCACGGCCACTGCACCCTCATCATGTCGCTCGCCGTGCCCTTCGTGGGCCTCGAGGGCGAAACCGGCGCTACGCCCGTCAAGCCCGACTTCGCCATCGTCACACCGCGATTCGTCGACGACCCACTCGGTCCGGGGGCCGCAGGCCCCGACGAACTCGACGAAGCCCTCCAGGCAGCTGACGCGAACGACGAGACGACCGCCGTCGCCGACGAAGCCATCGGCAGCTGGCTCGTCATGGGTGATGCGAAGGACTACGAGCGCGTGCGCAGCCGCATCGACGACGGCCGCATGCTCAAGGGCTTCCTCCAGGTCGCCCTCGGCGCCGAGTCCGCGGAAGCCTGGAGCAAGCGGCCCGCCGACATGCGCGTGCACACCTACGGCGCGCTCGCCGTGCCCCGCAACAGCTTCCTCCAGCCCACCGCCGTCATGGAACGCCTCGACGACCACCGCGCCGAGGTGCGCGCCCGCGCCGCCGAGCGGGAAGCGCTGCGCCAGGAGGTGCACGCCCAAACGGGCGGCGACCACGTGCCCGAGAGCGAACTGCAGGCGTGGGTCGACCACCGCGAGAAGGAGTTCGACCCCACCTCTTGCCAGACCTGCTCGATGTTTCGCTACTGCCGTCACCAGTTGCGCACGTCGAGCGACGCCACCGACGTCCTCGTCGAGATCGGGGCGCCCACCGACGACCGTCCGGCGCTCGCAGCCCTCGTCACCGACGGCGTCGCGCCCGAACGCACGTCGACAACCCTGACGGCCGCCGTCCGCGCGACCCTCGAGGGAGCGCCGCAGTTCACGCCGCACTGCCGTATCGACCCCGTGGGCGAGGCGGGCACGATCGAGGTCGTCGTCGCGAAGGCCGACAGCAGCGCCCTCGGCGTCTACGGCATGGCCGTTCGCCGGGTGCTCACCGACGGCACCTTGAGCGAACTCGCGTCCTTCGCCACCGCCGAACCGCAGGCACCCGACACCCGACTCTCCGTGATGTCGCTCCTCGGCGAGCAGCTCGCCGCGGCGATGAAGGAGCTCCTCGCGACCGCGCCGCTCGACAAGGACGGTGAGCCCGACCCGAGCCCCGTTCACCTCGTCGTGCCCGACCGCGCCACCGCCGACCTCCTCGTCTCGATCGCCGACTCCCTCGCCGGTATCGAGACGAGCCGCTTGCGCTGGGCGCGCGACCTCGAGGCCGGACGCGAGCCCCTCACCTTCGACGGCAACCCCGCCACCGTGCCGGCTCCGCTCATCGACGAGCAGCGCCTCGCCGTCAGCTTCCTCCTCGAAGACGACCGCTCTCGCGCTCTCGTCGGGCGCAGCACCACTGTCGTCCTGCGTGACGTCGTGGCGCGGCACGTCATTCCCGGCGGCCCGCTGGGTGACGCCGGCCGTCTCGACTATCTGCTCGCGTGGGCCACGCGCGAGACCCCGATCGATCACCGGGCGCTGTCTGATGAGATCGCCGACCGCCACGAGACCCCCGGCGCGCGCCTGAGCCGCGATCGCTCCGACGAACTGTTCTCGCACGTCTCGATGCGGCGCAAGCGCCATGAGCAGGAAGCCGTCGAGGGTTCGTTTCACGTGAAACCCCCCGAGGGGCCGCCTTTCCCCGACCTGGTCCGTGACGAGCTCGACTACAAACTCAGCCTGTTCGACGACGCCCGCAGCGTTCTGGCCGATCTGCCCGACGCTCCGACGCGAGTGGCTCACCGGGCGCACGAGGGCGCAGCGCAGGAGGTCTGGCGCCGTCGACTCCACCTGCACGCAAGCGACCTCGTCCGCTTCGGCCGCACCTCGCGGTGGTGGCGCAACAGCCAGGTCGAGATCCTGTCCGGCGACGCCGAGTTCGTCCACGGGCTCGCCATGCTCGGCGACCCGCAGGAAGCGCGCGACGCCGCACTCAACGCCGGCGTCAGGCACGTGGCGCTCGCCCGCGTCGTCGGCGACAACCCGCTCGTGCTTGCCGTCGGTTCGCGGCGCTTCACGGCCGGGCAGAACGTCGTCGCCCTGCACATTAACGCCGAGCCGACGATCGCCGAGGGCATCCCCAACGCGAAGAGCCCGACGAAGTGGGGACGCATCCCGATCGGCGCCCTTCTCGACCTCGACGACGTCGAACGGGCTGCGCTTCCCGACGAGGCCGCGCCCGTGGGTTATCGGCTCTTCGGCTTCGAACCGGCGAAGCCAACCAAGGGCAAGGAACCGCGCGAACTCACGGTCGGTGACGACATCGTTCTCGGCGATTACGAGAAGTTCGGCAACTTCTCCTACCGCCGCGAGGTCGCCGTGCCGATGCCCAATCTCGACACCTCGAGCGCACCCCGCCCGGCAAGTCGCAACGCCGAGGCGTGCGGGCCGGACTCGTACGCGAACGACCCGGAGAACCACGCCTGGTGCTGCAAACCGCACGAGGCGGCCGAGGCCGAGTTCAGCGACTACCTCGCCGAGCGCCGCGAGGCCGGCGAACTCAACCCGCAGGTGTGGCCGCCGCTCGTCGACACGGATGCCTTCGACATCGCGGAGGGCACGCTGCCGCAGGCCGACGACGAAGACGTCGACGCGACGCAGCCGCCATCCGACCTCACCCGCGACGATCTGGGGGAGTGACCCATGGCTCTCACCTTCACCACGCCCACCCCCGTTGAGAACGCGCAGCACCACGCGAGTGCCGCGGCCTCGAACGCTGCCGTGGCCGCTGACGCCGTGGCCGAACTGCACGCGGCGCTCGCGGCGGTCGACAACGCCCTCCGCTCCTACGACCCCGAGGGTGACGACGCGGCTCCGGCCGCGCGACGCATCCTGCTCAAAGCCGCTGCGGGCGCGGGCAAGTCGTTCGTTCTCAAGCGCATGGTGGCTGAGGCGAGCGGCCTCGGCGAAGGGCGCACACCGACCGGCCGCAGCGTGGGCATCACGGCGTTCACGAACAAGCAGCTGTGGTCGCTCGCAGAGTCGCTGGGTCAGGATGTCGGCGCCGAGAACGTCGCGCTCGTCATGAGTAACTCGATCGACCGCGACACCCTGCCGCCCCACCTCGCGGAGCGGTGCACCATCGTCAGTTCGGGTGAGCTCGATCTCGAGACACCGGTCATCCTCGCCACCGCCGCGATGATGGGCATGCGCGGTTATGCGTGGAAGACGAGCCGCGGCCTCGCGCGTCACGAACCTCTGTTCGACGTCCTTTTCGTCGACGAGGCGTGGCAACTCGCGGAGCATCTCTTCGATCGCGTGTCGTGGTTGTCGAAACTTCACGTCGGCGTCGGCGACGTCGGGCAGCTGCCGCCCCTCGACTCCTCGGCCAACCCCTGGCGCGGCGACTCGGGTTACAACCCGTACCGCGCATGGCCGGAGTCGTACGTCGGCATCACGGCGCGACGACTCGACGCCGAGCGTGACGGGGTCACGTGGGTGCGTGAGCTGCCCGCCGTCTGGCGTCCCACGGGTGAGCAGCTGGGGCTCTGGCAGGCGTTCTACCCCGACTGGGCCGAACTGAACTGCGTTGCAGCGCCTGGCGATCGGTCGATCGTCGCGGGCGTATGCGCGAGGGAAGGCGCCGATGAGCCGACCTTCGGCGAGGAGATCGGCGGCCCCGAACTCGTCGACGCGCTGATGCCGGTACGCGCTGCGTCCGACGACGTGTGGCGCCAACTCGGCACCGGCCGTCCGACGCTCCTCGAGATCGACGGCCTTCCCGAGGCGGAGGCCGCCGACATCGACGTTCCGCTCGTGGCGGCGATCGAGGCCCTCCTCGACGAGTTGGTGGCCGACGGCTTCGAACTGCGCAGCGCCACTTACGGCCCTGACGGGTCACCGACGGGAGAGCGCACCGACGGCATCGACGACTTCGGGGGCGACCCGCTCATCGCGCTGCTCGCAACTCGCAACCAGGCCGTCGACGACATGAGTGACGTCGTCCAACGCCTCACGCATCGCTACGACCTGCCCGAGGGCGCAGTCATCGCCTCGACGGTCGACTCCTGGCAGGGGCAGACGAACGGCATCACGGTCGCCATCCACCCGCTCTCGGGCGCGAGCAAACTCGACGAGTTCAACTCGGCGTTCGGCCGCCTCGCCGTCACATGCACCCGCGCGACGCACGGGCTGCTCATGGTGGCGCGTGCCGGACTCGACGACCTGCTCGCCACCGCGCCCGCGCGTCCCGGAACGCCGATCGGCGAACCGGGATCACGAGCCCTGCCCCGCCAGACGCACGAGCGCATCCTGGGTGCCTTCGCCCGCGGCACCCTGACGATCTGAGTGCCTTACGTCGTCGGGGAGTCCGTCGACGTCGGTGAGCCAGGCGTGGACGGCGGGTCTTCGCACATCCTCAGCGTGGTCGTCCCGCCCTTGTCGAACTCGGCAGACGTCCCATAGGTGAGTGCCACGTAGCGGTCGCGGCCCGCGCAGGGCGCGGCGACCAGACGCAACGTGACGCGACGGCCATCGATCGTGCCGCGCGCCGTGATGTTCTCCGCCCCCCACTCGTCCCACACGATGTCGGTGATCCGGGTCTCGCCCTCGACGAGAGTTGACGGTCTGACCGTCCCCTGCCCGGGCTCCTGCGGCGACGCCACGCCCACGGGCATGAGCGAGTCGCTGATCGGGGCGACGCTGCACGCACACGGCTCCGGTTACGAACAAGCCGCGAGGAGGGCGAGCAACCCGGCTGCTCCGGCTCGTAACGTCAGTGCCTGCGTGCGTCTCATGCCCCTTTGACTCCGTCAGCGGCCTTGTGGTTCCGAAGCGACGCGAGTGGAAGGTTCAGAGGGGCGGGGTTTCCAGCCGCTGCGGGGCGGTCGACGTATCGGCGACGAGGGCGACGACGAACTGGCGTGGCCCGAAAGTTACGGCGCGGAACGCATTAGCGTCGTCCTGAGGTGGGAGTCGGGGCTAGTTTTGTACCGATCGATGCACCACAGGTTTCGGGAGGGGACGAGAGATGTCGAACAACAACGGCAACTGGGATGAGCAGCCCACCCAGGCGGCGCACCAGGGCCAGAACCAGCAGGGTCCGGCGCAGACCTGGCAGAACCAGCAGAACGGCGGTCAGCCGGGCCAGTACGGCCAGGGGCAGCAGGGGTACAACGGCCAGCAGCCTCAGGGTGACCCCGGGCAGTACCCGCCGGTGCCGGGCCAGGCCCCCCAGCAGCAGTACCCGTCGCAGGGTGGCTACCCGAGCGGTCAGCCGAACCAGCAGGGTCAGCCGGGCCAGTTCGGCCAGAACCAGCCGGGCCAGGGCTACGGCTCGCAGCCGCAGGGCAACTACCCCAGCGGTGGTTACGCGTCGCAGGGCGCGCAGCATTCGTCCGGCGCACCGGGCAGCAACCAGCAGTGGAACAGCCAGCCCGCCGCCGGTCACGGTTTCGCCGGCCAGAACAACCAGCAGCAGTACGGTCAGTTCGGACAGAACGGATCGTTCGCGACGACCGACACGAAGGCGAAGCCGAAGGCCGGCATCGGACGCACCATGGGTTGGGGCGTCGTCGCGGCGGCCCTCCTCGCCGTCATCGGCTGCTTCGGCACCTGGGTGTTCGTCAAGGTTGGTCACCCCATGACCGGCGACTTCACCGCCTCGACGAACGGCCTGGGCATGGAGTCGTCGAACGCTCCTGAGGGGCGCTCCACGGGCGCCGATCAGGAGAAGGTCACCGACGGCTGGATCATCCTCATTCCGGCCCTCATCGCGCTCGCGCTCGGTGCGCTGCGCGCCATCGGGCGAGTGCGCAAGCCGGTCATGTGGGGTGCTGTCGCGATGGGTCTCGTCGCATCGGCCGTCGCCATCTACGACTGGTTCGACGTGCGCTCCGACCTGGCCGATCTCAAGGACCAGATGTCGTCCTTGGGTGATCAGGCCTCGTTCAGCGCCGGCAGCGGTTGGGGCCTGACGCTCTGTCTCATCGCCGGAATCGCGCTCGTCATCACGAGTGTGATCAGCGCGCTCCGCGACTGACCTTTCGGCGCGAAAGCGTCTACGACGAGCGGCGATCCGGTGTTTCGGGTCGCCGCTCGTCTCATCCCCTGTGGACAACTTCGGACCCTTTGTCACCGGCGTGTGCCAGCATGAAGCATGAGCAACCAGGGGTGGGAGACGAGCGGCTGTGACGACGACCGGTCCGTGTACGACGAGCCCACGCGCATGTCGTCGGGCCCGGTGCCGTCGCAGCCTCAGACGCCGTACGGGTATTCGAGCGGATCCACTCCGTACGCGGACGGTTACCCCGCCCATCAGCCGTATCCGTACCCGCCGCAGGCGACGCCCAATGTGTTCCGGGCCCAGCCGACCCCGGGCTTCGTGCCGGGCGCGGCCGGTTTCGCCGGCCCCTGGCAGGGGCGTGTCGATCCGTACACGGGTGAGCCGCTGTCGGACAAGTCGAAGGTTGCCGCAGGTCTTCTGCAGTTCTTTCTCGGGTGGCTCGGCGTCGGGCGGTTCTACATCGGTGACACGACGGTCGGCGCGATTCAGCTCGGCATGTGGCTCTTCGGCATGGTGACGCTCATCTTCGGCATCGGCTTCCTCGTCCTCATGGGCCTGTCGCTGTGGGCGTTCGTCGACGCCATCCTCATGTGGACGGGCTCCGTGCGCGACGGCAACGGCCGCAAGCTCGGCCCCTGACGCGTTATGACGCGGGAGCGCCCTCCGGCGCGGCCGGAGGCGGGGTCGACGGCGCGGGCGGAGGCGTCGGCTCCGGCTGAGTGGTGAAGGTGTTCGTCGGAGACGGAGGCTTCGGGGTCGTCGGTTTGGGAGTGGTGGGCTTCGGCGAGGTCGGCTTGGGCGTGGTCGAACTCGTGCTGGAACTCGACTTCGACGAACTCGAGCTCTTGGACGCGCTGGAAGACTTGGAGCTCTTCGACGCACTCGCCTTGGCCTTCGCGGAGGCCGACGCCCGCGCCTCGGCTGCAGCGCGGGCTGCCGCTGCCTTGCGGGCGCGTTCAGCGGCTGCTGCACGCTCTGCGGCAGCCTTGGCCGCCGCCGAGTCGTAGCTGGTTGCCGAAGAGGTCGACGAGGAACTCGTACTGCTCGAAGAACTCGGCGAACTGCTCGAAGAACTCGGCGAACTCGTCGACGAGGAAGAGCTCGACGGCTCAGACGTCGAGGAAGCCACAGAGCCGGGCAGTTCGTCGCCGTCGCGGCCATCCTCGAACTGCTTCGCGAAGAGGGTGGCCCCCACGAGCGCCACGGAGCCGACGACGGCCGCCGTCACGACCCCGACGAAGGCGCGCTGACGGGAACGATCAGCCTCTTCGTTCTCGGACTCATCGTCGTATTCGTCGTCGTACCAGTACGGCTCGTCCTCACCCATATACCACCGAGTCTACGAACGCTGGATGTTCGTGCAAACCAGGCTCGGCGTGTCGCGTTCGGGTGAGGGGCCGCTCCGAACGTCATGAGCGGGACCAGGGGCAAGAGGGGAACCACGGGCGCTGACCGGCGAGTACGCCGACGGGTGGACGCGGCGTGTCCACCAAGTGGGGGACATGTCTGTCCCCCGATGGTCGCCTGTCGCTCCCCAGCTCTTCATTCGGCGGATTTCGCGAGTAACGCTGTCAGTGCCGAGGCATTCAGGCCATTGGCTGTGGGGATGACGCCTCACATGTGCACACACAGAAGGAGAAGTCATGCAGTTCACCGCTACCGCCATCGAGTCCGCTGTCTCTGACGCTCAGGTCGAAGCCTTCGGGTCGTCCGCCGTCTTCTTCGAGCCGACGGCGGCTCGCTGTTCGTCGTCTTCCTCGACGTGCTGCGTCGGTTGCGTCCAGATGTGACGTTCGGCATCAGAGTGACGGTGGGGGGCCCGGGCCTCCGGGCACCCCACCGTCACCCGCCAGCTCATCGCCCTCGTGGCGAGAACACGGTCGAAGGAGAGAGCCCATGACCACCCCCAACCGTCCTGTCATCGAAGTCCGGGATGTCGTCGTGCAGTACGAGCGGACGGTCGCGTTGGACCACGTGACGCTCACCGTCCCGCGCGGTCGGATCACCGCCCTGCTCGGTCCGAACGGAGCGGGTAAGACCACGCTGGTCGATCTGCTGGAAGGTTTTGCTCGACCGGACGCCGGCACGGTCGAGGTGCTCGGTCGTGACCCGTGGCGTGCTCCCGCCGAGTGGCGGGACCGAATCGGAGTGGTGCTGCAGGACACCAGGTTGGACGCCGATCTGAGCGTGGCCGAGTTCATCGACATGTCGCGTTCCTGGTACAGCACGCCGAGGTCTCGTGAGTCGGCACTGGAATCAGTGGGCCTGACCCATGTGGCCGATCGCAGGGTGCACAAGCTCTCCGGTGGTGAGCGCCGTCGCCTCGACCTCGCGGCCGCCATGCTCGGTCGGCCCGAGGTGCTCTTTCTGGACGAACCGACGACCGGCCTCGACCCGGACGCTCGACGCGAGATCTGGAGCATGTTGCTCGACCTTCGCGAGTGCGGTCAGAGCATCCTGCTCACGAGTCACGACATGACTGAGGTGGAACGACTCGCTGACCACGTGGCCGTTCTTCGCGCTGGACGAATCGTCGCCGAAGGGACCGTCCGATCCCTGACCGCAGACTTCGGTGAGGGTGTCACGGGCTTCCGGGGGGCCGAGCCCACATTCGAAGACGTCTACCTTCACCTCTCACGCCGAACGGAGGCATTGCGATGAGTGCATACGGAGCCGAACGTACCCGGGACAGGCGCGCGGAACGCCACGTCCCGACGGGGCTCGGGGGCATGGTCTCGCAGTTGCGCTGGGACATCCTGCAGCAGTTGCGCAACCCCGCCGCAGTCTTCTTCACGCTGGCTCTACCGCTGCTTTTCCTCGTCGCCTTCGCCGCCACGAGCGATGACGCGGCGAAAGCGGCTGACTACTACGTGCCGGCCACAATGGCGCTTGCGGTTGCCTCGGGGACACTGACGAATCTCGCGGTGACTCTCACCTACCTTCGCGAGTACGGGCAACTGAAACGTGTACTCGTCACACCACTTCCTCGAAGTTCGTACCTCGGTTCACGCATCGTGGCGGCCGGGCTCGTGGCGCTGACGACCTGCGTGGTGCTGGGGATCGTCGGTCTGATCGTGTACGACGCGGCGGTTCAGCAGGTGGGCATGCTCGTCGTGGCCGTGCTCCTGACATTGGCTGTAGGTAGCGCTCTCGGAGTGCTGTGCACCGTGATGATTCGCAGTGAGACGGCCGCCGCACCGATCGCCAACGCCATCGGCTTGCCCCTGATGCTCGCTTCCGGAGTGTTCTTCCCTCTCGACTCGACGCCGCAGTGGTTCGAGAACGTAGCTCGCTACCTACCCTTCACGCGAAGTGTCGAACTGGGCGTCGACGCCTACGCCGGTACGGCGACGTCCACCGACCTGCTGGCGGCTGTGGCGGTGGGAGGCATCTGGGCACTCGTGGCGGGTGCTCTGGCCGTGCGTCTCTTCACCTGGGCGCCGATGAAGCGGAGGTGAGACTCGATGCTACGAACGCAGCGCGCGAGTTTGCGTGAAGTGAACTCAGGCGTGGACATCGGTCAGGTGCTCGACCTGTGGAGCATCGGTGAGGAGTGGCGCACCGGCGTGCACGAGGCCGCCGCCAGCGGAGAACGTGTGGTTCTTCTCTCGAGCATCGGTCTCTGCGGCCGACGTGACCTCAGCGACTACGAACGAGATCTCGCCGCCCGCGAGGACGAGGCGCGTTCGCTCCTGCGCCGAGCGATCACCCTACGTCTCGCTCCGGTCTTCGATGACCTGAGCGTTTACGACGAGCCACTGCGCGCCCATCAGCCGGTCCATCACGCCTACGGCGACGAACCGATCGCCTGGTTGCGCGCCCAGGACGTGCTGGAGGTCGTGCGCGCGAGCGCATCCGCACCCGATGGGTCGGTGTTCGACCTCGCGGGCGCAACGGCGGGAACGGCTGACGAAGCGCTCGTGCAGCGAGCGGCTCGTATGGGCGTTCGCGCACCACAGATTGTCCCGGTCGAGGCGAATGTCCTTGTCGATCGATTGTCGGCCGTCTTCGGCCGCTCGGCGGCTTCGGTCTTCGTCGGTCATCAACGCTGGGCCGGACGGACGGCGTCGAACAGCGAACTCGGCGCCCGAACCCTCACCCAGGCTCTGAAGCGGGAGCCGACCGGTTGGCACGCTCCCCACACCACCTCGAAGTGAAGGAGAACACCGTGAAAACGTTCATCGGACCGATCATTATTGCCCTCGTGCTCAGCCTTCTCGGGGCGGGAGCCGTCTGGATGACGACAGAAAACGTCGGAAAGGCACTCACGGCGGGCGGCATCGGACTCGCGCTCGGCCTGGCAATCTTCGTCTTCACGGCCCTCGGCGCCCGGAAGGACGCGCGATGAGTGCCCCCACGCTCGCGCCCGGTACGTCCGTACTGCGCCATGGTGAGAAGCTCGTCGTTCGGTCGGGAGACCAGGCTTGGACCATCTCGGGCGACGACATGGTCCACCTCGTTGAATCCCTGCTCGCGGGCAGTGACGACGGTGTCCTGCCGACCATGCCGACGGACTCGCCGGCATGGTCCTCCCTCGTCGAACTGCTGCGTGAATCCGGCCTCGTCAGCGTGGAGGAGGGGATGACGCAGGCATCACCCAGCGCTCGTTTGTTGTGGCAGCGTTCGGGCCAGGTGCATCCTCTGCGTGATGTCGATGCGGCGCTTCGAGAATCTGTCGTCCCCGTCCTCGGAAAGCACCCGCTCGCGGCTCGTGTCCGCTCAATTCTCGAGGACAGCGGGGTGGGGGTCACGGACGACGGACGTGAGGCTCGCGCCTGCGCACAGATCGAAGGCTCCGTGGCTCCGGCCGTCGTGGTCGCCGGTTCCGTGGACGATGTCCTTCTGACGGAGCACAACACCTGGGCCCTCGAGACGGGCCTGCCGTGGCTTCCGGTCGTCCTCGACGATGCGGGCCACTCTGTCGTCGGGCCGTACATTCGCCCTCACTCGTCTGCCTGCCTGCGGTGCTACCGGCTCAGGCGCGCGGCCAATTTCCCGGATCGACGCGTCATCGAAGACCTGGCGGGGGCGGAGCCCGTTGCGATGAGCCCCATGCCGACCGACATGGTGGGATTGAGTTGGTTCGTTGCCGCGCTCGCCGTCGAGAAGGTCACCGAACGCATTGCTCTGGGCGATCATTCGACGATGTCGTGCCCCGGCGGGCTGGCCGCGCTGGAGAGGAGCCACCCCGGCGTCAAGGTCACGGAGCACAAGGTCCTGCGCGTGCCGCGCTGCCCCGACTGTTCCCCCACGGCCCAGCGCGGACTTCCGCAGGTGTGGCACCACGGGGGTGTCTCGCAATGACGGACATTCTCCAGCGTGTGGATACCGACCCCTCGCCGGAAGTCGACGCCGCTGACGCCCGGCGGGAGCCGCGACGGCCCGACCCGACCAGCAGGTGGACCGACCGAGAAGCCGGTTGGGCCAGGCTCGATCATCTGGCCTCACCCTTGGTGGGGCTGACGTCCAGGCTGTTCGCTCAGCTCCACGACGTCGACGACATTCGGATGTCGGGCGTCGGAGCGCAGGCCTGTGATTCGAGGTGGCTCCTGGGAGCAGCATGCAACGAACTGAACGGGGGCGGGGCGGCAGACCCTCGGCAGGCGCGTGCCGCCGCGATCGGGGAGACGGTTGAACGTTACAGCGGGGCGTACATCGACACGACGACGCTGCGGCGGGCGACCAGTGCGCAGCTCGACGCCGAAGGTGTGGACCACGTTCGCCCCGAGGAGTTCACCCCTTTCGCGCCTGAACAGTTCACGGTCGAGGGCTTCGCCTACTCGCCCTTCACTGCGTCGACCTCCCTCGCGTGGTTGCGTGGTGTCGACCTCGCGGTCGGCAGCCCCCTCGAGGTGCCTGCTCAACTGATGTTCCTGGCCAACACCGCGCTCGACGACAACCGCATCGGCTACTCGACGAGTAACGGCATGGCGTGTGGATGTACCTGGGAGGAAGCCGTGTTGTCGGGCTTGCTCGAGGTCGTGGAACGCGACGCTTTCATGGCGACCTGGTACGGGCGTCACAGCCTGCCCCTCATCGACCCCGATTCGTCTGCGAGCCTTCGTGAGTTCATGGCGCGTCACGTCGAGCCCACAGGACTCGCTGTCTCCCTCGTCGATCTGAGCCGCCTCGTCGACGTGCCTGTGGTTCTCGCGCTCGTGCGCAATCCGCACAATGACGTTGCTCCGCTGGCCCTCGGAGCCGCCTGCTCGACCTCCGCGTTGACGGCAGCTCGTAAGGCCATGATCGAGGCCTTCCAGACGCGGACGTGGTCCAAGGCAGAACAGCGTGAGGGTGCAGTGATCGATCCTGGCGCCGGCTTCGAACAGGTCGCGGATTTCGACGACCACGTGCGCCTGTCCTTGCACCCGAAGAGCATTGCCGCAGCGGCCTTTCTCGATGCTTCGTCCGAGCGTGTCGGACTCGAAGATCTCCCCGCCGTTCCGGACGCTTCACCGGGCGGCGCGATCGACGAGATCGCCCGGCGCCTGCGTGATCAGGGTGTGCGGTGCGCGGCCTGTGACCTCACCAGCCCGGACGTTCGAGAGGCGGGCCTGGTCGTCGCGAAGGTGATCGCACCCGCGCTGAGCGCTCTTGACTCGGGGTACGCGGGGCGCATGCTCGGTGGCCGACGGCTCTATGAGCGCGCCTTCGAGGTCGGGTTGTCGCCCAGAAAGCTGACGTTCGACGATCTCAACCCCTGGCCGCACCCGTTTCCCTGAGGAGGAAGCCATGATCACCGATTCCGTTCACGGAGCAAATCTCGTTGACGTCGTCTACGGCGAAGTGCCGGCGCCTGGTGACCCGGCAGAGGACTTCGTCGAGGCCACGAAGATCCGGCGTGACGCGATGAGTTGGGACGCGCCGGGTGTCCGGATGTTGCAGACGACCCCGGAGATGCACCCGATCATCGCTCGTGCCGGACAGCGCCACGTCTCTCGCGCCAGGACCGAACTGCCTGCTCCGATGAAGGTCGAGACGAGCGTTGCCGACGCCCTGGATCGCCGTTCCAGCGCGGACGGGTTCGCGGACGAAGAACTCACTCTTACGGAGTTGGCCACCCTATTGCGGTTGGCGTGGGAGCCGCGCCCCGGCACCGGACCGGCATCGGGCACACAGCCGCGACGGGCCACGCCGTCGGCGGGGGCGCTGTTTCCGCTCGAACTGTGGGTGGTGGTTCGCCGAGTTGAGGCACTGGAACCGGGCCTGTTCCACGTCGAGATGCCCGACGCCGGGAATGCGAGCCTCACCAGAATCAGCGAGGTGGATCACGCAGCCCTGGCGCGTGCTGCCCTGCAGGAGGACATGATCGACAACGCAGCCGTGACGATCGTGGTGTCGATGATGCCGTGGCGCTCCCGCTTCAAGTACGGCCACCGCGCTGTGCGATTTGCTCTGATGGAGGCTGGCCATCTGTGCCAGACCTTGCTCCTCACGGCTTCGGCCATGGACTTGGCGGCCCGTCCTCTGGGCGGATTCTGCGACGACGAGGTCAACGGCACACTGGGATTCTGCGGTGTCGACGAGGTTCCGCTGTACCTCGTGCCGGTCGGTCGGGGCCAGTGACCCCGCCGTGGGGTGCCGCCACGGCAGCCCACTTCGCTCTGCCGTGGCTACTGAGGCGAGCAGCGGCTGGCGAACGGGGTCGGCGCCTGCGTGATCCGCACGTCAGTGGCCGCGTCTACGACATGGCCACCGTCGTCCTGGCCTGGATGGCATCGCGGGAGGGAGCCAAGGGGGGATGGTGGCTCGGCATGGGCACCATGGCTCAGCTGGGGGCGCGGCCCGGACGAGAATCAGCGGTAGTCACGACCGCCCAGGTCGCCGTCGCCGAGGAGATGCTGTGGCGCAGACACCGTCTGTGGGCAGTGGTGCCATTCGCGCTGCTGCACGCCCCCCGGGACCCGCGTCGGTGGCCTTACCACCTGCTGACGGGGACGGTGTTCCACTTCGCTGCTCGGTTGGGCCTTCCGGCGGCGATCGCCGTTCATGCCGGCCACAACATCGTGCTCGAGCGGTGTCGTGCTACCGGGCACGAGGCCCAGGGCCTGGCCTCGGAACCGTCGTCTGCCTGGCCGGCCTAGTCGTCGAGGAGGTTCTTCTCGAGCGCGACGCGCACAGCCGACGCCCGATCGTTCACCTCGAGTTTGGTGTAGCAGCGCGAGAGATAGGTCTTGACCGTCGCCTCGGAAATGCTGAGCGTGCGGCAGACCTGACGGTTGGTCAGGCCCTTGGAGACGAGGGTGAGGATCTCGCGTTCCCGGCTGCTGAGCTCGACGGGTGGGCCGGGCGCTTCGTGAACGAACTGGGTGGCAAGTGCAGACGTGACCTCCGGCGAATAGGTCGACGTGCCGTTTGCGGCGTCCACCAGAACCTTGGCGATCTGCGCCAGGGGTGCGTCCTTGAACACGTAGTTGACCGCACCCGCGCGAAATGCCGCCGCGATCGCCTCGCACGAGGTGAGGGCGGAAAGAACGACCGCCGGCGGGGCGTGCGGATGTTCCCGGAGGCTCGCGATGAGTTCGTCACCGCTCATCCGGGGCATCGCCATGTCCGTGACCAGGACATCGGGGCGATGTGCGGTGAGGGCCTCGGGCACGTCACGGGGGTCGTCGAGGGTGGCCACCACCTCGACCGCGTCGCCGCTGTTCAACAGCAGTGCCAAGCCGGACGAGACGAAGCCGTGATCGTCGACGATGACGACTCGCACACTCATGAGCGCTCCGATTCTGACGTGCCGACGAGGGGGAACTCGGCTTCGACCAGGGCACCGCCGTCGGTGGATTCCCCGATGCTGAGGCGGCCTCCGAGGCCTTCGATCCGCTCCCTGCTGCTGCGTAGCCCGAAACCGTGTCCCGGCCCCGGCCGCGCCACGGTGGTGGGTGGCATGCCGACGCCGTCGTCCTCCACGCGCACCACGATGTGATCAGCGGTGCTGAGCACAGTAATGCGTGCTCGGTCGGCTCCGGAGTGTTCGACGGTGTTCGTGAGTGCTGTTCGGATGAAGGCCGTGGCCGTGCTGCGCAGACGAAGGGGGAGTTCCTCACCGTGACGGAACTGTGCGAAGTCGGTTTCGACGCTCAGGCCGGAGGCTGCAGTGACGCTGGCCGCCGCCGCTCGGACACCTCGCGCGAACTCCGCGTCGTTGTCCGGAGCCTCGTCGGTGTCCGTTCGGGCGAGAAGCGACCGAAGTTCCTTGAGACTTTCCCCCGACTCGACGTACGCCAGATGCGTCCGCTGCCGGGCGTCGTCAGCCGCCGTTCGGGCATCGGACGCGGAGTCGAGCAGCATTCGGATGAGCGCCAGACGCTGCGTTACACCGTCGTGCACCTCCTGAGCAATGCGGGCACGTTCGGCTTCGATGCCCGCGATCCGACTCAGCTCGGCCAGTTCCTTCTGCGAGCGTCGCAACTCCTCGAGCGCTTCGGTCCGTTGCTTCGTCACCTCCAGGATCTGGGAGATCCACACCGCAGCGGCGATGCTGAGCAGGTAACCGAGAGCAAGCGGGGCGAGGGCCCAGGCGTGAGGTGACGCGGCGTGAGTGAAGATGGACACCAACGCGACCCCGAACACCACCGTGACCGTGACGACGGCTTGTCGCAGGGGCAACGCCCAGAAGGTCTCCGCGACGGCGACGGGCAGGAACAGCGCGACGACGGGAGAGCCGAGCCCGATCAGCGCCAAGGCCGCGATCGTCACCGGAATCCGGGGAACCCCTTCCCTGCCGAGGAGCGCGAACAGTGCCGCGCCGCAGACGGGCGCGATCGCCATCGGCCAGCCCGCCTCCCACACCGCCAAAGCGGTGAGAAGGACGAGGAGGACCGAACGCAGTTTGATCCATCGTTCGAGATCCTGCGTCGAGAGGAAGTGGGGTGTGGCGGTCATCGGACGTTGACCACCGCGCTCACCACCGCGTTGGCCGTGGAGTCACCGGAGGAGAAGGCTTGTAGGGCTTCTCGAACGGCCGAAGCGGCGAAGAGTTCGCCCGCGCGCGCGTCGTCGTAGGCGAAGCCTGCGAGGCCACCCCGGCCGACGTGGACATCAACCTTTCGCCGGGCCTCGTCGGCTGCAGCGTGCAGGAGATCCTCGAGTTGACGGGGCTCGAAACCAGCCGCGAGCTGGTCGCTCAGGTACTCCCGTTCGTCGTCGGTGCGAGCAAGAGCGAGGAACGCCTCCGTGTCGGCCGACGTCCGGGCCTCGGCGACATCGACGACGAAGAGCACGCCTCCCGGCGCGAGGTGGCTCATGACTCGGGTCAGGCCACGCAGTGGTTCACTCCACAAGCCCAGGTTGAGGTGGCTGACGGCCAAGTCGACCGGATGCTCCAGATCCTCGAGGTCTTCGGCGGCGGCGACGGCAAAGGTGGCGCGGGCGTCAGCCCCGAAACGTCGGCGAGCCTCGGCGACGGCGCTCTCGACCGGGTCGATGCCGACGAGGTGGAGGGTCGCGTCGAGTCTGCGGATCGAACCGAGCATCTCCCCACCCCCGCACCCGACGTCCAGGACGCGCCGCGCCTCGGGTGCGAGCGCCAGGGCGATGGCTGCGTTGAGAACCCTCGACGGCTCGGTCTCGCGATCGTCGAAGGTTGTGCTGATCTTTCGTCGTTCCTCGTCGGCGAACCACCGTTGGGCTCGTCGTGCCCGCCCCGTCCTCATGTGCCCAGCCTACTGGCGCAGCAGGCGCAGATGCCCGCCAGGATTGGGGAGGCATTCGCCGCAGTGCAGGGCTTGCCGCAGCGTCGTGTTGCCGCCGCCGCGCATGACCGGGCCGCCCCGGCAAGGGCGGGCTCCGAACATCACAATCCGATTGACACTGGCAAGTAGGTCGCGATGCGACCCTCACGTGAGTCCGTCCTCCGTATGGTTTGTCCGACACGCCAAGGTGTGATTCACAACACATCGTTCCCGCGCCCGAGGCGTCCGGGGGAAAGGGGCTCACGTGAGTACGCCACATGAGCCGGACGAGCAGCTGGATCGTTCGTCCGAACCCGTGGTCGACAAGCCCGTCGACCACGACGCCGCGGCGCGGCGATACCTCGCCGTGCAGCAGAGCGCGGAGTTTCAGGATCTGCGTACGACGTTCCGCAAGTTCGTCTTCCCCGTGACGGCGTTCTTCCTCGTCTGGTACTTCGTGTACGTCCTGCTGTCGATCTTCGCGCCCGGCTTCATGGGTACCAAGGTGTTCGGCAACATCAACATCGGCCTCCTCATGGGGCTCGGGCAGTTCGTCACGACCTTCGCGATCACGCTCGCGTACTCACGATGGGCCGGGCGTGAGCTCGACCCGCGCGCCGACGCCGTCGGAGCACGACTCGACGGGGAGGCGAGCCACTGATGTTCACCGCACTCATGCCTGCGGCCGACAACACGGTCGGCAACCCGGCGCTCAACATCGGCATCTTCGTGCTGTTCGTCGTCGCGACGCTCGGCATCGTCATCAAGGTCTCCGCCGGCAAGAAGACCGCCGGAGAGATGTACACCGGTGGCGCCGCGTTCTCGGGCAAGCAGAACGGCATCGCCATCGCCGGTGACTACCTCTCGGCAGCCAGCTTCCTCGGCATCGCCGGCGCCATCGCCCTGCAGGGATACGACGGCTTCCTCTACTCCATCGGCTTCCTCGTCGCCTGGCTGGTTGCGCTCCTGCTCGTCGCCGAGCTCATGCGCAACACCGGCCGCTTCACGATGGCCGACGTCCTGAGCTACCGCCTCAAGCAGCGCCCGGTCCGTATGGCCGCTGCGTCGTCGGCGCTCGCCGTGTCGTTCTTCTACCTGCTCGCGCAGATGGCCGGTGCCGGTGGTCTCGTCAGCCTGCTCCTCGGTATCTCGGGCAGCGCAGCGCAGAACCTCGTCATCGCCGTCGTCGGCGTCGTCATGGTCATGTACGTCATGATCGGCGGAATGAAGGGCACCACCTGGGTGCAGATGATCAAGGCCGTGCTGCTCATCGCCGCCGCCGCGATCATGACCTTCTGGGTGCTCGGCAAGTACGGCTTCAGCCTCTCCGGCCTCTTCGACGCCGCCGTCAAGGAGAACCCGAAGGCCGGCGAGAAGCTCCTTGAGCCGGGCCTCAAGTACGGCAAGACCACGACGACGAAGATCGACTTCATCTCGCTGTCGCTCGCGCTCGTGCTCGGTACGGCCGGTCTGCCCCACGTCCTTCAGCGCTTCTACACGGTGCCGACGTCACGCCAGGCCCGTAAGAGCGTCGAGTGGGCCATCTGGCTCATCGGTGGCTTCTACCTGCTGACGCTCGTCATCGGTTTCGGCGCCGGCGCCCTCGTCGGCCCGGAGAAGATCAACGCCGCACCCGGTAAGGCCAACGCCGCCGCACCGCTGCTCGCGTATGAACTCGGTGGGTCGCCGCTGCTCGGCATCGTCTCCGGCATCGCGTTCGCCACGATCCTCGCCGTCGTCGCCGGTCTGACGATCACGACGTCCGCCACGTTCGCCCACGACCTGTACAACCAGGTGTGGAAGCGCGGCCAGGCGTCGCAGGAGGACGAGGTCAAGGTCGCCCGCATCGCAGCCCTCGTCGGTGGCGCCATCGCCGTCGGTGGCGGCATGCTCGCCAAGGACCAGAACGTCGCGTTCCTCGTCGCCCTCGCCTTCGCCGTCGCGGCGTCCGCGAACCTGCCGACGATCCTCTACTCGCTGTTCTGGAAGCGGTTCAACACGCGCGGCGCGCTGTGGTCGATCTACGGCGGCCTCGGCACCGCTCTCGGCCTCATCATCTTCTCGCCCGTCGTCTCCGGAAAGGTCGACCCGGTCACCGGCAAGAACCTCGCGATGCTTCCCAAGAGCATCGACTTCCAGTGGTTCCCGCTCGACAACCCCGGTCTCATCTCCATTCCCGTCGGTTTCGCGCTCGGCATCATCGGCACGTTGACATCGAAGGAGTACGACGAGGCCAAGCACGCCGAGATGGAGGTGCGTTCCCTCACGGGGCACGGCGTCGCGGAGGCCATCGACCACTGACCTGGGGCGCGATCATCTCGCACCCGAGGGCACTCGATGCCTCTACGGCCGACTTCTCACGACGGACCCGGACGCTTGCACGCGTCCGGGTCCGTCGTTCGTCGTCGGGTCGCTGGGGAACTCCCAAGATGGTGACTTCTACGTCGACCGCATCACCGGTTCGGTGCAAAACTCCCAAAATCGTGCGTTCTGCGGTGACGGCATCGCTGGGTCGGTGCAGAACTCCCAACGGTGGGCGTTGATCGGTGCAAGCGGGCGCGCTTGGGCCTCGACGGACGCCGGGGAACAATGTGCGGATGAACGAATCACAGGACGGGCGTCGAACGCCTCGCGGCGCCACGCGTCTCGGCGACCACGTGGGGGGTCACGACGACGCGACACAGGCCCTCCCCGTTCACGATTTGCGCGAGCACTCCGACGGTGGTGGGGACGCACCACGCGGGGCGAGCCTGGGCGATCGTTTCTTCACGGAGAGCGCTGGCGAGATTCCTCGCGTTGACCAGCCACAGGACGCCACTGTTGCCGTACCGCAGAACGCTGCGGCTGACGGACCGGCTCCGCATCGTGTCGACGGCGATCGGGCCGTCGTTCCCGGCCACGAGGTCCCAGGGTCAGCAGTGGACGCGACGGCCTCAGTACCCAAGCAATCCACCGACGCTGTCTCGGCCGGCCAGCACGCCACCGCGCAGAACGGGAACCGACCACGCCTCGACGTCGGCGTCGTGGTCTCCCCGGGCGTGAAGTCGCTGGCCCACGAGACCGTGGGTGACGACATCAGGGCCGAACTGTCGCAGCGATACGGGCAGATCGACTGGAACCTCGTCGTCGTCGATGACCGACTCGAGGAACCGCCCGTCACACCGCTGGACCTCATGGAGACCGCGCGCGATCGGATGCTCGACGAGAACTGGGATCTCGTGCTCGTCCTCACCGACCTGCCGCTCAAGGACGGGCGCCGCGTCGTCCAGACGAAGCTCTCCCCGGTGCACGGTGTCGGCCTCGTCGTCGTGCCGGCCCTGGGCGTGGTGCAGGTTGCCGGGAAGGTCCGCAAGGCGTGTCTGCGCCTCGTCGAGGAGATCCTCGACTTCGACGGCGACGACTCCGTCGATGACATCGTGCGCCGTGCGTGGCAGCGTGCCGAGGACACCGAGGCCCACGAGGGTGAGAACCCCGCGCAGTTCGCGGCGCGCGTCCTCGGCGGCAACGTCGGCGTCCTGCTGGGATTGGTGCGCGCCAACCGTCCGCTGACGCTGGCGCTCCGGCTCACCCAGCTCATCGCCGTGACGGCGGCCGCCGGCGCGCTCATGCTCATCACGCCCGACATCTGGGTGCTGGCGAGCAACTACGGCCCGTTCCGGCTCGGTTTGCTGTCGCTCATCGCGATCGCGGCCGTGACGGCCTCGCTCATCGTCGGCGCACGCCTGTGGGAGAAGCCGCGCCGCCGCGGTGAGCGCGAACAGGTGACCCTGTTCAACGTCGCCACCGTGCTGACGATGACGATCGGCGTGAGCGTGTTCTACTTCGCGGTGTTCGTGCTGGCGCTCGCAGCTGCGTTCCTCCTGCTCGACGCTGCGTCGTTCAAACAGCTCTCGGACCAGGAGTGGGGCGTCTCCCGCATCGTCGACATCGCGTGGATGACGGCGTCGCTCGCGACGCTCGGTGGTGCCGTCGGCGCCGGTCTCGAGGAGGACGACATCACTCGTGCCGCTGCCTATACCCGGGACTCGGACGAAGATTGAGTAACAGAGAGAGAACCAACCAAGACTCTTGTCGACACTTGCAAGAGTCTTAATATAGTCTCGTGTCATGAGTGCCCACCAGGACGCCCACACCTAGCGCTCGAGGAGTGCGTGCCATGACCACCTACATCACCGTTCCGGTTCCCGAGGAACTCGTTCCCGCTGTCTACCGGCTCATCGCGGAGCACCAGGCGAGCCCGGCAAAGGCCGAGAAGCCTGCGGTGGATGAGCGTGACGACGAAGCCGGCCGCGACTGGTCATTCGACGATCTGCAGCTCATCGCCGACTCGGATGCCTCGTCCGTCCGGAGCTTCGCGGACGTGCTCACACTGCTCGCCGATGCCTCACCGACCTCGATGACGATCGGGGAGATCGGCGAACAGCTCGGCGAGAAGGGCCTCACCCTCCAGAACCGCTTCGGGGCCGTGACGCGCTGGATGCGCGGCCGGGTCGGCGACGACGTGCGTTGGCCCATCCGCACGGCCGGCGGCGTCTGGGCAATGAACGAGCACAACGCCGAGCTGTGGAAGCAGATCCGTTCCTGATCGACAGCAGGGCCGGTCACACCTGAGGTGTGACCGGCCCTGCTGTGTCTTGCGGGATGCTGCTCAGGCGGCGGTGGGCTCGCGGAACGTGAGGTTGAACGCGGCCGGGCGGGTGGCGTCCGCACAGAGAGTGTCGTACGGCGTGACGGGGGTGATCGCGGCTTCGCGACCAGCGTCCGCCGTCTCGGCGGTCGTGACGACGGTGAGGCTGAACGGGTTGGCAACAGTCATTCGAAAATCCTTCGAGTGGGCTGGGCAGTCGCGGCGTCGCGGGTTCGCGGTACGAGTGGTCCCAGCGGTGATGTGACGTGATCCGAGATCGCGCGGTGCGCGGAAGGGGATCGTGAGCGGGGCGGGCGCTGAGTGCGTCATCGGCTGCTCGCTCTACGAGGAGTCAATCACACCAAGCGTCGGCAGCACGATTCGAGGGGGCGCGACGAGGGTGGCGCGTTTGGCCGAAGATGCGTTGAACGTTTGCAGCATCTTCGGCCGAACAAGCCATCCAGCGTCCCGGAAAGGCTCGCTCAGCGTGTGATCGCGTAGGCGAACATGTCCTTCGGCTCGTCGCCCACACGCTGCCAGTTGCGCAGGAGTCCCTCGCGCACGAACCCGCACGTCTCAGCGGCGCGCCAAGAGCCCTCGTTCCACGGCTCGACGAAAAGGTCGAGTCGGGCGATCTCCTCATGTGCCATAGCCCAATCCTTCAGTACCCCAAGGGCTTCCGTGAGCAGACCGCTGCCACGGTGAGAGGGAGCCATCCAGTAGCCGGTCGTCGCACGGCCCTCGTTGAGATGCTGGGTCCACAGTCCGATGTGCCCCACTGCCTCGTCGGTTTCGCGCAGCGCGATGGCGAAGGCGTAACCGACGCCCCTGTCGAGACGGCCCTGCTGACGGCGAACGAAAGCCTCGGCATCCGCGAGCGTTCCCGATGCCGGCACACTCGTGATGAGGGGGATGAGTGGATCGTCGGCGACGGACTGGACGACCCCGACGTCGTCCAGTCGCCACGGACGCAGGCGCACCCGCCCAGACTCCATCGTAGGGACCTTCCGAGGCAGCATGCGACCAGTGTGGCTCGCACGGGTCGTCGGGGCATCCCCTTTGCGGGACGCCGCGGTGGGCTCTCCGTGTCGCAGCTGGAGACTCGTCGCCGTATGGGTCGCTGGGGGTGACGGCGCCCGCATCTTCAAGGCAGGGTGCCCACGCCGGCCGCGCGCCGCCGCTATCAGCCCCTCTGCCAGAAGTCACCCTGTCTGAGGCGCCGCCCACACGGCGTTGCTCCGGCGGCAAGAAGCGCCCTTCTTGCGCGATGGCGGATCTGGATCGTCCAGGTCTGCGGGTGCACGATCAGGGAAACGGAGGAGGTTCACCATGGACGGTCAGCGGCCCGAGGCCACGAGAGTGCACGTGAGTGAGGCGGACGCGCAGCGGCAGGGCATCACGCAGATGACAGGCCTGGAAGCCGAGACGCGCCTTGCCTACGCCCGCTTCGGTGAACGAGAAGCTCGCGGCAATTCTCCTCTCTACGAGGAAGTTTCGGGTGCGATCGCTCGCGACGACACCTTGCTCGCACGCATCGAAACGCTCCCTGCCGCCAAGCGTCAGCCCAACCTCGTGCTCGGTGCGGCGCGCTACCTGAATGCGCCCGAAACCGGCGCGGATGCCTTCGTCACGTGGATGGTCGAACATTGGGACGCCGTCGAGCGCGTCGTCCGTGGGCGCGCCACGCAGACCAACGAAGCCGGACGCTGCGCCACCCTCCTGCCCTTCGTCGTCGAGGCGGCTCAGGGTCGTCCGATCGCTCTCGTCGAGGTGGGTTGCTCGGCGGGGCTGGCGCTCTTCCCCGACCTCTATGCCTACCGCTTCGATGCGGCCGACGGGGTTGCCGATCGCGTCGGTGCGGGTTCGCCTGAACTCGCGACCGCAGTGTCCGGGGCGCAGTTCGACCTCCCGATGGGCCTACCCCTCGTCGCCTGGCGCGGCGGCCTCGACCTCAACCCCCTCGACGTCCTCAGCGATTCCGCGAAGGCGCGCGACAACGCTCGCTGGCTCGAGGCGCTCGTCTGGCCCGGGCAGACGACGCGGGCCGAGCGACTGCGCGGGTGCATCGCCACGGTGCGCGGCCACCTCGGCACGCACCCCGGCGAGCGGCCGGTTGTCGTGAGGGGTGACGTCGTCGACGACCTCGACGAGCTGCTGCGCCAGGTGCCAGACGAGCTTCCTCTCGTGCTGTTCCACTCCGCCGTGCTCGCGTACACCGACGAGGCCACCCGAGCCGAGTTCGCCGACCGGATGCGTGAAATCGCCTCGCGGCCGGGTGGTTTCACGTGGATCAGCAACGAGGGCCCGGGCGTCATGCCAGGCATTGCGGAGACGGTGCCGGAGGGCGTTGAGGTGCCGGCGGGGCGCTTCGTTCTTGCGGTCGACGGGGTCGCCCGCGCCCTCGTCGGGCCGCACGGTCAGGCCATCGAGTTCCTCGCTGGGTGAGTGCCAGGTGACCGGCGCCGGCTCGGGACGACCCCAGTTCGTCCCGAGCCAGCGGACGGATCACCGGCCGGCGCCGCCCGTCAGTGCGCGTGGCCCTCGTGTGCTTCCTTGTGGGCCGGCGCCTCGGCGACACCGTCGACTACAGCCATCTCGACCGGAGTGTTCGCGAGCGAGATGCGCTTGGCGACCTTGCCGCTTTCGAGGTCGATGACGACGAGTTCCTTGTTCTCCGCGTCCGTGACGTAGGCCTTGTCGCCGGCGACCTTGATGGCCGGGCCGGGCTCCTGCCAGTCCTTCTTCTCCTTCCAGGGCTTGATCGCGTCGATGCGCTTGGTCACCTTGCCGGTCTCGACGTCGATGACGTTGACCTTGCCGTCGTACGTCAGCACGAGCCCCTCACCCTCCGGGCCGCGCGCAAGGGAGCGGAACCAGTACGACGAGCCCAGCTCGACCGTGGTGAGTGAATCGTTGCGCGAGTCGATGAGCGCCACCTTCGTCGGGTGCTCGGCCTCGGCGTTCTCGTCGTCGATCTTCTTCGTCTTGTGGTCGCCGAGCACGATGGGCGACTCGTGCGAGCCGGCCAGGTTGCCGTTGCGCACGTACCCGCTCACCTTCACCTTGTGGAAGTCGCCGTCGCGGTAGACGACGGGGCCGCTCTCGCAGCCGAACACGGCGACGTCGTCGCCCTCGGAGTGCGGTGCCGCCTCGCCGTGGACGCCCTCGCAGTCGTCGGTGCGGGCGATCTCCTTGCCGTTCTTCGTCGCGACGATGCTCTTGCGCGCGTCCTTCGTGCCTTCGGTGTGCACCATCGTGCCGTCGGGCAGCGCGATGGCGACACCGTGGTGCGGGGCCTTCGTCTTCGCCGTGTGCGGTTCGACGGTCTTCGAGCCGACCTGGTCGGCGTCGAGCGTCTGGATCGTGCCCGCGCCGTCGGAGAACAGCGACACCTTGCCGGCGTGTGGCACGACGTGGCCGGCCTTCGGCGCGGCAAACGTCCGCTCGGCGAGGCCGGGCTCGTACGTGTAGTTGTGCTTGTGGTCGCCGTGGGGCTGGCTGCTGATTCCCACGTCGAAGACGCGGAAGACGTCGGCGTCGCTCACCATGACGTGCCGACCGTCCCCGGCGTTCGACAGGCGCAGGAAGCCAGGCTTCTTCGTCTCCTTGAGCGTCTTGCCGGTCTCGGCGTCGAGCAGCGTGAGGCCCTGGTCGTGCGAGAGGAGCACGCGCGGGTTGACGGTGGCGGTCTCCTTCTCGTTGCTGCCGACGGGCGCCGTCGCGGTGGTCGATGACGGCGTCGAGGTTTTCGATGACCCGGCGGACGGCGTCGAGTTGCCGCAGGCGGAGAGGGCGACGGCTGCGGTGGCCGTCAGGGCGAGTGCGCGCAGATGCGTTGTGGTGTTCATGGATGGAACACTAACTCATAATGAAAACCGTTCTCACTCTGGGGTGATGCCTCTGGCCGCGGAGCGTCCGAGAAACGGGTTGGGCAGACTTTCCTGCGGCTGGGCAGTGTCTGTGACGACCCAACGGCAGGAAAGTCTGCCCAGTGAGGTGGTGGCTCAGGCGGGGTCGACGCCGAGCGCCGTCCGCATCGCGCCGACGGCTTCGGCCATGCAGCGGCGTCCGAGATCCGTGGCGAGGATGTTGATGAACGGGTGCACGGCGTCGGTGTGGACCCGCAGGGTGGTGGCGACGCCGGCGCGCTCGAGCATCCGCGCGTAGGCGATGCCCTCGTCACGCAGCGGGTCGAACCCGGCCACCGCGACGTAGGCCGGGGGAAGGCCCGCGGCGACGAGCGCGTCGAGGTCGGTGGCGCGCAGCGGGGAGACGCGGGGGTCGGCGCGCAGAGCGTCGATATCGACGTCGCTGCTCCCACCGAGCGTCGGGCTGCCGGTGAGGTAGGTGGCCTCGTACCAGTCCATGTTGGCGCGGGTGAGGAAGTAGCCGCTGGAGAAGCGCTCGTAGCTGTCGGAGCGCGGCAGCGTGAGGTCGGTGACGGGCACGAAGAGCATCTGCAGGGCGGGCTTGGGGCCACCGTGGCGCGTCGTTTCCTGGGCGACGACGGCGGAGAGGTTGCCGCCCGCGGAGTCGCCCGCCACGGCGATGCGCTCCGGGTCGATGCCGAGGCGTTCGGCGTTGGCGTGGGCCCACCGGAAGGCGGCGACGGCGTCGTCGACCGCGGCGGGGAAGACGTGTTCGGGGGCGCGGCGGTAGTCGACGTTGAGGACGATGACCTCGCCGTCGGCGCACAGGGCGCGGGCCACGGCGTCGTGGGTCTGCGCTGATCCGAGCACCCAGCCGCCGCCGTGGAAGTAGACGACGCAGGGACGGGCTGTGCCGGGAGTGCGGGCGGCGTCGGCGTGCTTGCCCACGACGGTGACGGGGCTGGGGTTCGGGCGGTAGAGGAAGGCCGGGATGTCGCCGTCAGCGCCGTGCGCTGCGCCGTCGATCGTCACCTGTTCGACCGACGCCACGTCGGCGGGTTCGCCTGCGAACATCCAGGATTCGGCGGCAAGGGCGGTGCGGGCGTCGTCGATGGTGCGCTCGTCGAGTTCCTTGCCGCCGACGCGGCCGAGCACCTTGAGGCCGGTCGCGATGTCGGGGTCGAGGGCGCCGCCGTCGACGACGTGAGGGCGCCCTGCGGCGCGTTTGCGCGCCGACTTCGGGAGCGCGAGGAGCGCTTCGAAGGCGCGACGCTCGGCGCGTTCGGCTGCGGAGGGACGGTACGGGGTGGAAGGACGCTCGGCCATGGGTTTCACTGTGCCGGATAGCCTCGGTGCATGTCCTCGAATTCGCTGTTGATCCGGGTTGCCGCCGTCGTCTTTCGGGACGCCGAGGGGCGCGTCTTGACCGTCCGCAAGCGCGGCACGGAGCGGTTCATGCTGCCCGGCGGGAAGCCGGAGGCGGGCGAGGAGTTCAGCGACACGGCGGCGCGCGAGGTGGACGAGGAGCTGGGGCTCGATGTCACGCCGGACGACCTCGACGCCCTCGGCCGCTTCTCGTCGGACGCCGCCAATGAGCCGGGCCACGCGCTGGAGTCGCACGTCTTCACCTACCGCGGCGTCCTGACGCAGGTGCCTGCCGTCGCGGCGGAGATCGACGAGCTGCGCTGGTTCACCGAGGCCGAACTGCGCACCCCGCCACCCGGCGTCCTGCTCGCGCCAATGCTTCAGTTCAACGCCGTCCCGGCGATTTTCGACTGACCATCCAGAAGCCTCGGGAGATCGCGCAAGGTGCTGATGCGTGGCGACTCGAGATGGGTGTCATGGCGGTCGAGATGAAGCACCTGCAGGCCCACCTCTCGCGGAGCACGCACGTCGAGGTCGGGGTGATCGCCGACGTGGAGCGTGTGTGACGGCTCCACCCCCAGCGCGGCACAGACTTGGAGGTAGGCCTCAGGCCGCGGCTTGGCGACGCCAAGACCTTCGGCGGTGAAGACGCGCTCCACGTAGCCGTCGAGGCCAGTGCGTCGCAGCTTCTCCGTCTGCTGCAGTTCCGTGCCGTTGGTCAGGACGGCGAGGCGGAGGCCGTGGGCGGCAAGGGTGTCGAGGCAGGGGATGGCATCGTCGAAGGCGCGCCATCCGCGCTCGTAGGCGTGGAGGAAGTCCTCGAAGATCCGATCCAACTCGGCGTCGTCGGGGACGGAGCGTCCGATGAGGGGAAGCACGTCGCGCAGTCGCCGACGGCGTTGCTCGGCGAAACTGATCTCGCCGGAGCGCCATGAGGCGAAGTGCCGCTCCTCGGTGGCGAACCAAGTGCTGACGAGCGGGGGTACCGCGTCGGGGGCTACTCCGATACGGGGGAGCCAGTCGTGCAGCGCACGAACGACGGCGCCCTCGTGGTCGACGAGAGTGCCGTCGAGGTCGAAAACGACGACGTCGGTGCGCACACCGCGACAGTAGCGGGTGGCACCGACGTCGTCAGGGTTCTCAGCGCGGAGTCAGGCCTAGGGCATGTCTGACAAAGCCTTCGTCCAGGTGATGACGGAGTGCAGGACGATGGCCGCGCGGTAGATCAGCGCGTGTTTGTCGTAACGCGCCGCGATGCCGCGCCATTGTTTGAGGTGGCAGTAGCTGCGTTCGATGACGTTGCGGTTCTTGTAGTCGACGGCGTCGAAGTTCACCGGTCTACCGCCGCGTGAGCCGCGCCGACGCCGGTGACCTTTCTGGTCGTCGGGTTCAGCGATGACGGCCTTGATCCCACGCGAGCGTAGGTGGGCACGGATCGCCCGTGAGGAGTAAGCCTTGTCGCCGCGCACTGCATCCGGGCGACTGCGTGGGCGGCCTACAGTGCGCGCGACGCGCAACTCGTTCAGCAAGGGCAACAGCATGGGCGAGTCGCCCGCCTGCCCGGGCGTCAACAGCGTCACCAAGGACCTGCCGTGGCCGTCGACGAGCTGGTGGATCTTCGTCGACAGCCCGCCGCGTGAGCGGCCAACGGCGTGTTCAGGCGGCTCGGTGCCCGGATTCTTGTAACTCGATCCAGCCCCCTGTGAGGCGCGTCGTGTTCGTCGCGTGCTGATGGGCGCGAGCAATGGTCGAGCCGACCGACACCGACCAGTCGATCAGGCCGGCCGCGTCGGCAGCAGCGGTCAATTCGGAGTGGATCTTGTCCCAGGTGCCGTCGTGGGCGAGGCGCCGGTGCCAGGTCCACACCGTCTGCCACGGCCCGTACACCTCGGGAAGGTCACGCCAGGCGATGCCGGTGCGGTAGCGGTACACGATGCCTTCGACCATCGTGCGCGCGTCGGAGAACTTCCGGCCTAGCTTGCCTGCAGGGCGCGGTAGTAACTGCTTGATCAGCGACCACTGGGCGTCTGAGAGAACCTGAAAACGTGACACACCACGATCGTTTCAGACCCCGCTAGCAACATTTGTCAGACACGCCCTAGGCCTTGACCGCGTCGAGGATGGCCTTGTTGAACGCGGGCAGGTCGTCGGGGTTGCGGCTCGTGATGAGGTTGCCGTCGACGACGACCGTCTCGTCGACCCACTCGCCGCCGGCGTTGCGGATGTCGGTCTGCAGGCTCGGGAACGACGCGAGGCGCTTGCCGCGCGCGACGTCGGCCTCGACGAGCACCCACGGTGCGTGACAGATCGCGGCGACCGGCTTGCCCGACGCCACGAAGTTCTTGACGAAGGTGACGGCGTCCTCGTCGAGGCGCAGCGCGTCAGGGTTGGCGACGCCGCCGGGCAGCACGAGCGCGGCGTAGCCGTCGACGTTCGCCTTCGACACCTCGATGTCGACCTTCTGCGTGTCAGCCTTGTCGAGGTGGTTGAACAGCTGGACCTCGCCGCTCTCGGGGGAGAGCAGTTCGGCGGTGAAACCGGCGTCGGTGACGGCCTTCCAGGGCTCGGTCAGCTCGACCTTTTCGATGCCTTCGGATGCGGTGAGAAAAGCGATCTTTGCCATGTCTCCAACGTAATCGGACAGTGCGGGGCACGCCAACGCCCGCACGGGTGGAGTTGCGGGCGGCCGCGGTCGTGCGGGGCGAGCGCTCCGCATCGTGGGCGGGCGGCGCACAATGGCACGGTGAATGCAGACGGTGACGAGACCCCCGAGGCGGCTTATCGCCTCCTTCACGAGCGCGCCGTCGGGCAGTCGCCGACGCCGGGGGAGCGTTCGCTGTCGGCCGCGCAGTACGACTCGGCTCGGGCCGACTACCTTGCAGAGAAGCGCATCGTCGCGAAACCGGGCGTTGCGATCTGGCCGCCGACATCGCAGACCCTCATGAAGCGCCTGGGCAACGGCTCGTGGAGTACGGCCATGACGAGCCTCGGCCTCACGACGAACTCGGGCCGAACCCGTGGAACCGGCTCGTTCAGCGACGACGACTACCGTTCCGCTGTCGCCGAATTCCTTGACGCTGCAGCGGATGGCGACAACCGATCCGTGACGTCGGACTCGTTCGCGCAGTACATCGTGTGGGTGAAGGCGCGCTCGTCCGAAGGTGCGAAACGCCCGAGCGGCGCGGCCGTCCGTCAGCATTTCGGTGGCTGGGAGACAGCGAAAACAGCAGCGCGGGCCTGAGCCGCGTCAGCTGGTGGCCGCCGCCACCGTCTCGAGCACTCCCGGACCGTAGCGGTCGAGCTTTGCGGCGCCCACGCCGCTTATCTTTCCGAGCGCGACGATCGTCGTCGGAGCCGCTGTCGCGATGGCCCGCAGCGTGGCGTCGTGAAACACGACGTACGCGGGCACGCCCTGCTCCTTCGCCGTGGCGGCGCGCCACGCGCGCAGTTGCTCGAACAGTTCCGCCTCGGCGCCCGTCAGATCGGCAGTCGCCTTCGCACTCTTGCCACCACCGGAGCTCGATCGGGTCTTGCGTCGCTCCGGCTCCGTGCGCATCGCGAGCTGACGCTCCCCGCGCAACACCGTGCCCGACGCCTCCGTCAGCCCGAGCATCCCGTAGTCGCCCTCGACGTCGAGCAGGCCCGCCGCCAGCAGTTGCCGAACGACGCCGCGCCACCCACGCTCCTCGAGTTCGGTGCCGATACCGAATGTCGTGAGGTCGGTGTGGCCGAGTTTCACCACACGCTCTGTCTCGCGCCCGAGCAGGATGTCGATGAGATGGCCTGGGCCGTAACGCTGCCCGCGTCGGTCGAGCCTGACGACCGTCGACAGCAGCTTCTGTGCCGGAATAGTGCCGTCCCACGTCTTCGGCGGTTCGAGGCAGGTGTCGCAGTTGCCGCACGGGCCGGTGTCCGGCTGCCCGAAGTAGGCGAGCAACTGCTCGCGTCGGCAGGTGACGGTCTCGCAGAGCGCCAGCATTGCGTCGAGGTGGCGCCCCAGGTTGCGCTGGTGCGCGGCGTCGCCGTCACTCGCCGCGATCATTTTGCGCTGCTGCACGACGTCGGCGAGCCCGTACGTGAGCCACGCCGTCGACGGCTGGCCATCACGTCCCGCGCGCCCCGTCTCCTGGTAGTAGCCCTCCACCGACTTCGGCAGGTCGAGGTGGGCCACGAACCGGACGTCGGGCTTGTCGATCCCCATGCCGAAGGCGATCGTCGCCACCATGACGAGGCCGTCCTCGCGCAGGAAGCGCGACTGATTGGCCGCGCGCACCTGACGATCGAGGCCCGCGTGGTACGGCAGGGCCGGGATGCCCTTGCTCTCGAGGAACGCCGCCGTTTTCTCCACCGACGCCCGCGAAAGGCAGTAGACGATGCCGGAGTCTCCCGCGTGCTCCGCCTGCAGGAACGCGAGGAGCTGCTGCTGCGGCGAATCCTTCGCGACGATGCGGTACGTGATGTTCGGCCGGTCGAAGTCGGCAACGAAGTGCCGCGCGTCCTCGAGCTCGAGGCGGGTCGCGATCTCGCGGCGCGTGGCGTCGGTGGCCGTGGCGGTGAGGGCGACGCGCGGCACGCCGGGCCAGCGCTCGTGCAGCATCGACAGCCGCAGGTAATAGGGCCGGAAGTCGTGGCCCCACTGCGAGACGCAGTGCGCCTCGTCGATCGCGAACAGGGCGATGCGCGCGTTGTCGAGCAGCCGCTGCGTCTCGGGCACGAGGAGTCGCTCGGGCGCGAGATAGAGCAGGTCGAGCTCGCCCGCGAGGAGGGCCTGCTCGGTGGCCGCCCGCTCGTTGGGCAGCTGCGTCGAGTTGAGAAAGCCGGCGCGCACGCCGAGGGCCGAGAGGGCGTCCACCTGGTCGGCCATGAGCGCGATGAGCGGCGAGATGACGACGCCCGTCCCCTCCCGCACGAGCGAAGGCACCTGGTAGCACAGCGATTTGCCGCCACCGGTCGGCATGAGAACGAGAGCGTCGCGCCCGGCGATGAGCTCGTCGACGACGGCCGCCTGATCACCGCGGAAGTCGTCGTACCCCCACACGCGTTGCAGCACCTCGCGGGCAGCGCTTGGTGCAGCAGGAGGGGTGTTCGCGGCAGGCATGGCGTCGGGCTCGCTCTGGTGGGACATCGCGGCCAGCCTACGGGGGAGCCCCACGGCGCGCTGGCGCCCGGACGACGCGGATTTCGGTCGCTGCGCTCGCCCCGCGCCCGCACTGCCCCGTCATAGGGTCGAAACGACGAGGAAGGGAGCGCTCACATGGCAGACGTCACGCAGATCGGGCACTGGATCAACGGAGCACGGGTCGCAGGGGAATCGGGTCGCGAGGGCGACGTGTTCAACCCCGCCACCGGCCAGGTCACCGGACGGGTGGCGCTCGCGTCGCCCGGTGAACTCGACACGGCCGTCGCGGCCGCCCGCGCCGCGCTGCCCGGCTGGCGCGACACGGGTCTGACGAAGCGCACCGCCGTCATGTTCAAGCTCCGCGAGATCATCACGGCGCGCAGCGACGAACTCGCCCGCATCATCACGAGTGAGCACGGCAAGGTCGTCTCCGACGCCGCCGGCGAGGTGACGCGCGGCCTCGAGAACGTCGAGTTCTGCGCCGGCCTCATGCACCACCTCAAGGGCGACTACTCCGAGCAGATCTCGACCGGCGTCGACGTTCACTCCGTGCGCCAGCCCGTCGGCGTCGTCGCGTGCATCACGCCCTTCAACTTCCCCGCCATGGTGCCGCTGTGGATGGTGACGACGGCGATAGCCGCCGGCAACACCGTCATCCTCAAGCCGAGCGAGCGCGACCCCTCAGCGGCCCTCTGGCTAGCCGAGGCGTTCAGCGAAGCCGGTCTTCCCGACGGCGTGCTCAACGTCGTCAACGGTGACAAGGAAGCCGTCGACGGCATCCTCGACCACGACGACGTCGCGGCCGTCTCCTTCGTCGGCTCCACCCCCATCGCCCAGTACATCTACGAGCGAGCAGCGGGCAAGGGCAAGCGGGTTCAGGCACTCGGCGGCGCGAAGAACCACATGGTCGTCATGCCCGACGCCGAACTCGACGGCGCCGCTGACGCCGCCGTCTCCGCCGCGTACGGCTCCGCGGGCGAGCGCTGCATGGCGGTCTCCGTCCTCGTCGCCGTCGGCGAGGTGGCCGACCCGCTCGTCGAGAAGATCGCCGAGCGCATGAAGAAGCTCACCATAGGCGACGGCACCGACGAAGCCTCGGAAATGGGCCCCCTCATCACCGCCGAGGCGCGTGACCGCGTCGCCTCCTACGTCGAGGGCGCCGCCGGTGAGGGGGCCACGGTCGTCGTCGACGGCCGCGAGAAGACCTTCGACGGCGACGGCTTCTTCATCGGCACGAGCCTCGTCGACAACGTGCGGCCCGGCATGAAGGTCTACGACGAGGAGATCTTCGGGCCCGTGCTGTCGGTCGTGCGCGTCGACACCTTCGAGGAGGCCGTGAAGCTCGTCAACGACAACCAGTTCGCCAACGGCGTCGCCATCTTCACGCGTGACGGCAAGAGCGCGCGTGAGTTCGAGTACGCCATCGAGGTGGGCATGGTGGGCGTCAACGTGCCCATCCCCGTGCCGGTCGGCTCGTTCAGCTTCGGCGGCTGGAAGAAGTCGCTCTTCGGCGACACACACATGTACGGCCCCGAGGCGTTCAACTTCTACACGCGCCGCAAGGTCGTCACGTCGCGCTGGCCGGAGCCGACCGAGAGCCAGGTCGACCTGGGCTTCCCGACGCACTGAGTGAGCACTGTCGTCGCACGGGTGGAACGTCCGCTCGTGCGACGACGTGTGTCCAGGGCGTCGTCTCTCAACCGATGACGATGCCCTGCGCCACTGCGACGGCCAGCGCCCCGTCGACGTCCATCCGTGTGTTGCCGAAGCGGGCCCCGGCGAGGTTGACGCTGTCGACCCTCGCGCCGCGCAGGTCCGCCTCGCGCAGGTCGCAGCCGCGCAGCGTCGCGCCGGTGAGGTCGGCGTCGTCGAAGACGACGCGCTTGAGTGACGACTCGCTGAGATCGGCCTCGGCCAAGCGCACGTCCGACAGGTCGAGCCCGTCGAGCTTCGCCTGGCGCATCGTCACCATCGGCCACTGCCCACCGCGGACGACGGCGTGGGTCCACGAGCAGTCGGCGAACGTCGAACCCGAGAGCTTGCACCCGGCGAGCGTCGCCATGAAGAACCCGCAGTCGCTCAACGTGCACCCGGTGAACGCGACCTGCTCGAGCTGCGCGTCGTTGAACCGACAGTTGAAGAACGCGCACCCCTCGAACACCGTGGCGGCCATCGTCTTCTCCGTGAAGTCGCAGCCGTTGAAGCGGCAGGAGACGAAGCGACGGCCGTCGAGATCGGTGTCGTAGAAGTCCACTTCGACGAAGCGTTCGTTCTCGGTGAGCGAGGAGTCGACCATGCGAAACATTGTTTCGTCTTTGGGTATGAGCGTGACAGGGGAGTCACTCTCGTACTCAAAGATCGTCGAGCGCCGTCGCGGGTCCACCCTGAGGATGACGCCGTGTCCACCCTGAGGATGAATTTTCGGCGAAGGGTCGAAATGGGGGATGTCCCTCAGGGCTCACGCAGCGTCAGGTGCCTAGGGTTTGGAGCATGATCACAGTAGAGGCGTTGACCAAGAGCTACGGGGGAACCGTGGCCGTCGACAACGTCACCTTCAAGGCCGAGCCGGGCCGAGTCACCGGCTTCCTCGGCCCGAACGGTGCCGGTAAGTCGACGTGCATGCGCATGATGACGGGGCTGACGCCGCCCACGAGCGGCCACGCCACCATCCTGGGAAAGAAGTACGACGAACTGACGAACCCGGGGCGCCACGTCGGTGTCCTGCTCGACGCGAGTGCTCAGCACGCCGGACGCACCGGCCGTGAGGTGCTCACGCTCGGTGCCAAGACGATGGGCCTCGGCACCGACCGCGTCGACGAAATTCTCGACGTCGTCGGCCTCACGCCGCCGGAGGCGAAGCGTCGCGTGGGCGACTACTCGCTCGGTATGCGTCAGCGCCTCGGCATCGGGCACGCGCTGCTCGGTGACCCCGAGGTGCTCATCCTCGACGAGCCGGCCAACGGCCTCGACCCGGCCGGTATCCGCTGGATGCGTGGCCTCCTGCGCTCCTACGCCGAGCGTGGCGGCACCGTGCTCCTGTCGAGCCACCTGCTCCACGAGGTCGAGCAGATCGCCGACGACCTCGTCATGATCGGCCGCGGCCGCATCGTGCGTCAGGGCACGAAGCAGGAGCTGCTGCGCGGTGCGGGCACCAACGCCCACAGCACCGACGACGCTGCCCTCGCCTCCGCGCTGCAGGCCGCGAACATTCCCGTGCAGCGCACGCAGACCGGCATCCACACGCCGGCCGAACCCATCGAGGTGGGCAAGGTCGCTGCCGCGAACGGCATCGTCCTCGTCCAGCTCGGCCAGGCCGGCGGCTCCGGCCTCGAAGAGATGTTCCTCAACCTGACCGCCGCCGACTCCCGAGAGGTTGCGCGATGAGCACCCCCATGAACCCGAACCAGCCGCAGGGCGGAGCGCACTACCCGCCGCAGCAGCAGCCCGCTATGGCGGGCGCTCCGCACATGCAGGCGCAGGGCGGGCAGCCCGCGCCGCAGCAGGGCAGTGCAGCTCCGGCGCACTCACGTCTTCCGAGGCGCCTCGGTGACGAAGGCCGCACCTCCCCGGTCTCCTTCGGGCGCCTCTTCGCCGTCGAGATGCGCAAGATGATCGACACGCGCGCCGGCAAGTGGCTCCTCATCGCCATGGGCGTCCTCATCATCATCGCGTCCGTCGCCGTGATGGTGAACGGGCGTCGGACGTCGCCGGAGTTCGGCAACTTCGTTGCCGCCGCAGGCATCCCGATGGGCTTCCTCCTGCCGATCCTGGGCATCCTCACCGTGACGAGTGAGTGGTCGCAGCGCACGGCGCTCGTCACGTTCACGCTCGAGCCGCGACGCTCCCGTGTCGTCCTCGCGAAGTGGGCCGTGGGGTTGCTGTTCGGTGCGCTCTCCATCGCGTTCGCCTTCGCCATCGGCGCGTTGACGACCTTCATCGCGCAGGCCGTGTTCGGTCACGACGCCAACTGGTCGATGTCGTGGGGCTCGGTGGGCGGCAACGTGCTCGCGCAGCTCATCGCCGTCTCGATCGGTATCGCGTTCGGTCTGGCGTTCCAGAACACCCCGGCCGCGATCTGTTCGTACCTGTTCATTCCGATCCTCGTGAGCATCGTGACGTCGTTCGGCGAGACGATGCGCACGGTCGGTGAGTGGATCGACCTCAACCTCACGACGCAGCCGCTCTACGAAGGCACGATGTCGAACGAAGGGTGGGCGAAGTTCGCCGTCGCGCACGTGCTGTGGCTCGTGGTTCCGATGGTCATCGGATTCATCCGCCTCAACAAGCGAGAGGTGAAGTCGTCCTGACCCAGGTCGACTGACCGTCCGGCGGGCCTCGGTCGCCGACGGGAGCAAAACACCCTCGGTGGGAGCGTCACGGCGCTCCCACCGAGGGTGTTTCGCTCCCATCGCCCGAGTCGTTCATGTCCCGTTCGCGCCGGCGACTCGCCGTCGTCAGGTCGGAGGCGTGGGATGCAGGGGCTGCCCGCACCTTGACTTGGAGGATTCACGTGAAACATCGCACCCCGGCCGCCCTTGCTGCTCTCGCCTGCCTCGCAGGCATGGCTCCCACTCAGGCGGTTGCGGCCTCTGACGGCGCGAAGCATCAGGCGGGCTACACCTTCGCCGTCATCGGTGACGTCCCCTACGGCCAGGCGCAGATCGAGGCGTTCCCGAAGTGGGTCGACGAGATCAACGCCGACCCCGACGTGCGACTCGTTCAGCACGTCGGCGACATCAAGAACGGCTCGACGCGCTGCGACGACAGCTACTTCGCCTCGATCAAGAAGCAGTTCGACCGTTTCCGCGACCCGCTCGTCTACACCCCCGGCGACAACGAGTGGACCGACTGCCACCGCCCGAACAACGGCTCGTACAACCCCTTGGAGCGCCTCTCTGCCGTCCGTTCCACGTTTTTCGCGAAGAACAACACGACGAACGGGCGCCCCCAGCACATCGACGGCGTCAACCGCGCCTTCCCGGAGATCGTGACGTGGCGCAAGGCGAAGGTGAGCTTCGCCGCGCTGCACGTCGTCGGGTCGAACGACGACCTCGCACCGTGGACCGGTATCGGCGAGAAGGCGGCGACGCCCGCGCAGGTTGCCGAGCAGAAGGCGCGGATGAACACCAACCTGGCGGCGCTGCGCTCGACGTTCGCCGACGCGAAGAAGCACAAGTCCCGCGCCGTCGCGGTCTCTCTCCAGGCGGACATGTTTGACCCGACGTACGACGTGCCGCACGAGAACAACACGGCGTTCACGCCACTTGTCGCCGAACTCGTCAAGCAGTCGAACGCGTTCCATGGCCCCGTCTACCTCATCAACGGGGACTCGCACGTCTACACCAGCGACCGGCCGCTGGCGAGCGGCTCGCGGTGGCTCTCGTTCTACGGCGTCAAGGTCAGCGCGAACAACCTCACCCGCATCACGGTGGACGGTTCGGACAACAACAAGGGCTGGCTCAAGGTGAGTGTGACCGATTCACCCGCAGTCCTCGAGTGGAGCCGCGTCCCCTACCGGACGCAGGCCGGCTGACCGACGGGAGCATCTGCGCCGACGGGAGCAGGACACCCTCGGTGGGAGCGTCGCAAGGCTCCCACCGAGGGTGTTTCGCTCCCATGGCCTGGGGCGCTCCGTCGAGGGACGCGTCACCGGCTCGCGAGCCGCTTCCACTCGTCAGTGCTGACATTGCCACCCGTGACGACGACGGCGACCGAACCGCCCTGCGCTTCCCCGTCCCGCTTCTGACGAGCACGTAGCCCTGCGAGTGACGCAGCTGCGGCGCCCTCGGCGAGCAGGTGGGCGTGGGTGGCGAGCAGGTGCGCGGCGTCGTCGATGGCGTCGTCCGGCACGAGTTCGAACGCGGCGAGTCCGACATTGCCTGCCGTGCCGCGCGAGCCGCGCAGGACGCTCTGCGGCGTGGCGAAGGCGCATCCCGTGGCCAACCCGCTGACGCGGGTGTTGGCCTCTTGGGAGACTTCCGCCTCACATCGTCGAGGTCGAACCGCCGGAAGCCGCCGCGTTGCTGCGCTCGGGGCAGGTCGACGTCGCCATCACGTTCGCCTATTCCGGGCAGCACTTCGATGACGACGTCACCGTTGAGCACCTCGGGTGGGACGCGTTGCACCTCGTCGAACCATCTCGTTCGGTTGGCGGCACGATCGCGGAGGGGCGCGCCTCCGGCGAGCGGGAGGCGACGGGCCTGCGGTCAAAAGAACTGCGAAGGTTCTCCGACGACCGGTGGATCGCGGGCTGCGAGCGCTGCCGCACAGGGCTGCTCGACCTGTGCGCCTCCGTCGGAATCGAGCCCGACATCGGCTTCGCCAGTGACGACGTCGTCGCCGTACAAGCTCTCGTGGCAGCGGGTTTCGGGGTGACGTTGCTGTCTGCACTCGCGCTCGCGGGCCACCGCAACCCAGGCGTCGTCACGCACTCCGTTGTCGGTGCGGGCCGAGAACTGCACGTCGCGACGTACGGCGCACCGCCGCGCCCGGCCGCCGTCGAGGAGGTCGTGCAGACGCTGCTCGGCCTGTCGTGGATCGCGTGACGAAAGGTTGAGCCGTGTCTCGACGGCGCGTCGATCGTGAGGGCCTGCAGTGAACGGGTGTGCGGCGCTCATTGCCCGAGAACGCGTCGTGCCTGACGCGTTTCCGGACGATGTTCGGACGCGCTGGGCGTCAGGGCGGGCCGTCCAGGCCGAAGACTCCGCCGAACGGATCGACGAGCTGGCAGATGCTGCGCCCGCCGCCGATCGTGAGCGGCCCCCGATGATGCTCGGCTCCCGCATCGAGAAGCGCCTCGCGATGGGTGCGCAGATCGCCCGTCGCGACCATGCCGCCGTCGCCGACGAATGTGACCGTGAATCGCAGATGTGCACACAGCCGTCGGCCTGAGAACTCGGGGCGCGCCGCGAGGGGGGGCGGGTCGTTCACGCGATGTTCACGCGGCCCGCTGTTGGACAGGGCGACCAGATAGGCTAAAGTGGAGTCATTCCAGTTAAGGAATGCTTGCGGCGGCGCCACGCTCGCCGCCGATCCCCAACGCGAAGGAGCATGACGTGTCGCTCATCAACACGACCATCAAGCCGTTCAAGGCCACCGCTTTCAAGCAGGGCGAATTCGTCGAGGTCTCCGAGGCCGACGTCGCCGACAAGTGGAGCATCTTCTTCTTCTACCCGGCCGACTTCACGTTCGTCTGCCCGACCGAGCTCGGCGACCTCGCCGACTACTACGACGAGCTGCAGAAGCTCGGCGTCGAGGTCTTCTCCGTCTCCACCGACACCCACTTCACGCACAAGGCGTGGCACGGCTCGTCCGAGACGATCGGCAAGATCAACTACGCCATGATCGGTGACCCGACGCTCCAGATCTCGCGCAACTTCGAGATCCTGCGCGAAGACGAGGGCCTCGCCAACCGCGGCACCTTCCTCGTCGACCCCGACGGCGTCATCCAGTTCACTGAGGTCACCTCCGAGGGCATCGGCCGTAACGCCGCCGAGCTCGTCCGCAAGGTCAAGGCCGCCCAGTACATCCGCAACCACCCGGGCGAGGTCTGCCCCGCCAAGTGGGAAGAGGGCGAAGACACGCTGGCCCCCTCGCTCGACCTCGTGGGCAAGATCTGACCGTTGCGATTCGCGGAGCCGCGGGGCTGAACCCCTCGCAAGTTCGGGCTCTCAGCCTCGCGGCTCGCTCATCGCGCACCCCAAGCCGGTGACGACGGGCGCGGTCACCCCTTCCGCGCCCGCCGCCACCCCCCGTCCCCCGGGCCGCGGGTGGAAGCTGGCGAGAACGCCCCCCAGGTTCTCGCCGACTCCCACTCCCGACCCGACTCCCCGCTCGCCTCACGTCGTGACGTGCGAGCGACGCCCGTCCGACTCCCAGGAGGCACCCCATGGCCGTTCTCGACCAGAACATGACCGCCCAGCTCAAGCAGCTGCTCGGCAACCTTCGCGAGCCCGTCGAACTGCGCGCCAGCCTCGACGACTCCGACAAGTCCAAGCAGACCGAAGAGCTCCTCAAGGAGATCGAGGCACTCCACGACCTCGTCTCCTACTCGCGCACCGACGAGAACGAGCGCCGCCCCTCCTTCGAAATCGCGCGCCGCGACACCGATGTCGGCGTCCACTTCGCGGGCCTGCCGCTCGGCCACGAGTTCACCTCGCTCGTGCTCGCACTCCTCCAGGTCGGCGGCCACCCCGTCAAGATCAGCGACGAGCAGGCCCAGCAGATCCGCGACATCGAAGGCGAGTTCCGCTTCGAGACGTACATGTCGCTCTCCTGCCAGAACTGCCCCGACGTCGTGCAGGCGCTCAACGCCATGAGCGTCATCAACCCGAACATCCACCACATCGCCATCGAGGGCGGCGCCTTCCAGCACGAGATCGAAGAGCGTGACATCAAGGCTGTGCCGACGGTCTACCTCAACGGCGACGTGTTCGGTCAGGGCCGCATGACGATCGAGGACTTCATCTCGAAGCTCGACACCGGCGCAGACGCCAAGGCCGCCGCGAAGCTCAGCGCCAAGGACGCCTTCGACGTCCTCGTCGTCGGCGGTGGCCCCGCCGGTGTGGCGGCCTCGGTCTACACCGCACGCAAGGGCATCTCCACCGGCCTCGTCGCCGACCGCATCGGCGGCCAGGTGCTCGACACCATGGCCATCGAGAACTTCATCTCGATGCCGTACACCGAGGGCCCCAAGCTTGCCGCGGCGCTCGACCAGCACCTGCACGAGTACGAGATCGACGTCATGAAGGGCCAGAGCGTCGCCAGCATCGAGGACGACGGCGACCTCAAGAAGGTGACGACCGAGACCGGCGCCACCCTGCGTGCCAAGCAGCTCATCCTCGCCACCGGCGCCCGCTGGCGCCGCATGAACGTGCCGGGCGAAGAGGAGTACCGCAACAAGGGCGTCACGTTCTGCCCGCACTGCGACGGCCCCCTGTTCAAGGGCAAGAAGGTCGCCGTCATCGGCGGCGGTAACTCCGGCGTCGAGGCCGCCATCGACCTCGCCGGCGTCGTCGGCCACGTCACCGTGCTCGAGTTCCTCGACACCATGCGCGCCGACGAGGTGCTGCAGCGCAAGCTGAAGTCGCTGCCGAACGTCGACATCGTCATGTCCGCTGCGACGACCGAGGTTCTCGGCGACGGCAAGGCCGTCACCGGCCTTGAGTACACCGACCGCGAGAGCGGGGAGACGAAGAAGCTCGACGTCGAAGGCGTCTTCGTCCAGATCGGTCTCCTGCCGAACACCGAGTTCCTCGACGGCGTCGTCGAGCTCAACGAGCGCAAGGAGATCGTCGTCGACGCCCGCGGCGGCACCTCCGACCCGGCGATCTTCGCCGCCGGCGACGCGACGACCGAGCCCTACAAGCAGATCGTCGTCGCAGAGGGTTCCGGCGCCACGGCCGCGCTCGGCGCGTTCGACGCGAGCATCCGCGTCTGACGCAGCCCGCACCACAAGGGTCGAAACGTTCCCCTCGTGTGCCCAAGCACACCGCTTGCGCACAAGAAGGGAAGGTTTCGGCCCTTCGTGCGTGATTGATGACGCCCACCCCGCGCGCCGCATAACGGGAAGGTCACGCGTCGTTGCTACCGTGGCCTGTCTCCCGGGAACCGGGTGAACATCCCGACACGCACGGCCAGGAGGCGTAACGCATGCTCGAACAGTTCCGCCTCATCCTCAAGGCCCTGCCGTGGACGGGCCCGGCCATCGTCGTCGGAGCATTCCTCGCGCTGGTGTCCTTCTTCCTCTTCGCCCGACGCCGCTCGCACGCCGACCGAGTCGGTTTCGCGCTCGTCGTGTGGTGCCTCGTCGTCGCGGCCGTCGTCACGCTGAGCCCGGTCAAGAACGACTACTTCGGGATCCCGGCGGCGGGGTGCGATTGGTCGATCTGGCGCCCGCTCGCCCGTGACTACTGGTTCAGCTCCGGCTCCCGGCCGCCGAATGTCTGGCTGCTTTTCCCCGCCGGTGTCGGCGTCATGCTCCTCGACGGATTCTGGCGCAAGTTCCTCGGCATCGCGTTCCTCCTCGCGCTCCCACCGGGGATCGAGACGATCCAGGATCTTTACCCCGAGCTCAAGCGCAGCTGTTCGAGCCAGGACGTCGTCGACAACTGGACGGGTCTCGCCATCGGGCTGCTCATCGGTGGGGCGCTCGCGCTCCTCGTCGGCATCTACCGCTTCTTGCGTGGCAAGGCGCGCGCCCGTCGCGAGCGCAAGGACGCCGCGCTGTACGGCGAACCCGCAGCAGCGACGCCCGCCGCCCAGGCCGACCTCCCGCTCGGTGGCGGTGAGCCCGACGCCGTGCGCTACGACGAGTTCTCCGACTTCGACGACCGCCCCAACTCGACCCGCTGGTACGAGGACGACGGCTACACCGCGACGCAACCACAGCCGTCACGCGGAAGTCTGCGCGGCGACGACGGACGCACCCGCGCGATGCCGACCGGCCGCCACCTCGACCCGGAGAGCCCGTACTCCCCGGAGTCGAGCGACCCCGACGACCCGGACGCCACCCAGATCATTCGTCGCCGCTGAACACCCTCGCGACCTGACATCCTGACGCCATGAGCATCAGCCGGGTCGCCGTCGTCGGGTCGGGGCCCAACGGCCTCGCGGCCGCGGTGACGCTCGCGCGCGCCGGCCTCGCCGTCGACGTCCTCGAACGCAACGCTTGGCTCGGCGGGGGAGCGGCCACCCGCGAAATCACCCTCCCAGGGTTTCGCCACGACCTTGCGAGCGCGGTGCACCCGATGGCGCTCGCGAGCCCCTTCTTCCAGTCCTTCGGGCTCGCCGACCGCATCGACATCGCCGTCCCGGAGATGTCGTTCGCCCACCCGCTGCCCGACGGCCGTAGCGGCTTCGGGTACCGCGATCTCGACCGGGCCGCCGACGCGATCGGCCGTGACGGCGGCGCGTACCGAGCCTTCCTCGGGCCGGTCGTCGACCACCTCGCCGGAACGGTCGATCTCACGCTCAACTCGTTGCTTCGCGTGCCGCGCGACCCGGTGGCCGCCACGATCTTTGCCGCCCGCGTCGCCGAGGCCGGCACCCCCGCCTGGAACGCCCGGTTCGCGGAGAGGATCGCGCCCGCTATGCTCACCGGTTGCGCGGCTCACGCCATCGGCCGACACCCCAGCCCGGCGCTCGCCGGCGGCGGGCTCCTCCTTGCTGCCACGGCCCACGCGGCCGGGTGGCCCGTTCCCGTTGGCGGCTCACAGGCCATCGTCGACGCTCTCGCGGCCGATCTCGAGGCGCACGGTGGACGCATCGTGCTCGATCGCGGGGTGACAGACCTCGACGAACTCGACGAGTACGACGCCTGCGTCCTCGACGTCGGTGTACCCGCCTTCCTCGATCTCACCGGAGAACGCCTGCCCGCGAAGTACGCGCGGGCCCTGCGCCGCTACCGGCACGGGCGCGGTGTGAGCAAGGTCGACTTCGCGCTCGCCGGGCCGGTGCCGTGGGCTGATGCCCGTCTCGGCGAGGCGCCCACAGTCCACCTCGGCGGAACGCGCGCCGAGATCGCTCTAGCCGAACGGCAGGTCGCTCGCGGCTGGGTGCCCGAGCGTCCGTACGTCCTTGCGGTGCAGCCGAGCGTCGTCGATCCCACCCGAGCACCCGAGGGAAAGGCGACGTTCTGGGCCTACCTCCACGTGCCTCACGACAGCAATCTCGACGCCACCGACCTCGTCACACGCGCCGTCGAGGAGTACGCGCCGGGCTTCTCCGACCTCGTCCTCGCGAGCGTCGCGACGCGGGCCACCGACTTCGCCGAGGCGGTGAGCCCCAACTTCGCCGGGGGCGATTTCGCGGGCGGCGCGGTGAGCGTCGCGCAGATGGTGAAGCGACCCGTGGTGTCGACCGCGCCCTGGCGTACCCCGCTCGACGGCGTCTATCTCGGCTCCGGCGCGACGGCGCCCGGCCCGGCCGTTCACGGCATGAGCGGCTGGCATGCCGCGCGCACACTGCTCGCCGACCACGGCGTCGAGGCGCCGTCCCTCGCGCCGTCAGTTACGCGAAAGTAGCTTTCCTTGCCCGAAGCGCCCACCCGAGGCGCCTCGACGCGCGAGACTGGGGTTCTTGGGCGGCCCACTCGGGCTACCGCGACCACCAGCCGACTCTGTGCAAGGGGACGACGATGACGACGCAGGCAGACACGAGCAAGACGACGGCGAAGCGCGTGCACGCGTTCGGTGACGACGCGCTCGGGACGCACGACGCCACGGGGCTGGCCGCCGCCATCGCGGCCGGCGAGGTGAGCGCGAGCGAAGCTGTCGAAGCCGCGTTGGCACGTGTCGAAAAGGTCGACGGCGTCCTCAACGCCCTCGAGTTCCTCGACGCGAAGCGGGCCCGTCAGCGCGCCGGCCGCATCGACTCCGGCCTGAGCGGCGGCGTTCACGACAAGCACGGCGCCGGTCTGCGCGGCGTGCCGAGCGCGTTCAAGGACAACATCGTTGTTGCGGGTGTGCCCATGACGCAGGGCTCACAGGCCATGCCGCGCGTGAGCAACCGCCGCAGCGGCAAGATCGCCACACAGATGCTCGCCACCGGCCTCGTGCCGATCGGCACCACGACGATGCCCCCCTTCGGCTGGACGGCGACGACGGAGCGTCCGGGCGACGACGTCACCCGCAACCCGTGGGACACGAGCCGCTCCTCGGGCGGTTCGTCCGGTGGCGCCGCGGCCCTCGTCGCGTCGGGTGCCCTGCCGATCGCGCACGGCAACGACGGTGGTGGCTCCATCCGCATTCCTGCCGCGGCCTGTGGCCTCGTCGGTCTCAAGCCGACGCGACGACGCCTCGTGCTCGGCGAAAGCGCGGCGTCCATGCCGGTCAAGATCGTCGCCGACTCGGTTCTCACCCGCACAGTGCGCGACACGGTGACCTTCTTCGAGGAGGCCGAGCGGGTGCGCCGCAACCGCAAGCTGCCCGCCATCGGCGTCAGCGCGAACCCCGAGCTGGAGGCTCCGCTGCACGTGGGCGTCATGGTCGACAGCCCTTTCGCGCCGCCGTCGGACGCCGACACGCGCGCTGCCGTCGAGGGCGCCGCGAAGCTGCTCGGCGAGCTCGGTCACCACGTCGAGGAGTGGGAGCCGAACATCCCGGCGAGCTTCCAGGAGGACTTCCTCGACTACTGGGCCTTCCTCGCGTACAACACGGCAGCGGGCGGAAAGCGCCTGTTCCACAAGGATTTCGACGCGAGCAAGCTCGACCCGTTCACGCTGGGGCTTGCACGCCGCGGCAAGCGTCGCCTCGCGCACGCACCCGTCTTCCTCTCGCGCCTGCAGGCGAGCAGCAAGGTTTACGACCGACAGATGGCCAAGGGCCCGGACGTCGTCCTGTCGCCGGTGCTCGGGCACATCACGCCGGAGATCGGACACCTGGCGGGTGACCTCGACTTCGAGACGCACATGGAGCGCGTACTCAAGTACTGCTGCTTCACCCCGCTGCACAACGCGACGGGCGCCCCCGCCATCAGCCTCCCGCTCGGCGCGACGGCCGACGGCCTTCCCGTGGGCGTCATGGTGTCCGGGCGAGGCGGTGGCGAGAACACCCTGCTGCGTCTCGCGCTGCAGGTCGAGAAGGCGCAGCCGTTCCGCCGCCTCGACACCGTCTGACCACTCACCGGCCCGCCCTGTCGGGGGCGCCTGCAAGGATGACGCCATGAGCGACGACTTCGACAACGACCCGTACGACGAAGCGCCCGTCCACCAGCTCGACGAGGACGGCGACGTCGACTTCGACGAGGGCGTCGGCCCCGACGTCGACGGTGACGAGCTTCCCGACGACACGAGCCGCACCGCGAGCGATGAGTCCGACGGACGCTGACCCCGCGCGCCCCGATGGCACTCTCGAAAGCGATCTCGAGAGTGCTGCTGTGACGACCCCCGACTCGCTCGCACAGACGAAGGGCCGGGGCGTTCGTTGGCCCGGGTCCGTGCTGGCCGTTCCACCGTTGCGTCCCCGTGCGGCGCTCACCCGACGTCAGGTGCTCACCGAGACCTGGCTCGTGCTCCTCGTGAGCCTCGGCGCGAGCGCCGTCTGGTCGGCCATCTCGCTGCTGCGCAAGGCGCTCGAGGCCCGCGCCGCCGGCACGTCGCTCAGCACGAAAACCTCCACGCTCAACGCGTCCCGCTCGTCGCTCGAGTGGCTCGACGCCATCAGCCAGTTCGTCGGCATTGCGCTCGCCCTCGTGCCGGCGGCGCTCGCCGCCCACCTCCTCGGGCGTTCGATGCGCAACCCGCTGGGCTTCATCGGCCTCGACGGCACGCGCAAAGGCCCCGACGCGGTACTCGGCGCGCTGCTCGCCGCCGTCATCGGTTTGCCCGGCCTCGCGCTGTACCTCGGCGCCCGTGCTGCGGGCCTCAACACGACGGTCGTCGCGTCGGGCCTCTCCGATCACTGGTGGGTCGTGCCCGTCCTCGTCCTCGCGGCTGTGCAGAACGCGCTGCTCGAAGAGGTCGTCATGGTGGGCTACCTCTTCACGCGGTGGTCGCAGGCGGGGTGGGGGCGCACGAAGGTCATCGTGGTCAGTGCGCTCATCCGCGGTGGGTATCACCTCTATCAAGGCATCGGCGGGTTCGTCGGCAACGTCGTCATGGGCCTGATCTTCGGGTGGCTCTACACCCGCACGCGCCGTGTCATGCCGCTCGTCGTGGCCCACACGATCCTCGACATCGTCTCGTTCGTCGGGTACGCGCTGCTCAAGCCACACGTGTCCTGGCTCTGACCCGTTTCGCTCCGCGAACAGACGGTACGAACCTCTATTGATCATTGCTCAATACGGCGCGAAGTGACTAGGCTCACGTCCATGACGAACCTCGCTGACAACCTCGTGCGTACGGCGCAGAAGCTGCCCGACGGGGCCGCCATCAAGCTCGACGACTTCACCCTCACCTGGCAGCAGTTCGACGACGCCACGCAGCGCGTCGTCACCTTCCTGCGCGACCACGGCATCGAGCCCGGTGACCGCGTCGCGCTGAGCCTGGCGAACGTCCCCGCCTTCCCCGTCATCGCCTACGGCGTGTGGCGTTCCGGTGCCGTCCTCGTGCCGATGAACCCGCTGTTCATGGCGCGCGAGGTCGAGTACTACCTCGAGGACGCGGGCGTGAAGCTCGTCTTCGGCATGGGCGGCGAATCGGCCAAGGGCGCGGCCAACAAGAACGTCGAGTACGTCGAGGTCGGTGCCGATCAGCTCCAGGGCGTCCTCGGTGCGCTCGAGCCGACGCCGGACGTCGTGGACCGCGCCGACGACGACACCGCCGTCATCCTCTACACCTCCGGCACGACCGGCCGCCCGAAGGGCGCCGAGCTCACGCACCGCTCGCTCGACATCAACCAGGAGGTCTCGGCTCGCACGCTCATGGCGATCACCTCCGACGACGTCATCATGGGCTGCCTGCCGCTGTTCCACGTCTTCGGCCTCACGTGCGGCCTCAACACCTCCGTCGCCACGGGCGCCACGCTCACGCTCATCCCGCGCTTCGACCCGAACAAGGCGCTCGACGTCGTCGGCCACGACAAGGTGACGATCTTCCAGGGCGTGCCCACGATGTATCAGGCGATGCTCGCCGCGGCCGCGAACCGTGACGACTACGACATGTCGTCGCTGCGCACCTGCGCTTCGGGCGGTTCGGCGATGCCCGTCGAGGTGCTCAAGAAGTTCGAGCAGCGCTTCGAGGCGACGATCCTCGAGGGCTACGGCCTCAGCGAGACCTCGCCCGTGGCGTCGTTCAACCACCCGAACGCAGAGCGCAAGCCCGGTTCGATCGGTACGCCGATCGAAGGCGTCGAGATGATCGTCGCGGACAGCGACGGCAAGCCCGTTGCCCAGGGTGAGGTCGGCGAGATCGCCATTCGCGGCCACCTGCTCATGAAGGGCTACTGGAACCGCCCCGACGCCACGGCCGAGGCCATCCGCGACGGCTGGTTCTTCAGTGGCGACCTCGCCCACCAGGACGAGGACGGCTACTTCTTCATCGTCGACCGCGCCAAGGACATGATCATCCGCGGCGGGTACAACGTGTACCCGCGCGAGGTCGAGGAAGCGCTCTACGAGAACGAGGAGATCGCCGAGGTTGCGGTCGTCGGTGTGCCCGACGAGCACTACGGCGAGGAGATCGCTGCCTTCGTCGTGCGCACGCCGGGCTCGTCGCTCTCCGAGGACGACGTCAAGGAATTCGCGAAGGCCCGCGTCGCCGCCTACAAGTACCCGCGCACCGTCACGTTCATCGACGCGCTGCCGAAGGGCGCCACCGGCAAGATCCTCAAGCGCGAACTGCGCAGCTGACCCTCCACGCGAACGCCACCATCGGACTCTCGAAGAGCCCTGCGGTGGCGTTCGCGTGCGAACTATCATGGACGGCATGACCAGTTCGCGTGGCGACCATCTCCTCCTCATCGTGGCCCGACTCAACCGGTGGGCCACTCGCCGCGCCCAACTGCCTGCGCCGGCGGCCCAGCTGCGTCTGCTCTCCCTGATGAACGATCTCGGCCCGTCCCGCATCGGTGATTTGGCCGTTGCGGACAACTCCTCACAGCCGACGATGACGACGCAGGTGCAGCGCCTCGAGGCACTCGGCCTCGTCTCGCGCACCGCCGACACGCGTGACGCGCGCGCCACGCTCGTGTCGATGACGGAGGCGGGCCGCGAGGTGCTCATGGAAGCGCGCGCAGCGCGTGCGGAGGTCGTCGTCCCGCTGCTCGAGGGGTTCACCGAGGACGAGCTGGAAACCCTCGACGCGGCCCTCGACATCCTCGACCGTGGCCTCACAGCACAGCGCAACAGCAACGGACGGCGCTGACACCGTCACGCATCACAGCACCACGACGCGGATCGGCCGCGGGCACGTAGCCCGCGGCCGATCCGCGTTTCTGTGGCAGCGAGCGTCAGCTCTTGTCGCCCTGGGACGACGCCTCGTCGTCCGCAGCCTTGTCGGCAGCCGCCGTCGCCTTGGCCGCCTTCTCGGCGCTCACGGCAGCCTCGCGGACAGCCTTCTCCGCCTTCTCACGCGCGGCCTTGGCCGACTTCGACTTCGGCGCCATACCGGGCTTCGGCTTCTTGCCGCCGTTCGACCGGTCGGGGTAGCCGTGCTGGAAGCCGCCCTCACCCTCGTCGAGGATCTGCTTGGCCGAACCGACGATGAGCGGGTCGGGCTCGTGGATGAAGTCCGTGTTCTTGCCCGGGTAGTCGAGCGAGTCGAGCACGTAGCGCATCACCTCGACACGGGCGCGCTTCTTGTCGTTGCTCTTGATGACGGTCCACGGAGCCCACTCGGTGTCGGTGTGCTCGAACATGGCCTCCTTCGCCTCGGTGTAGGCGTCCCACTTGTCGAGGGAGGCGAGGTCGGTGGGCGACAGCTTCCACTGGCGCACCGGGTCGGTGCGGCGCTTCTCGAAGCGCGTGAGCTGCTCGGCCTTGCCGACGGAGAACCACAGCTTGCGCAGGTGGATGCCGGAGCCGACGAGCATGCGCTCGAACTCGGGCGCGGTGCGCATGAACTCGTCGTACTGTTCGTCGGTGCAGTAGCCCATGACGCGCTCGACGCCGGCGCGGTTGTACCAGGAGCGGTCGAAGAAGACGATCTCGCCCTTGGTGGGCAGGTGGGAGACGTAGCGCTGGAAGTACCACTGACCGAGTTCTTCCTCGGTGGGCTTGTTGAGCGCGACGGTGCGTGCACCACGGGGGTTGAGGTGCTCGTTGAACCGCTTGATCGACCCACCCTTTCCGGCGGCGTCACGCCCCTCGAAGATGAGGACGACCTTCTCGCCCGATTCCTTGACCCAGGCCTGCATCTTGAGCAGCTCGATCTGCATCTGGCGCTTGAGGTACTCGTACTCCGTGCGTGTCATCTTCACGTCGTACGGGTAGTTGTGCTGCCAGGTCTCGTCCTGCGTCTTGAACTTCTTTCCCATGTGACTATTGTCCGCCTTCGAGGCGCTTCCCGTAAGGGGTCGGGGGCATCGTTGGGACGTAGGTCCCCTTCCGTTCGCCTGCGCGTCGCGTTGGGCCCATCGTGTCGTGGAGGGGGTCGTTGGACCGGCGTTCTACAGTGGGCCCATGGCGCGCCCCCACTTCGCCTCACGGGTCGAGGACAAGCTCAACAGCTCCGCCGCGTCCGTTCTCTCGCGGCGTGACTGGTCGACGCGCGTCTTTCCCTACGTCGGGTACGGCTCGGTCGATCCCGCGCTCGAAGGTCGCGACCCGTTGGAGCGCACCCCGAAGCCGTCGACGTCGCGCTGGCGCGCCTCGTCCGGCCCGAAGCGACGCATCCCCGAGGACGGCATCGCGCGCGTCCTCGGTCGGGTCGTGCTCGGCAAGGACGGGCAGCCGTCGGTGCCGACGGCGAGCGACGACTCCCTCGTTCGGCGCGGCTTCAAGGCGTTCTTCTCCGTGCCGGAGACCGAACGCGAGGTCACGGTGACGCTCGGGGACGCCACGGCGACGGGCCTCACCGATCGCGGCGGCTACTTCGAGGTCGAGGTCACCGGGCACGGCCTGCGTCACGGATGGCACGACGCGCACGTCGAGTGCGACGGCGTCACCGCGGTGGCTCCGGTGCAGATCATCGGCGGGCACGTGCGCTTCGGCATCGTGAGCGACATCGACGACACGGCCCTCATCACGGCGCTTCCGCGCCCGCTCATCGCCGCGTGGAACACGTTCGTCGTCCGCGAGACCGTGCGCCGTGAGGTGCCGGGCATGGCCGCGTTCTACCGCTCGGTCCTCGCGCAGCACGAGGACGCGCCCGTCTTCTACCTCTCCACCGGCGCCTGGAACACGCAGCCGGTGCTCACCCGCTTCCTGCGCCGGCACGGATTCCCGCGCGGCACACTGCTGCTCACCGACTGGGGCCCGACGGAGACGTCCTGGTTCCGCTCGGGGCAGGCGCACAAGCGGCGCTGGCTGCGGCGCCTGGCCGCCGAGTTCCCGCACATCGAATGGCTGCTCGTCGGCGACGACGGCCAGCACGACCCGTCGATCTACGAGCAGTTCGCGCTGAGCTACCCCGATCACGTCGCGGGCGTCGCGATCCGGCAGCTGACGGTGGCGCAGCAGGTGCTCAGCCACGGTCACCCGCTCCAGATGGACGACGTCGTCGGCCGCGTGCCGGGTGTGCCGTGGTTCGAAGGTCCCAACGGATTCGTCCTGCACGGACACGTCTCGAAGGTGCTCGGTCATGCCTGAACTGCCCGAGGTGAGCGGCCTCGTCGGATTCCTCACCGAACGACTCGTCGGACGCGCCGTCGTCGGCGTCGAACTGGCCTCGTTCGCGGTGCTCAAGACGTTCGACCCTCCGCCGCAGGCGTTCGAGGGGCTCGTCGTCGACGCCGTGCACCGCCACGGCAAGTTCGTCGACATCGAGGCGTCGGGCCTGCACTTCGTCTTCCACCTCTCGCGAGCGGGGTGGCTGCGCTGGTCGGACAACCTCCCGACGACGACGCTGCGCCCCGGGAAGTCGCCCATCGCCGTTCGCGTGCGCCTCGACGACGGGGCCGGTTTCGACCTCACCGAGGCGGGCACGCAGAAGCGCCTGGCCGTCTACCTCGTGCGCGATGTCCAGGAGGTGCCCGGCGTCGCGAAGCTCGGCATCGACCCGCTGTCCGAGGAGTTCACCGAGGAGGCGTTCGCGGCCCTCGTCGCCGAACGACGCATGCAGATCAAGGGGCTGTTGCGTGACCAGTCGGAGATCGCCGGCGTCGGCAACGCCTACTCCGACGAGGTGCTCCACGTCGCCAAGCTGTCGCCGTTCGCCATGACGACGGCGCTCACGCCCGAGCAGGTCCACACCCTCTACGAGGCGCTGCGCACAACGCTCACCGACGCCGTCGCGGCGGCCTCGGGCAAGCCTGCGAAGGAACTTAAGGACGCCAAGCGCGCCGGCATGCGGGTGCACGGCCGGACAGGGGAGGCGTGCCCGGTGTGCGGCGACGTCGTCCGCGAGGTGTCGTTCGCCGACCGCTCGCTGCAGTACTGCGCGACGTGCCAGACGGGCGGCAAACCGCTCGCCGACCGGCGCATGAGCAAGCTGTTGAAATAACCCGAATCACACGATTTCACAGCACGACAAGGTGACACCGGCCTTCGGGGCTCGATACCGTTGAGGCCGCGAAGGGGCCGACAACGAAAGAAGCCACCATGAGTGACCTGACTCGCCGCGAGGCGATCGCAGGATCCGGTGCTGCCCTGACTCTGGCGATGCTGGGTGCCGGAACGGCACAGGCCGCACGAAGCGACGAGAACGAACCACGCGTCGTCGTCCTCCCCGTGACGCCGGATCGCGTCGCCGTCGTCGCCCGGATGCACTCGGGCGAGGTGCTGACAGCTTCGCAGGGCTCCGAGCGCCGTAGCCGGACGGCTGAGAAGAACGTCGCCGTGCTCGGCCTCGCGGTGGCGAAGAACGCACGGTCGCGCGTCGTCGTCGAGGTGGCCGACACGCGCCGCGCGATCGACGTCGACACTCGGGTCGAGGCACTGCGCACGTCGGAGTTGCGCATCGTCAACAAGCACGTGGCCCTCACCCACGAGGACAAGCCGGAGAAGCTCGCCGTCACGGGGGCCGTCGTCGTCGACGAGCGGCTGGAGCAGCCGATCACGCGCATGATCAAGGCGGCCAAGAAGGACAAGATCACCCTCGAGGCCGTCAGCGGTTACCGCTCGTTCGAGCACCAGGAAAGCCTCTACGCGAGCTACGAACGTCGCGACGGCCGCAAGGCCGCCGACACGTACTCGGCGCGCGCGGGCCACAGCGAGCACCAGCTCGGCCTCACGATCGACGTGCGCGGCGCCGACGCCGTGCACGAGCTGGAGGAGTCGTTCAAGGACACCCCCACGGGCAAGTGGGTGGCCGCTCACGCGCACGAGTTCGGCTTCGTCGTGCGCTACCAGGAGGGCCAGGAGAAGACGACGGGTTACCGCGCCGAGCCGTGGCACCTGCGCTACGTCGGTGACGACGTCGCTCGCTTCCTCCACGAGCGCCGCGACATCAAGACGCTCGAGGAGCTCTTCGACCTGCCGGCCGCGCCCGGCTACTGACAGACCTTCGACAACGCCGCCGCTCGATGCCGAGCGGCGGCGTTCGTCGTGTGCGGGTGGAGCCGGAGTTTCGGGGCCGCAGGGTTGACGATGCACCCCGCGCCTTCGGCACAGGGGGCATCGCTCGGGGCTCACTTGGCGGCAGGCACCTTGGCGAAGGCCTCTTCCGCGTTGTGGCCACCGGAGACGTTGCCGATCGGCCAGACGACCGCGAGTCCCTTTCCGGTGATGTCGGAGAGCGGCACACTGCCGAGCTTGCCGGTGCCGTCGTCGTGGAACCGGCTGTCGGCGGAGTCGCTGCGGTTGTCGCCCATGACCCAGACCTTGTTGTCGGGCACCGTGATGGAGAACTTCTCGGCGCACGGCTGCACGCCGGACTTCAGGTAGGGCTCGTCGACTTCGGCACCGTTGACCTTGAGCTTGTTGCCCAGGCCCTCGCACGAGACCTTGTCCCCACCGACGCCGACGACACGCTTGACGAGGTGCGAGCCGCTCGCCGACAGGTGCGTCACCTCGGCGACCTTGCGGATGGCGCCGAACACGGCGTTTCCGCTCGGCACGGGCTGCGTCCAGTCGCCCGGGTCCTTGAAGACGACGACGTCTCCCCGCTTGACCTCGCCAAAACGCGGCGTGATCTTGTTGACGACAATGCGGTCGCCGATCTGCAGGGTGTTCTCCATCGACGCTGAAGGGATGCGGAAGGGCTGCACGACGAACGTCGTGATGAGTGCCCAGATGGCCCACACGACCGCGACGAGAATGACGCGATCGCGCCAGAGCTTTGCTTTGCCTGCCATACGGGCAAGTATGACGGGTCGGCCTGTGCGTTCCGTGGACGTCGGGCGATCTGCCCAACCGTCCGAGAGACGCGAAGGGGCGGCAACCTTCGTCAGGTTGCCGCCCCTTCGGGTTCGTCAGGGCTCAGATGATGCTGGCGTCCCCGGAATCGGAGACGATCGTCTTGCCTTCGGCGTTCCACTGCTTCATGCCGCCCTCGACATTGGCGACGGCGCGGCCCTGGCCGGTGAGCCACTCGACGGCGCGGCCGCTGCGCGCGCCACTGCGGCACACGACCGGGAGGTCGCCGTCCACCTCGGGCAGCTCGTTCAGGCGGTTCGGCAGGTCACCGAGGGGGATGTGGATGGCGCGCGGCGCGTGACCGGCGTCGTACTCGTCCTGCTCGCGCACGTCGAGAACGACGGCGTCGTCAGCGATGTCCTTGGGGTTAACCGTGTTCATGCCTCCACCATGCCATGTTCGCGCCGTCATCGGCAGGGGCGACCGCTGCGCAGAATTAACGCCCTGGGAGCGATGGTGGAGGTCTTCTTCGTGCGAGGCAAACTTCTTGCCAACTAAGTGGACTTCTTCAGATACCTTGGTTGCGTTGAGGAAGTGGGCTCAGAAAACGTGAAGGGATGGCGAGTCGTGGGAGTCTTGGGTGCGTTCATAGTCATGGTGGCGACTGCTATGCGGAGTCAATTGGATGTGGCTGAGATCTGGGCCTGACCGAGGGTGTCGAAAAAGATTGCGCCGGAGATGGTTGATCAAGCAATTCCCAAAGGAACAATGTTTTCCCGAGGGAGGGGTGCAAAACCAGATAGGCTCGCATGGATACCTGAAGATGTGAAAGTCAAGTTCGAGGAGCGTTCTGAGCGATCGGCTGTTTGGATGGTGCTACTGCTGGGGGCCACCTTGGTCTTCGCTTCCGAGGTCGAAAGTGCGCTCCCGCAGTGGGGTGTGTTTGTTGGACCGGTATGTCTGGTGGCAGCGCTCTGGGTGGGCGACCTATTTACCAAGTCAATTTATCGGCCCGCAGAAGAGCGGTGCACTGAGGCGATCAAGGTAAAAATTCCAATCTACTATGCGCAGCGTAAAGAAGAGATGGAAAGTGAGAAGTTTGCTGCGCGAATCAAGAGGGGCGCGGTTCGGATTCTTCGGCCTGTGACCTCTGCGTTCAGTTTGTTTCGTCGGTTCGTGAGAGAGGGCTCTGCGAAGCAGTGCGCGTAAAAGTTCGTGGCAACGTGTAGTTCCGGTTCTCACGCGCGACCCGCCTCTGGGTGGCCACTGCGGCTTTGCGCTCGTCCGGGGGATCGCCAGCTGTTGATGACCAAGGTGGCCCGGGGCGCGGCCCTCCTGTCGTCTCGTAGTTTGTGGTGCTGGTTTGAAGGTGGCACCTTCCGGTCGTGGCTGATTACTGCCTGAGCCCCGTGGCGCGTCGTCGACGAACGGCTTCCGATTTAGGGTGGCGGACGTGAACATCCTGTCGATCCAGTCGTCGGTGGCCTACGGCCATGCCGGAAACTCGTCCGCAGTCTTCCCGCTGCAGCGACTCGGGCACGAGGTGTGGCCGGTGTACACGGTGCACTTCTCCAACCACACGGGATACGGCGAGTGGCGCGGCCCGGTGTTCGAACCGGAAACGGTGCGCGACGTCATCACCGGCATCGAGGAGCGCGGCGTCCTCGACCGCTGCGACGCGGTGCTCTCGGGCTACCAGGGTGGCGAGAAGGTCGGTGAGGTCATCCTCGACGCCGTTGCCCGCGTCAAGGCCGCCAACCCGAAGGCCCTCTACTGCGCCGACCCCGTCATGGGTGACGTCGGCCGGGGCTTCTACGTGCGCGAGGGCATCCCGGAGTTCATGCGCGACGTCGTCGTGCCGGCCGCAGACATCCTGACGCCCAATCAGTTCGAGCTCGAGTTCCTCGTCGGTCAGAGCGTCTCGAGCGTCGCCGACCTGCTCGCCGCCGCCGACGCGTTGCGTGCCAAGGGGCCGCAGGTCGTCCTCGTGACGTCGGTGCAGACCGACGAGACGCCGGCCGACTCCGTCCAGATGGCCGTCGTCGACGCCGAGGGTGCCTGGATCGTCACGACGCCGCTGCTGCCCATGTACGTCTCGGGCTCCGGCGACGCGACGGCCGCCATCTTCCTCGCGCGCTACATGACGTCCACGCCGGCCGAGGCACTCGCGGCCACGGCGTCGTCGATCTACGACGTCATGGAGCGCACGCACGCCGCAGGCTCGGGCGAGATCCTCCTCATCGAGGCGCAGGAGGCCATCGCGCACCCCGCGAGCGAGTTCGAAGTCACCCGGTTGCGCTGATTCTGTAGACGTTGCGCGCGCTATGTGACGCGCAACGTCTACAGAATCAGCTACTCCGTGACGATGACGTGCAGTGTCCTCGGGCCGTGCACGCCTTCGACACGGGAGAGCTCGATGTCGCTCGTCGCGCTCGGGCCGGAGATGAACGTCATCGGGCGACGTGACGTCGCTGCGTCTCCCAGGCGCGTGATCGCCTCGGGCACGTCGGAGACCACCTGATCCGCGGCAACGACGCAGACGTGGATGTCCGGCACCAGGGACAGCGCACGCCGGCCCTGGTCGTCGGCGTGGTCGAGCACGATGGTGCCCGTCTCCGCGACGCCCACCGCGCACGCGGTGACCACAGCGTCGATCTCGTTGAGTTGCAGCGGTGTGAGAGCAGAATCCTCGATCACCTCGACGCCGTCGAGTTGCGTCAGCCACGCGTCGTCGAGCCCGGGCGGGCGGACGAGCGACGTCGCGCCGTAGTGGGCGAGCGCCGCAGCAACGCGCGCCGGAACCTCGTCGGCCCCGCAGCGCTCGACGACGGCGCGGTAGTCCTCGACGCGCTCGACGAAGCGGTCGAGCACCGGCTCGTCCATCGCCGTCGGGGCTCCGTAGGTCCACTCGACCGGAGCCTCGTCGGCCGCGCCCGAGACGTCGGAGAGCGCCTCGCGCACCCGAGCCAACACGACGTCACGGCTGCTCATCGCTTGCCCCCTCGTTCGCGGGCCCACCAGTCGCGGAACGACTCGGTCGGCATCATCTTCACGTCACGCGCGTTCGTCCACCGCGACAGCGGCGGAGGCAGGGGCCCGAACGACTCCATGCGCCGCCCGAGCACCCGCCCCGCGAGCCCGGACGACTTCGTCGCCACCGACCAGCGACGGTGGTCGGCCATCATCCACGACGCACTCGCCATCATGGCGGCCTCGGCGTGCGGCATCGTGTCCTTCTTCTTCGCCTCGACGACGCGGTTGCGCTGGTGCACGAGCAGTTCCGCGAGCGGGATCTTGACGGGGCACACGTCGTTGCACGCGCCGCACAGGCTCGAGGCGAACGGTAGCGACCGGTCGATCGGGGACGAGGTGCCACGCAGCGCCGGCGTCAGGACGGCACCGATGGGGCCGGGGTAGACCGAGCCGTACGCGTTGCCGCCGACCTTCTCGTACACGGGGCAGACGTTGAGGCACGCCGAGCAGCGGATGCAGCGCAGCGCGTCGCGGCCGACCTCGTCGGCGAGGACGTCGGTGCGCCCGTTGTCGAGGAGGACGACGTGCATCTCCTGCGGGCCGTCGCCCTCGGCGGGGCCGCTCCACAGCGACGTGTACGGGTTCATCCGCTCCGCCGTCGAACTGCGCGGCAGGAGCTGGAGAAACACCTCGAGGTCGGCGAACGTCGGCAGGATCTTCTCGATGCCGACGATCGAGACGAGGGTGTCGGCGAGCGTCAGGCACATGCGCCCGTTGCCCTCCGACTCGACGACGGCGAGCGTCCCCGTCTCAGCGACGGCGAAGTTGGCTCCACTCACCGCCACCTTCGCGCGCAAAAACTTCTCGCGCAGGTGCGCGCGTGCCGCCCCTGCGAGATGCACTGGTTCGGTGTCGAGATCCGCGGGAGCGCCCTTGCCGTAGCGGCCCATCTCCTCGAGGAAGATCTCGCGTACCTCGGCGCGGTTGCGGTGGATGGCGGGTACGAGGAAGTGCGTCGGGCGATCGTGGCCCAGTTGCACGATGAGCTCGGCGAGGTCCGTCTCCCACGCCGCGATGCCGGCGTCCTCGAGGGCCTCGTTGAGTTCGATCTCCTGCGTGGCCATCGACTTGACCTTGACGACCTCACGGGGCGCGGCGACGGCGTCCTCGCGCGCGAGTCGCTCGTCGACGATCTCGCGGACGATGCGGTTCGCGTCGTCCGCGTCCGTCGCCCAGTGGACGTGGACACCGTTGCGCTGCAACGACTCCTCGAGCTGCACGAGGTACTCGTCGAGGTGACGCAGCGTGCGGTCCTTGATCTGCGCGCCGGCGACGCGCATCGCCTCCCAGTCGGCCTTCTCCGCGACGACGTTCGCGCGCTTGGTGCGGATCGTCGTCATGGCGTGATGGAGGTTCTTGCGCTGCACCGGATTTGCGAGCTGCACCGGCGCGGCCTTGGGGAACGGGGGTGAGTCGATGAGTTCGCCGGCGGGCGGCGCGGGCGTCAGGCGGGTCATGACAGGGCTCCTTCCACGTCGGGTTCGGCGGCGGCGAAGTCTTCCTCGCTGTGCGCGAGCAGTTCGGCGAGGTGGATTCCTCGCACCTGTGATCGCTGACGGGACAGCATTCCCTGCACGTTCATGAGGCACGAGTTGTCGCCCATGACGACGTACTCGGCATCGGTGTCGGCGACATGGCGGGCCTTGTCGGCCGTCATCGCCGTCGACACATCCGGGTTCTTCACGCTGAACGTTCCACCGAACCCGCAGCAGCGGTCGGCGTCGGGCAGCGTGACGAGTTCGATGCCCTTCACGTTGCGCAGCAACTCGTACGGGCGATCCCCCACCTTCGTGATGCGCAGCGAGTGGCACGTGGGGTGGTAGGTGACGCGGTGCGGGAAGTACGCGCCGACGTCCGTGACGCCGAGGACGTCGACGATGAGTTCGGTGAGGTCGTACGTCTTGGCCGACGTGGCCGCGACGCGCGCTGCGAGCTCGGCGTCACCGTAGCGCTGCGCCAGCATCGGGTGCTGGTCGCGAATGCTGCCCACGCACGAACCCGACGGCGCCACGATGTAGTCGTAGGGCTCGAACGCGTCGAGGTAGGTGCGGATGCTCGGCATCGCCTCGTCGAAGTAGCCGGTGTTGGTGAACATCTGCCCACAGCACGTCTGCGCCGGAGGGAAGTCCACCTCGCATCCGAGCCGTTCGAGCAGCCGGACGACGGCCTTCGGCGTCTCGGGGAACATCACGTCGTTGACGCAGGTGGCGAAGAGGGCGACGCGTTTGCCCGCGCCGGGTAGGTCGTTCGTGGTCATCACGTCTCCTTGGTGGGAGGTCACGGGAGCATCCAGGAAAGCACCGGGGTCGATTGTAGGCCGACGATGAGACACAGCGCCGCGAGCATGCCGAGGCTCCACCAGATCACCTTACGGAGGATGGCCGACTCATGGCCGACGAGGCCCACCGCAGTGGCCGCGATCGTGAGGTTCTGCGGGGAGACGAGCTTGCCGACGACGCCGCCCGTCGTGTTCGCGGCGACGAGGAGCGTCGGGTCGATGCCGGCCTTCTGCGCGGCGGTCTGCTGGAGCGTTGCGAAGAGGGCGTTGGCGCTCGTGTCGGAGCCCGTTACGGCTGTGCCGAGCCAGCCGAGGATCGGCGAGAGGAAGGCGAACGCCGCGCCGGTGCCGGCGGCCCACGAGCCGATGGTGATCGTCTGGCCCGACTGGTTCATGACGTAGGCCAGGGCGAGCACGGCGGCGATCGTCAGGGCCGAGAAGCGCAGCTGGTGCAGCGTTTTGCCCATCTCCTTGACCACCTTGCCCGGTCCGACGCGGTAGACGATCGCGACGACGATCATCGTCAGGATGAGCAGTGTGCCCGGGCTTGAGAGCCACTGAAACTTGTAGATCGTCGTGCCGGAGACCTTGCCTGCCGCGGTGAGGATGTGGCCGTCGAGGCCGGGCCAGTGGATCTTGAGGTCGGTGCTCGCGAGGAAGTCGCTGAGCGGCTTCACGAGCTTCGCCGCGGAGAAGACCGCGATGACGAGCAGGTAGGGGAAGAGCGCCATGAAGAGTCGGCCGGCGGTCATGCGCCCGACCGGCTCCGCGTTGGGAGCCTCGACGGTCTGCGCGTCGGCGGGGAGCTTCGCGCGCTCCTCCTCGCGCTCGGCAGTGAGGCGAGCCGTGGCCTCCGCGGTGCCCTTGGGCTTCCACACGCGAAGGAACGCGACGGCGGCGGCGAGGCCGACGAGCGAGGCGGCGATGTCGGTGAGTTCGACCGAGACGTACGACGCGCAGATCCACTGGGCAACCGCGAACGCGATGCCCGTGACGAGAGCGATGGGCCACGCGTCCCTGACGCCGCGGCGGCCGTCGGCGAGGATGAGGAGGAACAGCGGCACGAAGACGGCGATGACCGGCGTCTGGTGCCCGACGTAGGCGCCGATCTCCTGGTAGGGGATCTTCGTCAGGTCACCCGCGGTGATGATCGGGATGGCGATGGCGCCGAACGCGACGGGCGCCGTGTTGGCGACGAGGACGACCGTCGCGGCGCGCAGCGCGGAGAAGCCTGCGGCCACGAGCATGACGCCGGTGATGGCGACCGGAGCGCCGAACCCGGCGAGGGCCTCGAGCAGGCCGCCGAAGCAGAAGGCGATGAGCATGGCTTGGATGCGCGGGTCATCGCTGAGGATGTCGAAGACGGCCGCCAGATCCTTGAACCGGCCGCTGATGACGGTGACCTGGTAGAGCATGATCGCCGCGAAGACGATCCAGACGATGGGGAAGAGGCCGTAGACGGCGCCCTGGCTCGCGGAGAGGAAGGCGAGCTTCGCGGGCATCCCGTACGCGGCGATGGCGACGACGAGCGCGACGGCCAGGCCGGCGAGGCCCGCCTGGTAGGCCTTCCAGCGCAGCACGCCGAGCGTGAGGAAGACGGTGAGCAGGGGCAACGTCGCGACGAGCGCGGAGCCCCACAGCGACCCGAGGGGCGCGAGGTCAGGGGTGTAGCTCATGGGAGTTCAGCCGTTTCAGGAGGCGCCACGCAGGCGAGAGGGGCCTGCACTTGTTAGTCAGACCTTTTGACGAATGTAGAGGCGAATGTGATCTACGTCAATGGTTTGACCATTTCGAGTGTGTCGATGGGCGGCCTGTGCTCGCGGTCGCGGAGTGCCTCGACGACGGAGGTGCTCGGTGAGTCGCCCTAGGATGTGGCGAACATCGAGAAGGGTGGCCCATGCCGAACAAGCCGAAGGCGTTCGACATCGTTCGGGCGCACATCGAGGAGCGCATCCTCGACGGGTCGCTCGACATCGGCGACACCCTCGCCGCCGAGCGTGAGCTCGCCGCGGAGCTCGGTGTCTCGCGAGGTGCGGTCCGTGAGGCCATCCGTGCGCTGGAGGCGCAGGGCGTCGTCGAGTCGTCCGTGGGAGCCGGGGCCACCGGCGGAACGCGCATCATCCGGGCGCGAACGCGCGCACTGACCCGGTTGTTGCGCCTGCACGTGGCGCTCGCGGGCGGACGGTTGCGCGAGGTCGTCGAGTTGCGTGTGGCGTTGGAGCGTTCGAGCGCGACGCTGGCCGCGGCGTCCGTGACGCCCGAGGCGCTGGAGACGATGCGGACGTTGCTCGCAGAGATGCGCGGGGAGGCCGTTGGTGTCGAAAGGTTCAACCGACTGGACACCGACTTCCACGTCGCCATCGCGCGGGCGGCCGACAACACCCTCGTCACGGACCTGACGATCGCGGTGCGCGAGTCGCTGCGCGCCCCGATCCTCGTCGCCGAACAAGGTTTGAGCAGTGGGGAGTACGCCGATTTCCGCGGCATGCTCTGCGAGCAGCACGAGGGCATCTTCGCCGCACTCGAAGCAGGTGACGGCGAGGACGCCGCGCAGCGCATCGAGACGCACATCCGTGCCGCCTACAGCGCGCTGCCGGCGATGAAGACCGCGCCTGAGTAGTCGCTTCGGCAATGGTCGACAGCCGGAGGATCGGAGCCGAGCAGACGAGTGGTTGCCGCCACGCCGCGGAAATCTCAATCTTCGCCTAGAGCGCGCAATACGGTGGTGAGCATGGATCCGATTCGTAACCCGTACGCGCCCGGCGCCGGTCAGCGTCCGCCCGAGCTCGCCGGGCGTGAGGAGCAGATCAGCACGTTCGACGTCGTCGTCGCGCGCATCGCCAAGGGGCGTCCGGAGCGCTCGATCGTGCTCATCGGGCTGCGCGGTGTGGGCAAGACGGTGCTGCTCAACACGCTGCGATCGGGTGCGGTGCGGGCGCACTGGGGCACCGGCAAGTTCGAAGCTCGCCCCGATCAGCGGCTGCGCCGGCCGCTCGCGAGTGCGCTGCACACTGCGGTTCGCGAACTCGGGCACCCGCAGGACGACGACGTCGATCACGTGCTCGGCGTCATCAAGAGCTTCGCGCAGCGCGACGTCGACCCGAAGGCGAAGCTGCGCGACCGCTGGAACCCGGGCATCGACGCCCCGGCTGTCACGGGGCGTGCCGACTCGGGTGACATCGAGATCGACCTCGTCGAACTGCTCACCGACGTCGGCGGCCTCGCGGCGGACGTCGGCAAGGGCGTCGCCATCTTCATCGACGAGATGCAGGATCTCGACCCGGAGGACGTCTCGGCGCTGTGCGCGGCGTGCCACGAGATGAGTCAGGCCTCGTTGCCCGTCATCGTCGTGGGGGCGGGGCTGCCGCATCTGCCGGCGGTGTTGTCGGCGTCGAAGTCGTACAGCGAGCGGCTGTTCCGGTACGCGCGTATCGACCGGCTGCCGAAGGAGGCGGCCTTCCGCGCGCTGCAGGGCCCGGCGCAGGAGGAGGACGCCGAGTTCACCGACGAGGCACTCGAGGCCATGTACGCCGCGACGGGCGGCTACCCGTACTTCATCCAGGCATACGGCGCGGGGGTGTGGGACCTGGCGCCCGCGTCGCCGATCACGGTGGACGACGTCAAGGTGGCTATGCCGGAGGCCGAGGCGGAGCTGGCCGTCGGGTTCTTCGGCTCGCGCTACGAGCGTGCGACGCCGGGCGAGCGTGAGTACCTGCGCGCCATGGCCGACGCGGCGACGGCGATCGCGGAGACCGCTGCAGCCGACGAGACGGGGGAGACGCCCGGGCTCGACGACATCGAGTCGGTGCCGACGTCGAAGGTGGCCGAGGTGCTCGGGCGCAAGCCGCAGTCGCTCTCCCCGGCGCGCGACTCGCTCATGAAGAAGGGCCTCGTGTACTCGGGCGAGCGTGGCCGCATCGCCTTCACCGTGCCCCACTTCGGGCGCTACCTGCGCAGCGTCGGCGGGGAGTAAGGGCGCAGCCTGGCTTTTCGCTGATCGTCCTTCATCGGGATGGCCGCGTCATGAGACATGACGTGTGCTGCGATCGGCCTCGGCGTGCCGCGCCCCTGAGAGCCTGAGAGCATCTGTCTTCGCGGGTGAACCGCACCGCTAGTTGACGTTGCCTTGGCAACGGATTATCTCGGGTGACCGCGGGTGTATCGCATAAAGGACAGTGGGCGACACCTCCACGGCAACCCGAGCCAGGGAGAAATCGGGCTATGTTCAAGTTCCTGGCTTTTCCACGCACGGAGGTTGCACGATGGCCGAACAGTCAGCACCGATCACCGAGGTGCATGTTGTCTGGCATTCCGAGTCGGCCCACGACAACATCCTGGGCGTCTTCGCAGATGCGAGTGAGGCCAAGGCCTACATGGGAAGCATCCGCAACGACTACGCGGGCGGCGTGTTCAGCACGCTCTTCCCCATCGGCATGAAGGGCACCGATCCGGAGCGTCGATACCTCGACCTGACGGATACCGCAGTCGCGCAGGCGGGCGCGTCACGTACCGCAGCGACGACTGGGTCGAGACGCAGTCCTCCACCGGAACGCTGTTTCCCACGCAGTTGCCGACACGAGTTCGCCGCGTCGTCACCGACCCCGCGATCATCGACTCGGTCTCCTCGATCAGGCCCATCTGACACGCGAGTTTCGCCAGACGTTGGGGCAGAGCCGAGTTCGTACCGCGACGCGACGGCCTGACGCGGAAGCTGCCTGGCGCGCTGCATCGCCCACCGCGGGCTCAAGGGCCCGGCCGAACCACCGAACGAGGGCCGACCGGTTCCGGTTGAAGCCTTGCTCACCGTCGGGTGAGGGTGTTGGCTGACGCGGGTGAGAGTCGAACGTGTTGTTCCCAATCTGGTCGTGACCGACCTCGACGCCGGGGTGGCCCACCACCGCGCCGTTCTCGGCCTCGACGTGCTCATGGATCACGGGTGGATCGTCACCCTCGGCGACGCCGACGGCCACCAACTCAGTGTCATGACGCAGGACGCATCGGCCGCGATGAATCCGGGCGTCTCCGTCTTCGTCGACGATGTGCACGAGGCGTATCGGCGCGCGCAGGAGGCCGGGTTCGACATCGTTCATCCGCTCACCGACGAGCCATGGGGCGTCACCCGGTTCTTCTACCGCGACGAGAGCGGAAACGTCGTCAACGTCGGGATGCACACGCCCTGAGCGAGGCGATGGGTCGCGAGTTCGAGCAGATCAAGGCCGAGGCCGCAGCCCCGCCCGAATGAGCCCACAGAGCTGCAGACGTGGGCCCATGATGGGCTCATGACTTCACCGAGCATCGTTCTGCATTCCGTCGCCATCGACACGCCTGACCCTGAGCGTCTCGCCGCGTTCTACTGCAACCTCGCAGGCGGGCGCGTCACGTACCGCAGCGACGACTGGGTCGAGACGCAGTACCCCACCGGTCAGCGACTCTCGTTTCAGTTGTCGCCCGACTACGTGGCTCCGACCTGGCCGGCCAACACCGTGCCGCAGCAGGCGCACGTGGATTTCCACGTGCCTGAATACGAGGCGGCGCACGCGCATGCGCTCAGCCTGGGTGCGACGTTCCTCGAGGACGAGAGTGCCCACGCCGATTTTCGTGTGTACGCCGACCCGGACGGGCATCCCTTCTGCCTGTGCCTCGAACAGCCGGAGCGATACGAAGCCGCAGAATCGACGCCGCAAGCCTGACCGGAACTGGGCGACCGCCGCGTCGGGTTGTCGTCAGGGTCAGCCACAGCGGGGCCTGGGCGTCGCCCGAACGTCATCACGTCATCGGCGTGATGAGCGGCAGGGGTTCACGACCGGGAAACCATGAGGCTCCTCGGACGGCGTAGTCACCCTGACCGAGCCAGTCGCTTCCCGATGAGCCGTCCCATGCGCTGCGCTCGCGCCGGACACCTCCGGTCGCGACGACCTCGATCGAGCCGTCGACGATCGACAGCAACGTCCGGTCGAGACCTTCCAAGAGATCAGCCGAACCGTCATCGCATGCGTCGCAGGGGCAATCGGGCACACGATCGATGATGACGATCGGGTCGCTCAAACCCACCTCGACCTGAGTGCCGAGTTCGTCCAGGGGCCACGCCGCTACGCGTAGGGTCGGCGCGTTCTCGTGCGGGATGGCCATCCACACCACCGACGGTTGTCGCGGACAATTCGGCCACGCCGGGCCACCTTCGCCACGCTCACCCACTGGGCTCGGTTCGACGAGATGGTCGTGTTGGCCGAGTCCATCGCGTCCATCGAGGCCGGCATCCGCGGCGCGAGGGCGACTCTCGTCGGCGGAGGCACAGGGTGTTGTTGCCTGCCCCTGAGTCGGCAGTGGTCCAGCTCCGTGTGGTGCCACGTGAGCGAGACCGAGTTGGGCGAGGGCGTCCATCCAGGCCCGCACGCGAACCTCGAGGATGACGTAGCGCTCGGGGTGGGTGAGGCGGCTGTACTCGTCGTCGGTGGGAGCGCTGCAGCCGCCCGGCGAGCTGGGGTCTGCGTGTGGGTCCGGCCAAGCCGAGGAGCCGCCCGCTGCCACGAAGCAGGCCTCCACGGCATCGAGCAGGCTCACCAGATGATCGGGAAAGCATGGATTCTCGGTTGATTCGTCGGGATGAGCGCGCCAGTAGGCGTTGTGGTCGTGCCACCAGGTCGACATCGCGCCTCCAGCAGGACGGGTACGGGCGGGTCTGGGAGCGCCTGAGCGCTCTCCCTCACGCTACGGGGGCGCGGCCGGGTTAGGCGACGAGGTTTTCTGCGCGCCGACGTGCCGGGGATCGTCCGAAAGCGCGCCTCGTCCCCGGCTGCGGTGTAGCGGCTCCGAGACGCGTCAGGCGAAGAGGCGGCGAGCCCATCCCGACACGGCGCGTTGCCTACGCGCCCCGAGCCGGGGCGATAGGCAACTTCACCGCTATGGTACTTTGGTACCAAGAACTCACGAAAGGACACTCTTCATGCCTGCCGTTGCGCCTATCAAGGTGTCCTCTTCGACGGACGCGCTCATCTCTCACGCAGCGCACTTCCTCTCGACGTCCAAGAAGGATGTCGTCGAGGTTGCTGTGCAGGAATACATCGATCGCCACCGTGACGAGATCAACGCCTCCGTGCAGAACATTCTTCGCGAGATCAACGGTTCGGACGCTGCCGCCGTTTCGGCCCTCAGCGGCTTCTCTGCGCAGGAGCTCGACGATCTGGGTGGATTGCCCGACTGACATGTGAGGACTCGCTAGTCTCTCGCTATGCAGGCTGATGATCATTCAGGTGTACGTCCCACCCGACGTTGCCTCGACTCGCTCGAGATCGAGATCCCGAAGTTGGACGCTCCCCTGCATCTGCTGGCCCACGAGCTCGTCGAGGAAGCACAGTCGCTTCCGGCCCGCATGCTTGCTGGCCGAGCCACCCGCATCGGGGTGCTCAAAGACCGAGTCTGGTTCAAGGTGAAGCGCGGGCGGTGGCGCGGCGTCGCCACCCGCCTCACCGACGCGGACCTACACGAGAACGCACGACTCGATGATGCCGCTGGGTGGACGCGAAGCGTGAACGAATCCTCGCGGTGGTGGCTTGGGGCCGCTGGGTGGCGGGAAGACGGCGCGCGTCGCGACTTTTACACCAGAATCGAGTCCGAGTGCCGGTGCGTCTGGAGCGAAGCGAAGAAGGACAGGATCAACACCGATTCGCTTCTGCCCCAGGAATGGGATCGACGCAGAATCATTGCCGAGCGCGCCGTAGCCGAGCAGCGCGCCTATCGGACGGTCATGATGCAGTGCGCTGCGCGCAGCTTGCGCAGCGGGAAGATCGTCATGGCACACTTCGATGCCTTCGCAATGGGTGTCCTGATCCGCGCGGATCGCGGAGAGCAATTCGTTGCCTTCATTGCGAGACAGGTTTACGACCCGAAGAGGCTCGCGGTCATGATGTCGGCCCTCCCGGGTGTGTCCGGGGACGACTGGGGTCCGGAGCCTGCGGGGATAGCGGACCTGGCGCCTGGTCCGGGTGAAGTTGTCTGGTCGGCCGTCCTGACGCCGGAGGCAGCTAACGCGATTCTCGACGCGGTGCCCTGGAGCGACGAGCCTGTGTGACTCGGGAACGCTCACCTCAAGCCGCCGAGGGGAGCGGGTTCGACACACGGGACGTTAAGCGGCTCGCACCGACAGCATCTGCTCCCGCGGGACGAGGAGCGCCTGCAGTCAAAGCACCCGCCCTTATCGGCAACGTCCCGCCTTCCTCAGCGCGTGAAGTCGACATCCTCGAGCGTTGTCTGCACCGAGCGTCCGCTCTGCCACGAGTTCGCGGCGGGGTCGACGTCGGGCATCGGGATGTCGGCGCGGTCGCGTCGCTTGTCGGGCGTGGAGACGCCGAGGCGCTCGTCGCGTTCGCGCGTGGCGTTCTCGTCGGCCTGTCCGTCGTCGGTGAAGCCCATCATGAGTTGCGGGATGCCGAACGGGAAGTCGGCTTTGTCGTACTGCCACGTGTGGAACGTCTTGCCGTACGTCGAGACGAGATCTTCGAAGTAGGAACGCTCCGCGAGATCCGGAATGCCCGGCGCCACGAGCATCCCCGACTTCACCTCGTAGTGGTGGCTGTGCCACAGCTTCTTCTCGTCCTCGGGCAGCGTCGCGAATTTCTCTGCGCTGATGATGTATTCGATGCCGATGAGGCGAGCGTCCGCGGCGTTGCTGTCGTAGATGACGCACTGATGCAGGTCGTGACGCAGGTGGGTGCAGAAGTGCGTCGCCTCGACCTGACGGCCCATGTCGTCGGCGTAGAAGTGGAAACCGTTGAGGTAGGTACTCATCGCGTCGAGCGGGTACTTCGGCTGCGCGGTCGCCGACGCGAAGTCGAGGGCGCGGTGCTTGGCCGAATGCCCCTTGCCGGTCTTCATGATCGCGGTGACCTTCTTGGCAAGGCCCAGACCTGCCGCCGTGAGGGCGCCGGCGCCGAAGGCGGTGAAGGTGTGACGGTGTTCCGAGCTGAAGAGGTGACGGTAAGTCATGACTCCACGCTAGAAACCTCATCGGCCCTGCTGCCCACCCGAACAGGCGGGCAGCGTCATCACGGCGGCGCAGCGCTGGGCGTGGACCGAGGGGTGGAAGTGCGGTAGGTCGGTTCGTCAGGAGTTCGTAGCATCGAGGACTCGCCACCCGCACGAGGAGCCGCCCGCGAGTACCGCCAGCCGCCATCCCGCCTGGGGAGTCGCGTGCGTGACGGCGGGTGCGCTGCTCCCCGCGTCGGCCTTCCGTTCGACGACCGGTGTGCTCATGGAACCGATCGAGCACTCGACGGGGTGGTCGCGCGACGTGACGTCGGGCGCCGCGAGCCTCAACCTCGTGCTCTACGGCATCGCTGCCCCGTTCACCGCAGCCCTGATGCAGGCGTGGGGCGTGCGCCGCACGGTCACGTGGTCGCTCGTCATCGTCGGGTTGGCCAGCGCGGCCGTCACTCTCGTCGGTGAGCCGTGGCAGCTGTGGCTGCTGTGGGGCGTCTTCATCGGCCTCGGCACGGGCTCGATGGCGCTGACGTTCGGCACGATCATCGCGAACCGCTGGTTCGTCACGCATCGGGGCACCGTCACCGGCGTCTTCTCGGCGGCCACGGCCGCCGGTCAGGTGCTCTTCGTGCCGGTCATTGCCATGATTGCGGCCGGGCCCGGTTGGCGCACAGCGTCATTGGTCGCCGGGGTGTGTTCCCTCGTCATGGCGGTGCTCTGCGCGCTGTTCCTGCGCGACCGGCCCGCCGACGTCGGGGTCGGCGCCATCGGTGCCGCGAGTGCGCAGGATGTCGAGGACGAGGGCCCCGCTTCCGCATCGATGGCCCTGACGGCCTTGCGCAGTGCCGCTCGACACTGGGCCTTCTGGGTGCTCATGCTGACGTTCTTCGTGTGCGGCTGGTCGACGAACGGCATCGTCGTCACACACCTCGCGCCGGCCGCACACGACCACTCGATGGCGCCGACGACGGCCGCCACCCTCATCGGCATCATCGGGATCTTCGACATCGTCGGCACGGTCGCCTCCGGCTGGCTGACCGACCGCTACGACCCGCGCATTCTTCTCGCGATCGACTACGTCACGCGCGGCATCTCGCTCGTGTTCATCAACGGCCTGTTCGGCCCGAGCGTCGACATGCCCATGTGGGCGTTCGTCGTCTTCTACGGCCTCGACTGGACGGCCACGGTGCCACCCACCGTCGAGCTGTGTCGCCGTCACTTCGGGCTGCACGCGTCGGGCGTCGTCTTCGGCTGGATCTACGCGTCGCACATGATCGGCGCCGGAATCGGCGCGAGCGTCTCGGGCGCGCTGCGCTCGGGAGCTGGCTCGTACGCGTCCGCGTGGCTGCTCACGGCCGGCCTGTGTCTCGTCGCCGGGGTGCTGCCGATGACGATGAAACGCGCCCCCAAGGCCCACGACGACGACCAGATCGCCGTCCCCCTCTGACAAACGCATCAACGCCTCGCGACGTGACGGCGCCCGCTCGACCGTGAGGGTCGGGCGGGCGCCGTCGTCGGGAGAGGGGTTACTCCTCGAGGTTCTCGATGTCGCTGAAGCGCGTCTTCTCGTGGTGGCGCGTGTGGACGAACCACGTGAACAGCGACAGCACGACGCCGATGGCGAGCAGGGCCGCGCCGATCTTGTACTGGATGTACTTCTCCGGGTCGCGCGCCCACGGGCCGGCGAGGAAGGCGCACAGCACCGCACCGAGGATCGGGATGACGGTAGGTGCACGGAAGGCCTTGGGGTGTGCCTTCTCCCGGCGCAGCACGAGGCACGCGATGTTGACGATGGTGAACACGATGAGCAGCAGCAGACCCGTCGTGCCGCCGAGTGCGCCGACGACCGGCGTGCCCTTCTGCATCGACACGTAGATGATGAGCGCCAGGGCGAGCGCCGTCGTGAAGAACACGGCCGCGTAGGGCGACTGGCGGCGCGACACCTTGCCGAGTGCTGGCGGGAGCACTTCCTGCTTCGCCAGGCCGTAGATGAGGCGGCTCGCCATCATCATGTTGATGAGTGCGGTGTTGGCGACGGCGAACACCGTGAGGAACGGGAAGACCGCGTCGACGGGGAAGCCGGGCATGCCGGTCTTGACGACCTCGAGCAGGATGCCGGTCTCGCCGTCGAAGTTCTGGATGTCCTTGATCGGCAGCACGAGCACGACCGACACGGCGACTAGCATGTAGATGAGCACGGCGATGCCGAGACCCGTGAGCATGATGCGCGGGAAGACCTGACGCGGGTTCTCCGTCTCCTCGACCATGTTGACCGAGTCCTCAAAGCCCACCATCGAGAAGAACGCGATGGCGGTGGCGACGGTCGTCGCGGCGAACATGTTGCGGTCCGAGGACGACTCGAACGTCGTGAGCTGGCTGAAGTCGGCGCCCTTCGTGGCCATGGCGTAGAAGCCGATGCCGATGACGACGGCCAGTGCGAACAACTCGACGACGGTGAGCACGACGTTGAACTTCACGCTCTCGCCGACGCCACGCAGGTTGATGAGCGCGAGCAGCACCATGAACGCGAGGGCGACGAGCATCGTGCCGAGGGCGCCCGGGCCGTCGTCACCGCCGACGCCGAGACCGGTGAGGAGGTTCGCGGCGAGCAGGTTCGACGACGTCGCAGCGCTCGTGATGCCCGAGCAGACGACGGTGAACGCCACGATGAACGTGAGGAAGTGGATGCCGAACGCCTTGTGCGTATAGAGAGCAGCGCCGGCGGCTTGCGGGTACTTCGTCACGAGTTCGAGGTAGCTGAACGCCGTCAGGGTGGCGACGGTGAACGCGATGAGGAACGGCAGCCACGCCATGCCGCCCACTTCGCCCGCAATGTCGCCGGTGACGGCGTAGATGCCTGCGCCGAGAATGTCGCCGACGATGAACAGAAGCAGCAGCTTCGGGCTGAGGACCCGCTTGAGCTCGGTCTTCGGCTCGTGCGCCTCGGCTTGCGCAGCGTCCGTCGCAGCCATGATGTGTCCTCTCACCCCGTGATGCGTGTCACTCACACTGTCGCGTACGCAGCGGTAGAGCAACCCTGACATGCCGCCCCGTCGCGACTTTCACGAACGCCTTTCGGGGGCCGACCTATCTTGCACGCTGACGAACACCGTTGTGGGTGTTGGCGGCTCACGATTCCGGCAGATCGGTTCGGGTCATGAGGCTCGGCGGCTACCAGCCGCAGCCGGTGCACTTGTGTGGATCTGGCCGCGATATCTCGCGGCCAGATCCACACAACGTACCCAGATCGGGGGAGAGGCTTACGACGTCGCCTTCGTCAGGTCGTAGATCGTCACGCCACCGACGGTCGTCGCCGTGTAGTGCGCCTTGACCCAGGCCGTGATCTGCGCGGCCGACCCGTTGCCACCCTGGCCACCGCCCATGCCGCCTCCGGCGATGAAGTACGTGATGTCGCCGTTCTTCACGTACTCCTGGAACTGCGCGAGCGTGACGTTGTTGTCGCTGCCGCTCCAGCCACCGATCGACATCACCGCGGTGTCGGAGGCGAGGATGTACCCGGCCGCACTCTGGTCACCGATGACCGCAGCGGACCACGTGGATGTCGTCGCGTCGAGCTTGGCGCTGAGGGCCGTGTTGCTCGTCGCGCTGCCCTGGCCGCCGGGAGCAGCCTGCATCGAACCGAACGTTGCCGATCCCGACGTTGCACCGCCCGACGACGCGGACCCGCTCCCGGGGGAGTTCGTCGAACCTGACGACGACTGGCCGTTCGTGCCGGACGCTCCCGGTGCGGCACCGTTTGGTGCCGATCCACCGGGGCTGCCGGACGGCGGCGTTCCCGTCGGCGGCTGCCCGCTCGGCGGCGTTCCGGTGGGTGCTTGCGCCGACGATGACGACGACGACCCGCCTGACGTGCCGCCCTGTTGGGCGTTCTGCTGGGTGCCTTGCTGACCGCTCGGTCGAGTGCCGGCCTGGCCAGCCGACGGGCCACCACCCATGGGGCCGCCACTTGCCCCGCCGGCCACGGCCGGGCCTGACGCCGGCATCGAGCCGGTGTGACCCTGCGTGATCGTCGCGAGCGTGTACGCCGTCGTTCCGCCCAGGCCACCGAGCACGCCGATGACGAGTCCGATCGTCGCGAAACGACGCACTCGCGCAGGGCGAGCACCGGCGACCACGAACGTCAGCGTCCCGATGACGGCGAGTACCAGCGACACCCACTTCATCCACGGCATCCACGACGCAGCGTTCGTCGACAGCACCTGGAAGCTCCAGGCCGCCGTCACGACGACAGCCGCGGCGATGACGAGCCGCCACACCAACGAGTCGCGTCGGGCCCACGCCTCACGGCCACCGACGGCGACGCACGCCGCGATCGCCGGAGCGAGTGCCACCGCGTAGTACGAGTGGACGGTGCCCTGCATGAACGACAGGCACAGCGCCGTGACGACGAGCCAGCCGCCCCAGAGGATGAGCGATGCGCGAACACGGTCGGTGCGCGGCGCCCGTCCTCGAGCGACGAAACCGGCGACGAGCAGCAGGAGAGCGGCCGGCAGCAACCATGAGATTTCACCGGCGAACTGACTGTTGAACATGCGCAGGAGGCCTGCGGTGCCACCGAAGCCGCCTCCGCCACCACCTCCGCCGCCGTTGCCCGCGCCGCCGAGGATGCGGCCGAGGCCGTTGTAACCGAGGGCGAGCTCCCACAGCGAGTTGTTCGTCGAGCCGCCGATGTACGGGCGTGCCGACGCCGGCCACAGCGAGACGAGTGCGACGAGCCAGCCAGCTCCGACGACGACGCCGACGAGACCCACGACGAGGTGCGCGAGGCGCTGCTTGAGCGAGAACCGGGCCGCGACGAGGTAGGCCAGGCCGAGGCCGGGCAGCACGAGCAGGCCCTGGAGCATCTTGGTGAGGAACGCGAAGCCGATGAGCAGACCGGCTCCGAGCATCCATCGCAGAGCCACGCGTCCGCGTGTGGTTTCCACAGCGCGCACCACCGCGTAGGCGGCCGCCGTCATGAGGAGAACGAGCATCGCGTCGGGGTTGTCGAAGCGGAACATGAGGGCCGCAACCGGGGTCAGGGTGACGAGGAGCCCGGCGAACAGGCCGGCCGCGTGACCCGACCACCGACGCACCGCGCCGTACGCCAGCGCCACCGTGCCGACGCCCATGAGCGCCTGCGGCAGGAGGAGGGAGAAGCTCGAGAAGCCGAAGATCCGAGCCGACAGACCCATGACCCACAGCGAGGCCGGGGGCTTGTCGACCGTGATGGCGTTGCTCGCATCGAGCGACCCGAAGAGCCAGGCCTTCGCGTCCTGGGTCGCCGACTTCACTGCGGCGGCGTAGAACTCGTTGGCGTAGCCGGAGTTCGTCAGATCCCACAGGTAGACGAACGCAGCGAACGCGAGCAGCGCGAAGAGCGCGGGACGCGCCCACGTCGGGTCGTCCTGCCTGCCGCGCAGGAGAGTGGCCGCGCGCCCACGGCTCGAGGTCTGGCCCGTGACGGCGTTCGTGCGTGACGCGCCGCCCGTCGGGTGTTTGTCATGAGGCGCGGTGTCGCTGCGTGATCGCCGCAGCAACCGCGCCGGGGTGGTCGTCGTCATCGCTGATCCTTGGGTCCGTTCGACGGCCGCCGAGTGCGACCGTGACGAGACCAAACTCCCGGCCCTCTCTTTGCCGGTCACTGGGTGGCGCTGTGGGGTTCCTGTGGACGAATCTGCCCGAATCGTGGGTGGTCGTCATCGCCGAGCGCCGCGGCGGTGCCGGACGCCACGCGTACTCTGACGGCGTGTCCCCAGCAACGTCGGGCGCGTGGTTCGTTCGCGTCGTCCTGCCCCGCCTCGTGCGCGGTGCCCTCGCAGCCGCAGTGCTCTGCCTGCCCGTTGTCGTCCTAGCCGTGCTGGTCACACGTCACTGGTCGCCCATCGTCGACGCCGACCAACGCGCCGTCCTCGCAGCCACGAACGTCACGCGCGAGCGGGGTTTCCTCCCGGCGCTCGAGGCGTGGCAGTGGTGGCTCCACCCGATGCGGGTCTACATCGCGGCCGTGCCGATTGCGCTGTGGACGTGGCACCGGCGTCTTCGCGGGCGCACCATCTGGGGTGTCGTGACGATGCTCGTCGGCTGGAACCTCGGCCTCCAGGCGAAGCTCCTCGTCGAGCGTGCGCGGCCCCTCATCGACGATCCCGTCGCCCACGCGCCGGGCTACAGCTTCCCCAGCGGGCACGCGTTCAACGTCGCCATGATGCTCACGACGAGCCTCATCATGATCTGGCCGCTCGTGCGCGAAAGGGCGCTCGCGCTGCGTGCCCTTCTCGTCGCGGGCGCCGCCGTCATCGCCGTGCTCACGGCCCTCGACCGTGTTTTCCTCGGCATCCATTACCCGAGTGACGTGACGGCCGGCGTTCTGCTGGGGTGCGGGCTGTCGGTGGCTTCGTTCATCGGGTTCAGTCACCGACCGCGAGCGACGAAGGAGCCGGCGTGATGGCGGTTGGACCCGCTGCGAACACGCGCGCCGCTCGGCCCACCGTCCACGAGGTGCTGCGATCGGTACTGCTTCGCGCCGTTCTTCCGGCGCTCGTGATGTTCGGGCTCCTGCTCGGTATCGGCAAGGCCCTCATGACGGTGTTCCACGAGGTGCCGTCCGAAGAGCGCATCTCGCAGAAGGTGGCCGCCGAGCGTGACGGTGTGCTCAACACCGTGACGAAGGTCGTCTCGACGATCAACGACACCTGGTTCACGATCGGCGGAGCGATCGTCATCGGGCTCGCTCTTCTCGCGCTGACGCGGAAGTGGTGGCTGAGCGTCGTGCCGCTGCTCGCCATCAGTCTCGAAGCGAGCGTCTTCGTGCCCGTGACGCACCTCGTCGGCCGACCGCGCCCCGAGGTCGGTCGGCTCGACAACGCGCCGCCGACCTCCAGCTTTCCCAGCGGCCACACGGCCGCGTCGTTCGCGCTGTTCTGGTCACTCGCGATGCTCGCGACGCGTATCGAGAACTCGGCTCTGCGACGCACCGTGCAGACGCTGTGCGTCCTCTTTCCGTTCGGCGTGGGCGCCGCACGTCTCTACCGCGGCATGCACCACTTCAGCGACATCGTGTTCGGGCCTCCTTGGCATCGGGTGCGCGTTCGCGGCCTACCTTGCTGTTCGAGCGGCGGATCGCCATGCCACCGAACGTCAGGTGGATCGGGGGAAGCTGACGACGGTCTGAAGCGGGAGCCCAAGGTGTCCAATTTGGGACGGATCGCGGTGTTGGGCCGTGTTGTTCAGGTGGTGACGGACCGGAAAGCAGGACCGCGAAAAATTCTCGGTTCACTTTTCGATGCACGCTCGATTTCACTCCCGTCGAGGTGAGAAGGTCAGACTCCGTTCCCGGACGCCGGCGCACCACGGTGGCGGCTTTCTTCGAGGAGAGACCATGAAACGACTCACCGCAGCGGCTGCTTCGATGCTCGTCGCCGGATCCTTCGTCGCCCTCTCCGCGGGGGCGGCCAACGCTGTGAGCCACCCGGTCACCGCGAAGCACGGTGAGGACAACGCCCCCACGGCGCGCGGCGAGGACAACGCCCCGTCCGTTCGCGGTGAGGACAACACACCCGGCGCGCGTCGCTGACGATGACGCACGAGGCGCCCTCCACGACGAATCGCGAAGGGCGCCGACGAGGTGAGGCTGCAGGCTTCAGCCCATGCGTTCGATCGACTCGGCGCTGATCTCCGTGACGTCGTTGATGCCCTGGGTGCGCTGCCCCGTCACCGAGCCGCGCACGCGAACGACGCTGCCGAGGCGGAGGTGCTGGGTGTTCGGCAGCGGGCAGCACAGGGCGAGACCCGAGTCGACGGTGCGGAAGCAGTGGCGCACGATGTCCGGGCCGTCCTGCGCGTGGCGGGGGGTGGTGCCGGCAACGCGTACGACGATCTCGAAGGGCTCGCCGACCTCGCCGAGGTAGCCCGACGACGTCGTGCGGGTGGAATCCTGCTCAGCCGGGCCGGCAGCGACCCCGGCGAACCGGTCGTCGCGGGCCGCGCCGCGACGTTGCGCGGAGACGCGGGAGAGGGTCAAGGGGCCGAACATCAGGTCATCCTCAGCGGGTTGAAGCACTCGTGGAGCGTCGTGATGCAGGCATCGTCACGGCGGATGTGGGCCTGTACGAGGCCGGACAATTTCACTCGATCGCCCACGCGGAATCCGTAGCGGCGGGCCGATGACCATTCAAGCAAATCGTGAGTGCCGATTTGGCGGACGAGATAACGCTGAATTCGATGACCCATGTCGGTGATGGCGACGATCTCCACCGGCACGCGCACGTGCTCGGCCTGTTCACCGATCCATTCACTCGCCAGCGACGGGACGAACGGGCGCTCAGGGGTGCGGCTCGCGGCACCCGTTGCAGTCGCCGTACGGGTGCTGGACGAGACGAGGTTCACCGGAGCGAAAGTGCGCACGAGGGCACGACGAAGAACGAAGGTCGCCACACGAACTCCAAAGCTGATCGACAGTCCTGACAGAGGTAGGACGCTCGATCAAGGTTTGGGTTGCACGTCGTGAGGTGATCAACGGAAAACGTGTGCGCGTCGTCGGGCCGAGATGCTCGAAGACGGTGCGTGTGTCAGCGGCGCACGACCTTGGGCAGGCCGAGCACGGCGGCCACGCCGAGCGCGGAACGCGGGGCCCACGCCGTCCGCCACAGCCCGCCGTGAGCGGCGCCGTCGCTGAAGAGTGCCTCCGGGTGGTCGCGGTGCGGCGCCTCGCCGGGCGCCAGGTCATCGCGCATGACGTCGTGCACGAGCAGCGCAGCCATGAGAGCGCGGCTCGTCTCGGGCGCGAAGACCTCGACGCCGAAGTGGTGGGCGCCGCCGTACGCCGCGCGCAGGACGGGGTTCTTCGTTACCGATCGTGTGAGCGTGGCCGGGGCGACGTTGAACGACACGCGCTTGCCGTCGGCCTCCGCCGCCACAGCACGCCAGCGCTGCAGTCGCTTCGCGACGGCGTAGTTCGGGCCCTGCTGCGCGACGAGGCAGTCGGCCACGTGCGAGTGCTTGGGGTAGGGCTCGCTGAACAGCTGGCCCCGCGAGGCCAGTCGTAGCCCCTTCTTCGCGACTCCGCGACTGCCGTGGCGCTGCCAGCGTCCCCGCGAGGCGTCGACGATCTCCTGCGGCACGACGAAGGCGTCCGTCGGAGTGGCGAGGTACGCGAGGACCGTGGTGGGGCGCATGCGTTGCAGGTACTGGCCGATGGCGTCGGCCGCCAGCGTGAGGCGGATGTGCATGCCCGAGTCGGCGTAGGCGTGCATGCCGAAGACGATCGTGTCGTCGCCGGCGTTGTCGGCGAACCAGGCTGCAACACCGGCCGGGTCGGCCACGATGTCGGCACCCGCCTCGCCGTCCCTGACGGGCAGGGTGATGCTGCCCGCCCCGGCCTCGGCGAACTTCGCGAGACGCTCGCTGACGCGCGGAATGTCCACGGCGAGGATGCGTGCGCCCCAGCGCGACAGCATGTCGGTGGGGCCCATCTCGGCGCCCGCGCCGACGCTCGCGAGGACGTGACCGGGCAGGCTCAGCCATTCCGGGTGGTTGATGACGCGCTTGACCGCTTCGGCGCACGAGGCCTCGATGACGCCCTTGGCCACCCACGTGTCGAGCTGACGCTCGAGGTCGTGGCCCGTGAGATCGCGTCCCTTGTAGGGCACCGCCAACGCCTCGACCCGAGGCTTGCGACCGTCGATCGTGCGGTTCTCGTACGTGCCGTGAGCCGCTTCGACGGCGTCGTCGAAGGCCCACTCGGCGAGTGGTGTTTCGTGGCCGTCGTCCCCGACGACGCGCATGCGGCGGTAGGCGGAGTCGAGCCCCGCGCGGGCGATGTCGACAGCGGCCTGCGGCGTGGAGGCCGTCGTCATCGTGAGGTCGCGAACCGCGGCGAGGTAGGCCTCGCGCCAGTTCTTCGCGCCCTCCACGCGTGCGGCGAGGGCCGCGTCGCTGCCGCGGACGGCGTCGGTGACGATGCCCCGAACGGTCGGGGTGGTGGCGCGCTCGGCGTCAGCGCTCTCCGCGGTGTCGGGCGCGGGGAAGGTGATGCCACGAAGCGTCGTCATCGTCTGTCTCTTCCTGATCGGGGCAGCGGTCGCTTCCATGAAATCCCACGCGGTGTGGCCGGATCATCCGAAGAACCGCCAACGTCGGACGGGCGTCTTTGGAGGTTTCCTCCAACTTCCCGATGATGAGCGGTGACCGCGGCACCGGTGCCGCGTTTCCGAGGCAACATCGTCGGAGATATTCGGTCGCGCACCGGGAGCACCTGCGTCAGACTCTCATCCATGAACTCCTTCACCACGAGTTCTCCCAGCGCCGACGCGACGTGGGAGAACTCCCGCTCGCACAATCAGGCCAACTGGGACGAGCGCGCCGCCGCGCATGCTTCGAGCCCCGACTACGCCGTCCAGCGCTTCGTCGACGACCCTGACGCCCTCAGTGGCGTCGTCGAGTTCGACCGACCTCGTCTCGGCTCGATCGCGGGCCTCGACGTCGTGCACCTGCAGTGCCACATCGGCACGGACACGCTCTCGTTGGCGCGTCTCGGGGCAGCGTCCGTCACGGGGCTCGACTTCTCGACGGCGTCGCTCGAGCAGGCGCGCAGCATCACCGAGCGCGCCGGGCACCGCGAGATCCGGTTCGTTCAATCCGATGTCTACGACGCTCCGGCCGCGCTCGAACGGCAGCAGTTCGACCTCGTCTATACCGGCATCGGCGCGTTGTGCTGGCTGCCGAGCGTCGAACGGTGGGCCGCCGTGGTGGCTGAGCTGCTGCGACCAGGCGGACGACTGTTCATCCGCGAGGGACACCCGATGCTGTGGGCGCTGGGCGACAACCCAGCCACCGGTCAGCGCACCCTCGCGGACGGCGAGTTCACCGGCCCAGCGCTCGAATTCCCGTACTTCGAGATGCCCGAGCCACTCGTGTTCGACGACGGCGGCACCTACGTCGAGACCGAGCGCGAGTTCAACGCGACGGTCACGCACGAGTGGAACCACGGTCTCGGCGAGATCGTCACCGCGCTGCTCAAGGCGGGCCTGCGCCTCGACTTGTTCACCGAACACCAGAGCGTGCCCTGGAACGCGATGCCCGGCCAGATGGTCGAGATCGGCGTCGGCGAATGGCAGCTCGCCGAAGCGCCGGAACGTCTCGCCGCCACGTACACGATCACCGCCACGAAGGTGGCACCCGAAACCTGACATTGCTCCCTACTCCGTTGCGGTGCAGGGTGACCGCAAGGAGAAAGAACAATGGAGCGCATTTCCCCGACCCTCTTCAACTGGGCCTCGATCCTCGAGGATTCGACCCGCGAGCAGGCCGTCACCACGGCGTCGATGCCGTTCGTCTTCCCGCACCTGGCCCTCATGCCGGATGCCCACCTCGGCCGTGGCGCGACCGTCGGCTCGGTCATTCCGACGCTCGGGGCCATCATCCCGGCCGCCGTCGGTGTCGATATCGGCTGCGGCATGATCGCCGTCCGCACGCAGCACACGGCGGCAGATCTGCCCACCGAGCGTGCGTCCGTGCGTCAGGCGATCGAGCGCGCCATCCCGCTCTCGGCGGGTGGGGCCAACCGCAAGATCAGCCGAGAGCACACGCAGGTGCGCATCGACGAGCTCGAGACGATGGCCGAAGAGGCCGGGTTCGACCCGGCCGCGTACGCGAAGAAGTGGAAGCTCCAGCTCGGCTCGCTCGGTTCCGGTAACCACTTCATCGAGATCTCGCTCGACGAGGAGGACCGGGTGTGGCTCTTCCTGCACTCCGGTTCGCGAGGTGTCGGCAACCGCATCGCCCAGCACCACATCAAGGCGGCCGAGGCGTACTGCCGGACGAACTGGATCCAGCTGCCCGACCGTGACCTCGCCTACCTCGTCGAGGGAACGCCGCAGTTCGACGCCTACATCCGTGAACTGCGCTGGGCGCAGCACTTCGCGCTCCTCAACCGCGAGGAAATGATGGACCGCGTCGTGCGCCAGTACGCCGAGTGGGTGGGCGAGCCGGTGACAGAGCTTGAGCGGATCAACTGCCACCACAACTACACGGAGCAGGAGAAGCACTTCGGGAAGAACGTGTGGCTCTCACGGAAGGGCGCGATCAACGCCGAGGCAGGGCGTCCGGGTCTCATTCCGGGCTCGATGGGTACGGCGTCGTACGTGGTCGTCGGCAAGGGCAACGCGCTCTCGCTCAACTCGTCGCCGCACGGTGCGGGTCGTGCGTTCTCCCGTTCTGCGGCGCGCAAGCGCTTCACTGGTGACGAGCTGCGGGAGGCGATGAAGGGCATCGAGTACCGCGACACCGATGCGTTCATCGACGAGATCCCGGGCGCGTACAAGGACATCGACCAGGTGATGGCGGATGCCGCCGACCTCGTCGAGATCCGGCACACGCTGCGTCAGATCGTCAACGTCAAGGGCGATTAGTCATAGCCCGATTCCCCCGATGGAGTGTGGCCCCTCCGCCGCGCGACATCGGGGGAATCGGCGTTCCCATCGGGTTGTAGGTGGCGACGGGTAGCGTCAGGGGCATGGCTGAGACCACCGTTCTGCACAACCCGCGCTGCTCGACGTCACGCGCCGCCCTCGACGCGGCGCAGGAGGCGAACGTCGACGTCGAGGTCCTCCAGTATCTCAAGGAGCCCCTCACCCGTGAGGCCCTGCTCGAGTTGCTGGGCAAGCTCGAGGACGCACCCACTGACCTCGTGCGACGTGACACCACGTTCAAGGAGCTCGGCCTCACCGACGCCGACGTCGCGGCGCCCGACCAGGTGGCCGACCTCCTCGCGGAGCACCCGAAGCTCATGCAGCGCCCCGTGCTCGTGCGTGGCAACCGCGCCATCATCGGGCGCCCGAAAGACCGCGTGCCCGCGTTCCTCGCAGGCAACTGACTTCTCGCACTACTGATCACCACTGGGGGAGGCCGCGTGAAGACGCTGCTCAACATCATCTGGTTTGTGCTGGCCGGCTTCTGGCTGTGGATCGCGTACGCGGTCGCGGCTCTCGTCATGTGCATTCTCATCGTGACGATTCCGTTCGGCATCGCGTCGTTCCGCATCGCCAACTTCGCGGCCTGGCCCTTCGGCCGCACCTACATCGACAAGCCGACCGCCGGCGCGGCGTCGATGATCGGCAACGTCATCTGGTTCGTGTTCGCCGGCCTGTGGATCGCGCTCGCGCACATCGGCACGGCCATCGCGCTCGCGGTGACGATCATCGGTATCCCCTTGGCGTGGGCGAACCTCAAGATGATCCCGCTCGCGCTGTTCCCCCTGGGCAAGGAGATCGTGCCGGAGGGTGCCCTCGCTCCGCCCCGGTACACACCGCCGCAGGCCTACGGCCAGGGCGGCCCGCCACTTTCGCGCTACTGAGTGGCCTCACGTGTAGGGGTAGGGCTTGGGCGTTCCGTCGTCGTCAATGCCGTAGCCGCTGCGAGGGCTTTCCTTCGGTTCGTCGAAACTCACCCAGCGGCGCAGCAGGCCGGGCACGAGGAAAACCACCCACGCGATCTCCCACGCGTGGAAGGCGAAGCCGAGCACGAAGAACGTGATGAGCGCCAGGGTGCCGGAGACTGCGAGCAACTTCTGCGCGGTGGTCATGGGCTGGTTGGTCTTCATGTCTTCACTCTTCCCCCGTGGTGGTCGCGCAGCCCGGGGTTGGTGTCACGAACGCCCCATGACATTCGTCAGGGGATGACGAAGGGCGCCCGCCGGCGACGCGAATGTCGGAGACGAGCGCCCTGCGTTCGTGAGCGGCGCCGCGTTACTTCGTGAGGCGGGCGCGGTACTCGGGCAGGCCGTCGCCGGCGAGGTCGTCAAGGTACTCGGCGCGGCCCGTCATCGTCATGATGAGCGCGAGCAACGGGCCCTGGACGATCTCACCCTTGCCGTGATCCCACTTCTGGTCCGTGGCCATGAGGTGCAGGCCGTCGATGCGCTTCTTCACACCGAGGCCACTCGAATCCTTGTAGTAGTCGCCGAGCTCACGCAGCGTCTCGAGCGGGTACTCGCGGGTGAGCCCGAGCGGACGGCGGATGTCTTCGGCGTGCACGAGCGTGTCACCCAGCATCGCTTCGCCGCTCAGCGGGGCGGTGCGCTCGTGGAGCACGGCCTTGAACGCGGCGAGCGTCTCGGCGGGCGTGCCCTTCGAGTACTCGGCCACGACGGCGTCGGTGACGGCCTGGAAGTCGCCCTTGTGCTTGAGCACGAGCTTGGCGACGTCGGCCTTCGACGTCGAGGCACCGGAAGCGAGGTGCGCGACGACGTCCTGGATCGTCCAGCCCTCGCACAGCGACGGGCTGCGCCACTGCTCGTCGGAGAGCTGCTCCAGCTCGGCGAGGAGAGCCTCGCGCTCGTCGTGGATCTTCGTCCACACCATCTCGTGCGACATGACGTTGCCTTTCGTCGGGGCCGAATCTTGGCTCCAGTCTGCCGAAACGGCGAGCGATCGGCCATCCGAGCGCGTGAACCTGCTCACAGCGCGACGGCCGTTCGCGCGCGGGACATCACTCGACGGTGAACCTGCGATGAACGCGTCGTGACTGCTCGGAGGCGCCCTCCTCGACGCGGGATGAAAGCCCATCGCTCTCCGATCAAGTGTGAGAGTCCTCACGAAAAAACCGCGGAAACTCGGTCGATTCCTTCTTGTACGGTCGTCCATGTTCGAGCGCCTCGGCCGTCTCGCGGTCGGGGATTCATCTTGGAGAGGAGCACATGCACGTCCGTTCATGGGGCCGCACGACGGCCGCTGCGGCCACCGTCGCCGTCGCGTTCGCCAGCATCGGCGCCGGCGCCACGGCGTCCGCCGAGCCGCAGGTCCGCCACGTCACGCAGCACGAGACGATCGACCAGTCGAACTCCAGCGTCTACTCCGACGCGCCGGTTCCGGGCTCGCTCACGGCGGGCCAGTTCCCCGTCGCCAATGAGAGCGCCTACTCGCTGCCCAAGGGTTACTCGGTACAGGTCGGATGGCAGGTCGTGAAGAACCCGGCCAACGAGGGTGGCCGCAAGGGCTACCAGTCGTACGTGAGCACGACGGCCACCCCGTCGCTCGCCTCGTCGTCGGTGAAGTACGCCGGCGCGACGAACGCGTCGGCCGGTAAGAACGGCGTCGCCAACGTCGAGCTGACGAAGACCCTCGCCCCGGGCCAGGGCATCTACGGCACCTGGTCGGGCGCCCCGATCTCCGCCGACGGCCAACGTTCCGCGACGATGCGCTACCGCGTCTCCGTCACGGCGCCGTCGCGCACGATGACGTACACGAGCCGCGCCAACACGTCGGCGGGCGAGCTCGTCGAGATCGAGCACGTCGTCACGATCAAGGGCGGCACCTTCACCTACGACGCCGACCTCTGATCGGCCCACCCCGCACTTCGACCCCACGACACGAGGTAGGAACCATGACGACCATCAAGCGCACCCTCGCGACGTTCGCCGCGGCCGCCACCGTCGCCACCGGCTTCGCCGCGGCCCCGGCGCAGGCTGACGCGTCGACCGAGAACGTCGACATCTGGCACATCAAGAACGCCGGCCCGATCAAGCCCAACGCCTCCAACCCGAACCCGGTCTGCAACCCCTGGTCGCAGTGCCGCACGCACATCACGAGCGTGAAGACGTCGTTCACGCCGATGGGCGCCGTGCAGACGACGAACGACTCGGACTCGAGCGTGCCGCTCACGCAGACGTTGTCGTCCACCCAGACGCTGACGATGAAGATCGACGGCGACTTCGGCCGCTCCTTCACCGCGGGCCTCACGGGCTCGGGCAGCAAGGACGGCATGACCGGCGGCGGCAACCTCGCCGCGACGTGGACCCAGGCCATCAAGCCCGGCTTCTCCTACGAGGCGTCGTGGACGACCGGTCAGGAGATCGGCCCCTACGACATCAAGCCCGGCATGGTCGGACGCGCGACGCACGGCTTCAACACCGTCACGTTCAAGGGCACGCAGCAGTACTGCAAGCTCAACGGCACGTGGAGCCAGCCGACGCCCCTGTCGGGCACGGCCCCCGTCGCCAAGGACGTTCACATCGAGCAGCACAAGATCGGTTCGCTGCCGAAGAACCGCTACTGACGCACACACACCCGTGCCCGGGCCGATCATCGGCCCGGGCACGGGTGTGTGCGAACGCCGTCAGTGGTGGTCGGGAACCAGCTCGTCGACCCGGTCCTTGCCCATGAGGGCCCAACGCTCGGGGTCGCGCTTCTTGAGCGCCGCCGCCGAGATGATGCCGACGACGACCGCCACGAGGATGAGGCCCGGCAACACCCAGCGAAGAGCGCTCTCCGGGTTGCCGATGAGGTTGCCGAACTGCGAGGTGGCGTACACGGCGACCGCGCCCATGAGGACCGCGGAGAGCGCGGGGGCCACGGCCGTCCGCCACATTCCGCCGGCCCCGGTTCCTGCGGTGGCGACGTCCGCCGTCACGGCCTCGTCGGCCGCGGCCTTGCGGCGCTCGCCGCGGTAGCGCGCGAAGAACGCGACGACGGCGACGGACGCGAGCGACATGAGGAACAGAATGGCGAGCGTGCCGAGCTGCGTCAGCCAGGTGAAGAGGTTGAGCACCGGATCCTGACCCGTCACCGTGAAGAGCAGCAGGACGACGGCGGCGAGAGCCGTCTGGCTCATCGAGCCCATGTGGGGCGACAGGTGCAGCGCGTGCGTGTGGCCGAGCTTGCGCGGCACGAGCCCCTCACGCCCGAGGGCGTAAAGGTAGCGGGCCACCGCGTTGTGGAAGGCGAGCAGGGCCGCGAACACCGACGTCGCGAACAGCAGCGACATGACCTGCGTGGCCGTTGAGCCGAGGTAGGTACCGCCGAGCTCGAAGAGGAAGACGGTGGGGTCGGGCTTGAGTTCGCCGAGGTGCGACACGAGCGTCGAGGGGCCCTGGGCGCTCACCATGAGCCACGTCGTGATCGAGTAGAAGACGCCGATGACGATGACGGCGAGGTAGGTCGCGCGGGGCACCGTGCGGCGCGGGTCCTTCGCCTCCTCGGAGTAGATCGTCGTCGACTCGAAGCCGATGTAGCTGGCGGAGTTGAACAGCAGCGCGATGGCGAGCGAACCGCTCGTCAGGGCGCCGAAGCTGAAGGGTTCCATCGACAGGTTCGAGGCGAAGCCGCCGGTGCCTCCGTTGCCGCCCTTGCCGACGATCGCGACGTCGAGCAGGAGCACGATGAGGAACTCGAGGGCGACGAGGATGCCGAGCACCTTGACCGAGAGGTCGACCTGGCGGTAGCCGAGGACGCCGATGATCGCCCAGGCGACGAACGAGCACGCCCACCACGGCGGGTTGAACCCGAGGGTCTCCGCGCAGAAGCTCGCGGCGGCGGCGCCGAAGAGTCCGTAGAGGCCGATCTGCATCGAGTTGTAGCCGAGCAGCGCGATCCACGCGGCCGCGCCACCGGCGGGCTGCTTGAGGCCACGCGCGACGTACGCGTAGAAGGCGCCCGTGCTCGTGTGGTGGCGTGCCATGGCCGTGTACCCGACGGCGAAGAGGAGCAGCAGGGCGCTGACGATGAGGTAGGCGAACGGTATGCCGGGGCCGTTGCCGAGCAGCATCGCGACGGGGGCTCCGCCGGCCATGGCGGTCAGAGGTGCCGCCGCCGAAACGACGATGAATGCGATGGCGACCGAGCCGAGTCGGCCGCTGCGCAGCCTGTGTTCGTCGCCGGACGTCGCGCGCTCGCGTGCGTCGTCGTGAAGTGGTGCGCTGCTCATGGCATCGCCTTTCGCCAGGGGGTTGCGTGGGGAGGCACCCCGGCCCGTGACGCCGCGTGTCGCGGGCCGGGGTGTTACGCACGTTCACTCCGAGTCACCCCACTCGTTAGGGAGCGAACGATCTGCGTGAGGCTCACGGTAGCGCACGGTGTGACCTGGACCACAGCATTTCGTCGGAAAATTTCCGAAGCGTCCTTTCGACGCTCTCCGCGGGGTCTTGACGCGCTTCCAAAAGCCTCGGCCGTCAGATACGTTTGGGTCCGAACGATTGCTACTGTGACTCATGTCACCACCCACGCGAACGGCGAGGAGCGTCATGGCGAACCCGGAAAAGATCACCGTCGAGGGTGTCGAGGTCGACACCCGGCACTGGATCGGCGGCGAGCGCGTCGCGAGCGCCGACGGCGCCACGTTCACCACCGTCTCGCCGATCGACGAGTCGGTCATCGGTGAGGTCAGTGCCGCCGGTGAGGCCGAGGTCGACGCCGCGGTCGCCGCAGCTCGCGAGGCGTTCCCCGCCTGGTCGAAGACGAGCCCCGCCGAGCGCGCCGCCGTCCTGCGCAAGGTTGCCGAGGGCATCGAGGCCCGCGTCGAGGAGCTGGGCAAGGTCGAGACGCGTGACAACGGCGCGCTGCTTCGCAGCCACCTGCGTGGCGTCATGCCGCGTGTGGCGATGAACTTCCGCTTCTTCGCGGACTACCTCGAGAAGGATCTCGAGCACCCCGACATGGAGGTCGCCGGGCGCGGCCACCGCGAGCGCATCACGTACGACCCCGCGGGTGTCGTCGCCATCATCACGCCGTGGAACGCGCCCCTCATGCTGGCCACGTGGCGCATCGGCCCGGCGCTCGCCGCGGGTAACTGCGTCGTCCTCAAGCCGCCGGAGTGGGCGCCGCTCACGGCGTCGCTGCTCGCCGACATCGCCCACGAAGCAGGCCTTCCGGCCGGCGTGTTCAACGTCGTCCAGGGCACTGGTGTGGACGCGGGCGCGCCGCTCACGCGTCACCCGGACATCAACCGCCTGTGCTTCACCGGCTCGGTGCCGACGGCCGGCGTCATCGCCGCCGCTGCCGCGCCGAACATCGTGCCGCTCAGCTTCGAACTCGGCGGCAAGTCGCCGTTGCTCGTGCTCGCTGACGCCGACATGGACACGGCCGTCGACATCGCCGTCGAGCAGTTCGACAACGCCGGCCAGGTCTGCCTCAAGGGCTCGCGCATCCTCGTCGACGAGGCCATCGCCGAGGAGTTCACGAAGCGCGTGGTCGAGAAGTCGAAGACGCTCAAGCAGGGCGACCCGCGCGACCTCGAGACCGATGTCTCGGCGCTCATCACGCGCAAGCACTTCGAGACGATCGACGGCTTCGTCGAGCGCGCCAAGGCCGACGGCGCCACGGTGCTCACCGGCGGCGGCCCCAACACGGAACTCGGCGGCCTCTTCTACGAGCCGACGATCCTCGCCGACTGCCCGGAGGGCTCGGAGATCCTCACCGAGGAGGTCTTCGGCCCGGTGCTCACGATCGAGACGTTCTCCGGTGACGACGAGGGCGTCGCCAAGGCGAACGACACACGCTTCGGGCTCGCCGCCACGCTCGTCACGTCCGACCCGGAGCGTGCCGAGAAGGTCTCCGCGCAGCTTCGCGCGGGCACCGTCTGGGTCAACTGCTTCTTCGTGCGTGACCTGGGCGCGCCGTTCGGCGGCAGTGGCCAGTCCGGCATCGGGCGCGAGGGTGGCATCTGGAGCTTCGACTTCTACTGCGACGTGAAGAACTCCGTCTTCGCGCCCGCATCGAACTGACACGACGAAACGCCCGCACACGGCTGACGACGGACGTCGTCACCGGCGGCGGGGCAGAGAGAGGAATGGGCCGATGGGTGAGGTAGTCGGCGCGGGATTGCTCGCGCACGTTCCGACGATCATGCTGCCGGAGGAGATCCGCCGCAGCCTGAACCACGGTGAGGACTCGACGCTCGTCGCCGGGCTTGAGCAGTTGCGCAAGGAGGTCTTCGAGACGCTCGACTACGACACCGTCGTCGTGCTCGACAGCCACTGGGCAACCACCGTCGAGTTCGTCGTCACGGCGCAGGACCGCCGCTCGGGGCTGTTCACGTCCGAGGAGTTGCCGCGCGGCATGACGCGCCGTCACTACGACTTCCCGGGCGACCCGGAACTCGCGCACCTCATCGCGAGCAAGGCCGACGAGCACGGCACGTGGATCACCGCGATCGACGACCACTCGCTGCCGATCTTCTACGCGACGACGAACATGTGGGAGTACCTCGGCAAGGGGCTCGACGACAAGCGCTGGATCTCCATCGGCGTGTGCCAGACGGCCGACATGGAGGACAACCTGCGCCTCGGGCGTGCGCTCGGCGACGCCATTCGTGAGAGCGACCGCAAGGTGCTGCTCATCGCGAGCGGCGCGCTCAGCCACACGTTCCACCCGCTGCGCAAGCTGCGCGACCACGAGGCTGCCGACCCGAAGCACATCTTCTCTCAGGAGGCCTACCAGGCCGATCTGCAGCGGATGGAGTGGTTCGGCCAGGGCGACCACGCCCGCGTGCTCGACACGATGGACGAGTTCTACCGCTACAAGCCCGAGGCCCGCTTCGGGCACTACCTCATGATGATCGGCGCCCTCGGCGAGGGCGACTGTACCGCCACGTCGCGCCAGTACGGCGAGTACGAGAACTCGGTGGGCACCGGGCAGGTGCACCTGTGGTTCGACCAGCCCGACGGCGGCTTCCCGGCGCCGCGCCGCACCGACATCGACGACGACGTCAAGCGTCAGAAGGCTGCCGCAGCCGCTGAGGAAGCCGGACCCGAGCACATCCCCGACCTGCCCGCCGCCGGCTGACCACCCGAGAACTTCGAGGAGTAATCACCATGGCCACCAAGGAATTCCGTCGCATCCTGCTCGACGGCAACCCCGTCGACGTCGTCGTCGAGGGGGACGAGCTCGTTGCCGGTGACGGCCGCCGCGTCGCCATCGCCGACGCCACGCACCTGCCGCCGGTGACGCCGAGCAAGATCGTCTGCGTGCACCTCAACTACCGCAGCCGCGTCGAGGAAATGATGACGTCGCTGCCGAAGGCGCCCACCTACTTCCACAAGCCGGTCTCCGCACTCAACACGCACGAGGGTGCCGTCGTGCGACCCGAGGGCTGCAAGTGGCTCAACTACGAAGGCGAGATCGCCATCGTCATCGGCAAGACGTGCCGCAACATCTCGCCCGAGGAAGCCGGGGACTACATCCGCGGCTACACCGTGGCCAACGACTACGGCCTGCACGACTTCCGTGACACCGACTCCGGTTCGATGCTGCGCGTCAAGGGCGCCGACACGCTCTGTCCGGTCGGCCCGGGCATCGTCGAGGGGTGGGACTTCCGCGGCAAGCGCATCCGCACCATCGTCAACGGCGAGGTGAGGCAGGACGGCACGACCGACGAGATGGAGTGGGACATGCACTACCTCGTCGCCGACATCGCCCGCACCATCACGCTGCAGCCGGGCGACCTGCTGCTCTCGGGCACGCCCGCGATCTCGCGCACGGTGTACCCGGGTGACGTCGTCGAGGTCGAGGTCGAGGGTCTCGGCACGCTGCGCAATCACATCGTCACGGGCCCGACGCCGATCCGCACCGACGTCGGCGCTCAGGTGACCGAGTCCGAGGAAGTTCTCTCCACCGCCCAGGGTGGCGACTGGGAGTTCCGCGGCATCCGCAAGCCAAAGCCGCCGCAGCCCTGATCGTTCGGGCCGGGGCGCTTGCCCCGGCCCGCTCAGGTTTCGGCTTCAGGGTGCGACGGGGCGTCGTGGCGCCATCGCACCTGAACCGCCCTGATTGAGGTGCCGAATTGTCACGGAGCCGGTTCGGTACCTTGAGCCGGGGCTCGCCAGGGGCACGATGTGATCGTCAACGAAGGAGGGGCCATGGGGCGGCCCATCATCGCCATCCCGGCGCGGTTCTCGGCGTCGGCATCGGCGCTGCGGTTCGGCGCAGATGTGACGGCGCGCAAGCTGCTCGACGCGGTGTGGGCAGCGGGTGGCGAGCCGGTCGTGATCCACCCCGTGGCGCCCGTCGGCGACGACGTTCCGGCCGACCGACGCATCGACCCATCACGTGGATTCAGCGCGCTGACAGAGGATTTCGTCGACGAGGTAGCCGAGCGTGTGGTCTTTGTCGACGGCATTCTGCTGCCCGGTGGCGGCGACGTGTCGCCGGTCTGGACCGGCGATGCCCTGCACGAGACGCACTACGACGTCGACGTCGAGCAGGACGCGTTCGACTTCGCCCTGGCACGCGTCGTCATCGAACGCGGTGTGCCGGCGCTCGCGATCTGCCGCGGCATGCAACTGCTCAACGTGGCCCTCGGCGGCACGCTGCACTTCGACATGGACGACGAACTCTCCGTCGAGGCGCACCGTCACCGGGTCGAGGGCGTCGAGGTGGACGCCGATTCGCGCCTGGCGGGAGTACTCGGCGTGCCGCAGGTGCGCGCCAGCTGCTACCACCACCAGTGCCTCAAGGACGTGGCGCCCGGATGGCGCGTCGTGGCGCGGTCGTCGGACGGCGTCACCGAAGCGGTGGAGCTGGACGGTGCCGCTGCGGGTGAGGGTGCGAGCGGTGCGGCCACCATTGCGGGCGGCGCGAGCGTTGTCGCGGTGCAGTGGCACCCGGAGGACACCTTCGACACCGACCCGCAGCAGGCGAAGCTCTTCGCCGACCTCGTCGAGCGGGCGCGGCGCGTGAGCGATCGCTGATCGGCGCAGTGCCAGAGGTTGGGCAGACTTCCCCGCGGTTGGGCAGTGTGTGCCTCTACCCAGCCGCAGGAAACTCTGCCCAGCGACGGCGACGGGGTGCCGTCAGGCCGGTCCGCCCGACGAGCGCCACGCGCCGAGCGGCTCGTCGGGGTAGTCCATCTCGTCGACGCTCTCGTCGGTGAGCGTGAACCCGCGCTTCTCGTAGTTGGGCAGCGCTGCGGGGCCGTCGAGGTCGCACGTGTGAACCCAGACGCGCGACGTCGCAGGCAGGTCGTCGTGGCGCTCGCCGAGGCTCCACGCCGAGGCGATGCCGTGCTCGAGCAGCGCCCGGCCGATGCCGCGTCCGATCGCTTCCTCGACGAGGCCGAAATAACGAATCTCCACCGATGCCGGGTGTTGATCGTCCTTCGTCGGCTGGATCTGCACGTACCCCGCGGGGGCGCCGTCGGCGTAGGCCACCCACGTCTCGGTGCCGGGAACGCCGAGGTCCTCGAGCCACTGCTCGCGTGACCAGGCGAGGCGATCGGTCCACGTCCACGGTCCGCCGACGACGGCGTAGAGGTAGCGGGCGAACTCCGGGGTGATGTTCTCGGCGAGGTCGATGCGCACACCAGCGGGCAGCGTCGCGGCCAGTTCGGGGCGCGTCGTCATCTCGAGCGTCCAGGTCGTGACGGTGCGTGCGGGCATGGTGACCTCCGGCCGGTGCGTGCGTTGTTCTCGCAGCCTACGAGTCGGCACCGACCGGGAGCACGGCGGCATCGTCACGTCACGCCGTTGGGCAGAGTTTGCTGCCCTTGGGTCGAGGCGGTGACTGCCCAATCGCAGGGAAGTCTGCCCAGCGATGAGAGTGCATCCGGTGGGGACGGGAATGCCTCCCGTCCCCACCGGGTCACGCCGTCGTGGGAGTCATGACGCGGGGCGGTTCGATGGCCCGCGCCACCTCCTGCGCGGTCCGCCACAGCAGTCCGTCGATCGAGGTGACGCCGAGCGCCCGGCGGATCTGCTCGGCTGCGGCGTCCGTCGTCAGCCAGCGGTACTTCACGGCGTAGACGAGAGCGTCCGACGTCGTGCGGTGGTGAGCGTGGGCGCAGCGCAGCAGCACGTGGTGTCCCTGGGAGCGCAGCTCAGCGACGACGTCGGCTGCGTCGATGAGGGTGGCGGCGAGGTCGTTGTGCGAGTAGATCGGCTCGTCGGCCCGGCATACCTGGCAGTGGTGCATCGACTCGGTACCGATGTCCCCTGGCGTGGAGGGCACGGCGGAGGCTCATCCCTGGTGACGTGTCACGGCGGCGCTGCCCGCGCATGCGCCGCGAGACCATGGCGTCGGCCGGAACGGGTTCCACCCGACTGAAGTTACCCATCTGCCCCCGGTTTGCGCAGTACCTGGGGACGGCATCGAGGCAAGCTGTGCGCTTGTCCCGGCCCGCCCGGTCAGCGTCACGCCCCGAGGTAGGGGAACTGGGCGTGCAGACGTTCAGCGTCGTGGGCCACGTCGGCGGGCAAGGTGTCGAAGCCGACGACGTCAAGCGCTCGTCGGCCGGGACGCCCGCCGCGACGCCAGGTGCCGACGATGGTGCCCGCGTGCATGATGCCGCGCTGGAAGACGCCGTTGTTGCCGGGCACGAGTCGCGGATGGTGTGCCTCTTCGAGCAGGGCCAGCCGGTCGGGGTAGCCGAGCACGATCTCGTCGAAGCCGGGCAGGAGGAGCAGCCCGTCGGCGGCGTCCCCCGCGGCGTCCACCTCGTCGTCGAGTGTCTGACGCCAGTAACGGCCCTCATCGGAGTCGTCGCCGACGAACTCGTCTGCGATCGTGGCGAAAGCGCGGCGAATCTTCGTGATGGGCAGCTTGGTCCACCAGGCGAAGTCGCGCAGCGTGGCGGGGCCGTGGCTCGTGAGGTATCGGCGCAGCAGTTCGGCGATGGCGGCGGTTTCGTCACCGTTGAAGCGTTCCCCGAGCGACGACCCGGCGGGCAGCCAAGCCTGAGCTGACACGACGTTGTTGTCCGAACCGTTCCACGGCCCGTACACGGCAACGCCGGTCGCGATGAGGTACGACAGCATGTGGTAGCCGCGGCCGCCGGCGGGGGCGAGGCCCGCCGCCTCCCAGTGGGCGAAGAGGTCGCCGCGCGACAGCCCGCGCGGCGAGGCGGTGCACTGCGTCAGGAGAATCTCCTGCGCCCGCGCGATCTGCTCGTCGTCCAGCTCCAACTGGGCGCGGCGCCTCACCTGGGCTTTGACGGCCGGTCCCGCGCAGAGCTCAGTCATCCATCGGACGTCCTCGGCGGCCACGGCGAAGACAGTGCCACGCATCGGATATCCGCGGACGACGGAGCCGTCGTTGAAGGCGGCCACGACGTCGTCGAGCCCGAAACGCCCACCCGGCTCGCTCAACCGCAGCGCAATGGACGCCATGACGCCCGGCAGGTCCTGCCCCTGCATGGCACCGAACGCAGCCACGGCGTCGTGGGGACTGCTGAAGGGCCGGGTCGCCAACCCTTGGGCCACGAGGCGGCGGCGGACCAGCGCGGAATCAACCATGAGTCACGCCCGACTCGGGCCTCGGGCCGTCGGCGCTCATGGACTCGGCCGTCGTGACGACCTTGCGCAGCGCCTTCGTCAGGACGTCGACTTCCTCGGGCGTGAGACCGGAGATGAGTTCTTCCTCGAGGGCGTTGAAGCGCGGGAAGAGCTCCTCCATGAGGGCCACGCCGGCCGGGGTGAGGCTCAGGTGGGCGAAGCGCTTGTCTGTGCTCGACTGGCTGCGCGTCAGCCAACCCCGCGCACTGAGCGTCTTGACGACCCCGCTCAGCGTCGCCTTCGAGATGCCGGCGCTGTCGGCGACCTCACGCGTCTCGGGGTTGTCGAAGATCCACACGCTCCACAGGACGACGAACCCGGTCCACGACAGGTCGTGCGGACGCAGAACGGTGTTCGTCATGTGATTGCGCGACGCGTTCGCGGCGCGGTGGATGCTCGAGACGGCGTGCATCGCGTCAGCGTTGATGTCGACGTTCGCCAAGCGACCGGTCACGGCGGTCTCGGTCTCGACGAGCGTGTGATGGCTTGGCATGCGGACAGATTAGCCGTCACGCCACGACGATCTCCTCTGGCACGGCCTCGCCCGACGCTCACACCGACAACGCCGAACGCGGAGGCCGTGGCGAACCACGGCCCCCGCGCTCGACGATCGAGCCGTCAGCCTCCGAGCATGTCCGAACGGATGAGGAAGCGCTTTCCGGTCGGGCTCTCCACGGAGAAGCCGCCACCGCGTCCGTCGACGACGTCAACGGTGAGGTGAGTGTGCTTCCACGTCTCGAACTGTTCGCGGCTCATCCAGAACTCCAGTTCCGCATCGTCACCCGCCACGTCCGGAAGGGTGAACGTGCCGAGCAGGACGTCGGCCTGACCCGTGCGGAACTGCCCTGCCGGATAGCACATCGGCGTCGACCCGTCACAACACCCGCCGGACTGGTGGAACATCAGACGACCGTGCTGGGCCACGAGCTGCTGCAGCAGAGCGACAGCGTCCGGCGTCAATGCGACCCGGCTGACGCTCTCGCCGGCCACAGCGGCTCGTGACTCGAGGTTCATCACTTCTCCTCGCGCTCCGTCGTGTAGTCGATGACGACGCGCCCGTCGATCTTGCCGTGGTGCATCTCGTCGAACACCGCGTTGATGTCGTCGAGGTTCCGCTTGCTGAACGTCGGGTGGATGAGGCCTCGGGCATAGAAGTCGAGGGCCTCCACCATGTCCTGCCGGGTGCCGACGATCGATCCGCGGATCGTCAGGCCTTTGAGGACGACGTCGAAGATCGGCGCCGGGAAATCACCCGGGGGAAGGCCGTTGAACACGATGGTTCCCCCGCGGCGCGCCATTCCGATGGCCTGACCGAACGCCTTGGGGTGCACCGCCGTGACCAGCACACCGTGAGCGCCGCCGCCGGTGGCGTCGAGGACGGCCTGCGTCGGGTCCTCGACCGCGGCGTTCACCGTGACCTCCGCGCCGTGCTTCTTCGCGAGCTCCAGCTTGTCGTCGGCGACGTCCACGGCGACGATCCGCATCCCCATGGCCTTGGCGTACTGGACGGCGATGTGCCCAAGACCGCCGATGCCGGAGATGACGACCCACTGGCCGGGGCGCACCTCCGTGACCTTCAGCCCCTTGTAGACGGTGACACCGGCGCACAGCACGGGAGCGATCTCGTGGGGGTCCGCGCCGTCGGGGATACGGGCGGCGAACGTGGCGTCGACGAGCATGTACTGCCCGAACGAGCCGTTGACGCTGTACCCGCCGTTGGTCTGCTCCTCGCACAACGTCTCCCAGCCGTTGCGGCAGTGCTCGCACGTGCCGCACGCGGAGGCGAGCCAGGCATTGCCCACCATGTCGCCGATGGCGAGTTCGGTGACGCCTTCGCCGAGTTTCTCGACGACGCCGACTCCCTCGTGGCCCGGGATGAACGGCGGTTCGGGCTTGACCGGCCAGTCACCGTCCTTGGCGTGCAGGTCGGTGTGGCACACCCCCGATGCGATGAGCTTGACCAGCGCCTGACCCGGCCCGGGTTCCGGCAGTTCCACATCCTTGACGTTCAGGTCTTCGCCGAAGACGTCCACGACTGCAGCTTGCATGGTGCTCATGACTCTTCCCTTCGTGTGGTTGCGATCTGATCGGTGATGCGGGTCGGCTCAGAAGAAGCCGAGCTTGTTCTCCGAGTAGGAGACGAGGAGGTTCTTCGTCTGCTGGTAGTGGTCGAGCATCATGAGGTGGTTCTCCCGCCCGATGCCCGAGCTCTTGTAGCCACCGAACGCCGCGTGCGCCGGGTAGTTGTGGTAGTTGTTCACCCACACGCGGCCGGCCTGGATGTCGCGGCCCGCGCGGTAGGCGGTGTTGCCGTTGCGCGACCACACGCCGGCGCCGAGGCCGTAAAGGGTGTCGTTCGCGATCTTCAGTGCCTCGTCGTACGTGCCGAACTTCGCCACGGACACGACCGGCCCGAAGATCTCCTCCTGAAAGATCCGCATGTTGTTCGTGCCCTCGAAGATGGTCGGCTCGACATAGAAGCCGCCGCCCAGATCGCCGTCCAACTCGGCCTGCCGACCACCGGTGAGCACCTTCGCGCCTTCCTTCTGGCCGATGTCGAGGTAGGACAGGATCTTCTGCAACTGGTCGTTGGAGGCCTGCGCACCGATCATCGTCGAGTCGTCGAGCGGGTTACCGGCCTTGATCTTCTTCGTGCGCTCGACGACGTCGGCCATGAACTGGTCGTAGATCGACTCCTGGACGAGCGCGCGTGACGGGCAGGTGCACACCTCGCCCTGGTTGAGAGCGAAGAGGGTGAAGCCCTCCTGCGCCTTGTCGTAGAACGCGTCGTCGGCCTGCGCGATGTCCTCGAAGAAGATGTTGGGGCTCTTGCCGCCGAGCTCGAGCGTCACCGGGATGAGGTTCTCCGAGGCGTACTGCATGATGAGGCGGCCGGTCGTCGTCTCACCCGTGAACGCGATCTTGCGGATGCGCTTGTTCGATGCGAGCGGCGCGCCAGCCTCGACGCCGAACCCGTTGACGACGTTGACGACTCCTGCGGGGAGGAGGTCCTCGATCAGTTCGATGAGCACCATGATCGACGCGGGCGTCTGCTCGGCGGGCTTGAGGACGACGCAGTTGCCGGCCGCCAGCGCCGGCGCGAGCTTCCACACGGCCATGAGGATGGGGAAGTTCCACGGGATGATCTGCCCGACGACGCCGAGCGGCTCGTGGAAGTGGTAAGCGACGGTGTCCTCGTCGATCTGCGAGAGGCTGCCTTCCTGCGCGCGGATGGCACCGGCGAAGTAGCGGAAGTGGTCGATCGCGAGGGGGATGTCGGCGTTGAGCGTCTCGCGCACCGGCTTGCCGTTGTCCCACGTCTCCGCGACGGCGATCTTCTCGAGGTTCTCCTCCATCCGGTCGGCGATCCGGTTGAGGATGAGTGCCCGCTCCGCGGGCGAGGTCTTGTTCCACGTCGGTGCCGCCGCCCATGCCGCGTCGAGGGCGGCCTCGATGTCCTCGGCGGTGCCGCGGCCCACCTCGCAGAACGTCTTGCCGGTGACCGGGGTGGGGTTCTCGAAGTACTGCCCCTTCTTCGGCGCGACCCATTCGCCGCCGATGAAGTGCTCGTAGCGCTTCTTGAACTCGACCTTGGAGCCCTCGGTTCCCGGGTTGGCGTAGACCGTCATCGCAGCTTCCTTTCCCTGAGCCCGCGGAATGTGACGCGGGGTTGCGTGATGTGCGTCACGTTACGAAGGGCTGCGTTGCATCAACGTTGCACTGCCCGTGCAACGCGCTGTGCGGGCGTCAGTTCGCCTGGCGCAGACGAGTGTCGAGCTGTTCGAGATGCGTGAGAACGATGGCCCGCTGTGGCGCGCGCGGTGGCAGGACGGTGAGTGCCATGTGCCACGACTCGACGTCATCGGCGGCCTCGGGCAGGTCGAGGTAGCGCAGAAGGGTCTCGGGAGTGGCGTCACTGAGCATCGCTTCGCGCAGCGACCCGGACGTCGAACGCAGCAGGTCGACGACGGGCTCCGCCTCGCTGTGCGTCAGCGAGGCTCCGCGATACAGCTCGAGGGCTTCATCGTGCTCGCCGCGACGCAGATGCTCCGTGACCTGGACGGCATCGATGAGCAGTGGCCCCGTGAGGCGGTAGGGGCGGCTTTCGAGGTTCGGCGCGCCGGGAATCGTGTCGAGCCGTCGACGAAGCCGCAGCAACTCGCCGCGGATGGTGGCGGGCGGCGTGCCGTCCGGGTAGACGAGGGCCCCGATCTCGTCGGCGCTGAGGCCTTGGGGTTTGAGCGCGAGTGTCGCGAGGAGTTCGGCGTGGCGGTCGGTGAGTGCGTGGGTGGCCGTACCCGTTTCGATGCAGGGGCGGCCGTGGTGGACGAGGCGCAGCCGCGCGCTCGTGTGCGGTGGAGGGCCGACCGGCACCCCGGCGAGGCGAAGTTCACGAGCCACCGCGGCCGCGGTGGCCTGCACGAGTGCGAGGGTGCGCCGGTCTGCCGCAGCGTCACCTCCCGTCACGTCGAGAGCGCCGAGCACCTCGCCGGTGACGGGGTCGACGAGCGGCGCCGCGGAGCAGCTGAACGGGTGGACGTCCGGGCGCGTGTGCTCCTCGCGATGGATCGAGACCGCCTCGCCGCGGGCCACAGCTCGGCCCGGCGCGTTCGTGCCGACCTGCGCCTCCGACCAGTTCGCCCCCGCGGTGAAGCCGATGCTCTCGGCGCGGCTGCGGGCGCGGGAGTCTCCGTCGACGTAGTGCAGGCGTGCCTCGCGGTCCGCGATGGCAATGACGAGACCCTCGTCGCGTGCCGTCGAGCTCAACAGCGAACTGACGAGGGGGATCGCGTCGGCGAGCCGAGCGTGGACGCAGCCGGGGCCGCACCCGCAGGCGCAACCCTGTGGACGGGATTTGTGCCGCATCCCTTCCCCCCTCGTAGTGATCCACCTCACACTACACCCGTCCGGGGTGGGGTGGTCGGCGGCGTGACGCTGCGTGCCGTGTGTCCACGAACTCATCTGCGACGCAGGCTGCCGCCCTTCGCGGCCGCCTGGCTCACACGAGACGTTCGAGCGTCTCGCCGCCGTTCCAGACGACGCCGATCTGCCGGTAGTAGCCGCCGATGATCTCGTCGACCTCCAGGGCGGCGAGTTCCTCCGTGGGCGATTCGAACAGGCGCAGATCGATGTCACCACGCCACGCCTGCCCGCCCTCGAACTCGGCCGCGCCGGACGATATGAGCTCGCTGTAGGCGTCGCCCGTCGCCCCACGGGCGATGTCGGGGTAGATGCGGTGGTGGGCCATCGGGTGGCCGTTGACGAAGCCGTTCGTCTCGCTCGGCTCACGCAGCGTCAGCACGGCCTCAGCGAGACGACGGTCGCCGGCGGCGAGCGTCGCACCGAACATGCCGCCCTCGGCGATCTGCGGCGCACCCTGCGCGAAGGGGTGGGGGCGCGTCTGCCACATCGAGCCGAGCTTCTTCGGGTAGCCCTGGTGCAGGCCGCGGCCGATCGCGAAGTCCTTGTCGACCCAGATGTAGACGCAGCGGCTGAACGTCTTGCCCTTGTACGAGCAGCGGACGACGACGAACGCCTCCTTGTACTGGGCGCGCACCGGGTCGAGCAGCTCCTCGCGGGAGCTGGAGCAGCTCTGCCAGTCGGCCCAGATGAGGGCAACGGCGCCCGGGTCCTCGTCAGCGAGTTCCAGTGGGGCGGGCAGGAGTTCGCGCACACGCTCCGGGTTGGTGCGGTACTCGACCGTCAGCAGGTCGCCCGAGTAGTACCACGGCGGGCTCGGGATGATGCCCGAGGTTCCGCCGGCGGTGCGGGGGTAGAAGAAGCCCTTCTGGTCGCTCATGTGCCTGCACCCTTTCACCGTCTGCGGCCCGTGCCGCAAGTTTGTTGCCGAGAAATCGTTCGTGTCCGTACGACACCGGCTAGGCTACCCGATCAAGAGGGGTTGTGTGGCCTGAGTCACACGGCTACTGTTCGGATCCGAACGACCTTTTGACTCACTCCCGGCACGGCAACCGTCGGGGGAGGCGTTCGCTCACAAAGGCGTGAAAGGCGATGGCATGACGAAGATCGACTCGAGGCTCATGGCCGAAGCCATGGAGAAGTGTGCGGCGGAGGGCATCGACGTCGTCCGCCTCGGCTACTCCGACATCATCGGCACCGACCGCAGCAAGGATCTGCTCGTCAACCGCTTCGAGCGCACCACCGGCCACGGCGTCGCGTTCTGCCGCAGCGTCTACGGCACGACGCCCATGGGTGACGTCGTCGACATAGAGGGCGGCCTCGCCGCGGGTCTGCCCGACATCGTGGCCTACCCCGACATCGAGACGATCAAGACCGTGCCGTGGGAGCCGGGCGTCGCCCACGTCATCGCCGACGTGTTCAACCCGGACGGTTCGCCGTCCGCCGAGAGCCCGCGCTACGTCCTCAAGCAGGTCATCGAGAAGTTCAGCTCCATCGCGGGCACCCCGATCTGCGGCCCGGAGCTCGAGTTCTACCTCCTCGAGGAGTCGGACACGAACGACTCCGGCTGGGCGCGCTACGGCGAGAGCCCCGGCAACGTCTACGTCTCCGGCCTGCGCGGCGACCCCGAGAACGTCCTGCTCGCCTCGCTGCGTCAGCTCGGCGCCTACGACCTCGACGTCATCGCCGCGAACCACGAGTTCAGCTCCGGCCAGTTCGAGATCAACCTCTGGCACTCCGACGCACTCGACGCCTCCGACCGCGCGTTCCGCTTCAAGGCCGCCGTCAAGGAGATGGCGCGCGCCGGCGGCAAGCTCGCGACGTTCATGGCCAAGCCGTTCAACGACGAGGGCGGCTCGGGCTTCCACCTGCACTTCTCGACGCAGGACGCCGCAGGCAACCACCTCTTCGACGACCCGAACAGCCACAACGGCCTCTCCGCCGTCGCTCACCACGCGATCGGCGGCATCCTCAAGCACGCCCCGGCCCTCGCGGCGCTCGCGAACCCGACGATCAACTCCTACAAGCGCTTCGGCCCGGACACGCTCGCCCCGTGGCTCATCGACTGGGGTCTCGACAACCGCAGCGCGATGGTGCGCATCCCCCCGGAGCGTGGCTCGGCGTCGCGCCTGGAGCTGCGCCTCGGCGACGCGTCGGCCAACCCCTACCTGCTCACGGCGGCGACGCTGGCCGCGGCCTACCTCGGCATCAAGAACGAGATCGACCCGGGCCCCGCGCTCGAGGGCTACGGATACGACCCGGAGCGTTCGCCCAAGCTGCCCTCGTCCCTGTGCGAGGCGCTCGACGCCCTCGAGGCCGACTCGGAGATGCGCGAGGTGCTCGGCGAGGGCTTCGTCACGACCTTCCTCGCGTACAAGCGCAACGAGATCGAGCGTTTCAACGCCTTCATCACGGACTGGGAGTTCCGTGAGTACACCTACCACCTGTGATCCAGACCTCAGCGATCGAAGGAGACCGACATGACCACTGACGTGGGTGCCGCACCCAGCAGCCAGTACACGCTCGAAGACGTCGACCTCGCGAACCTCGACCGGTTCCGCGACAACGAGGGTTGGGCCCAGTTCGCCGCCCTGCGCGCCGGTGACCCGGTGCACTGGAACGAGGAGTCCGACGGCAAGGGCTTCTGGGCCGTCACGAAGTACGACGACATCTGGGCCGTCGACAAGGACTCCGAGACGTTCACGTCGGAGAAGTTCGTCAACCTCGAGGACGTCGACGACGACCTCATGGACTTCCGCCGTTCCATGCTGGAGACGGACGGCGCGCGTCACACGGCGCTGCGCAAGCTCATCCAGCGTGAGTTCTCGCCGCGCAACCTCCTCAAGAACTACGAGGCGTTCCTGCGCGAGCTGACGAAGAACACGATCGACGAGGCGAAGAAGACGTCGCCCGACGGCGAGTTCGACTTCGTCGAGAAGATCTCGGCCGACTTCCCGATCCAGGTGCTCGCGCGCCTGCTCGACGTGCCGCGCGACCACACGCCGCAGCTCATCGCGTGGGGCAATGAGATGGTGGCCAACACCGACCCGGACTACACGCAGCACCTGCTCGACTCGCCCGAGTCGGAGAAGTACCGCCACCTGCCGTTCCGTTCGCCCACCGTGCAGGACGTCTGGGACTACGGGCGCGACCTGCGTGACAAGCGCGTCGGCGGCGAGGGCAAGGACCTCGTCTCGATCCTCGCCAACAAGATGCCCGAGGACGGCGTGCCGCTCTCGGACCAGGACTTCAACAACTACTTCTCGCTGCTCGTCATCGCCGGCAACGAGACGACGCGCCACGCGATCAGCCAGATCATGCTGGGCCTCATCGCGCAGCCCGACCAGTTCAAGCTGCTCAAGGAGGACCCGTCGCTCATCGAGTCTGGCCTCGAGGAGTTGCTGCGCTGGGCGACGCCGGTTTACCACTTCCGCCGCACGGCGACAAAGGACGTCGAGCTCGGTGGCAAGCAGATCAAGGAAGGCGACAAGGTCGTCATGTGGTTCGGCTCGGGCAACCGTGACGAGGACGTCTTCGAGAACCCGAACAAGATCGACGTGACGCGCAAGAACGTCGACCACATGACGTTCGGCAAGGGCTCGCCGCACCTGTGCCTCGGCAACAACCTCGCCCGCCTCGAGATCCGCCTGCTGCTCGAGGAGCTGCTGCCGCGCATCGAGAAGATCGAGCTCGTCGGCGACGTGAAGCGCGTGCGCTCCAACTTCGTCAATGGTGTGAAGAAGTTCCCGGTGAAGGTGACCTGGGCGGAGTGATCCGACCGCCACAGATCCCCACTTGCGCGACGAATCGCGCGAGTGGGGATCTTTGTGCCTGGTCTGTCCCCAATTGCGCGACATCTCGCGCGAGTGGGGGGCGAGGGCTGCCCGACGCACGCTGACGCGCGGTCCGATCGTCAGGTGAGCTCGGCTGCGAGGCGAGTCAGAAGGGTTGGGACATCCCGTTCTGCGGTGGTTCGCAGGAGGCGTCCGTCGCAACTTGCGTAGCGGGTTCGTCGAGGTAGGTCACGACGAACTGCAAGTGGTAGCGGGCTTCTTCAACGTTCTCGGCGGGTGTGCGTCCGGTGGGGGCTCACAGCGGAACGGCTTCCTTCAGGACGCGTTCGCGTAGGTAGGGCCTCAGCCCCGAGTCGGGCGTGAGTTCCACTGTCGCGCCCACTTCTTCGGTGAGTCGTGACTGGAGGCGCTCGAGGTCGAGCAGGCTGAGGTAAGCGAGGCTGAGGTCCGCCAGGAGATCGATGTCCGAGCCGGCGTGCTCGCGGCCCGTGGCGACGGAGCCGAAGACACGCACATTGCGTCCCCCGGCAACCTCGATGAGGTGGATCACCGCTTGGCGGTGGGCGCGCAACCTGCGGGCAAGAGGTCCGGACCCGTGAAAGCGGATGAGGCGCGACACCTCAGGCTGGCTGCGTCCGATACGCCGGGCGATCTCGCGCTGGGACATTCCCTCGCGGTGTGCGTCGCGGACGGCAGCGGTCAACATGGCGCGAGCGTCACGCGTCATGCGGTCGCTCGCGGCTGCGATCTCCTCCAAGCCCGTCGCCATGGCTACAGACTACAGCCGATAGCAAGACCTATCGGTGAATCCTCAGTCCTCGACGATGACGAGGACGCCCTTGTCGGCGACGACGGCGTCGAGGTCGATGCCGGTGAGGTCGACGACGGCCTGCTTGAGGGTCTTCTCGGGGTCGCCGTCGATGATGGCGGTCGGTTCGCCCTCGACGGGCTCGCCGTCCTCCGCCGTGACGCCCGACGCGTCGAGCGTCAGCATGCGGCTCTGCCCGTCGCCGTCGACGATGAGCAGCCATGTCTTCGAGTTGCCCGCGAAAACGGCGGTGACGGCCTCGTCCGCGATGTCGGGGATGAGGTCGGGCTGCAGCATGAGCTCGTAGCCGACGAGGACGACCGCGTCCTCGTCGTCATCCGTGCGCGCCGTGAACGCGCCGACGTACCCCGCCGGCAGCGCGTTGGAGATGGCCTCCTCGCCCGTGACGTAGTCCGTCGTCGGGTCGAGAATGCCGCTGGGCAGCGTGTCGATCGTCAGACCGGGCAGGACCGCAAAGGCCGTGTTGAGTGCCATGCCTCCACCCTACGGCGTGGCGCGATGTTGCCTGGGAAACGCGGCACCGGTGCCGCGCACGCCGCTCAACATCGGGTCAGGCGTCGACGGCGCGGGCGAGCTTCTCGACGGCGGCGTGGATCTCGTCGATGAGGGGCTCGGTCTCCGGCTTCATCGTCACGCTGCGCAGGATGCGCGCGCCCGCCTCGGGCGCTTCGCCGGGCACGTCGTGGCCACGGTTCGTCATGTCGTCGGGCTTCACCTGGTATGTCGCGACGAAGAGCGACTCGTCACGCGGCGCGTTCATGCCGTTCTTGAGGATCGCGCCCGAACGGCGGTCGACATCAGCGAGGGAGTCGCCCTTCGGGAAGTAGCTGACGATGTCGAGGTCGGGCTCCTGGTAGAGGTCGAACACCTCCGAGCCGCGCAGCTTCTCGGCCCACGCCAGCGCGGCGCGACGTCCCGGCGCGACGATCTCGCCCGTGCCCTCCCGCGTGAGCGGCAGTAGCTGGAGCGTCATCCACAGCGCCGCCGCGGACGCGCCCGAACGCGAGCACTCGAGCGAGATCTCACCCATGTGCAGGTCGTCACCGCTCGTGAAGTACGTGTACGGCGAGGTGTGGTCGTAGAAGTTGGCCACGTTCGGGTCGCGGAACAGCACCGCGCCGCAGCCGTACGGCTGCAGCCCGTGCTTGTGCGGGTCGATGACGACGGAGTCGGCCTCGTCGATCGCCCGGAAGGCGGCGGCCACGTCCGGCGCCAGCAGGGCGTCACCCTCCTCGGCGAGCAGGCGGAAGAAACCGCCGTACGCCGCGTCGACGTGCACGCGCACGCCGTACTTGCGGCACAGCGGAATCGCCTTGTCGATCGGATCGACGGCCCCCAAGCCCGTCGTTCCGGCCGTCAGGACGACGGTGCCGATGCCGCCCGCCGAGATGAGGTGCTCCAGTGCCACGAGATCCATGCGTCCACGCGAGTCGGTGGGCACGGCGACCGACGGCACGTTGAGCAGGTGGCTCATGCGTCCGTGCGTGTAGTGCGCGTCGGCGCTGTGTGCGATCGCCTTGCGCGGGTGCGTCTCGCGTGCGACGAACAGCGCCTCGAGGTTGGCCACGGTGCCCGACGTCGTGAGGTGGCCGAGGTGGCACATGCCGCTCTCGTGTTCCGAGTCGTCATGCGGCACACCGAAGCTCGCCGACGAACCGTTCTTGCCCTCCATCGCCTGACGATGCGCGCGGCAGCCGAACATGTGCGCGATGGCGTCGACGCACTCCTGCTCCATACGCGTCGTCGCGGCGCCCGCGTCGAGGTCGTGGTTGTTCGGGTTGATGAGCATCGTCGTGAGGTAGCCGACGACGGCCGCCGGGTGCGGTGGCTTGAGCATCTGCCCGACGTAGCGCGGGTGGAAGAACGGGTAGTTCGCGCGCAGGCGCGTCGTCAGTTCCTCGAAGGCGCCGTGGAACGCGTCGGCGTCCACCTCCTGCGTCGGGTGTGGCGTGGAGGGGCCGTACTCGTTCATCCACTCGGTGATGAAGCCCATCGCCTCGTCGAGGTATCCGCGCAGCGGGCCCATGGCCGCCGCGGACATGCCCGGCAGCGGGGCCGGGTTCGTGACGATCTCGTCGGACGACATCGATACCTCCGAAGGTGGGGAGTGGTGTGCGTCACTCAGGCTGAAGCATGGTGGCTAGGCTGTCCAATACTTGTTTCGGCTATCTGCCATGCCTTCTGGTTATGACGTGGCGGTGGACTGACCCATGACGTGAGGAGGACGGCCAGTGGAGCTACGGGCGCTGCGCTATTTCGTTGCCGTGGCCGACGCCGGCACCGTGACGGGCGGTTCGGCCGCCGTCCACGTCAGCCAGCCGGCGGTGTCGAGGCAGATCCGCGGTCTCGAACACGAACTCGGCGTGACGCTCTTCGCCCGCTCCGAGGGTGGCGTCCGCCTCACCGCCGCCGGTACTGAACTGCTCGCCCTCGCCCGGGATCTCCTCGAGCGCGAGGCCTTCATCAAACGCACCTCGACCTCGCTCGCGGCCGGACGTCTCGTCTCGCTGACGTTCGCCGCTCCGCCGACAACCCTGAGCGACGTGATCGCCCCGTTCCTCGCCTCGCGACCCGCTGACGACGGCGCCTCACCGACGCCGAACGTCGTCGCACGCCCCAGCGAGGACGTCTTCGCCGCGCTCGACGAGGGCGCGGACTTCGTCGTCGCCCCGGCGCCCGCCCCGAGCGGCCTCGCGTCGATGATCATCGCCGAGCTACCGGTGCGCGCCTACGTCGGTTCACGACCATCGGCGGACGACGAGGCGCAGAGCCACGAAGCGCCGCGCACCCTCTCGCTCGAGACCCTCGCGACCGCCGACCCCCTCGTCGTCCTGCCCGGTCGCTACCCGGTGCGGAAGGTTCTCGCGCGCGCCTTCGAGGACGCGGGGCTCGCGCCGGCACACCTGCAGGAGGTCGACTCACCGGAGGCGGCCCAGGCCATCGCCGCGTCCGGCCGCGGCATCGCGGTGCTGACGAACGACCCGCGCTTCGGCCTCGTACCGCGGCGGGTCCTCGACGTCGACGGCCAGGTGCTCACACAGTCGCTGCGGGCCGCATGGTCGCCCGATCATCACGCAGCGGGCGAGCTAGCCGCGCTGGCGGAGGATCTGCGTGACTTCTGCGCGCGTCAGTACACCGACGACCTCGCCTGAACCTTTCCCTCGTCACCAGGCACCCTCGACGTACTCGCCCTGCTCGGGGCATCATGCGCACAGGCCGGTGCCCGCCCCGGCGATGCCGAACTCAGAGGAGAACCCATGACCGAGCGCGACGCCATCGTCGCACTGCACGCCCTGCGTGAGAACACGGTGCCGCCCGAGACGATCGATGCCCACGATTCGGTGGCGACGCAAATACGCGAGCTGCTCGACCTCGTGGCCGCTTCTCGCCTCGACGCCGCTCAGGCCGCCGAAATCACGGAACACCTGCGCGAGGTGAGCACCATTCTGCGCGGCGCCGGAGCCCCCGAACCCGAGCGCGTCTGGGGTCGCGTCGACACCGTCGGCCGCGCGCAGGCGCTCGTGCCGCCCGTCGACGACGGCACCTACGTCGGCGACTCGTTCTCCGGCAGCGTCCGCTTCGGCACGTTCCACGTCGGGGAGAACTCCGTCGTCCACGGCGGAGCGATCTGTCTGCTCTTCGACGACGTCCTCGGAGCACTCGCTCTGGAAGCCGAGCTCGACCCCAGTCGCACGGCGTACCTCACCGTGAACTTCCGCTCCGTCGCGCCGGTCGACGAGACGCTGACGGTGACGGCCACCGTCGATCGCATCGAGGGGCGCAAGCAATTCATCCGCGGCTCGCTGTGGGCGGGCGAACGCCTGTGTGCCGAAGCCGAGGGGCTGTGGGTGGCCCTCAAGCCCGGCCAGCCCTGACCCCGTGAGTGGGCGGCCGCGGCTCAGTCGAGATCGTCGAAGGAGCGACCGCTCCAGAGCACGAGGTCGTCCAGTTCGTCCGCGGGCCCGACCTGGCTCAGGATTTCCGTGTCGCGCATGGCCAGACGATGGCGCATCTCTCGCTCGAGCGCGATCGTGATGAGCGCGGCTCGACTCGGCGCTTCCCCTGCAGCCACGCAGTGGTCGAGGAAGGCAACCGCAGTGCTGGGCAGGCTCACGGCAATCTGAACGCTCATCGGTTCATCCCATCAATCCCATCACGGCATTCACGAGGCACGGGCCTCCTGTGACGCCACGTTGTCGAGAAATCCGTCGACGACGGCGTGGGCGCGCTCGCGACCGCGCTCGTCCCAGTCGCGCGCCTGCGCGAGGAGGTCGTCGGCGCTGCGGCCCATGCCGGCGAGCATTTCGCGGCCGCCGTTGTCGCACCAGCCGGTCAGCATGTCCGACGACAGCTCCGGGTGGAACTGGACGGCGAGGTTCTTGCGCAGGATGAATCCCTGTGACGCCATCGCGTTGCGCGCGAACTCGACGCCCTGCGGCGGTAGCTGCCAGCGGTCGTAGTGCCACGCGAACCAGCGTCCGCCCGGAGCCAGCTCCTCACGTTCGCTCGTCACCTCGACGAACCCGATCTCCGGCTCCGGGGCGCGCGCCACCGAGCCGCCGTGCGTGCGCGCCAGCAGCTGCCCGCCGAAGCAGATGCCGAGCACCGGCACGCCGGCTTCGTCAGCCTCGCGCAGCATCTCCATCTCGGGGCGCAGCCAGGAGCCGATGAGGTCGTCGTCCCACGCCGACCAGTACGAGCCCATGACGACGATCGCGTCGAACCCGCGAACGTCGGGGAACTCCACCTCGACGCCCGGGTTCTCGAAATCGGCTTCCGTCACGATCTGGAAGAGCGTCTCCTCGTAGCCGCGCTCGCGGAAACGCTCCGCGACGGCGCCGGGAGGGGAGCAGTGGTCGTGTTGGACGATGAGGACGCGCTGAGTCATGTCCCTACGCTAGGACGTTTCGTTCGGCCCCGAAAGACTTTGGGGCAACGGATTGAGACGCAGGTCACAAATGCATGATGTGGTGCGTACACTGGTGACTCGTTCGCACCCGAACGAGAGGGCTGCGGAGCGTCAGCACCGCCGAAGGAGAAGCGCATGATCTCGGAATCGACCAAGCCGGAATCGTCGACCCTGCTCGTCGTCGACACCATCGACGAAGCTGCCGACGGCGTCCGTCTCCTCACCCTGCGGTCCAAGGACGGCAGCGACCTGCCGCCGTGGACGCCCGGCTCGCACCTCGACCTCGTCCTGGGCGGCGTCGACGCGGCCCAGATGCAGGCCGCCGAAGCCGGCGCGATGCCCGAGCATGACCCGTTCGCCGAGACGATCCGCCAGTACTCCCTCTGCGGTGACGTGGCCGACCGCTCCTCCTACCGCGTCGCGGTGCTGCGCGAGGTCGAGTCGCGCGGCGGCTCCTCCTACGTCCACGACACGCTCAAGGCCGGCGACGAACTCGTCAGCTACGGCCCGCGCAACCACTTCGAACTGCGCAAGGCACCCAAGTACGTCTTCGTCGCCGGGGGCATCGGCATCACGCCGATCATGCCGATGATCCGCGAGGTCGAGGCCGCCGGGAAGAACTGGCACCTGTACTACCTCGGCCGTAGCGAGGCGACGATGGCCTTCCGTGACGAGCTCGCCCAGTACGGCGACAAGGTGACGGTCTGGGCCAAGGACCCGAAGGGTGCCTTCGACCTGCAGGGCATGTTCGACCAGATCGAGGCCGAGGGTGCTGCACTCGTCTACTCGTGTGGCCCCGAGCGTCTGCTCGAAGCGGTCGAGGAGCAGTGCCGCACGCGCGCGACGCTCGTCGCCCACGTCGAGCGCTTCACGCCCAAGGAGATCGACGACTCGGACAACTCCGAGTTCGAGATCGTCCTCGAGGAGTCCGACATGCGCCTCACGGTGCCGGCCGACAAGTCGATCTTCGAGGTCGTGCGTGAGAACGGCATCTCGGTGCTCGGCTCGTGCCTCGAGGGCATCTGCGGCACCTGCGAGACGGGCGTCGTCTCCGGCGAGATCGACCACCGCGACTCCGTCCTCGAGGACGACGAGCGCGAGGAGGGCGACGTCATGATGATCTGCGTCAGCCGCTGCAAGGGCAAGGAACTCGTCCTCGAGCTCTGAGACGCGTTCGGACAGCTGAACTGACGAGGCCGGAACCACACGCGGGCGAGCGTCATCACCTACAGTTGGTCGTTTGCCCTCTGCATTTCGACCGGTGCCTCGAACGGTTCTAGAGTGAAGGCATGCCTTTCTCGCAGAACACGAACGTTCGCCCCCGCATCCTCATCGTCGGCGGCGGATACCTCGGCTTCATCACGGCGAAGAAGCTCCTCGCGGGGCTGAACCTGGGTGAAGGTTCGGTGACGGTCGTCGACCCGAACCCCTACATGACCTACCAGCCCTTCCTCCCCGAGGTCGCGGCCGGTTCCATCGAGGCGCGTCACGCGCTCGTTCCGCTGCGCCGTCACCTCAAGGGTGCCGACATCATCACCGGCAAGGTGACGTCGATCGACCACGCGAACCGCACGGTCAACGTCGACCCCGAGCTCGGTGACGACTTCACGCTCGAGTACGACCACATCGTTATGGCCGCCGGCTCCGTGCCGCGCGCGCTGCCGATCCCCGGCCTCGCCGAGGAGGGCATCGGCTTCAAGACGATCGAGGAAGCAGTCACGCTGCGTGACCACGTCCTCGCGCGCCTCGACGAGGCCGCCGTCCTCACCGACCCCGAGGAGCGCAAGCGTGCGCTGACGTTCGTCTTCGTCGGCGGCGGGTTCGCCGGCATCGAGGCCGTCGCCGAGATCCAGGACATGGTCATGGACGCGGTGAAGCACTACACGCGCCTGTCGCCCGAAGACCCGCGATTCGTGCTCGTCGAGGCCATGAGCCGCGTCATGCCGGAGGTCAGCGAGAAGCAGGCCGAGTGGGTCGTGCAGTCCATGCGCGAGCGCGGCATCGAGGTCATGCTCGAGACGCAGCTCAAGAGCTGCGAGAAGAAGCACATCGTGCTGTCGACCGGCGAGGAGTTCGATGCCGACACCATCGTGTGGAACGCGGGCGTCAAGGCCAACCCGGTGCTCGTCGACTCCGACCTGCCGATCGACGACCGTGGCCGCCTCATGGTCGGCACCGACCTGCGCGTGCGTGACGACGACGGCAACGTCGTCGAGGGCGCTTGGGGCGCCGGCGACAACGCGGCCGTTCCCGACGTCACGGGCATGGGCCCCGGCGGTTTCTGCGTGCCGAACGCTCAGCACGCGCTGCGTCACGCGCCGGTGCTCGCGAGCAACATCCTCACCGTCATCCGCGGGGGCGGCGAGCTCAAGCAGTACAAGCACAAGACGATCGGCTCGGTCGCCGGTCTCGGTGTCGGTAAGGGTGTGGCCCAGGTCGGCAAGTTCGGCCTGCGCGGCCTGCCGGCGTGGATGATGCACCGCGGTTACCACGCGTACGCGATGCCGACGTTCGAGCGCAAGGCGCGCATCCTCGGTAACTGGGCCGTCGGTCTCATGTTCGGCCGCGACGCCAGCGCGCTCATGGATCTCGAGTCGCCGCGTCACGCGTTCGTCGACGCCGCCAACTCGAAGCCGGCGCCGAAGAAGGAGCCGAAGGGAGAGCCCGCGAAGAGCTGACCCTCGCCCATAACGAAGGGGTGCCCCACCGAATCGGTGGGGCACCCCTTCGTCATGAGTGACGCTGTGGATCAGTCGCGGTAGTGACGACCGTCCGTGCCGGCGTCACGCACGTCAGCGTCTCGCACGTCACTGTGCGCACCGCGCTGCGGCTCGGTGCCGCGCACGTAGTTGGCGTCCGTGCGGTGGTCGTCCTCGGAGCGGGCGACGTCACGCTCGGCGACGCGCTGGCGGGCCTCGGCGGTCTCACGCTGGTGGGCTTCGGCGTCACGCTCGTCACGCAGGGCGTCGCGGTCGCGCTCGGCGGCGAGACGGTCCTTCTCGTGAAGCTTGTGCTCCTTCTCCAGCGTCTTGCGCTCGCGACGCTTGCGCATGCCGCGCTTCGTGCCGGCGGCGATGAGGCGCGTGGCGGCCCACACGAGCAGCAGCGCGAGGGCGCCGAGCAGGAACAGGGTGAGGGGGCTGAGGTCGGCGGTGATGCCGAAGCCGTCGAAGTGGATCTTGTTGTTGCCTGCGTCGTTGAGTCCGAAGATGACCCACAGGACGAGGGCAGCGGCTGCGATGAGCAGCACGATGGCGAGTGCGAACATGTTCAAACTCCTCGGGTGGCGTGTTGCGGTCAGGGAGGTTTCTCGGATGCGGCCACCACTACTTGCTCACGAGATTAGCCCGCCGGATTGCCCGAATCCACCTTCGCGGTGTGGTACCGATCGCCTGTCGCGTGGATAGCCCCCGCCGGGGCGCCCAGGTCGAACGCCCAACTGCGCGAGGAACATTCGCGCGTCGACGCCGTCAGGATGAGCAACATCACGGGCCGCGAGGGTGCTCGCGATGAGGTGTGCGGCTCATGTGCGGCGTACCGTCGAGCGGTGGCCTCCCAGCGTTCGAACTCCGGTTTTCTCACCGATTTCTTCACCGTCGGGCCCCACGCCGGAGCGCACCGTGTCGCGGTTCGCGCGGCCGTCTCCGTCTTCGTCCCGCTGCTCGTTCTCGTCGTCCTCGACCGTCCGCAGTGGACGATGTTCGCCGCCTTCGGAGCCTTCACCTCGTTGTACGCGCGAGGGCAGCAGCACGCCCGGCGCGCGGGGGAACAGATCGTCGTCGGCAGCGTCCTGACCGTGCTCGTCACCGCAGGCACCGCCCTTTCGCTCATGCCCCAACGCGAACTCGCCGTCACCCTCGGCGGCACGCTCGTGGCCGGCGCGACCTCCCTGCTCTCCGACGGGATGCGTTGGCACCCGCCCGGCCCGCTGTTCCCGGTCTTCGCCTTCACGGCCGTGACGTCGTTGCCGCACGACCCGCGCAACGTGCCGGTCGCCTTCGCCGTGGCGGCGCTCGCGGCGGCGTTCTCCGTCGTCGTCAGTCAGGTGGGCCGGGTGCGTGTCGAATCGTCGCGCGGCGGCGCTGACGGTGCGAAGAAGGTCGTCCTCCCGCGCTTCGACCTCGCGCAGGTTCTGAGCGTTGAGGCGAACCGTCGGCGGGCCATGTTGTTCGCCGGGGGAGCCCTCGTCGCGGGCCTCGTCGGCGCAGTCGTCGGTTCGCTCTACGGCAGCACGCACGCGTACTGGGCCATGGTCGCCGTCGTCGCGGGGCTGACGGGAGCCACGCGTCGCGCCCGCCTCACGCGTGGGCTGCACCGCCTCATCGGCACCTTCGCCGGTGTGGGCCTCGCCGCGCTCATCCTGCCGCTGTACCCCCGGGGCGTCGTGGCGGTGCTCGTACTCACCGTGCTCCAAGCCGCGGCGGAGTTGTTCGTGGGTCGTAACTACGGCATCGCGTTGATCTTCGTCACGCCACTCGCCCTGCTCATGGGGCAGTTGGGGCACGAGGTGGCCGTCGGACCGCTGCTGTTCGATCGTGCCGCCGAGACCGCCGTCGGCTGCGTCGTCGCGATGCTCCTGCTCTACGCCACGCGGGTTCGCGCGCGTCAGAGCGGGCGGTAGGGCGGCTTCGGACGCTGACGACGGTCGGTGAGTTCACTCGTGTCGTCGGGGATGCGCACGTGGCTGATGTCGCCGAAGTAGCGCTCGCGCTGCTGGCGCTGCACCTGATTGTTGACGCGCACGATGAAGACGACGATGAGCGCCATGACGACGACCGAGGCGATCATCAGACCGATGGCTGCGTTCACGTGGGCACCTCCTCGCGGCTGACCTTTCGAGAGTAGCCCAGGGAAGGGACGAAGGGCCCGGGGCCGAAGGTCCCCACCGCGCCCGCAGGCAGGGCAGGCTGGAGGTGCGGGGCGCACCAGCCCCCGCCAGAGCACCAGGAGGAGCCATGCCCGAGTTCGCGGAACCGCGTGACGTCGTCCACCCGCTCGACGAGAAGGAGTGCTGGGAGTTTCTCGGCCGCCACGAGTTCGGCCGCCTTGCCTACACGCTCGTGGGCGACGTGCAGATCGTGCCGATCAACTACGTCTCCGACCACGAGGCCGTCTACTTCCGCACCGCAGAGGGCAGCAAGCTGCTCGGCGTGACGATGAACGACGCCGTCGCGTTCGAGGTCGACGACCTCGTGGCTGCGCCGGACGGCAGGCGCGACGCCGAGGCGTGCAGCGTCGTCGTCCACGGCGAGGCCGAGGTGCTCGAGGGCCAGGACAAGGCACGCGCCGAACAGCTTCCGCTGCGCCCGTGGGTGCCCACGCAGAAGCACACGATCGTGCGTATTGCCGTCTCGGAGATCAGCGGGCGCCGCTTCGACCTGTCGAAGCCGTGGGAGCACATGAGCACGCGCGGCTAGGACGTGCGCGGTCGGCCGATCGTGTGAACGCGGTTGCCCGTGCGCACGAGACGGCCGCCGGGGAAGCGGGCGCTCGCGATCCGTGACGTCCGCCGCTGAGGTGGGGTGTCGTCATCGGACCAGACCCACCAGAGGCGTGCCTCGGCGAGTTCGAGAGCGCCGGCCAGGGGGAGGTCGCCGCGCGCTTCGAGCCACGTGGCGAACGCGTACCCGTCGTTGCGCATGCCGCGGGTCGGGCGGTGCTCGGCGAACTCGGCGAAGAGCGGTCGCAGGTGCTCGCCGAGTGACGCGGCGAGGATCGGCCACGCGTAGTGCAGTTCGCGCGCCCGCTTGTCGAGCAGTGCGCGGCGTGCGACGTCGACGTTGAACGCCGCGAAGCCGTCGGGGATGGCGGCGGTTCCGGTGACGGCGTCGAGCACCTGCCGCTGACGGGCGGCGAGCGAGGCGTTGACGTCCGGCTCAGACACCGACCGACACCTGGGTGCTGACGCGCGGCATGCGGGCGGCGTCGGCGATGGCGTCGAGCTCGCCGAGCAGTTCGCTCGCAGGCGGGTAGTTGCCGTCGCGTTCGAGCATCGCGGCGGGCAACTGCGTGTGCGTCGACAGCTCTGCGATGAGGGCGAGCACCTCCGGCTCGACGCGGTGGGCGTGGGTGTCGTGGTAGATGCCCTCGTTCTCCGCGCCTCCGGCGACGTGCATGTACGCGAGGCGCTCCAGCGGCATGGCCCGGGCCTGCTCGAGGGCGTCCCAGCCGTGGTTGCGCGCGTTCGCGTAGACGTTGGCGATGTCGAGCAGCAGCATCGCATCGGTGCGTTCGACGATCTCGGTGACGAACTGCGCCTCGGTCAGCTCGTCCTCGGGCCACGTGAAGACGGCCGCGATGGGTTCGAGGGCGATCGGGACGTCGAGCTCGGCCTGCACGCGCTTGACGTTGGCGACCATGACGTCGACCGCCTCCCGCGTGCGCGGCAGCGGCAGGAGGTGTCCTGCCTCGACGCCTCCGGAGCGCACGAACGCGATGTGCTCGCTGACGAGCGGCGCCCCCGTGATGCGGGCCGCGTCGGCGAAGTGGGCGATGCGGTGCGCGTCGAGTCCTTCGGCGTCGCCGAGGCCGAGGCGCACGCCGTGCGGGATGACGGTGACACCGTCGTCACGCAGCCGACGCAGGGCCGGTGGCATACCGTGCATGACGCCCTCGGCGACGACCTCGACCCAGCGCAGGTCCGGCATCCCCGCGAGCAGGGGCGCGATCTCCTGACGCCAGCCGATGCCGACGCCGGAGGGCATGGGCAGGCGCGTGGTGGCCGGCGTCGTCGTCATGACGAGCACCCGCCGCCGCAGGAGGAACCGCCGCCACAGCTGCTCGAACTGCACGACCCGGAGTTGCACGAGCCGCCGGAGCCACAGGTGTTGCCGCCGCTGCACCACGCGTCGTGGTTGCCGTCGCTCCCGGACGACGACGAGCAGGAGTAGCCGCCACCGCTTCCACCGGCCCAGCGCTGGGCCTGCACCATGGGGTCGTCGAAGTCGACGAGCGGCCAGCCGAGGACGGCTGCCGCGGGAAAGGCGAGCAGGAGCGGGCGGGTGCCGAACGCGGCCACCCGCACGCCGAGCGGCGACGCCTCGCCCGTTTCCGCGCGCGCCTGCTGGAGGGCGGCGATGCCCTGCTTCGTGCGGCGGTCACGTGGGGCTGCCGGGCGGCGGATGGCGAAGAAGAGGGCGACGACGATGGCGACCATGGTCACCACGACGAGGGGAATCGGCGCCTTCAGGACGGCGAGGACGACGAGCAGGATGACTCCGCCGAGGAGGAGGCCGCCCACCGAACTGCCGTTCTTGGCCCGCTTCGGCGGGTGCAGGAGGCCGCGGCGCACGCAGTCACGCTGGAGGAGGTCGAGCTGGGCGACGACGTCGCGGTCCTGTTCGACACGCGGCGCGCCGTTGTGGACGGCGCGGTGGATGGCTCGCTGCAGGTCCGTCATGCCGGGAACGGTGGCCCCCGCGGAGACGGTGTGGCCGTCGCTGCGCAGGGCGCCGCGTTCGAGCAGGTCGGCGGTGGCAGCCTGAACTGCGGCGGTGCGGCCGTTCAGCATCGCGATGTGCTCAGGTGTGGTCATCTCGTCCCTCCCCAGGTGTGATGGCGCCATCTTCCACCACAACCACCTCCGCAGCCGCCACCGCACGACGATCCCGAGCCTCCCGAGTCGCCGCCGCCGGAGCCGTCGCTCGCCACGGAGCCGTACACCTGTTTCGGGAGGGCGATCGTTTCCGCGAAGGCCGGAGCCGCGACGAAGAGGGCAGCCGTGCCGAAGAGTCCGACGGCAAGCCCGAGGTCGCGCGGTGCCGGCGCCTCGGTGCCGACCTTCGTCATGCGGTCGCGCCGGAAGGTGAAATTCAGGGCGAGGGCAACGGCGAAGGCGATCAGTTCCGCAACGAGATAGCCGACGGGCCTGCCGCGCCCGAGCCAGACGACGAGGCGCACCGTGCCGAGGGCGAACCACGCGACGAGCCCGGCGTAGGAGAGGATCCAACCGTGCTGCTGACGCCGGGTGGCGATCAACTCCGTCGGATTCTGTAGACATCGCGCGGCGTATGTGACGCCGAATGTCTACAGAATCGGCCTGCAGGGTGTCAGCCGCCGCATCCACTGCCACAGCCCCCGCTGCTGCAGGACGAACCCGTGTACGACGACCCGCTGCTGCCGGCGGTGGGGATGGCGCCGTAGGTGGTGTGCTCGATACCGAACGCGGACGCCGCGGCGGGGTGGGCGAGGACGAGCGCGGAGGTGCCGAAGAGGGCCACCGAGAGGCCGATGTCGCGCCCGGCGCCCCCGACGTACCCGCTCTTGCGCGTCGCCTTCGAGATGACGAGGTCGGGGTTGGCCTTCGCCTTCTCGGTGATCAACCGCTGACCCGCCCGTGTGAGGTGCCGTGGTTCGCCGTAGGCGGCCATGGTGAACAGAGCGGCGAAGAACAGAGCGGCGAGGAGGTAGAGGATCGGCTTTCCGTTGTTCAGGCCCGCGACGAGCCGCGCGACGCCGAGCGCGATCACCGCCGTCATGACGAGGGGCAGTCCCCAGGCAAGACGTTCGCGGGCAGGGGTCGTGAGAACACCGAGGCGTTCGAGTTGGCCGCGCATCGTCGCCATCTCGCGCACGACCGTCGGGTCGGCGAGGAGCTGCTTCGTCGTCGGCTGGTGGGTACCGGCATTCGCAACCGCAGTGAGGACCGCCCCGTGGAACGGGGTGCGAAGGGGGCGTTCACCGCGCCCGGCCGGCGCGCACCGTCCGGGCGTGCCGACCAACCAGCCGTCGCTGAGCAGGTCGGCGATCGCAGCGTTCACTGCGGCCTCCGGCCGTCGCATGAGGCCCCATTCGGGTGAACTCAACGAGTCGAGAGGGATGCCGAGGTCCTTGGGCCCGCGTTGCTGCGGCGCGAAGATCCAGCGGGCGATGAGGTAGCCCGCGAACGTGAGAATGACGTAGCCGATGAGGAAGTTCGGGCCGGAAATCCCCCACGTCTCGCCAGCTGTGCTTGTCACGACGTCACGATATGCAGTCACAGCCCTTCGACGTGGCGATCCGCTGGGAGGTTTCCTGCGGATTCTGTCGACGTTGCGCGTCGTATATGACGTCGAACGTCTACAGAATCGGGTCGTGAAGCCGCGCGAGCACCGCGTCGAGCATGTCCTCGGTGAGCACTCCGGTCTGGGTGTTGCGCTGGCTCACGTGGTAGCACCCGAGCAGCTTGATCGGGCGTCCCTTCGCCGTGCGTAGCTCCACCTCGGCGCCGTGGCCGAAGCGGGGGGCGGGGCGCGGCACCTCCCAGCCGAGGCGCCGCGCGACGCCGAGCGTCTGCGTCCACGCGATACCGCCGAGCGTGACGACCGTGCGCAACCCCGGCTCGAGCAACTGCAGCTCACGCACGAGCCAGGTGGAACAGGTGGCCTTCTCCACGCTCGTCGGTACGTTGTCCGGCGGCGCGCAGTGCACCGGGGAGGTGATGCGGACGCCGTCGAGTTCCAGTGCGTCACCGGCGTGTTTGCTCACCGGCTGCGATGCGATGCCCACCCGGTGCAGGCTCGCGAAGAGCCACTCGCCGCTGCGGTCGCCGGTGAACATCCGGCCCGTGCGGTTGGCGCCGTTGGCTGCCGGGGCCAGGCCGACGATCAGGCCGTGGGGGTTGGTGCTGCCGAAGGCCGCCACCGGCCGTCCCCAGTAGGGCTCGCCCGCGAACGCTGCCCGCTTGTCGCGCGCCACCGATTCGCGCCATGCGACGAGCCGCGGGCAGGCGCGGCACACCGTCACCCGGGCGTCCAGCTGCTCCAGGGAACGCGACGACGCTGCGAGCCGCTCGACGTCGTCCGAACTGCGCGCGACGCGGGTGCGCGGTCGAGCGGGGTCGGCCGGCCATCCCGTGCCCGGCGGCACGGGGGAGGCGAACGGCTCGCCGGTGCCCGGGTGGGGCAGCGTCGTCATGGGCGTCTCCTCTGCGTTCGTCACAAGCCGCCGAACCGGCCATGGGGCGTCTGCACAGTCTCGCCTCACTGGCCGACGGGGGCGAACGCGGGCAGACTGCACGGGTGACAACAGGTTTCGGCTGGCACGTCGTCGTCGCGATCGTGTGCCTGCTCCTCATGATCCAGGTCGGCTACCGGATGTCCGGTGTCCGCCTGTCGCGCACATCGCTTATCGCAGTGGCCCGCGCCGCCGTGCAGTTGACGCTGGCCGCGCTGCTCATCACGGGCGTCGTGAAGTACCTCTGGGCGTCCATCGCTGCGGTTGTCGCGATGTTCCTCGTCGCCGTCCTCACGACGACGAAACGCTCCGGAGCCACCGATCATCGCGCCCGCGTGGCCGCGGCCATCGCCATGGCGTCAGGGCTGCTTCCCGTGCTCGTCATCGTCGCGGCGGCCGGCGTCGTGCCGCTCAAGGGCGAGTCGATCATCCCCACCGCGGGCATCGTCATCGGCAACGTCATGAGCGTGCACACGCTCGTTTCGCGTCGCGCCTTCGACGGCCTGCGCGAGGAGAAGAACCAGTACGAGGCGGGCCTCTCGATTGGTCTGCTGCCCAAGGACGCCATAGCGCTCGTCATCGAACGGCGTCTGCCCGAGTCGCTCATCCCCGTGCTCGACCAGACCCGTACGGCCGGCATGGTGACGCTGCCCGGTGCCTTCATCGGCGTCATGCTCGGTGGCGGTTCGGCCGTTCAGGCCGCGACGGCGCAGGTTGTCGTGTCGACGTCGATCCTCGCGGCTCAGGCCGTGACGTCGGCCGTCGAGCAGAAGATGATCTGCGCGCGCCGCCTCTTGCCGCCTGAGCTGCGCGAGTCGCTACTCGACTGACGCCCCCGTCTACAGACAGAGCGAGACCCCGTCACACCGCGAAGGTGTGACGGGGTCTCGCGATGATCGCGAACGATCAGTGGCTCGTGGCGAGGCGACCGTAGTAGGCCGGGATGCTCTCGCGGCGCTCCTTGCGCACCGGGCGGTTCGCGGCGAAGAACTGCGTGCCCCAGGTGGCGAGGGTGGCGACGAAGGCGATGATGCCGAGGGCGCTGATCGTCATGAGGATCCAGAAGACGGTGTTGAGGTTGTCCATGATGTTCTCCTTCGAAAGTCGTGTGCGCGAGGTGTTGAGACAGGCGCTTCGAGGCTCTTCGTGGCTTCTTCTACATCTGTAGTGCCTCGATGTCTTTTACACTACGCCTGTAGTGAATAGGGTGCAAGTCCAGTGACTGTCTCGTGCATCACGTTCATGGACACCCGATATTTCGTGGCCAGGACACGACGAAGGGCCGGTACTGCGTCCTGCGCAGTACCGGCCCTTCGTCGGTGCCTTCGGTTCGTCAGCTCTCGGTGAGCAACTCCGTGACGACGGTGGCGTCGTGGAAGTCGACGTCACCGTGCGGCAGGTGCTGCACGTGCTCGTGACCCTTACCCGCGACGACGACGATGTCGCCCGGGCGCGCCTGGTCGAGGGCCTGACGAATGGCCTCGCGGCGGCCGAGCACGACCGTCGTGTCAGCCGCGTCGGCGCCGGCCATGACCTCGTCCGCGATGGCCTGCGGATCCTCGTCGTAGGTGTCGTCGTTCGTGATGATGTTGACGTCGGCCAGGCGGCTCGCGACCTCACCCATCTTGGGGCGCTTGGCCGGGTCGCGGCGTCCCGCTGCGCCGTACACGCAGATGACGCGGCCCTCGGGGGAGATGACGTCGCGCGCCACGTCGAGCACGAGCTCGAGGCCAACCTCGGTGTGGGCATAGTCGACGACGACCTCGAAGCCCTTGTCGGTGGCCGCGGCCACGCGCTCGAAGCGGCCGGGAACCTGGCCCATGTTCTTCACGGCGTCGACGAGCGTGTCGAGCGGCATGCCCATCTCAAGGGCGATCGCGGAGGCGCCGGCGACGTTGTGCACGTTGTAGTCGCCGAGCAGCGGCATCTGCAGCTCGATGCGTCCCGGCGCTTCGCGGCCGTCGAGGAAGGCGCCGGGCGTCGTCAGGGTGAAGGCGGTGCCGCCTTCGCTGGGGCGGGCGTCGCTGATGCGGTAGTCCGCGTTCTCGGCCACGCCGAAGCCGAGCGTGCCCGGCACCTCGGTGACGATACGGGCACCGTAGGTGTCGTCGACGTTGGTGAGCTTGGGCCCCTCGGTCCACTCGAAGAGGCGGCGCTTGGTGAGGAAGTACTCCTCCATCGTGCCGTGCAGGTCGATGTGGTCTCGGGTGAGGTTGGTGAAGAGCGCTGCGGCGTAGCGGGTTCCGGCTACCCGCTGAAGGTGGATGCCGTGCGAACTCGTCTCGAGCACGACGTGCTCGACGCCCGCGTCGCGCATGCGTGCGAGGTTGCCCTGCACCTGCGGTGCCTCACCGGTGGTGCGCACGGCCGGCTCGCGGTGGGTGCCGACGACGATCTCGGCCGTCGTCAGGAGGCCCGTGTGCTCCTCGCCGTACGCGGCGGAAAGGATGCCGTGCAGGACGTAGCTGCTCGTTGTCTTGCCGTTCGTTCCCGTGATGCCGTAGACGACGACGTCGTGGCTCGGGTGGCCGGCCGTCGCCGTCGCGAGGGCGGCCAGGGCAGCACGCGCGTCGGGCACGACGGCGGTGGGTGTGCCGTCGACGTCACGCTCGGCGACGACGAGTGAGACACCGTTGGCCATGGCCTGCGGCACGAACGTCACGCCGTCGACGGTGAACCCGGGGACGGCGACGAACGCTCCACCGGGGCCCGCGGCGCGAGAGTCGTGGGTGACGGCGTCGATGCCGTCGACACCGTCGGGGATCGACGTGCCGAGGATTGTCTCGAGTTCTGCGCGGCTCACAAACACCGTCCGAGGTTAACAACGGGCGACCTCGCGCCGCCGTCGCCGCGCGGGGGTTGCGTGCCTGGGTGGTCTTGCAAGGTCTGTGAGCTTCGGCCTGGTGTGTGACCTGCGCAGGTCACAGACCGGGTCGTACCTCACAGGCCGGACCGAACACTGCCGGGGACGGTGGGCCCACCGGTGGGTGACGCGTCGGTGTGAGTGCGATGCTTGACCCAGTCCCACGTTTGGTGGGGCCCGGACGAGGGAGCCGTACCCGGAACGCGACAAGACGGCCATCGGGAGTGAATGACGATGGCATGGGTGATTCTCGTGATTTCCGGTGCGATGGAAGCGGTTTGGGCGACGGCGCTCGGTAAGTCGGAGGGGTTCACGAAGCTCGGCCCGAGCATCGTGTTCGTCGTGGGGTGCGCCTTCAGCATGATCGGCCTGGCGACGGCGATGAAGTCGCTGCCGGTGGGTACGGCCTACGCCGTCTGGGTCGGCATCGGTGCCGTTCTCACGGTGGCCTACGCGATGGCGACGGGAGAGGAACCGGTCTCACTCGCCAAGGTTCTGTTGCTGCTCGGCATCGTCGGCTGCGTCATCGGGCTCAAGGTGCTCCACTGACGCTTCCGTGACAGGGCCGTTCGTCACATCCTCGTTCGGCAGCCGAGGAGACGCGCGGCCTGCTCGTCGTGGATCGGCGCGGAGGACTTTCGGCACCACTCCGGTACACGCACAACCGTGGCGCTGGGTCCTGTGGTGGCGGAGCCGTGATGGGTTCTAGGGGGTAGATCTGCTAGGGGATTCGTAGGATGATGTCCCGTAGGGAGTCACCGGGGGCTGAGGGTGATCGCGACACGTCGTGTTGCCAATGATCCCACCGCAGCAGCGTGAGGTTCGATGTCTCCGGCTACTCGTGAGCCCTGCGGGGCCAGTTTTCTGTCGCGCGAAAGGCTTGTGGTAATGGAAGACCAGTTCCAATCCGACGGCAGTGGAGTCAGCCGCCGCAATGTGGCCAAGGGGCTGGCGTGGGCTGCGCCCGTGATCGTCGTGGGGGCGGCCGCCCCGGCCGTAGCTGCCTCGACGTGCCAGTCCGTGGCGACGACCTTCGACTCGACGTGGGTCTTCGCCAGTCCCGCCACCGGCACGCTTGTAAGCCCCACGTCGAACAAGGTGACGACCGGTGCCGATGGCAAGAGTTACTTCATAGCTCAGACGACGGCCACGAGCACGGACCCCGCCACGACCACGGCGACCTACAACGTGGTGGTCCAGCCGTCGTCGAGTTCAGCGTCGCGTCTGCGAGAGGGGTGCACGTACCGGGTCTCGTACGACCTGGGTGCGGTTCGCCCTGCGAATTCCCCCATTGGTGCGCAGACGCTTGCAGTGCAGCTGACCTCACCCTCGGGCGTGGTCGTTTCGGGGTCTGCGGCCACCTATACGACGCCGAGCGGTACCAGCGGCGTGCAGGTGCCGTACGTGGCCTCCGGCGCCATCAGCCGCACTCGCTCGTCGACGTCGTTCAGTTTCAAGGCGGTGGCGGGGACTTACGTCTTCAAGGCGACCTTCACCACCCCGACGAACAAGAACACGAGCCTCTACGCCGATGGTCTCGGCTTCGCCGCGCCCGCGTTCACCGTCGTCTAGAGGGCATGCGGCGGATCGCCGGTCAGCCGAATGACTCTCGAGGTAGCGGGAGCCCGTGTGAATCGAATGTCAGTGACGGCATCGTCGGCTGTGTCATCGGGCACAAGGTGCGCCACTGACGCTTTTACGATCTGTGACCGACGGCCCGGTGTGTGAGCTGCGCAGCTCACACACCGGGCCGTTCGTCACAGGGCGGTTCTTCAGTCGAAGAGGCGCGCGACCTGCTCGTCGCTCATCTCGTCGAAGGACTTCTGCGACCACTGAGGCGCGCGGTCCTTGTCGACGAGCTGCGCGCGCACGCCCTCGACGAAGTCGCCGTGCTCGACGAGGCCGCGGGCGAGGCGCTTGTCCTGTTCGAGCACCTCGTGAACCGAATCCATCGACGCGGCGCGACGCAAAGCCTCGAGGGTCGCCGCCACGGACAGGGGCGAACGCTGAACGAGCAGGTCAGCAGCTTCGCCGGCCGCCGTCTCGTCCGAGTCGCGAAGACGGGCCAGGACGTCCGACGGCGCGCGCAATTGCTCGCCGGAGCCGAAGGCGTCGTCGATCCACGCGCGTTCGCCCTCGAGCGAGGCGTCCCCGCTCGTCGCGAGGCCGGCGACGGCCTCGTTGCGGGTGGCGCCGTCGGCGAGGCGCTCGATGACGGTCGCCCACGACGCCGAGTCGATGACGACGTCCGAGAGCCCGACGTAGCAGGAGTCGCGCCCGTCGACGGTGGTGCCGGTGAGCGCGAGGTAGGCGCCCGTGCCACCGGGTGCGCGCGAGAGGAGGTAGAGAGCGCCTACGTCCGGGAAGAAGCCGATGATCGTCTCCGGCATCGCAACCTTCGTGCGCTCCGTCGCGACGCGCAGACCGGCGTAGGCGGAGATGCCGACGCCGCCGCCCATGACGATGCCGTCCTGGTAACTCACGATGAGTTTCGGGTAGTCGGCGATGGCCGCGTTCATACGGTACTCGCGCTCGAAGAAGCTGAACGTGCGCTCGTGCTGGCCCTCGAGGAAGGCCTCACGGACGCTGCGTACGTCGCCGCCCGCGCACAGGCCGCGTTCGCCGGCGCCCTCGATGGTCACGGCGGTGACGGTGTCGTCGTCACGCCAGGCGTCGAGGCACTCGCGCACGGCGTCGACCATGTCGGTGGTGAGCGCGTTGATCGCCTTCGGGCGGTTGAGCATGATGCGGGCCAGCGAGCCGGTGCGGGCCGCGAGCACCTCGGGCGTGCTCGTGGGGGCGAAGCCGGCCGCGGCAAGTTCTTCGGGAATCTCCTGGGTGCTCATGAGGCTCCTCGTGAAATCGTGGGCGTGTGCCGTCGTCGTCACCCTAGTGGGCGGGCGGTGCGCCCGGTTCGCTCCTCGCGGAAGGATGATCGACGTGCCCGTTCAGCCCCAGCGCCCGGCATTGACGACGCCGACGAAGGTGCTCGCGCACGGGTTTCGGGCGGTACGCCCGCCTGTCGAGCCACTCGACATTCCGACGCTGACGGGCCGGCCGCCGCAGGTCGTGGCCCACCGTGGGGCCTCGCATCACGAGCCGGAGCACACGCTGGAGGCGTACGAGCGGGCCATCGAGGTGGGGGCCGACGCGTTGGAGTGCGACGTACGGCTCACCGCCGACGGGCACCTCGTCTGCGTCCACGACCGCACGGCGAAGCGGACGTCGAACGGCAACGGGGCGATCAGCGCGCTCGAGTTGGCAAAGCTGGAGGAGCTCGACTGGGGGTCGTGGAAGGCGCGCGTCGGCGCCGACGACCTGGAGCTCGCCGACCGGAACGCGTCGCAGATCCTCACGCTGCGTCAGCTGCTGCGGACGACGCTGGCCGCCGGGCGCCGCGTCGACCTCGCCATCGAGACGAAGCACCCGTCGCGGCACGCGGGGAAGGTGGAGGCCGAACTCGCGCGGGTCTTGGCGGATTTCGGGTTGGACACGCACGACCCGGAGCGCACGAACGTGCGCGTCATGTCGTTCTCGCTGCCGGCCGTCACGCGGCTGACGCGGCTCGCGCCCGAGGTGCCGCTCGCGTGGCTCATGGAGGGCGTCATGCCGCAGCGCATCCGTGGCGGACGGCTGCCGAGCGGCATCTCGATCGCGGCGATCAGCGTCGGGATACTGCGCCGCAACCCGGGTCTCGTCGCCGAGCAGCACGGCCGCGGTCACGAGGTGCACGTGTGGACGGTCGACGAACCCGACGACGTCCTGCGCTGTCTGCGCAACGGCGTCGACGCGATCATCACCAACAAGCCTGCAGAGGTCCTCGCCGCCCGGGCGGCGTTCTACGGGTGAGCCCCACTCGCGCGAGATGTCGCGCACGTGGGGCTCAACAGGGGTGAGATTTCCCCACAAGCGCGGGATGTCACGCGAGTGGGGAACCTTGGGTCCGCGGTCCGCTGATCTCAGTCGCGGGGCCTCGGCATCCAGACCTCGGCCTCGGAGTCGTCGGGGTAGTAGTGGCCGCCGGGGATCGTCTGCAGCTCGATGAGCATGCCCCACGGAGCCTTGACGTAGACGCTGCCGTTGCCTTCGGAATCCTCGTAGCGGCTGTTGCCGTGCACCTCGCTCAGCGCCTCGCCGCCCGCGTCGACGAGACGGCGCAGCGACCCTTCGATGTCGTCGCAGTAGAAGCTGATGTGGTTGAGGCCGAAGTCCGCCAGGCCGGCCGCCGGACGCTGCTCGCCGCTGATCTCGAACACCTCGAGCCCCGGCCCCTCACCGATGACGAACATGCGCTGACGGTGGATGGCCGCGCCGCGCAGCAGCCCGAGCTGACACTCCACCTCGGCGCCCTGGCGGGGTTCGTCGTCCGGGGAGAGACCGTCGAAGGCCACCTTCGCGCCGAGACCCTCGACGAAGAAGCGCGTGGCCGCCTCGAGGTCGGGCACGGTGACGCCGATGTGCTGGATACCGCGGGGCAGAGGGGAGTTCGTCGTCATGACTTCGACGCTAGCGACGGCGCCGCCGCTCGACAAAGGGCCCGACGTCCCGTTCCAGCCGGCTGCGTTTCCTGCGGTTGGTGACGGTGCAACGTCACCAACCGCACCGAACGTCACCGTCTACGAAGCGAGCCCGGCAGCGACTGGGCTGCGGCCGCGAGCTCCAGGCGCTACCGGTCGGTTTTTCACTCGCGTGAGAAACTATGCACGGAGCACACCCCCAGGGAGAGGAGTCACCGTGTCGAGTGACGCACGCGTTCGAACTGTCCGCCTCGACTGGAGCCTGGAGTCGGTGCCCAAGATTCGCCACGCGATCGTCGACGACCTCTCCGACGGCACCATCGAGGACGACATCATCAGCGAGTGCGAGATGGTCGTCAGCGAACTCGTCACGAACGCGATCCGCCACGCCAAGCCCCTCGCCGACGGCAGCATCCGCGTGCACTGGAAGGTGCGCGCGCCCCGCGTCGAGGTCGAGGTCACCGACGGCGGCAGCGACGACGTTCCCGTCCCCAAACCCAAGGCCGAGTGGGTCAACGCGGGCCGCGGGCTGCGCATAGTCCGCTCCCTCGCGCACGAGTGGGGCGTCACCGACGAGCGCAACGGCCGCACCGTGTGGGCCAGCCTCGGCGGCCCGAGCCGCCGCCGCGCCTGACGCCCGCCTCCGCCGCCAGGCCGACTTCCTGGCCGGGGCACTTCTCTCGATCTGGCCGCGATATATCGCCCCCGGATCCACACAACGTCCCCGGACACCACGGGTCGACGCCCGCCCATCAGCCGCTGATACCTCGCGCGACGGCGGGGCAAGCACCCCGGCGTCGTCACGCCTAGAATCGTGCCCATGGGTAAGGCTTCACGCCGTAAGGGCAAGGAAAACCGGGTCGCGAAAGACCCCTCGCAGCAGCCGGCGCCGTTCGTCGCGCGCCCCTTCGAGGGCCTCGCGAACGAGACCGACTGGGTCGCCATGCGCGAGATCGTGCCGTCCGCCACCGCGAAGGTCACCTTCGAGGTCGACGGCACCGAGCACGAGGCAATCGTCGCCACCATCCTGCCGATGGCGTGGCCCGGCCTGCGTCGCGAGAGTGGCGAGATGATGGTCGCGCTGCAGACCGGCGGCGGCTCCGGCGACGCCAGCCGTGACGTCGCCGCGCAGCTCATCGCCGTCACGCAGCTCGAGCCGGGGCAGCCGCTCGCCGCGATGCCGCCCGTCAGCGCCGCCACCCCGCGTCTGCAGGACATCCTCACGAGCACCTCGCTCGAGCCCACGGTGCACGACACGTTCGACTTCTGGATTCCCGAGGACCACGAGGTCGGCGAAGAGGCCTCCATCTCGATGGAGGACGCCAACGACTCCATCGCTCCCACCTTCAAACTGCCCGGCGTCGACTCGGCCTACTGGGTGCTCATCGGCGACCGCGCTTTCGTGCGCTGGGTGCTCCCGCAGGAGGAGAACAAGGCCACCGACGCTCTCGCTCGCCTCTCCGCGTCGGGCAAGGGCCGCATGCCGAGCAACGACGACGACGGCCGTCTCCTCGGCGCCTTCCGCGCCTGCGGTGTGCTGACGCCGGTGTGGGAGGTCGTCACCACACGTCTGCCCGAGGAACAGCGCAAGCCGATGCTCGAACTCGCCGCCGCCTACGAGGAGGCCTACGCCTCGCTCGATTCGACGCCGCTCGACGCCGAGGAGCGCCGCGCACGCAACGGCATCGTCTCGCGCCAGATCACGCTTCGCTGAGCGTCGCCACCTGCGCCCCTCGCCCGGTTCGGACGAGGGGCGCAGTGCGTTCGGGGGAACGCGGCGGCGAGGTGACGCGGTGCCAGGTGCGTGCTCGCCGTCAGGGCGCGTTGAGTCCTCAACCCCGCCTCGGCGCGGCACCCTTGAGCGCTCGCGTCACTTCTTCGACGGCAGCCGACCGGCCGCAGGCACGCGGGGCGCCTCGTAGGTGGCCGACGACGTGAGGCGGGCGGCCGTCAGCACGAGCAGGGGGATGACGACGAGGGCGCCGGCGGGCGGGATCGACGTGCCCGAGTCGTTCGCGATGAACCCGAAACCGAGCATGATAATGATGGCGATGAGCCCGTGGCGCAGCATCGGCACACGCACGAAGAGCGGCTGGAGGAAGCGTCCCGGGCCCGTCGGGAAGGCCGTCACGACGACCGCGACGAGCAGCCCGAGGGGCACGAGCCAGTGGAACCAGTGCTGGTTGAGCATGTTCCAGTTCGTGTAGAGGATGCGCTTGACGGGGTTGATCTGCCCGTCGCCGATGAGCCCGGCGAACACGTCGCCGAGGTGGGTTCGCTCCGACTCGCCGCGCAGGTAGTCGAGCCACGCGACGCCGAGGACGAAGACAACACCAGCGAAAGCGGCCGCGATGAGGCGCGTGAACGTGATGCGCCATCCGCGCGCACGCATGGCGAGGTACACGAGCGCGGGCACGAACGCCGCCGAGCCGCCGCCCTCGTTGCCCCACTGCGGCACCCCGTTGACGAGGATCGCGGGCACGCCGATGGCGAGCACCGTGAGCAGCGCCAAACGAGGCCGCTTCATCGCGCGGTAGCGCCCGGCGAGCATCGCGGCCACGAATAGCGCGGACGTCATGAACAGCGCGTACCCGACGTTGCCCATACCGAAGTGACGCCCGCCGTACACCGGCTGCAGGCCGAGCATCGACACGAGTTGCAGGCGCGAACCCTGCACGACGTCCATGGCGAGCGTGACGGCGGTGAACCCCGCGAGGAAAACGGCCGGCCCGGGCGTCCACCTGCGCCACGGCCCGAGGAAGGCGACAATCGCCGTCGGCACGAGCACGACGAGCACGCTCAACCCGTAGCGCACGAGGGCGTGCTCGTGCAGGTACCAGGCGTAGAGGTTCGCGAGGAACGTGGCGACCGGCACGCTGGCGAGGAGCGCGGCCGTCACGCTCCACCACCATCGGTTGAGTCGCCGGGCTCGAGTCACCTGTGGGCTCTCGGCCTCGGCGTCCTTTCGTGACGGCGGCGTCAGGTGGCCGCCGGAAAGCCGTCGCGCCCGCACGAACAGCCCGACTCCCACGAGCGCGAGTGCCAGGGCGATGGAGAACACCCAGGTGAAGAACGGCGCAATGAGGTTGTGCTCGGTGCGCAACAGGGTCTGCATGTTGTGGACCGAGCGGATCGTCGCGGGTGTCGACGTGCGTTCGACCGAGAGGGGCCTGCCCTCACCGAGCGTCGGCGGGTTCGGCACACGTTCGAGGATGAACGCGGAGATGTCGGTCGTCGTCACGAGGCCGGGCTGGCGCGTCCAGCGCGAACGCAGCATGCCTCCGCCGATGTTCGGCCCGTCGAGAATGATGGCGCGCGGCGACTCGGGTCGCTCGTCGTCGGTGAGACCGGTGACGAGGAACGTGGTGTCGATGGGCGCGTTGTCGATGACGTAGCGCAGCTCTGCGTCGTTGCGACTCTCGAGGGAAACGAAGGTCACCGGGCAGGCGCTGAGGGCGTCCTTGGTGAGCGTCGGTGAGTAGTGGCTGACGAAGCCGTCGCGGTTCGCGGCGGCGAGCGTGGCGCGCTCGCCGACGGCGGCGACGCACTGTTGGTCGTCCTCGAGGGTGCTCGCGACGAGGCCCATGCGGGAGGGGATGTTGCGACGGAAGGCGACCTTCGACCACGTGTCCCACTGGTGGAAGGTGTAGGTCTGGGTCGTCGGGTTGTGGACGCCGGTGACGGGCTCGGGGCAGAACGAGTTGGTGCCGGAACTGGACGCCATCGGGGGCCCGTACCCCATGGGAGTGCGGGCGCCGGCGCCCAACGTCACCCACGCCGCGTCGCTGCACGTGTGGGCGCTGATGGCGCGCACGAGTTGGTTGCCGATGGCGCCGTGACCGGCCATCTGCGCCAGTGTCGGAGTGGTCTCCTCGTTGATGTCGCTCCACGTGAGGCCCGGCATGCCGATGACGACGAGGTTGCCGGGCTGAACGCGGTGCGTGGGAGGCCGGTCGCCCTTGATCGTGCTGATGCCGAGCGCCGCTGCCGCGAACGCCAGCGCGGCCGCGAGGACGCTGACGAGCCACCGGCGGAACATCGCTCAAGCATAGGTGTCGGCCCTGAGACGGAGGTGAGTCCCCGGCGGCCCGGCTCGCGTATCGTTGGCCAGCGTGGATATCGCCCTCATGCTGACCGTCTTCACGACGCTGTTCCTCGTGGAACTGCCCGACAAGACGTTCATCGCGACGCTCGTTCTCGCGACGAAGTACCGCCCGTTGTACGTGTGGATCGGTGTGGCGTCGGCGTTCCTCGTCCAGACGGTCGTCGCCGTCGCGTTCGGTGCGGTGCTGAGCAAGCTGCCGGAGACGCCGGTTCACGTCGTCGTCGCGCTGCTTTTCCTCGTGGCCGGCATCCTGCTCATCAAGGGCGCCAAGGACGCTGCCGCCGAGGGCGACGAGGCCGAGGAGGAGTTCGCCGGCAAGGCGAAGCCCGCCGAGGGCCCCAAGGCGATCAGCGCGAGCTTCCTCATCCTCTTCCTCGCCGAGTGGGGCGACCTGTCGCAGCTCGCGACGGCCGGGTTCGTCGCCCGGGGCGGCAACCCCTGGGCCGTCGGCATCGCCGCGTTCACGGCGCTCGCGCTCGTCTCGGGCCTCGGTGCCGCCGTCGGCCGCGCGCTGCTCAACCGCATCAGCCTGTCCACGATCCGCGCTGCGGGCGGTGTCGTCTGCCTCATCTTCGCTGCGCTCATGATCGCCGGGCTCGCGGGCGTCGAGTTCCCGAGCTGGGTACCGGCCTGACGCGGGCTGCCCGAGTTTCCCTAGGCTGAACCAATGCTGATCGCCGCTCTCGCCGTCGCCGCCGTGGCGTGCCTCGTCGCGGTGGTCTCGCTGTGGCGCGTCGTGACGTTGGAACGGCGCTTCCGGGTGCTCTGGGGTGACGGCGACGGCCCGAAGGAGGTTGCGCGAGAACTCGCTTCCGCGCGAAGCGAACTTCGCAGCGCAACCGACGACGCAGGCGACAGCCTCAAGCGTGTGGCGCTCGTGCGTTACGACGCGTTCGGCGACATCGCGGGGCGCCTGTCGTTCTCCGCGGCCCTGCTCGACGACGACGGCGACGGGCTCGTCATCTCGTCGATCCACGCGCGCAGCGAGTCGCGCACCTACGCCAAGAGCATCGAGAACGGGCGGAGCTCGATCGAGCTCACGCCCGAGGAGAAGCAGGCCGTCGCGGCAGCGCGGGCCGGGAAAGAGACACCGTGAGCGCACGCGAGACCTTCGGCTACTTCGGCCCCGAGGGCACGTTCACCCAGGCGGCGCTGCGTCAGTGGCACCACCAGCACAACGATGCTGAGGCCGCCGAGGCGCTGCTGGCAGAGTCGGTGCCCTACGCCACCGTCCCGGCCGCGCTCGACGCGGTGCGCGAGGGTGAGGTCGACGCCGTCATGGTGCCGATCGAGAACAGCGTCGAGGGTGGCGTGAGTTCGACGCTCGACGCCCTCAACTCGGAGGACTCCGAGGGCACGCTGCGGCTCGTCGGCGAGGTGCTCGTGCCGATCACGTTCGTCCTGGCGGTGCGCCCCGGCACGCGTGAGGACGCGATCACCGGCGTCGGCTCGCACTCGCACGCGTGGCCGCAGGTGCGCGGGTGGATGACGAAGAACCTGCCGGGGGCCACGTACGTGCCCACGCTGTCGACGGCGGCCGCGGCGCAGGGTCTCGCGCGCGGTGAGTTCGGCCAGTACCAGGCGGCCGTCTGCGCGCCGATGGCCGCGCAGGTCTTCGGTCTGGAGACGCTCGCCACTGACATCGGTGACAACGTCGGGGCCGTGACGCGCTTCGTCCTCGTCAAGCGTGCCCGTGGGCGGGACGGGGGAAGCTCGACGCCGGAGCCGACCGGCCACGACAAGACGACGCTCGTGCTCTACCAGCACGACGACCGCCCCGGTGGTCTGCTCGAACTGCTCGAACAACTCGCCACGCGCGGCATCAGCATGACGCGCCTCGAGTCGCGCCCGACCGGTGCGGCGATGGGCAGCTACTGCTTCTCCATCGACGTCGACGGGCACGTCGCGGACGAGCGCGTCGGCGAGGCGCTCATGGGCCTGCAGCGCGTTGCCGCGCAGGTCCGCTTCCTCGGTTCCTACGCGCGCGCCGACCGCCGTCCGGTCGACGTCCGCCCGGACGCGAGCGACGAGGCCTACGTCGCTGCCCAGGAGTGGCTCGACTCCCTGCGCTGACGCACAGATGTGACGAAAGGGGCTGCCGCAGTGTCGAACTGCGGCAGCCCCTTCTCGTCGGATCGGTCGGCTCAGCCGGCGTCCTCGGTCTCGACGACGTCGTCGTTGGCGTTGCCCTCGAGGTCGGAGCCCGTCTGCTCGTCGACGGCCTCGTCGGCGTCGGGCGTCGGCGTGTCGGCCACGTCGGAAGCGTTCTTGTCGTTACCCATGTCGCTCATGGCGTCCTCCTCGTGCGTCGTACAGGTCGATTCCTGTTCTACGCCCTCGCCGTCCACGCGTCCAGCATCTCCACCCCGCGGGGGTCAGCGGCGCGTGCGGTAGCGCGGATCGACGAAGGGCGCGTCGTGGTCGGCGAGCCAGCGCAGCACCTGCGGCGCCACCTGCGGGTCGCTGCGCACGAGACGGTCGTGGACGTCACGCAGGTCGCCGTCGATACCGAGCCCGGCGATGATCTGCAGCACGGCGAGGGTGCAGCGGAAGACCTGCAGCCAGCGCTCGTCGGGTTCCGGGGAGAAGGTCACGGGCAGGGAGAAGACGCGCACGTTCCCGGTGAGTTCCTCCGCGCGCGCCACCATGGTGTCCCGCTGACGGCGCAGTTCGTCGAACTCCGAGGACACCTCGTCGACGGGGCGTCCCCCGCCGAGACGCCCGGGCGGGAACTGCGCGGTGTGCAGGAGGGAGGCGTCGTCCTCGACGAGGCAGATCTGCACGAGCTGATTCGTGACGCGTCCCTGTGCGTCGCGGAACGGTGCGTACGGGTTGTCGCCGGAAAGGATCGAGCCGTGGTGCGACCAGACGCGCCGCGTCGGCGTCGCCGCGGACAGGAAGTTGTCGTGGATGTCGTTGCGCAGGTGGTCGCTGCGGTACGGGTCCTTGACGAGTTCGCGCGCCAACTCACGCGTCGTCGTGAAGCCGTAGCCGAGCACCATCGCCACGAGGGCGCCGACGTCGTCGGTCCACGGCGTCGTCGTGACGGAGGTGACGACGACGGCCGGAACGCCGTCGTGGGCGCGGTGCACGATGCCGGGGCGGGGGCGACCGACGTACTGGACGGCCCACGGCGACAACGTCACCGGGGGAGCGGCGTCGGCTGCGACCGCGAAACGCGGCGTCCGTCGACTGACGACGGCGAACGAGTCCTGCAGAGCGTCGGCGAGCCCGGGATGGTCGATCGGCTTGGGCGCGGGACGGTCGGGCTGCGGTTCACGCAGATCGATGCGGTCCGACACGTGCATCGGGTAACCGCGCGGCCCCTCGAACACCGGGAGGACGGCGGCACCGAGGCCGCTCTCCATCGCCCTGCGCACGATGTTGACGACACCTTCGTCGGCCGTGGCGCTCGCGAGGGTGCTCTGGGCGTCGGTGATCTTCGCGCGGATGGTCTGCAGCCGGTAGGCCGCCTCGATGAGTTCCGAGTGCTCCGGTGCGGCCTCGAGGATTCCCATGGCGCGCGGCAGGTACGTCGGGTCGTACGGTGCGTTCCCGGCGGGGTCGTTGCTCATGCCGAGAATGCGGCCGATCACCTTGAGTGACTGCAGCGGCGGCGACGTGGAGTGCCGCCAGCGCTTGATGATCTGTTCGGTGATGGGCGCGGAGAGGCCGGCGTCATCGGCGTCGGCGTTGATCGCGTCTGCGAGGGCCTTGTTCGTGTACCTGCGCAGTTCCATCCAATGCTTGAGTTCGGAGCGGAAGATGTCCCAACTCGCGTCGTGTGCAGCCATCCGTCGAAGGTGCTCCTGGTGGTAGAGGAGAAGGATCCGGGGGCGGGGTGGCGCAGCATGGAGGCGCCGTCGTCTCGCGCTTCGACCTCGAGAAGCAGGTCGAATGTTCAATCTACGGCACAGCGTTGCCAGATTTCCGGTGAAACTTCAGCCGAGATGGTGCGACGACGAGAAGGTCTCGCTGACGAGCGGCGAGCCGTGGTCGGCCAGCCATCGCAGGATCGTCGGCGCGATGTCCGGTTCGTCGCGCGCGAGTCGTTCGTGGATGGGGTACAGGTCGACGTTCACGCCCAGCTCGTGGAGGCGGTGCGTCACGAGCAGCACGGTCTGGAAGACCTGCTCCCAGCGGTCCGAGGCGTCGGTCAGCAGTTCGACCGGCACGGTGACGACGCGGTGGCGCACCTGCTGCATGGTCGGGGAGTCGAGGCGGCTGGCGGCTTCGTCGCGGTCGCGCTTGGCGAGCACGGCTGCCTCCTCCTCGGTGGTGCCGAGCTGCTCGGCGAGCCAGTCGCTCTCGTGGTCGAGGACGGCGTCGGTCTCGATGAGGCGGACGTGGACGAGCGAGGAGGCGACGGCGCCGCTGGCGTCGGTCCAGGGCGCGCCCGGGTTGTCGCTGGGCAGGCCGGCGGCGTGGTGTGACCACACGTGACGCGCGGGCGCCTGGGTGAGGAACTGCTCGTGCACGTCGTTGCGCAGTGCCTCGGTGGCGAACGGGTTGCGCGTCAGTTCGCGAGCGATCTCGCGGGTGCTGACGAAGCCGTAGCCGAGAACCCAGGCGAGCATCGAGGCGACGTCGTCGACCCATGCTCGGGCCGTCTGCGCCGACACGGCGATCGACGGCACGGCGAGGTGCAGCATGTGCCCGCTGCGCGTCGAGGGGCGCCCGATGTGCGGGATGGCCCAGTGCTCCTGCGTCGCGAGGTCGTCGGGTTGGGTGCTGAATCGTGGGCCGAGCTCGCCGGGCACGGCGAAGTTCTCGACGAAGAGCGAACGCATCGCGGGGACGTCGTCGATGCTGCCGAGGCCCGGGCGCGCGGGGCGGAAGTCGATGCGGTCGGAGACGTGCATCGGGTAACCGACAGGGCCGGCCCACACGGGGTAGACGGCCGCGGCGTAGCCGTGCGACATCGCCGTCTGGACGAGGCGGCCGGCGCCGCTTCGTGCCGAGTGTTCGCCGAGGGAGGCACGCACGTCGAGCAGACGCAGACGCAGCTCCTGCAGGCGGAAGCTGGAGTCGACGAGTTCACCCGTCGTCGCGGGCTCGTCGAGCAGGCCCATGCGGCGCAGGATGAAGGTCGGGTCGTGCGGAGCGGCACCCGTCGGGTCGTCGCTCATCTCGAGGATGGCGGCGATGTGGCGAACCGCGGCCAGGGGCGGCGCGGTGGAGTGGCGCCAACGCTTGACCACGTGCTCGTCGAGGTTGACGTCGCTCGACGCCCCGAGGGCGTCGTTCAGCTTCATTGCGAGCGCGCGGCTCGTGAAGTGACGCAGTTCCATCCAGTGACGCAGTTCGCTACGGAACGCGTCCCATCCGGCGTCGTGGCTCGCCATCGGTGTCGACTCCTTCGTGCCGCCCTCCCGGGCGACGTCCTGCGTAGACGCGAGAGTTCTCTCGTGTCGACACTTCGCAACCTGGCGGTTGCAACGTGTTTCAAAAGCGGTGGCTGCGTGGCGATTTTGCAACCTTCGCTCCCGTGTGCACCCCTGCAGGCGAGATCGTAGCCGAACGCTTGTCTCAGACGCACCGAACTGGGCGATATTCGACGCTGTTTTTCGCCCTTCGGTTTGAATTTCGGTCGACAGGTTCGGCGGGGGCGAACGCCCGCCGTACATATGAGGTGCGGCACACTGGGGGCACCGCCCGTCAGCTCGAAAGGATCAGGCATGAGCCCCACCGCGCCGCTGCCCTACCGATCGCCGTGGATGAACGAGGAACTCGACGATCTGCGCACCCTCGCCCGACGTTTCTGCGAGGACGAACTCGCCGCGCACATCGACCGTTTCCACGAGCAGCACGCCGTGGACCGCGAGGTGTGGACGAAGGCCGGTGAGCTCGGGTTGCTGGGCCTGTCGATCCCCGAGGAGCACGGCGGCGGGGGCGGTACGTTCGCCCACGAGGCCGTCGTCGCGCTGGAGCAGGCACGCGCCGGTGACGACTCGTGGGGCTTTGTCGTGCACTCGATCATCGTGATGCACTACGTGCTCGCCTACGGCACGGAGGAACAGAAGAAGCGGTGGCTGCCGAAGATGTGCACCGGCGAGATGGTCGGCGCCGTCGCGATGACGGAGCCCGGCGCCGGTTCGGACCTCAAGCGTGTGCGCACCCGCGCGGTGCGTGACGGCGACGACTTCGTCGTCAACGGGTCGAAGACGTTCATCACGAACGCCGGCCACGCGGACCTCATCGTCGTCGTGGCCCGCACCGGCGAGCGTGACCCGAAGGCCGGGCACAAGGGCATTTCGCTGCTCGTCGTCGAGACCGACGGCCTTGAGGGCTTCGAGCGCGGACGTGTGCTGCAGAAGATCGGCCAGCACGGCCAGGACACCCGCGAGCTGCACTTCACCGACATGCGCGTTCCGGTCGAGAACGTTCTCGGCGAGGAGGGCCGCGGTTTCTACCACCTCATGGAGCAGCTGCCGCAGGAGCGCCTCGGCCTGGCGTGCACGGCCGTCGGTTCGGCGGAGCTCGCCATCGAGTTGGGCGTCGAGCACGCGAAGTCGCGCGAGATGTTCGACGGCGTGCTCATGGACCTGCAGAACACGCGCTTCGTCCTCGCCGAGTGCTCGACGGACGTACTCGCCGCCCGCACACTGCTCGACCACTGCATCGGGTTGCACGTCAACGGAGACCTCGACTCCGCGACGGCCTCGCGGGCGAAGTTCTGGACCACAGACGTGCAGTGCAACGTCATCGACCGGGTGCTGCAGCTCTTCGGCGGCTACGGCTTCATGTCCGAGTACCCCATCGCCAAGATGTACGCCGGGGCGCGCATCCAGAAGATCTACGGCGGCGCCAACGAGGTGATGAAGGAGCTCGTCGCGCGCTCGCTGTAGCCCGTTGCGGACGTCAGTGGTGGTCGCGCAGGTGCAGGGCGTAGCGGACGGAGCGGCCGGTGTCACGGGCCTGCTCGAACCCGCGCGATTCGTAGAGACGGTGGGCGTAGCCGTTGTCGGCCTCGGTCTCGACGATGACGGCGTGGGCTCCGTTGTCGCGGGCCGACGTCACGAGAGCGTCGACGAGGCCACCGCCGACGCGACGTCCGCGGGCGGCGCCGTCGACGAAGAGGTCGGTGAGGATCCACTCGTGGGCGAGGCGGATGGAGTCGAACGCGCGGTAGGCCTGGGCGAAGCCGACGACGCGGTAGCCGTCGCGGGCGACGAGGACGAGCGACTGGCCACCGGCCACGCGCTCCTCGAGGAAGGTGCGGGCGTCGTGCGTCGGGGCCTTGCCGTAGAAGCTGCGGTACTGCTCGAAAAGGCTTGCGACGTCGTCGATGTCGGCCTCGGTGGCGTACGAGATCTCGATGGTCATGGTTCCATCTTGCGCCATGCGGCCAGGGGGTTGTCAGGGGTGTGTGACAAGGTGAGGGCATGACTTTCGACAAGGCCCGCATCATCGTTCTCGCGTCGCGCCCGGAGGGTGCTCCGACGGTCGACAACTTCCGTCTCGAGGAGCGCGAACTGCCCGCGCTCGGTGACGGTGAGCTGCTCGTGCGCAACGTCGTGATGAGCGTCGACCCGTACATGCGTGGGCGCATGAACGACGTGAAGTCGTACGTTCCGCCGTTCCAGATCGACGAGCCGCTCGACGGTGGCGCGGTCGGTGAGGTCGTCGAGTCGCAGGCTGACGGGTTCGCCGCGGGGGACCTCGTGCTGCACGGTCTCGGTTGGCGCGACCTCGCGGTCGTCCCGGCGAAGGGCGCGCGCAAGGTGGAGCGGGAGATCGACGGCGTCGAGATCTCGCCGTCCACGTACCTCGGCGTGCTGGGCATGCCGGGCATCACCGCGTACGGCGGCCTGCTGCGCACGGCCGAGTTCAAGCCGGGCGACGCGGTCTTCGTCTCGGGCGCGGCGGGTGCCGTCGGTTCGCTCGTGGGGCAGATCGCGAAGCTCGAGGGCGCGTCGCGCGTCATCGGTTCGGCCGGTTCGCCGGAGAAGGTGGAGCGCGCCAAGGAGAGCGGCTTCGACGCGGCGTTCAACTACAAGGACGGCGACGTGCGTCGTCAGCTCAAGGACGCGGCGCCCGACGGTATCGACGTGTACTTCGACAACGTGGGCGGCGACCACCTCGAGGCGGCCATCTCGGCCCTCAACCTCAACGGGCGCATCGCGATGTGTGGCGCCATCGCGCAGTACAACTCGGCAGAGCCGCCAGCTGCGCCGCGCAACCTGGCCCTCATGATCGGAAAGCGCCTCACGATGCGCGGGTTCATCCAGGCCGACCACCGCGACCTCGTGCCCGAGTTCCAGGAGAAGATGGCGCGCTGGATCGGCTCCGGCGAGGTCACGTGGGACGAGACGGTTGTCGAGGGGCTCGAGAACGCGCCGCAGGCGTTCATGGATCTGCTCACCGGCGGCAACACCGGCAAGATGGTCGTCACGATCTGAGGCCCACCGTGTCGAACCTGAGCGAAGAACGCCTCGTCACATTGGAGCACCGCGGTTGGCAGGCGCTGTGTTCGCGCACGGGTGCTGACTTCTACGGCCGCCTTATGACCGATGACGGCGTCATGCTCCTGGCGGGCGGGCTCCTGCTCGATCGCGGCGGGGTGGTCGAGTCGCTCGACGGCGCGCCGCCGTGGTCGATGTACGAGCTCAGCAACGTGAAGCTGCTACCCCTCGGCGCATCGGCTGCCGCGCTGACGTACCGCGCCACGGCACGTCGCGGGGACGACGAGCCGTTCACCGCGCTCATGACGAGCGTTTATCGGCTCGTCGACGACGAACCGCGCCTGGCGCTCTACCAGCAGACAGTTGCGCCGCTGCACTCGTGAATCGGGTTAATGCGTCGCATGGGCAGTAGCGCTGTCTCGCTACTGCTCCGATGAAGGTTCCGAGGGCCGCCACGACATCCCGAAGTCGCGTGCCAGGCGAACCGCTTCCGATCCCAGAGGTGACGCTCGGCGGAGGAGCGTTCCGCGGCGGCCGAACGCAGTTCACGGGAGCACGCGGGTCGACCTCGTCGTTCGGGCTGGGCTCCTAGGTCTCGAATCGGGTGGTCAGTTCGTCGGCGTGCTCCAGAATCTTGTCAACTGAGCGGGGCATCTTCGTCACCTCGCAATGTCTCGTGACCGAAGACGAGACGGTTGTCGAGGGGCTGGAGAACGCGCCGCAGGCGTTCATGGATCTGCTCACCGGCGGCAACACCGGCAAGATGGTCGTCACGATCTGAGGCCCGCCAGCCATGGGTGTCGACACGAACTTGTCACCGGGGGCTGTCTGAAGGATTCGTGCGCTTCGGGCTGATTGTCGGTGCAGGGGGTATAACGTCACGCCAAGAGCGAGATCTCCGTCACGCACCGTGGCGGCAACGTCTTCCACGGGGGCGTCGAAGATCGGTGCCTTCGGGCATCGCGCAGCGTCGTGTGGGCGACTCTGTGGTGGCCGGGATTCTCGGCGCTCGCGCTGCCTGACGAGCCCGTCGTCCGTCGCCGGCCACCACCTCGGTCGCCTCGCGAGCGGGCATGCCTGAATCCTGGAGAACTGCATGATCCTCGCCAACCCCCGCAGCTTCGTTGTGGCCGTGACGCTCGCCCTCGGGGGCACGGTCGCGGGGAGCGCCGCCGTCAGCCTCGCGGCGCCCGCCGCGACCTCCACCACGGTGACCCGCTCCACGTTCCAGACCACGAATGTGCGCACGAGCCCGGCCACGAGCTCCGTCCTCGTCGGCAAGATGCCCGTTGGCACCACGGTCACCGGCACGCTTTCCAACGGCTGGGTCAAGATCAGCACCCCCAGCAAGTACGCGGGCAAGTACGTCAAGGACAGCGTTCTCGCGAAGACGACGGCCACTGCCCCGCCGGCCAAGAAGCCGAGCCTCCCCGCGCCGACCGGCACGCCGGCCTGGGTCGGGTACGCCAAGACCTACCTGTACAACAGCGCCGGAACCCAGCTGACCACGATCCCCGTGAACACCAAGGTCACCGGCAAGATTGCCGGCACGAAGCTGTTCAAGATCACCGGCGGGCCCTACAACGGCAAGTACCTGCGCAACATCGACCTGCTGTGGACCGACCCGCTCCGGTCCGGGCCCACCGCACTCGGCACGAACAAAGCGCCCGTCGGCATCACCGTCACCCGGTACGTCATCACGAACCGCGACCCCATCGCGGTGCGCTCGGCGGCGACGACGCACTCCAAGCTCGTGGCGTACATCCCGAAGGGCACCGCACTCAAGGGCAAGTACGTGAGCGACGACTGGTTCAGGATCACCTCCGGCGCTCACACGGGTCGCTACGTCTCGTCGGCCCTCATCTACGCGACCAACACCATGTCCGCGTACAACGGCGTCGCGAAGAAGAACGACATGTGCGCCCTGCCCTCTTGGACCCAGACGAACTGGGCCCCCACGCAGCCCCGGTTCCTGGCGTGCCCGGCCGCGAAGTCGTTCGTCGAGATGAACGCGGCCTTCCGCGCTCAGTACGGCTACGACATCAAGATCGGCGAGGCCTAACGCGACCTGACGACGCAGCAGAAGTACGCCGGCTTCCTCGGATACCCCCGGGCTGCCCGGCCGGGCACGTCCAACCACGGGATGGGCGTGGCCATCGACCTGGAGACCCGCAGCAGCAGCGCCATGTCCGGCACTCCGTATCGCTCCGGCTTCGGTGGCCCGTACGACACGTGGATCACCGCTCACGGCAAGGAGTACGGCTGGGACCGGCCCGCCTACCTCGACCGGAACGGCTCGAATCCCGAGTCCTGGCACTACAACTTCATCGGCTGACCTCACCCTCGGCCCGCGGGTATAGCGTCGTTTCATGAGCGAGATCCCCGTGACGAACTGGGCCGGAAACGTCGTCTACGAAGCCAGTGAGCGCCTCGCGCCCACGAGCGTCGAGCAGGTGCAGGACGCGGTGCGCGCGGCTCGAGCGTCGGGCAAGCGGCTGCGGGTCGTCGGAACCCGGCACTGCTTCAACGGAATCGCCGACACCGACGGCGTCCACGTCACCCTGCGCGACCTGCCGCGCCGCGTCGAGGTGACGAACGAGGGCAGTGCGTGGGTCGACGGCGGCATCACCTACGCCGAGGCGAACGCGGCGCTCGCCGAGCACGGGTTGGCGCTCGCGAACCTCGCGTCGCTGCCGCACATCACCATCGCGGGCGCCATCGCGACGGCGACGCACGGCTCGGGCGTCACGCAGCCGAGCCTTGCGTCCGCGGTGCGTTCCCTCACGCACGTCACGGCCGACGGCGATCTGCGCATCGTGCGTCGCGGTGACGCAGGTTTTGCGCACTACCCCGTGCACCTGGGGCTGTTCGGGCCGATCGTCGAGCTCGAACTCGACGTCGTGCCCGCGTTCGAGATCGCGACGACGGTGTACGAGGGCCTCGACTACGCGGCCGCCGTCGAGCACTTCGACACGCTCGTCGGCGAGCTGTACTCGTTCAGCCTCGCCCCGAACTGGCAGGACGGTGGTCGCGCGCTCCTGTTCGCCAAGCGTCGCGGCGGTGACGCCGCGACGGCTGAGATCCTCGGAGCCCGCGCCGCCACGAGTGCGCGTCATCCCTCGCCGGATGCCGACCCCGTGGCCGTCACGGAGCAACTCGGAGTGGCCGGGCCGAGCTACGAGCGCCTCACGCACTTCCGCTCCGAGTTTGAGCCGAGCGTGGGGGAGGAGGTGCAGTCGGAGTACCTCGTGCCGCGCGAGCACGCCGGTGCTGCCCTGTCAGCGCTGCCGCAGTTCGCCGACGTCTTCGCCACGTTGGCGCACTCGATGGAGATTCGCGCCGTCGCCGGTGACGACCTGTCGCTCAGCCCGATGCGCGGCGCGGACGTCGTCGCGGTGCACATCACGTGGCACCGCGACCCGGACGCCGTCATGCGCTTCCTGCCTCGGTTGGAGGCTGCGCTCGAGCCGTTCGACGCGCGCCCGCACTGGGGCAAGCTCTACGCCACGTCGCGCGAGCGGATGCTCGAACTCATCCCGGCGCTGCCGGAGGTGGATGCCGAGGCGCGCGGTCTCGACCCCGACGGGATGTTCCGCAACGCGTGGAGCGAAGCCCTGTTCGGGTAGACACCCCAGGGCGTGAGCACCGTCTCATCCGCGGGAGGTCGCGGATAATCTAGGGCCGGGTGTAGCGTCAGAACGTGAGGTACATCGATGTTCAATAGAAATTCTCAGACCGCGCGTCCGGTCGGAGTCGAGGCTCACGAGCGGGCTGTTTCGCGCCTGCGAGAGTCCTTCGCCGCGCTCGGCCCGGATGAGACGGTGCGCCTCGCGAAGAAGACCTCGAACCTCTTCCGTCCGCGTGAGCGCGCCACCCGCGGGCTCGACGTCGAGGGCCTCGCCGGCGTCATCAGCATCGACGCCGAAGCGCGCACGGCCGACGTCCAGGGCATGTGCACGTACGAGAACCTCGTCGACGTCACGCTTCAGCACGGCCTCATGCCGTTCGTCGTGCCGCAGCTGCGCACCATCACGCTCGGCGGTGCGGTGACGGGCCTGGGCATCGAGTCGACGTCGTTCCGCAACGGGCTGCCGCACGAATCCGTCCTTGAGATGGACGTGTTCACGGGGGAGGGCACGATCGTCACGGCGACGCCGACGAACGAGCACGCCGACCTCTTCCGGGCCTTCCCGAACAGCTACGGCAGCCTCGGCTATGCGACGCGCCTGCGCATCGAGCTCGCGCCGATCGGCGACCTCGTCGAGACCCGCAACGTGCGCTTCGACTCCGCCCGGGCGATGACGGAGGCGATCGATCGCATCGTCGCGGACGAGGTGTGGGAGGGCGAGCGCGTCGACGGCCTCGACGGCATGATCGTCTCGCCGGGCGAGTGCTACCTCGTCCTCGCGAACTTCTTCCCCGACGTTCGCCGTCACCCGAGTGACTACACGGGCCAGCGCATCTTCTACCGCAGCATTGAAGAGCTCGATCGCGACACCCTCACGGCGCACGACTACATCTGGCGCTGGGACACGGACTGGTTCTGGTGCTCCAACGCGTTCGGTGTGCAGAACCCGACGGTCCGCCGGCTGTGGCCGAGCAAGTACCGCCGCAGCGACGTATTCCACCGCATTGTCGGCTTTGAGAACCGCTACGGCGTGGCCGCGAAGATCGACTCGATGCGCGGCGAGCTACCGCGTGAGCGCGTCGTCCAGGACGTCGAGGTGCCGCTCGAGGAACTCGTGAACTTCATGCCGTGGTTCGACGAGCACGTCGGCATGACGCCGGTGTGGGTCTGCCCGCTGCGGTTGCGCGGCGATCAGGCGTGGCCGCTGTACCGGCTCGAGCCGAACCGCACGTACGTCAACGTCGGGTTCTGGGGCACGGTGGCCATCGAGCCCGGCCGCGCGGACGGCGACGTCAACCGCGACATCGAGGCCGTGCTGCCCACGATGGGCGGTCACAAGTCGCTGTACTCCGACGTCTACTACGACGCTCAGACCTTCGAAGACCTCTACGGCGCGGACGAATACCGCCGTATGAAGTCGATGTACGACCCCTCGGGACGACTGCCCGAATTCGCAGACAAGGTAAGGACCCACGCATGACCACGCCGACCGGCGCACCCCTCGTTCAGCAGGCCGTCACCGCGGTGCTCGAGGAGCCGCTGCCGATGCGCCTCACCGCGTACGACGGCACCGACGTCGGGCCGAAGGACGCTGCGATCCAGCTGCGGATCGAGAACGAGGAGGGGCTGCGCTACCTCCTCACAGCGCCCGGCGACCTGGGGCTCGCTCGCGCTTACCTCACGGGCACGCTGACGGGGACGGGCTTCTTCGAGGGCGACCCGTACGAGGTGTTCAGCCTCATCAAGCGCGATCTGCGCGTGAAGGATCTGGGCAAGCGTGACGCGGCGTCGGTGCTCGCGCCGATCGTCAAGGCGCTGGGGACGAAGGCGCTCAAGCACCCGCCGTTGCCGGAGATCGAGAGCCAGCCGCGCTGGAAGCGTCACCTCGCGAAGGTGAACCCGATGTCGCGGGCGGCCGATTCGATCAGCTACCACTACGACGTCTCGAACGCGTTCTACGAGAAGGTGCTCGGCCCGTCGATGGCGTACACGTGTGCCGTTTACGACGCGGCGACGGATTCGCTGGAGGAGGCGCAGGAGCGCAAGTTCGCGCTCGTCGCGGACAAGCTCGACCTGCAGCCGGGCGATCGGTTGCTCGACGTCGGCTGCGGCTGGGGCGGCATGGCGATCCACGCCGCGCGCGAGCGTGGCGTGAGCGTGCTCGGGGTGACGCTGAGCCGCGAGCAGGCGGAGTGGGGTCAGCGCGCGGTGCGCGAGGCGGGCCTGGAGCACCTCGTCGAGATTCGCCACAGCGACTACCGCGACGCCACGGAGACGGGCTTCGACAAGGTGAGCTCGATCGGTCTGACGGAGCACATCGGCGTGAAGAACTACCACGACTACTTCACGTTCCTGCACTCGAAGCTGCGTGACGGCGGGCGTCTGCTCAACCACTGCATCACGCGTCGTGACGACACGGCGTCGGCGCGCCCGGAGCCGTTCACGGACCGCTACGTGTTCCCCGACGGTGAACTGGCCTCGCCGGGGCGCCTCATCGCGGAGTGCCACGACGCCGGGTTCGAGGTGCAGCACGACGAGAACCTGCGCCTGTCGTACGCGCACACGCTGGCCGCGTGGTGCCGCAACCTCGAGGCGAACTGGGAGTTCTGCGTCGGCGAGGCCGGCCTGCCGACGGCGCGCGTGTGGGGCATCTACATGGCCGGCTCGCGCCTGGCGTTCGAAGAGGGCTGGCTGCACCTGCACCAGGTGCTCGCGACGAAGACGACGGAGAACGGCGACAACGGCGGCTACCCCCTCGGCTCGCACTGGAAGGGCTGAGCCTTCTCGTTCGGCTGCTTGACGACAGCGCCTGCTTCCCGCGGGGAGCAGGCGCTGTCGGTCATGAATCAGGAACCGTCGTCGAGCATCTTGGAGAGTTCACTCAGGACCCGCTTCTTCTCGGTCTTCACGCGGGCTGGGTCGCCGGCCTGGAGGAACTCGACAGCACTGAATCCATCGCCCTGGCGGCGGTTTTGCGGTGGTTCCAGTCCCTCGATGAGAATGGCTTCCATCGTGGAGATCAGGTTTGCGAGGGTGAATGTCGTCGGAGGCTGGGACAGGGTGCCGTCGTTCTTGACCGAGCAGACGCCGAACCATGAGAACCGATCCCATCGACCGCTCAGCCGGTCGCGGGTGTGCTCACCTAATCGAGCTCCGAGTCGTCCGGGAGAGGCTTGTCCGACGTAGACCACGCGGGAGCCATCGTGAAGGAGATAGACGCCCGCCTGCTGACTGAAGTCCACGCGGACGGACCCCGTTTGTTGTTGCCCGAAGAGCCTCGGTCCGCCCTGGCCAGTGGTCCAGAGCACCTCGCCGCGCTGCCAGAACATGCCGAAAGCGTTAATGAGCCCCATGTCGGAGGAGTCGTCCACCGCGTCGTCAGTGACTTCGATGCCCGCGGAGGCCGGAACGACCGCTCGGAGCGCGTACAACCCTCGATCGACTTTGAGGAACGGAGAAGCGTCCCCCTCTTTGCGCAGCGACTCTGAGATCACGGCTGCCACGGTGGCCGCAGGGGTGGCTCCGACCTTCTTGCGAAGGCCCGAGTCGCTGATCTTCCGGGCGACCGAGGCGTAGTGCAGCGGACCGCCTTCCACTTCTAAGACCCGAATGATGGCGTCGCGCCATCCCATGTCAGTCAAATCCTTCTCCTGCTCGCGTCGATCGGACAGATCGCCAGAGGCCTGTCGTTCGGAGAGTACCTGCGAGGATGAGCCCATGTCTGTCACGGTGCATGAGGTTCTCGACGATCTGCGCGAGAAAGCGACGTCTGAGCGCGACAAGGGCTCGCGGTTCGAGCAGCTCATGGCGGCGTACTTGCAGACGGATCCGTTGTTCGCCGATCAGTTCTCTGACGTGTGGTTGTGGCAGGACTGGCCGGGTCGTGACGGCAAGAGCGACACCGGGATTGATCTCGTCGCCGTTGACCGGGTGACGGGCGAGAACGTCGCGATCCAGTGCAAGTTCTACGCCGACAACCACACGGTGTCGAAGGGCGATATCGACTCTTTCCTGTCGGCGTCGGGCACGTCGAAGTTCGGGCAGCGCATCATTGTCGATACGGGCGCACCGTGGGGGAGGAACGCTGAGGACACCATCCGCGATCAGGCCGTTGCGGTGCGCCGCATCAGCCTCGCGGACCTGCAGGAGTCGAACGTCGACTGGTCGAAGTTCTCCTGGTCGGCTCCCGGCACCCTCCCCACGGTGGGCAAGAAGAACCCCCGCCCGCATCAGCGCACCGCGATCGACAAGGTGATCGACGGGTTGAAGACGCATGATCGCGGCAAGCTGGTCATGGCGTGCGGTACGGGTAAGACGTTCACGTCGTTGCGCCTGGCTGAGCAGCAGGTCGGCGCGGGCGGCAGTGTGCTGTTCCTCGTGCCGTCGATCTCCTTGCTGAGTCAGACGGTGCGTGAGTGGGCGGCGAATGCCGAGGTGCCGCTCGACATGATCGCGATCTGCTCGGATCCAAAGTCGACGAGCCGTTCCAACGCGGTCGAAGACATCTCTGCGGTGGACGTCGCGTTGCCGGCGTCGACGAACAACGCGGTCGTGCAGGAGCGTTGGGCGCGCGCAACCGAGCGTTCCGAATCGATGACGGTGGTGTTCTCGACGTATCAGTCGATCGACGTCGTCGCTGCCGCGCAGAAGCATGGCGGCTTCGAAGCGTTCGATCTCATCGTTTGCGACGAGGCGCACCGCACGACGGGTGTGAGCGTCGCGGGGCAGGACGAGTCCGCGTTCGTGCGCGTGCACAACGACGACGTCATCAAGGGCGTCAAGCGTCTCTACATGACGGCGACGCCTCGTATCTTCGGGGAGGACTCGAAGAAGAAGGCACTCGATGGTGCCGCGGAGCTCGCGTCGATGGACGACGAGGCGAAGTTCGGCCCGGAGCTGCACCGCCTCGGGTTCGGGGAAGCGGTCGAGAAGAACCTGCTCACCGATTACCGCGTCCTCATCCTCGCTGTCGACGAGGAGTACGTGAGCAAGAACTTCCAGTCCGAACTTGCGCAGGACGGCGAGATTCAGCTCGGCGATGCCGCGCGCATGGTCGGCTGTTGGCAGGGGCTTGCGAAGCACTTCGACACGGTTGAAGGGGAGAGCCTCGCGCCGATGAAGCGCGCGGTCGCGTTCGCGAAGGACATCAAGACGTCCAAGGCGATCGCTCAGGCCTTCCCGGATGTGGTGAACAAGCACGTCGCTGCCGTCGATCTGCCCGACGACGCCGCCGATGCGCAGTCGAACGACCTGCTGATCGAGATCAAGCACGTCGACGGCTCGTTCAACGCGCTGGCCCGGAACGAGCGTCTCGACTGGCTCAAGGCCGAGCCGGCTGACAACACGTGTCGCATCCTGACGAACGCGCGCTGCCTGAGTGAGGGCGTGGACGTGCCGAATCTCGACGCGGTGCTCTTCCTCACCCCGCGCTCGTCCGAGGTGGACGTCGTGCAGTCCGTCGGGCGCGTCATGCGCAAGGCGCCTGGCAAGGAGTACGGGTACATCATTCTGCCCGTCGCTGTTCCCGCGGGCACGCCGCCTGAGCAGGCGCTGAACGACAACAAGAAGTATGCGACGGTCTGGCAGGTGCTGCGCGCGCTGCGCGCCCACGACGACCGATTCACCTCGACGGTCAACCAGATCGAGCTGAACAAGAAGAAGCCGACGAAGAAGATCGGTATCGCGGGCATCGACGCCGACGGCACCGTCCACACGCCCGATGAGGAAACCACTCAGGGCGAGCTCGACCTCATCTGGGGTGAGTGGTCGGATGCGATCTACGCGAAGATCGTGCAGAAGGTCGGCGAACGCCGCTACTGGGAATCGTGGGCGGCCGATGTCGCGAAGATCGCCGAACAGCACATCGCCCGCATCAACGGCATCCTCACAGGCCCCGACTCTGCCGTGACGGCGGAGTTCGAGCGGTTCCTCGACGGGTTGCGCGGCAACCTCAACGAGGGCATCACGCGTGAGGACGCGGTGGAGATGCTTGCCCAGCACCTCATCACCCGTCCCGTGTTCGAGGCGTTGTTCGGTGGGTACGACTTCGCCGAGCACAACCCCGTTGCGCAGGCGATGGAGAAGATGCTCGCCCTGCTCGACGAGCACTCGCTGGATACCGAGAACTCATCGCTCGAGGGGTTCTATGCGTCGGTGCGTTCGCGCGTGGAGGGCATCGACAACGCCGAGGGGCGCCAGCGGATCATCGTCGAGTTGTATGACAAGTTCTTCTCGACGGCGTTCAAGCGCACCGTCGACAAGCTTGGCATCGTCTACACGCCCGTCGAGGTCGTCGACTTCATCCTGCGCTCTGCGGACGCTGTGCTGCGCGAGCACTTCGGGCAGACGCTCTCGGATGAGGGAGTGCACATCCTCGACGGGTTCGTCGGCACGGGCACGTTCATCGTGCGCCTGCTGCAGCTCGGGCTCATCGAACCGCACGACCTGGCGCGCAAGTACGCCAGCGAGTTGCACGCCAACGAGATCCTGCTGCTCGCGTACTACATCGCCGCCGTCAACATCGAGACGACGTATCAGGACTTGCGCGGGTCGCTGGAGCAGCCGACGGACTACGAGCCGTTCGAGGGGCTGATCCTTACCGACACGTTCCAGTCGTGGGAGAACGACGACCGTCTCGACACCGAAGTGTTCGTGCAGAACAACGAGCGCCTGGAGAAGCTCAAGAAGCTCGATATCCAGGTGATTGTGGGCAACCCGCCGTACTCGTCGGGGCAGGACTCGGCGAACGACAACAACGCGAACGAGAAGTACCCCGACCTCGACGCCGCGATCCGTGATACCTACGCCGCAAAGTCGAGTGCGACGAACAAGAACTCGCTGTACGACTCCTACATCCGCGCCATCAAGTGGGCGAGCCTGCGGATCAAGGACCGCGGCGTCATCGCGTACGTGACGAATGGTGGCTGGCTGGATTCGAACACCGCCGACGGGATGCGCAAGAGCCTCGCCGAGGAGTTCAGCGACATCTACGTCTACAACCTGCGCGGCAACGCACGCACTGCAGGCGAACAGCGCAAGAAGGAGGCAGGCAACGTATTTGCCGCCGGTGGTAGAACGACTGCGGCCGTACTGGTGGTGGTAAAGGACCCTGCCAAGTCGGGCTCCGCGACGATCCACTACACCGACATCGGCGACTACCTCACCCGCGAGCAGAAGCTTGCCAGAGTCGCCAAAGCAGTCGATGTCAAGGGACTCGGAGCCGTGACCATCGCCCCGAACGCGCATGGCGACTGGCTCAACCAGCGCCGCGACGACTTTGAGGCGTTCCTGCCCCTTGCGGCGGACCAGGGTCCGCGAGGAATCTTTCAGGTCGGAAGGCCAGGTGTTCAGAGCAACCGGGACGCTTGGGTCTATAACGCGGGCAGAAAGCGCATTGCGCTTGCCATGCGCCGTGCCGTCCAGACGTATGAAGAAGCCCTCGCTGGCGAGCGGTCCTACGACCCGGCCAGAATCAAGTGGTCCTCTTCTCTTGAATCGCGTTTGGCCCGCGGACAACGCATCGGATTCGACCCCGGCCGCCTAGGGCACGCGATGTACCGCCCCTTCGAAAAGGCCAATCTGGTGATCGACCCCGACTGGTTACACCGTCCAGGAATCCTCCCAGTTTCCTTCCCAGTTCCCAATGTTGACAATTTGGGAATCGTGACGATGGGCCCGCGGGACGTTGCTCTTCCCGCAGTCCAGATGCTCGATTGCGTCCCCGACACAGCGTTGTTCGGTTATGCGACCCAGTTCGTGCCCCGGTACCGCTACGAGAAGGTCGATGCTGACGAAGGCATGCTGTCGCTCGGCACCTCAGCCGCACACGACGTCGTCGACGGATACCGCCGCATCGACAACATCACCGATGAGGCGCTGACGAGGTTCCAGGCGGCGTACGGAACCTCGATCACGAAGGACGACATCTTCTTCTACGTCTACGGGCTACTGCACTCGCCCGACTACCGCGAGACGTACGCGGCGGACTTGAAGAAGATGCTGCCGCGCATCCCGCTCGTCGAAGACGCACAGCCGTTCATCGACGCAGGGCGCAAGCTTTCCGAGTTGCACCTTGGGTACGAGACCGTCGAGCCGTACCCGCTCGAGGGGCTTGATGCGCAGCCAGTCGATGGTCAGGATCCGTATGCGTTCTACGCGGTGGGCGACAAGAAGATGCGCTTTGGCAAGCCGTCGGTCGAGCAGAAGGCCGCGGGTGAGCGTCACGATCGCTCGACGATCCACTACAACGGCCATATCACCCTCTCGGGGATCCCGCAGGAGGCGTACCGCTACATCCTGGGCTCGCGCTCGGCGATCGAGTGGATCATCGACCGCTACTACGTCAAGACGGACAAGGCCTCGGGCATCGTCAACGACCCGAACGACTGGTCGAAGGAGGTCGGCGACCCGCGGTACATCATCGACCTCCTAGCCCGCATCGTCACAGTGAGCCTCGGAACGATGAAAATTGTCGACTCCCTCCCTTTCTTGAAGGCTAAGTCGCAGCCATGAAAGTGACCGGCAAGATCCAGGATGAGAGTGTCAGTTGCGCTCTGGCAGGTGAAAAGTTTGACGGGCACTCCTGCACTCGAACAGCTTGGGGCTTTAGGGGTGTCATTGCGGATGGAACCGTGTGATGGGCCAGGCCTGGAAGGTCTCCGGCCCTCGCCTTTGGCTAGAGATGCCGGGCGAGAAGGAGGCACACCTCGCGGATAGGGGCTGTGAGCCAGGCAAGGTTCGTTGCGGTGTGGCCATTGTGAGCGCGGTTGCCGCGCTTTCACGGATGTCGCGGTGCAGGGAGTGCTTGCGCTTGGCTGGCCATGGAAGGCCATCGAAAGCGAAGCGAGCGGTTCTGCCCGGCCGCGGGTACGGAGTGCCAAAGGCGGCCGTTCGGATCGTTGGCGGGGGTGCGCCAGGATCGAAGCGTTGAAGTGGGAGTCGTCGCCGGTAGGGGCCCCTCGTCGGAGCTCCCTAGTGAGCGACGATCGGAAGGCGATCGACTGCGGGTGTCCAGGTTGCCCGCGACAACAGCACGACCTTCCGTTAGATCCCGCGATGCGGACACTCACCAACCAATAACTGTTCGTTCTGCGAAACCTGCGCTTACGTTATGAGTGGGTCACGAGTTCCGGCGACAAGTCTCGGCTGGCCGGACGGCAACCCTCCGCTGCGGTGGGGTGCCCCGAGTAACGACCTGGCGCGTCGCCGCCCGGCGTCTGCGCAAGCGCAACGAACGAAGAGGTTGTCATGACACTTCTCGCCACCCACGCTCCCGCCACGACGCCCGGCCTGCGCATCGAGCGCCTCGGCCCGGCCCTGGGCGCCGTCATCCACGGCATCGACTTGGCGTCCATCGACGAGGTCGCGGCCTTCGACATCCGCCGCGCCCTGCTCGCCCACAAGGTGCTCTTCTTCCGCGACCAGCACGCCTTCGACGACGATGCCCAGGTGCGCCTCGGCAACCTGCTCGGCGAGCTGACGCCCGGCCACCCTGTCGCTGGCAATCACGAGCGCAGCGAGATCTACAACATCGACTCGAGCGACCCCGAGTTCTCCTTCTCCGACGTCTGGCACACCGACGTCACGTTCATGAAGCGGCCGCCGGCCATCAGCATCCTCCGCGCCGTGACGCTCCCGCCCTACGGCGGCGACACGTCCTGGGCCGACAGCCAGGCCGCCTACGACTCCCTCTCCGCACCCTTCAAGGCGCTCGCCGACCAGCTGCTCGCCGTCCACGACGGCAACCGCGAGTGGGGCGCCTTCCTCAAGAAGAACGGCGGCCACGAGTGGGAGGGCGAGATCGTCACCGAACTGCCCGCCGTCGAACACCCCGTCGTCCGCGTCCACCCCGAGACCGGCCGCCGCGGCCTCTTCGTCAACCCCGGCTTCACGTCCCACGTCAGCGACGTCTCCGAAGCCGAATCGCGTGCCATCCTCGACGCCCTCTACGCCCACCTCACGCAGCCCGAGCACACGATCCGTCACCGCTGGGCGCCCGGCGACGTCGGCATCTGGGACAACCGCGCCACCTCCCACTACGCCAACCGCGACTACACGAACACCCGCGTCATGCACCGCGTCACCGTGCGCGGCGACGAGCCCCGCGGCGTCGACGGCCTGCGCGCTCAGTAAGCGCACCGAAAACTGATCGACGCTCCACCGTCGGGGGTGATGAGATGACCGACATGATCGAACTCATCGCCCCCGACGCCGCGCGCTACGACGACTGGTCGGCCATGCTGCGCGAGTTCCGCGACGCCACCACCGACTCGCGCGACGACCGCTGGGTGTGCGCGGGCGGCATGGACGGATCGGGCTTCTTCGCGGGCACCGACGTCGACATCACCCCCGACGGCTTCGCCGCCTACGTCGAAGACTGCGCCCGCCAGGGCAACACGATGTGGCCGCCGCACACCGGCCTCGTCCACTGCTCCTACTTCTGGATCGTCGACGACGGCGCCCTCGTCGGTCACCTCGCCCTGCGTCACGCGCTCAACGAGTTCCTCTACGAACTCGGCGGCCACATCGGCTACTCCGTGCGGCCGGCCGCTCGCGGACGCGGCATCGCCAAGGAGGCTCTGAAGCTCGGGCTCGCCGAAGCCGCCGCGCTCGACATCGCCCCCGTGCTCGTCTGCTGCGCGCAGACGAACGGCGCCTCGCGCGCCGTCATCGAGGCCTGCGGCGGGCAGCTCGAGGACGTTCGTGAAGACAGCCGCCGCTACTGGTTCGGCGACGGGCCGCGCCCCACCGGCCCCACTGCGTGACGTTCGCCCAAATTCGTGATGCAGGTGTGACCTGCGCGCGCGGTGTCAAAGCCCTGTGACCTACCCGACACCGCATAACGTGGCCCTGCTCACACTCACACGAAAAGGGAGGTCTCCGTGCCCGCGTCGAGCACCAAAACCCCCGAGCGCGACGGGAACACGCCCCCGGTCGCGGTCGACCTACCCCGGCAGATCACGGGACGTCAGAAGATCGTCATCGCCGTCGCGGCCGTCATCGCCGCCATCGGCTGGACGATGGTCGCGTTCGTCCGCGGCGAGCACGTCAACTCGATCTGGTTCGTCATGGCTGCCGTCGGCAGCTACGTCATCGGCTACATGCTGTACAGCCGCCTCATCCAGTACAAGGTCATCCGCCCGCGCGACGACCTCGCCACCCCGGCCGAGCAGTTCGAGAACGGCCAGGACTTCATGCCGACCGACCGGCGCGTGCTGTTCGGTCACCACTTCGCCGCCATCGCCGGCGCCGGCCCGCTCGTCGGCCCCGTGCTCGCCGCGCAGATGGGTTACCTGCCGGGCACGCTGTGGATCATCTTCGGCGTCATCTTCGCGGGCGCCGTGCAGGACTACATGGTGCTCGCCATCTCCACGCGCCGCGGCGGTCGCAGCCTCGGCCAGATGGCGCGCGACACGCTCGGCCCCGTCGGTGGCTGGGCGGCGATGTTCGCCGTCATGGCGATCATGATCATCCTGATCGCGGTGCTCGGCCTCGTCGTCGTCAACGCCCTTGCCGAGTCACCCTGGGGTGTCTTCTCGCTCGCGATGACGATCCCGATCGCCCTCTTCATGGGGTGCTACCTGCGCTTCGTGCGCCCCGGCGCCGTCTCCGAGGTCTCGGGCATCGGCGTCGTCCTGCTGCTCCTCGCCATCGTCGCCGGTGGCTGGGTTGCCGGCACCGACTGGGGCAAGGACATGTTCACGCTGTCGCCGACGGCGCTGTCGTGGGCCATCATCATCTACGGCTTCGCCGCCGCCGTCCTTCCGGTGTGGCTGCTGCTCGCTCCGCGTGACTACCTGTCGACGTTCATGAAGGTCGGCACGATCGTGCTGCTCGCGCTGGGCATCGTCATCGCGCGCCCGTCCATCGACATCCCGGCCATCACGTCGTTCGGCAAGGAGGGCAACGGCCCCGTCTTCGCCGGTTCGCTGTTCCCGTTCCTGTTCATCACGATCGCCTGTGGTGCGCTCTCCGGCTTCCACGCTCTCATATCCTCGGGCACGACGCCGAAGCTGCTGCAGAAGGAGAGCCAGGCTCGCCTCATCGGCTACGGCTCGATGCTCGTGGAGTCGTTCGTCGCGATCATGGCGCTCATCGCGGCCGCCATCATCGACCACCACCTGTACTTCGTCATGAACTCGCCCGCCGGCGTCACCGGCGGTACGCCCGAGAAGGCTGCCGCGTGGGTGAACTCGCTCGGCCTCGGCGGCGACCCGACGTCGGCCACCGAGATCGCGCAGGCCGCGAAGGACGTCGGCGAGGAGTCGGTCGTCTCCCGCACGGGTGGCGCACCGACGTTCGCCTTCGGTATGTCGAACGTGTTCTCGCAGGTCATCCCCGGCGCTTCGATGAAGCAGTTCTGGTACCACTTCGCGATCATGTTCGAGGCGCTGTTCATCCTGACGACGGTCGACGCCGGTACCCGCGTCGCGCGCTTCATGCTCTCCGACACGCTCAGCAACGTCCCGGGCCTCAAGCGCTTCCGTGAGACGTCCTGGAAGGTCGGCGCCTGGATCACGACGTTCCTCGTCGTCGCCGGCTGGGGCTCCATCCTCCTCATGGGTGTCACCGACCCGCTGGGCGGCATCAACACGCTGTTCCCGCTGTTCGGTATCGCCAACCAGTTGCTCGCCGCGGTAGCGCTGACGGTCGTGGTCGTCGTCGTCGTCAAGAGCGGCCACGTGAAGTGGGCCTGGATCCCGGGCGTTCCCCTCGCGTGGGACGTCATCGTCACGATGACGGCCAGCTACCAGAAGATCTTCTCCTCCGACCCGAAGCTCGGCTACTGGGCGCAGCACAAGGCGTTCGTCGACGCCAAGGAGAAGGGCCTGACGAGCTTCAAGACGGCCAAGACGCCGGAGGCGATCGACGCGGTCATCCGCAACACGTTCATCCAGCAGTCGCTGTCGATCCTGTTCGCGGGTCTCGTTCTCATCGTCGTCATCGCCGGTGTCATCGCCGCCATCAAGGCGGTTCGTGCGGGCGAGGCCGACGACGGCGTCACCGACGAGAAGGTGCCTTCGAAGATCTTCGCCCCGGCCGGTTTCTCGGCCACGGACGACGAGAAGGCCGTGCTCGAGCAGTGGCGCGAGGCCGGTCTCGACCCGGAGGGTGCTCCCGCGGGAGGTCGCGTCCATGCCTGAGCAGACGAACACGCAGTGCCGGCTGGAGCAGGAGCAGCCGGGCGGTCTTCGTCGGGCCTTCGACTCGGTGCGGTGGTACTGGGCGTCCGTCATGGGCGACAACCACTACGAGCGCTACCTCGCGCATCACGAGCGCACTCACCCCGGTGAGGCTCCGATGACGAAGAAGGAGTACTGGCGCGAACGCACCGACGCGCAGGACACCAACCCGCGCAGCCGCTGCTGCTGAACGTCGCACAACGCCGGGCCCCGCAGAACCTCTGAGGTTCTGCGGGGCCGCGGCGTTTCCGCCTCGTTCAGATCACGCGCCAGGCCGGTCAATGAACGAGGTGACACGCGTCAGAGGGAATCTGCGGTGTGGAGCTGAACCCGAACTGCGGGGCCGGGGTCACGGGGGCCAGGACGCCGATCGGCTCTCCTTCCCACGAGCCGCTCAGCGTCGCCACGCGGCGAAGGTCCTCGGCGACGTAATACTCGTGCGCCCCGTGGCCTGCGGACCCGTGCTTCTGAACCCCCTCCACGAGGCGACGAGCCAGCGGGTTCGACAATCGTGCCGTCACAGGGTGGATGAGCGGTCCACGGACCAGGCGCAAGGGGTAGCCCAAGAGCCTGCGACGACCGAACGTAGCGCTAAGCCTCGACCGATCGGTGGCGATGACCCACTTCGAAGAGGTGCGCGCGACGTGAACGTCCGACAACGTGACCTGATCGAACTGGTACGTCTCGCAGACGTACGCTCCGACTTCTTCGTTGGGAGCGATGAGTTCGCGCGCCGTCCGGGTGGGCCACCATGATGTCGGCGAACGCGCCGAACGGGGAGCGCTGCCAGCACCCCACGACGAATCGGCGACTACACGGTGTGCCGACGCCCAGGATGTACCCGTCGAAGCGATGTCGGGCGGTAGAGTTCACGATTTTCCCTTCGGAGCCGAATGTCGACGGCTTAGGAGTGTCGGTAAATTCAGGGTATGCGCATATGGAGCCTTCACCCTGCCCAGCTGGACAGACGCGCTCTCGTGGCGGGATGGCGTGAGGGGCTGCTCGCGCAGAAGGTTCTCGCCGGAGAGACCACGGGGTACAGGAACCACCCGCAGCTGCTGAGGTTTCGTGCCACCGACGACCCGATCCGCGCCATCACGTCGTATCTTTGGCGACTCGCTGAGGAAGCGGATCGACGTGGCTACACGTTTCGTTCGGACAAGCTTTTGAGGCCCCTCGAGCCCTCCGTATCGCTGACGCTCGCGCAAGGGCAACTCGATTACGAGTGGGCCCATCTGTGCCGAAAGGTCGAGCAGCGAGACCCGCCGTGGTTCCGCGCGCACTTGGCCGCGAGCGCGCCGCGGCCGCATCCGATGTTCACGCTGATTCCCGGCCCCGTCGCCGAGTGGGAGATAGTGTGAGCGATGCCGGTAGCGGCCGCGCTCACCCAGCCGGTTCCTGAGATCCGATGATGCGGCTCAGAGTTCTCACGTATCCGGCACGAACGAGAGGCACCGCCAACCACGCGACGATGTCGGGCAGCCCGTGAACGCTGTACGTCTGATGCCAGTCGAGACGGCTCCCGCCATCGACGTCACTCAGGCGCACGGTGATTGTGCCACCGAACACTCGCCCGACCTTCACGATTCGAGCCTCCGCCGGCGGATCCCAGCGGTCGACGCGCATGACGTCGTCGATCGTCAGGGGCCCGAGGTGCGTGCGGGCGTCGAACCGTGACCCTTCTCGCAGGCCGCTCTCGTGTCCGACTTCGGTGGGCACGAGGGTCACGGTGGTGAACGGGATCACGCGTGAGTGAATCTCGAGATCCCACAGTGCGTCCCACACGGCCGACCGAGCCTGGGCCGAACTCCGTGTGATGCGAAAGCTGGGCGGACGTCTCATAGCACCTTTCGCGGTTCGAGGTGTGACGGCAAGTGCCGTCAGCGTCGGAGTGCTCGGTTCGAACGAGCCGTCGGCCGGGGGCCACGCGCACCCGGCCGACACCCGAGCATTCGGCGAGCGATAGCTCTGACGCGTGCTCGTCCGGATCTACATCTCGGTCGTCGCGCTGATGGCGGACGGGCGCTCACCGGTGACGCGGGCCTTCATGATACTCGCGAGCGCTGAGACCTTGCCGCCGGGCTGCCCCCAGAACTGGGCCGAGTCGCTGACGAAACGGATGACGCCCAGGTCCGGGTCCTCCTTGCCGCCGTCGAACCACGCCGCCACGCCGTCGTCCCACAGCTGCTCAACCTTCCGCCTGTCGTCAACGAACTCGATGCGACCAGCGACGGAGAGCCAGGAGCCGGTTTCGGCGAAGGCGAGGTTGACCTCCGGCTGGGTGCGCAGCGCCTGAGCCTGCTCGCCCTGAAGACCGATGAAGAACCAGACGTCGGCGTCTTCGGTGACCTGCTTCGGGGTCATCGGGTGGCTGTGCAGCGTTCCGTCGTCGGCGATCGAGGTCATCATGACGAAGCGCTCACCGCGCATGATCTCGACGACTTGTTCTTGCGTGATCTCGGACATGTCGGACCTTCTATCGCTGTCTCGGCGGGGGCGAACCTCCGTCGGGGCGTTACGTTGCTCTCTTGCAAAGCTAACGAGGCGCCGTCGGGTGTCACTACCTCCGGTGGGGTGGCCGCTTCACGGCTCCAGGTTGCGCCGGCGGGATCGGTCGCCGAGTGAGGTCAGCACCTTGACGAGTTGCCCGGCGGACGGCGCGAGTTCGGCACCCGGTATCGGCTTCGTGGCCCCGTCCACCGGGCCGGGAAGCAACCTGTTGACGACGCCGAGGAGGCGGGTCGTCAGCCCCGGCGCGAGGCCGTGGACGCGCGCGCCCACCTTTGCCGCGGGGGTGAGGATGACGTAGGGCTTGCCGGCGAGGACCCCGCCGACGATGGCGTGCGCGGCGCGTTGGGCATCCATGCTCACGAGGGGCAGCGATGCGGCGGGCGCGAACCAGGCGTACTCGCGCTGACGGTCACCATAGAACTCGGCGGCGGCGTGCGAACCGGTGCGCATCAGACCCGGCGCGACGACGCTGGCCGTGACGCCGCTGCCGGCGAGCGAGGCCGCCAAGCCCTCCGTGAAACCGACCGCGGCGAACTTGGCCGTCGAGTAGGCCAGCAGGTGTGGCGCGCTCAGCATGCCGCCGATCGAGGTGACGACTGCGAAGCGGCCGCGTTGCCGCTCGCGCATACGCGCGACCACGGCGTCCGCGAGGTTGACGGGCCCCCACGCCATGATGTTCATCGCGTGTTCCATGTGCCCACGCGTCGTGTTCTCGGCCGGGCCCACCTCGATGATGCCTGCCACATGGATTGCCACGTCGACCGGGCCGACGGTGGTCTCGACGTCTTCGACCGCGTCGGCAACACTGCGCGCATCGGAGGCGTCCATCACGGCCGTGTGGACGAACGTTTCTGGTACCCCTTGGCGGGTGATCCAGCGGGCCGCCGCGTCGAGCGTTTCCTGAGAGCGGGCAGCGAGCACGACCTGGTGCCCGCGCTTCGCGAGGTCGGCGGCGACGAGCAGTCCCAAGCCTCGGGAGGCTCCCACGACGAGAGCGATCGGTCGGTCGTTCATGGTTGCATCTCCGATGCTGTGAGAGCGGGCGGGGTGTCAGGACGGGGCCGGGCGGCCCAGCCCAAGACCATCGGGTGACGGCGGGTGCGCAGTGGTCAGCGGCAGTCACCGACCTCATCGGCGCCCACGTTCGATCGTCACAGGCCGTCGTGACCACGCCAATGGGTCGTGGCATGTGCCACCCGAAGGTGCGGGTCAGCGGGCACAGCCGCCAATGCCGAGACCCCGCTGCCTCATCCAGCCAGACGAGACGTCAGTTCTGTAGCGGCATCCTTGACCACTGTGGCGTACTCGGTCTCGCGGTCGCCCGCGTCCTGAGGCCACGTGACGGCGAGGCTCGCGGCAGGCAGGCCGTTGAGGTCGAGGGCTGCCGCTGCCACCGTCTGGAAGCCCGGCGTCACGCGCCCGACCTCCCGCGCGTACCCGCGCTGACGCACCTGCGCGAGCTCCGAACGCAGGCCCGCCACCGTCTCCGGCTGATCCGCCCCGGAGTTGCGCTGCACGAGCCCCGCGCCGGAGGGGAACAGCGCCCGCACCTGCGCGGCCTGCAGGTGCGCGAGCATCGCCATCCCGCTCGCCGTCACGTTCGCAGGCAGGCGCACGCCGACGTCCGTCACGAGCGGTGAAATCCCGAGCGGCCGCTCCTCGATGACGTACAGCACGTCCGAGCCGTGCAGCACCCCGAGGTGCGCTGCCTGCCCCGTGCTCTCCGCCAGGCGCGTCATCACCGCGCGGGCCATGCGCTGCAACGGCTGCTGCCGCGAGTAGGCCGAGCCCAACTCGTACGCCGCGATGCCCAGCCCCCAGCGCCGCGTCTCCTCCGAGTGCGTGACGAACCCCGCGTCCTTGAGCACCCCGAGCAGCCGGTACGTGGTCGACCGTGGAAGCCCCAACTCGCGCGCCAACGTCGCGGCAGGCTGCGGCGACGGTCGCCCCGCGAGCAGCTGCAACAGGGCAATGACCTGGGCGGCGGCAGGGGCAGAACTCACGCACCAACGGTAGCCATTCGAGGGCAACTGTCTCAATCCTGGGACAGTTCGCGTCGCCCGTGTCACGCCGCGCCCGGGCTCGCACGATGCAATGGGCGCATGACTTCTGCAGCACAGCCCACCGGCAGCGTCACCGTCGGCGTCGGCCCACTCACGATCGACGACGTCGTCGCCGTCGCCCGCCACGGCGCCACCATCGAGCTGAGCGCCGACTCCGTCGCCGAAGTCGCGAATTCCCGCGCTATCATCGACGCCCTCGCGAGCGACACCATCCCGCACTACGGCATCTCGACGGGCTTCGGCGCGCTCGCGAACACGAGCATCCCGCCCGAGAAGCGGCAGAAGCTCCAGCGCAGCCTCGTCGCCTCCCACGCCGCGGGCTCCGGCGAACCCGTCGAGCGCGAGATCGTGCGCGCCCTCATGTTGCTGCGCATCTCCACCCTCGCCACCGGCCGCACCGGCATCCGCCCCGAAACCCTCGACGCGTACATCGCGATGCTCAACGCCGGCATCACGCCGCTCGTGCGCGAGTACGGCTCCCTCGGCTGCTCCGGCGACCTCGCGCCGCTCGCGCACTGCGCGCTCGCGCTCATGGGCGACGGTGAGGTGGCCACCGCCGACGGCGACGTCGTCCACGCCGCCGACGCGCTCAAGGCCGCGGGCATCGAGCCGGTCGTCCTGCAGGAGAAGGAGGGCCTGGCCCTCATCAACGGCACCGACGGCATGCTCGGCACCCTGTGCCTCGCCATCGCCGACCTGCGGATGCTCCTGTCGACCGCCGACATCGCCGCGGGCCTCTCGGTCGAGGGCCTGCTCGGCACCGACGACGTGTTCGCCGACGACCTGCAGAAGCTGCGTCCCCACCCGGGCCAGGCCAAGTCGGCCGCCAACCTGCGCAAGGTGCTCGACGCCAGCGGCATCCGCGATTCGCACCGTGACCCGCACGCCTGCACCCGCGTGCAGGACGCGTACTCGCTGCGCTGCTCGCCGCAGGTCATCGGCGCCGCCCGCGACACCCTCGACTACGTCACCACCGTCGCCGAGCGTGAGCTCGCCGCCGCCGTCGACAACCCCGTCGTCACGCTCGACGGCCGCGTCGAGTCGAACGGCAACTTCCACGGCGCCCCCGTCGCGTACGCGCTCGACTTCCTCGCCATCGTCATCGCCGACGTCGCCTCGATGAGCGAACGCCGCACCGATCGCTTCCTCGACCGCGCCCGCAACAACGGCCTCCCGCCGTTCCTCGCCGACGACCCCGGCACCGACTCGGGCCTCATGATCGCCCAGTACACGGCGGCGGGCATCGTCAGCGAACTCAAGCGCCTCGCGAACCCGGCCAGCGCCGACTCGATCCCCAGCAGCGCCATGCAGGAAGACCACGTCTCCATGGGCTGGGCCGGTGCGCGTAAGCTGCGCCGCTCCGTCGACGGCCTGAAGCGCGTGCTCGCCATCGAACTGCTCACCGCCACGCGCGGCATCCAGATGCGCGCCCCGCTCACGCCGGGCCCGGTCGGCGCCGCCGTCATCGAAACGCTCGACGGCGCGGGCCGCCCCGGCCCCGACCGCTACCTGTCGCCCGAGATCGAATCCGTCGTCGCCCGTGTCGCCGACGGCGACGTCCTCGCCGCCGCCACGCGCGCAGCCGGCGACTTCAACTGACCCCCAGCACGAACCGAAGGAGACCGCCATGGAGGGCGCCCGCCCCGTCCGCGCACCGCGCGGAACCGAACTCAACGCGAAGTGCTGGCAGACCGAAGCCCCGCTGCGCATGCTCATGAACAACCTCGACCCCGAGGTCGCCGAGCGCCCCGACGACCTCGTCGTCTACGGCGGCACCGGCCGCGCAGCCCGCTCCTGGGAGGCGTTCGACGCCATCGTCGAGACGCTCAAGGACCTCGAGCCGAACGAGACGCTCCTCGTGCAGTCGGGCAAGCCCGTCGGTGTCGTGACGACGAACGAGTGGGCGCCGCGCGTGCTCATCGCCAACTCCCACCTCGTGCCGGACTGGGCCACGTGGCCCGAGTTCCGCCGCCTCGAGGCCGAGGGCCTCATGATGTACGGCCAGATGACGGCCGGTTCGTGGATCTACATCGCGACGCAGGGCATCCTCCAGGGCACCTACGAGACGTTCGCCGCCGTCGCCCGCAAGCGATTCGGTGGGACGCTCGCCGGCACCATCACGCTGACGGGCGGCTGCGGCGGCATGGGCGGGGCGCAGCCCCTCGCCGTCACGCTCAACGACGGCGTGTGCCTCATCGCCGACGTCGACCGCACGCGCCTCGAGCGCCGCGTCGCCAAGCGCTACCTCACCGAGATCGCCGACGACCTCGACGACGCCATCGCCCGCGCCAACGCCGCGAAGGCCGAGAAGCGCGGCGTCTCCATCGGCATCGTCGGCAACGCCGCCGACGTCTTCCCGCAGATGCTCGCGCGCCACCGCGCAGGCGACATCACGATCGACGTCGTTACCGACCAGACATCGGCGCACGACCCGCTGAGCTACCTGCCGTCGGAGGTCGCCGTCGACGAGTGGCAGCGCGAGGCCGAGGGCGACCCGGTGGGCTTCACGAAGAAGTCGCGCGAGTCGATGGCGGCCCACGTGCAGGCCATGGTCGAGTTCCAGGACGAGGGCGCCGAGGTCTTCGACTACGGCAACTCCATCCGCGACGAGGCCCGCACCGCTGGTTACACGCGCGCCTTCGAGTTCCCGGGCTTCGTGCCCGCCTACATCCGCCCGCTCTTCTGCGAGGGCCTCGGCCCGTTCCGCTGGGCGGCGCTCTCAGGCGACCCGCAGGACATCGCCGTCACCGACGCCGCGCTCAAGGAACTGTTCCCCGAGAACGAGCACCTGCACCGCTGGCTCGACGCCGCCGGTGAGCTCGTCGAGTTCGAGGGCCTGCCCGCGCGCATCTGTTGGCTCGGCTACGGCGAGCGTCACAAGGCCGGGCAGCTGTTCAACCGACTCGTCGCCGAGGGCAAGGTCTCCGCACCCATCGTCATCGGCCGCGACCACCTCGACTCCGGCTCCGTCGCCTCGCCGTACCGCGAGACCGAGGGCATGCTCGACGGCTCCGACGCCATCGCCGACTGGCCGCTGCTCAATGCCCTCACCGCCACGAGTTCGGGCGCCACGTGGGTGTCGCTGCACCACGGCGGCGGCGTAGGTATCGGCCGCTCGATCCACGCCGGCCAGGTCGGCGTCGCGGACGGCACCGACCTCGCGGCCGCGAAGCTCACCGCGCTGCTGACGAACGACCCCGCCATGGGCGTCTTCCGCCACGTCGACGCCGGGTACTCCCGCGCCGTCGAGGTCGCCGACGAGCGTGGCGCGCGCATTCCGATGACGCCCACCGTTCGTGACGCCGACGGCGCCGATGCCGCGCAGGCTGCCGCCACGCGAGCCGCCGCCGAGCGCACGGCGCCCAAGGCCGGCAACTGAGCGAGTGCGAGGTACTGACGTGAGCGAGACCCGCCGATTCGAGTCGCTGTGGAACGACCTGCACCCCGTGGGCCGTGACGGCGGCTCCGGCGGCTACCGGCGCTTCGCGTGGACGCGTGAGGACGCGACACTGCGCGAGTGGTTCGTCGGCGAGTGCGCCGCGCTGGGGCTCGACGTCACCGAAGATCGCGCCGGCAACCAGTGGGCGTGGTGGGGCAACCCGGACGACGCGCCCGGCGAGGGCGTCGTCACCGGCTCGCACCTCGACTCGGTGCCCGACGGCGGCGCGTTCGACGGGCCGCTCGGTGTCGTCTCCTCGCTCCTGGCCGTGAAGGCGTTGCAGGAGAGAGGATTCGCTCCGCGCAAGCCGATCGGGGTCGTCAACTTCGTCGACGAGGAAGGCGCTCGCTTCGGCGTCGCCTGCGCCGGTTCGCGCATCATCACCGGTGCGCTCGACGCCGACCGCGCCCGCTCGCTCACCGACGCCGACGGCGTCACGATGGCCGAGGCGTGGCAGCGCGCCGGGCGCGACCCGGGCACGCTCGGGCGCGACGACGAGACCCTCGCGCGCGTCGGCACCTTCGTCGAACTGCACGTCGAACAGGGCCGCGCGCTCATCGACCTCGACGACGCCCCGGTCGCCATCGGCACCGACATCTGGCCGCACGGCCGTTTCCGCGCCGACCTGCCCGGACGCGCCGACCACGCCGGCACGACGGCCCTCGGCAACCGCGACGACGCACTGCTCAAGGCGGCGCAGTTCATCGAGGCGACGCGGGGCGCGGCGGCCTCGCGTGACCGCTCGGGCGAGGGCGGCGACCGCGTCGTCGCGACCGTCGGCAAGCTCGACGTGGTGCCCGGCGGCATCAATGCCATCGCGTCGCACGTCACGGCGTGGGTGGACGCACGAGGCTCCCGGGAGGAGGACGTGCGGGCCGTCGTCGACGAGCTCGAGGAGCGCGCCAGGGCACTTGGGGGGTCCTGGCGCGCCGAGTCGTGGACGCCGACGACGCCCTTCGACGCAGGCCTGGTCGAGCAGCTCGACGCGACGCTCGGCGGCGTGCCCTTGCTCGGCACGGGCGCCGGCCACGACGCAGGCATCCTCGCCAACCACGGCGTGCCCACGGCGATGCTGTTCGTGCGCAACCCGACCGGCACATCGCACTCGCCCGAGGAGTTCGCCGAGACCGACGACTGTGTGCGCGGCGTGGAGGCCCTCGTCCGCGTTCTGGAGGACCTCGCCGGATGACGACCTACTGGGCCGAACACGCGCTCCTGCCGGAGGGTGTGGCGTACAACGTTCGCCTGACGGAATTCGAAGGGCGCTGGAGCGCAATCGAACCCGGCGTCCAGCGTGGCGACGGTGACGTCTCGTTGGGTGGGGTTGTCCTGCCCGGTTTCGCGAACTGTCACTCGCACGCGTTCCACCGCGCGCTGCGCGGACGTACCCACGGCGACGGCGGCACCTTCTGGACGTGGCGCGAGCGCATGTACGCCGTCTCGAGGCGCCTCACGCCGGAGAACTACCGCACGCTCGCGCGCGCCGTCTTCGCCGAGATGGTCATGGCCGGCATGACGAGCGTGGGCGAGTTCCACTACGTCCACCATCGCCCCGGCGGCGCGGCGTACGACGACCCGAACGCGATGGGCGAAGCACTCCGCGAGGCCGCCCGGGAGGCCGGGATCCGCCTCACGCTCCTCGACACCTGTTACCTCCACGGCGGGCTCACCGCCGACGGTCACGCGCCGCTGGGCGACGACCAGCAGCGCTTCAGCGACGGTTCCGCGGCCGCCTGGGCCGCGCGACACGCCCTGCTCGCCGACGACGAAACGACGCGGATCGGCGCTGCCGTCCACTCCGTCCGGGCCGTCGCCCGTGACGAGATCGGTGAGGTGCTCGCCGCGAGTGACGGTCAGCCCGTGCACGCGCACCTGTCGGAGCAGCCCGCGGAGAACGAGGCGTGCGAGGCGTTCTACGGCCGCTCGCCGGTGGCGCTTCTGGACGACGCAGGCGCGTTGACCTCCCGGTTCTCGGCCGTCCACGCCACGCACCTGAGCGATGACGACATCGCGCTGCTCGCCGCCGCGAACGCCGTCGCGTGCTTCTGCCCGACGACCGAGCGTGACCTCGCCGACGGCATCGGTCCCGCTCGCGCACTCGCCGACGCCGGGGTGCGCGTCAGCCTCGGCAGCGACCAGCACGCGGTCGTCGACACGTTCGAGGACGCCCGCGCGCTCGAGATGCACGAGCGCCTCGTGACGAACGACCGCGGCCGCTTCAGCCCCGAGGAGTTGCTCGACGCGGCCACGCGTCACGACACGATCGGGTGGCCGGACGCCGGACGCCTCGAGGTCGGAATGCGCGCGGACGTCGTTGCCGTGCGCCTCGATTCGCGCCGCACCGCCGGGTGCCTGCCCGAGCAGGTGCTGCTCGCGGCCACCGCCGAGGACATCACGGACGTCGTCGCGGACGGCGCCCACGTCGTCACAGCAGGTCGTCACCGCCTCGGTGACGTCGGGGCCCTGCTCACCGAAGCCATCACCACACTCTGGGAGGACGCATGAGCACGACGCTCGTCACGAACATCGGGGAACTCGTCACGAACGATCCCGCGCGGAACGGGGGTGGCGCGGCGCTTCGGGGAGAGGAGCGCATCGCGCTCCTGCGTGACGCCGCGCTCGTCATCGACGGTGAACACATCGCGTGGGTGGGCGCTGCCTCCGACGCCCCGGACGCCGACCGCTGCCTCGACATGGAGGGGGCCACCGTCATCCCCGCGTTCGTCGACTCGCACAACCACCTCGTCTTCGACGGCGACCGCTCGGCCGAGTTCGCCGCGCGCATGACGGGGGAGGCCTACGACGGCGGCGGCATTGCGAACACGGTGCGCCCCACACGCCAGGCGTCCGACGAGCGTCTGCGCGAACTGGTCGCCGCCCGCGTAGAGCAAGCACGGGCGCAGGGCACCGGGCTCGTGGAGATCAAGTCGGGCTACGGGCTGTCGGTCGACGACGAGGCGCGGGCGCTGCGCATCGCGGGGGAGTTCACCGACGAAGTGACCTACCTCGGCGCCCACGTCGTGCCGAGCGACACGGATCGGCGCGAGTACGTCGACCTCGTCACCGGCGCGATGCTCGAAGCGTGCGCGCCCCTCGCGCGTTGGATCGACGTGTTCTGCGAACCGCACAGCGCGCACGCGTTCGACGGCGACGAGACGCGCGAGATCCTTGCTGCCGGCGTGGCTGCGGGCCTCATGCCGCGCCTTCACGCGGGGCAGCTCGGGGAGGGACCCGGTGTGCAGCTGGCCGTCGAGTTCGACGCGGCCAGCGTCGACCACTGCACGTTCTTGTCGACGGAGGACGTTGCGGCACTGGCCGGTTCATCGACCGTTGCGACCCTCTTGCCGGGTGTCGAGTTCTCCACCCGTCAGCCGTTCCCGAGTGGGCGCGACCTGCTCGACGCCGGGGTCGAGGTGGCGCTCGCGACCGACTGCAACCCCGGCACGTGCTTCTCCAACTCGATGCCGTTCATGATCGCGCTCGCCGTGCGCGAGATGGGCATGACGCCCGCGGAGGCGCTCTGGGCTGCGACGGCCGGGGGCGCTGCAGCGCTGCGGCGCGACGACGTCGGCGTCATCCGCGTCGGTGCGCGCGCCGATTTGGCGATGCTCGACGCCCCGAGCTACCTGCACATCGCCTACCGCCCGGGTGTGCCGATCGTCAGCTCGCTCGCGGCCTGAGGTTCACCCGACTACGTGCTCGACTTCTTCGCCTTCGCGGGCAGGCCCTTGAAGTCCTGGCCGAACGGCCCGGGCAGGCGGCTGCGCAGGTCGGAGAGCTTGGAGTCCTTCGGGTCGGCGATGCGCACGACGAGTGCGTCGGAGTCGATCCACATGCTGACGTCGCGGGCCTGACCGATGACGTCTCCGTCGAGCTCGACGGCGCGCTCGCGGCCCATGGCGCGGGCCTCGACGCGGCGCGCACGCACCCGCTCCACGCGGTTCGTGTTGCGGCGCGACTTGGTGAGGATCTGGCGCGTCAGCGCGCCCCACTGCAGCGGGCCGTCGGCCGAAAGCCAGACGGCATCGAACCATCCGTCGTTGCCCGTGGCGTCGGGCATGAGCTTGACCCCGCCGGTGAGGCGGCCGAAGTTGCCGACGAGCAGCGTCGTCGTCTTCTTCGTGCGCGGGGCGCCGTCGTCGAAGCTGGCGAGCATGCGCTCGGGGCGCTCGGTGAAGTACTTCATGCCGGCGATGGGATAGGCCATCCAGCCGACGCGCTTCTTGAGGCCTTCGCTCGTCGAATCCATGATGTCGCCGTCGAGACCGAACCCGGCCATGATGAGGAAGGTGTCGTTCTTGGCCGAGCCGTCGTCGAACGTGGCGTGCACGCGGCCGACGTCGATGCGCGTGTCGTGACCGACGAGGGAGCGTGCGAAGTTCTGCGCGGCCGAGCCGTCGACGGAGACGCCGAGGTTGCGCGCGAGGAGGTTGCCCGTGCCCTGCGGCATGAGGCCGAGCGGGATGTCCGTGCCGGTGAGCGCGGAGCCGACCAGACGGACCGTGCCGTCGCCGCCCGCGGCGAAAACGATGTCGCAGCCCGCGCTGACGGCCTGATGAGCCTGGCCGACGCCGGGATCCTCGAGCGTCGTCTCGAGCCAGAGCGGTTCGTCCCAGCCGGCCTCGTTGGCGGCCTTGGTGCACTCGCGGCGCAACTTGTCCTGGTCGTCGACCTTGGTGGGGTTGACGACGATGCCGGCGCGCTTGCGGGCGCCCTGCGAGGGTGAGGAGTTCGGCACCTCACGACTGTATCGGTCAGCGAGCGTCGGCGCCGGGCGACGGTTGGTTGCCGACGTGAGCATGCCTCGCTGTGGGAGCGAAACACCCTCGATGGGAGCGTTGCGGGCCCCGTCTTCGGCGCCCGTCGCGGGCTCTGTCTCTCGGGCGAGTTTCGTGACACAATATTGTTGTGGATGACGCCGTCACACTCCATCCCTCGGCCTTCAAGCACGGATTGTCCGCCGAGGACGTGACGCAGGCGTGGATGACTGGTTTCGCACGACAAGCTCGCCTTGAAGACGATCAGCCCGAGCGGTATCTACGCATCGGAGTCGACACGAAAGGGCGGCCCGTGGAGGTCGTCGCCTTGGTGTTCGACCAGAAGCGGACGCTCATCATTCACGCGATGCCGGTACGCAAGGCCACGCTCGACTTACTAGAGGGGAGAAAGCGATGAACGAGAAGTTCGACACGGCAACCCGACCCGACGGTGGCTCATGGGGCACGGTGAATGGGCAGCCGATCACAGAGGAAACGATCGAGGCCCTCGTCGCTGACGCCGAGGCGGGATTTTCCAAGGCTCGGGTGGCTCCGGTCGGGCGTCCGCGCACCGTGGGGAAGCGTCCGGCCGAAACCGTGACAGTACGGCTGGACCCTGAGCGCATCGATGCTGTCCGCGCGCGGGCGCGTCGAGAGCACACGAGTGCCAGTGACATCCTGCGTCGAGCCCTGGACGAGTATCTCGCCGGTTGAGCAGTGCCGATGGGAGTGTTGCAGCGCTCCCGTCGCCACAATCCGCGCCCGTCGCGGGTTCTGCTCCCGTCGTGAGGCGCCCTAAGGTCAGGGCGTGAACCCTCGCCGTGTTGTCTTCGTCATCCTGACGCTGATGGTTCTCGCAGCACCGCTTCTCGTCGAGGCCTCGCGGCAGGGTCACCGCGAGCTCGACCGGTGCATGACGAGCGCGCCGACGGTCGATTCGCCGTCGATGGTCAGTTGGGAGATCGACCACGACTACGCCCGTTTCCGACTGATCTGCACACTCTTGGACTCGAACGATCCGACGCAGCGCATCACCTGGACCAGGCCGCTGTGGGAATGGCCCCCGTGAGCCGACCGAAACGAGGTCGCGTCGGTGCCTCATCGATAAGGTGCCGACGTGGCATCGAGGGATAGCAGCGTGGCATCCGTCGAGCGGTGGCAGGCTCGCGGATGGCAGGTCGAGATCGAATACGCGGTGGCGGGCACCTTCGACGAGGTCTTCCTTTCGCGGCCAGGACGCGACGTTCACGCGCTTGTCGCCCCCGAAGGCGATGAGGTGGTGGTGGACCCGGGCGGTTCTCGCGAGGAGATGCAGCTGCGGTCGTTCGATGATCTGCTCGATCGCCTTGCCTTCGGGTGGGTGATTCGGTGCGGCGAGGGTCGACCGGCGCGCGACAAGGTGAATCGGGGCGAAACGCTCTTCGCCGGGCGGGTGCGTTCCGGCGACCTAGCGGACACGGAAGTCACCGTCCTGCTCATCCAGCCGCGACGCGGACTTATGCGCCGACTCTGTGATGCTGTCCGGCGGTCGCGGGAACGGTGCGGAGAGTTCGGCTTGGCGTACGTGTATCTCTGGCCGATACCCGGGCGCGAGCCCAACGTGAGCTGGGGCCCGGGCTTCGCCGGCGCGTGGTCGGAACTGTACGACGCGAGATTGCCGGAGGACGTCGAGTGGTATCCGGCAACTGAAGTGGAGCGATTCGTCGAACGGTTTGCGGTTGACCAGGGCATCAGCGATGAGGCGGCTGCGGCCCATCTGCGGAACCTTCTCCTGCTGCGAGGTGTTACCGCGAGCGCGACCGAAGCGACCGTGACAGTGGAGCGCGCGGGCATCCGAGTCGATGCATTGGTGACGTCTACCTTGGTCCACCTTCTCGTGAACGGCCGACGCGTCGATGCGCCACGTGAGCGCATGCCGAACGAACCGGCCGCCGAGATGCTGCTGGATGCTGCGGACTGGTTTGCGGAGGACTCGCGCGTGTGGTCGAGGCCATGAATGGAGGGCCTCACAGGCCCGTGACGAGTGCGTTGGGACGGTACGAGTTGTTCAACGCTCTCCCCTTAGGCGGGTTCTGCGCTCGTCGGGGCGTCTCCGGGCAACCCGGTTGCCCCTACCCGATAGCCTTACCTCGTGATCGACATCAAGCTTCTGCGCGAAAACCCTGACGCCGTCCGCGCGAGCCAGCGGGCTCGCGGCGCCGACGAGAGCGTCGTCGACCAGATTCTCGAACTCGACTCGACGCGTCGTTCGTCCCTCGGCGAGTTCGAGAAGGTGCGTGCCGAGCAGAAGCAGGTCTCCAAGAGCGTCGGTGCCGCGATGGGCGCGCTCAACAAGGCGAAGAAGTCGGGTGACGACGCCGAGGTCGCGCGTCTGCAGGCCGACGCCGACAAGGCCCGCGAGGACGCCACCGCGCTGAGCACCCGCGTCAAGGAGCTCGAGGCCACCGCCGACGAGGCCGGTGCGAAGTTCGACGAGCTGATCCGCGCCGTGCCGAACGTCGTCCTCGACGGCGTGCCCGCCGGTGGCGAGGACGACTTCGTCACGGTCAAGACGGTCGGTGAGCCGGTGCAGTTCGACTTCGAGCCGAAGGATCACCTCGAGATCGGCGAGAAGGTCGGCGCCATCGACATGGAGCGCGGCACGAAGGTGTCGGGCTCGCGCTTCTACTTCCTCAAGGGCGTCGGCGCTCGCCTCGAGCTGGCGCTGCTGCAGATGGCACTCGACCAGGCCATCGCGAACGACTTCACGCCCATGATCACGCCGACGCTCGTGCGCCCCGAGACCATGCAGGGCACCGGCTTCGACGTCAAGCACGACGCCGAGATCTACCGCGTGCAGGAGGAGGACGACCTCTACCTCGTCGGCACCTCCGAGGTGGCCCTCGCCGGCTACCACGCGAACGAGATCATCGACGTCGCCGCGCCCGTGCGCTACGCCGGATGGTCGAGCTGCTACCGCCGCGAGGCCGGCTCGTACGGCAAGGACACGCGCGGCATCATTCGCGTGCACCAATTCAACAAGGTCGAGATGTTCACCTACTGCAAGGTCGAGGACGCCGAGGCCGAGCACGCCAAGATGCTCGCCTGGGAAGAGGAGATGCTCGCCAAGTGCGAACTCTCCTACCGCGTCATCGACACGGCCGCCGGCGACCTCGGCACGAGCGCCGCGCGCAAGTTCGACTGCGAGGCCTGGGTTCCCACGCAGGGCACCTACCGCGAACTGACGTCGACGTCGAACTGCACTACCTTCCAGGCGCGCCGCCTCAACATCCGTGAGCGCACCGACGGCGCCACCCGCTCCGTCGCCACCCTCAACGGCACGCTCGCGACGACGCGCTGGCTCGTCGCCATCCTCGAGACGCACCAGCAGGCCGACGGCTCCGTCCGCGTTCCCGAGGCTCTGCGCAAGTACATGGGTGGCCTCGAGGTGCTGCCCGTCATCGCCTGACTTGGTTGCCTGACGCGCCGATCCGCGCGCGAGTGCCCGCATCGTCATGAGGACGGTGCGGGCACTCGCGCGTTCTTTGCGCACCCCGTTGATTCAGCCCCCCCGGCCTACGCCACCCTGACCGCGTCGATTCGTGCCGGCTTCAGTGCGGAGCATCTTCCGGGTAACGCCGCTGCCCACCCAGCGGCGTGACGAAGCCCTGAACCTGGACGAAAGCGGTGCCTCGCCATCTGTCGGCCCAGCGTCGCCAGTGGTCGGTGAGGACGGGCACCGTCACGAGGTTTCGCGTGTCATCGCAATCCGTGAGCTGTCCAAGGCTCGGCATTCCGGTAGCTGCCTTCTTGTCGAGTGACCGGGCTATCGCTGTGGTGGTCTCGTGGGTAATACGCGCTCCGACCGGGTTCTTTCCCGCCACAAAGGATGCTTCGCGCCAACTGTCGACGATGAGCTTGGAGTGCACAGGTGACCACCTGTAAATGTTCCGGTTGTTGTCCGCCGGGCACGAACGCTTGTCGCGAACTCACGTGTTCGCGAAGTGTGCTCGTCGGCGCCCCCGCCCCGGGAGGTGGTCCGCGGGGAGGTCGCCAGCCCGTAGCGTCGGGAACGAACCCGACGACCTTGGAGGACCCTTGCCGCGCGACGACCAATTTCTGCAGATCTACCTTCAGCATCACTGGGTGGGCTCGACCGGGGGCCGCGACCTCTTCGACCGCGCCGCCTCCTCCCACTCCGACGTTCGCGCGCGTGAGCAACTCGCGACACTCGCCCGTGAGGTCACCGAGGATCGTCAGGCCCTGCGCGACATCGCCAACAGGTTCGGGGTGCGCGAGGCGCGGGTGCAGCAGGCAGCCGCGCGCATCGGCGAATACCTCGGCCGCTTCAAGCCGAACGGGGCGCTGAAGGGTCGCTCGCCGCTCAGCGATCTGGTCGAGCTCGAGGCCCTCAGCCTCGGCGTCGAAGGCAAGAAGCGGTGCTGGCTCACATTGCTCACCCATGCCGAGAACGAACCGCGTCTCGACGCGGTGCAACTCGAAGAACTGCTCCGACGCGCCGATCAGCAGCTCGACGTACTCGCGGGCTTGCACCGTGAGGCTGCCGCGCGCATCTGACCCGAGGCAGCTGCAGGCCGGACGGTGTGAGCTCTGGCCCGGTCTGTGACCGGCGCAGCTCACATCTCGGGCCGTACCTCACATCGTCCGTGCACGGCCGACCGACGGCGTCCGCCCCGCGCGAGCGATAACGTTCCGCCATGGCTTCAGACAATCGTCGCGCGCTGACGCAGCGCATCGGCGTCCGACTTGCCGCATGCATGGCACTGGGTGCCCTCGTCGCCCTGGCCTCGATGACGTACCTCGAGCGCAGCCTGGCCTTCCACGTCATAGCGGGTTGGACAGCGGCGACCACGATCTACGGGCTGTGGACGTGGCTCACCGTTCGACCCATGAACGAGCACGAGGCCGCCGAGCACGCGCGCGAGGAAGATCCGAGCGTGGCGCTGTCCGAGGCGACCGTCATCGGTGGAACCGTGGCGAGCCTCGCCGGGGTGGGCCTGTTGCTCGCGGCGGGGCAGCACAAGAGTTCGGGCACCCCGGAAGCGCTGCTCGGCGCGGGCAGCGTCGTCGCGTCGTGGTTCCTCGTGCACCTCACGTACATGACCCGCTACGCGCGTCTGTATTACGGCGACGAGCCGGGCGGGCGAGGCATCGACTTCGAGGGCGGCGAGCCCGATTACTACGACTTCGCCTACGTCGCGTTCGACCTCGGCATGACGTACCAGGTCTCCGACACCACGCTGAAGAACCGCCAGATGCGCCGCCTCGTGCTCGCCCACACGCTGTTGAGCTACGTGTTGGGCGTCGGCGTCGTCGCGACGACGCTCAACCTCGTCGTGTCGCTCGCGTCGATCTAGGCCGCGCCGTCAGTCGGTGGTTTCGGTGGGCGTGCCGGGGTCGTCGCTGACGATCTCGCGCTCGGGCGAGCCCTCGTCGATCGCGCGAGCCTCGTTGCGGGCGTCTTCGCCGCCCTCGTCGTGGTCCTCGTCGTTCGAGAACGCGTCGGTGAGCTTGTCGATACCCATGGGATCTCCCTTGTTCGGTGCGCATTCTTCTGGTGTGCGTGGTTTTTGGCGTGCCCGTGCCCGGCCAGCGCGGGCACATCAAGGGCAGGCAGTCGGGCGGCCGCCGGTGAGCGCGTCACGAGGACGCTGCAGGGGCGCACTTGCGACGCTTCGTCGCGATGGCTCGCAAGCGCGCCCGCGCAGCCGGCGGCCGCCCGATCGGGGAGCGCTCAGGCGCCGGTCGTCGGGCGAGCGGCGCTCACCTGGGGCGTGCCCGCGTCCTCGTCACCGGTGAGCGCGTCGATCTCGCGGACGATGCGCTCGAACTCGTCATCGTCGATGGTGACGCCCGCTGCATCGAGGCCCTCCCGCAGCTTGCTGTCGATCTTGGCGTCGCCAGCGCTGTAGTCCCACGACGTCGCGGTGTCGACGGCGGCCTGGGCGGCCTCGCGCGCAGCTTCGAGTTCTTCGGGGGTGTGGCTCATGGGTGATGTCCTTTTCGTGTGTTCCGGCGGGGTGGGTTGGTGCCGTCACTCGCCCTGGAGGCGGTCCTTGTCGAGGCCGGACTGGGGCACGTTGTCCTCGTCGACGCGGTCTGCTTCGCCGCCCGCCTCCGGGTCTGTGATGTTGCGCTTGTCGCGCTCGCTCGGGCGCCCGCCCTCGTTGTCGCCGTCGTCCGGCATCTCGAAGACAGCGTCAGTCGCTACCGTCATGTCAGTTCCTCCACATCGAGTCTCGTGCAAGGCAGTGGACGGCTGGCCCACACGTGGGAGTGCCGCCCCGGCCATGATTGCCGAAATTGTCTGCCCGCGTGCGGCTTACGCTCAGGCGCCGCCGCGAGTAGGACACCCACTCAGCTAATCAGGAGGTACGTCGTCTGTCACCCGACCCCAGGGGTGGCCTAGCCCCGTGCGAGCATCTCCGCCGCTTGAGGGAGGTGCGCCCGGCGACTGCGCTCTACCCTCGGTCGGGTGAAACAGTTCTTCGGCCTCGACGACGAATGGGTGCGCAGGCGACCTGACGCCTGGCTGAGGCGAGATGTTCTCATCGCCATTCTGTTCTTCCTCGGCGCGCTGCTGGGTCTCGAGGTGTGGCGCGCACTCGGCTTCTCGGCCGATTCCCTGTGGCCGCGTTGGGCGCTGTATCTGAGCGCCGCCATCGGAGCCGGCCCGCTCGTGCTGCGCCGACGTTTCCCCGTCACCGTCATGCTCGTCACGGCCGCGCACATGTTCGTCATGGGGCTGACGCAGGTGCCGGTGATGTCGTCCATCGCCATGCAGGGCGTGTACTTCTTCGCCATCTTCACCGCGCTCGCCTGGGCGCCCGACCGCAAGCTGGTCACCCTCGCGGCAGCGGGCCTCGTGCTGTTCATGTTCGGCTGGCTGAGCGTGCAGTGGTCCGTGGCGGCGATGAACGATGACCTCCTCGACTCCTACAACGCCCAGCCCGCCAAGGCGCGCGACCCGTGGTTCGGCGCGACGGCCGCAGCCGTCCTGCAGGGGCTGATGATCAACGTGCTCTACTTCGCGACGGCGGTCGGGGCCGGGGCAAACTCGTGGCGTGGCGCCCGTGCCCGCGCGTTCGCCCACCAGCAGGCCCAGACGATCACCCGTCAGGCCGGCCAACTCACCGAGCAGGCCGTCGTCGAGGAGCGGCTGCGCATCGCACGCGAACTGCACGACGTCGTCGCCCACCACGTAGCGGCCATCGGCATCCAGGCCGCAGCGGCCCGCAAGGTGATGGTGAAAGACCCTGAGCGCGCGACGGACTCGCTGAGCAACGTCGAGGCCTCGTCGCGTGAGGCCGTCACGCAGATGCGCGCCCTGCTCGGCACTCTGCGCGCCGACGGACAACACACTGCGAACGGCTCGGGCGAGCCCACGAACGGCGCCGCACGCGCACCCGAACCGGGCCTGAACGACGTCGCCGCCCTCGTGGCGGGCGTACGCACCCCCACCTTCGACGTGCGCCTCGACGACCTCGTCGACGTCGACGTGCCCGCCAACGTCGGGCACAGCATCTACCGCACCGTGCAGGAGGCGCTCGCCAACGTCCAGCGTCACTCGACGGCCACGGCAGCCACCGTCACGCTGCGCGCGGGTGGCGAGGGCAACGGCCGCTACGTCGAGGTCGAGGTGCTCGACGACGGCCGCCCCCGCGCGGGTACGTCCGGCAGCGGGCTGGGCCTGCTCGGCATGCGCGAGCGCGTCACCGCACACCGCGGTACGGCCGAGATCGGCCCGCGCCTCACCGGTGGATACCGTGTGCGCGTGCGCCTGCCTCTCGCCGCCTCGACCAGGAACAAGGAGACGCCGTGACCGAATCGCTCAGGGTCCTCATCGTCGACGACCAGCGGATGGTGAGCGGCGGGTTCTCCCTCATCCTGTCGGTGGAGGACGACCTCGACGTCGTCGCCACCGCCGCGAACGGTGAGGAGGCGCTCGCGGTCGCGCGCGAGCTGCACCCCGACGTCACGCTCATGGATGTACAGATGCCCGTCATGGACGGCATCGAGGCCACGCGCCGCTTCGTCGAGGAGGGCCTGGGCCGCGTCGTCATCCTCACGACCTTCGATCGCGACGACTACCTCTTCAGCGCGCTCGACGCCGGCGCGAGCGGCTTCCTGCTCAAGAACGCCGAGGCCGACGAACTCGCCGACGCCGTGCGCACGGTGGGCCACGGCCACGCCCTCCTTGCGCCGGAGGTGACCCGGCGCGTCATCGAACGTCGCGCCGCTGCCTCCGCCTCCACCCCGCAGGAGGCAGACGAGCGCCTCGCCGCGCTCACCCCGCGCGAACGCGACGTTCTCGGCCTGCTCGGCCGGGGCTGCTCCAACGCGGAGATTGCAGAGCACCTTTTCGTCGGGGAAGCCACCGTCAAGACCCACGTGTCGAACGTCCTCATGAAGCTAGGCCTGCGCGACCGCGTCCAGGCCGTCGTCGCCGCGTACGAGACCGGACTCGTCCGCGCGGGGGAGCGCTCCGACACCTGAAGTTCATCCCTGCGGCGGAGGCGTTCATACGCGCTGCTGGTCAGGATGGTTCTCGTAGCTCCACCACGGGGAACGCACACGAGCCGGGAGGTCACGAGAAGGATGTTCGAAGCAAGAGGCTTGACCCGCGCATTCGGTGACAAGGTCGCCGTGCGCGAGGTGTCGTTCAGCGTGCCGGACGCTCGGATGACCGGCTTCGTCGGCGGCAACGGCGCGGGCAAGACGACGACGATGCGCATGATCATGGGCGTACTCGAGCCGAGCGCGGGCGACGTGCTGTGGGAGGGCCGGCCCATCACGTCGGCTGAGCGTCGGGCCATCGGCTACATGCCGGAGGAGCGCGGCCTCTACCCCAAGCAGCCGCTCATCGACCAGCTCGTCTACCTCGCTCAGCTGCGCGGCGTGACGGCGTCGGCGGCGCGCACGCGCGGCCTCGACCTCCTCGAGCGCTTCGGTCTCGCCGACCGTTCGAAGGACAAGCTCGAATCGCTCTCGCTGGGCAACCAGCAGCGCGTGCAGATCGCGGCCGCCGTCATCGCGGAACCGTCGGCGCTCATCCTCGACGAGCCGTTCAGCGGCCTCGACCCGCAGGCCGTCGACGCGATGGCCGATCTCCTGCGCGAGTACACGGCGCGTGGCGTGCCGGTGTTGTTCAGCAGCCACCAGCTCGACCTCGTCGAGCGGCTGTGCGACGGCCTCGTCATCCTGGCCCGCGGTGAGGTCGTGGCCGAAGGGCGGGCGGAGGACCTGCGCCGCCGCGGACGCATCCGCCACCGCCTCGTCCTCGACACCGACGCCGGCTGGCTGCGCGACGTGGCCGACTCGCTCGGCATCAGCGTCGTCGACATCGACGGACCGGTTGCCCTGCTCGAACTGCCGCACACGAACGGCGACGCAGCCGCCGACGAGCTCCTGCGCAGCGCCATGGAGCGCGGCCGAGTGCGCGAGTTCCACGAGATCGTGCCCCAACTCGCCGACATCTACCGAGAGGTGGCCTGAGGAATGAACGCCGCCGCAGAAACCCAGACCCGCCCCGCCTGGCAGATCGTCGCCCTGCGCGAACTGTCCGTGAAGGCGCGGGACAAGAACTTCCTCATGTCGCTCGTCGTGACGCTCCTGCTCGTCGCAGGCACGTTCGGCGTCCAGATCTGGCTCTCGGGCAAGACGCCTACGTCGTCCATCGCCGTCGTGACGCAGAAGAACGCGGCCGGGCTGTCGGGAAGCTCACTCGTCGACGCCGCCGAGAAGGCGGCGAAGGCCGACCACGACAAGGTCGAGTACACGAGCGTCTCCGCGTCGTCGCCCGCCGACGCCCGCGACGCGGTCAAGAGCGGTCGTGCCGATCTGGCGCTCCTGCCCACCTCCGGCGGCTGGACGCTCGTCGGTGACAAGGACGTCGACGCCGACGTGAAGAAGTTCGTCACGAGCGCCGCCGCGGAGCAGACGCTCGCCGCGAACGCGAAGGCTCAGGGCGTCGATCTCGCCAAGCTCTCGAGCGGAGCGAACGTGACGGACGAACGGCTCGACCCCGGATCCGTCAACGCCGGGCTGGGTAAGCTCGTCACCTTCGTCTTCGCGTTCCTGTTCTACTTCGTCGCCTTCATCTTCGGCATGCCGATCGCGCAGAGCGTCGTCGAGGAGAAGCAGTCACGCATCGTCGAAATCCTGGCCAGCGCGGTGCCGCTCAAGCACCTGCTCGCCGGTAAGGTCATCGGCAACGCCGTCCTCGCGTTGGCCCAGGTGACGCTGCTCGTCGGCGTAGCGCTCATCGGGCTGTCGCAGACACGGTGGAGCACGCTCATCGGCACCGTGGCGAGTGCCTCGGGGTGGTTCGTCGTGTTCTTCCTCGCGGGCTTCCTCGTCGTCGCCTGCATGTTCGCGGTGGCCGGCGCGCTCGCGTCACGCAGCGAGGACGTCCAAACGACCGCCCAGCCGGTGACAATGCTCGTCGTCGTCGTGCTCATGCTCGGCATGATGCTCACCGGAACGGCCCTCAAGGTGGCCTCGTTCGTGCCGGTCGTCTCGACGGTGGCGATGCCCGCGCGCGTCATCACCGGCGATGCAGCCTGGTGGGAGCCGCTCGTCGCGCTCGTCATCGCGGGTGTCGCTGCGATCGCCATCACTCGGGTCGCGACGCGCCTCTACAGCCGCAGCGTCATGCAGACGGGTGGACGCCTCAGCTACAAGGAGGCCTTCAAGCTGCAGGCGTGATGGGCCACCGGTAGATTGGGCGCAGATCAGATTTCACCACCACGAAACGGGAGGGTCGCATGAGCGACAACAACGAGAAGCCCGCCTCCACCTGGGGCGACGGCGACTCCGAGGCACAGACCCGCATTGCGGGCGGTTCGACGCCAGCGGCTGAGCCGAACCCGGTGCACGACCACACCCAGCGGTTCGAGAACGATGCCACGCAGGTGGCCTACCGTGACCAGCCGCAGGCTGCAGCTCAGCCGGGGCAGTCCCCCGCGCGTACGGAGTCGCCGACGCAGGCGTCGTCCGCGCATTCGCAGGCCTACCCGAGCGCGCCCATCGCCCAGCAGCAGTCGGCTCCCTACGCGCAGGGTTACCCGGGTGCTGCCGGCCAGCAGGGTCAGTACGGCGCGGGTCAGCAGTACGGTTCGGCGCCGCAGGGTGGGCAGTACAACTCCGCTCCGCAGGGTCAGTACGGCGCGGGTCAGCAGTACAACTCGTCGCCCCAGGGAGGCCAGCAGTACGGCTCCGCGCCGCAGGGTGGTCATGCGCAGCCGGGTCAGTACAACTCCTCGCCCCAGGGTGGCCAGCAGTACGGTTCCGCGCCGCAGGGTGGTCATGCGCAGCCGGGTCAGTACAACTCCTCGCCCCAGGGTGGCCAGCAGTACGGTTCGGCGCCGCAGGGTGGGCAGTACAACTCCGCTCCGCAGGGTGGCTACGCTCAGCCCGGTCAGTACAGCTCGTCGCCCCAGGGCGGCCAGACGTACGGCTCGGGCCAGCACACGACCCCGGCGCACGGCGGCCAGCAGGGCCAGTACACGTCGGCCGCGTACGGTCAGTCGCAGTCGGCCCAGCCGACGAAGACCTCGAGCGCCTCGACCGCGTCCCCCGTGGCGAAGTTCGGCCCGTTCCTGCCGGCCCTCCTGGCACTCATCGCTCCGTTCGTCGCGTGGGTGACGTTCAAGTCGGGCAGTGAGACCGTCGCGCTCAACGGCATCGGCGGCAACAGCAACTCGGCCAACCCGACGCTCGGTGAGTCGAGCAATACGGGCGGCATCTTCGTCCTCATCCTTGCCATCGGTCTCGCCGTGGCCGGCGTGCTCGCCGCTCTGGGCAAGCTCAACGCGAAGGTGACGGGCATCGTCACGGCCGCCCTCGGCGTCGTGCTGCTCATCATCGGCATCCTGCAGTTCCCGAGCACGGCCAGTGCCGTCGGTGACGGTGGCGCCGCATCCGGTTACTCGGCGACGATCGGCGCCGGCGTGTGGTTGACGCTCCTCGCGGGGCTCGCGGCGCTCGCGGTCGGTGTCGTCGCGTTCCTGCAGAGCCGCAAGGGCTCGAGCGCCTCGGCGACGAACGGCGGCCAGCAGTGGAACGGTGGCTACCAGCAGGGCCAGCAGCAGTTCGGCCAGGGCAACGGCCAGCAGTACGGCTCGGCCCCGCAGGGCGGGTTCGGCCAGAACCACTGATCTGCCTTGCCTGACGAGGGCCCCTTCCGAGCGATCGGAAGGGGCCCTGGGCGTCTGTTCGTCCTTCCTCCTGCCGCCCGTGCAGCTCGCGCCGTGACCTTCGCGGGAAGGCGCGACGCGTAGGGTGTGCGTGTGACTCCGTCCGACGACACGACGCCCGTCATTCCCGAGGCTGCGGCCGCGAACAGCGTCCGACCCGGCGCAGGTGCCGGCTCGCACGAATGGCCACCGCTCATGGTCTGCCTCGACATCGACGGCACTCTCCTGCAGTACGACGGCACCATGCACGACGCGACTCGCGACGCCGTGCGCGACACCGTCGCCGCCGGCCACCACGTCGTCCTGTCGACGGGGCGCGCCGTTGTCGCGACGACGCCGATCCTGCGCATGCTCGACCTCGACCACGGCTACGTCGTGTGCTCGAACGGCGCCATCACACTGCGTCTCGACAGCTCGCTCGACGCGGGCTACGAGATCGTCGACCGGGTGACGTTCGACCCCGCGCCGGCGCTGTCGATGCTGCGCGGACAGTGGGAGGACGCCGTCATCGCGGTCGAGGGGCCGGACGGGTTCAAGGTCACCGCGCCCTTCCCCGACGGGGAACTCGACGGCGAGCAGACCGTCGTGGAGTGGGAGGAGCTCATGTCGGAGCCCGTGACGCGCGTGACGTTCCGCTCGCCGTCGGGCACGAGCGAGGACTTCCTCGAGCTCGCCGACCGCATCGGCCTGCACCACGTCAACTACGCCGTCGGGTACACGGCCTGGATGGACATCAACCCCGAGGGCGTCTCGAAGGCGTCGGCGCTCGAGCTGGTGCGCCGCAAGCTCGCCATCGAGCCGTCGAACACGGTGGCCGTGGGCGATCAGCGCAACGACCTCGAGATGCTCGAGTGGGCTGCGCGCGGCGTCGCGATGGGCCAGGCGCCCGACGAGGTGAAGGACGCTGCGGACGAGGTGACCGGCCCGATCGAGAACGACGGGGCCGCCGACGTCCTGCGCTCGCTCTTGTGAACGCGCCCGACGGCGGGGTGCCTGCTGACGCGGTGCGGCTGACGTTCGATGCCGAGGCTGACGCGGCGTACGTCGCCCTCGGCCCCGATCCGGGCGTCGGCGGCGTGGCGCGCAGCGTGCCCGTCGACACCGGCGGTGAGCCGGGCATCGACGTCGTGCTCGACGTCGATGCCAACGGCCGACTCGTGGGCGTCGAGGTGCTCGGAGCCCGCCGAATGCTCGCGCCCGAGGTGCTCGCGGCGGCGCGACGTCTCGACCGATAGGCCAGTTCCGTCCGTTCAGCGCGCCAACGCGCGCAGGTAGCGGCGCGTCATCCAGCGCTGCACCCACCGCATGACGGGGGCGCCGATGCGGGTGAGGAGCCAGCCGGGCCGGCTGAGGGCGTCGATGTGGACCCACACGTCGTCGCCGCGACGTTCGACGAGAAAGCGTTCGACGCCGCACTCGGGGTGACCGGGCAGCGTCGCGTAGGCGAATCCGCGCCGGTGCGGCTCGTCGATCACCTCCGTGACGCGGCACGGAATCGGCAGGCGCACCCGCCCGACGCCGAGACCGAGCACGACGACGGTGCCCGCGCGCAGCGGCACGTCGTTCGCCCGCACCGTCATCCCCGAGCCCAGTTGGAGACCCCACGAAAGCAACTCGTCGCCGACGGCGTCGAGATCCGAACGGCGCAGCAGTGCCGACTCCGCGAGCCGCTCGAAGCCCCGAGGTGCCGGCGCTGCCGTGTCGTCGAAGTCGAAGGCGAGAAGCTCCGTCGGAGCGGTGATCTGTGCTCCGGCCAGCGTCCGAACCGTCGCCTCGGACAACAGCCCGACCCCCGCCTCACTCCTCACCACAGCACTATCCTGCACGTGCAGATCGGGGCTTCGGCGGTGGGGGTTGAGTGGGGGAGAATGGGCGGGTGGCTGATCTTCACCTCACCTCCGCGACCAACCCGCGCCTCAAGGGGCTCGTCGGTCTGCGTAAGCGCCGTACCCGCGAGAACGAGGGCGTCACCCTGCTCGAGGGGTACGAGGAACTGTCGCTCGCGCTCGATGCAGGGGTGCGCCCCCGGGCCCTCTACACGTGCGACGACCTCATGCTCGACGCCGACCGCCAGCAGGACGTCGTCGACGCCGCCCGCGCCGCCGGCGCCGAGATCGTGACGGTGGCGCGCGCCGCGTTCGAGAAGGTCGCCTACCGCGAGGGGCCGGACGGCTTCCTCGCCGTCGTGCCGAGCGTCCAGGCCCACCCGCGCGAACTCGACCTGCCCGAGAGTCCGCTCCTTCTCGTCGCCGAGGGCGTCGAGAAGCCCGGCAATCTCGGGGCCATGCTCCGCACCGCCGACGCGGTCGGCGTCGACGGCGTCATCGCCGCCGACCCGGTCACCGACTGGGGCAACCCCAACGTCGTGCGCGGCTCGAAGGGCACCGTCTTCAGCGTGCCGGTGGCCGCCGCGTCCACCTCCGAGACCCTGAGCTGGCTCGAAGAGCGCGGCATTCCGCTCGTCGCGGCGACGCCGGACACCGACGTCATGCACACCGACGTCGACTACCGCGGCCCCGTCGCGATCGCCGTCGGCACCGAGAAGTACGGCCTCACCGACGAGGCGCTCGCTGCCGCCACGACCCGCGTGCGCATCCCCATGGTGGGCCAGGTCAACTCCCTCAACGTCGCGACGAGCGCCGCCGTTCTGCTCTACGAAGCGATGCGTCAGCGCGGCGTCCGCGGTTGACGGAGCGCGCCGGGTCGAAGGAGAGTGACCCGGATTACAGTCCACACCAATGAGCGTGGCACAGTGTGCACATGCGTATTGACCACGTGATGTATGCGGCCGAGTCCGACGGTCTGCAAGCGACGGCCGAGCGACTCGCGCAGCAGCTCGGCGTGGAAGCACTCGACGGCGGCGTTCACCCGCGGTTCGGTACCCGCAACGTCATCCTGCCGCTCACCGAGCACCGGTTCCTCGAGGTCGTCGAAGCCCTCGAGCACCCCAGCGTCGACAAGATGCCGTACGGCCAGGCCGTCAAGGCTCGCTCCGCCAACGGTGGCGGCTGGATCGGTTGGGTCGTCGAACTCGACGACATGACCCGCCCCGTCGAGAAGCTCGGTCGCGGCACCACCGAAGGCCGCCGTCACCGCCCCGACGGCACCGAGGTCACCTGGCAGCAGATCGGCATCAGCGACCTCGTCCTCGACCCGCAGCTGCCCTATTTCATCAAGTGGGACGACGACGCGACCCACCCGTCGTCGGACGGCCCCAGCGACTCGGGCCTCAAGGGCATCACGCTCGCCGGCGCGCCCGAGCGCGTGCGCGAGTGGATCGGCCTCTCCGGTGAACCGGGCGTCGACCGCGAGGAGTGGGAGCCGAGCATCGACTTCTCCTTCGTCGCCCCGCACGGCACCCCGTCGGTGCTGTCGGTGACGTTCACGACGCCCCGCGGCGACGTCACGATCTGACGCACGCATCACGCTCATCACGGGTCGGCATCCACGTTCGGATGCCGGCCCGTTGCGTTGCCGTCCTGCACCCCTGGGGAGGCTTCACCTCACCTGGCGCGGGTGGTCGGATGAACATATGGGCGACTCGGTGACACGGCAACGTCTCGCCTGCGGGCTGACGCTCGTCGTCGGCACGCTCGTGCTGGCGTGGAGCCTGTCGATCGAGCCCGCTGATGCACTCTTCTACCCCGCGACGGCGCTGCTGGCCGCGGTGTGGTTCGTCGGCGCGTTCCTGGCCCGACGTCCGGGTGGGCGTGAAGCGCCGAAGCCGACCGAAGCGCGTCGGCCCGCAGCCGACGTGGCTCTCGGCGCCGGCGTCGGGGCCGCACTCGCAGGGGCTTTTCTCGTCGGTGCGCTTGTTCTCACGCAGATTCCCGCGTTACGCGACCCCGTCCAGCAACTCCTCGATCACGCCGACCGCGGCGTCTTCGTCGTGGTTCTCGTCCTCACCCTCGTCAACGGCGTGGCGGAGGAGACCTTCTTCCGTGGCGCGCTCTACGACGCGTTGCGCGGCCACGCTCCTGTCGCCACGAGCACCCTCGTCTACACCGTCGTCACGGCTGCCTCGGGCATTTGGATGCTCGCCTTCGCCGGCCTCGTGCTCGGCGGGGTGTGCGCGCTCCTGCGCCGCCGCACCGGCACCCTTCACGCCCCGAGGCGGGCGTCGTCATCGGGGACGGGTCGTCGTCCTTCCAGATGCTGCGCCACCTCGCCGAGCGACTGCCGGGGGCTGTTGCGCCGCGGTGGGTGCGCAACACGATCCAACCCGTCGCGGTGGCCGACGCGGTGCACTACCTCGTGGCGGCGGCCGATCTGCCGGAGCACGTCAACCGCACCTTCGACATCGGGGCACCCGAGGCCATCGAGTACGCCGGCATGATGAGCGAGTACGCGAAGGCGGTCGGGCTGCGTCGGCGTCTCGTGCTCACGGCACCCGTGACGACGCCCGGGCTTGCCGCGTACTGGGTGGGCTTGGTGACCCCCGTGACGACGGCGCTCGCCAAGCCCCTCATCGGCAGCCTGCAGCACGACACCGTCGTGCACGAGCGCGATCTCGACGACCTCGTCGGTGCACCGGACGGCGGCCACACGACCTTCCGCGATGCGGTGCGAGCGGCGGTGCGAGAGGCGGACACCCGCCGATCGGGGCGCACGCTCGCACGGACGAGCGCAGCGGTTGCGGCGACGGCGCTCGTCGGAAGCCTCGCGACGGACCCGGATTCGCTCTGGTACCGGACGCTGCGCAAGCCCGCTTTCCAGCCGCCTGCGTGGGTCTTCCCCGTGGCGTGGACGGCGCTGTATGCCGACATCGCGCTCACGAGTTCCCTCGTGCTCGCGGACCTCGGCGAGCAGGGGCGCACGCGCGAGCAGAAGCGGTACGCGGCGGCGCTCGCCGGCAATCTCGCGCTCAACGCGGGATGGAGCGTGCTGTTCTTCGACCGAAAGAAGTTGCGTCCCGCCTGCCTCGAGGCCGTTGCACTCGCCGTGAGCAGCGCCGACCTCGTGCGCCGAGCCGGTGCTCACACCCCGGAGCGCGGCGTCGCGCTCGCGCCGTACGCCGCGTGGACCGGTTTCGCAGCCGTGCTCACCGGTGCCATCGCGCGCTTGAACCCGCGTCGCTGACACCTCGGGCTCAGTAGCCCCGGTAGGCGCCCTTCTGCGCGTCGAGGATCGTGGGCGACAGCAGGGTCGACGGTTTCACGGGCATCCGGCCACGGTCGGGCGGGAAGACCGCAGCGGCGCGCAGCACGTCCTGCGTGACGAAGCGCTGCGCCGGGGCGTCATCGGGCAGCGTGAGCGACGGCGGCGTCGACGAGCGCGTCGCGAGGTGGAAGCCCCAGTCGCCGAAGCTCGGCACGTCGACGTGGTACGGCGTTGTCGCGAACCCGGCGCGGCGCAGGGTCGCCTCCGTCGTCCAGTAAGCCTCGCGGGCGAAGAACGGCGAGCCGCTCTGGACGACCATGCGGCCGCCGGGGGCGAGGGCCCTGTTCATCAGCCCGTAGATCTCCTGCGAGTACAGCTTCGCGGTGGCCACGTCGTCGGCGTCGGGGAAGTCGACGACGATGGCGTCGAACGTCTCGTTCTGGGTGCGCAGCCACGTGAACGCATCGGCGGCGCGATAGGTCAGGCGCGGGTCGTCCATCGCATCGGCGTTGGCCGCGACGAATTCGGGCCGCGTGCGCGCGAGATCGACCACCGCCGGGTCGAGGTCGACGAGCGTCACCTTCTCGACGCCGGGATACTCGAGCACCCGCCGTGCCGCGAGTCCGTCGCCCCCGCCCAGCACGAGGACCTTCGTGCGCGGCCCGTTCATCGCAGGAGCGACGAGCGCCTCGTGGTAGCGGTACTCGTCGAGCGTCGAGAACTGCAGGTCACCGTTGAGGAACAGCCGCACGTCGCGTCCGTCGAGGCCGGACGTGACGACGATGTCCTGGTAGGCCGAACGCTCGCTCACGACGATCGGATCGCGGTAGATGCGCTGCTGCGCGGACAGCTCGAACTTCCCCGAGAACCAGGCAAGCCCCGCGAGCCCGACCAGCGTCACGGCGAGCGCGCCGCCGACGAGGCGCCGCCCCCACGTCGTGAACGAGTCACGAAACACCCACAGGCACAAGGCAACACCGACGAGGGCGTTGACGGCGCCGACGGCGAGTGTGCCGCGGAGCAGGCCGAAGAGGGGCAGCAGGAGGAACGGGAACGCCAGGCCACCCACGAGGGCGCCGACGTAATCGGCGGCGAAGAGATCGGCGACGGCGTCCGACGCATCCTGCTTGCGGATGCGCTGCAGCAACGTCATGAGCAGGGGGATCTCGGCACCGATGAGCGCGCCGATCGTGAAGGCGAGAGCGACGAGCGCTGGCCCGTAGAGCGACCACCACGCGAAGGCGGCGTACAGCACGATGACGCTCGTGCCGCCGATGACGGCGAGGGCCAGCTCGATCAGGGCGAAGTTGCGGGCCGCCTGGCCGACGAGGCGCTTCGCGGCGAGCGAGCCGATGCCCATGGCGAACACCATGACCGACAGGACGATCGACGTCTGCGTGATCGAGTTGCCGAGCAGGTACGAGCCGAGCGCGACGAGCGCGAGCTCGTAGACGAGACCGCATGCGGCGCACAGCAGGACGGCGCCGAAGACGAGGGCGCGGGCGAAGCGGGGAGCCTCAGACGGTGAGCGCACGGCTCACCTCGAGCCTGACGGGCGAGTGAGCCGCCTCCGTCACTTTCCGCTGCCCGAACCGCCGCCGCGGAACGAACTGCCGTGCCTGCGGTAGTTCGAGCTGCGGTGGTCGTCGTCGCAGGCCCTCTTGACGGCCCGCTCGTTGGGCGTGAAGCCCTGCGCTCGCGCCATCTGACGCTGCTGCTCACGGCAGGCTTCCTCTTCCTTGCTCGTGCCGCAGCCGCTCAACCCGAGGCCGAGGGCCGCGACGAGCAGTATGTTGACGGTGCGCTTCATGCCGGATCCCTCCGTCGCTGCAGGTCGAGCGAGGACGCGGTCTCGACCAGTTCTCCGTGCTGCGGGTAGACGTGCCAGGTGCGCCACGTGAGGACGTCGTCGCGGCGCTCGGCGACGAGGGCCGCGAACGCGAGGTCATGCCCGGGAAAGCGCGCGACGACGGCGTCGTCACGCTCGCCGAGCGCAGGGACGAACGCGTTGACCGCGTCGCGCAAGGCGTCCGGAGCCAGGTGCGTGACGCTCGTGCGCAGCGAGTAGCCGGGCGCGGTGTGGCGTTCCGGCAGAGGCATCGGGACGTGGGGGAGGTAGGCGATCGTCTCGGTGAACGGCTCGTCCTCCGTCTCGATGACGACCTGGTGCGAGGCCCCGAGCACGCGCAGGTCGGCACCCGCCACGAAGCAGGTGGCGAGAGGCTCCACAGGGGCCAAGCCGAGCCCCAGGCGTAGGTCGGCGGCGCGGGTGTCGACGAACGGCGACGCGATGGCGTGAAGGGTCACGACGAACCCCCGGTGACCTGCACGCCGAACGCCGGGATGTGACGGCCGGTCGACGGCTCCCACGCGCCGTCGTCGAAGCGCTCGAAGGCGACGAGCGTGCCGCCGAGGCGGTAGTCGGCGTAGGCGTAACGGCCCGAGCGCCCCGACGGAAGGCTGCGGTAGGTGCCCGTGCCGTCCTCGTTGCGGCGCAGCTTCGTGCCGTCGCAGACGACGTTGCGATCGCCAGGCTCGCCGCGCTCGGGCAGGGCCGGGCGGTCCTTCCACAGGGTGAGGCTGAGCGTGCCCTCGTCGTCCTCGACAGTGAGCCAGTCGGCGTCCGGATGCCCGCTGAGGCGGTGCGAGTGCCAGGTGAAGTCGTCGACGGTGAGTTCGAGGGTCTCCTCGACGCGCGCGGGAGCGCCCGCGAGCGAGAGGTGCGAGCCGGGGCGGATGGTCAGCGCGTCGTGGGTCATGGGAGCGCCGATCAGGAGATGGCGGCGCAGATCATGAGCGCGACCGCGATGTGAGCCGCCGCCGACACCCAGACCGCCGGGTGCCTGTCCTCCTGCAGCAGCAGCGCGCCCAGCTTGCCCGGCGTCAGTGCGTCGAGGGCGAAGAAGCTCAGGGCCATGAAGACGAGGCCGAGGATGCCGTAGACGGCAGTGCTCAGGAGACCCGCCGCGAGGCCGTCGTGCGACGAGCGGATGGCGGTGAAGACGATGAGGCCGACGGCGATGAGGTTCGCCGACACGAGGATCACCGCGTTCTGGTTGCGTTCACGCCAGATGATGTCGGCGAGCCGACCGGGTGTGAGCAGATCGGTCATGAAGTAGCCGAGTGCCTGGAGGGCACAACCGACGATGGCGAAGGCCGCGATGGCCCCGACGTCGTAGAGGAGATCGGATGCGGTCATCGTAATCATCGCCTTCTCGGACGGTATGGGACGGGGGCCGTTCCCCACGCGCAGCAACTCCTGCGGTGCCCCCGGAACATGCAAGAACTATAGGCGAAGCACTCCGCCCCAAGGGGTGATTAGGGGGTGAGAGCCGCGGGTGGCTCGGGTGCGGTGGTGGCGCGGTCGTACGTTGTGTCCTGACGCCGCCTGTCGTCGCGCAGCACGACGCCCTGCCCGCGGAGCACAGCTGCGGGCAGGGCGTCGCGTGAGCGCAGGTTCGTCAGACCTCGAGGTAATCGACGAGCTGAGGTGCGATGCCGATGTAGGTGGCAGGCGTCATCTCGAGGAAACGCGCCTCGACGTCGGAGGGAAGGTCGAGGCCGCGCACGAACTCGCGCAGGTCGTCACCGGTGATACGGCGACCGCGCGTCAACTCCTTGAGGCGCTCGTACGGCTGCTCCATGCCGGGCACGCCCTGGGCGCCGAGCGCGCGCATCGCCGTCTGGATGGGCTCGCCGAGTACCTCCCAGTTGGACTCCAGGTCCTTGGCCATCGCACCGGGAACCGGGTCGAGGCCGGCGAGACCACGGCCGACGTTGTCCATCGCGAGAACGGAGTGGCCGAACGCGGTGCCGATGTTGCGCTGCATCGAGCTGTCGGTGAGGTCGCGCTGCAGGCGCGACGTGACGAGCGTCGAGGCGAGAACGTCGAGCAGAGCGCTCGAGACCTCGAGGTTGGCCTCGGCGTTCTCGAAGCGGATCGGGTTCACCTTGTGCGGCATCGTCGACGAGCCGACGGTGCCCTGGCCGCGCACCTGCGCGAAGTAGCCCATCGAGATGTAGGTCCACACGTCGGTGCACATGTTGTGCAGGATGCGGTTGAACCGCGCGATGTCGGCGTAGAGCTCGGCCTGCCAGTCGTGGCTCTCGATCTGCGTCGTCAACGGGTTCCACGTGAGGCCGAGGCCCTCGACGAACGACTTGCTCAGTGCCGGCCAGTCGGCGCTCGGCACCGCAGCCGTGTGCGCACCGAACGTGCCGGTGGCTCCGTTGATCTTGCCGAGGTACTCCTGCCCGCCGATGCGGCGCAGCTGACGGCCCAGGCGGTGGGCGAGCACCGCGAACTCCTTGCCCATCGTCGTCGGCGTCGCGGGCTGGCCGTGGGTGTGCGCGAGCAGCGGCACGTCACGCATGTCGCGGGCCATCGTCGCGACCTGCTCGACGAGCGTCGTCGCCTTCGGCAGCCACACCCGCTTCGTCGCACGCTGCACCATGAGGGCGTAGCTGAGGTTGTTGATGTCCTCGCTCGTGCAGCAGAAGTGGATGAGCTCCGAGAGCTGCTCGGCGTCGTCGTGGCCCGCGGCGGCCACGATCTGCGTGAGGCGGCGCTTGAGGTAGTACTCGACGGCCTTGACGTCGTGCACCGTCTCGCGCTCGATCTCGGCGAGTTCGGCGATGTCGTCACCGTCAAACTGCTCCACGACGTCGCGCAGCGCCTCCTTCTCGCCGTCGTCCAGCGCGCGTACGCCGTCGAGGATGCCGGCGTCGGTGAGGTGGATGAGCCACTCGACCTCGACGTGCACGCGCATGCGGTTGAGCGCGGCCTCCGACAGGTGGTCGACGAGCGGGGCGACGGCGCCGCGGTAGCGGCCGTCGAGGGCTCCGAGGGCGATGGCGGGCTGGGTGTCGGCGAGGCTGCGCATGCACCCATTGTTCCAAACGACGAGCCCCGGACGCGTGTCGCATCCGAGGCTCGTCCTCACGGTGGAGTCAGCGCTTGCGGGCCCGCAGCGGGAGCCACACCGCCAGGCCCATGAGCGCCATCGCCAGCGGGACATGGACGGCGGCCATGACGTCCTTGCCCTCGTCCACGATGAGCCCCCCGGGATCGGCCTCGAGGATTAACAGCACCGTCAACGCCAGCGCACCGAAGGTCAGGTCGGTGCGCTCACGCAGCTTCAGGAACGCCCACACCGTGGCGAGGAGCGCGAACCCGATGGCGGCCTTCCCGCACCACGAATGGACCTCGAGCCAGGGCGTCTTCTCCGGGTCGGTGTCGGGCGTCGACATGAACAATCCGGCCCACAGGCCCTGCAGCAGCACGGCGAGCGACGCGACGCCGACGAGTGCTGCGAACGTACGAGTGGGTGCCGTCGCGGCTGAGGAATTCGCGGGCGTGGAGCTCGCCATGATGGTCCTTCGCGTGGAATGAAGCAGTGTCCCCACAGCCAACCGCGTCCACCTAGGAGAAGGCTCTCGTCCGGAACCGGCAGACCTGACAAGTACCCGGGATTTTCCTGGGTCAGGGCCGACTCACCTCACCTGCTCGTCACTCGGCGTCGCGATCGTGCTCCGCCTCCTCCTCGGCTTCCGCGGTGTAGGAGATGACGTTGAAGACCTCGCCCTGGGGGCCGCGGATGGTGGCCTCGGGGCCGAACGGGGTGTCGAAGCTCATGAGCACCTCGCCGTCGAGCTCCTCGACGATGGCGACGCTCGAGTCGCGGTCGGCCACGACGAAGTGCGTGAGCCAGTTCGCCGGGACCTCGTCCGGCAGGTGCCCCGCGAGATGGATCCCGGCGACGACCTCACCGTCGGAGGCGCGCTTGCACGTGACGTAGTCGGCGCCCATCTCGTCGTAGCTGAACCCGAAGACCTTGCCGTAGAACGCCTTCGCGCCCTCGAGGTCTCGCGTCATGAGGTCGTTCCAACCCACGGAGCCAGACTCGTTGAAGATGCCGAAACCGTGGTGCTCACCGCCCTGCCAGGCGCCGAACGCGGCACCCTCGGCGTCGGTGAAGAACGCCATGCGGCCTGCACCAGCGACGCCCATCGGCTCGGCGATGACGCTGCCTCCCGCGGCGCGCACCGCCTCGGCGGTGGCATCGACGTCGTCGGAGGCGAAGAACGTCGACCACGCCGTGGGAACCTCTGGCGCCATACGCGGCGTGATGGCAGCGGCGGATCGTCCGTGCTTGAAGCACAGTGCGTAGCCGCCCATCTCGGCCGGGCCCTCCTGCACGTCCCAGCCGAAGAGCTTGGCGTAGAAGTCGCCGGCCTTCTTCACGTCGTCGAAGCAGCAGTCGACCCAGTTCGGGGTGCCTGCAGGCCAGTTCGTGTCACGGGTGGGCATGGGAGCTCCTTCGTTCGAAGTGCCGAGTTCAGCGGCTCGACATCAGCCAACCACGGGCCACCGACAACCGCCAGGGTGTCTGGCTCCTGCGCAGATCCCGGTGATCAGGTCGCACGTTCGGGATAAGGCGTCCAATACGTGCCCACGAAGACCCGACGAGGCCTACTCTTGTCGCCGTGACCCAGCCCTCCGCCGAAGCGCGCATTCTCACGTCGGCAGCGTTCCGGCGCGCGCGGCTCCGGGCGGCGTCACTCATCGCCTCCCGCACGGAGTTGCACAGGCTGCTCGCCAGCGTCGAGTCGAAGCGCGAGAGCAACCCGCGCCTGTACGAGGGCGCGCAAGGGCTTGACCTCGACATCATCTGCTCGGTCGTCGACGCCTACGTCGACGAGGGCATGCTCACCGTGGACGGCCACGACGACCCACACACCACCAGCATCACCGGCAAGGCACGTCTGCGCCTCGTCGTGGCAGCGCTCGTCTACCTCGTCGACGTGGAGGACGTCATCCCGGACTCGCGGCCCAACGGCCTCACCGACGACGTCGTCCTCTTGCGCTGGGCGTCACGCATGGCGCGCGCCGAACTGCCCGCCGTCTGAGGTCACTTCAGACGTTTGGCACCTTCACTCGCGAGAGCGACGAACGGCTCCGGCTCGGCGAAGCCACCCTCCGCGGCACGCTGCTTCGCAAGCTCCACGGCGTCGTCGACACGGCCCGAATCGATGAGGGCGATGACGCAGCCGCCGAAGCCGCCGCCCGTCATCCGTGCGCCGTACGCGCCGCCGTCCTTGAGGGCCGCGGCGAGCGTGTCGACGGCCGGGACGGTGATCTCGAAGTCGTCGCGCATGCTGGCGTGCGACGCGCTGAGCACGCGGCCGACGGCGGGGGCGCTCTCGCGCGTGACACCGGCCCCCAGGGCCTCGTGCACGGCAAGCACCCGCGCCGAGTCGGTGATGACGTGGCGCGCGCGGCGGCGCGGAACGTCGGGCAACTCCTCGAGGCGCGCATCGACCGCACTGACGTCGCGTCCGTCGACCTCACTGCACAGGTGACCTCGCTCAATGCCGAGCAGATCAGCGGCCTCCTCGCAGGAGCGACGGCGCTCGCCGTAGGCCCCGTCGACGAGCTCGTGCGGCGCGTGGGAGTTGACGACGAGGAGGACGATCCCGGCCGAGTCGAGATCGAACGGCACCTGCTCCGTGTCGTTCGTCAGCGTGTCGAGGCGTAGTGCGGAACCGGCTTCACACAGCACCGAGGCCATCTGGTCCATCGTTCCCGTCGGCGCGCCGGCGATCTCGTTCTCCGCGAGACGGCCGAGGCGGGCGATGTCCGGACGCTCGAGGCCCCATCCGGCCAGGTCGTTCCAGGCGCTCGCGGTCGAGCAGCTCAGCGAGGCGGACGACGACAGCCCGGCACCGCGCGGCACGTCGGCCGCGAACGCGATGTCGAGGCCGGGCACGTCGAGGCCGTCACGCGCGGCCGCCCAGCCGACGCCGGCCGCGTACGAAGCCCAGCCGAGCGACGCCTCGCGCGAGATGTCGCCCAGGCGCACCTCGACGCGCTTGCCCTCGGAGACGAGCCGGACGAGGTCGTCGTCACGACGCCGCGCGACGGCGACGGTGCCGGTCGGCAGAGCGATGGGCAGGACGTAGCCGCCGTTGTAGTCCGTGTGCTCGCCGACGATGTTGACGCGCCCGGGCGCCCACCACGCGCCGTCCGGCGTGACGTCGCCGAACTCGCGCGCGAACAGCGCTTCTGCTTCGGCGAGCAGGCGGCTCTGCGAGTCGCTCGAGGTGATCTCCTGCGTCATCGCGACGTTCCCAGCTCGCGCAGGCGCTCGGCCACCGCCTCGGGCGCCACGTCGTTGCTGAACGCGCCCTGGCCGGACTCGGTACCTGCGAGGTACTTGAGCTTGTCCGCGCTGCGCCGGATCGAGAACAGCTCGACGTGCAGCCACGCGAGGCGACGGTCCGGGTGGTCACCCTTCGCAGGAGCTTGCTGCCACGCCGAGATGTAGGGCAGCGGGGCGTCGTACATCGCGTCGAAACGGCCGAGGACGTCGCGGTAGAGCTCCGCGAGGCCGTCGCGCTGCGCCTCGTCGAGGGCCGCGAGGTCGGGCGTCTGACGGCGCGGGTAGAGGTGCACCTCGACGGGCCAGCGCGCCGCGAACGGCACGAACGCCACCCACGTCGCGTTCTGTGCGACGATGCGCGACCCCTCCGCCAGCTCGCGGCTCAGAATGTCGCCGAAGAGGTTGCGGCCGGTGCGCGAGTGGTGGCGACGGGCAGCGTCGAGTTCCTTGCGCGCCCGCGGCGGAACCATGTCGTAGGCGTAGATCTGGCCGTGCGGGTGCGGCAGGGTGACGCCGATCTCGGCGCCGCGGTTCTCGAACGGGTAGACGTACTCGACGCTCTCGCGCGCGGAGAGTTCGCGCGTCCGGTCGGCCCACGTGTCGACGACGAGGCGGGCCTGCTCGAGCGACAGGTCCTTGAACGAGGCGTTGTGGTTCGAGCTGAAGCAGACCACCTCGCACGCGCCGTACGCGGGCGCCGAGGCGAACAGCGGGTCGTCGATCTCCTCGACGCCCGTGACGGCGTCCGAGAGCGCCGGGAAACGGTTGTCGAAGACAGCGACCTCGTAGTCCTCCGAGGGCACTTCGCTCGCGTAGTCCGGGCGGCTCGGACACAGCGGGCACTCGTTCGCCGGCGGCATGAAGGTGCGGTTCTGACGGTGCGCGGCGAGCACGATGTACTCGTCGGTGAGGACGTCGTAGCGCAATTGCGACATGGGCGTCGTCTCGGGCAGATCGCGCCGGTCGGGCACGGCTTCTCGGCCCTCCTCGCGGTCGTACCAGCGGATCGTGCGGCCATCGGCGAGACGGCCGTCGGTTCGGAACATCACAGGTGCACCCACTTGCTTGCGTTGTTTCGGAAGGTGTTCGGGTCGAGTTGGGCCGCACGTTCCGGCAGGCGCCCGAGCGGCTGCGCGCCGGCGGCGTTCGGCAGGTCGTCGAGGTTCGTGCGCTCGGCGAGGCCGGGCTCGTCGGGGTAGCTGCCGACGACGTAGCCGATGAGGTCGAGGCCCCGGTGGCGCAGCGCCTCGGCGGTGAGGGCCGTGACGTTGAGCGTGCCGAGACGGGGCGCGACGACGAGCACGAAGCCCGCGCGAACGCCCTTGTCGCGCAGGTGAACAGCGAGGTCGGCCAGGGTGGCGCCCCCGCCGTCGAGGTGGACGAGCAGGCCGCCCGCGCCCTCGACGATGACGGTGTCGACGTCGTCGCGGTCGGCGATCTCGAGGACGCGCTCGGCGTGCTCCGCGACGGTCGGGATGCTCGTGCCGGCGAGGCGCGCGGCGGCGTCGGGCGCGAGGGGGTCGGGCAGGCGGGTGAACTCGTGTGTCGTCACGCCCTCGGTGCCGGCCAGGCGGGCGACCTCGTCGACGTCGCCCGGCTCACCCGGGGCCAGGCCCGTCTGGACAGGTTTGACGACGGCGATCCGCATGCCCTGCGCGGCAAGTGCCGCGGCGACGGCGGCCGTCGTCACCGTCTTGCCGACCTCTGTGTCGGTGCCGGTGACGAGGATGACGGGGGCGCTCATCGTGCTCCTTCGAACGTGCTGGCGACTGCGCCGAGGATACGCCTGGCGTCGTCGAGTTCCGCATCCGTGAGTCCCGCCGTGGCGGTGACGCGCAGGCGGCTGATGCCGTCCGGCGTGCTCGGCGGGCGGAAGCACCCGATGCGCAGACCCTGCGCGCGGGCCGCGTCGACGGCGGCCAGTGCTTCGGCGGGTGACGGCATGGGCTTGGACAGCACGGCCGCGGCCGACGGCTCGACGCCGAGGGCGTCGGCGATGGCGGCTGCTGCAGCGAGAGTTCGACCAGGGAGCTCGGGATGCGCGACGAGATGACGAAGGGCTCCGAGCGCGGCCCCAGCGGACGCGGGCGCGAGGCCCGTGTCGAAGATGAACGGGCGTGCCGTGTTGAGCAGGTGTTCCCGCAGCGATCGCGGCCCGAGAACCGCGCCGCCCTGACTCGCGAGCGACTTCGATAGGGTGACCGTGACGACGACGCGGTCGGCGCCCTCGCCGTCGAGGAGGCCGCTGGGCTTGACGAGCCCCTCGCCGCGATCACCCGCGACACCGAGGCCGTGCGCCTCGTCGACGACGAGCAGCGCGTCGTGCTCGACGGCGAGCGCGAGGAGCGCGGGCAGGTCGGCGGCGTCACCGAGCACGGAGAAGATCGACTCGACGACGATGACGGCGCGCGGCTCGGTGCGTTCGGCGAGGGCGCGACGCACGGCGTCGACGTCGAGGTGCGGTGTGACGGTGACGCGAGCTTTGGCCAGGCGCATGCCGTCGATGAGGCTCGCGTGGTTGTGAGCGTCGCTGATGACGAGGGTGTCGGCGGTGCCGAGCACCGTCATGGCGGAGAGGTTCGCGTGGTACCCGGTGGAGAACACGAGCGCGGACTCGTGCCCCATGTGCGCGGCGAGCTCGGCTTCGAGCGTCGTGTGGACGGCGTGCGTTCCGGTGACGAGGCGGCTCGCGCCCGCGCCGCCGCCGGCTTCGTCGAGGGCTCGCTGCGCGCCGTCGAGCACCGCGGGGTGGCGCCGCAGGCCGAGGTAGTCGTTGCCCGCGAGATCGATGCGGACACCGTCGAGCTGGTCGGCCTCGGCCGTGCGGGTGAGGTCGCGCTCGGTGCGCCGTTTCGCGGCGGCGTCGAGGGCGTCGAGGTACTGGTTCACGGCGCCTGCTCGCTCGCCGGGGCGCATGCGTGGACCGCGGCGGTGACAGCCTCGCAGATCGTGCCCAGGTCGTCGTCGGTGCAGACGAACGGCGGCATCGTGTAGATGAGGCGGCGGAAGGGGCGGATCCATGCGCCCGCGTCGAGGGCGGCTGCCGTGGCCGCGTCGACGTCGACGTCGTGGGTCAGCTCGACGACGCCGACCGCACCCAGCGTGCGAACATCCGCGACGTGGGGGAGTTCGCGCAGGGGAGCGAGGTGAGTGTCGAGTGTGTCGGCGAATCCGGCTGCGCGGGTGAGACGTTCGGTGTCGAGGAGGTCGATGCTGGCGAGCGCGACGGCGCACGAGAGCGGGTTGCCCATGAAGGTGGGGCCGTGCATCATCGCGCCGGTGCGCTCGCTGATGGTGCGGGCGAGTTCGTCGGTGCAGAGCACGGCCGCCATCGTGAGGTAGCCGCCGGTGAGGGCCTTGCCGAGGCAGAGGATGTCGGGCGTGATGCCGATGCGGTCGGCAGCCCAGTAGGTGCCGGTGCGCCCGAAGCCGGTGGCGATCTCGTCGAAGATGACGAGCGCGCCGTGCTCGCGGGCGAGGGTGGTGAGGAATCGCACGCATTCGGGGTCGTAGATGCGCATACCGCCGGCGCCCTGCAGGAGTGGCTCGACGATGACGGCCGCGATCTCGTCGGCGTGTTCCCTGTAGAGGGAAGCGGTTTCGCGCTTCCATGCCTCGAGTTCGTCAGGGTCGGCTTCAAGGCCTGCAGGTGGGAGCGGGGCGAAGAGCTGTTGCGGCAGCGTGCCGCGCCAGAGGGAGTGCATGCCGCCGTCGGGGTCGCAGACGCTCATGGGGTGCAGGGTGTCGCCATGGTAACCGCCGCGGATCGTGAGGACGGTGCGTCGCGGACGTTCGTCGGCGGCGAAGACCTGGAGGGCCATCTTGAGGGCCACCTCGACGCTGACGGAGCCGGAGTCGGCGAGGAACGCGCGCGTCAGCTTCGGTCGGTCGGCCTCTGGTGCGGGCGCGATCTCGACGAGCTTCTCACCGAGGCGGACGGCGGGTTCGTGCGTCAGGCCGCCGAACATGACGTGACTCATCCGCTGCAGCTGCGCCTCGGCGGCGGCGTTGAGCTCGGGCACGTTGTAGCCGTGGATGGCGCACCACCAAGAGCTCATGGCGTCGAGCACCTCGCGCGATGCGCCGTCGTCGTCACGCAGGGTGAGGCGCGGCCCGTGCGCGGACTCGACGAACCGCGTCGTCGCAGGGTTCGTGGCGCTCGAGTAGGGGTGCCACAGGTGGTCACGATCCGAGGCGAGCAGCCGTGCGACGTCGGGGGTGGGCATGGCCCTCATCCTTTCACCTGGGGAAGGGGTGAGGCACCTCTGGCATCGACCGACTCGACCCGACTCTGCGCGTCGGCGAGTGGAGGCGGAAGGCGGGGTCGCTCCAGTCGCGGTGGCCGCTCTTGGCGCGCAGGGTCGTCTGGATCCCGGGGATGGTGAGGCCGCGCTTCGTCGCGCGGGTCGGCGCTGGCGGTACGCCGTTGACTCCGAGGGGCACGATTGCGCCGGCAGGGTGGCAGGCTGCCCGCGGGCGCGCCGTCCGGTTCTCAGCCGGTGCCTCTGGAGCCGGTGTTCCTCGCTACCCTGGGGCGCATGCTTTCGGACCTCTCGGTGGCCGCCATGGTCGGTGCTGTCGCGCTTCTCGTCATTGCCGGTGTCATGACGTGGGTGGCGCGCGGCGCCGACGACGGACGCCTCCCGTTCGGCGGCCGTGTGTCGATCCGGACGGCGACGACCCGTCGTTCGCCGGAAGCCCTTCTCGTCGGCAACCGCGCTGCAGCCCCGTTCCTGCGCCGCTACGCCGTCATCCTCGCGGTACTCGCGGCCCTCGTGCTCCTGCTGAGCTTCGTCAGCGACATCGCGGCCCTCGCCGTGCACCTCCTCGCCGTGGTGGCCCTCGTCCTGGCCGTGATGGTCTGCATTCGGAAAGCGAACGCGGCAGCAGCTCCAGCCCCAACCGACGCCTAACTGGTGACGTTTCCTGCGGTTGGTGACGTTGCAACGCAGCCAAGCGCAGCAAACGTCACCAGCTAGCGGCGCTCGGCGCGCGCCATTGCCGCGTGAAGGCGCGGCACGAACCGACCGAACCGCAGGTCGTCTGCGATGACACGGACAACGAGCCACCCGAGCTCCTCGATCTGGTTGTGACGCACCCGTTCCTTCTTCAGGTCGTCCGGGCGTCGGTACTTGCCCAAACCGTCGACCTCGACGACGACCTTGTATCCCGCAACGGTGAAGTCGACCGTGGCCACCCACTCGCCCGCCCTGTCGCGGATGACGGTCTGCGGCTCAAGACGGATCCCTTCCCCGTGCGCCTGCCACGCGGTTTGCGTTTCCAAGGGCGATTCGCGACGGCCGTCGGCGAGTTCGGCGACGAGCCGGGCCTGGGCGATGCCGTGGCGCTTGCCCCAGGAAGCCAGGACACGTTCGAACCGCACGTCCTCGTGCCGGGCCGCGGCATCAGCAGGCACGAGTCCGTGGAGCGCACCCTCGCGTGCTGCCAGTTCGACGATGGCTGCTTCGGGGCATTGCACGTCCACCCCGAGGTCGTCGAGTGTTCGGATGTCATGCGACCACGGGCGGTGTGCGCGCACCCCGAGCCTGCGGGTTTGGACACGTGACGAGGCGCGCGCGATGTGAACGTCGCGGGGAAGAACGAGGAGGGGAAGTCCGAGCGCAAGGCACGCGCTCGGTCCCACGAGGTAAGCCCCGGAGGAGGATCGGCACAGGGCGACAGCTCGGACGAGATGCTCCCGTACCCGTGACTCCGGGCTTGCCGCGTCTACGTCGAGGCTTTCGACGTAGACGCCTCGGCCGATTCGCTCGAGCTTGCCCGAGCGCACGAAGGCATCGATCTGACGTGAGGTGAGACCTGCGCGCGTCAGTTGCGCCGTCGTCACGCTCCGCACGGGCGGTTGATGGGTGCTCATGGAGCCAGCATCAGGAGCCTGGGCCGGGGTGACAAGAAGCCTCGGACGGGGCCTGTGGACAGAAGCCTCGGCCGTCACTGCTGTGGACACGGTGGGTGGTGACGTTTGCTGCGCTTGGTGACGTTGCAACGCAGCCAACCGCAGCAAACGTCACCAGCTAGCCCCCCGCCCCAGCGGGTCAGACTCCTGCGCCGCCGCTCAATGCGCCGTGGCGGGAGCACTCGGCCGACCACCCCGTCGGGACGACCTGCACCTTCATCCGGCGGGCGCACTGGGCGCAGAAGCGGGGCGGTTCCTCGGCGGCGAGCCAGCGCGCGCAGGCGGTGTGGTCGGCCTCGTCGGGCAGCTTGCCGCACCGGGTGCAGTACGTCGCGGTGACGTCCGCGACGCCCGTGTCGCTCTTAGCGCTCATCAGGAAGGTCTCCTCGGAGGGTGAGACGTCCGCTCCCGAACGCGAGGCGATCGGGAGCGGACGAAGAGTCGGTGCGGGGCGGCGCTCAGAGCGTGGCGTTGAGCGCCTTGATCGGCATGTTGAGGTCCGACAGGAGTGACAGGTCTTCCTTCGGGTCGCGCCCGAGCGTCGTGAGGTAGTTGCCCACGATGACGGCGTTGATGCCACCCATGAGGCCGTCGCGCGTGCCGAGGTCGCCGAGCGTGAGCTCACGGCCGCCCGCGTAGCGCAGGATGGTGCGCGGCAGCGCGAGGCGGAACGCGGCGATGGTGCGCAGGGCGTCGTTCGACTCCATCGGCTCGATGTTCTCGAACGGCGTTCCCGGGCGCGGGTTGAGGAAGTTGAGCGGCACCTCGTGCGGGTCGAGCTCAGCCAGCTGCGACGCGAGTTCGGCGCGCTGCTCAAGCGTCTCGCCCATGCCGACGAGCCCACCGCAGCACAGCTCCATGCCCGACTCGCGGATCATCTGGCACGTCTCGAAACGCTCCTCGTACGAGTGCGTCGTGACGACGTCGGGAAAGTACGACTTCGCCGCTTCGAGGTTGTGGTTGTAGCGGTGCACGCCCATGTCGCGCAGGTCGTCGACCTGCTCCTGGGTGAGCATGCCGAGCGACGCCGCGACCTGGATGTCGACCTCGGCGTGGATGGCCTTCACGGCCTCACGCATCTGCGTCATGAGCTTCTCGTCGGGCCCGCGCACGGCGGCGACGATGCAGAACTCCGACGCGCCCGTCTCGCGCGTCTGCTTCGCGGCGCGCACCAGCTGCGGGATGTTGAGCCACACCGAGCGCACCGGCGAGGTGAACTGGCCCGACTGGGAACAGAAGTGGCAGTCCTCCGGGCACCCGCCCGTCTTGAGGCTGACGATGCCCTCGACCTCGACCTCGTCACCGTTGTAGCGAAGGCGCACGTCGTGGGCCAGTTGCAGCAACTCCTCGAGTCGGTCGTCGCCGGTGCGCAGCACCTCGACGAGGTCGTCATAGCCGAGCGGCTGCCCGTTCTCGAGCACCTGCGTCCGGGCGCGCGCCAGGATATCGGTGCTGTCGTCGGTGTGCGTGTTGGGTGCCTCAGTCGTCGCGGTCATGCCGCCTAGGCTAACGACGATTAACCGAGACGGGCGAGTAACTCGCAGCCCGATTGCCCGGGCTCGGCCACGCAGACGTCGACGCCGTGTGCGCTGGGCGACGCACACACCGATCACGTGCGTGCACCGCCCAGCGTCGACGTGGCCGACTCAGCCCTGACGAGCCTTGATGCGCGGGTTCTGTTTGTTGATGACGTAGGTCTTGCCGCGGCGGCGAACAACCTGCGAGCCGGGCTGGTCCTTGAGTGAGCGCAGGGACTTGCGCACCTTCATCGTCGTCCTCCGTCGTCGATGCGTGATTCTGTGGGCGGGTCGATGAGCCCTCGTTCGACGGCCCGGGCGAGACGCCGTGGAACCCGGTAGAACGTCCCGTCCACGGCGACGGGGACGCGCGCCGCGAGCACCGCCTTCCAGTTCGCTCGTCGCGAGCGGGTGTTGGCGCGTGAGACTTTTCGTTTCGGAACGGCCATCAGTGGTACTCCTTCATGTCGCCGAGCCAGGGCTCGAGTCCGTCTTCGTCGGTGCTCCACACGGTTGCGAGCGTGTCGAGTTCGGCGGGTGTGCACAGGGCCGCTTCGAAGGCTCGACGCAATTCGTCGCGAGGGTCGCCGTGCGCGAGGAGCCCGGTGACGACGAAGTCCGTGCGCCGCGCGGCCGGACGGCGCCAGCGCCCCGCCGTGCCGATGTTGAGCTGACCCGCTGCGCCGTCCCACACGCACAGCGTCTCCGGCCGGGTCGGCACCCAGAAGCAGCCGCGCGTCCGGAACGCGCCGCCGCCGAGTTCCGGAACGTTCTCCTGGATGCGCTCGGGGTGTACGGCACGTTCGGAGCGAAGCCGCACGCGCCACACACCGTCCTCGCACGAGTCCCCGATCTGGGCGGGTGGCGTCTCGGCGACCCACTTCTCGATGGCTTCGACGTCGTGCACGCCGGGCAGAAGCGCTGTCGCGTCCCACTGCGACCAGTTCTCGACCACCTGCGCGCCCGGGCGCGCCAGCGTGCGGACGAGCGTCGAGCATTCGGGCATGAGTTCGCCGTCGACGGCGATGACATCCGCGTACTCGAGCAGGGTCGTCGCCACCTCGGCGGTGCCGCGCACGTCACCTTCGAACGTGGGCAACTCCCGTTCGACCAGCAGCTCGGGCCCGGTGAGGTGTCGGACGGCGTCACATCCGTCGACCGCGTTCACGACGGCTGCGATCCGTGCTCCGCCGAGCGTGTTCGGCTCATAGGAGGCAACCCGGCACAGCTGCGTCGCCTCAGCTCCGATCGGCAGTCTCGCGATGATGCTCGACCAGTGGCCGCTGCTCGCGAGGCCGGCAATCGTCGGCAGCACGTCCTCGCGGATCGCGCACGGCACGCAGGCGTGTTCGAGGTCGATCGTCGTGCGATCCAGCAGGCCGGTCACGTCGCTCACCGTGCGCACGAGGCTCGTCCGGTCAGCCCCGAACGAGTGCGTGACGACGACAGGCTTCGGCAGGTCGAACAGCAAACTCATGGCCGTGGTGTCGGCTGCGCTCTGTTCGACGCTGGTGATGACGACGGTGGGCGTTGCGCTGTTCCCCTGCCCGCTCACGCCGTGCGTCCTCGTCCGTAACGGCGGTTGAACTGTGCCACGCGCCCTTCGCTGTCGTGCACGCGCGCCTTGCCCGTCCAGAGCGGGTGCGAGTCGCTGGAGACCTCGACGTTGACGACCGGCACCGCGTCACCGTCGATGTCGATGGTCTCGCTCGGGCGCAGCGTCGATCGCGTGACGAACACGGCGCCGGTGGTGGAGTCCCGGAACGCCACGCGCTCGTAGGCGGGGTGGATGCCCTTCTTCACGGTTGCTACCCCTCTTTCCTCGTGTTAGAAATGAAAACCGTTCTCATTTTGTATCCGAGGAGCAGCATGTCACGCAAATGCATGGTCAGCGGCGCTGTGCCGGGCTTCGGCCATTCGATCTCGCACAGCCACGTGCGCAGCAAGAGGCGGTTCGACGTCAACGTCCAGAAGAGGCGCTACTGGGTGCCGAGCCTCGGGCGCACCGTGCGCCTCACCGTCAGCCCACGCGGCATTCGCACCATCGACAAGCGCGGTATCGACGTCGTCGTCGCCGAGTTGCGGGCGAGGGGAGTGAAGCTCTGATGGCCTCCAAGAGGAGCGACGTACGCCCGAAGGTCAGCGTCCAGTCGAGCGCCGGCACCGGCTATCGCTACATCACGCAGAAGAACCGTCGAAACACCCCCGGCCGGCTCGAACTGCGCAAGTACGACCCGATCGTGCGCCGGCACGTCGTGTTCGAGGAGATCCGCTGATGGCCAAGAAGTCGAAGATCGCAAAGGACGCCGAGCGGCGAAAGATCGTGGCCCGGTACGCCGACCGGCGAGCCGAACTCAAGGAGCGCATCCGCACGGGCAGCCCCGACGAGGTGGCCCTCGCCGTCCGTGAGCTCGCTGCGTTGCCACGTGACGCCAGCCCGACCCGGCTGCGCAACCGTGATGTCGTCGACGGGCGGCCGCGCGGCCACCTCACGCGATTCGGTCTCTCGCGCGTGCGCTTTCGCGCGATGTCCCACGACGGGCAGTTACCGGGAGTCACGAAGTCGAGCTGGTGAGACGAACGGCGGGCGCGAACCATCCCCAGAGAAGGTTCGCGCCCGCCGCAGTTCTTCGATGCGTCAGTGCTTCGGCTTGTAGCCGTCGTCACGCACCGTGTCGTTGTCATCGGCCAGGTGCTTCGGCTCGCTGTGGCTCTCGCCTTCGAAGACCTTCGCCACCGTGGACGCCGGGGTGGCGCCACCAGCGGCCGCCGAGCCCGACACAGCAGCTGCGCCGGCCACGGCCGGCGTCCCCGGGCGAGCGCCGTGCTGGGCGAGGCTCTCGCCCTCGACGTCGACGTTCGGCAGGATCTTGTCGAGCCACTTCGGCATCCACCAGGCCTTGTCGCCGAGCATGAGCATGACGGCGGGCACGAGGATCATGCGCACGAGGATGGCGTCGAACACGATCGCTGCCGCGAGCGCGATACCGATCTCACGGATGAGCGCGTTGTCCTGTGCCGCGAAGGCGGCGAACACCGAGATCATGATGAGAGCAGCGGCCACGACGACGCGGCCCGAGTGGCGGAAACCGTCGATGACGGCGTCACGCGCTTCCGTGCCGTGCACGTAGGCCTCGCGCATGCGGGTCGTGAGGAACACCTGATAGTCCATCGCGAGCCCGAACACGATGCCGATGAGCAGCGTAGGCATGAAGCTCATGATCGGCTGCGGCTCGAAGATGCCGAACGTGCCGTCGGTGACGAGCTTCGTCGTGAAACCGAGCGTCGCGAGCACGGAGAGCAGGAAGCCCAGCGTGGCGAGCAGCGGCACGACGATCGAACGGAACACGAGCACGAGGAGCAGGAACGCGAGGCCGACGACGATGGCGAGGTACTTCGGCAGGGCGTCGGCGAGCTTCTCCGACACGTCCGCCGCGATCGCCGTCTGGCCGGTGATGCCGAGCTTCGTGCCCGTGGCCTTCTCGGTGGCGGCCTGCTGGTCGCGCAGACGCTCCAGCATCTCGTCGGTGGCCTTGTCGGCCGGGCCCGTCTTCGGCGTCACCATGACGACGGCGCCGTCGCCCTTCTTCGCCATCTGCACGATCTGTGCGTTGGCCACGTTCTCGTCCTTGGCCGCCCATTCGACGACCTTGGCGTAGGCACCCATCTGGGCCTTCTGGCCGCCGTCGATCTCACGGCCGTCGATGATGGCGATCATCGGCGCGTTCTTGCCCGCGCCCCAGCCCTCGGCGAGCAGGTCGGCGCTCTGTCGAGCCTCCGTACCCTTCTGCGCCGTCGCGTCGGACGGCAGGCCGAGGTGGAGGTGCTGCACCGGCGAGGCCAGGGCGGCGAGCAGCGCGACGACAGCGAGTGCGACCGCCCACGGGGCCTTGCGGATACCGCGCGCGAGGCGCACCGAGCCGTTGGTCGAGTCGTGGTCGAACTCGTCGGCGGCCTTGTCCTCGCGGACCCGACCGGCGAACGCCTTCGTCTTGAGCATGCCCATGAGGGCGGGCAGCAGCGTCAGCGACGTGATGACGGCGAGCGTGACGGTGCCGGCCGCGCCGAGACCCATCGCCGTCAGCATGCTGATACCGAGAACGCCGAACGCGGACAGCGCGATGATGACGGTGAGGCCGGCGAAGACGACCGCCGAACCGGCCGTGCCGAGTGCGCGGCCCATGGCGTGCTCACGGTCGGCCTGGCTCTTGATGTCGACGTGGCGCAGCTCCGCGCGGTAGCGCGACAGGATGAACAGCGCGTAGTCGATACCGACGGCGAGGCCGATCATCGAGGCCAGCGCGGTCGTCGTCTCGGGCAGGTCGAAGAACGCGGTGGCGCCGGTGATGCCCATCATGCCGAGCATGAGGCCCATGACGGCGTTGAGGATCGGCATGCCCGCGGCGACGAACGAGCCGAAGGTCAGGACGAGGACGAGCAGCGCGATGCCGATGCCGATGAGCTCGGAGGTGGTGCCCGGCTGCATCATCTCCTGCATGCCCTGGCCGCCGGCCGCGATGGTGAGCCCGTTCTTCTCGGCGGCCTTGGCCGCGTCGAGGATGCTCTGCTGCGTCTCGGGCTTGATGTCCATGATGTTGTCGACGGCGAAGTTCCACGACACCGTGCCGATGCGGCCGTCCTTGCTCAGCGGGGAGAGCGCCTCGGCGTTCTTCTCCGCGACAGCCTTGGGCGTGCCCTGCTTCGTGGCCTGCGCGACGATCTGCTGCTTCATCGCGGGGCCGGCTTCGGCGGGGTTGGCGAGCTTCGTCTTCGGCATCTGCTGGACGCCGCTGACCTTCTTGATCAGTTCGTCGACCTGGCCCTTGTAGGGCTGTTCGGCGAGGGTGTGCCCGGCCGGTGCCTTGATGACGAGCTGGCCGTTGACCTGCTTGTCGGCGGCGGGCTGATCCGGGAACAGTTCCTTCTGCGTCTCGGCGGCCTGCAGCGAGGGGATGCCGGGAATCGTGAACTGCGACGTCATCGGCCGCGACTTCGCGGCGGCGAATCCGCCGAGCGCGAGGAGGGCGATGAGCCACCCCACGAGGAAGAACGGCCACTTGCGGTAGGCCGTCCTTCCGAGGCGGTAGAGCATGTTTGCCACTGGGGAACTCCTTTGTGAAAGGGGGGTCTGTGGGGTGTCGGCGCATCGAGCGGACGGCGGCATCCGCGTCGAGCACGTCGTGGAAGACGGTCATGAAGTCGGAGTCGGCCTTGCGGAGGGAGAACTCCTCGAGGCTGACCTTGACGATGGCGAGGAAGGTTGCAGTGATCGTGCGGGCGCGCAGGTCGCCCGCGTCCCACTTCTCGCGCTCGCAGATCAGGGTGGCCAGGGTGTCGGACAGGTGCGTGAACCGCTCGAACGCGAGGTGGGCCACCTTGCCGTCGCTCGCGATGGCCCGTTCGACAAGGGCGTGCTGATCGCTGGCCATGGAGGGATCCTCGACCTCGCTCATGACGCTGTCGAGCGCCTGGATGAGGTCGGGCATGAGGACACCGGTGGGGCCGCCGTCACGGAAGAGCGCGACCTGCGGGTTGTCCCCGACGCCGTCGGGGCCGAGGACGGCCGACGCCTTGTCGGGCACGTAGTTGAACAGGGTGCGGCGGCTGACGCCGGCGGCCTCGGCGAGGTCGTCCATGGTGAAGCCGTCGTACCCGCGCTCGATGACGAGGATGCACGCCGCCGAGCGGATCTCCTGGAGCCGCTTGTGGGCGCGCTGGGCTCGGGGGTCGTCAGTGCTGCAATCCCACATGAAACCCACGGCCACTCCTTTGCACTGTCAAATATGCGAGTGCAATTTTGCACGAATGAGCTATGAAGTGCAACTACACCTGTGGCGCCGCCGCCTCGGGGCTCGGGCCGCTTTGGCGCGTCACCGGGAGACGACACTCCGAACAAGGGGGTATCGGCCAGGTGCGCCCGTGGTTAGGCTCAACCAAGAACCGCTGCCCCCGCAGCGCATCCGTAACCGAGGGGATATGAAGATGATCACCGCGCATGAGGTCAGGACGGCGCAGTTCCACCGCGCCGACGCCGGCAAGGTCGGCTATGACGAGGTCGGTGTCGACGACTACCTCGACCGCGTCGCCGACACGCTCGAAGCCATCGAGCGCGGCGGCCAGATGCCGTCGCACGCCGTGAGCGCCAACGACGTCGTCGAGGTGGTGTTCTCCGAGCGCGGCCCGCAGTCTGCCGGTGGATACGACCTCGACGACGTCGACGACCTGCTCGACCGGGTCGCCCAGCGCATCCGTGCCTACGAGGACGGCGTGCGTCGGGCGTCCGCGCCTGTCGACGCAGGACTCCCCAGTGACGTCGAGGCCGACGACCGTGGTGTCGTCCGCGACGAGCGAACGGACGGCGCAGACGAGCGTGAACACGGCGGTCACGGTGTCGCTGCGGCAGGTGCCGCCGGCGCCGGTGTCGCGGGTGCTGCTGCATACGAGCGCTGCGAGGACCGTGCGGACGTCGATCCGCGCGGCGAGGTCCGCGACGATCGCTACGACGAGCGCGGTTTCGTCGACGAGCGTGACCTGCGCGACGAGCGTCGCCCGGAGGCCTACGCAGAGCCTGCGGCGCCTGAGCTTCAGGACTCGCCGCGCAGCGCCTTCGCCGACGACGGGGGCGTGCGTGACGGTGAGGCCCTCGCGGTCGCTGGCGGTGCGCCGCGGCGTGAGGAGCGCTTCGACGACGAGCGCGGCTTCGAGCCCGCCGACGAGCGTCGGGGTGGCTTCGGTGAGCCCGGCGTCCGTGTCGACGAGGTCTCGGACGCCGCAGCGTTCGACGGCCGCCGCGACGAGAACGTCGCCGATGAGCGCGCTTTCGACGGTCGTGAGCGCCGAGACGAGCGTGGCTTCGACGGTCGCGACGCGGGCCTGGTGGCAGGTGGCGGCGCTGTCGCCGCCGGAGGTGCCGCGGCTGCGCACGGTCAGCGCGACGAGCGCCGTGACGACGCCTTCGCTTCCGACACGCGTGATGACGTGCGTGACGACCGCGCCGGTGATGCAGGGGCCGGCCGTCAGGGCGGTGTCAACATGGTCGGATCCGACCCGGTCGACGAGGCGCCGATCGTGGCCCCGGACGAGTCGGGCCGCAACCGTGAGCTGCGCTCGGACGACCGTTCCGACGTGAACACCTCCCACGACGCCGCGTACGCGCCGCCGGCCGAGCGCGACACGTTGGCGAACGACTCCGCGGTCACGCCTGAGGAGCGCTTCGACGCCGAGCGCCGCGATGACGTCGTACGTGACGAGCAGCTGCGCAACGAGCCCTTCGCGGACGAGCGTCGTGACGCAGACCTGCGTGACGAGCGTGGCTTCGAGGGCGAGCAGGTTGAGCGCAACGAGTGGGCCCCGCGTGACGAGCGCGACGCCGTGCGTATCGACGGCGAGCCCGTCGGTGACTCTGCCGGCGACCCGGTGCGTCGTGAGCACGACGCCGCCGACTACCACGACCCGGCTGCAGCCCACAGCGAGACGTTCGCCGAGCCGGTGCCGCCGCAGCAGGTGAGTGCCGAGGAGGCCCGCCCGGTCGCCGCAGCCGAGCAGGGTGACAACTGGGCCTTCGAGGACAACGGTCTTCGCCGCGACCGCGCCCCCCGCGACCCCGACGAAGGCGCGATCCTTCTCCAGGGTGAGGATGAGGGCCCCCGCGCCGACGAGCGCTTCCAGGGCAGCAACGCGTACGAAGGCGACGCAGTGGCCGGCGGTGACGCCGTCGCCGACGAGCGCCCGATCGCCACGCAGCCCGAGATCGTCTCCTACCGCGCCACCGACCGTCGAGTTCCGCTGCCCCGCAGTGAGGCTCGCCGTTCGATGAGCGATGAGGACCGCGAGGCGGAGGCTCAGTACCACCCCGAGTACAGCGCATACTCCTCGCCCGAGGACGGGGCCGGTGACTCCCCGCGTCGCAGCACGGGCGGCGCCTACGACGAGAGCGCGAGCAGGCCGGCGAGCGATCTCGATCGTGGGCCGGACGCCGGCGTTCTGCCGACCGAGCAGGCGCCGCTCGTCGATGACCGCCCGGTGGCGCCCGAGGCCCCCGTGGCACAGGACGCCCGTCGCGATGGGGAGTTCGACCCGTTCTCCGAGCCGAGCGCTGTGACCGAGCGTCCGCTGCCGACGCAGCCGAACGAAGGGGGCGAGGCGCCGCAGGCTGCCCCGCCGCAGACCGGTGGCTTCGAGCGTGACCCGTTCGCGGACGACGCTGGTCGGGACTCCTTCGAGCGCCCCGAGCAGCCGGCCCGGGCCGAAACGTTCGGTGGGCGCGGCACGGACGGCCCGCAGCGTGTGGCGCCGATGAACGAGGAGACCGCTCGCGTGCGTGAGCCGCGCGAGGGTGGCTTCGAGCAGCCCGGCGTCGGCAACCGTGACCCGTTCGCCGACGACGCCCGTCGTGACGGTTCGTTCGACGTTGCCGGTGGTGGCGACGACGTGCGCGAGCAGCAGTCGTTCGAGGCGTCGAGCCCGGTCGCCGACGACCGTCGGGCGTCCGACGTGAAACGCCCGGAGTCGATCGACCGTCCGCAGCCCATCGACCAGGCCGAGCCGCTGCCGGAGCGTGACGACACATCGCGCAAGGGCCTGCTGCGTCGCATCTTCAAGGGCTGACGTGCTGGCGTCGGACGACGTCGTCAAGGTCGAGTTCGAGCAAGGGCGCGGCGGGGCTGGTTACGACGAGATCGAGGTCGATGACTTCCTCGATTCCCTTGTGATCACCCTTCGCGGCTACGAGCAGGGCGCGCCGCGTCAGGGCGTGGTCACGTCTCGTTCGATCGACGACGTGGCGTTCACGCGGGCGCGTGGTTTCGGGCGCAGAGGGTACGACGCCGCGAGCGTCGATGCTTTCCTCGTCAAGGCCCGCGAGACGCTACGCGCGTACGAATCGCGCGGGGGCGTTTCGACGCAGGCACCTGAGGTCGTGTCCGCCCCGCGACAGGCGCCCTCGACGGCGCAACGCTCGGCCGTGAGCGAGCCGAAGAAAGGCATCTTCGGCAAGCTCTTCGGTGGCTGAACCGAACTGAACGACAAACGAGCCCCACACCAACGCGGTGTGGGGCTCGTGGCGTACGGCCATGCGGTTCGTGCGCAGGAACCGTCGAAGCTCAGCTCGTGACGGCGGGCAGGTCGATCACGCGGTCGAGCGCGTCGAACGCGATGGGGTGGTGGCTCACCATGACGACGGTGCGTCCGGTGCTCGCGGTGAGCAGGTCGCGGACGACGGCGTCGGCGGTCGGTCCGTCGAGGTGGGCGACGGGCTCGTCGAGCAGGATGACGGGACGCTCGGAGAGCAGCGCCCGCGCAATGCCGAGGCGCGCCCTCTCGCCGCCGCTGATCGAGCGCTCGGTGGCGGTGGCCACCGACTCGGCCCCCGAACGTCCGGCGCTCACGAGGTATTCGCCGAGGTGCGTGTCGAGTCCCTCGCCGAGTTCCGCGATCCACGGCCCGAGGCCGGCACGCTCGAGCGCGCGAAGCACGTCCGCGTCGTCCGCGTCAGGGCGGGCGAGCAGGAGGTTGGCGCGCAGCGAGCCGGCGAACAGGTGCGGGTCGTCGTCGACGAAGGCTATGCCGTCGCGCACGGCGTCCAGCGGGAGGTCGCGGACGTCACGCTCGCCCCAGGCGTACGTTCCGCCGGTCGGGTCGAGGTGGCGCGCGAGGACGGCGAGAAGTGTCGACTTGCCGCACCCGTTGGGGCCGGTGACGGCGATGTGCTCACCGGGTGCGACATCGAGGGTGACAGGCCCGAGGTCGGTCTTCTCGCCGGCCCACGAAGCCGTCAGGTCACGCACGCGCAGGTGCGGCACCGTCTCGTCCGGCGCAGCCTCCGAGCCCGAATCCCGCACCGCCGGCTCCTGCGTGAGCAGCGCTTCGAGACGGTCGCGGGCGGCGGACGAGCGGGCGAGCGAGCCCACGGCGTCGGGGATGAGGCCGACGACGTCGCCGAGGGCGAGTGGGGTGAGGAGCAGCAGCGCAGCGAAGGGTCCGTTGATCGTTCCGGCCTCGACCTCGCCGTCGAGAACCCACGCCATGGCGAGGGTTGCCACTCCCGTGACGGCGAGCGCGAGAGCCACTCCGGCGGCGCGGCCGCGCGACTGGGCGAACGCGGCCTTCTCGACGTTCTTCTGCGCGTACGCGAGCCACGTCATCGGCTCGTCAGTGGCGCGGATGGCGCCGAGCTCGTTCGCTCCGGACGCCACGAGGTGCGCCACCCGGTCGACCTGGCCGCGCGCCGCGAGCGACGCCGCCTGGCCGCGGCGTTCGAGCGCGAGGTCGATCCAGCCCACGAGGGCCGCCGCGACGACCGAGCCGAGCACGACGAAGCCCGCGGGCGGATGGACGACGAACGTCGTGACGACGGCAACGAGCGCGGCACCGACCGTCGTGATGAGCGGGACGACGACGCGCACCTGGATGTCGACCTCGTCGTCCAGGTCGCGCACGACGCCGGAGAGAAGGTCGGCGCGGCGCTTCGTGCCCAGGCGTGCCGGGGTGAGCGGCACGAGCTGGCGGTAGGCCGCGGTTCGACGATCCGTGAGGTCGGCCAGCGCGGCGTTGTGGGAGACGAGTCGCTCGACGTAGCGGAACACCGGGCGTCCGATACCGAACGCACGCACGGCGACGATGGCGGTGAGCAGGGTGAGGACGACGGGGCGCTCGCTGGCGCGCACGATGAGCCAGCCCGACGTAGCCGTCAGCGCAACGCCACACGCGAACGCGAGCGCACCGATGAGCCCGGCGAGCGTCACGCCGCGCACCGGCTTGAACAGCGGGCGTCGCTCCTGCGTTTCGGAGGTCATGCCGTCACCTCGTCGCGGATCGGGCGGGCCGTGAGACGCCACTGGTTGTCGGCGCGGGCCGCGAGTTCCTCGTCGTGCGTCACGACGACGACGGGCTTGCGCGCGGCGAGCGCGACGATCGACTCACGGATGTCCGCAGCACTCGCCGGGTCGAGGTGAGCGGTGGGCTCGTCGAGCAGGACGATGGCGGCGTCGGAGAGCCACGCGCGCGTCAGGACGAGGCGGGCGCGCTGGCCCGCGGAGAGGCCGAACCCTTCGTCGCCGAGGGAGGTGTTGACGCCGTCGGGCATGCCGAGGACGACGTCGTCGAAGCCGGTGGCGGCCATGGCCTCGCGGATCTCGTCGACGCTCGCGTCGTTGCCCAGCGTCAGGTTGGCGCGCACTGACATCGGCGCGATGAACGGACGCTGCGAGACGAGGTGCGTGCTCGGCACCTCGAGGCGCCCCGCCGTCGGGCGGCGCGCGCCGGCGAGCACTTCGAGCAGCGTCGACTTGCCGCATCCACTCGGGCCGGTGAGGGCGGTGAGGCCGTCGCGCACGACGGAGGTGACACCGCTGACGGCCGGGCTCTGCTGGCCGGGGTAGGTGTAGGAGACGCCGCTCAGCATGGCGCGCGCGAGGCCGCCGGCCTGTTCGGGGGCGGGCGCGTGCCACGGCCGGGCGTCGCTGCCCGCGAGGAGTGAGTCGATGGCCTCGACGCCGTCGGCCGCCGCGTGGAACTCCTGCCCGACGCGGCGGATCGGCCAGTACGCCTCGGGCGCGATGAGGATGGCCATGAGGCCGGTGAGCAGCGAGACGTCGCCGTGGGCCATGCGCAGGCCGACGGCGACGGCGACCATGGCGACGGAGATCGTCGCGAGCAGATCGAGCGCTGCGGAGGAGAGGAAGGCGATGCGCAGCGTGCGCATCGTGGCCGAGCGGTGACGTTCGCCGACGCGGTGGATCTGCGCGACCTGGTGCTCGCCCCGTCCGTAGGCCACGAGCGTCGGAAGGCCCGCGACGACGTCGGAGAAGTGGCCGGCAAGCATCGTCGTCTCGACCCAGCGTTCCGCCGTGGCGCGCTGGGTGTAGCGGCCGATGAGCGCTGCGAAGACCGGCAGGAGCGGCAGCGTGACGATGACGATGAGGGCGCTCGGCCAGTCGACGACGAGCATCGCGGCGATGGCGAGCACCGGCACGACGCCAGCCGTCACGAGGGCCGGAAGGTAGCGCGCGACGTACGGTTCGACGGCGGCCGCGCCCTTCGTGGCCATGGTGAGCATGGCGCTGGGGCCGGGGCGTTCGTCCGCCGTCTGCGTCATCCAGCGGCGCATCGCGCCCTCGCGCAGCGCCCCGGAGATGCGTGCGCCGGCGTGGGCGGCCACCGTCTCGGTCGATGCGTTGAGTACCCCGCGCAGGGTGAAGAGGCCCAGGACCCACAGGCCGGGCGTCCAGAACGAGTGGCCCTCGACGACGGCGACGACGAGGTGCGCCACGGCGACGGCCTGGGCGATCGCGACGGCTCCGCTGAGCCCTCCGATGAGGGCGAGCAGCACGACCGGCAGCCGGGTGGCAGGCACGGCGCGCAGCAGGGCGGGGTCGAACGGGCGCATGGGTCTCATTGTCCCGCACCCGCCGGCGTTCGCGGGCACGGGATGGGGCGAACGGTGGCCGTCGTCATGTGGCACGCCTTAATCTCAGGGAGGCACGGACGAACAACGAGAGGTGGCGGCGTGGCTGTCGACATGACCTGGCTGCTCGGCGGAGTGGCGCTGCTGCTCGCCGTCTTCCTCCCGACGCTCGTGCGCAGCGTGCCGATCTCGACACCGCTTGTGCTGCTCGGCGTCGGTGTGCTGTTCGGTCTCATGCCGCTGCCGGAGGGCTTCTCGCTCGACCCGGCCATGCACAACACGTTCCTCGTCCACGCCGCCGAGGCCACCGTCCTCGTCGCGCTCATGGGCGTCGGGCTCGCGCTCGACCGCCCGCTGCGCCTGCGTCACGGCTCGTCCTGGCGCGCGTGGGCAGCGACGTGGCGTCTGCTCGGCGTCGCGATGCCGCTGTGCATCGCGGCGGTGGCGCTGCTCGGGTGGGGCATGGGCATTGCGGCGCCGACGGCGCTGCTCCTCGGCGCTGCACTTGCACCGACCGATCCGGTGCTCGCCTCCGACGTCCAGGTCGCCGGCCCCGAGACGCAGGAGATGGGTGTCGGCGACGAGGAGATCGACGAGTCCGACGAGGTGCGCTTCGCCCTCACCTCCGAGGCCGGCCTCAACGACGGCCTCGCGTTCCCGTTCATCTACGCCGCGATCGCGTGGACGATGGAGGGCGCACCGTCGCACTGGGCCCTCACGTGGGTCGGGTGGGATCTCATCGGCAAGGTTGCCATCGGTGCCGCCGGCGGCGCCCTCGTCGGGTGGGTGCTCGGCAAGCTGTTCTTCCGGCTGCCGCACAAGCAGTACCGGCTCGCCGACGCGGGGGAGCCGCTCGCGGCGCTCGCGGCCATCATGACGGCGTACGGCCTCACGGAGGTGGCCGGCGGCTACGGATTCCTCGCCGTGTTCGTCTGCGGTCTCGTGCTCCGCGCCAGCGAGCGCGGCCACAGCTATCACGCGGACATGCACTCGTTCATCGAGCGGCTCGAGCAGATCCTCACGCTGCTCATGCTTCTGTTGCTCGGCGCGTCGGCGACGAACGGGCTTCTTGCGCACGCGGATTGGCGCAGCGTCGTCATCGCACTCGTGCTGATCTTCCTCATCCGCCCGGCTTCGGGCTGGATCAGCCTCGCAGGTCGCCGTGACGACACCGACCGCGCCGTCGGCCTCACGTCGCAGGAGCGGTGGGTGACGGCGTTCTTCGGCGTCCGCGGCATCGGCACGGTCTTCTACGTCGCCTACGCGACGGGGAAGGCGTCCTTCGACGGCGCGGAGTGGCTCTGGTCGACGGTCGCCGTCGTCATGATCGCGAGTGTCGTCGTCCACGGCATCGCCGTCACGCCCGCGATGAACTGGCTCGAACGTCACCGCACGAACCACCGTCGGGCGCTCGCGGACGCTTGATCCACCTGCGCCCCGAGGGCGCCTGCGCTGCACCCCGGCGCCGGGCTGGCAGGGCCGCACACGCGGGCGCGTTTCTTCACCCCTCGAGGTGAAAAACTGCGTGCAGGAATGCTTCTGGGGGCCGGTGGTGTTGTGGTCGATGAGAGAGCTCATCGATCTGAAGGAGAGACCTCATGGCCTACCGCACCGAAAACCCCGCCACCGGCGTCGTCGAGAAGGAGTACAACTCCGCGACGGATGCTGACGTCACCCGCGCCATCGAGCGCGCCGACGCCGCGTTCGGCACGTGGCGCACGACGGACGCGTCCGAGCGCGCCTCCGTCCTCGCCAAGGTCGCCGACCTCTACGACGAGCGCGCCGACGAGCTCGCCCGTGTCATCGGCGCCGAGATGGGCAAGCCGCTCGCGCAGGCGCAGGGTGAGGTCGCGCTCGCGTCGTCGATCTTCCGCTGGTACGCCGAGCACGGTGAGGAGCTGCTCGTCGAGGAGCAGCTGAACATCGGCGACGACGCGAAGTCGCTCGTCGTCACCGACCCGATCGGTGTGCTCATGGGCGTCATGCCCTGGAACTTCCCGCACTACCAGGTCGCGCGGTTCGTCGCGCCGAACCTCATGCTCGGCAACACGATCCTGCTCAAGCACGCCTCGATCTGCGCGCGCACGGCCGAACTGATCGAAGAGATCCTCCACGCCGCGGGTGTGCCGCAGGATGCCTACATCAACCTGTTCGTCAGCAACGAGCAGATCACGTCGATCATCGAGGACCCGCGCGTGCGCGGCGTCTCCCTGACCGGTAGCGAGGGCGCCGGCAAGGCCGTCGCCGAGACCGCGTCGCAGAACCTCAAGAAGAGCGTCCTCGAACTCGGTGGCTCGGACGCGCTCATCGTCCTCGACGACGTCGACGTCGCCGAGACGGCGAAGGCCGTCGCCACCGCGCGCATGAGCAACGCCGGGCAGGCCTGCAACTCCCCGAAGCGCATCTTCGTGCCGTCGACGATGTTCGACGACTTCGTCAACGGCGTTGTCGCCACCGTCGAGGGCATAAAGGTCGGCAACCCGGACGACGAGGGCACGGACATGGGCCCGCTTTCGTCGGTCGAGGCTCGCGACGACGCGATCGCTCAGGTCGAGCGCGCCGTCGAGCAGGGTGCGACCCTGCGCACGGGTGGCACGGCGCTCGAGCAGGACGGCGCCTGGATGGCCCCCGCCGTGCTCACCGGTGTCACGCGTGAGATGGACGCCTTCAAGGAGGAGATCTTCGGGCCCGTCGCCGTCGTCTACTCCTACGACTCGATCGACGAAGCCGTCGAGCTCGCCAACGACTCCTCCTTCGGCCTGTCCGGCTCCGTCTGGGGCAAGGACACCGACAAGGCGGAGCAGATCGCCCGACGCCTCGAGGTGGGCATGACCTATGTCAACGAGCACGGCACGACGAAGGCCGGCCTGCCATTCGGTGGTGTGCGCCGCTCCGGTTATGGGCGTGAGCTCGGACGCTGGGGCTTCGGCGAATTCGCCAACACGAAGCTCGTCCGCGTCGCCAAGTGATCGATGCGTCGTGACCCGCGACGCGAGGAGGGAACAACCATGACTCGTTTCACCCGACTGATCGAATCCGTCCGATCACTTGCCGAGCCGGCCCCGCCGGCGACCCGTGGGCAGGAGGTGGCCCGTCTCGGCCTCGGAACCTTCATGTCGTTCGCCGGTGTCTCGCACCTCACGTTTGCCCGCAAGGACTTCCAGGCGCAGGTGCCGGACTGGTTTCCGATGGACAAGGACGTCGTCGTCCTCGCCTCCGGTGTCGTCGAGGTCGCGCTCGGTGCGGCGATGCTCACCCTGCCGCAGCGTCGCGCCGCGGTGGGGGTGGCGCTCGCCGCCTTCTACGCCGCGATCTTCCCCGGCAACATCAGCCAGTACGCCGAGCGGCACGACGCATTCGGCCTCGACACCGACACCAAGCGCCTCGTCCGCCTGTTCGGCCAGCCCGCCCTCATCGCTGCGGCGCTGTCGGCGGCTGGGTTCCCCCGACGCGGTTCGCGTCGCTGATCTCACCGCTTCGCACCCAAGAGAAGTGCCTCACCTACAACAAGTGCCGACTCGCCCCGACGCGAACGCCACGCGCTGCTGCGCACTGAATCACCAAGGAGATTGACATGTCCAACGTTCTCTTCGTCGTCACCGGCGCCCGCTCCTGGACCCTGGCCGACGGTTCGAGCGTCCCGACGGGATACTGGGCGGAAGAACTTCTCACCCCCTACCGTCTGATCACCGGGGCAGGTCACTCGGTCACGTTTGCCACGCCCGGTGGTGTGACGCCGGTGGCCGATGAGGTCAGCCTCGCCCCCGACGCGAACGGCGGCGCGGACGTGCGTCCTGACCTCGACGCGATCGACGGCCTGCAGCACCCCATGAAGCTCGAGGACGTCGTCCTCGGCGACTATGACGCGGTGTTCTACCCGGGTGGGCACGGCCCGATGGAAGACCTTGCGCAGGACGCCACGTCCGGCAAGCTCATCGCGGACGCGCTCGAGGGCAGCAAGCCTGTCGCGATCGTGTGCCACGGCCCGGCGGCGCTGCTTCCGGCGCGGACGTCGGCGGGCGAGCCCGTCGTCGCCGGACGCAAGATCACCGGCTTCTCGAATGAGGAGGAGAAGGCCGCCGGCAAGGCTGACAAGGCCAAGTGGTTGCTGGAGGACCGGCTGCGCGAACTCGGCGCTGACGTCTCGACCGGCCCCGCCTGGCAGCCGTTCACCGTCGTCGACGGTGACCTGCTGACGGGTCAGAACCCGGCATCGTCCGAGGCGCTCGCCAAGAAGCTGCTCGAGCGCCTGAGCTGAGCCTGGCTGCGCGACGCGCGAACATGCCGAAGGCGCCTGGATCCCCGTGGGGTCCAGGCGCCTTCGGTGTTCACGGGCGGCCGGCGGACGGCCGATTGGGCTCGGCTCTCACGTGGCGTGGCGCCTCGTCGTGCGAGATGAACGGGCTCAGTCCGCTGCCCCGCGCATCAGGGGGATTCTCGCGACGAGGACGACCAGCGAGGTGAGCGCGCAGAAGAGAGCCGGGCTCGCGCTGATGGACAGGCGTGTCGTGAGCAACCCCGCTGCGAGACGAGGTGTGTGCTCGGCACCTCGATGCGCCCGGACGTCGGCCGACGAGCGCCGGCGGGCAGCTTGAGCAGCGTCGACTTGCGTCGTCGTGCACGGCATCGCCGTGACATCCGTGATGGGATGGCTCGAGCGAGACCGGGAGGGTCGCTCGGCGCGTGAGCGCGAAGGCGCCACGGCTCTCGCTGAGGGAGGAACGGCATGACGACGTACCGACGCGACCGCTTCGACGGCTACATCGCGGGCGCAGGCTCGACGTCCGGGCGGCGCTTCGTCGTCGGGGTGTGGGAGCGTTCGCCCCTCGGTGCGTTCGCCGACGTCATGGTGGCGCACCCCGACGGGTGCCGGGAGTTGCTGGCCCCGAGCGAGCAGGTGGCCGAGTACGTCTCGGGCACCTACCAGTTCGATGGGGTGACGCTCGTCGATGTCGTGGTGGATCGCTCGGTTCGTGACGGGGGTGAGCGTTGGGTGGTCCAGGCAGGTGAGCTGCAGCTGTCGCTCGCAGTGGGAGGGCGACTGCTCCTGGCTGCGCCGTTGCTGCCGGTGCGCGGGCCGCTCGTCCACCCGCTCACGGCCCGCCTCATCGACCCCGTGGCGCGCCGGGTGATGACGGGCGTGCGCACCTCGGGTACGGCGGGCAACGGGCGGCGCGAGCACTATCTCGCCCAGGATCTGCATGCCGTCGAGCACATCGAGGGCACGTGGGCGGGCGAGCCGGTGGGAGCGCTGGCCGACGTCGCGCCCGAGCCGAACTTCGGGTTCAGTTCCACCCCGCGCCGCCCCGCCGTCACCCGCGTGACGACGTTCGTCGAGGTGCCGCGGTAGTCGGTGAACAGCGCCGGCGCGAGCGGACGCTCCGCGACCGTGCTCAGACGAAAGAACCGCGTGTCACTGCTGTGACATTGCTTCTCGCACGGCCTCCAGCCACATGACGACGGCAGTGGCGCCCGGGTCTTCGTACCCCTTCGCGCGCTCACCGAGATAGCTGGCGCGCCCCTTGGTGGCGACGGCGTCCGAAGTTCGGGCGGCACCCTCCCGAGCAGCCGTCACGACGGCGTCGATGCCCGAATCGGCCGCGTCCGCGGCAGGCTCCAGGGCGTCGACCATCGTGCCGTCACCGGGCTGGGCGCCGCCGAGTTCCCGGACGCCCGTGACGCCAGCACGCAAAGCGTCACCCCACGACGCCCCGTCCGCGAGTGCCTGCGCGGCGCGCAGAAGAAGCATCCCGTACGGCGGGCCCGACGTGCCGCCGATCGCCCGTCGGCATCGCGCGGAGAGTTCCTGGAGCAACGAGGCCGCGTCGCCTTCGCCGGGGTCGTCGAGCCAGGCCCGGGCGCCGCGAGCGAGCGCCGATCCGAGGTCGCCGTCGCCGACGTGCTGGTCGGCCGCATCGAGTTCGGTGCGTGCGCGCAGAAGGCGCTCGCAGGCAGCGTCGATGACCTGGCGCACGAACGGGTCGGCCTCGCCCGCCGGGCCCCCAGCGCGGTCGGCGGATTCAGGGGTCGTCACGACGCTGAGGGCCGGGCGCCGAGCGTCCGGGAACCCCGGCCACGCGGGCGACGCGGTGGGTGTGTCGAGCAGGTCGAGAAGACCGTCGTCAACGGGCAGGAGTGACACGTGCGCACCGGACATGTCGAGGGAGGTGAGTACCGGGCCGGCCCAGAGACGCTCGACGACGACGCCCCGATTCGTCAGGGCGGTGTGCGCACCCCGCGCGACGATGTCGAGTTCGCTCGGCGGGGTGGCGCCGGCGGTGCCGACGAGGGCGACGACGCGGTCACCGTCGACGATCTCGCGGTCGTCGAGGATCCGCCCGACGAGCGTCTGTGCGATGTCGTCGGCGCTGGTGAGGCGCGTGCGCTCGACGCCGGGTTCACCGTGGATGCCGAGGCCGAGCTCGATCTCGTCGTCACCGAGTTCGAAGCTCGGTGCGTCCGCGCCGGGGGTGGTGCAGGGGGCGAGGGCGACGCCCATGGTGCCGAGGTGTCCGGTCACCCGTGTGGCCACGTCGTGCACCTCTCGCAGTGTGCTCCCGGATTCCGCAGCGGCTCCCGCTACCTTGTGGACGAGGACGGTACCCGCGAGACCGCGCCGTCCTGCGTGTGTGTCGTCGTCGCTGAGCGCCACGTCGTCTCCGACGACGACCATTTCGACGTCGAGGCCGTCATGGCGGGCGAGTTCGGCGGCCATTCCGAAGTTGAGGCGGTCGCCGGTATAGCTCTTGACGATCAACAGGCAGCCGGCGTCACCGGTGACGGCGCGGATGGCGTCGAGCACCGCGTCGACGCTGGGCGAGGCGAACACGCCGCCACTGACGGCGGCCGTCAGCATGCCGTGTGCCACGTATCCGGCGTGCGCCGGCTCGTGACCCGCGCCGCCGCCGGAGATCAACGCCACCGGCACCGTCGCGCGGTTGTCATCGTTCACGACCCGGTCGGTGCGAACGACCGTCTGGCTCGAGCCGAGCAGGCTGACGTTCGGCTGAAGCAGCACGCGTCCCTCGAGCGATTCCCGAACCACGGCGTCCGCGTCGTTGATGAGTTTCTTCATACGTTCATGCAAGCACGAACAGGGCCCGAACGGTCGGGATGAGATCGCCTGTGCGGTGGGCCGGGGCCAAGGCCCGGACACCATCCCCTTCACACTTTTGGCGCCCTCGCGGGTGGCGAGTTTGCCGACGGCGTGCGGCTGCTCTCGCAGAGCGTTACCGCGACGGCTGTTCGGTTGCGTCGATGAGTACCTTCAGAACGTAGTCTTCGAAGGTCCGCCCATGCGCCGCTGCCTGCCGTTCGAGCTGGGTGCGCACCTCCTCGGGCACACCGTTGACCACGATGGAGCGCAGTCCCGCCTCGGGCTCGTCGATAACGACGTCACCACGCAGGGCGTAGAGGGCGTGTTCGACGACGTGCGGCTCGACGCCGAGACGCTCCGCGACTTCGGCCGCGAGGCAGAGGTATTGTCTGTACTCCTCGGGGGTCCACCCCCACGACTTCCACCCCAGGGTGGTGGCAACGCGGGAGTCGAGAATCAGCGGCTTCGGGTGGGTTGTGTCAGGCAGCTCGTACCCGAGGAAGTAGATCCACTTCGTGAAGAACGCCGGGCCGAAGTACTTGATCTTGAAGCCACCGGACTGGAGGTCGCGGTAGACGTCGACAGGGTCGGCGCCGCCGCGAATGGCCTGGTAGGAGTCGAACAGCTTGGTCGTGATCCCCGGGTCGGAAAGGGGCCGCTGGCAGCGGTAACTAGTCAGACCTTGGAAACCGGCGCCCCAGCCGCACATGAGCACGTAGAGATCCAGTGCGTCCTCGGGCGTTGCAACCTTCTCGGCGGCGTTGAAGATCTCGCGGCGGGTCACGTCTCGCCGTGCCGGTGAACCCGCCTCGGCAGAACGCAGGTACGGCGCGAGGGGCGTCCCTTCGGGCCACTTGGCGCGCCAGGTAGCAGGGAAGAAGTGTTCCTTCTGCTCGTAGACCTTCTCGTCGGACCACGGCAGGCCCTTTCCACCGCGTATCGCCGCGACGATCTCTTCGACGTTGGTTGTCATCTTTCCTCCGTTGCCCGGCTGTTCTATGGCGTCAGCTTGTCAGGAGGAGGGCGCCCGAGTGCGCCGTTTCGAGATGCCGCTCAGTTCGACTTCGCAGCGCAACCAGCAGGGAACATCAGAACGCCGCCGCCCGAATCGGGCGGCGGCGTCCTCGTGCGACCGGGCGAGCCTCAGTGCACCTTGATCGGGTCGGGCCTGCTCGGGTCGACGGCCTCCGGAATGTGCTTGGTCGTGATGCGCTTGCGGAAGACCCAGTACGTCCAGCTTTGGTAGAGCACCACGAGCGGCGTGAAGATGAGCGCCACCCACGTCATGATGACGAGCGTGTGGTGCGAGCTCGACGCGTTCTCCGTGGTGAGCGACCAGGCCGCGTTCGTCGTGCTCGGCATGACGTTCGGGAACAGCATGACGAAATACGTCAGCACGAACAGCGCGATGGCCACGAACGTGCCCGCGAAGGCTGCGCCCTCCTTGCCGCGCAGGTTGAACGCGAGAGCCGCGAGGAAGAACAGAGCCACGAGCACCGACGTCACCCACGAGGTCACAGTTCCGACCTCGATGCCGAGCCACACGAGCAGCACGACGGCGAGCACGGCAGCGGCAAGCCCCGTCTTCGTCGCGAGCGCACGGGCGTCGTGGCGGATGGCGCCGTCCGTCTTGAGCGCGACGAAGAAGCAGCCGTGCGTCATGAACACGAGCATCGTCACGACACCGCCGAGCAGCGACAGCGGGTTGAGCAGCGTGAAGAGGTTGCCGGTGAACTCCATGTCGGCGTTGATCGGCAGGCCGCGCACCATGTTCGTCAGGGCGACACCCCACAGGATCGCGGGGATGAACGAGCCGACGATGATTGCCGTGTCCCAGCCCTTGCGCCACGCCACCGAGTCACGCTTGTGGCGGTACTCGAAGCCCATGTTCCGCACGATGAGGCCGACGAGGATGATGAGCAGCGGCAGATAGGCCGCGGAGAACAGCGTCGCGTACCAGTTCGGGAACGCCGCGAACGTCGCGCCACCGGCGGTGAGCAGCCACACCTCGTTGCCGTCCCACACCGGGCCGATCGTGTTGAGCAGCACGCGGCGGCGCTTCTCGTTCTCGCCGATGTGGTCGGTGACGGGGTCCGTCACCTGATCCGTCGAGTCCGCCTTGCCCTTGCCGAGCACCGGCAGGAGCATGCCGACGCCGAAGTCGAAGCCCTCGAGGACGAAGTAGCCCGTCCACAGGACGCCGATGATGATGAACCAGAAGGTGGTGAGTTCCATCGTTCAACTTCCCTGTCAGTACGCGAACGAGAGTTCGTCGTCGTTCTTCGAACCGTCGGAGTGCCCACCGGGCAGGTCTTCCCCGTCGTCGGCGACGGGTTCGGCGCCCTTCCTCATGTAGTCCATGAAGAGCTTCACCTCGACCACGGCGAGTGCTCCGTAGAGGAGCGTGTAGACGATCATCGAGGTGAGCACCTCGCCGGCGGAGACGCTCGGGCTGACGCCCTGCTTCGTCGTCATGACGCCGTAGACGACCCACGGCTGGCGGCCGATCTCGGTGAAGATCCAACCGATGCTCATGGCGAAGACGGGGGACAGGGCGCCGACGAGGGCGGCGGGGCCCATCCAGCGGTTGACGGGGTTGCGACCCTTACGGGTGATCCACAGGACCCACACGCCGATGGCCATGCAGATGCCGCCCCAGCCCATCATCCAGCGGAAGCTCCAGTACGACCACATCATGTTGGGCGTGTAGCTGTCCGCGGAGGTGAGCTTGCCCTCGTTGAACTTCTTCTGCAGTTCCGGTTCGAGGTCGTTGACGCCCTCGACCTTGCCGTGGAAGTCGCCCGTGGCGAGGAAGCTGAGCAGGTTCGGCACGGTGACGGCGAACTTCTCCTCCTTGCCGTCGCGGGTGCCGACGGTGAAGATCGAGAACGGGGCGTCCTTCTCGTATGTGTCGTAGAGGGCTTCCGCGGCGGCCATCTTCATCGGCTGCACCTCGGTCATCACCTTGCCCTGGAGGTCTCCGGTGACGACGACGCCGAGGCTCGCGACGAGCATGACGATGGCGCCGACGCGCGAGGCCTTGCGGTACATCGTGAGGTCGTCGGCGGTGGGGGCGACCTTCGTCGCGCCGCCCGTCTCGACGGCGTCAGCGGCCGCGCGGGCCTCGAGGGTGCGCTTGCGCAGGTTCCAGAGCATGACGCCCATGGCGACGGCGCCGCCGACCATGTACGAGCTGAACGCGACGTGGGGGAAGGTGACGAGCTGCACCTTGTTGAGCAGCACGGCGCCGAAGTCGACGAGCTCGGCGCGCTGGGTCTCCGGGTTGAAGCGGTAGCCGACCGGGTTCTGCATGAACGAGTTGGCGGCGAGGATGAAGTACGCCGACAGCAACGTGCCGATGTGCACGAGCCAGATGCAGGCGGCGTGAATCTTGCGCGGCAGGCGGCCCCAGCCGAAGATCCACAGGCCGAGGAACGTCGACTCGAGGAAGAACGCGAGCAGCGCCTCGATCGCGAGCGGCGCACCGAAGATGTCACCGACGAAGCGCGAGTAGTCGCTCCAGTTCATGCCGAACTGAAACTCCTGCACGATGCCGGTGACGAGGCCCAGGGCAAAGTTGATGGTGAACAACTTGCCGAGGAACTTGGCGAGGCGCAGGTGCTGGGTGTTACCCGTGCGCAGCCATGCGGTGTGGTAGCCGGCGACCAGGGCCGAAAGGCCGATCGTGATCGGCACGAACAGGAAGTGGTAAACGGTCGTGATGGCGAACTGCCACCGCGCCAGTTCCAGGACATCCATCGGTTGTGACCCCTCGACGAGACTTGTGAAGACTTTCACAAGAAAGGCTACTCAGGAGTTTCCGATCTCCAGAGGACCTAGGTCCTCACTTGCGGGTGGGATGTGTCACGGGCCTCACTTGCCCGTGGAACCCGATGCGCCGGAACCGGACTGGCCGCCCAGCACGGACGTGATCGGCTTCGCTCCCGAGGGGGCCTTGTACGTCTCGACGGAGTTCCACTTCGAGAACGTGTAGTTCGCCTTCGTGTTCGTCAGCTTCGAGCTGTAGTTCTCGATCTTGACGACCTGCGGCTTGTCGTCACGGGTGACGACGAGCTTGACCGCGTCCTTTGCGTCGGAGGCGCTGACGGTGTACGTGTCCTTGCCCGCGGTCTTCGTCTCGGCGACCTTGGCGTCCTTCGACGCAAGCTTCTTACCGTCCTCGGAGTCGAAGAACTCGGTGAGCATCTGCTTGACGTCGAGCGCCGGGTTGGAGGCGGGATCGTTGGCCGCGCCCTTCCACCACTTGCCGTTGAGCTTCTTCGCGTCGGTGGCGTTGGCGCCGATCTGCTGCCAGAAGTCGGTGTTGGCCTTGAGGTAGGCCTGCTTGCCGATGACGAGCCCCTCGGAGGAGGCCTTGCCCTGCGTCTGGATCTGCTTCTGGTTGGAGCCGTTCGTCGCGCCGTAGGCGCTGAACGTCGTGCGCGTGCCGTTGACGGAGCCGACGATGTCGACGGAGGTCGACTTGGCGGACGTCGACGAGGACTTGGCGTCCTTCGTGAGGTCAGCGGCGCTCGGGGTTCCGCCGCAGGCGCTCAGGGCGAGGAGGGCGGCGCCCGTCGTCAGCGTGGCGGCAGCCGTGGTGCGCAGCGTCATGAGGGGTGACTCCGTATCGCGTCGGGGAGGCTCGGCGGTGAGCCACTGTGCCAAACGCGCGTGGCGCGCCCAAAGTGCCCGGCGTGTCGGGTGGGTGGGATCAGGTCGTGGAGGAGGCTTCGACGGGCGGACGCGTCAGGGTGGTCTTCGGGGCCACGATGTCGGAGTAGTCACCGTCGTAACCGGAGAGCTCGTCGATGCCGGTGCCATCGCCGTCGGTCCCGTACCCCTCGACCTTGCGGATCTGATTGCTCTTGGGATCGATCCAGGCCCTCAGCACACCGTTTTCGTTCTCCACGCAGTACATCCGCTGCCCGTCCAGTGTCTCCATGGTGACCGAGGCGGCCTTGCCGGTGAGCGCCTGGACGATCTCGCTGTCCTCCTCGAGGAGTTCGTCGACGTGAGGCACGATTGTCATGTCCTCGATGGCGGTGCGTGTCCATTCGTCGTCGGGCGAACGCGTCCAACGGTTCGCGTAGTCAGTGGCGTACTCGCCCCAGTACGTCGCATCTCCCTTGACGTAGAGCGTCGCGCCGATGAGGCGCAGTTCTTCTGTGCCGTGGTCGAGTTGCGTGTAGGTCAGTGCTTGGGGCGTACCGATGATTCGGCCCCGTCTCGTCGTGGTGGACATTTCGCCGCCGGGCACGGTGATCGTCGTGCGGATGGTGAGAGTCTTCGTCCGGACGAGCACGTCCTGGGCTCGCGAGATGAGGACGGACGCGGTCGGCAGGTTGTCGGTGCTCGGCAGATTGTCCGTGCTCGGTGTGGCGGCCGGGGTGGTCGACGTGGTGCTCGAGTTCAAGGTGGTCTTCGCCGGCGCGACGCTCTTGCCGGCGACGCTGCATCCACCGAGAACGGCGAGGGCGAGCGGCGCGCTGACGAGAGCCTGCACGCGGCGAGCGCGAGGGGTGGTTGTCAAGGCGGTTCGTCTCCGAGGGGTCGTCAATCGGAGCGAGCGCTCGACTGCGCGCTCATCATGGCACGCGGGTTCGGCGCGCCACCAGAGCGTCAGGTCGTCTTCTCGGTGCCGGATTCGGGGTCGGCAGAACCCAGGTCGAGCGCGCCCTTGGGGGCGGTGACCTCGAACTTCTCGTTCCAGCGCGAGAAGGAGGCCAGGGCGAACTCGTCCTCACCGGGTGAGGCGTCCTCGATCTTGAGCAGGTTGTACTTGCCGTCGGCGCTCGCCCAGACGACGGTGTCACCGTCGGCGCCAGTGATCTTGTACGCCTCCACCCCGTCGACGGTGTCTCGGGTGAGCTCGGCGTCGTCGGAGGCGAGCGTCTTCCACTTAGGGTCGCTGTCGTCGGTCATCGCGTCGAAGATCGGCTTGATCGACATGTCGTCGAGATCGTTGTCCTCCCAGGTCGACGCAGGTGCCTTGACCCAGCGGTCGGCGAACGACGACGCGTCCGGGAGCGTGGGGTCGTCCTGCGCGACGGCCTTCCAGTAGGCGTCGTCGCCCTTGAGGTAGATGTCGGAGCCAATGCGCCGCAACGTGAAGTTGCCGATCTCGTCGCTCGTGAAAACGATGTCGCTCGGGTCGGTGTCGAGGTCTCCGGTGATGATCGCCCGTGGAGACTTCTCGTCCATCGCGTCACGACCGTCGACCCGCAGCGAGGTGTAGGCGTCGATGCGGTCCTGCGTCTTGCTCCACGCAGCCGTGGCGGAGGGCAGTGTCGTGCTCGATGAGCTGGACGAACTCGAGGACGACGCCGGCGTCGCCGCGCCCGGACGCGACGGCGCCGCCGCGTCCGAGCCCATCGTGCACCCCGAAAGCGTCACCGCGAGAAGCGCGGAGACGGTCGAGGCCACGCTGAGGGGACGCAGCGGCGCCGTCGTCGTCATCGGAGCGTCAGCCCTTGATGAGGTCGGTCATCTTCTTGGCGCCGCTCGGCGCCTTGATGCCGTAGTCCTTGTCGTGCGAGAGGAAGTTGACGGTCGTCATCTCGTCGTTGGAGGAGGACGAGGTCTTGGCCTCCCAGCCCTCGACCTTGAGGACGTCGCGCGAGTCCTCCTTCGAGACCCAGGCCTTGACCTTCTTGTCCTCGCTCTCGATCTTCCACGCGTCCTTGCCGTCGACCTTCTCGTCGGTGACGGTGGCCTTGTCCGACAGCAGCTTCTTGTTGGACGCGTTGTTGTCGTCCTTGAGCTCCTTGACGAGGTCCTTGAGCGTGTCGCTCGCGTCCTCGCTGTTGCTCTCGGGGGACTCGACCCACTTGTCGGCCATCATCGACGTCATCGCGCTCGAGGCGCCGCTGTTGCCCATCGCGGACTTCCAGTAGGCGGAGTCGGCCTTGATGTAGGACTTGCTGCCCACGATGACGGCCTCCATCTTGCCGCCCTCCATCTCGCCCGAGAGCGTCTGCGGGTCGCCGTCGACGTCACCCTTGATCGTGAAGCTCGCCGGCTTGCCGTTGCTCTTGCCCGAGGCCTTGACCTCCATGCTCTTGTACTTGCCGGCCGACTCCTGGGAGGCGTTCCAGGCGTCCTTGGCCTTGGGGGCTTCTTCGCCGCCGCAGGCCGCCAGGCCCATCGTGGCGGTGGCGGCGATCGCGACGGCGGCAGCCGTGCTGCGGAGCTTCATGGTGTTTCCTCCCGTGGGGTGCAATTCTTCGTCGTCAGTCTTACAGACTCGGGGAGTCCGACGCCGCCGCCCTCGCTGAGGTTCCGCCCGAGTTCTCACGCAGTGGGCCGGCGGGGCCGTGCGACGCAGCAGAACTGATTTGCGCCGCCGCTCTAACCTTGACGTATGGCAGATCCCATCGCTTCGTTGACCGGTTTCGTTCAGAACGCCATCGCCACGTCGTTCGGCGAGGAGTGGCGAGACGCGGACCCTGTCATCCGACCTGCCAACAAGAAGCAGACGAGCGCCGACGTCCAGGTCAACGCGGCGATGGCGCTCGCCAAGAAGGTGGGCAAGAACCCGCGCGAGGTGGCGACGGCCATCGTCGAGGCGCTCAAGGCGGACTCCGCTGCAATGCAGCTCATCTCGGACGTCGAGATCGCCGGCCCGGGCTTCCTTAACATCACGCTGTCGACGGACTGGGTGGCCGCGCAGGCCTCCACGATCCTGGCCGACGGCACGCTCGGTGTCCTGCCCCCGAGCAAGCTCGAGGTCATTCCGCTCGACTACTCCTCGCCGAACGTCGCGAAGGAGATGCACGTCGGTCACCTGCGCACGACGGTCGTCGGTGACTCGCTCGCGCGCGTGCTCGAGCGCCTCGGGCACACCGTCGTGCGCCAGAACCACGTCGGCGACTGGGGCACGCCGTTCGGCATGCTCATCGAGCACCTGCTCGAGGTCGGCGAGAACAGCCCCGAGGCGGAGCTCCTCGAGACCGACCCCAACGCCTTCTACCAGGCTGCGCGCGTCAAGTTCGACACCGCCGAGAAGGCCGAGCCGGCCGGCTCGAAGGGCGACTTCAACATGCGGGCCCGCAAGCGAGTGACGCTGCTGCAGGGCGGCGACCCCGAGACGCTGGCGCACTGGAACAAGCTCATGGACCGCTCCAAGGCGTACTTCAACCGGGTGTACTCGACGCTCGGCGTGACGCTGACGGACGCCGACCTCGCGGGCGAGTCGACGTACAACGACGAACTCGCGGGCATCTGTGAGGACCTCGAGTCGCGCGGTATCGCGCGGATCTCCGACGGCGCGCTGTGCATCTTCCAGGACGAGTTCACCGGCCGTGACGACGCTCCCGTGCCGCTCATCATCCGCAAGAGCGACGGCGGCTACGGCTACGCGACGACCGACCTCGCCACCGTCCGGCACCGCTCGCAGGATCTGCTCGGCGACCGGCTCGTCTACGTCGTCGGCGCGCCGCAGAACCTGCACTTCCGCATGACGTGGTCGGCGGCCGACAAGGCGGGCTACATCCGGCCGGAGTCGACGCCGATCCACGTGCAGATCGGTTCGGTGCTCGGCGCGGACGGCAAGATGCTCAAGACGCGTTCGGGTGACTCGGTGCGGCTCATGGAGCTGCTCGACGAGGCCATCGAGCGCGCCGAGAAGGTCGTCGCGGAGTCGAAGGCCGACATGACGGACGCCGAGCGCGCCGTCGTCGCGCGCCAAGTCGGCATCGGCGCGGTGAAGTACTCGGACCTGTCGGTCTCCCACGACAGCGAGTACACGTTCGACTTCGACCGCATGCTCGCGCTCACCGGCAACACGGGCCCGTACCTGCAGTACGCCGCCACGCGTATCCGCTCGATCCTCGCCAAGGCCGCCGACGCGGGTGCGACGCCTGCGTCCGCCATCACGATCGGTGAGGACGCCGAGCGCGCGCTCGCGCTGAAGCTGCTCGACTACGGCGCCGTCGTCGCGCTCGTCGGCGAGACGCTCGAACCGCACCGGCTCGCCGCGTACCTCTTCGAACTCGCGACGGCGTTCACGGCCTTCTACGAGAAGTGCCCGGTGCTCAAGGCCGACGACGACGCCGTGCGCGACTCGCGCCTCGCCCTGTGCGCCCTGACGCTGCAGGTGCTCAGCGACGGCCTCGGCCTCCTCGGCATCGAGACGCCCGAGAAGATGTGACGCCCAGCGGCGTTTGCGTTGGGGGCCTTGGTGCAGCTGACGCACTTCGGTGCAGCTGATGCGGTTTGAGCAGGCTCAGAGTGCGTCAGGTGCACCGAACTGCGTCAGCTGCTGGCGGCGGTGTCTGACCGCTTCTCTCCGGTAAATTTGGGCGGACTTTTCGCTCGATAATCGAACATAAGTTCGATAAGATGAGGCGTGGAGACAACACAGCGTGACGACGTGGCCGAGGTGCTGGCCGCCGTTCGTGCGCTGCCTCTCGAAGCGCGGGTCGAGGCGTGGCACGCGGTGGGCGTCGAACTCTTCGAGGTCGCATCGCGTCCGACGATCGACTGGGGTGAGTCGTCGGCGCTCGCGGTGGACGCGGTAACCGTTGATGAGGAACTCGCCCAACTCGACGCCGAGCGACGCGCCCTCGAAGAGCTCACCGTCACGGCCGCGTACGTCTCGCGCAGCACCGACGCCACGATGCACGCCTTCGCGGCGGCCCACGCTCGCGTCGTCACGCGACACGACGTTCTCGAGGTCGACCAGTGGGAGAGCGACCCGCGTCAGTTCGTGCCCGGCGAGTTCACTGCCGACGATCTGGCGGCCCGGCTCGGAATCCGTGTCGGTACGGCGGAGGCGTGGGCTGAAGCGGGTGACGCCGTGCGAGCCTCGTTGCCTCGCATGTTCGTCATGGCCGGCGCGGGCGAGATACGCATGACGACTTGCGAGACGGTGCTTCGCGAACTCGAACACCTTGCGCCGGCCGAGCGGGAGAGCGTCGAGGGGATGCTCGTGTCTGGCCGGGCGCTGTTGGGCGGGTCGGCGGCGGTGAAGCGTCGTGTGCGGCGGCTCCTTGCCTCGCTCGGGCTGTCGGCGCCGGCGGATGAGGACGCGTCGGAGGCGCTCGTCGAGGTCTCGTTCCGCGAGCACCCCGATCAGCCCAGGCTCACGCAGATGACCGTTGTCATGGACGCCGACCAGGCGTGGCAGGTCCAGGCCGCCATCGATGCGCGTGCGCGCCAGCTGGCGCAGGAACACGAGCGTCTGCACGGCGGCGCGACGCGGTACCGGATGAACCGGGCGCGGGTCGATGCCTTCGTCGACCTGCTCCTCGGCTCCGTGAGATTCGACCCCATCGTGCGGCTCACCGTGCCCGTGCGCTGTTTCGAGGACGGCACCACCCCAGGCACAACCATGCCCTTCGCCGGTCAGGGGAGCGGTGTGCCCGTTTCATTCGGTGCCGTCGTCCGCAGTCAGGGGTGCGCTGCTCCGCTCGGTGCGGGGCAGAACGGTGATGGCGTCGGGGTCGGCGCCTCGGCAAGTCGGCGACGCGTCGCAACCGGCCAGCGTCCGACGACGCGAGTCGCCGACCTTCACGTGCCCGGCGTCGGTGTCGTGTCGGCGGCCTGCGTGGAGCGCCTCGCAGGGACGGTCGGTTCCGCCTTCACAGTCGCACTCGTCGACGAGAAGCGAGGCGTGACGCGGTGGACGTCGCGATTCACCTACCGCCCGTCGATCACCACGCGCCGGTTCGTCGAGCAGCGTGACGAGCACTGCCGCTTCCCCGGTTGCATGCGCCCGGGCGAGTTCTGCGATGCCGACCACGTCGTGCCGTACGCCGACGGGGGCGCCACGTCGGCTGCGAACCTGCAGCTGCTGTGCCGCCACCACCACCGTGCCAAGACGTTCGGCGGGTGGGCCGTGGCCATGCGCACCGATGGAGTGTGCGTCTGGAACTCGCCGACCGGCGCCTGGTACCGCACCGACCCCGCCGACCCTACAGCGTACGAAATCACCTCGCGCGAGGGTTACGCACTCATCGCCTGAGAGGGCCGACCGCAGGCACGTGACGCACTTCGGTGCAGTTGACGCGGTTTGAGCTGGCTCAAACTGCGTCAGGTGCGTCACACTGCGTCAACCGTCTCGGCGGCGCCGTGCAGCGAAGCGTCAGCTCGCCCGGGTGAACACCCCGACGACGAAGTCGGACTCGTCGTCACGTGCGTGCATCTCCCACGTCGAGAACAGCGCGTCGCGGCGCCAGCCGGCGCCTTCGGCGTCGGCCACGAACTGTTCCAGCGTGTACCCGCGGTTCGTGCCGAACCCGACGGCCAAGCGGCCGCCGTCGCGCACCGCCGCGAACAACGCAGCAAGCGCCCGCGCCTGCGCGCCGTCCTCCATGAACGGCAACACGTTGCCCGCGCACACGACGGCGTCGAACGGGGCCCCGAGAGACTCGAGCAGGCCCGACGGCAATGCGCCGAGGTCGCCTTGTTCGAAGCGGATACCCGGCCAGTCCTCACGCGCCGCGTCGAGCAGCACGGGGTCGAGGTCCACGCCGACCGGCGAGAGCCCCAGCGCCTTCATCGCGCCGCTGACTCGCCCTGGTCCGCATCCGGCGTCGAGCACCCGCGAACCCGGCCCGACGAGCGCCGCGACGAAACGCGCCTCGCCTGCGAGATCCTCACCGTCGGCGGCCAGCCCACGCATCCGCTCGACGTACCAGGTCGAGTGGTTCGGGTCGTCCGCGATCGTGCGCGCCCAACTCGTCATCGGCGCTTCAGCCGCCGAACCCGTTCGGGTTGGCCGACTGCCAACGCCACGTGTCGACGCACATGTCGTCGATCGTCTTCTCGGCCTTCCAGCCGAGCTCCTCACGCGCGCGCGTCGGGTCGGCGTACGTCACCGGCAGATCGCCCGCACGCCGCGGACCCACCTCGTACGGCAACTCCTTGCCGCACGCCCGCTCGAACGCGTGGAGCAGCTCGAAAACGCTCGTGCCCTGCCCGGTGCCGAGGTTGAAGGCGCGCGCCGACTCGCTCATCGCGTCGAGGTGGTCGAGCGCCGCAACGTGCCCGGCCGCGAGGTCGACGACGTGGATGTAGTCGCGCTCACCCGTGCCGTCCTTCGTGTCGTAGTCGTCACCGAAGACGCCCAGCTTCTCGCGCCGCCCCACGGCCACCTGCGCGATGTACGGCATCAGGTTGTTCGGGATGCCGCTCGGGTCCTCACCGATGAGCCCGCTCTCGTGCGCGCCGATGGGGTTGAAGTAACGCAGGAGCGCCGCCTTGAAACCGGGGCTCGCGGCCGCGACGTCCGTGACGATCTGCTCGATCATCGCCTTCGTCCAGCCGTACGGGTTCGTCGCCCGAAGCGGCTCGTACTCCTCGTGGTACGGCAGCGGCGCATCCGGGCCGTACACCGTCGCCGACGACGAGAACACGAACTTCTCCACGCCGTGTTCGGTCATCGCCGCGAGCACCGCGAACGTCGAGTCGAGGTTGTTCGTGTAGTACATGAGCGGCTTTTCGACGCTCTCGCCGACGGCTTTGTAGCCGGCGAAGTGGATGACCGCGTCGGGCTTCACGTCCGCGACGAGGGCGTCCGTGGCTGCGACGTCGGTGAGGTCGACCTCGTGACACGTCACCGGCTGCCCGGCGATCTGCTCCAAGCGCTCAAGCACCTTGGGGCTCGAGTTCGCGAAGTTGTCGCCGATGACGGGTTCGTGGCCCGCCTCGAGCAGGGCGAGCACGGTGTGGGAGCCGATGAAACCGGCACCGCCGGTGACGAGAACGCGCATGCCGCCAGGATACGGCCCCCACGTGACAGGTCGGGGGAGGCGGCGTCAGAGGCGGGGGAGGTGCTCCACGCGTTCGACGAACGAGCGCACCAGATGAGTCACCGTCTGCGGCGATTCGAGCGGTACCGCGTGTCCGGCGCCTTCGACCGTGTGCACCTCGGCGCCCGAAATGAGCTCCTCGAGCCGCCTGCTGCGATACGGCGGATTGACGGCGTCGTCCTCGCCGACGATGAGCTGTGTCGGAACTCGGAGGCTGTGGGCCTCTGGCTGTGTGCCGCGGCGGTTCGCGAACGCGCGGATCGCGTGGCGCAACTCGGCTCGCGACGGCTGCCCGAACTCCTCGGCCCAGTGGTCGACCTCTCGCCGCACCTGCCCGCTGCGCAGGCTCGTCTCGCAGAAGAGCGCCTGCCTGAGTTTCGGGCGAACCGCCCACCCGCCGAGGCGCCGATAGCGATTGGCCAGGCGCAGGTACCAGTACGCGTCGTCGGGATCCTCCGCGTTCGCCGACGCCCCGAGCAAGGTGAGGGAACGGAAGAGTTCACCGCGCCGGGCCGCGAGCGGCAAGGCCGCCGAACCGCCCAAGCCGTGCCCGACGTAGTGCACTGGCCGGTTGATCGTCGAAAGAAGCGCCTCGAGGTCGTCGACGAGGTCGTTCATCGCGAACGGGCCGCGGGCCGACGTCAGCCCGTGCCCGCGCCAGTCGAAACTCACACAACGGTACTGCTGTCCGAGTGCGTCGAGTTGATGGTGGAAGAGAGACCCCGTGAAGAACAACCCGTGCCCCAGCACGACCACGGGGGCGTTCCGCGGGCCGGACTCGATGAAGTGGAGGGCCGCACCAGGGCGCTTCAACTCGGTCACGGGCACTCCTTCCTCACGGGGTGAATCGCCGGCCGCTAGTCGGACGGGCGACTCGGAACCCTGCCCGAGAGGGTGAGAAGTCGGCTGGGGACGGGCGACTCAACGGTAGGTGACGTACCCCTCGCGACCTTGGAGATGGCTGTGGTCGTTCACCGTGAGTGCCGTGAGTGTGCGCCCGACGAGGATCTTCGTCACGGACGCGTTGACCGTCGTGGCGCTGAGATTGTGCCAGACGGCCACCGCGGCGTCACTGACGCCCGCGGCGCCCGCACTCGAGACGGCGCGTTCCTTCGCCGAGCTCGTGAGCAGGTGCGAGGCCACCCAGGAGATCGGCCCGCCGGACGACACGACGACGGCGTCCTGCCCCGAGGAGAGCCGCGACGTCACGCGCCCCAGCGCGAGCATGATGCGGTCGGCGAACTGGGCGAACGTCTCGTCGTAGTCGTCGTGCTCACCCGACGTCCACCGACCGGTGGCCTCGACGAACATCTCCTGGAACGCCCGGCGCGGGTTGCCGCGGCGCGCGAGGTCGGCCTGCATGACGGCCTGGTTCGTGTACGCCGGTTTGTGCGTGTAGACGATGGCGTCGTGGTCGTACTCGTTCCACCCCTCGTCGATGTCGACGGGAGCCTCCCAGCCGGCCTCCTCCCACATGCGCGAACCCGTGACGCGCTGGCGCTGAAGCGAACCCGTGACCAGCAGGGCGGGCTTCACGCCGCACCCGGCGAGGGCGGCGCCCGTCATGCGCGCCTGCTCCTCACCGAGCGGCGACAGCTTGTCGTAGTCGCTGCGCCCGAAGCTGGCCTGGCCGTGACGCACGAGGTAGACAATGCTCACGCCCCGTCCCCGTTCGCGGCGATCAGCTTCTCGCAGCGCCACTCGAGGTAGTTGACCATCGGTCGGAACTGCTTGAAGACGGGGTTGTGCGTCTGCCCGTTCGCGTAGCGGTAGTAGATCTGCTGCGCGATGACGGCCAGGCGGAACAGCCCGAACACCTCGTAGAACAGCTGATCCTTCGGGTCGATCGTGCGCCCGGACTTCTCGGCGTAGTAGCTCCACACCTCGTCGCGCGTCATCATGCCCGGCGTGTGCGTCGGCTGACGGCGTGAGCCGCGCATGAATTCGTCGTCGTCGGCCTGCACCCAGTAGGCGAGGGCCCCGCCGAGATCCATGAGCGGATCGCCGAGGGTTGCCATCTCCCAGTCGAGGATGCCCAGGATGCGCGTCGGGTCGTCCTTGTCGAGCACGAAGTTGTCGAAGCGGTAGTCGTTGTGGATGAGGCAGTTCGCGACGTCCTGCGGCTGGTGCTCGTCGAGCCACGCCATGACCGTCTCGAACGAGCCGGTGCCGTGCTCCTCGCCGTGCGTGCGGGCCTTGCGGTAGCGCGCGGACCACCCCTCGACCTGACGACGCACGTAGCCCTCGCCCTTGCCGAACGACTCCAGCCCCGCGGCCTGGATGTCGACCGAGTGCAACGCGGTGAGCTCGTCGATCGCCGTCTCGCACAGCTTGCGCACGCCGTCCTCGTCGAGGCCCATCTCCGGCGGAATCTCCTGACGCAGGATGATGCCGTCGAGGCGCTCCATGACGTAGAACTCGCTGCCGATGACCGACTCGTCGTCACAGAAGGCCACCATCGGCGCGACGGCGGGAAAGTGCGGCGCGAGGGCGCGCTGGATGTCGTGCTCGCGGCGCATGTCGTGTGCACCCTTGGCCTTGGTGCCCGAGGGCGGGCGGCGCAGGATGAGGTCGTGCTCCGGGTAGCGCAGGAGGTAGGTGAGGTTGCTCGCCCCGCCCGTGAACTGTCGCACCTCGGGCGTGCCGTCGAGACCGCTCGTGTCGGCCTCGGGGTGCGCGTTCTCGCGCAGCCACTGCGCGACGGCGGCCACGTCGAACGCGTCCTCCTCGCGCATCGCTCCCGCGTTGGCCTCGACGTCGTCGAGCGTCGTCACTTCCCTGCACCCCCGGAGGTGGCGGCGAGGTAGGGCTTGAGCTCCTCACGGGCCACCATGCCAAGGTGCACCTCGTCCGGGCCATCGGCCAGGCGCAGCGAGCGGGCGTTCGCGTAGGCGGCCGTGAGCGGGAAGTCGTCCGACATGCCGCCGCCGCCGTGGATCTGGATGGCGAAGTCGATGATGTCGCACGCGATCGACGGCACGATCGCCTTGATGGCGCTGACGTCGACGCGCGCCGCCTGGGTGCCGCCGTCGTCGAGCTTCCACGCGGCCTGCTGCACGAGCAGGCGCGCCATGTCGAGCTCGATGCGCGCCTTCGCGAGGCGCTCGCGGTTGCCGCCGAGCAGCATGAGCGGCTTGCCGAACGCGACACGCTCGGTGCCGCGCTTGCACGCGAGTTCGAGGGCCATCTCCGACAGGCCGATGAGACGCATGCAGTGGTGGATGCGGCCCGGGCCGAGACGGCCCTGTGCGATGGCGAAGGCCTTGCCCGGCCCCGCGAGGACGTTGGAGAGGGGAACGCGAACGTCCTTGAGTTCGACCTCGCAGTGGCCGAACGGCTCGTCGAGCTGACCCATGACGGGCAGGGCGCGCTTGATCGTGACGCCCGGAGCGTCGGCCGGAACGAGCACCATCGAGTGACGTCCGTAGCGGTCGGCGTCGGGGTCGCTCAGACCCATGAAGACGAAGACCTTGCAGTCGGGGTGCGCGGCGCCCGAGCTCCACCACTTGCGACCGTTGATGACGACCTCGTCGCCGTCGATGACGGCCCGCGCGTCCATGTTCGTGGCGTCCGAGGAGGCGACCGCCGGCTCCGTCATGAGGAACGCCGAGCGGATCTTGCCCTCGAGCAGCGGCACGAGCCACTCCTCCTGCTGCTCGCGCGTGCCGTACTTGAGCAGCACCTCCATGTTGCCCGTGTCCGGTGCGTTGCAGTTTAAGATCATCGGCGACAGTGCCGTGCGCCCCGTCTTCTCGGCGATGGCTGCGTAGTCGACGTTCGAGAAGCCCTTGCCGCCCCGGGTGCCGAAGCGCTCGGCCCACTCGTCGCCCTCGCCCACGGGCAAGAACATGTTCCACAGACCGGCGGCTCGGGCCTCGGCCTTGAGCTCCTCGATCTTCGGGTGGACGACGAACGAGTTCTCGCCCTTGGCCTTGAGGTCGGCGTAGAAGCGTTGAATCTCGACTTCGGCGGGCTCGATCTTCTCGCGGACGAAGGCGTCCACTTCATCGGCGAGTTCCTGGGCGAGGGGTGAGAGTGTGAGGTCCATGTCTTGACTGTAGTCACACTATTGAGCAATGCTCAATAGTGTGAACGAGCAGATTTCTCCAGCACCCGCCAAGAGGGTGCGGTTGACGAAGGACGAGCGCAGCCGGCAACTCGTCATCATCGGCCTCAAGAAGCTGGCGTACCGCCCCATCCAGGAGGTGTCGCTCGACGAGGTGGCAGCGGAGGCGGGCATCTCCCGGGCTCTGCTCTTCCACTACTTCCCGACGAAGGCCGCGTACTACGAGGCTGTCGTGCACGCCGCCGGGCGCCGGGTCGTTCACACGGTACAACCGGACGCCGACGCCACCGGGCGTGAAGCGCTGCGCCAGGTCATCACCCGCTACATCGCACGCATTGCGCGACGACGAGAGATCTACATCGCCCTCGTGCGCGGCAACCTCAGCGACTTCGGCGGCGCGGAGGCCGCGGACACGTGGCGCGGTCGCGTCACCGACTTCGTCCTCGACGCCCTTGCCGACGACGGCGTGAGCGCCAGCCCCGTCACGATCCGCGGCTGGCTCGCCTACGTTGAAGACCTGGCCCTGTCGTGGACGAGCGGCGAGGCCGAGGGCGAACGCCCCGGCCGTGACGAACTCGTCGAGCACTGCGAGGCCGCGCTCGACGCCCTGCTCGCCGTGAACCAGGCCAACCCCCTTCCGTGGGGCGAGAACTCCTCGCTCTGATCCGAACCGACATCCGGCGAACCTCACCAAGGAGAAGACCCATGCGTGCAGTACAGGTGACCACGCTCGACGGCCCCGCAGCCGTCGAGATCAACGACATCGACGAGCCCACGCCCGGCAAGGGGGATGTGCTCGTCGAGGTGCGGGCGGCAGGACTGTGCTACCCCGACTCGCTGCTGACCCGAGGGCTCTACCAGATGAAGCCCGAGCCGCCGTTCGTTCTCGGCTCCGAGGTGGCCGGCGTCGTCGTGAGCGCGCCCGAGGGTTCGGGTTTCAGCGAGGGTGACCGCGTCGTCGCGTTCCCCGGCTTCGGTGGCCTCGCCGAGCGCGTGGCCGTGCCCGCGCCGTTCGTCTTCGTGCTGCCCGACGGCGTCTCCTTCGAGGAGGGCGCGGCCCTGCCGATGAACTACCTCACCGTGCAGTTCGCGCTCGACCGCCGCGGACGTCTCGCCGAGGGGGAGACCGTGCTCGTCCACGGAGCCGCCGGCGGCATCGGCATCGCGGCGATCCAGCACGCGAAGGCGCGCGGGGCCAAGGTCGTCGCCGTCGCGTCGAGCGAAGCCAAGCGCGAGATCGCGACGGCTGCGGGCGCCGACCACGCCATCGCGCCGGAGGGTTTCAAGGACGCCGTCATGGAAATCACCGAGGGCCGCGGCGTCGACATCGTCGTCGACCCGGTCGGCGGCGACCGCTTCACCGACTCCCTGCGCAGCCTCGGCGTCGAGGGCCGCATGCTCGTGCTCGGCTTCACCGGCGGCTCGATCCCCGAGGTCAAGGTCAACCGCCTGCTCCTCAACAACATCGACGTCGTCGGCGTCGGCTGGGGCGCGTTCTGGATGCCCCGGCCCGAGACGGTGCCCGAGCAGTGGAAGGCCATCGAGCCCCTCGTCGCGAGCGGCGCGCTCAAGCCGGTGCTCGGCCCCGTGCGTCCGCTCGAGAAAGCCGGCGAGGCCATCGCCGAGATGGAGGAGCGCCGCGCCGAGGGCAAGCTCGTCCTCACGCTCTGACGCGCGAGCGGCCGCCGCCTCGTGAAAAGGTGGAGTCATGTCGTGGAGTCCTGAGCAGATCGCCGTCGTCGAGTCCGCGAGGTTCGCGTCGGTCGCCGCCGGCGGGTACCACGCGGACGACGTCGAACGCCTGCGTGTGCGCGCCCTGACGGCGATGCGCAAGGCGAAGCCCCTGCCCGACCTCGACGCCATGGCGCTGCGCCGTACGCCGCGCGGAGGCGTGTCGCGGACGCAGATCGCGGGCTTCCTCACCCTCATGTCGGTGTGGTCGGCCACCACCGTCGTCGAGCACCCCGACGAGGTGGCGCGCCGCGAGCGCGACGCCGAGATCGCCGCGCTGACGACACGGGACGACGACACGACGCTGCGCTGGACGCACGAGCAGATGGACCTCGTGCGGGAGAAGAAGTTCACCCTCGTCGGGCGCGCCTCGACGAGCTACGACGAACACGACGTCGACGACTACCTCGACTCGGTCGTCATCGCGATGCGCCGTGGCATCGAACTGCCCGATCCGCAGTACGCGCGGTTCGACTCGGCGGGGCTGCGCCGAGGGTACGACCCCAAGGAGGTCGACGACTTCCTCGACGAGATCGCCCACATGCAACCGGAGGGCTGATGAGCGACCAGACGCACGAGCAGGAGCGCGAGATCAAGGCCAAGGTGGCCGCCGAACTGCGCGAGGCGACGGTGGCCGAGGCCTCGGCCGAGGAGTTGCCCGACGAGAACACCGTCTCCAAGGCGGCCGTCTACCTCAACACGAAGCTGCCCAAGACCCGCACCATCGCGCAGGCACTCGTGCGCGACGAAGCGGGCGGCGTCATGCTGTGCGAGCTCTCGTACAAGCGCTTCTGGGATCTGCCCGGCGGCGTCGTCGACCCCCACGAGTCGCCCGCACACGCGGTGGTGCGCGAACTCGACGAGGAACTCGGCGTCAAGGCCACCCTCACCGGGCTGCGCGTCGTGTCGTGGCTGCCGCCGTGGCGCGGCTGGGACGACGCGATGCTCTACGTCTTCGAGGCCACGCTCGACCGCTCGAGTGACGACTTCACCCTGCAGCGCAAGGAGATCGCCGGCATCCACCACGTGGCGCCCGGCGACCTCGACGACCACGTCGCGGCGTACACGGCCAAGGTGATCCGCCAGGCGATCGCGGCCGCCGACGCCGGACGCTTCGGCGTCTACCTCGAGAACGGCGAAGCGCCCGACTGGGCGTGATCGAGGCTCAGTAGCGCGACATCGTCGGCCCGCCCGGGCGACCGGGGCCGCGGCGGTCGTAGCCGCGCGGCGCAGGACGGCGGGTGTCGTCGTCGGTGTCGAAGAAGAGGCCCAGCACCCACGACACGAACGTCACGACGAGGGCGCCGAGCACTGCCGTCGGCCAGAACTGGTCGACGTGGAAGTCGAGACCGAACACTCCCGCGAGCCACGACGTCAAGGCCAGCATGGCCGCGTTGATGACGAAGATGAACAGCCCGAGCGTCACGATGAGGAACGGGAAACCGAAGAACTTCGCGACGGGCCGGACGACGGCGTTGACGAGGCCGAACACCGCCGCGACGACGGCGATGGTGAGCACCTTGGAGGTCGTGGTGCTCGCGCCGTCGGCCAGCGTGATGCCGTCGACGAGCGCTGCGGCGGCCCAGAGTGCGAGGCCGTTGATGGCGATCTTGAGCAGAGTGCGCATGTCTCCAGTGTGACCCTCAAGCCTGTGGCGGAGCCGTGAGGGCCCAGAGCGTCATCTCGTCGAGGTGCGGCTGGTAGGTGGCGTAGTTGTGGCCACCGAAGGCGCGGTCGGGCCGCGTCAGATACAGGTGGAGGTCCGGGTTCCAAGGTCACTCAAAGGTCACTCGTCGCTCTCATCATCATGCGGAATTTTCCGCTTCCAAAGAGGGCCAGAACCCTTGCTGGCTTTCCAGTTATCGCTCCCCCAGGATCCAAACTCAAAAAGGATGTAGAGCACAGCTCCAACCATAAGAATGACGAAGAAAGAACGCCGAGGGGAGTCACGGACGAGCCTCCGAGGGATACAAACATGTGTGCTCCATTCACCCAAAAGACCACGAAGGGGTCACCCTAATTCTCAGCTTGGCTGACAATGGCGACGTGCGCATCGGCACCGAAACCGCCATAGTCTCCTGCCGAATCTGAATCCGTGTAGCCCAGACCAGAGAGGAGGAGCTGAGTCTGCGGACCACTCGGAAGATCTCCAGTTTTTCGCTGAGCGTTAATGCCTACGCCTGGGGTTCCAATGCCTGTCCCGGCAGAATAGTTGATGTCTCCGTCGCCGAAGTTGACGGACCCACTCATACGCCCAGTAGCAAACTCAATACCGACTGGCACGTGGTCGCGACCCGCCGGGTCGAACTGGCCGATTGGGTCCGAGCCCGCGCCCGGCTGGGAGGGCGCCGGGGCAGATCTAAGGTGGTGGATATGACCGACGATGCCCTCGCCACCCCCGTCCGACTGCGTACGACGCTCGACTCGGTGCCCGGCTACAAGCCCGGCAAACCGGCCGCAGCTGAGGGGGACACGGTCGTCTACAAGATCTCGAGCAACGAGAACCCGTACCCGCCGCTGCCGTCCGTCGTCGAGGCCGTCCACGAGGCCGTCGCGACGATGAACCGCTACCCCGACATGGCCTCCTCGGAGCTCACGCACGCTCTCGCGCAAAAGCTCGGTGTCAGTGACGACGAGGTCAGCTTCGGCACCGGATCGGTCGGCATCCTCGCCGCGCTCATCGCCATCACGTGCGAGCCGGGTGACGAGGTCGTCTACGCGTGGCGCTCGTTCGAGGCCTACCCCATCGTCACCGCGCTGACCGGCGCACGCTCGGTTCAGGTGCCCCTCGACGCCGATGCCCGCCACGACCTCGACGCCATGGCAGCCGCCGTCACCGACCGCACCCGCCTGCTCATCGTGTGCACCCCGAACAACCCCACCGGCCCCAGCGTTCGTACCGACGAACTTCGGGCCTTCATCGAGAAGCTTCCGAAGGATCTGCTCGTCGTTCTCGACGAGGCCTACCTCGAGTTCGTCGAGGCCGACGACGCTCCGGACGCGCTCGCGTTCTACCGGGATTTCCCCAACGTCGTCGTGCTGCGCACGTTCTCCAAGGCCTACGGCCTGGCGGGGCTGCGCGTCGGCTACGCCGTGGCGCGCCCGCGCATCACCGAGGCCCTGCGCAAGGCGGCCACGCCGTTCGGCGTCAACGACATGGCACAGAAGGCGGCTGTCGCCAGCCTCGCTGCGTACGACGAACTCGATGAGCGCGTGCAGGCCCTCGTCGCCGAGCGCCGACGCGTCGTCGAGGCGCTCGCCGACGCCGACCTCGACATCCCCGACACGCAGGCCAACTTCGTCTGGCTGCCGCTCGGCGAGCGCACGGAGGAGTTCGCCGGCGTCGCGAAGGACGCCGGACTCGTCGTGCGTCCGTTCGCGGGGGAGGGCGTGCGCGCCACCATCGCGGAGCCGGAGGCCAACGACCGCCTTGTCGACGTTGTGAAGGGTTTCGTCGGCACTCGCTGACCACATGGTGAGACTCGCCGCCCACCCCTCGAAATCCGCGGCGGCGCAAGGAAAAAGTGACGCGCGGGTAGTGCTTCGCAGGTCGTTTGGTCGGGTACCGTCATCATCTGTGGCGTGACCTGCGTCACAAGATCCCGACGAGGTGGTACGGCGCATCAACCGTCCACCACCGAACGCGGGGGTGACGCATCGTTCGCCTCCGCCGAGGAGGAACGATGACGATCTCCGGAGCATCGGAAGGCATCGACGGCGTCACGCACGTCGCAGGCCACAAGCTCGACGGTTTGCCCGACGTCACGGACGGCGGCCCGGACATGGTGCAGCTCATTGCACCCGACGGTTCGCGCACGCCGATGTCGAGCGTCAACGAGCCGTACATGGAAGCGCTCAAGGCCATCACGGCCGAAGAGGTGCGCGCCATGTACCGCGACATGGTGCTCGTGCGCCGGTTCGACATCGAGGGCTACAGCCTCCAGCGCCAGGGTGAGCTGGGCCTGTGGCCGCAGCTCCTCGGCCAGGAGGCCGCGCAGGTCGCCGCCGGCCACGCCATGCGTGAGCAGGACTTCGCCTACCCGGGCTACCGCGAGCACGGCGTCGCGTTCTGCCGCGGCATCACGCCCGCGCAGGTCTTCGCCACCTACCGCGGTGTGAGCCACGGTGGCTGGAACCCGGCCGACCACAACTTCGCCACGTTCACCATCGTCATCGGCAACCAGATGCTCAACGCCGCCGGCTACGCCATGGGCGTGCGCCTCGACGGCCTCGTGGGCACCGGAGACGACACGAAGGACACGGCCGTCATCGCGTTCACGGGTGACGGCGGCACGAGCCAGGGTGACTTCAACGAGGCCATGGTCTACGCGGCCGTCAACCACTCGCCGATGGTCTTCTTCATCCAGAACAACGGTTGGGCGATCAGCGAGCCCAACACGCGTCAGTTCATCATTCCGCCGTACAAGCGCGCGGACGGCTTCGGCTTCCCCGGTGTGCGCACCGACGGCAACGACGTGCTCGCCACCTGGGCCGTCACGCGCCGCAGCCTCGACAACGCACGCAGCGGGCTCGGCCCGACGCTCATCGAGGCCTTCACCTATCGCATGGGCGCCCACACGACGTCCGACGACCCGACGCGCTACCGCGAGGACGCGCACGTCGAGGCGTGGAAGGCCAAGGACCCGATCGCGCGTCTGCGCGCCCTGCTTGAGCGTGAGAACCACGCTGACGCGTCGTTCTTCGACGATGTCGACGCCGAGGCGAAGGATCTGGCCGCCGGTTGGCGCCGCTCCTGCGTCGAGATGGCCGACCCGGAGATGACGGCGATGTTCGACCACGCCTACATCGACCTCGACCCGCAGCTGCGCGCGCAGCGCGAGGAGTTCGCCGAGTACCTCGCGTCCTTCGAGGAGGCGAGCGCGTGAGCACGTCGGAGACCGCTGAGAAGGCTCCCGTTCGCGCCAAGAAGCCGCCGAAGCTCTCGCTCGCCCGCGCTCTCAACGCGGCGATGCACGACGCGATGGTGGCCGACGACAAGGTCGTCGTCATCGGTGAGGACGTCGGTGACCTCGGCGGCGTCTTCCGCCTCACTGACGGCCTCAAGCGCGAGTTCGGCGAGCGCGTCATCGACCCACCGCTGGCCGAGTCCGGCATCGTCGGTTCGGCCGTCGGTCTTGCGATGCGCGGCTACCGCCCGATCGTCGAGATCCAGTTCGACGGCTTCGTCTACCCGGCCTTCGACCAGATCGTCAGTCAGGTGAGCAAGCTGCACAACCGCACCGGTGGCGCGGTGAAGCTGCCGATGGTCATCCGCATCCCGTTCGGTGGCGGCATCGGCGCCGTCGAGCACCACAGCGAGTCGAACGAGTCGTACTTCGTGCACACCGCCGGCCTGCGCGTTGTCGTCTGCTCGCGGCCCGTCGACGCGTACTGGATGATGCGCCAGGCCATCGACTCCGACGACCCGGTCGTGTTCTACGAGCCCAAGCGTCGCTACCACGAGCCGAGCCCCGACCAGCTCGATCTCGCAGCCGGCCCGCAGCGCGACCTGTACGAGGCCGAGGTTCTGCGCGAGGGCACCGACCTCACGCTCCTGGCCTACGGCCCGATGGTGCGCACCTGCCTCGACGTGGCCAAGGCCGCCGAGGAGGAGGGACGATCCCTGGAGGTCATCGACCTGCGCACGCTCTCGCCGCTCGACGAGGAGACGATCTGCGAGTCGGTTCGCAAGACCGGTCGCGCGGTCGTCGTCCACGAGGCCGCCCGCACGCTCGGTATGGGCGCCGAGATCGCCGCCATCATCCAGGAGAAGTGCTTCTACTCGCTCGAAGCGCCGGTGCAGCGCGTCACGGGATACGACATCCCGTACCCGCCGAGCCGCCACGAGCGCGAGTACCTTCCCGGCCTCGACCGCATCCTCGATGCCGTCGACGCAGCCTTCAGCTTCTAGGAGACACGCCAGTGCCTGTTCTGCAGTTCCCCCTGCCCGATCCCGGTGAGGGCCTCGTCGAGGCCGAGATCGTCACGTGGCACGTCGCCGCGGGCGACACCGTGGAGGTCAACCAGCCCGTCCTCGAGATCGAGACGGCCAAGTCGCTCGTAGAGCTGCCCATCCCGTGGGAGGGCAAGGTCGTCGAGATCCTCGTTCCCGAGGGTGAGACCGTCGAGGTCGGTACGCCGATCGTGACGATCGAGGTCGGCGGCGACGTCGACGAAGCCGAGGCCGCCGTCGACGGTGCTGCCGAGGTCGACGCCTCGACGTCCGAGTCGCCGGCCGAAGAAGCGGCTGACGACATGCAGGCCTCCGCCGAGGTCGCGCCCCCGGCAAACGACGCTCCGGCGGCCACGGCAGCCGAGGGCGACGAGGAGCCGCAGCAGAAGACCCTCGTCGGGTACGGCCCGACGGCGTCCAGCACGAGCCGCCGCGCCCGTCGCAACCGCCCGGACGCAGGTGAGCGTGCGCTCGCCGCCCCGGCGACGCGCGGTTTCGCGAAGGCGCAGGGCGTCGACATCGACGAGGTCAAGGCCTCGCGCGACGACGGCGTCGTCAGCCGTGACGATGTGTCGGCTGCGGCAGGAGCGTCGACTCCCCGCCACATGCGTCCCGACGCGCCTACGGCGCCGGCTGCCCCGAGCGCGGTCGACGCCGCTGCGGCGGCTCGCTCGACGGCCCCCGAGCGTCCGGTCGTTCCGGCAGCGGCCCCGGCTGCTTCGGGTGGCCTGACGGACGAGCGTCTGCCGATCAAGGGTGTGCGCAAGGTGACGGCCCAGGCGATGGTGAGCAGCGCGTTCACCGCGCCGCACGTCAGCGAGTTCTACACCGTCGACATGACGCGCACGATGGAATTCGTCAAGGAGTTGCAGCGCGACCGCGAGTTCCGCGACGTCAAGGTGACGCCGAACCTCATCGTCGCGAAGGCGTGCCTCATCGCGATGAAGCGCGAGCCGATGATGAACGCGCTGTGGGACGAGGCGAACGCCGAGATCGTCATGCGCTCCGAGGTGAACCTCGGCATCGCGGCGGCCACCGACCGTGGCCTGCTCGTGCCGAACATCAAGGACGCCGGACGCTTCGGGCTGCTCGACCTGGCGCGGGAGATGGCGAAGCTCATCGACATCGCCCGTCACGGCAAGCCGAGCCCGGCCATCCTCAACGGCGGCACGTTCACGATCAGCAACATCGGCGTCTTCGGAGTCGACGCCGGAACGCCGATCATCAAGCCCGGTGAGAGCGGCATCCTGGCCATCGGCGCGGTGCGTCCGATGCCGTGGGTCGTCACGAACGACGCCGGTGAGCAGGACATCGCGATCCGCCAGGTGGCCCAGCTCTCGCTGAGCTTCGACCACCGCCTCATCGACGGCGACGTCGGCTCGCGCTTCCTCTCGACGGTCGGCCAGATCCTCGAGAACCCCGCGAAGGGCATTGCCTGGGCCTGACGCCGCCCGTGTGGCAGGGCGGGGACTACGCTCGGGGCGGGCCGCAGTCAGGCGGCCCGCAGGGCGGAGATGGGAAGCCGATGCGTGATCAGTGGGTCAAGCAGCTGAGGTTCCGGCACGCGGGGCAGGTCGTTGTCGCCGCATTCGCGGCAGCGGTCGCGGTCGGCACGGCGTTGCTCATGCTGCCGATCGCCACCACGGCGCCAGGCTCTGCGCCCGTCGTCACCGCTGTGTTCCACGCGACGAGCGCCGTATGCGTCACCGGCCTGTCGACCGTTGACACGCCGAACTACTGGACGCCGTTCGGCCAGGTCGTCATCCTCGTCCTCATCCAGATCGGCGGCTTCGGCGTCATGACGCTCGCGTCGCTGCTCGCCATCGTGCTGACGAAGAAGCTCGGGCTGCGCAGCCGCCTCACAGCTGCCAGCGAGACGAAGGCCGAGGGTCTGGGCGACATCCGCAACGTGCTGTTCGGCGTCGTGCGCGTGACGTGCACCGTCGAGATCCTCGTCGCGACAGCCCTGACTCTGCGATGGTGGCTCGGCTACGGCCATTCGTTCGGCCGTGCCGCGTACCTCGGCGTCTTCCACGCCGTTTCGGCGTTCAACAACGCCGGTTTCGCGCTGTTCAGCGACAATCTCATGAGTTACGCGCGTGACGTGTGGATCATTGCGCCCATCAGCGCCGCGATAATCCTCGGTGGGCTCGGGTTCCCGGTCATTATGGAGGTGATCCGGGTCCGCAGGCGGCGCCGTTGGAGCCTGCACACGAAGATCACCCTCATGATGTCGACGTCGTTGCTGCTCGTCGGCGCCGTCGTGATCACCGCAGTGGAGTGGAGTAACCCGAAAACGCTCGGCCAGATGGGCCTCGGCGAGAAGCTCCTCGTGGGCACGTTCCACAGCGTCTCGCCGCGCACCGCGGGATTCAACGCGTGGGATTACGGCCAGGTCGACGAGGGCACCCTCTTGTCGACGATCATCCTGATGTTCATCGGTGGAGGATCCGCCGGTACTGCGGGCGGCATCAAGGTGACGACGTTCTTCCTCCTGCTCGTCGGCATCGTCGCCGAGATGCGCGGGGAGACGCATGCGACGATCTTCGAACGGCGCATCGCCGATCGCACGATGCGTCAGGCGCTCAACGTCGCCCTCATCGGCATCGCGGCCGTCGTCGCCTCGACCCTGATCCTCACGCAGATATCCGACATTCGCCTCGCCGAGTTGCTGTTCGAGTCGACGTCAGCGTTCGCGACGGTCGGGTTGTCGACCGGTGTCACGGCCAAGCTGCCGGATGCCGGTCAGCTGCTGCTCGTCGCGCTCATGTTTCTGGGGCGCCTCGGGCCGATCACCCTCGTCTCTGCGTTGGCGCTGCGCGAGAGCACACGCCGCTACACCTACCCGGAGGGGCGCCCGCTCATCGGCTGAGCGACCCACGCGCCGGACGTCAGTCGTCAGTCTCCCGGGCGGCCAGCTCGCGCATCGCTCCGGCCAGGCGGGCGTACTGGTGGCGCTTGGCCCACTCGGCCTTCTTGGCCTGCGACTTCTTCGCATTGCGGCGCGCCCCCACACCCCAGACGACGGCCAGGACGATGGGGAACCAGACCTTCGGATGGTCGAGCAGCCACACCACCCAGCCGGGCGGAGTCCAGTCCGGCCACGGGATGCTCGGCAGACTCGGCCACGGAATGTCGGGCCAGTTGATGTTGGGAAGATCGGGCCACGGGATGCTCGGCAGCGAGATGTTGGGCCAGTCGATGTCGGGCACGAGCGGCGCGAGCAACTCGACGATCCACGCGATGACGGTGGCGATGATCTCCGTGATGACCGGCGCGAGCAGGAGCGTCACGATGGCCCACCCGCTCTTGCCGAGCCCGCCGAGCAGCGGGTACACGACGCGCTTCCACGGGGACGCGTCCATCGCGTCCTGACGACGGGCAGCTGGGGAGTCCTCGGGCGGCTCGAAGGCGACGACCTCGTCCTCGGTCTTGAGGTGGATGTCGGTGAGGTGACGCCCCAGCGGGCCGGCCGTGATGTCGAAGTACGGCTTCGTCGCGGACGAACTCGAGGTGAACTTGCCGTCCGGCAGCGAGCGCGCCATCGGTGCCTTGCGCGAACCGATGCTCTGGTGGCGCGAGATCGTGCGCCCGTCACGGGTGATGACGAGCCCCTGGCGCTGCCACTGCTCGTTCATGCCGAGCATCGGGCGCACCCGACCGGCAATGCGCCCCAGCCGTCCGTCGGCCTTCTTCGCCGCCGCAGTCTGCGCGAGCGCTTCGGGCGAATCGTCCTCGTCGGGTTCGGGGTAACTCGGGTCGATCTGGCGCAGTTCGTCATGCCATCCGACGTACGCCTCGAAGTGGCCGAGGCCCGGATGGTCCAGGCTCCCGTTCTCCATCTTCGATCCTCATCGCGCTCACGAGTGGTCGGCGTGCGCCGACATTCCATCACACGCAAATGCCCGCCCCGGCAGAGCCGGAGCGGGCATTTCAGGTGACGTCGTTCAGTCGTCCGATCGACGGTGACGCGGGGTCTTGTGCGCGACGTCCTCGCCCTGCTCGCGAAGTTCCACACGAACCTCGGCGTCGTGGACGGCCTCCGGGACGGGCTGACCGTCCGCGGCGATCTCCTCCATCGTCGGCGCTGCGCACCACGCGGAGCCCGTACCGACGACCTCCTCGGCCGGCGAGGTGCCACTGACGTGACCGTCGGCAGCGCGAGTGGTGGCGGGAGCCTCGCTATCGTCGACGCCGCCCACGCTCGCAGCAGCAGCGGCGGCCTCGCCCTCGGCCTTCGACTTGGCCGCAGCAGCGGCCGCCATGCCGGACTGCGTGCGCAGCTCGATCTTCGGCAGGAGCAGCAGCACGAGGAAGCCGAGGACGGAAATGCCCATCGCCGTGAGGAAGACGTGGTCCATGGCGTCCGCGAAGCCCGCCTCGAACGGGTGCGCGATGGCCTTCGGCAGACGCGAGATGACGGACGAGTCCTCACTCACCGAGTTGAGCGCAGCGCCACCACCCTTCGGGTTCGCGAGACCCTGGACGATGCCGTAGGCCTCCTTGTCGGCCATGAGCGTCTTGTCGCCGAGCGCGGTCTGCAGAGCCTGCTTGAACTCCGGCGTCGCGGCGGCCGCCGTCATGTTCTCCTTGATGCGGTCGCCGACCGTCGAGAACAGCATCGACAGGAAGACGGCGACACCGATGGTTCCACCCATCTGGCGGAAGAACGTCGCGGACGACGTGGCCATACCGATCTCGCGCGGCGACACGGCGTTCTGCACGATGAGCGTCAGCGCCTGCATGCAGTTACCGAGGCCGAGGCCGACGAGGAGCATGAACGCCATGACGACCCACAGCTCGGAGTCGGCGGTGATGTGCGACAGCGCGAACATGCCGATCGACAGCAGGGCCGTACCGATGATCGGGAAGATGCGGATGACGCCGGTGCGCGCCGTGATCTGACCCGAAATGATCGAGGCCGACATCATGCCGAGCACGAGCGGAAGCATCATGAGGCCGGACTTCATCGGCGACGCGCCGTGCACGATCTGCATGTAGAGCGGCAGCATCATCATGGCGCCGAACATCGCCATGCCGATGATGATCGAACCGACGATCGTCACCGAGATGGCGCGGCTCTTGAAGATGCGCAGCGGGATGAGCGCGTCGTCCTTCATGCGCGCCTCGACGGCGATGAACAGCAGGATGCCGATGATGCCGATGACGAAGCAGGCGATCGACTTCGTCGAGTCCCAGCCCCACGTGCGGCCCTGCTCGGCCACCGTCAGGAGCGGCACGAGGCCGATGACGAGCGCAGCCGCGCCCAGGTAGTCGACGCGAGCCTCGCGGCGCTCGTGGTGCAGGTGCAGCGTGCGCGCCACGAGCAAGAACGCGACGACGCCGAGCGGCACGTTGATGAGGAAGACCCAGCGCCAGCCCGTCAGGCCGAGGATGGAGCTCTGCTCGGCGAAGAAGCCGCCGATGACTGGGCCGAGCACCGACGTCGTACCGAAGACGGCGAGGAAGTAGCCCTGGTACTTGGCGCGCTCACGCGGCGGCAGGATGTCGCCGATGATGGCGAGAGCCAGCGACATGAGGCCGCCGGCGCCGATGCCCTGGATCGCACGGAACGCGGCGAGCTGGTACATCGTGTCCGCGAACGAACAGGCGAGCGAGCCGATGATGAACGTGACGATGGCGAACAGGTAGAACGGACGACGCCCGAACATGTCCGACAGCTTGCCGTAGAGCGGCGTCGCGATCGTCGAGGTGATGAGGTAGGCCGTCGTCACCCACGCCTGCGCGGACAGCCCGTGCAGGTCGTCACCGATGGTGCGTATCGCGGTGGAGACGATGGTCTGGTCGAGGGCGGCGAGGAACATGCCCATGAGCAGCCCGTAGAGGATGCGCATGATCTGCGCGTGGGTGAATTCGCCGGCTGCGGGCGCGGGGGCCGGCGGCGCTGCGGGTGACGTCACGTGTCGTTCCTTCGTGAGGAGTCGGTGGTGGGGGAGGCGGTGTCGGCCGCGGGCGCCACGTAGGCGTCGAGCGAGTCCGAGAACTTGGTGAGGAGCCGTTCGAACTCGAGCGCTTCGTCGCTGCTCCAGTCGGACAGGAGCGACTGCACCCAGCGGGCGCGGCGCTCTCGCATGTCCTCGATGAGGGCGGTGCCTTCGTCGGTGAGGCTGACGAGCTGGGCTCGCCCGTCCTCGGGATCCTGGATCTTGGCCACGAGGCCGCCTCCGGAGAGGGCGCTCACCTGACGGCTGACGGTCGAGACATCCGAGTGGATGACCTCGGCGAGTGCGGAGACGCGCAGCGGCTCGGCCGCGAGGGCGTAGAGCAGCGGGATCGACCCTTGTTCGGCGTGGGGGTGGGGGCGTGGGAGGCGACGCTTGTGCGCGCTGAGCGCCTTGAACGTGCCCACGAGCGACGTGGCGATTTCGCGCGCCACGGCTCGGTCGACGGTCATGGTGTCCTTCGCGGGGTGGGTGGTGCCGCGTCGGACGACGGGCGTTCCTTGGCGCGAACAACTATATGTTTGGTTGTGCCATACAAGCAAACCGTGGCGCCCGCGTGGCCGTGATCGGCTTGTCGGGGCCGGACCGTAGGCTTGGAACCATGTCGACGAACGCCCCCGAAACGCCCCGTGCCGGCTCTGCTGCGTCCACGTCGCGGGGGTCGGCTTCGGGGGTCAGCGGCCCTCAGGTTCTCCTCGTCGTCCTCTGCGTCGCGGTCGTCGTGGCTGCGGCCACCATCGTCTTCACCGGCGCGAGCAAGGCCCAGCAGCTTCTCGACTCGGGTGCGCTCGTGCGCTGGGGCATCGCCGTGTTCAAGCCGGTCGCGGACGTCGCGATGGCGGCCACGATCGGATTCGCCGCGCTCGGTGCCTTCGTCGTGCCCGAGGGCAGCAAGACCGCTCGTGTTGCTCGAGCCGGACGCTGGGCCGCCATCAGCGCCACGCTGTGGTTCGCGTCGCTCGTCGTCGTCAGCTTCCTCTCCTATGGCGACCTCGCCGGTTTGCCCGTGAGCAGCCCCGGGTACGTGGGGCAGTGGTGGAGCAACACCTGGCAGATCGAGCTGCTGCGCAACCCCGCCCTGACAGCGCTCGCGGCCCTCGTCATCGCGCTCGTGTGTTGGTGGAGCGCCACCCGCGTCACGCTCGCCTGGATGACGGGGCTCGGTTTCCTCGCGCTGTGGCCCATTGCGCTCAGCGGGCACGCGGCCGGATCGACCGATCACGAGACGGCCGTCGACTCGCTCATCCTGCACATCGCGCCGGTCGCCGCGTGGGTCGGCGGCATCATCGCGCTCGGCGTGATGTGGCCGCGCCTCGGCAAGGGAGCCGCGGCGTCGGTGCGCCGTTTCTCGGCCGTCGCCACGTGGTGCATCGGCCTCGTCGGTCTGTCGGGTGTTCTCGCTTCGACCCTGCGCGTGCACGAGATCGGCGAGTACTTCTCGACGCGCTACGGTCTCGTCATCGTGGCCAAGGCCGCGTGTCTTCTCGTGCTCGGCATCATCGGTTGGCAGCAGCGCCGCCGCGTCGTCGCCGTCCTCGAACGTGACGCCTCGGACAAGCCGAGCAAGGCCCTGTTCGCACGCCTCGCGTTCGTCGAGGCTCTCGTCATGGGTGGCGCGTTGGGCCTCGCCGCTGCCCTGGCCCGCTCCGCCCCGCCGGTCGGTGAGGTGACGGAGAGCTCCGACCGCATCGTCAACCTCACGGGCTACGCGGCACCGCCGCCGCTCTCGGTCGAGAACTTCTTCGGCCAGTGGCGCATCGAGTGGCTGTTCACGGTCGTCGCGGTCGTCGCCATCGTCCAGTACGTGCGGTGGGCCGAGCGCCTGCGCCGCCGCGGTGACGCCTGGCCGATCCACCGCACCATCCTGTGGGTGGTCGCCTGGCTCGTCTTCCTCGTCACGGTCAACGGCGGAGCCGGCGTCTACGGGCGCGTCATGATGAGCGTCCACATGGCCGGCCACATGGTCATCTCGATGACGGTGCCCGTCCTCCTCGTCATGGCTGCTCCCGTGACGCTCATGCTGCGCGCCTGGGCGAGGCGCAAGGACGGCACGCGTGGCCCGCGTGAGGTGCTGCTTTCGGTCGTCCACAGCCGCTACCTCAACGTGGTGGCGAACCCGGCCGTCGCGGCGGCGCTGTTCTTCGTCAGCCTGTTGGCGTTCTACTACACGCCGCTGTTCGAACTGGCGCTCACGACGCACACCGGCCACATCCTCATGAACGTCCACTTCCTCGTGAGCGGTTATCTCTTCGCGTGGTCGCTCATCGGCATCGACCCGGGCCCCAAGAAGTGGCCCGCACCGCTGCGCCTGCTCGTGCTCCTCATCACCATCACGTTCCACGCGTTCTTCGGTGTCGCGATGATGACCGGCGACACGCTGCTCGCCCCGGGGTTCTTCGAGCAGCTCGGCTTCGTCGACAACCCGCTACGCGACCAGCAGGCCGCGGGAACCATCACGTGGGGTTCGGGTGAGGGCCCGACGTTCCTGCTGGCCATGATCGTGGCGTCCCAGTGGTACCGCTCCGACCGCATCGAGGGTGAGCGTGCCGAGCGTCAGGCCGAAAGGGACGACGACGCCGAACTTCGCGCCTACAACGAGTACCTCGCGGCGCGCGGTGGACGCCCCGCTTCGGGGGTGGAGCGTGACGGCGCCTCGTCGACTACCGTCGAGAACGAAGAGGCCCGTTCGAACTCGTCGACCACGAAGGACTGAGAACATGCGCGTCGCCGTCATTCAGCTCGCCTACACCGACTCGGAGCCGATGGCCGAGCGCATCCACCGCGTTGCCTCGCTCGTCGAGTCGCAGGAGGGCGCCGACCTCGTCGTGCTGCCCGAGCTGTGGAGCGCCGGAGGTTTCGACTACCCGGCGTGGCCCGACAAGACCCAGGACGTCGAGGGTCCGGTCGCGCAGGCGCTCTCCGAGGCCGCTGCGAACCTCGGGGCGTACGTGCACGCCGGTTCGATCATCGAGAAGTCGGGCGAACCCGGCCCCGAGGGGCGTGGACTGTGGAACACGTCGATGGTGTTCGACCCCGACGGTGAACTCGTCGGCACTTACCGCAAGATCCACCGCTTCGGGTTCGGCAACGGCGAGCCCAAGCTTCTCGAGGCGGGCGAGGATGTCGTCGTGCTCGACCTCGACGAGCCGTCGTCGGGGGACGAAAGCGGCAGCAACAGCGTCAAGGTGGGCCTCGCCACCTGTTACGACCTGCGCTTCCCGGAGCTGTTCCGCAAGCAGGTCGACGAGGGCGCCGAGATCTTTGTCATCCCCGCCGCGTGGCCGGCGGCACGCATCGCAGCCTGGCGCACGCTTCTGCAGGCACGGGCCATCGAGAACCAGGTCTTCGTCATCGCCTGCAACACTGCGGGCACGCACGCGAAGACGGAGATGGGTGGCAACTCGGCCGTCATCTCCCCGAGCGGTGAGGTGCTCGCCGAGGCGGGCCGCGGTGAGCGCGTGCTCACGCTCGACATCGACGTGGACGAGGTGCGCGCGGCCCGCGAGAGCTTCCCCGTTCTGTCCGACCGACGCCTGTGAATGGTTGTGTACGAGCGGGATGCCTGAGTCACGCTCGTACACAACCATGAGCGGAGAGATAGCGCTGGATCTGCGCGAAGAAGGGCTCCGGGCTGACACGTGGGGCCAACCGAGGGATACGCATCACGGTGAGTCCGCCCATCGCTATCTCGTTCTGACGCAGCGCGTCGGCCATGGGTACGTCGCCGACGTAGTGGTGCGCGCCGTCGATCTCGACACACAAACGTGCCGCTTCCCACAAGACATCGAGGTACATCCGCCCGAGGGGGCCGGGCCCCAGCACTTGCCGATCAGGTATCGGAAGGCCGCGGCGCCGACATTCGGCGACAAAGTCCAGTTCACCCATCGATTCGCTACCTCCGCTGATGTCCGCAATCACGTCGCGGATGAAAGCGCGGCGTCGAAGTTTGGGAAGCAGGTCCAGCGCCTGCGTCATCCGGGGTGCGTGAACCAGCCGTTGCTGGACGCTCATGGACAGAAGTGCCGCGGCCTGACGGTCTGTCTCGGCCCACGCCGCCGCGCGCACGGCTGCGATGGCTTCGTGGGCGCGCGGTACGGGGTGGGGCCAGCGCAACGGCGTGACGGTGACGCGGTGGTGTCGAACCTCTGGCGTGGAGCGAGCCGAGGCGGTGGCGGGCATGGCCAGGTCGATGCAGTTCGACCGCCACCCGCTCAAGCCGGCGAGGAGAAGTGCACTCACCCCGTCTGCCCAGGCTGTTGGAGCGGCGTCGAAGGCTGCGGCGACGATGGGCGAGCGGACGTCGTTCCATGCCACGTCGACGACGCGCAGCGAGTGGTGCCCGAGGGGTTCCCACCGACCGAGGTGGATCTGGGTGCGCACATCGAAGCGGTCGACACCCACGAGGGCGAGACGTCGCCTCGACAGGACGCCGTAGGAGGACGAAGCGAGCTCTCGGCCCAGGGCGGAGACGTCCCGATGTCTGTGAGTCATACGCCCCACTGTCGAAGAAACCGGTGGAGTGCTGCAGGAGCCCTGTGGACAACGCGAATGTTCGAGTATCAGCGTGACCGGGCAGTCTCGCTGATACCCAAACATCGACCGTTAGGGTGTCTCGCATGAAACTTCGCGCCCCCGAACTGACCGGACGCGGCTGGCTCAACACCGGAGGCGACGACGTGCGCCTGGCGGACCTGCGCGGCAAGGTCGTCGTTCTCGACTTCTGGACTTTTTGCTGCGTCAACTGCCTCCACGTCCTAGACGAGCTGCGCCCCCTCGAGGAGAGGTTCGGCGACAAGCTCGTCATCGTCGGGGTGCACTCGCCGAAGTTCGAGCACGAGGCCGACCCGGAGGCGCTCGTGGCCGCCGTCGAGCGGTACGCCGTGCACCACCCGGTGCTCGACGACCCGGACCTCGTGACGTGGCAGGCGTACGCCGCCCGCGCGTGGCCGACGCTCGTCGTCATCGACCCGGAGGGCTACATCGTCGCGTCGATGTCCGGCGAAGGTCACGGCCACGGTCTCACGACGCTCGTCGAGGAACTGCTCGTCGAGCACGAGGCCAAGGGCACCCTGCGCTCCGGCAATGGCCCGTACGTTCCGCCGCCCGCGCCGAGCACGGCGCTGCGTTTCCCCGGCAAGGTGGGGCGCCTCGCCGACGGCACCTTTGTCGTGAGCGACACCGCGCATCACGAGGTCGTCCACCTCGCGGCCGACGGTGAGAGCGAGCTCGCACGCTTCGGTGGTGAGGGCGTCTTCAACGAACCCCAGGGCCTGCTCGTCCTCCCGCCGGAGGCGGCCGAGCGCACCGGTGACGACGTGCTCGTCGCCGACAGCGTCAACCACGAGATCAAGGGCATCCGCCTGAGCGACGGGCGCGTGCGCCCCCTCGCCGGAACGGGTGAACAGCTGCGCGAGCGCGAAGGCTCAGGGCCGGCGCTCAGGCAGGCGTTGTCGACGCCGTGGGACCTCGCGTGGTGGTACGACCGTGTCGTCGTCGCCATGGCGGGCACACATCAGCTGTGGGTGCTTCACCTCGCCGAGGACCCGGCGGACAACACGGTTGCCGTCCTCGCCGGAACGTCGAACGAGGGCATCCGCGACGGTGCTGCCCACGACGCCTGGTTCGCCCAGCCGAGCGGCCTCGCCACTTCGGCCGACGGTTCGCGCGTGTGGATCGCCGATTCGGAGACATCGGCGCTGCGCAGCATCGCCGTCACCGACGACGGTTTCGAGGTGACGACCCACGTCGGGCAGGGCTTGTTCGACTTCGGGCACGTCGACGGACCGGCCGGCGAAGCGCTCCTCCAGCACCCGCTCGGCGTCGCGGAACTGCCGGACGGCTCCGTCGTCGTCGCCGACACCTACAACGGCGCACTGCGCCGCTTCGACCCTGCGAAGGGCGAGGTCTCAACGCTCACGACCGGCCTCGCGGAGCCGAGCGACGTCACCGTCGTTCCGGCGACAGGCGACGACCGCGCCTATCTGCTCGTCGTCGAGGCGAACGCCCACCGCCTGACGCCCGTCGCGCTGACGCAGGAAGCACAGCACGTGCGCGGCGAGGCGCACCAGACGCAACGACCCGTCACCGAGATCGCCGCAGGCGCAGTGGAACTCGTCGTCAACTTCGAGCCGCCTGCCGGTCAGAAGCTCGACATGCGCTGGGGCGACCCCACGATGTTGCAGGTCGGCAGCTCGCCCGAGGCGTTCCTTCGCCAGGGCTCGGGCAAGGGCCAGGGGCTCACGCGGCAGCTGGCCATCGACGCGAGCGTCGGTTCGGCCATCCTCCACGTCAGCGTGCGTGCGGCCGCCTGCGACGGCGACCCGGCGACGGGCGAGGTGCCCGAGCACGCGGCATGCCACCTCTATCAGCAGGACTGGGGCATCCCGGTCGTCATCGCGGACGGCGCCCCGGCCCGCCTCGAACTCGACCTGCGCGGCGTCTGACGTTCTCGCAGCGGGCGTGTTGCCGAACCGAAAAAGGGGTGACCCGTCGCAACCGGGGGCTGCGACGGGTCCTCTCGCAGTGGTGAGCGTGTCGGCTCAGACCAGCGGTGCGTAGAAGTAGCTCTGACGGAAGGAAACCTTGCCGTCAGGGGCGAACCGGAAGAGGTCGGCGAACTCCAACGACGCTTGACCGCCGTTCTTCAGCACGCCCTCGAACGAACCGCCGACGAAGCCCTCGTCCCCCTCGAGCACGAGCGTGTGCACGCTGTGACGTCCGCTCTCGATGACGCGATCGCCCTCGTAGAAGGCGCGCAGAGCGTCGGCGCCGACCATGTCCGGGTAACCGGGGCGGCGGTAGGTGGCGTCGGGCGTGAAGATGGCGATCACACCGTCGACGTCGTTCGCGTCGACGACCTCGTAGTAGCGGTGGATGTGGTCCTTCTTCGCCTGGCTCATGGCATCTCCTCGCGACGGTTGCGGGTGTCCTGAGTCACACCCTACGCAGGTGGAACAACGCCCTAACACGCGAGGAGGGGCGGCCTCGAGAACGAGGCCGCCCCTGGTGACTGCCCGCGTACTGCGGGCAGCGGGTCAGGCGCGCGGGTCGATCACCGCGTACCCGTTGACCTCACCGGTGTACTTCGAGTTGTTGCCGACGAGGTAGGTGAGCTTCTTCGTGCGCACGTCGTACTCCGCCACCATGCGCTTCGTCGAGCGGCCACCCATCGGGCTGCTCGCGTAGAGGATCTTGTCGCCGACGATCTTCGTCGCGTAGCCGCCCGCGTATGCGCCGCCATTGGGGTTGACCGAAGACGGCCCGACCTTCGTCGTCGCCTTGGTGCCGCTGAGACGGAAGACCGTTCCGCCGAAGTCACCGCCGTACGGCGAGGCAGTCATGGCCAGTGTGCCGATCGACGTGTCTGCGGCGTCGGAGAAGCCCGAGTAGGCGTCGCCGCCGGGGTAGGTGCCCGACGTCAGGGCCTTGGGTGCTCCGCCGGCGATGTTCTGCGCGAACACCTGCGGGGCCGCGACGCCGTTCTTGCCCCTGATGTCGCAGGTCTCGATGAGGGTGGTCGTGTTCTTCCAGCCAGTGGCCGTGCAACCCTGTGAACCGGTCGGCTGGGAGAACGTCCGAGCCTTGGTGAAACCGGCGTGGTTGTAGAGCGACACCGAGGACCGGCCGGCCCGCGTCGAGGTGACCGCGTCGGTGAGGCCGTTCGGGTTGGGTGTGATGACCGGGTAGTCGCCGACGCCGCTGCGGCCGGCCGTCACGACCCGCTGCTGCGTGCCGGAGGTCGAGTAGCGGCCGTAGGAGTTGACCTCGTTGAATCCCATGACGGCGGTGCCGTTGGGACGGGTGAACGTGAGGTTCGAGAGGTTGATCGGCAGGTTCGAGGCCTTGCCGGTGCGCATGTCCCACACGCGGGGGTGCGGAAGGCCGTCCGAGGAGTTCGGGCGCTGCGTCGCCACATGCTTACCGTCGTGCGAGATGGCGACGACGACCTCGTTCTTCGCCAGCGTCGCGATCTCGTAGGCCTGGCCGCCGGGCGAAGCGAGCACGAGGTGATTCACCCCGCCACGCACGACGTCGGCGGCCACCCAGCCGGTTCCGACGGATGCCCACGGCACCTGGGCGCGGGTCTTGACGCTCGACGTGGTGGACACGTCGGCATTGGCGGAAGCGGCCGATGTGGCGGCCACACCGACGCTGCTCGCGGTCGCGAGCGCCAAGGCGAGAGAACGGGTGAGACGGGTGCGGGTCGAACGAGCCATGACGGCCTCCTCGTGCGAGATGTGTGTGTTGAGACGGCGAGGGCTTGCGAGCGGGTGGCGCCTTCTGCGTCGTGCTCGCCTTCGCTGTCGTTGTGACGACGCGCACAGGCGATCGGTTCCGCCATCCGGTGAGTTCTCGGCGAGTGGGGTGGGGCAGGGTCACAATGGGAGACATGACCCGCGGCACCCTGCACGTCCTCAACGGCCCGAACCTCAACCTGCTCGGCGAGCGCGAGCCCGAGATCTACGGTGTCGAGACGCTCGACGACGTCGAGGAACTGGCCCGCCGCACGGGCGCTGAGCTCGGGTTCGAGGTCGAGTGCTTCCAGAGCAACCACGAGGGTGCCCTCGTCGACGAGATCCAGCGCATCAGCCGCACGAGCGTCGGCGTCGTCATCAATGCAGGCGCGTACACGCACACGAGCGTGGCCATCCGAGACGCCCTCGCGAACCTGCAGGCACCGTTCGTCGAGGTGCACATCTCGAACGTCCACGCGCGGGAGCCGTTCCGTCACCACTCGTACCTGAGCGACAAGGCCGCCGCCGTCATCGTCGGCTGTGGCGTGCAGGGGTACGAATTCGCGGTACGTCGTCTCGACGCCCTCGTTCCGGGTGGGGAGATCGCGGTCTGAGACGGGCGTCCTCGCTAGGGTGGAGGCATGTCGCGCACCGTCTTTGTGACCTCGGCCGAAGGCGAGACGGGTAAGTCGACCGTCGCCTACGGCCTCCTCGACCTCCTCTCCCGCCAAGCGGGCCGCATCGCCGTCTTCCGGCCCGTCACGGCTGCGCGCAGGGACAAGGTCGTCGACCTCCTCCTGTCGCACCCGGCCGTCGACCAGAGCTACGAGGACGCCATCGGCGTCACGTACGACGCCCTGCACGACGACGAGCAGGCCGCACTCGGCACGATCCTGCAGCGTCGGGACGCCGTGGCCCAGAACGCCGACGTCGTGCTCGCCCTCGGCAGTGACTTCGCCGACGTCTCCACCGGTCGGGAGGCCGAGTTCAACGCGAAGATCGCCGCGAACCTCGGCGCACCGGTCGTTCTCGTCGTCCACGGGCGTGAGCGCACGCCCGAGGAGATCGAGCAGGTCGCTGTCATGGGCTGCGCGCAGCTTCGCGCCCAGCACGCGGTGCCCGTGGCGCTCGTCGTCAACCGCGCCACGAGCGGTGACACCGACGCCATCCGCGCCGCGCTGGCGCAGGACCCCGAGACCGAGAGCGTGCCCGTGGCCGGCGTCGTGCCCGAGGTGCCCCTCCTCGTCGCCCCGACGATCCAGGCGCTCGCGGACGCGTGCAACGCGACGCTGTGGCGCGGCAACCCCGAGTGGCTGCAGCGCGAGTCGCGTGGGTTCGTCGTCGCCGCCATGTCGCTGCCCAACGTGCTGACGCGCCTCGTCGAGGACGTCACCGTCATCGCCCCTGGTGACCGCTACGACGTGCTTCCTGGTCTCGTGCTCGCCCACCAGTCGGGCACCTTCCCGGGCCTCGCCTCGGTCGTCCTGACCGGCGGCTACCGCCCGCCCGAGAGCGTCCAGCAACTGCTCGACGGCACCGAGCTCGACGTGCCGATCCTCGTGACGAACGACGGCACCTTCGAGACGACAGCGGCGCTCGCGGGCACGCGCAGTGCCCTGTCCTCGGGGAGCCTCGCGAAGAAGCAGACGGCGCTGCGCGTGTTCAGCGAGTCGATCGACGCCGAGCGACTGCTCACCGCCATCGAGGTCGACGAGGCGGCCGTCGTCACGCCGCTCATGTTCGGCCACCGCCTGCTCGACCGCGCGCGCGGCGACCGCAAGCACATCGTTCTGCCCGAGGGGGACGACATCCGCATCCTGCAGGCCGCCGACGAGGTGCTGCGCGCCGGCATCGCCGACCTCACGATCCTCGGCGACGAGAACCGGGTGCGCGGCCTCGCGAGCAGCAAGGGCCTCGACATCCGCGGGGCGCGCATCGTCTCGCCGCAGGACGAGGAACTCGTCGAGAAGTTCGCCACCGAGTACGCGGAGCTTCGCAAACACAAGGGGCTGGAGCTCGAGAAGGCCCGCGAGATCGTTCAGGACGTGTCGTACTTCGGCACCATGATGGTGCACCTCGGGCTCGCCGACGGCATGGTCTCGGGTGCCGCGCACACGACGGCGCACACGATCAAGCCGAGCTTCGAGATCATCAAGACGGCTCCGGACGCGAAGATCGTCTCGAGCGTCTTCCTCATGGCGCTCGCCGATCGCGTGCTCGTCTACGGCGACTGCGCGGTCAACCCCGACCCGAGCGCCGAGGAACTCGCCGACATCGCCATCAGTTCGGCGCGTACCGCCGAGGCGTTCGGCGTCGATCCGCGCGTTGCGATGCTGTCCTACTCCACCGGCACGTCCGGTAGCGGTGCCGACGTCGAGAAGGTACGCAGCGCAACAGAACTCGTGCGTGAGCGGGCGCCGAAGCTGCTCGTCGACGGCCCCATTCAGTACGACGCGGCCGTCGAACCGAGCGTCGCGCGCTCGAAGATGCCCGATTCGCCAGTGGCCGGACGCGCGACGGTGCTCGTCTTCCCCGACCTCAACACGGGCAACAACACGTACAAGGCCGTGCAGCGCTCCGCGGGCGCCGTCGCCATCGGACCGGTGTTGCAGGGGCTCAACAAGCCGGTCAACGACCTGTCGCGTGGTGCGCTCGTCGAGGACATCGTCAACACGATCGCCATCACCGCCGTCCAGGCGCAGGAGGAAGCACGATGACCCAGCGCGACGGCAACGTCCTCGTTCTCAACGCCGGATCCAGTTCGCTCAAGTACCAGATCGTCGATCCCACCACCGGCGAGCACCTCGTCAAGGGCCTCGTCGAGCGGATCGGGCACGACAACGCGACGATCACGCACGAGTACGACGGAGAGAAGACCCACCGCGAGGTGGCGATCGCCGACCACGCCGTCGCGCTCGAGCAGATGACGGACGTCATGAGCGAGACCGGTCTCGCACTGGCGGACGCGGGCGTCGTCGCCGTCGGTCACCGCGTCGTCCACGGCGGGCGCAACTTCTCCGACCCCGTGCTCGTCGACGAGCGGGTGCTCGCCGAGATCAAGCGCCTCGGCACCCTCGCGCCGCTGCACAACCCCGCGAACGCGACGGGAATCGAGGCGGCACAGCGCATCCTTCCCGACCACGCCCACGTCGCCGTGTTCGACACCGGCTTCTTCGCGACGCTACCGCCCGCGGCGTACACCTACGCCATCGACGCCGCGCTCGCCAAGGAGCACGCCCTGCGTCGGTACGGCTTCCACGGCACGTCGCACGAGTACGTGTCGGCGCGGGTGCCGGAACTGCTCGGCGCCGATCCGGCCTCCCTCAAGCAGATCGTCTGCCACCTCGGCAACGGTGCCTCGATGTCGGCCATCGACGGCGGTCGTGCCGTGGAGACGTCGATGGGTGTGACGCCGCTGGAGGGCCTCGTCATGGGCACGCGCGGCGGCGACATCGACCCCGGTGCCGTGTTGCACCTCAACCGCGTCGCGGGGCTCGGCGTCGACGAGATCGACACCCTCCTCAACAGGGGCTCGGGCATCCTCGGCATGGCCGGTGCGACCGACTTCCGCGACCTCATGGAGCGCGTCGAGGCGGGTGACGAGACGGCGACGCTCGCGTTCGACGTTTACGTGCACCGCCTCGTCAAGTACATCGGCGCCTACACATCGGTTCTCGGTGGCGTCGACGCCGTGACGTTCACCGCCGGCGTCGGCGAGAACAACGCCGCGGTCCGGGCCGCCGTCTGCGAGCGTCTCGCATGGCTCGGCGTCGAGCTCGGCGAGGCCGCGAACGAGGTGCGCAGCGACAACCCGCGCGTCGTCTCGACTCCCGCCTCGAAGGTGGCCGTCTGCGTCGTGCCGACGAACGAGGAACTCGCCATCGCTCAGCACACCGTGGCCGTCATCGACTCAGCACCGTAGTGCCCGACCGGAGTCGTGCACAGCGATGTCAGCGAATTTTCACCTATCCTCCGCCCCGACGTCACCCCGCCTCTCCTAGCCTTGACGTCGCACAAGGGAACGCAGTACCAGGGGCGCACATGAAGATTCGATCGATCTTCTCGACCGTTCTGTCGGGCGCGGTCGCGGCGCCGTTCGCCGCGTGGGGAGTCGGCGCGGCGGGTGCGGAACCCCATCCGTCGCCGGGAGCCGGAACCGTCGCATCCACGTCGCCCTCGGCACCGCAGGTGGTACCCGGCGCCGAGCCCACCACGACGGTGCCCGGTAACGCTTCGAGCACACCGCCGACGCCCACACCGTCGTCGTCCGAACCCTCGGCGTCCTCCCCGGCGACGAGCAGCAGCACGACTTCGTCACCGCCCACGCCGACGCCTACGGAGCCGACGAGCACCTCTCCCACCCCGGCGCCGATCCCCGTGGGTCCGCACGTCGCCACCGTCACCGGCATCGACGCCCTCGGCAAGCCGACGAGCACCGAGCAACGGTGGTACCGAGCCGGTGGTGGTTATGCGCAACCCTTCGAGAGGGGCCTCGCCCTGATCGCCGTGGACGCTTCGGGACGGCCGATTCCGACGATGGGTGGTGTGGTGCTCGACGGCTTTGCGGAGTACTACAAGGCGCATCCGAACACCGGCTGGCCGGTGAGCCCTCAGATGTCGGACGCGAAGGGTCTCTGGCAGCGGTTCGACTCGCCGAACCACGCGTACCGGGGCGCGCTCATGCGCGCCTCGGCCTCCGCCCCGATCCACGGGGTCGAGTCACGGGTCTACGACTACTACGTCTCGAATCCCGCCGTTCGACAGATGGTGGGGAGCGCGACGGCGTCGTCGTCCGCGGTGAAGGCCTGGACGCGAGTCGGCGGAGGCACCGTTCATCCCTTCGCCAGCGGCTGGGTGACGGTGGCCAACTCAGGTGCGAAGGCCGTGGTGCCGGCGTCGTTCAAGCCGAACACGCGGGTGCCCGGCACGACGAAGTTCGCCTGGGACGGCATGTATGCCCACGGGTGGCCCAAGGGGATCCCGACCACGCGGTGCGGTGGTGCGGCGATCCTGACGGAGAAGGGCGCGGGATACGCGATGGGCGACACCCGGTGGTGCCCGAGTGCGAAATACGCCCAGGCAGAACATGTACGCGAAGGTCTACGGTTTCCCACGCGCGGCCAACCCGGGCACGTCCAACCACGGCTACGGGCGAGCGATGGATCTCCTCGGTAACACGAGTGCGCTGGCTGAAGGGCGCGGTGCTTCTCCGTTCAAGTTCGGTACCGCGGCTGATAGGTGGCTGAGCAACAACGGCAAGGCCTACGGGTGGGACCGCCCCGAGCACCTGGACCAGAACGGATCGAACCCCGAGTACTGGCACTACAACTGGATCGGCTGAGTTCGAAACGCTCGTTAGCCTGGGCGCCATGCCGCTTCTCCTGCCGATCGCTACCGCGCGCACGACCCTTCGTCCGTTCACCGACAACGACGTCGACGACCTGCTCGACTATCACGCGCGCCCCGGCGTGGCCCGCTATCTGCTCGCGGGGCCGCTCGATCGCGCCGGCGTGATCGCGAAGATCGAGCGGCACAAGACTCAGATCGGGCTCGACACGGACGCCCGAGCCGTGGCCGTCGCCGTCGAGTACGAAGGCTCCGTCGTCGGTGACGTCGGCATCTGGCTTCTCGACGAGACGAACGAACGGGCCGAGATCGGGTGGGTGTTCTCCCCGGAGGTGGCAGGGAAGGGGTTGGCGACCGAGGCTGTGGCGGCCTTCATCGACGCCGTCTTCGCACACTTCCCGCTGCACCGCCTCGAAGCGCAGATGGACGGTCGCAACGATGCCTCCGCGCGCCTGTGTGAGCGCCTCGGGATGACGCGGGAGGCGTACCTGCGCGAGGACTTCTGGTCGAAGGGCGAATGGACCGACACGATCAAGTACGGATTGCTCGCCTCCGACCGGACGAAGTAGCCGCAGAAAAGCCGAGTGGCCCGGCACCCGGGGTGGGGGTGTCGGGCCACTCGCGTGGAGCGTTCGGATCAGAACGCAGCTTCGGGGACGTCCATGAGGGCGCCGTCCTCGGCGAGGGTGATGGCCTTCTCCGACGCCATGCGCGGCAGCACGGTGCGCGCGAAGAACTGCGCGGCGGCCACCTTGCCGGTGTAGAAGTCCTCGTCCTTGCCGGCGTCACCCGCGTCGAGACGGGCCTGCGCGACGACGGCGGCCTTGAGCAGCAGCCAGCCGATGACGACGTCGCCCGCAGCCAGCAGCAGGCGCGTCGACGTCAGGCCGACCTTGTAGGCGTCCGTCGGCTTCTCGAGCGAGTTGATCGCAGCGCCGAACATGAACTCGCCCATGTCCTTGAGGTCGGTCGCGGCCTGGCCGAGCAGGCCGGCCTCACGCTGCAGCGAGGCCGGAGCCTCGGAGATCGTGGCCATGATCTGCTTCTGCAGCTCACCGAGTGCGACGCCCTGGTCCTTGACGATCTTGCGGAAGAAGAAGTCGAGGCCCTGAATGGCGGTTGTGCCTTCGTACAGCGTGTCGATCTTCGCGTCACGCACGTACTGCTCGACGGGGTACTCCTTGAGGAAGCCCGAACCGCCGTACGTCTGCAGCGACTCGGTGCCGAGCAGGACCCAGGCGCGCTCCGAGCCGACGCCCTTGACGATGGGCAGCAGCAGGTCGTTGAGGCGAGCTGCCAGCTCTGCCTCGGTGCCCTCTTCGAGCTCGACGGCCGGGTTGCCCTTCTGCGCCTGGTCGACGATGTCCTGCTGGCACGCCGTGTAGACGACGAGCGAGCGCAGACCCTCGGCGTATGCCTTCTGCAGCATGAGGCTGCGACGAACGTCCGGGTGGTGGGTGATCGTGACGCGCGGGGCGTCCTTGGCCGGCGTCGTCATGTCGGCGCCCTGGACGCGCTCCTTGGCGTACTCGAGCGCGTTGAGGTAACCGGTCGAGAGCGTCGCGATGGCCTTCGTGCCGACGAACATGCGGGCGTTCTCGATGACCTTGAACATCTGCGCGATGCCGTCGTGGACATCGCCGAGCAGCGTGCCGACGGCCGGGTGCTCGTCACCGAAGGTGACCTCGCAGGTCGTGGAGACCTTGAGGCCCATCTTGTCCTCGACGTTCGTCACGTAGGCGCCGTTGCGCTCGCCGAGCTCACCGGTCTCGAGGTCGACGTGGTACTTCGGGACGATGAAGAGCGACAGGCCCTTCGTGCCGGGGCCTGCGCCCTCGGGGCGGGCCAGGACGAAGTGGACGACGTTGTCGACCATGTCCGACTCGGCCGAGGTGATGAAGCGCTTGACGCCCGTGATGTTCCACGTGCCGTCGTCGTTCTGCGTGGCCTTGGTGCGGCCGGCGCCGACGTCCGAACCGGCGTCGGGCTCGGTGAGCACCATGGTGCAGTGCCAGGCGCCGTCGACGATGTGCTTGGCGAGCTTCTTCTGCTCGTCGTTACCCATGTAGTACAGGAGGGAGGCGAACGCGTAACTGGCGGAGAACATGTGGACGGCCGGGTTGGCGCCGCAGACGAGCTCGGCGAGCGACCAACGCACCGACGGCGGAACCTTCATGCCCTCGAGCTCGACGGGGGCGTCGAGCATGCCCCAGCCTGCGTCGATGTATGCGGAGTAGGACTTCTTGAACGACTCGGGCATCGTGACCGACTTCGTCGCCGGGTCGTAGACCGGCGGGTTGCGGTCGGAGTCGACGAGGCTGGCGCTCAGATCGCCCTCGGCGAGCTTCGCCACCTGGTGGACGATGTCGCGGGCCACGTCCTCGTCGACGTCTTCGTAGATGCCGGTGCCCAGGACGTCCTGGCGGTTGAACACCTCGAAGAGGTTGAACTCGATGTCGCGAACGTTGCTCTTGTAGTGAGTCACGGATCCTCCGCAGCGTGAAAAATGGGTCTCCTGCATTGTGCTACTCGCGAGTAATGCTCGCAACACGGGGGTGCGCTTGCCCGTCCCGGGGCCTCGGGTGACGATGGAGGCGTGGGCGAAGCGAAGAGTCGGGTCGAAGCTGCGGTGGAGCGTCTGCGCGCTGCGGGGGAGCGGTTGACGCCGGGGCGCCGTGCCGTCATCGAGGTGTTGGACGCCGATTCGCGCCACCTCGACGCGGAGGCGATCGCGACGGCGGTGGCCGATCTCGAGCCGGGGGTGCACCGGGCGACGATCTACCGCTCGCTCCAGGCTCTCGTCGACGGAGGAATCGTGCGGCACACGCACGTGCCCGGCGGAGCCACGATCTACCACCTCGCGAGCCTCGAGCAGCTGTCCGCGGCGGGCGATGATGCCGCTGAAGATGCCCATTCGGGTCACGCCGGGCACGGTCACGCGCATCTGCAGTGTGTGCGCTGCGAGCGCTTCACGGATGTCGACGTGGAGGAGTTCACGCCACTCGTGGCGCGGATTCGGGAGCTCACCGGCTTCTCGGTGGACGCGCAACACGCGGCATTGCTCGGGGTGTGCGCCGAATGTGCCGCTCGAAAGGCGGACGAGGACGACGTGTGATGGAGCGGGCGACGGGAATCGAACCCGCGTGTCCAGCTTGGGAAGCTGGCGCTCTACCATTGAGCTACGCCCGCACGGCCCCGGATTTCCGGGGCGTTTCGCTACTTTAGCGGGTCGCGGGGACGCGTGCACGCCGACCCTCCGCGCAGTGAACCGTTGCCGTTCTTCGAGCAGACTGCCTCGGGCGCCTGCTCCCGGAACGCCGGTCGACTACGGTGTGAGACGTGCTGCTTTCTGACCGGGACATCAAGCGACAGATCGACGACGAGCGGGTCGTGCTCGACCCCTTCGACCCGTCGATGATCCAGCCGTCGAGCATCGACGTTCGTCTCGACCGGTTGTTCCGCCTGTTCGACAACCACAAGTACCCCTTCATCGACCCGGCCGAGGAGCAGCCCGAGCTCACGCGCCTCGTCGAGGTCGAGCCCGACGAGCCGTTCATCCTTCACCCCGGCGAGTTCGTGCTCGGCTCCACGTACGAGACGATCACGCTGCCGGACGACGTCGCGGCGCGCGTCGAAGGAAAGTCGTCGCTGGGCCGCCTCGGTCTGCTCACGCACGCGACCGCCGGCTTCGTCGACCCGGGCTTCTCGGGGCACGTGACCCTCGAGTTGAGCAACGTCGCCACCTTGCCGATCAAGCTGTGGCCGGGCATGAAGATCGGCCAGCTGTGCTTCTTCCAGCTCACCTCGCCCGCCGAGCACCCCTACGGCAGCGCGCAGTACGGCTCGCACTATCAGGGCCAGCGTGGCCCCACCGCCAGCCGCAGCTTCGCCAACTTCCACCACACCACGGTCTGAGCCGTGACGGGCGCCGAGGCGAGTAGCGCGAAGTCGTCGGGCGCTGCGGAAGCGCCGCGCTCCGAACCGGTGCCCGACGCGCCGGCCCGAACGGTCGACGAGAGCGAGTTCGGCGACCGCGTGGCTGACACCCTCGACGACGTGGCCGATTCCCTGCTCACCGACGGCTCGGTCGTGGACGACGACGTTGCCTCCCTCGACGACGAAGCCGTCACCGTCGAGGCGCCCAGTCGGCCCGCGACGACGAAGCGCTCCGGCAAGCCGGTCACCGCGAGTCCGGTGCTGTCGTTGCCGCGAGCCAAGCATCCCGAGGCCGTCGCCCTGTTCATCCACGGCGGGGAGGTCAACGCCAGCATCGCCATGTACCGCGGCGACCCGGCCTACCTACGCGTCATCCCCTTCGCCCGCGACGTGGAGCGCCGCAGTCACGGACGGATCGGGGGAGCCGTGCTGCGCCTCGCGGTGCGCGGTTGGAACGAGCCCGAGAAGCCGGCCGTTCAGGACGCCCGGTGGGCGCTGCGTGAGCTGCGCCGCCAGTACCCGGGGCTGCCCCTCGCCGTCGTCGGCCACTCGATGGGCGGACGCGTGGCCCTCGACCTCGCCACGAGCGACGAGGGCGACGACCTCGCGGCCGTCGTCGGGCTCGCGCCCTGGGCGAGTGACGAATACGAGGCCGAGCCGTTCGGCACGACGCCGTTCCTCGGTATCCACGGACGCCAGGACACCGTCACCGATCCGGCGGCGACCGCCGACCTCGTCGAGCGCATCGAGGCCGCCGGCGGGAACGCGCGCTTCGTCGACCTGCCCGGCTGGCACGCCATGTTGTGGCGGCCGATGCGCTGGCACAAGGAGTCGTCACAGTTCCTCATCGATCACCTGCTGCGCAGGGGAAGCGGCGCGCCCGACGGGCGATAGGGCTTCGGCTCGGGGGCGGAACGCTCGGGAGGGTGTGCCGCGGCCGGCGTCTCGGCCGACGGATCCACCGTCGCGAGATCGAACGTGTAGGTGCGGGCATCGCCGACGAAGAACTTCGCGGTGGAGCGTTCGTAGGCGGCCACCGGCGATTCGGGGTGGCTGCGAACCTGCTCCGAGATGGCCTGGTAGTTGTCCTTGTAGCGCGCCATGCTGTGCGCCTCGAGGTTGTCCGTCGAGCCGTCCGGCGCGGTGAGCGAGCCTGGATCCGTGAACACGACCCGGGTGCGGTTCGGTTCACCGGTTCCGTTGGCGCGCCCGTCGATCCGGTGCACGGGGTCGGCCGAGTTCTCGACGTTGAGCACGGAGGTCTTGTGCGGCACCTTGAGGTGTCCCACCGGCGAGCCGTACGTGACGACGTGCGTGATGTTGATGTCACCCTTCTGCTGGTGGCGCGCCATGTTCGTGGCCACCATGCCACCCTGCGAGTGGCCGAGGACGATGACCGGCTCGCCCTTGCCTGCCACGCCTTCCTTCGCCATGGCCTGACGCAGGGCCGTCAGCGCCGCAGCTTCGACCGGACTCTGGCGGCCGGCTGCGGCGTAGAGGTTGCCGTTGCCGTTGAAACCGTTCTTGCCGTTCGGGGCGAACGTCGAGGTGCCCGGCAGGATGAGCGTCCACGCCCCCTGACCCGTTGTCGGATCGACGACGCGTTGCACCTGGATGTGCCCGGCGTTCTCGGGGTTCTTGTAGAGCTCCGGGATACGCCCGGCCGCCTCGCTCACGCTCCGCACCTCCGGTGCCTTGGTCGCCGAGTTCGGGTCGGACGTCAGTCGGGTGCCCACGCGTTTCGGGACGCCTGTGAGAACGATCGTGGCGGCGTGCAGGGCCGTGATGTCCTGGGCGTAGGGGCCGGGCAGCACATCGGAGACGACCTGGACGACCATGTCGATGGCATCGGGTGCCTCGCGTTGGATCGTGGCCAGATCGACGTCCTTGCCCGAGATGGCATCCGCGATGACGTGGTTGAGCTTCAGGCCGGTCATGACGAGGTCGGCGGGGAGGGCTAGCCGGTCGACGAACTGACCCGCGATCAGCTCTGCGTCCTCGTAGGTCTTGACCGAGTAGTCGAGGAACGCCGCCATGATGCTGGCGCGCACCTGCGCGGCCATCAGGCCCTGCTTGCCGATGGTCAGGCCGAGGATGGCCTTCGCACACGCCGCGCTCGTGCCCGGCGACAGGACATCGCCGCGGAAGGGCAGGTTCCACTCGATGGTGAAGACGGTGGAGAAATGACCGTCACACTCGTCGGCGACCGTGCGGAAGGTTGCGGCGGTGAGCCGCAGGTCGGACAGCTTCGCGTCGACGTGCGAAGCGCTCGGGCCGTAGGTCGCGAACGCGACGGACGACGACCCGTCGGGCGCTCTCATGACGACACCCCCGCGGCTGCGAGGAGATCGAGGGCGGCCATGACGATGCCGCTGCGCACGTCCTCCCAGGTGGTGGGGACGGGCTCCAGCGGCTGACGCCGGTCGGTCCAGGTGCCCTCGCACCGCTCGGCGAGGGCGTAGACGTGCAGGTCCTCGCCCGCGGTGACGACGGCCGCCACGGCGCACGTCGCGTCCGGCCCAGCCGCCGTGATGTCGCACGTCAGGTGCGCGATGATCTCCTCGACCGCGACGCTCTCGTAGGTTCCGCGCGCCGTGCCGACGTCAAACGTTCCCTCTGCGACGTGACACGTGCGCGTCGTCGACTCGTCACCGACATCCACCCTCACCGACAACTGCGGGCGGGTGCTCGTCTCGACGTTCATCGGGCCGCACCACCCCGGATGGCCTCGGTGGGGATGGGGCGCGAATGCGTGGGCGGGCCAGTGACGGCGTCCACCGCACGGCCGGGCAACCCGACGATCGTCTCGAGCGTGTCGACGCGGGATTCGACGCTCGCGGCGTGCTTATCGATCGTGATGGCGAGGGCATGTGCGTCAGCGCTGCGCTGATCCATGATCCGCGTGAACTCCGTCAGCTTCTGACGGCAGAAGTCGGCCGACGTCGACTTCCAGTGCATCGTCGTGATCTTCGTGCGGGTGTTCGATGCGGTCGTCGACAAAGAGGTGCCGACCGTACGGGCCACCCGCGCCTGGGCCCTGATGTCGTCTGCGAGGCTGCTCATGCCCGCGACGTTACGAAGCGCTCACCGCCTCGTCATGTGCCGCCTCGAGCGGCCTGTGGAAGGGCCCGCCCGGCCCGAGTGAAGGAGCCCACAGCCGTCACCTCCTGTGAACGAACACCGGCAACAACGAGGCGTGGCACCCACCGAATCGGTGGGTGCCACGCTTCATGTCAGCCGTGCTGGAGCGATCAGACGGTCTGCTCCGCCTCGCCGTTCTCCTTCTGCTCCTCGCCGCGGCGCACAGCCGCAAGGAGCATGTTGGCGACGTCGACGACCTCGACCTCTTCGCGGGCGTCGCCGTTGCTCTGCTCGGCGGTGAGACCGTCCGTCATCATGACGCGGCAGAACGGGCAGCCGATGGCGATGCGGTCGGCGCCGGTTGCGACGGCTTCCTTCGTGCGGTTGACGTTGATGCGCTGGCCGAGCTTCTCCTCCATCCACATGCGCGCGCCACCGGCGCCGCAGCAGAACGAGGTCATGCCCGAACGTTCCATCTCCTTGTACTCCACACCCGGCAGAGCCCCGATGAGCTCACGCGGCGGCGCGTACACGTTGTTGTGACGGCCGAGGTAGCACGGGTCGTGGTACGTGACGCTCTTGCCCGTGGAGGCAGCACCCGACTTGTCCTTCGGCTGCTTCGCGAACTCCTCCGGAGCAGCCACCGGCGTCAGCTTCTTCTCGCGCACGAGGCGGTTGAGCAGCTGCGTGTGGTGGACGACCTCGAACTCGCCGCCGATCTGCGGGTACTCGTTCTTGATCGTGTTGAAGCAGTGTGCGCAGGTGACGACGATCTTCTTGACGTTCGCATCGTTGAGCGTCTCGACGTTCTGGCCCGCGAGCATCTGGAACAGGATCTCGTTACCGGCGCGACGAGCCGGGTCACCGGTGCAGCTCTCGCCGTCACCGAGGACGGCGAAGTCAACGCCCGCGGTGTGCAGCAACTCGGCGACGGCACGCGTCGTCTTCTTCGCGCGGTCCTCGTAGGCGCCGGCGCAGCCGACCCAGAACAGCCACTCGACGTCGTCGGCCGACTCGACGTCGGAGCCGATGACCTTGACGTCGAACGGCAGACCCTTGGCCCAGTCGAGGCGCGCACGCGCCGACATGCCCCAGGGGTTCTGCTTGTTCTCGAGGTTCTTGAACAGGCCGGCGAGCTCCTGCGGGAAGGCGGACTCGATGAGGGTCTGGTAGCGACGCATGTCGACGATGTGGTCGACGTGCTCGATGTCGACGGGGCACTGCTCGACGCAGGCGCCACAGGTGGTGCACGACCACAGGACGTCCTGATCGATGACGGCGTCGGGGCCGTGCGGGTTGTACGCCGTCAGCGGGTTCTCGATGTCGTAACCCGTGTCGCCGATGAGGGCCGTCTCGAGGAGGTTGACGTTGCTGTAGTCACCCTTGGGTGCCTCGCCGTCCGTCGTCGCGGGGGCGCTCTTGCCGGCCGCAGCGGCCTGCAGGAACGGCGCCTTGGCCGACGAGTGGTCGCGCAGCGTCATCATGAGCAGCTTGGGCGACAGCGGCTTCTCGGTGTTCCAGGCGGGGCACTGGCTCTGGCAGCGGCCGCACTCGGTGCAGGTGGAGAAGTCGAGCAGGCCCTTCCAGGTGAAGTCCTCGACCTTGCCGACGCCGAAGCTCGTGTCCTCGTCGAAGTCGAGCTCCTCGACGTTCGTCACCGGCTCGCCGTCGACCTTCATCGGCTGCAGCGCGCCGAGCGACGTGCGGCCGTCGGCGTTGCGCTTGAACCAGATGTTGAAGAAGGCGAGGAAGCGGTGCCAGGCGACACCCATCGTCGTGTTGAGGGAGATCGTGATCATCCAGGCCATCGAGATGAGGATCTTGATGGCGGCGACGGCGACGATGAACTGCTCGATGCCCTCACGGCCCATCGACTCCAGCGGCATGCCGAGGAAGAAGGTGAGCGGGAAGTGCAGGGCGCTCGCGTGGTCGTTGTCCGTGACTGCGGCGAGGGCGTACTCGAGGGCACGCAGCGTCAGGATGCAGGCGCCGACGCCGAAGATCGTGAACTCGACGTAGTAGGCCTGCCAGAACGTCGAACCGAAGAAGCGCGACTTGCGTCCGTCCTTACCCGCCGAACGCGCCGGGTGGTGCTTGCGGCGGTTCCAGATGAGCCACAGGATGCCGGCGAAGCCCGTCCACGCCATGAACTCGGTGAGCCACTCGTACGGCGGGAAGTGGCCGATGAGCGGCAGGGCGTAGGCCGGGTCGAAGATCTGGCCGTAGGCGTTGACCAGCGTGAAGAACAGCACGCCGAAGCTGATCATCGTGAACCAGTGGGCGATCGCGACGATCGGCAGGCGCGCCATGCGCGTGTGGCCGAGGAATTCGCGAAGGAGCGTGGCGGTGCGGGCACCCGGTGAATCGGTGCGCTTTTCGGGGGCGCCGAGTCGGAACAGCGACGCCATCCGCATGACCGCTCGCACCAGCAGCGCGACGCCCACGACGGTGATGACGACGCAGATCACTGCGGCGACGATCTGAAGGGCTGACATGCGCCTCAGTCTAAACGGCGTTACCGGCGCGTAACTGCTGGGATGCCCCATCACATGTCACCCGGGAATTAGTCAACGCCCTCGTGTGCTAAAGGAAGTGAAGCTCTCGGGGGAAGGTTTCGCGATAACCACACGTTGGTATGCTCATAAGCAGTTCTAATCATCCCGCTCACTCGGATCACACGGAGGTCAGCCCGCATGCCCATCCTCGACGACGTCACCCAGGCCATCGGCAACACGCCGCTCGTGCGGATCAACCGCATCATCGACTCGGGCGCCACGGTGGCCGCGAAGCTTGAGTTCAACAACCCCGGCGCGTCCGTCAAGGACCGCATCGGCAAGGCGATCATCGAGGCCGCGGAGGCCTCCGGTGAGCTGAAGCCGGGCGGCACGATCGTCGAGGCCACCTCGGGCAACACGGGTATCGCGCTCGCGATGGTCGGCGCTGCGAAGGGCTACGACGTCGTCCTCGCGATGCCGGAGACGATGTCGAAGGAGCGCCGCGCGCTGCTCAAGGGCTTCGGCGCCGAGCTCGTGCTCACCCCGGGCTCGGAGGGCATGAAGGGTGCCGTCGCGAAGGCCGAGGCCATCGCCGAGGAGCGGGGCGCCGTCCTCGCCCGTCAGTTCGCCAACACGGCCAACCCCGAGGTGCACCGCCGCACGACGGCCGAGGAGATCTGGCGCGACACCGACGGCGCCGTCGACATCGTGGTCGCGGGCATCGGCACGGGCGGCACGATCACGGGCGTCGGCGAGGTGCTCAAGGAGCGCAAGCCCGAGGTGCAGATGATCGCCGTCGAGCCGGCCGAGTCGGCCATCCTCAACGGTGGTCAGGCCGGCCCGCACAAGATCCAGGGCCTCGGCGCCAACTTCGTGCCCGAGATCCTCAACCGTGAGATCTACGACGAGGTCATCGACGTCGACGCCGCCACCTCCGTCGAATGGGCGCGCAAGGCCGCCACCGAGGAAGGCCTCCTCACGGGTATCTCCTCGGGCGCTGCGCTCTACGCCGCCTCGCAGGTCGCCGCTCGTCCCGAGAACGAGGGCAAGACGATCGTCGTCATCATCCCGAGCTTCGGTGAGCGCTACCTGTCGACCATCCTGTTCGAGGGCGTCCTCGACGACTGATGTGGGGAAGACGACCGGCCTTCGAGGGGTTGCCCCTCAAGGCCGGTCGCTTCACTGGTGACCTGACGAGGAGGAACGGTGGCGAAGAACCCACTCACGCGCGTGCGTGACGCAGGCAAGGCCGTGGCCCGAACCATGGCCGAGGACGTCGACGCTGCGCTGGCGCGCGACCCCGCGGGCGGCTCGCGCCTCGAGATGGCGCTCGCGTCGCCCGGTCTGCACGCCGTGTGGAGCCACCGCGTCACACACGCCATGTGGCGGCGCGGCGGGCGCTGGAAGCTGCCCGCGCGCCTCGGCTCGCAGGTGACGCGCGCCGTCACCGGCGTCGAGATCCACCCGGGCGCGACGATCGGTCGCCGCTTCTTCATCGATCACGGCATGGGCGTCGTCATCGGTGAGACGAGCGAGGTCGGCGATGACTGCATGCTCTACAACGGGGTCAACCTCGGTGGGCGCACGCTGGCCAAGGTCAAGCGTCATCCCACGCTCGGTGACGGCGTCACGGTCGGCGCGGGTGCCCGCATCCTCGGGCCCGTCGTCGTCGGCAACGGCGCTCAGGTGGGCGCCAACGCCGTCGTCGTCAAGGACGTCCCGGCCACGGGCGTCGCGGTGGGTGTTCCGGCGAAGGTTCGGGTGCCCCAGGCGCCTGCCGTCGACCCGTTCACGGACCCCGCGCTCTACATCTGAACGCACCCCATCCGACGGTTCACCCCGTCACCTTGGGGTGAACCTCCCGACCAAGGAGGTCATGTGCGCGCACCACGCGTAGCGATCATCGGTGCCGGCCCCGCAGGAATCTACGCGGCCGACATCCTCACCAAGGAGCACGAGAGTGCGACGGTCGACATCTTCGACCGACTTCCGGCTCCGTACGGGCTCGTGCGCTACGGGGTGGCGCCCGATCACCCGCGGATCAAGGAGATCGTCAAGGCGCTGCGACGGGTGCTCTCGGGGGATCGCATCCGCTTCATCGGCAACGTCGACTACGGCACGGACGTCGACCTCGAGCGTCTGCAGCAGCACTACGACGCGGTGATCTTCTCCACCGGTGCGTCCTCGGACCGCCCGCTCGAGATCCCGGGAATCGACCTTCCGGGCAGCTACGGCGCCGCGGACTTCGTCAGCTGGTACGACGGTCACCCGGACGCCCCGCGCGATTGGCCGCTCACGGCGAAGAGCGTCGCCGTCATCGGTGCCGGCAACGTGGCCCTCGACGTCGCCCGCATGCTCGCCAAGCCCGCGGACGAGCAGCTCACCACGGAGATCCCGGACAACGTCTACCAGGGCCTCTCGCTGAACGAGGCGACGGACGTCCACGTGTTCGCTCGCCGTGGCCCGGCGCAGCTGAAGTTCACGCCGATGGAGTTCCGCGAGCTGTCGCACTCGCCGAGCGTCGACGTCATCGTCGAGCCGGAGGGCTTCGAGATCGACGAGGCTGGCCAGGCGGCGATCAACGCGAGCAAGTCGACGAAGCTCGTCGTCAACACATTGCTCAAGTACCTCGACACCGAGCCCACCGGGGCGCCGCACCGCATCCACATCCACCTCTGCCAGGCGCCGGTCGAGGTGCTCGGTGAGGATGCCGTGACGGGGTTGCGCACCGAGCGCACCGAGTTCGTCGGCGACGGCAACGTGCGCGGCACGGGGGAGACGATCGACTGGGACGTGCAGGCCGTGTACCGCGCCGTCGGGTACTACTCGTCGCCGCTGCAGAACCTGCCCTTCGACGACGCCCGCGGCGTCGTGCCGAACGAGGCCGGTCGCGTGCTCGACGAGTCCGGAGAGCCGATCGCGGCGACGTACGTGACGGGCTGGATCAAGCGCGGCCCTGTGGGTCTCATCGGCCACACGAAGTCGGACGCCTCGGAGACGATCCGTTGCCTGCTCGAGGACCTGCCGTCGCTCGCGGCGCCGACCGTCGAGGACGAGGAGGCGCTGCTGCGTCACCTGCTCGACAGCGGTGTCGACGTGACGCTGTGGGACGACTGGGAGCGCTTGGACGCGCAGGAGATCGCGCTCGGCGCGGGCGCGGGCCGCGAGCGCGTGAAGATCGTTTCGCGCGAGGACATGATCGCGGCCGGTCGCGCGCACGCGGAGCAGGTGGCTTCTTGACCCGAGCTCATCGTCAGGTCCGACGTTCGAGCATGACGAAGGGCCCGCGCCGTGTCGGCGCGGGCCCCTTCGTGTGTCAGGCGTTGGGTCAGCCCTTGGCAGCAGCCTTGAGCTTGGAGCCTGCCGTGACCTTGGCGGCGTAGCCGGCCGGGATCTCGATCTCGGCGCCCGTCTGCGGGTTGCGGCCCGTGCGGGCGGCGCGCTCGACGCGCTCGATCGTGAGCAGACCCGGGAGCTGGATCTTCTCGCCGCGGCCGACGGCCTCGATGATGACGTCGTTCAGGCCAGCGATGACGGCGGAGGCGTCCTTGACGCTGACGCCGGTGCGCTGGGCGATGGTGCTGGCAAGATCACTGCGGTTCATGGATGAATCCTCTTCTCTAACCTGTCGCAGCCAGAACGGTGCCCCGAAGGCCCCGCGTTAGGCCGCGTTGTCTGCGAATCTACGCGATGCGCCGCGAAATGTCGCGCCCGAAGGGGTGAAAGACCGGCTCGGAGTGCTTCACGACGCGTCACAGTCGGAATTTGGGCGTACGACCCGGAAGGTCAGGGAAGCTTCTCGCCGCCCGGGCCGAAACCGCTCGTGTCGGCGTGGAGTTCGCCGTCCTCGCCGCGGTGGATGGTCTCCGGCAGGTCCTTGTCGCCGCGGTTCGCGACGGCGTCCTTCGCGTCGCCGGCCTTGGCGGCAGCAGCCTGGCCCGCGTTCTTGCCTGCGTCGGCAGCCTTCTGGCCGACGGCAGCAGCGACGGCGGGGGCCTTCGTCTTGACCTGCTCGGTTGCGGCGGTGACCTTCTCCTGGACCGCCGGGTTCTGCCAGGCCTTGTCGGCCTGCTTCTTGATCTGCTCGTAGCGCTTCTCCCCAGCGCGCGTACCGAGGACGTAGCCGACGACGCCGCCGGCGAGGAAGGAGATCTTGCCCATGATGTGGCTCCATGTCATGTGAACGGACAACTTGCCGTCGAGCCTACCCAATCTGCGTTGGCGCGCCAGTGCCTTACGATGGTTTCTCGTTGCGCGGTTGCCGTGCGACGCCTGGGTTCGGCCCTGCTGGGAGCGTCGACGACGATGCGCTCGACGGGTCGTTGCCCGTGGTGTTCGCGGTTGGTGCAGCGACGAGGAGGGCTCGCATAGTGGCCGAGTGCACCGGTCTTGAAAACCGGAGTTGGGAAACCAACCGTGGGTTCAAATCCCACGCCCTCCGCAGATGAGTAGGACCCCGCCGGATCAGCGATGAAGTCGCCCGGCGGGGGTCCTACTTCTCTGCGGCATGACAGGTTGGGGATTTGGGAGGGGCGACGCGCGAGTGAGCGGTAGCGAGCCCGCGCGGCGCGACGGTTCCCACGCCCTCCCTCCTAACGGTGCAGAGCGACCCAACTGCGATTTTCGTCCACAACGATCGGCCGACTGTTGCTCCTGCACACCGTGGGTGCTTGGGTGGCATGAGGGCCCCATTCGTCGGGGCTGACGGTCGACATCAGGGACCGCTGAAATGCTCGACGACACCCAGGACACAGGCGCCCGCACCAACACCACGCATCACGCTGGCGCCGGCGCCGGCGCCTAACCGTCCGCCATCCAGGGCGACGGTGTTCACGACAACACCCACCCGCCATACCCACGCGACGGCGCTCGTCGGACCACTACCCGCGACGCCGGTGCCCGCACGTCAGGCGCCGACGCCGACGTCAGGGCCGCCGGTGGACTCGACCCTGCAGGTGTGATCGTCGCCCAGGCGAACGAGGCGCCCACCGCAGAACGCCCCGTCGAGGGCGTCGTTCAGGTTCTCTCACCCCGCCAGGTTCCGCTCGGCGGGCTGCGTGCCCTCGAGGTGCGACGCACCCTGCCGCACCGCGACCGCTCGTTCGTCGGGGCGTGGTGCTTCGTTGACCACTACGGCCCGGAACGCGGCGTCGGCATGGACGTGCCGCCGCACCCCCACACCGGGCTGCAGACGGTCTCGTGGTTGTTCGAGGGCGCCATCGAACACCATGATTCTGGTGGTGCGCACGCCGTCGTCCGCCCCGGCGAGGTCAACCTCATGACGAGCGGCCGCGGCATCGTCCACTCCGAGGTCTCGACGCCCGGCACCGAGACGCTGCACGGCGTCCAGCTCTGGGTGGCACTGCCCGACGTGACCGCGACGGCGCCCGCGCGTTCGAGCATCACGCGCCCGAGTGCGTGCCGCTAGCGCGGCTCCGGCAATGGCGGCGAACCCGTGTTCGCAGATCATCAAGGGCCGTCCGCTGCCTGCTTCGGCGTTCTTCGCGTTTAACACGAGCGCCGGTGGCACGATGAACCTGACGAACGGCAAGAGCTACGCGTTGACGGGCGGCACCGGCGTCGCGGGCTCCGGTACTGCCGGCACGCCGAACGGCGGCTGCAGTGGTCCTGCCAGTTCAACAGCCCAGGACTGCAACACGTACATCGGCATCTCACTCACGAACTCCTCCGGCACGAGCAGCGCCAACCCGGCCCCCGTGTCGCTCAGTGACCTCGTGACTGTCGACGGCTAGGGCACGACAACCGTGACGCTCAACGTCGCGTCCTTTATCAAGGACGGCACCAAATGGGCGGGGTCGGGCGTCACGTTCTCCTGACCATCGGAGCGCAGTGTCGGCGCACAACGCCTCCCCACCCAAGGATGTTGCGTCATGAACGCGCGCTATTTCGCGTGGTCGTGACACACCATGGGCCATCTCGATGCTCATTCTGCTCGGAGCGCCTGAGCCCCGACGGGGCCTGAACGGCCGCCTGTTTCACCACTTTCGCTGACCGGGCCGGTGCGACGTCAGCGCCTCAGCGCACCCGGTAGTCGATGGGTTTGCAGACGCCGGCGTTCGATTTCTCGGCCGAGCAGGCCGTCAGCCCGACGAACAGGTCGGCTTCGGCGCGGATGGCGAAGACGTCACCCGCCTGCGTCGGCGGCGGGTCGATGTGCAGTTCACCGTCGGGGCTCGTCCACACGTCCATGAAGATGTTGAGCGTCGTGCCGATGTGGTCGGGCGCGACGCCGACGGGTTCGAGCGCGCCGCACAGGTTCGCGAAGCAACTCGGGTGCGGGGCGCCGTCGAACTCGGGGTAGAGGATGTCGAACGTCTGCTGGCTGCACGGCGTCACCGTCATGTCGTGGATGCCCACCGAGTCCGCGACGATCGTCGCCATGACGCTGCTGCGGTTGCTCCACAACCGGTGCCCCGTCGATGGGTACAACGTGTTGTTGTAGTCGACGGTGCGCCCCGCCGAGAAGCACTCGGCGATGTCGCCCTGCATGACGGCGTAGAAGTCGCTCACCTGCTCACCGCACGGGTCGACGACCTCGAGCACCTGACCGGCCGCCAGCGGCACGAGCACCCCCGTCTGCGGGGCGATGCGCGACCAACCGTCGGCGGAAGCTTCGGGGCCGCCCGCGTACGGCGGCCGCGGCGTCGGCGGGTGGGGGGAGCGCGGGCGTCGCGGGTCAGTCATCAGGATTCTCCTTCGAAGGGTGCGCGGTGAACGGGGCACGCCAGTCGTCCTCCACGTGCCGCCCAGAGTACTGACGCGCCTCCGACGAGCGTCCATGATCGGTGACGACCGGATTGATCGAACCCTGCAACGCAGCATCGCGGCGGCGGATCGCGTCGCGCATCCGGTCGAAGCCGCCGTCAGCTCGCAGCTGCTCGAACTGATCGTGCAGGTTGAACACGACCGTCGTCAGCGGAGCACGGCGCGCGATGCGCGAGGCCTGCGGATGCAACCCGACGAGGAAGAACGGCACGCCGCCGAGGCTGAAACTGAAGTGCGGTGACGTCGTGTCGGGCGACACGCGCTCGGCCCACGGCGCGTCGTCACGATCGTGCAATCGCTGCAGCATGCCCCACAGGAGGTTCTCGAACTCCCGCTCGTCACCCGCCCGCGGGCGACGGAAGACGGCGATGAACGAGCCGAACTCGCGCGGGCCACGCTCGATCGCGGCGAAGTCAGCCAGCTCAGCGCTGAGCGTTGAGAGACACGCGTCATCGGTCATGTCGTCGAAGACGCGGACGAGCGCGCCGTCGCGTTTCAGCGCCGAACGCGCTCCGAGGCACGGAAACCGAGGGTGCTCGATCATCGCGCCGATGACGTCGCGGATGGTTGCCTCGTCCGCGCCCTCGAGGCCCGCGTCGGCTTGTTCGGCGAGCCACTCGGCGAGGTCACGGGCCTGCGACTCGTCGTCATCGGTTGGGTGCGTCGACGAGCCGGATGATGAGGTGGGGGCCGCGGCTGGCGGCCAGTGATGGTCAGACACATGACCACCGTAGCCGCGCGCCAGACCCCACAACACGGCTTGAGGGCGCGTCTGCACGTCCATCGCGCGGTAGGCGCCTCTGATGTGCGACTCGATGCTGTTGACGCTCAGGTGCAGGCGCTCGGCGATCTGCGCGTTCGGCATGCCCGAGCAGATGAGATCGACGATCTGCGCCTGACGTGCGGTCAGCCCGTCGGAGGGGACGGTCGGCCGCGCGTCCGTGGGAGAGGGTCGAAGCACCGCGGGGCGGACGATTCGACCCGCGACCACGTCATCGACCCCGGCGCGCAGATCGGCGGCGCTCGCCGACCGTCCGACGACTCCCGACGCGCCGCGCGCGAGGAGCCGGCTGATGGCGGCATCGTCGGTGTGCAGCGACGACACGAGCAGCTTCGTCGTCGGGTTCGCGGCGTGCAGCGCGCGCAGTTGATCCCAGGCGTTGCGGTTGGGTTCGTTCCACTCGAGCACGGCGACGTCGGCATCGAGCGCGAAATCGGCGCGCAGGCCCGGGCCACGCACGAGCACGAGGCGTGTCGCGACGCCGAACGCGTCGAGAGCCGCCATCGCGCCGCATCCGAACAGCTCGCTACGTGCGACGACGGCGACCGTGAGGCGGGGCACAGCTCTCCTTCGAGCGATCCGACGATCAAGGGTCGTGAGGTGTCGGTGGTGATGAAAAGTGTTGTCGCTCACCGTGTTTCGCGCCACACCCGCAAGGAGGTGAAGCGTCGGCTGCCTGATGGACCGCCGGTGCGCGGCGCCATGCTGGAAAGTTGTGAGCGCGTCAGGACCGGCCGTCGACGTGCAGTCCGCGCGCGACGCCCCACAGCACCGCCTCGCTGCGGGAGGCGACGCCCATGGTGCGGTAGGCGGAGCGGATGTAGCTCTTGAGCGTGTTGAGGGAGACGTTGAGTTCGTTCGCGATCGCGCCGTTGGGCAGGCCGCGGCAGATGAGCGTGACGGCCTGCGCCTCTCGCTCGGTGAGCCCCTCGGCGCGCCCGGGCCACCAGTCGTCACCCAGCTCGACGGGGAACGCGGGGTCGACGACGCGCTCGCCGCGGGCGACGCGTTCGAGTGCGGTGACGAGCTCGTCGGCCGTCGCGTGCTTCGTCAGTATGCCCGCGACGCCGAAGTCGGTGAGCGCGCCGACGTGCGCCTGCGGAGGGTCGTTGGTGTAGACGACGAGGCGCGTGACGGTGGCTGTGTCGCGCAGGCGCGCCAGCGTCGCCCACCCCGGCTCGGGGGCGGCGAAGCAGTCGAAGAGCGCGACGTCGGTGAGTTCGGTGGGTACGCCGCGGCTGCACGTCGCCTCGACGCGTGCAGTGTAGGGCGAGAGGAGTGCCTGAAAACCGGCCATGACGAGGGCGTCGTCGTCGACGAGGGTGACGCGCAATGCGCGGGGTGCGGGCGCGCCCCTCGACTCCTCACCCGTCGCCAGACGGAGGTGTGCGGCTCCATCGGTGCTCGGGTGGGACGACATGCGGATACCTTGCCAACATGTCGCGAACAAGGAAATCAACCATGACGAAATTCCGACATCGACCGTGTTGCGTGGGGCTGGTCGCGCACGGTGACCTCCTAGGCTGACGGTGGCACCCGTTCTCGCAGACCTGCAGGAGGTAGATCATGGAATCGCGCGACAAGTTCGTCACCAGCTACGTCGCTCATCACTGGGCCGCATCGAAGGGTGGGCTCGACCTGTTCGAGCGCGCGTCGCGCTCGCAGAGTTCGGCGCGCACGCGGAAGGTGCTCGCGACGCTGACGCGGGAGATCGCCGAGGACCGCGCACGCCTGCGCGTCATGGCCGACGCGCTCGGGGTGGGTGAGGCGCGGCTCGCGCAGCTCGCGCTGAGCGTCGGCGAGACCGTCAGCCGCGTGAAACTCAACGGCCGCTTCGTGCGCCGCTCCCCGCTGAGCGACGTGCTCGAACTCGAGGCGCTGCTGTCGGCCGTTCGTGGCAAGCGGGCCGGCTGGGAGGGCCTGCGCGTGCTCGCGACCGACGATGCGCGCATCGACGTCGCCGAACTCGACGACCTCATCGTGCGCGCTGACAGCCAGCTCGAACGCCTCGTCGCCGCCCACGCCGAAGCGGCCGCGACGCTGCGCTGAACTGACATTCGCTGCGCTCCGCTGGTGAGCCGTCGGACGAGTCGCCCCGCTGGACCGCTCGGGCGCCTCGCCTTGCCTGATCGCCCTGACGCGGCCTGACCCCAGCTGTCCAGGTTGGTCGGTGGTGTCCGCCATGTGTGGCGTCCCTCCCGAGGCGCTTTCATGGGCGCCACCTACGGGCCAAAAAGAACAAGGATCATTCACGTGTGGCGCTCACTACACTGCATGCCGCCGCGACATTCGAGGTGAAGTTCATCAGCACCCTGCTGTGCAATGTCATCGACGGCGAGGCACCGCACCGACGGCGACAGGCCGGCCTGGTGCTGAGCGGCCCCAGGCGTTGTGATTGCAAGCTCTGGGGGATGGGGCGGCCGCTGCGTCACCTTCGTCGATGGGAGGGCGGGTGACTCACGGGTCGGCGCGTCGTTGCGTGCCTACCCGTGAGTTACCCGCTCTCCCGTCGCATGGCCGGGGGCGGGGCCGACGCGCTCAACCCATCGCGACGATGCGCTTGGCTTCCTCGACGGCGCCGTCGAACGCGAGCTCGGGGCGGGCGCGCAGCAGGTCGGTCGCGCGAGCATGTTCGGTGACGGCCGCGTCTTGGCTCCGGATTGCCGACGTGACCGCTGGGACGGCGGCGTCGCCGAGACCAAGCAATGCGACGCTCAACGCCATCTGCGTGCCGGCGTCACCACGGCCGAACTCCTTGACCAATTCGTCAGCGAGAGAGCCATGTTGACTCTCCGGGGCCAGCGCGGCGGCCGCGCGCCAGGCGGTGCGGGCGAGATCGTCGTCGGCGTCGTGCAGGAACTCGGGCGTGATCCAGGGCCATGCGCGCTCGTCGCCGACCTTCGACAGCACGTGCAACGCCTGCGTGCGCGCCTGGATGTTCTTCGACGCCAGCTCGCGCTGAACGCGCGGCAGGACGTCGTCAGCCGGCAGGCGCGTCAGCGCCCAGGCGAGGGTCTCGCGGACGAAGAAGTCGGGCTCGACGCCGCAGCGACGCACGAGCGTCTCCAACAGATCGGGATGCGGATGTGTGCCCGCCGCCATCGCGGCCTGCAACCGCACCGACTGATCCTGCACGTCGAGGGCGCGGGCGATGTTCGCGGCGTACTGCTCGGGCGTCATGCTCACTGCAGCGCCCGTCGCGCCCGCACTATTCCGCGCACCATTCCAGGCGGCGCCGCCTGGACGTAGAACGCACGATGGCGGGTAACTCACAGGTCGGCGCCTAACCGCGCGCCTACCAGTGAGTTACCCGCCATCCTGTGGTGGCCGGGCGGCCGGGTGGCCCAGCGTCTCGGTGGACGCCGACCCGATCCCAGGCCGTCAGTGCGTCAGGGCTTGAGGACGACCTTCTGGCAGCCGTCCTGCTTCTTCTGGAACACGTCGTACATCGTCGCCGCCTCGTCGAGCCTGACGCGGTGAGTCGCGAGTTGCTCGACGCCGAACGGGTCGGCGTCGACGAGCACGTCGCGCAGCTCGCCGGTCCACTGCTTGACGTGGCACTGGCCCATGCGCATCGCGATGCCCTTGTCGAACATCTGCATCATCGGCATCGGGTCGAGCGCGCCGCCGTAGACACCGGAGACGGAGACGGTGCCGCCGCGGCGGACGCTGTCGATCGCGGCGTGCAGCGCGGCGAGACGGTCGATGCCGGCATTCTTCGCGAGCGGCTCCGAGATCGCCGACGGCAGCTTGCTCACGGCCGACAGGCCCGCAGCGGCAACCGGGTTGCCGTGTGCCTCCATGCCGACGGCCTCGACGACGCCGTCCGCACCGCGCCCGTCCGTCAGGTCGCGCACCGCGTCGCCGACGGCGCTGACCTGCGAGCCGTCGAGGTCGTCGAGGTTGATCGTGCGGGCGCCGCGGGCCTTCATGCGCTCGAGGCGCTCCGGCACGCGGTCGACGACGATGACGTCCTCGATCCCCAGGTACTGCGCGCTCGCGACGGCGAGCTGACCGACGGGGCCGGCACCCATGACGGCGAGCGTGTCGCCGGGGCGCACGTTCGCCCATTGCACGCCCTGCCATGCGGTCGGCAGGATGTCGGACAGGTAGAGGTAGCGCTCGTCCTCGCCGGCCTCAGGCACCTTGATGGGGCCGAAATCGGCGTGCGGCACGCGGACGTAGTCCGCCTGGCCGCCGGGCACCGCACCATACAGGCTCGTGAAGCCGAACAGGCTCGCGCCGGTGCCCTGGTCGACGTTCTGCGTCGTCTCGCACTGCGCGAACAAGCCTCGGCTGCACATCCAGCAGTGGCCGCAGGAGATGTTGAACGGCACGACGACGCGGTCGCCGGGCTTGAGGTTCGTGACGCCCGAGCCGACCTCCTCGACGATGCCCATGAACTCGTGGCCGAGGATGTCGCCCTTCGTCAGGAACGGCGCGAGGACGGTGTAGAGGTGCATGTCCGAACCGCAGATCGCGGTCGAGGTGACGCGCACGATCGCGTCGGTGGGCTCCTGGATGCTCGGGCCGGCGACCTGCTCGACCGAGACCTTGCCCTGGCCCTGCCAGGTGAGTGCTCGCATCAGTTTCTCCTCGAGAGGATCACCGCGACGTGCGGCGATCGGGTGGTGGGGATGGGGTGGTGGGGAGCGTGGCGCCGGGAGCCGCCGCGCGTCGGTTCGGCTCCCGGGTTCGTCACAGCTCGGTCGTGGCGCTCTGGCCCTTCGGACGCTCGCCGCTGACGCGCGCCTTGACAATGCTCGCGAGCGCGGAGGCCTTGCCTCCGGGCTGGCCCCAGAACTGCGCGGACTCGCTGACGACGCGGACGAGACCGAGGTCCGGGTCGTCCTTGCCGCCGTCGTACCAAGCGGCGACGTCGTCGCCCCACAGCTCGTCGATCTTAGCGCGGTCGTCGACGAACTCGACGCGTCCCGCGACGGACAGCCACGAACCGAGGTGCGCGAACGACAGGTTGACCTGCGGGTTGCTCTGCAGCGCCTGCGCCTGCTCGGTGCCGAGGCCGACGAAGAACCACACGTCGGCGTCGTCCGTCACCTCCTGCGGCGTCATCGGGTGGCTGTGCAGGGCCCCGTCTACTGCGATCGAGGTGAGCATGACGAAGCGCTCACCACGCATGATCTCGACGACCTGCTCCTGCGAGATGTCGGACTTCGGGGTTCCAGCAGACATGGTGCGTACCTTTCGTCGGGGGCCTCGGATGGTCGGGTGGTTGGGTTCAAATCTTCGGGTGGCGCGACCCGGGGCCGCTCAACCCTCGGGTTCGAGGTTGCTGCGCGACGCGCGATCACCGAGGGTCGTGAGGAGCTTGACGAATCGTCCGGCCCTAGGTGCGAGCTTGGATCCGGGGACAGGCGTCGTCGCACCGGGAACGGGCCCGGGCAGCGCACGCCCGACGAGGCCCATGACGCGCGTCGTCACACCCGGCATGACGCCGTGGACGCGCGCGCCGAGCTTCGCGGCGGGCGTGAGGATGACGTACGGCTTGCCGGCGAGGACGCCGTCGACCATGCGTCGCGCGGCCTTCGTGGCGTCCATGCTGACGAACGGCAGCGACGCGGCGGGCGCAAACCACGCGTATTCGGCCTGCGCGTTGCCGTAGAACTGTGCGGCCGTGTGCGAGCCGGTGCGCATCAACCCCGGGGCGATGACGGTGGCGCTCACACCCGTGCCGGCGAGCGACGCGGCGAGGCCCTCGGTGTAGCCGATGGCCGCGAACTTCGCCGTCGAGTACGCGAGCAGGTGCGGTGCGCTCAGCAGGCCGCCGATGGAGGTGACGACGCCGAAGCGCCCGCGCCCGCGTTCGCGCATGCCGGGGATGACGGCGTCGGAGAGGTTGATCGGCCCCCACGCCATGATGCTCATCGCGCGTTCGATGTGCTCGTGCGTCGTGTTCTCGGCCGGGCCGACCTCTATGACACCGGCGACGTGGATGGCGACGTCGATCGGGCCGTGCTCGCCCTCGACCTGGGCGACGGCTCGAGCCACCCCGTCGCGATCGCTCACGTCCATGACGATCGTCGAGACGGCACTGCGCGCGTGGCCGTGGGAGACAAGCGTGTCGGCGGCCTTCGTCAGGGCGTCCGCGGAGCGAGATGCGAGGACGACGCGGTGCCCGGCGTCGGCGAGGGCGGTGGCGACGAGAAAACCCAGCCCGCGCGAGGCTCCCGCGACGAGTGCCAAGGGCTTCTCTGACGAAGCCGATGCATTCTGGCTCGGCAAACTGACCGGGTGATCCGACTGGCTGCGCGACGTCTCCATGAGTCTCACCCTAGAGTCGATCCCTAATTTTTCCCATGGGTTTCGCCTCTCACACCGAGTCGTCACCCACACGGGTGCCCGGCCGCTCATGTCCCGTCAGCGCCCTGGGCCTCCCTACGATTGTTGTCCACATCTGCGATTTTCGTCCACATCCGTAGGGGCGTGGTGAGAGGGGGGCGGTGGCCTTACTCTCCGACATAGGGTCGAGAGGCCATGATCGAACGACCACCAGCATGAGGAGAGCCATGAGCGACAACGAGCGCACCACGAGCCCCGACACGCGCGGCACCGGGGACGAGCTGCACCAGGGGGTGAGCGGTGGCAACGCCATGACGACGTCGCAGGGTATTCCGATGACCGACGACCAGAACCAGCTGCGTGCGGGCGACCGCGGCCCGTCGCTGCTGCAGGACGCCGCGTTCCGCGACAAGATCATGCACTTCGACCACGAGCGCATCCCGGAGCGTGTCGTCCATGCCCGCGGCTACGGCGCGCACGGCGTGTTCGAGAGCTACGACGACCACAGCGACCTCACGGCCGCCTACCTGTTCGGCAAGAAGGGCCGTCAGACGGAGACGTTCGTTCGTTTCTCGACGGTCGCCGGCAACATGGGCTCCGCCGACCTCGCGCGCGACGTCCGTGGCTTCGCGACGAAGTTCTACACCGAGGAGGGCAACTGGGACCTCGTCGGCAACAACATCCCCGTCTTCTTCATCCAGGACGCGATCAAGTTCCCCGACCTCGTGCACTCGGTCAAGGAGGAGCAGGACCGCGGTTGGCCGCAGGCGGCGAGCGCGCACGACACGTTCTGGGACTTCATCTCCCTCATGCCCGAGTCGACGCACATGGCCCTGTGGGCGATGAGCGACCGCGCGATTCCGCGCAGCTTCCGCTTCATGGAGGGCTTCGGTGTCCACACCTTCCGCTTCGTGACGGCCGACGGCAAGAGCTCGTTCGTCAAGTTCCATTGGAAGCCCGCGCAGGGCATGCAGTCGGTGGTCTGGAACGAGGCCGTCAAGATCAACGGCGCCGACGCCGACTTCCACCGTCGTGACCTGTGGAACGCGATCCAGAGCGGCGACTTCCCCGAGTACGAGCTCGGTGTCCAGGTGTTCGACGACGCGTTCGCCGACAGCTTCGACTTCGACGTGCTCGACTCGACGAAGATCATCCCCGAGGAGATCGTCCCGATCCGCCCGCTCGGCAAGATGACGCTCAACCGCGTCGTCGACAACGTCTTCTCCGAGACGGAGCAGGTCGCGTTCATGACGCAGAACGTCGTGCCCGGCATCGACTTCACGAACGACCCGCTGCTGCAGGGCCGCAACTTCAGCTACCTCGACACGCAGCTGTCGCGCCTCGGCTCGACCAACCACACGCAGCTGCCCGTCAACGCGCCGAAGTGCCCCGTCGCGCACTTCCAGCGTGACGGTCACATGCAGTTCGCGCACCAGAGGGGCCGCGCCAACTATGAGCCGAACGGTTTCTCGGGTGACGACCGTGGCCCGCGTGCGCTGACGACGTTCCAGCCGGACACGTACCCGACGAAGGTCGAGGGTGAGGCGCGCCGTCTGCGTGCGGAGTCGTTCGCCGACCACTACAGCCAGGCCAACCAGTTCTGGAAGAGCCAGACGGAGGTCGAGCAGAAGCACATCGTCGACGCATTCGCGTTCGAGCTCGGCAAGTGCGAGATCCCCGAGATCCGCACGCGCATGCTCGGCAACCTGCGCAACGTCGACGAGTCGCTCGCGCAGCGCGTCGCCGACGAGCTCGCGATGGAGCTGCCGGAGGCCTCGCCCGCGAAGGTGGCGCCGCGTCACGACCTGCCCGTCTCCAACGCGCTGAGCATCGTGAAGAACGGACCCGACAGCTTCGCCGGCCGCAAGATCGGCGTCGTCGTCAGCGACGGAACCGACGCCGACCTGCTCGCCGCGGTGCGTTCGGCCGCCGAGGCCGAGGGCACGGTCGTCGAGATCGTCGCGAAGGCCGTCGGTGGCGTCACGCTGTCGAACGGTGAGAAGCTCGCCGCCGATCACGCCATCGCCGGTGCGCCGTCGGTGCTGTTCGACGCCGTCGCGCTGCTGCCGTCGGCTGACGGTGCGGCGACGCTCGGCAAGGTCGCCGAGGCTCGTGACTTCGTGACGGACGCCGTCGCGCACAACAAGTTCCTGGCCCTCGGCCCGGACGCGTCGGGTCTCATCGAAGCCGCGGGTGTGGCGTCGAAGAAGGACGACGGGTTCGTCGACGTCAGCGACGCGGCCGGCGCAAAGGGCTTCGTGGAGACGTGCCGTGCGCTGCGCTTCTGGAAGCGGGAGCTCTCCGCTTGAGCGAACCCTCTCGCGTGCTGTGCCGCCCCGATATCCCTGCTGGGGACGTCGGGGCGGCGCTTGCCGCTGCCGGTGAGTTCGCCTCCGCCGCAGCGGCGTTGGGCCGCGACAGCGCGGTGTATCTCGACACGCTCCGATCGCTCGGCGCCTTCGACCTGACGACGGCGCGCGTCATCGAACCGCACCTCGACGCGCTTGCGATCCTCGCCGAGGCGGGGGTTGCGCCGGGTGACGTGCTGCCCGGCGGTGAGGACGGCGCCTGGGGTGTGTTCGCGGCGCGGGCGCCGGGCCTCGCCGCGCGTCGCGAGGGTGACGGCTGGGTGCTCGACGGGGTGAAGCCGTGGTGCTCGCTCGGTGAGCAGTTGTCGCATGCGCTCGTGACGGCCGGTACGCCTGAAGGACAGCGGTTGTTCGCCGTCGACCTCACGGATGCGCGGGTGCGTGGCGCCGAGGAGCCTTGGGTGTCGCGTGGGCTCGTCGCGATCCGTTCGACGTCGCTGACATTTGACGCGATGCCCGCGACGCCCGTCGGGGAGCCAGGTTTTTATCTCGGCCGTGACGGTTTCGCGTGGGGTGGCATCGGTGTCGCCGCCGTCTGGGCGGGCGGCGTGGACGGCCTCGTCACAGCGGTTCGTGCGGCTGCGGGGCGGCGTGAACCCGATCAGATCGCGCTCATGCATCTGGGCCGGTTCGAGGTCATCGCGTATCTGCTCGACGCGGTGCTCGCCGACGCAGCCCGCGCGATCGACGGTGGAAACGCTTGCGGTGCAGCGGGTCTCGCGTTGTCGTCGCGCGTGCGAGCAGTCGTCGCCGATGCGGTGGAGCAGGCGCTGACGATCTGTGGCCACGCGCTCGGCCCCGGCCCGTTGACGAGCGACGAGACCCACGCGCGGCGCGTTGCCGACCTCGGCGTCTATGTGCGTCAGCACCACGCCGAACGCGACCTCGCCGCCATCGGCGCCGCCACGCTGGAGCGTCACTGATGCGCGGGATGCCCGCCGCGCCGGCCTCGTGGTCGTCGCGGGAGCCCGGCACGAGCGAACGCACGTGGTTGCGAGGGACGCCATGGGCGTCGCTCGGGCACCTCGACGTCGAAGCCCTCGCTGCCCGGTACAGCCGCGTCGTCGTCGTCGCGGCTCACCCCGACGACGAGACCCTCGCCGTCGGCGCATTCTTGGCGATGTTCGCGGACGCGGGGTTGGCCGTAGACGTCGCCCTCGTCACCGACGGCGAGGGATCGCACTCTGCGGCAACGGGATTGACATTCGAGGTCGTCCGCGAAGTCCGTCGTCGCGAGTTCGACGACGCTCTCGGTGTGCTGCTCGGCGGCGCGCTCGGGCGGGTTGAGCGCCTTGCGCTACCTGACGGCCGCGTCGCTGACCACCGTGCCGAGCTGGCCGCTGCGCTGGAGCGCGTCGTGCGGGTAACTGCGGCGGAGGCATCCACGGTGTCGGACCAGTCGCCCTCGAGAGCGGTCGGCTGCGATGACGCAGCCACCGATGTGACCTCGACGGTGGCGCCGTCGATGACGCCGGTGCGTGGGTCGGGAACTGAGCGGGTGCTCGTCGTCGCCCCGGCGGAGGCCGATGCGCACATTGACCACGACACGTGCGGAGCCGTGGCGCGTGACGTCGCGGCGCAGCTCGGGGCGGCGTGCGTCAGCTATCCGTTGTGGTGGTGGCACTGGGGCGACCCATCGTCGGTTGCCGAAACAGTCTGGGAGAGAAGCGTTCTCGCTGTCCCCGACGTCGCCTCGCTCCAGCGCAAACGCGCAGCCATCGCGGCGTACTCGTCACAGATCGGGACGTTCGCGCGCCCCGCAGCCGAGCCTGCGATGCTCGACGCCGGCGTCCTCGCCCACTTCGAACGTCTCGTCGAGACACTCTTCGACCCCGACGGCGCGCTGCCCCGCGTCGCCTCGTCCGATGATGGACGCACGCCGGCGGCATCCTTCGACGCGATGTTCGAGGGCAGCGACGACCCGTGGGGTGTCGAGACGCGCTGGTACGAGCGGCGTCGCCGTGCCCTCATCGAGGCGATGCTGCCTGAAGAGCATCTCGGGCGCGTGCTCGATCTCGGATGCTCCACGGGCGTCCTGACGCAGGTGCTCGCCGAGCGCGCCGACGGCGTGGTCGCGGTCGACGGGAGCGCCCAGGCGCTGGTGCGCGCTCGTCGACGTGACGTCGACGGCGTCGACTGGCGCCACGCCGAACTGCCTTCTGTGCTCGATGAACTCGCCGACGAAGGGCAGCGGTTCGACACCGTCGTGCTGAGCGAGATCGGCTACTTCCTCGACGGCGCGACGCTGCTGGCGACCCTCGCCGGCATCGACGCACTGCTGCGCGATGACGGTGTCGTCGTCGTGGCGAACTGGCTGCACCCGACGCGTGACATCCCCCTCGACGGGCGTCTCGTCGATGAGCAGGTGCGCCTCGTGTGGCCGACGCTCGCGCGTTACGAAGACGACGACGTCGCCATCGTGGTCGCTCGCCCGAGCAACGGCGATGCCCCAACCGCCGCAACGGCCCCCGTGTCGCGCGACACCCGCGCCGTCCTGCGAATCCCGTCCACATCGGCGAATCCTGTCCACATCGGCGATTTTCGTCCACATTCGTCGACTGACGGCGAGCGCGGCATTGGCGTCGTCAGCGGCGAAAGTGCCAGAGATGACGTCGAAGGAGAGGCCTCATGACAGTGCCTGCCGTCGAGGCGACGCCTCGCAACCTGCACTACGGCGAGTTCTACGGTCTCACCGACCCCGTGCCTACGGCCGATCCTGACGGCCGCCCGGTGCTCGTCGTCCACGGCAACTGCCAGGCGGAGTCGCTGCGCGTACTTCTCGACGGTCGGTACGGCGATCGCATCCGCACGATCCGCCTCGTCCCGGCGCACGAACTGGTCGCCGATGACGTGCCGCACCTGCATCGCACCCTCGCGCAGGCCCAGTACCTCGTCACACAACCCGTCGCCCCCGGGTATCGCGGCCTGCCCGTCGGCACGGAAGAACTGCTCACGGCGGCGCCGCACGTCAGGTCGACGATCGTGCCCGTCATGCGGTGGGCGGGGCTGCACCCGGCGCAGGTCATCGTCCGCACGCCCGCGGGCGAGCCGCCGATCGTGCCGTATCACGATCTGCGCGTCATCGCGGCGTGCCGCCGAGCGGGTGACCACGCGGCTCGTGTGACGAGCGCCGACCTGCCGCAGCTCGACGAGCGCGCCGTCGGTGCCCTGCGCGACGCATCCCTCGCCGAGCTGACGCGGCGCATCGAGGCGCACGGCGCCGTCGACATTCGTGATGCCCTCACGCGCCCTGGACGGCGCAGCGTCCACGTCATCAACCACCCGACGAACGACGTCCTCGTCGAGGTCGCCGACCGCATCGCGGCCGCCCTCGACCTCGGCGCACCCCGCGAGTACGACCCTGGCCGGTCGCTGCTCGGCGCCCTCGTCGCGCCGATGGACGAGCGCGCCGCCGCGCTCGCGCAGGTGCCGATGAGCGATGACGACGTCGCCCGCGTGTGGCAGGTGCGCGGTCAGGCGGTGGGCGAGGACGAGCTCGTCGCCGCCCACGCCGCGTGGTACGCCGAGCACCCGCAGGCACTCGCGGACGCGGTGCGTCGACATGCGACGTTGCTCGAGATCGTGGACGGTGACGTGTGAGCGCCGCACCGAGCGGCGATGCGTTCGAACATCCGACAGACGTCAAGATGACGAGAAGCGCCGTCGCACATGACAATACGAGGATGACGACGACGCGCCCGGCGAGCACTGCCGCTGAGGACCCCCGCAGCGCGCACGTTGCATCGGGTGATGCGGCTGCAACCGTCGACCACCTCCTGCTCGGCCCGCCCGAGCACGGGGTGACGCGCCACGGGGCGGCTCTCGCCGGTGCGCGCCGCACGTCGATGCTCGACGTGGGGACCGGCGCGCGTGACCTCGCGGCGTACCTCGCGGACGATGCCGGGCCCGTGCATGTTCACCTCACCGACGCGCTGCTCGGCGCCGACCACCGGGCGATCGAAGCCGGGGTGCGCGCGATCGAGGGCGCCGCACGGCCCGTGCACGTCACGCTTCACGACATTCCGCAGCCCGCCGAGGGGCAGGCGCGCTACGAACGTCGCGCTGCGCTGTATGCGCGCATCGTCGCGGCCGCCGCGTCTGTTCAGGTGTGCAGCGAGGCCGAGCGCGCGATGCTGGGTGACGTCGTCGCGGCGCCTGCCGGTGACGCTGACAGCGCCGCTCGGAGTTTCGGCGACGCCGATGTCGCTGGCGTCGGTGTCGCCACGTTGCCGGTCGATGCACGACCGAGTGCAACTGCGGCGGGCGACGCGGTGCTCGCCCTGCGCGATGACGCGCCCGTCGGCGTCCTCGGGTTCGTCCATCCGGGCAAGGATCCGCAGTTGGCGCTCGATGTTGCCGCGGCGCTGGGTCGCGACCTCGTCATGCTCGGCGCGGTGGTCGAGGGGCACGAGGACTTCGTCGATGACTTGCGCCGCGCCGCGAACGCGCGCGGAATCGAACTGCGCGTTCTCGGGCACCTGAGCGAGGACGAGATGGACGCCGCGATCGCGACGATCGCCGTGCCGCTCGCGGCCTACCGTCACATCTCCGCGTCGGGTTCGATCGGCCGATGGATCGCCGCCGGTCGCCGGCCGATCACGCTGGCCACGCCGTGGGTCGCCGAACTGTCGACGACGGCACCCGGGTCGGTGGCGGTCGTCGAAGCTTCTACTGGTGCAGGCGAATCGGGCGATCGTGATGGTGTGATCGATGTGCTCGTCGATGCCGCCCGGGCGGCGCTGAGCGACCCGATGGTGACCGTGACGAACCCGTCGCATCCCGGCTTGCTCACGACGCCGGACGCCGCGCGTCGCCAGAGCGAACTGCTAGCCGCGCACCTGACGCCCCTGGGTGGTGTCGGGTGAACGCGAACGCTCGCGCGGGCGAGCAAGGGGCTGACCTGAGCGTGGGTGACGGACACGACGTCGACGTCGTCGTCACGCATTTCGAGGACCCACAGCGTCTGCGATGGGTTCTGGATTCCCTGGCGGCGCAGGATGATTCGTCGCTGCGCCTCCACATCGTCGTCGCGGATGACGGTTCAGCCACCCCGCCGAGCGTCCCCGACGGCGTCACGCTCCTGCGACAGGCGAACGAGGGCTTCCGCGCCGCGGCGGTGCGCAATCTCGGCGCGCGCGCCGGGTCGTCACCGGTCGTCCTCTTCCTCGACGGCGACACCGTGCCGACGCCCGGCTACTGTGCCGCGATGGTCGACGCCTTGCGAGAGGCGCCGGGCGCCGGCGCCCTCGTCGTCGGAGCCCGTCGGCATGCCGATCTCAGTGCCGTCGCTGCGCGGGGTGACGACGTCGTGTCCTGGTGTGCGGCAACCGATCCTGAGGCGCCGGCCGACGGTGACGTCCTCGCCGCACCCCAGTGGCTGCGCGACGGCTACGCGCGCACGAACGACCTGCGTGACGCCGGCGACGGCGACTGGCGACTCGTCATCAGCGCCGTCATGGGCATGACGCGCGACGCGTTCGAACGACTCGACGGGTTCGACGAGAGCCTCGTCGGGTACGGCGGTGAAGACTGGGATCTCGCCTATCGCGCCTGGAACACCGGCGTCGCCCTGCGTCATGCGCCGGCCGCGGTGGGCTGGCACGACGGCCCCGACGCGGGGGAGCGAGCCGATCTCGCGCAGCTCAAGGAGGGCGAGCAACTCGCGCTCGCTGCCCGCATTCCACAGCCAGACGTGCGGGGGCGCCACGGTATCTGGCGCGCCCCGCGCGTCGTCGTGTTCTGGCGGCCGGCGCGAACGGTGGCACCGAGCGGCGAGTACGCCGCCCTCGAGTCGTGGCTCGCGCTCGCGGACGTCGGGATCTGGTGCGGTGAACGCCGACCCGACGTGCTCGCCGATGACCCTCGCGTGTGCGCCGGCGAACCGTCCGACGACGTTCTGCAGCGCGCTGAGTTCATCGTCGACGTCATGCAGCCGTGCGTTCTGCGCGATGCCGAGGGTCTGCTCGCAGCGTGCGACGGCGCGCCATGGGTGGGCGGCGGCGTGACGGCGGCGCGCACCCGTCATCGGACGAATGTGGACGAAAATCGCAGAAGTGACAGGGTCGCTGGGCCGGTCGAATCGCCCGCGGATGCGTCACCGATCGTCGAAACCGTGCCCGCAGGCGGGCCCCTCGACCTCGAGGCCTGGGGCCGACGGAGGTGGTCATGAGCGAGCGCACCTATCCGTGCGTGACACGTGCGCTCACTCGCAGCCGTGACGGTTCGCCTCGCCCTGCTCTCGCCGGCGCCACCGTCATCGTGCCTGCGCGTGACGAAGAGCAGGCGCTTCCGCACTGCCTCACGGCGCTCGAACGAGCGCTCGTCGAGGTTGCTCATCTCGCGCCGGCGATGACGTTGCGTGCGTGCATCGTCCTCGACACGTGCACCGACGACAGCGAGGCCATCGTGCGTGCCTTCGCGGGCGCGGCGGCGCACCGCGGGCAGTTCAGCGTGGAGCCGCTCGTCGTCACGGCGGGGAGCGTCGGGCGAGCGCGTGCCGCGGGAGTGCGCTGCGCGCTCGAATGGGCGGAACGTGACGGAATCGATGCCGACGCGCTGTGGCTCGCGTCGACCGACGCCGACACGCACGTCCCGCCGCACTGGCTGAGCGCCCACATCGCGACGGCCAACGCCGGCGCCGACGCGTACGTCGGCACCGTCGAACCGGACGCGGCTCTCACCGGCGCGCGGCGCGCAGAGTGGATGGAGCGGCACCATCTGCGGGAGGGGCATCCTCACGTGCACGGCGCGAATCTCGGTGTGCGCGCTTCTGCGTACCTGCGGGTCGGTGGGTTCGCGCCGCTGTCGCTGCACGAGGACGTAGACCTCGTCGAGCGGCTGCGCGCCGAGGACGAGCGCCTCGTGCGGGCGGCCGATGACGCGCGCGTCGTCACGTCGAGCCGTCTCGACGGGCGAGCTGTCGGCGGGTTCGCGACGTATCTGGCCAACCTGCGAGGAGGAGTCGCATGACGTCGCTGCGCATCGCCGTGCTCGCCACGAACCGCAACCCGTTGAGCGAGCCGTTCGCCGGCGGCCAGGAATCGCTGACGGCGGCGCTCGTCGCCGGGTTCCGTCGGCGCGGCCACCACGTCGTGCTGTTCGCGGCCGAGGGGACGCCGGCCGATGTGGCCGACGAGGTCGTGGCGTACCCGGCGCTGCCGCGGTTCTCGGCGGTTGCCGCGCTCGACCCGCAGCTGCCGGAGAAGCCGTTTCTCGACGACCATCACGCGTTCACGTTCGCGGCCGCCGAACTGGCGCGCCGGGATCGTGCCGGTGAGCTCGACGTCGTCGCCAACCACAGCCTGCACCACCTGCCGATGTCGCTGTCGCGCGCTTACGACGCGCCGGTCGTCACGACGTTGCATACGCCGCCGTTTCCGTGGATGGAGCTCGGCGCTGCCCTCGCCTCGCCGGCGTCGCGGTTCGTCGCGGTGTCGAAAGCCCTCGCGGCGCAATGGTCGACGGTGACGCGGCAGGTCGTGGCGAACGGTGTCGACGAGTCGCGTTTCGTCCTCGGGCCGGGCGCTGACGACGGCCGTCTCGCCTGGGTCGGTCGGATCACGCCGGAGAAGGCGCCGCATCTCGCGATCGATGCGGCGCGGATGGCCGGGCGACGGCTGGCTCTCATCGGGCCGGTCAGCGATGCGGCGTACTTCGAGGCGCAGATCGCGCCGCGGCTCGGGGGTGACGTCGAGCATCTCGGCGCGGTGCGGCCAGATGAGGTCGCGAAGGTCGTCGGGCGGAGCGACGCGTTGTTCGTCACACCGGCATGGGATGAGCCGTTCGGCCTCGTCGCCGTCGAGGGCGCGATGTGCGGGACGCCCGTCATCGCCCTCGCACGAGGTGGTCTCGTCGAGGTGGTGCGACCGGACATGGGTGTCCTCGTCGACGCGTCGACGAATCCGGTCGTGGATTCGTCTGAGCTCCCGGCAGGAGCCATGACGGCGGCGCCCGACGACGTGCTCGTCGCCCGACTGGCCTCTGCCGTCACCGAACTCGACGCTCTCGACCGCGCGGCGGTGCGCGAGTGCGCCGTCCGCCATTTCTCTCTCGATGCCTGCATCGACGGGCATCTCGCGGTGCTGACGGAGGCGGCTGACGCGGCGCGCCGTTCGCAGCCTGCGTCGGGCGCGCGACTTGTCGAACGTTACACACCGCTGGACCCGCTCCCGAGCGACGCCGACGCGCGGCGGCTCGTCATCCGTGAGGACATGAAGCCTTCAGCCGGGGTTCGTCCGGGCGTGAGCGCGCAGAACGGCACGGGCAGTGACGTTGCGGACCGTCCGTTGCTCCCGGGGAGCCTTTCGGGCGACAGCGTCTCAGGCGGCGCCCAACCGGACGCGACAGGGGCGATGTCGTGATGCGCATCGGTTACTACGTGCACCATCACGGGCGGGGGCACGCGACGCGGGCGGGCGTCATCGGCGCCGAACTGACGCGGCGCGGGCACGTCATCACCTATCTCGGCAGCGGCGCACTGCCCGACGGGGATCAGGTCGCGCTCGCGTCGGATGCCGATGAAGCGGATGCACCGTTCGTCGACCCCGATGCGGGTGGGCGTCTGCACTGGGCTCCGCTCGGCGGTGGCTACGCCGAGCGTTCGGCGCAGATCGCGGCGTGGGTGACGCAGGCGCGCCCGGACGTCGTCGTCGTCGACGTCTCCGTCGAGGTGACCGCTCTCGTGCGGCTGCTCGGCGTCCCCGTCGTCGTCGTGGCTCAGCCCGGGCGACGCGACGACGCACCGCATGCGCTGGCGTTCGACCTGGCGGCGGCTGTGCTGGCGCCCTGGCCGGCGCGGCTCGACGTCGCGCCGCACCTCGAACGCCATCGCGACAAGACGGTCGAAGTCGGTGGCCTGTCGCGCTTCGCGGGTCATGCTGCGGGGCCGAACGCTGCGGGCGGTGGTTCGTCGGCATGTCCCTCCCCGAACTCCTCGGAAAGTGTTGCGTCAGGCCCGCGGGCGGCCGGTTCCCGCGATGCCGGCGGCTGCGGCGTCGCGGCGGACGTCTCGCAGAGCACTGCACCGGGCGCCGGATCCGGCGGTGCAGCAATAGACGCTGCGGGAGGCCCTTCGCTGGGCGCACGGCGAGGGGCCTCGTCAGATGCCTTGGCGGGCACCGATTCTGACGGTGCTGCGGTGAACGTTCCGGATGGCCTTTCGGCGGGCATGCCGAGAGGGGCCTTCTCGGACGCGAGATCGCGGGTCGCGCAAGAGATACCAAGGTTGCGTGGCGTGCTCCTCGTCGGCGGCGAGGGCTGGGACGACGCTGAGCTTCCGGGCGCCGTCGAACGCGCTGTGCCGCAGATCCATTGGCGGACGCCCGACGCCGACCACCCCGTCGAGGTTCTGCTCGCGACGGCTGACGTCGTCGTCACCCACGCGGGGCAGAACGCTCTTGCGGACGTCGCTGCCTTCGGTGTTCCTGCCGTCGTCGTGCCGCAGGAGCGTCCGTTCGACGAGCAGGCCGACATGGCTCGTGCTCTTGACGACGCCGGCATCGCGCGCGGGCTGACTCTGGGTGCGACCGCTGACGAGGTCGCTGCCGGCATCCGTGAACTCCTCGCCGGGGACGACGAGCGATCGACAGGACGTGCGTGGGCGCGCTGGTGCGTCGACGGCGCTGTTGACCGCGCGGCTGACGTCATCGAAGCCGCAGCGCGCGGGGGCGTCGCTGACCTAGCTGCTGGAACTGACGCCGACGATCTGGAAGGTGCTGTGCGTGGGAGCAGGCACGGCATCGACGATGTTGCGCGCGCAGGTGTCGCAGAGCGAGGCGTCCGCGAAGCCGGCGGCGCGGCGCGTGGAGTCGTCGAGGGCGGCTCCGGCTGGCCAGCCGCTACCGGCGCCGAGGCGCCCGCACTCGGAGATGGGACGCTGCAGTGATGACCGACATGGGGTCGGGCCGGACGCTGCCCGTCGCCGTCGTCACTCCGGTGCGGGGGCGTCTGGAGCACCTCGTCAATCAGCGACGGTTCCTCGACGAGGTGGCGCCCGACGTACGACACGTCATCGTCGCCGTCGACATGCCTGATCTGGGTGACGACCTGCGCGCGGCGGGCGTCATGGGTGAGAGCGTCAGCATCGTGCCCCTCGACGATCACCCGCTGGGCATGCCGACCGCGCGGGCCCGCAACGTCGGCGCGACGGCGGCACTCGATGATGGCACGGAACTCATCGTCTTCCTCGATGTCGACTGCGTCCCCCTGCCCGGTTTCGTCGATGCGTCGCGTGACGCGCAGTGTCAGCTCGATGCTCGCGGCGAGCGTGCCGTGCTCAACGGCATCGTCACGTATCTGGGGGAGGACGATCGTCTCGACGGTGAATTCCCGGCGGCTGCGAGACGTTTCGTCGCTCCGCATGCTGCGCGCCCCGCGCCGTCGTCGGGTGCGGTCGAGGTCGACGACGACCATCGTCTCCTGTGGTCGCTCGCGTTTGCGCTCGATGCCGACGCCTGGCGCGCGTGCGGCGGTTTCGACGAGCGGTACGTCGGGTACGGCGCGGAGGACACCGACTTCGGCATGCGGGCCCGTGACGCGGGCCTGCGGATGGCGTGGGTCGGCGGCGCGCACGCGTTGCATCAGTGGCATCCGAGCGCGAACCCGCCGCGCCATCACGTCGTCGACATCGTGCGCAACGCGAACCTCTACCGCGAGCGGTGGGGCACCTGGCCGATGGAGGGCTGGTTGCAGGCGTTCGCCGACGAAGGCCTCGTCGAGTGGACCCCTACGTCGTTGTCCCTGGCGTCGCCGCATTGAGCCTTGCGGTGTGCCCGAATGTGGACAGGATTCGCAGGCGTGTCCAAGAATCGCGAATGTGGACGAAAATTGCAGTTGTACACGGCGCGCCGGGGCCATCCTGCGATCTACGTCCCCATCTGCGAATCCCGTCCACCTTCGCGAACCCCGTCCACCTTCGCGAACCCCGTCCATATTCGTACCGCGGGGTGGCGCAGCGCCACCGAGACGAAGAGCGCGGACGGGCCGGCTACGCGACGTCGCCGCCGCTGGGCGGGGAGGCCTCAGCCTGGGCGCTTTCATCGACGCGGATGCGGCTGTACATGAACATGTCCTTGCGCGAATCGCCCACCTGCTGCCAGGAACGCAGCAGCCCCTCGCGTTCGAAACCACAGGCCTCGGCGCAACGCCATGACGCCTCATTCCACGGCTCGACGTAGAGCTCGAGGCGGGCCACATCTTCGAGCGTCTCGGCCCAACCGCTCAGGATGGCGAGTGCGCGCTTCGCGTAGCCGCGTCCCCGGAACGCCGGCGCCAGCCAGTACCCCGTCGAGGCACGCCCCTGGTGGATGGAGCTGAGCCACAGGCCGATGTTGCCGATGCACTGATCGTGCTGGTCGGTGATGGCGAAGGAGTACCCGGCGCCGGTCCGTAGTCGCTCGTGCTGACGCGTTGTGTAACTCAGCGCGTCGTCATGGGAACCGCTCGCGGGGACGGTCGTGATGAGGGGAATCCGCGGGTCGCGGGCAACGCTGCGAACCAGATCCACGTCATCGTTCACGAAAGCGCGAAGGGTGACACGTCCGTCCCCCAGGTTCGGCAGTTCGGCGGGGAGCATGGTCTCACTCTCTCCCCATCGGCGATCAGCGGCAACCGGGTGACATGCGAAGGCTCAGGATGCGCGGTCAGGGGGTGAGTCTCGCGATACGGTTGGGAAGTTGCCTCGCGGTCTTCGTCCGTGCTGCACATCGCCTGAGCGTTATCGCCCCGATGATCGGAACCTCGAATGTTCTCGCTCGAATCGCCACTGCAGACCGACGCATGGGCCAAGGTCCAACGCAAGCTCGGCAAGCCGACGTCGACACTGCAGGGTGACGGGTGGTCGGCACTGTGCGTCGAGGAGAAGCGCGCGGTCGGCTCCTACCTGTACGTGCCGTACGGGCCGATCTGCCGTGACGCGGGCGCACTCGACGACGCCTTGCGTGCCATCCACGCCCATGCTCGTCGACGGCGAGCCTGGTGGGTTCGCGTCGAGCCGCGCAGCAGCGAACGCGAGGCCCTCTGGTCGGACCTGCCGCTGTGGCGGGACGTGCTCGAGGCCGACAGATTCCACCCGGCGCTGCACGATCACCAACCGAAGCACACTCGCCTCATCGACCTGACTGCGGGCCCGGACGCCATCCTCGCCGCGGCGACGGGCAGCATCCGCACGATTCACCGCAACCACGCGAAGAAGGGCCTGGAGGTGCGGACGAGCCGCAACCCGGACGACGTCACCATCCTCGCCGCGTTCCTGTCGCAGGCTGCTGGGCACAAGCACATCGTCGTCCGCTCGACCAGCTACCTGCATGCGGTGGCTTCCGCGATGATGCCGGTGGACGCGGCGACCCTCTATTCGACGTGGAAGGACGGCGCCCCGCTGTGCGCCACCCTCGTCTACGACAGCCCCACCCAGCGGCTCTTCGCCCACGCCGCGATGCCCGTGGAGCATCGAAAACTGCGTCCGAACCAGCCCCTCATCACGCGCGCGCTGCTCGACGCCCACGACGCAGGCATTCGGACCGCTGACCTGTTCGGCCTCGCACCACCGGACGAGCCGAACCATCCCTGGGCGGGATTCAGCGCCTTCAAGCGTTCCTTCGGTGGCGAGGACGTCACCCACCTCGGCACCTGGGAACGCGACATCGTGCCCGGAGCGCGACGTGCCCTCGAAGCCCGCGAGCATCTCGCGGAACGTCGTCAGACGCAGCGGGCTCGAGGCCCGGAGGCCACCACGGACTCGTCGGCGCCCGTGGCGACGACGGCGTCAGCGGAGAACAGCTCGGTGCCGCACTGACGATTGGCCGACGGGTCAACGGCGCGACTGGGGCGTCGTAGGGTCCGCGGGGGGCGACGGGGCAGCGGTGGTGACCACGACATCGCCGATGTGACGAGGATTCGCAGACCGGGACGCGGCTCGCAGAGGTGGACGAAGATCGCGAATTTCGTGCACATTCAGGCACACGACGTATGTCGCTCACAGACGCGCCAGGGGCGACGTCGCTTCAACGAGTGGGAATGCTGGCGCGGTAGATCTCGGAGTGAACGCGTGCTCCGGCATCGCGTTCGTCGCGGCGTTCAGCGACGTCGGCCGGGGCGGCGCTCCCTTGGTCGACGGCGACCAGGATCGTGTCGGCAAGCCTGCGAGCGTCGACGGTGGCGTCCTCACTCGCGGCCGCACCGTCCTCGGCCTCATCGTCCCGGCCCGCGAGATCGTAGAGGACGGGCGCGTGCTGTTCGCCGTAGAACCCGATGTTCGGTGCCACGACGCGCACGCCGAGGTCGTGACACATCTCGATCCACCCCGAGTGGGTGCCCCAGACGTTCGCCATGACGCTGACGTCGAGGCCGCCGACGAACGCGAACAGCGTCGCGTCATCCATCGGCTCGTGCAGGACGAGCGTGATGGCGCCGCGCGCCGCCAGCGCCTCGGCGCGCTCGACGACGCAGGCGTCGTGACCGCGATCGGTTGGGTCCGCCACGTCGCGGTGCATCGTCACGACGATCTCGACGTCAGGCCGCTCATCGGCGACGAGGGCGAGCGCGTCGAGCGCTCCCGCTGCGTCGACGTTCGTGCGAAGACTCTTGAGGTGCAAGCCGATTCGCCGACGATCATTTCGCGCGGGCGCCGCTGTGCTGTCATCACTCGACCGCGCGTCGGCGCGGTTCGTCCGAGAGGAAGTGTCATCGAGCAGGAGCGCGGCCATGACGTCCAGCGGCACGATGTGCGGGTGGCGCACGACGACGGCGTCGCGACCCCAGCGAGCCTGGATCGCATCAGCCGCGCCCTGCGTCAGCGTGATGACGGCGTCAGCCGCCGGCACGAGCGCGTCGAGTCGGCTGAGCTGCGCCGCCGGGTCCTTGATGTGCGGGTTGCGCAGGTCGTGCACCGTGACGACGACGCCCTTGCCCAGCTCGTGCGCCACGTCGACGACCTCGCGCAGGTGCTCAGGGCTGAACGACTCGAACCCGAAGTGGACGTGCAGCACGTCGAACTCGCCGGCATGCTCGCGTAGCCAGGCCGGATCGAGGATGCGCGGCGGCCACCAGCGCGTCGAGCCGTCGTCAGCGATGACGGGCGGGTCGGTCAGGCAGATCACCTCGTCGCACCCGTCGCCTGGTGTCTCGCCGGTCGGGGAGAGGTGCGCGACGTAGGGGTGATCGGCCGGAACCGACGCGACACGAATCATGGCTTCTCCTGGACGCGATCTCATCGGCTACGACACTGAGCACGACACAGTGAACGCGACCGAGGGCGGGCGCCGTCACCCTACCCGCAGGCTCGCCCGTTGACGGATCGTCGTTGCCCGGATTCGCGTCATGTTCGACGCGAATCCGGGCAACGATCGTCCCTCGGCCTGACAAGTGCATCGCGCATGTGCAGTCAGACGGTGCCGCCGACAGGAGCCAGGCCCCGGGGAGGCGGAGCGAGGCAGACCCGTCTTCGTCGGCTCGGGCATGTCAGACGTGCTCCGGTGGACACGCGGCGGCGTGGGCCGTCACAGTGGGTGGGTGAGTGAACCCGAGCGCACCCCGGACGGTCGCTACATCGTCGTGAACGGTCGACGCTGGCGCGCGTCCGACCCCGGCATCCCGCCGAAGCTACGGCAAGAACTCGTCGACGAACTGATGGCCGCCCGTCGCCTCGTGCGCACGGACGCCGAGCACGCCCGACCGCGCGTGCAGGAGGCCAAGATCGCTCTCGGCGAGCGGGGCTACGAATGGTGGACTACTCCGTCCGACGACGAACGCGACGTCCGCATCGAAGCGACGATCCGCGCGCTGCTGCGTCATCGCGCCGGCAAGAGCATCTGCCCCAGCGACGTCGCGCGCGTGGTCGGCAGCGGCGCGCACACTGACATCCATGGCGACGGTACTTCGAAGGCGAGTGGCCACGAGACGGAGACCCAAGTCGGAGGCGAGTCGACCACCACCGGGGGCAGCGATGCGACGAACGGCGATGACGGGTGGCGCGACCTCATGCCCGCCGTCCGCGCCGTGGCGCATCGAATGCGAGCGGCCGGCGAGGTGCTCGTCACCCAGAAGGGCAAGGCCGTCGACGAGACAGCTCGCGGGCCCGTCAGGATCATCTTTGCCGACGGTGGCGCTGACGATGACATTCGTGCTGACGCTGGGGAGCGCCCCTCGTCGTGATGTTCCCCGACATCGCGTCGCTGCCGACGCGATGTCGGCGAAAATCGCTGACGCTCAGTCTGACGACGGGGGCGTATCGCTCGAGATCCGCCGCGACCGTCCCCCGACGCCGCCCTGAGTGCCAGCCTGGCACCACAGGTTGATTTCCACCGTAGATCGCAGCGGGGGGACACCCCACGTCAAGGGCGTCGGGCTGCCGATCTCACTACACGACGTGCGGCAGGACGAACAGCATGAGCATCGACCACGTCAGGTGCGTGACGATCGGCCCCGCGAGCGAGCCCGACTGCTGACGCAGCACGGCGACGACGAAGCCGAGCATCGCCGCGGCGAGTGCGAGCAGCGGAATGCCGGTCAGGGCCGTGACGGCCGTGTAGGCGACCGTCGTCCACAGCACGCGCTTCCTCGGCGACAGCACGCGCCAGAGCCCGCCTCGGTAGAACGCCTCCTCGGCGATGCCGTTGACGGCCGTCGTCAGTGCGACGATCGGCAGGCTGCCCTTCCGGGCATGGTCGAGCAGGTGCGAGACGGGGTCGCGCAGCGCCGGGATGAAGCGCACGAGAAACGCGCCGACGACGAACAACAGCGCCAGCGCGATGCCGATGCCGAACGCCTCGAGCAGTTCGCGTCCGTCAGCGCGCCAGCGCAGCCTGGTCGCGCCGACCCGGCCGGCCGCGAAGATCCCCGCTCCGTAGATGACGGAGACGAGGAACGTCGCCGGGTAGAACAGGGCCTGCCCCGGCTCGAGATTGAGCGACCACGAGAGGGCGACGGCGGCCGCGACGCCCGTCGCGCCGATGATGACCCGCGTCGCCCCGAGACGATGCTCGGGCACGGGATCGGCCCCGGCGTCACGTAGTTCGACGTCGCGTGCCCCTGCGAGCGCGGCGCCGAAGACGTGGCGAGGTGAGCGGTGCGATGTCGCCATCAGCGTCCCGGGTTACGACGGGCGATGACGGCGCTGAGGACGGTGGCGAACCCCGTCCACGCCGCGTACGGCGCGAGCACGACGCCCTTCTCCGGCGACGCCTTGTGCGCGCGGCGCACGAGGTCGGCCGAACTGGCGGCGAGCACCGCAGCCTCCAGCACCGCCGGACGCAGCTTCTTCGCGGCGAAGAACGTGCCGTTCCAGCCGACGTTGAGGGCCAGGTTCGCGGCGAGCGCCGCGATGTACGCGCGCTGTTCCTTGGTGCGGCCCGTCTCGGCGAGGTCGGCGATCGTCAGGCTCGAGATGAGCGCGAGATCGGTGTAGAGCGCGCTCCACACGATCGGGAACGCGGCGGGCGGCGGCTGGATCGCCGGCTTGCGCAGCGTGCGGTACCACGTCGACTTCGGGTCGGTCAGCAGCGAGCCGGCGACGGCGGTCGCGGCGACGGCGGCTGACGTCAGCCCGAGCGTGCGTACCCAGCGCGAGGTGTCGAGGTCCTTCACGGCCGCGCGCACGGCATCCTCGAACGACGTGTGACCGCCCGGAGGTGCGCCGACGAGGTCGTCGAGGTCGCGTTCGTGGACGACGGTGTCGTGCTGCAGGCTGCCGATGAGCGGCGCCGCCAGGCTGCTGGAGACGGGCGTCACGAGGCCGATCCAGTGCCCGGCGAGTCCGGCCGTCGTCACCGGCGCCGTGCCCACGATGCGCGGCAGCCAGCGCTTCGTCGCCTTCGCGTAGCGCTTCATCATGTCGCCGTACGGCATCGGTTCGGGGCCGCCGATGTCGAAGGTGCGGCTGACGTCGGCGGGCAGGTCGGCGGCACCGACGAGATAGTGCACGGCGTCGGCGACGGCGATCGGCTGGATGCGGTTCTTGATCCACTTCGGCGCGATCGCGCCGGGCAGCCGCTCGCTGAGGTTGCGCAGCATGATGAATGACGACGACTCGTCACCGATGACGACGCCCGCCTGCAGCGCCGCCGTCGGAACGCCGGAGTCGATGAGCACGTGGCCCACCTCGACGCGCGAGCGCAGGTGGTCGGACAACTGCTCGACGTCCTCGTCGTCCGGGTGCAGGCCACCGAGGTAGACGATGCGCGAGACGCCGGCGTCGCGGGCGGCGTCGGCGAACGTCGAGGCCATCTCCTTCTCCTCGGAGACGAAGTCGTCGGACGTGCTCATCGAGTGCAGCAGGTACCAGGCGACGTCGACGTCCTCCATGGCGCGCGCGACGTCGGAGGCCTCGGACGCGTCACCCTCGACGACCTCGACGTGCTCGCCGCACGGCAGCGCACGCACCTTCTTCTCGCTGCGGCTGAGCACGCGCACGCGCCATCCCCGCTCGACGAGTTCAGCGGCCACCTGGCCGCCGACGTATCCGGTGGCCCCGGTGACGAGGGCGAGGCGAGAGGTCATGAAGTCCATCCGTTTCATCGAGGAATGCGCGTGGATCACGTTGGAATTCCAGGATAGTCGTACCTGACGTCGGCGTCAGCGGCGCCGGTCACAGCGGGGTCGCTCAGCGCGGGCGTCAGCTGCGCCCCTCATGCGGGCGCACCTGAGCGCCGCGGTGCGTGGGGAACGGCTCGCCGTCATTCCAGCCTGCCGGCGCCCAGAGGGGGCTGGGCGGCTGCGGCCTACACTCCTCGACGTGTCCGAACCTCAGGGCGAGCCCTCGCACCCGCCGCTCCGAGTCGAGCGCCGTTGCGCTCGGCTCGAGCGTTTCGCGGCTGGGTTGCTCGTCCTCGGGCTCGTGCTGTGCGTGGGCGCGTACGTCGCGGCGGTGCATGCTCGGGGCGCGTCGTTCTCCTGGCGGCGCGCGATGATCAGCGACCTCGGACGCACGATCTGCCGCGACTGGCACGGATTCTGGGTCTGCTCGCCGCGCGCCGACCTCTTCAACGTCGCCGTCGGCGTCGCAGGAGCCTGCATCCTGGCGGCGGGCGTTCTGACGCGCGATCGACTCGGACGATTCGTGACGGCGGCGCTCGTCTGCCTCGGTGTCGGACTCGTGTGGGTCGCGGTCTTTCCCGCTGACGGAGCCATCGGGGTGCACATGGTGGGCGGCGTGCTCGCGCTGCCGGCGCCGTCCGTCCTGTTGCTCGCACATGGGCTGGTGGGGGTGCGGTCGGCCGGCTCACGAGGGGATCACGAGCGGTTCGCGAGCGGGCGCGAGCCCCGTCACACGCTGACGCGCGTGCTCGGGGCGCTGGGTGCCGTGTCGTCGCTCATGAGTCTCGACCACGTCATGCCGGCGCCGGCGCCCATCCCGCGCGGGGTGGCGGAGGGCATCTCGTTGCTGGCGCTCGCAGTTGCCCTCGTCGTCGTGGCGTTCGACCTGCTGCGACGCCCGCGCGACATCACCGCACCCTGACACACCCCGCCTCCCTCGATGTTGCCCGGGTGTCACGGCGCTCGCGCCCCAAGAAGCGGGCAACATCGCGGCCTTGGACGCGCGCCGCGCGACACGAGGAGCAGGGGAGTGCGCCTCAACCGCCGAGGCGGCGCAACGTCGGCCAGACGGCGCCCCATCCTCCTCGAGGGTCGGAACATCGCAGCATCGTCGTGCCGTCGAGGCCGAACGAGTCGTGCGGCGCGATGAGCCGCCCGGCGGGGTCGCAGCGCGTGAACGCCGCACGGATACGGTGCTCGTCCCCGCCGACGGCGAGGACGTCACGCGTGCCCCCGCCGCTGCGTGGCGGCCCGAGGCTCCAGAGCGCGTTGTGCCACGAGGCGACGTCGGCACGCGGCACCCCGAGCGCAGGGCCGTACTGATGTGCAGCTCCGGCGAGGGCATACGAATCGGTGACGATGGCCGCACCCGTCGGACGGGCTGTCGCCATCTGAGCGGCGAGTGACGGCCAGTCGGTCTGGTCGCGCTGCATGGGGTCGAGGGCGGAGACGATGGAAAACGCCGGTGACGAAACGGGCGCGATCGGTAGGCAGATGAGGGCTGCGACGACGGCGTTCGCCGTCACGACGATGGGCGCGCGTCGCCACACGTGCTCCTCGTCCGCAGCCGCCCGCGCCCAGCCGACCGCGACAAGCGGCAAGAACACCGCGACCGCGTAGTAGGGCTGTGCAGGGGAGACGAGCGCGAACACAAGGACGATCGCGGCCATGACGGCGAGCACCGGCCCGGTGCGCTGTTGTGGTGGGTCCGGGGCGATGCGACCAGCGTGTCCGTCGTCGGTGGGGAATGGAGCGTTCGTGACGCCGCCGAACGCCTTGACGCGGGCGTCGTCAGCGGGAGCGCTGCGCCAGCCGTCCGCCTCGACGTGCCGACCGTCGTCGTGGCCGTCGTCAGCTCCGGGGTGGGCGGCGCGACGACTTCCCGGGTGCCACCACAACCCTCGCCATGCGACCCGGACGAACGGCGGTCCGACGAACACGACGAGCAGTGGCACGACGAGCCATCGGTTGAGCGCGCCATGGCGGGCGACGAGGTCGGCCGAGACGTCGAGCATCGGCACGCCGTGAACGATCTGCGCCCCCACCTGGAACCCGCCTACCGCGACGAGCAACGCGGCGCCGCACCAGGCGTCACGGGTGCGCAGCACCCACCGGGCGCACGCGGCGAGCGCGACGAAGGCCGCGGCGACGAGCACGAGGACGAGCAGCTTGTTCCAACATGCCACCCCAGCCGCCGCGCCGGCCCACGTCAGCGCATGGCGACGCCCCGTCAGCGCAGCGACGACACCGAGCACGACGAGCTGCCACGCGAGCAGATCGAGGCTCGCCGTCAGCATGACGTGCCCCATGAGCAGCGGATAGACGGTGAACGCATGCGCCCACGCGGCGATGCGCTGCACCCTCACATCAGCGCCGAGAAGCCGCGGGAACAGCCCCGCGACGAGCGCGCCCGCCCCCGCCGCGAGCGCGGCCGGCAGCCGTTGCACCCACACCGCGTCACTCACCGACGCCGCTGCGTGCGCGAGCCAGACGGTGAGCGGCGGCTGATCGTCGTACCACCACGCGGGCGGCAACATGCGAAAGTACAGCTCGTCGCCGTGAAAACCGTGGCGCGAAGCCGTCGCGAGCAGCACGATCATGACGGCCAGCGCTGCCGGAGCACCGGGGCGCCACCACGGTTGCGCCTCGACGAACCGCGCCGACACACGCCACCTCGATGAACTCGACGCGGACAGCGTCACGTCATGCCCCGCCGACGAACTGTTCGATGGCGGCGACGGCCACGCCCGCGCCGTCCTCGGTCGCCACCTGACGTCCGAGATCCGCTGCACGCTCGCGCATTCCAGCACTCATCGCCCCGCGCAGCCGGCGCGTCAGCAACCCCGCGGTAAGCAGTCGGCGCGGCAGCGGCGCGGGTGCGAGGTCGAGCGTGTGGAGGCGGTTCGCCCAGTGGTACTGGTCGGCGAAGTGCGGGACGACGACGCTGGGCGCGCCCGCGGCGAGCGCGGTACCCGTCGTGCCCGATCCGCCGTGGTGGACGACGGTGCGCACCTGTGCGAACAGCGCGTGGTGCGGCTCGTCATCGATGCCGACGACGACGCCATCCGCCTCGCGCGGCGCACCGTCGAGCTGAACGAGAGCGCGCACGCCGAGTCGCCGGCACGCCTCGGTGACGACGTCGACGACGCGGCCCGGTGAGTTCTGGTGCATCGAGCCGAACCCGACGGCGATCCACTCGTCGCCGGAGGCGAGCAGCGCCCGGGTGCGCTCCGACAAGCCCTCGTGCGGCGCCTCGCGCCACCACCCCGTGACGACAGTGCGGGAGTCGTCCACTGGCTCGGCAAGCAGCGGGCTGTACGCGTGCAGCGAGCCAAGAGTCGCCGTCGTCAGGCCCGTGGGGTGGGCGGCGCGCAGGTCGAGTCGGCCGTCGGCCCATCCGCCGTCGACGCCCGCGAAGTACGGTTCGACGCGCCGCAGCGCTCCACGCGCGCGACGCCGCACACCGGTGGGCAGCGTCCACGCGTAAGGCAGCAGCGGCATCGGCCCGTCGAGCGTGTCGAACTCGGGCCACAGGTGCGCGCGGACGACGGGGACGTCGGCGCGCATCGCCTCGTCGACGGCGGCGATGGCGAAGCTTGAGGCGACGAGGACGTCGGCGCCCGCGAGCGCCTCACGCGTGGTCGGCCCGAACGACTGCAGGAACTCGGCGAACAGGTTGCGCGTGCGGTTGAGCGCGCGCAGATCACCACGCCGCAGTGCGGTGCCCGCCGGGCCGGCGAGGAGGGCACCCGGATCGCTCGCCACCGTCACGACGCGCGGGCCGTCCGGCATGACGTGCGCGAGCGACGCGTGGGTGACGACGGTGACGTCGTGCCCGCGGGCGACGAGTCGCGCGGCGAGCACCCCGAACGGGACGGCGTCGCCGCGGCTGCCGGCGGCGGCGATGACGACCCTCATGCAGCCCGCTCCGACGGGTGAACGCACGGGGTTTCGGTGCTCGCGTCGCGTTCGCGCGGGCGTCGGAATCGCATGGCACACCTTCGAATAGCCGGACGGGTGCCCTCATCGTAGTGCCGCCACGACGGCACGAACGGGCCCGCAGAGTCGCCGCGGCACGGTCGCGAACGCCAACCCCCATGGTCGAATTCCGTGATTTTCCAGCGCCTCCGGGGCGCTCGCATCGGCGCGTCGGCGGCTATGCTCATGGTTCGGACCCGCGGGCAGGCCCCCCTCACCTGCGACCGGCCGATGGACGTTCACACCCCGCCACCCGTGGAGGCACTCGTGACAGACCCCGAGGCCCTCCTCACGCATGGCTACCGCCAGGCGCGCGACATCACCCGCATGCACGGCACGACGTACTACTGGGGGACGCTGTTCCTGCCGCCGCAGCAGCGCCGCGACGTCTACGGCCTGTACGCCCTGTGCCGCCTGGCCGACGACATCGTCGACGAGCCCGAGAAGGCCACCGGGCACGGCCTCGACGCATCGTTGCCGCCGGGGGAGCGTCTCGCGCAGTTCGAACAGCGCTTCCAGGCCGACCTCGCCGCCGGGCGCAGCGACGACCCGTTGTTCGCCGCCATCGTCGACACCGCCCGGCGTCTCGACCTCGATTCCGGTTGCTACGACCGCTTCTTCGGCGCCATGCAGCTCGATCTCGTCCGCACGTCGTGGGCGTCGTGGCCTCAGCTGCGCGACGAGTACATGGAGGGCTCGGCAGCCGTCATCGGCGAGATGATGCTGCCTGTGCTGCGCCCGCGCTCGCGGGAGGCCGCGTTCGCTCCGGCCCGCGCGCTGGGGCTCGCGTTCCAGCTGACGAACTTCCTGCGCGATGTCGGCGAAGACCTCGAACGCGGTCGCGTCTACCTGCCCGCCGACGAACTCGCCGCGCACGGCGCCGACCCGTGGCTGCGCCGCGTCACCCCGCAGTGGCGCTCGTTCATGGCCGAGCAGATCGCCCGAAACCGCGCGCTGTTCCACGACGCCGAAGCCGGTCTGCCGCACCTGCCGGCCTCGTCGCGACGGTGCGTCGGCGCGGCGCTCGCGATGTACTCACGCATCCTGTGCCTCATCGAGGCGGCCGACTACGACGTGTTCAGCACGCGCCACCGCGTCTCCGCCGCACGCAAGAGCGCCATCGCGGGCGCCGTAGTCGTCACCGGACGCGCTCGGACCGCGGCGCCGGTCGTGCCCTCGTCACCGGCCGCGGTCGACAGGACAGGCGTGACGTCGTCCGCGTCATGAGCGAGGCGCACCCGACGATGGAGACCGACTCGACCCACCGCACCCCCCTCGCCCACCCAAACTCGCCGAAGGAGCCGCAGTTGAGACGCCCGCCCCGCAACCGCGCCGAGCTGCGTGCCGAGATCGCGCGGCGCAACCCGATCCGACGCGTCCCCCAGCCGCCGGAGGAGCAGATCCGCTCGACGTGGCGTCAGGCTGCGGTGCCCCGCATCGAGCGGATGCTGGCGCGCGCCCTCGCCCAGGACGCGGGTGGCTGGCACGTCGCGGCGGCGAGCACGGACGTCGTCGCGGGGCGTTCGACGGTGCGCACGATCCTCGGACGCGAGATCGCGTTGTGGCGCGACGACGACGGCTCGGCGCTCGCGGGACCGGGCGCGTGCCCGCACATGGGTGCGCTGCTGGAGAACTGCCACACCGATGACGGCGACGTGCTGTGCCGCTGGCACGGGCTGCGGCTGCCGAGCGAGTGGCCGGGCGAATGGCTCACCTACCCCGCGCACGACGACGGCGTCCTGTTCTGGGTGCGGTTGCCCAGCGACGGTGAGACGCCGAGCGCCGCGCCGGTGCTGCCCGCGCGCGCTCCACTCGACGAGGCGCTCGTCGCGGTCTACACGCGTGAAGCGCGGTGCGAGACGTCCGACGTCATCGCGAACCGTCTCGACCCGTGGCACGGGGCCTGGTTCCACCCTTACGCGTTCAGCCACCTCGTCGTCGACGAGGACGCGAGCGACGACGACTGCCTGGTCACCGACGTGACGTTCCGCCTCAACCACACCTACGGCGTGCCGGTGCGCGCGGCGTTCACGTGCGCCGACAGCCGCACGATCACGATGACGATCATCGACGGCGAGGGCGTCGGCAGCACCGTCGAGACTCACGCGACGTGCGTGCAGCCGGCGAGCGCCGAGCAGCCGGCTCACAGCGTCATTCACGAGGCGACGATCGCGCACTCCGAGCGCCCCGGTTTCCGTGCAGCGCGGGCGTTCGCGCCGCTCATCCGCCCGCTCGTGCTGCGCACGCAGGGCCAGTTGTGGGTCGACGACCTCGAGTACGCGGAGCGTCGCTACGAACTGCGTTCGGGTTTCGCGCGGGACGGGCAGTCGTGACGGCGGCCGACGTCGTGGTGGGGTGGGCGACATGAGCCTGCCCGCGTCCTGGGATCCCTATCAGTACCTGCTGCTCATGGGTGGATGCCTGCTCATCACGCTGCCGCTCGAACTCGTCCTGCGCGCCCGCGTGTACTCACGCCCGCGACGGTTGCTCGCGGCGCTGCTGCCCGTCATCGTGCTGTTCAGTGCGTGGGACATCGTCGGGATCGTGCGCGATCACTGGTCGTACTCGCCGCGGTTCACGTCGGGTTGGGATGTGCCGCTGACACCCATGCCCATCGAGGAACTCGTCTTCTTCGTCGTCATCCCGATCTGCGGGTTGCTGACGTACGGAGCCGTCGGGTTCTGCCTGCGCCTGCTCGCCGCGTGGCGCTCGAGCGGGAGCGCGAGAAGTGCTCTCGCCCGGGTCGATTCGGACGGGCGGGCGGGCGAGGGACGCCATGTGGCGGCTGATGGCTCGTCCGCACGAGGCGATCATCGCCCGTCGGGGGAGGTGTGACGTGCCCGAGTACACCGTGCTGACCGTCGCGTCGATGATCGGCGTCGTCGCTCTCGAAGGGCGTTGGCGCACCGGCATCTTCACCTCGGCGCGCTACTGGTGCTCGATGGTCATCGTGTTCACGTTCCAGATCCTCGTCGACGGCTGGCTGACGAAGTTGAGCGACCCGATCGTCCTCTACGGGCGTGATCAGTTCCTCGGCATCCGCTTTCCGTGGGACATCCCGATCGAGGACTTCGGCTTCGGTTTCTCGATGGTGACGCTGACGATCCTGCTGTGGGAACACCACGGCCGTCGTCGAAAGGAGAACGCACGATGAGCGCGACGATCGAGGCCTTCACGGCAGGGCTGCGACGAGTGCCGCCGTGGCGCCCCGGACGTGATGCGGCGGCCGAACGGCATGAGCCTGACGGTCGGGGCGGCCCTGCTGCGTCGAGGGTGCCGGACGCCGCGGCCCCCCACGTCGTCGTCGTGGGTGGTGGGATCGCCGGCATCAGCGCTGCCGTCGGGCTGGCCGAGCGCGGCGTGCGCGTCACGCTCATCGAGGCAGAGAGCAGCCTCGGTGGCCGAGTGCGCAGCTGGCCCGTCGACGTGCCGACCCCGGGCGCTGACGCGTCGGGCGCCCCGGACGATCGAGCGACGATGAGCCGCGGGTTTCACGCGTTCTTCCGCCAGTACTACAACCTGCGCGCGCTGCTGCGCCGCGTCGACCCGAGCCTCGAATGCTTGCGCCCCGTCGCGGACTACCCGCTACGTCACGCGGACGGTACGCAGGATTCGTTCACGCAGATCGCGACGCGGCCGCCGCTCAACTTCCTGTCATTCGTCGCCCGCAGCCCCTCGTTCGGTCTGCGCGACCTCACGCGCGTCGACGCCCACCGCGCCCTCGACCTGCTCGACGTCGATTTCCCCGCCACGTATTCGCGCTACGACGGGGTGAGCGCCGCCGACGCCCTCGACGCGCTGCGATTCCCCGAACGCATGCGCTCGCTCGCGCTCGAGGTGTTCGCACGCAGCTTCTTCGCCGACCCGCGCGACTTCTCCGCCGGCGAACTCGTCGCCATGTTCCACATGTACTTCCTCGGTTCCGGCGAGGGGCTGCTGTTCGACGTCAGCCGCGACGACTTCGACACGACGATGTGGCGACCGCTGCGCTCCTATCTCGAAGGCCTCGGCGCGCACGCCGTGACGGGTTGTCGCGTCGAGTCGATCGAGCGCGACGGCGAGGGTTTCCGTGTCAGCGCCGGCGCGGCTGCTGCGGGTGCCGACGACGCGAGTCGCGGCCGCATTGACTTCGCCATTGACCGTGACGATGCCCATGGCTCGCTCCGCGCCGACGCCGTCGTCATCGCGACGAGCCGTGACGTGCTGCAGCGTCTCGTCGACGGCACCGACCTCGGCGACGAGGCCTGGCGTGCGTCGGTGCTGACCGGGGAGATGGCGCCTCGTTTCATCGTGCAGCGACTGTGGTTCGACCGCCCCGTCGCGGCGGGCAGCGCGCCGTTCGTCGGCACGGCCGCGTACGGCCATCTCGACAATGTCTCGCTCGTCCACGACCTCGAGGACGGCGCCGCGCAGTGGGCCAAGCGGTGCGGCGGCAGCGTCGTCGAACTGCATGCTTACGCGGTGCCCAACGACGTCACCGATGACGAAGTGCTCGCCGACCTACGACATCAGCTCGACCGCCTGCACCCTGAGCTCACCGGGTGCGAGCCGGTGCACGAGGAGGTGCTCGTCGAGGCCGACTGCCCCCTCGCCGGTACGGACGAGTGGGCCGCGCGCCCGGGCGTCGTCACGCCGCAGCCGAAGCTCGTCCTCGCCGGTGACGGCGTGCGCTGCGAGCTGCCCGTCGCGCTCATGGAGCGGGCGGCGACGACCGGTTTCCAGGCCGCGAACGCGTTGCTGCGCCACTGGGGGCTGCCCGGGCACGAGCTGTGGAGCGTGCCGACGCGGGCGCGGTTCCCGCGCTCGCTGCGCGCCGCCCGTGCGGCGCTGCGCCTGCGCGAGCGTGGCCTCGCGACGGTAGGTCGCGATTCGTCAGGGCGTGGCCGATGAGCGGACGGCAGAACGACGTCGCCCTCGACGCCGGACGTTCCGGGCTCGAAGGACTCGGGCGTGAGCGGCGCGCCGCGGGACGCTGCGACACCGAGAATCGAGATGGAGGACGCCGCAGCGACGCGTGCCGTCTCACCGATGCCGCCAGCTTTCTCGACGCCGTGCAGGCACGCGTGGCCGAGAGCCTTGCCTTCGCGGCCGACGCCGGCGGTGTGGTGACGGCCGGACTGCCCTCGTCAGCGCTGGTCGAGGCATCGTCGCTCGAGACGCTCGTGCGTGATCTTCTCGCAGCCGGCGGCAAACTCGTGCGGCCCCGGCTCGTCCGCCTCGGGTACCTCGCGGCGCGCGAGTGCACCAACCCCGACGACGACCCCGCGACCACCGACGCTGTCGTTCGTGTCGCTGCGGCGTTCGAGTTGTTGCACCTGTTCGGGTTGCTGCAGGACGACGTCATGGATGCCTCCGACACGCGACGCGGCGCTCCGACCGCGCACCGCCGGGTGAGAGCCGCCGCAGCTCAGCCCGACGGCCCCGACGCTGCGCGCCTCGGCGACAGCGTCGCCGTCCTCGCCGGTGATCTCGCGTTCGCGCTCGCGAACCGCCTCGTCCGCGCTCTGCCGGAGCACGTGGCCGACGCGTGGGACGCAGCGGTCGTCGAGCTCGTCACCGGGCAGCGGCTCGACCTCGTCTTCGCCGCCGAGGCACGCCTCGACGAGGTGAGCACACGCCGCGTCGCGCACGCAAAGTCGGGCGCGTACACGGTGCAGCGCCCCCTCGAGATCGGCGCGTTGCTCGCCGGCGAGAGCGCGCCACCGGCGTGGCTGAGCCGATTCGGCGCCGCGCTCGGTGAGGCGTTCGCGCTCGCCGACGACATCATCGGCCTGTGGGGCGAACCCGCCGTCACGGGCAAACCGGCGGGCGAGGATCTGCGCGAACGCAAGCCGACGACCGTCCTCGGCCTCGCCGACTCGGCCCTCGACGGCGAGCTGACGCGACGCCTGGCGCCGGGTCGCGAACCACTCGACGAGGCCGAGACACACGCCTGGTTGCAGCGCCTCGACGCGGCGGGCGTGCGCGCGCAGGCCGTCGCCCGCATCGCCGAGCGCCACGCTGACGCCCTCGATGCTCTCGCGGCGCTGCCGCAGGGCGCGGTGCGTGACGAACTCACGCGTTTCGCGGACGAACTGGCGGTGCGCGATGCGTGAACGTCATCAGGATCATCCAGCACCTCACGCCGACGACTCGAAAGAAGCACCCCCGATGCGCGAGACGCCGATGATCGACGCACCCGACAAGCCAGCGGAAGCGACGTTCGGTGCCGCGCCCGCCGCTCCTACTACGGGTGTGCCGGCCGCGACCGACGACGTCGTCGTCCTGCTCGACGATGACGGCGCCGCGATCGGCACGTGCCCGCGCGCCGAGGTGCACACCCGTGACACGCCGCTGCATCGCGCCTTCTCGAGCTACCTGCTCGACGACGCGGGTCGCCTGCTGCTCACCCGTCGCGCGCTGACGAAGGTCGCGTGGCCGGGTGTGTGGACGAACACCTGTTGCGGGCATCCGCGCCCCGACGAACCCACGCAGGACGCGGTGAGCCGGCGCGTGCGTGAAGAGCTCGGGCTGGATGTGACGCAGTTGCGTGTCGTCCTGCCGAGCTACCGTTACCGCGCGGTCGACGCGTCCGGCATCGTCGAGCACGAGATCTGCCCGGTGCTCGTCGGGCGCATCGACCCGGTGCAGCTCGAACCGCACCCCGACGAGGTATGCGAGTGGGCCTGGATCGCCTGGCCCGACGCGGTCCACCTCGCGCGTCGCACTCCGGCGCTGCTCAGCCCGTGGGCGGCCGAGCAGATCGTGCTGCTCGCCGAGCAGCTGGGGGAGAACGGACTCTCGCCGCTCGCGCTCCCGCACGATGAGACCGCGCACGAGCACACGCAGCATGAAGAACACGAACCCCTCGATGAGAAGGATCTCGCATGAGTCGCGTCGTCGTCATCGGAGCCGGCCTCGCCGGCCTGGCCGCAGCCTGTCATCTGCGCGGCGCCGGGCACGACGTCGTCATCGTCGAGAAGCAGACGCAGGCGGGTGGGCGCGGTATCCGCCTCGAGCGGGACGGGTTCACGTTCGACACCGGCCCGACCGTCCTGACGATGATCGACCTCGTCGACGAAGCCCTCGCGCAGATCGGCGTGGGCGTGCACGATGTGCTCGACCTGACGCTGCTCGACCCCGCCTACCGCGCCTGCTACGCGGACGGTTCGACGATCTTCGTCCGCCACGGCCACGAGGCGATGCGCGAGGAGATCGCGCGCGAGTGCGGCGCGAAGGACGCGGCGGCGTTCGACGACTTCGTCGCGTGGCTGCGGCGGCTGTACGAGGTCGAGATGCCGCACTTCATCGACGCGAACTTCGACTCACCGCTCGACCTGCTGCGCAACCCGGCTGCAGCCGCGCGGCTCGTGAGGCTCGGCGGGTTCCGTCACCTCGGGCCCGTCATCCGCGAGCGCTTCGACGACGAACGCCTGCACCGCATCTTCTCGTTCCAGGCGATGTATGCAGGTCTCGCGCCGGAGAAGGCGCTCGCGCTGTACGCCGTCATCACGTACATGGACTCGATCGAGGGTGTCTGGTTCCCGGCCGGCGGCATGCGCGAGGTGCCCGAGGCGATGGCGCGTGCGCTCGGGCGCACAGGCGTCGAGCAGCGCTACAACACGACGGTGACGCGCATCCTCACCCGCGCTGACGGCGCCGTCGCCGGGGTCGAGATGTCCGGCCCGAGTGGTGACGAGCGCCTGCCGTGTGACGCGATCGTCTGCACGACCGACCTGCCCATCGCCTACCGGACGCTGCTCGACGACCTCGAACCGCCGGCCGTCCTGAAGCGTGCGACGTACTCGCCGTCCGCGGTCGTCTGGCACCTCGGGGTCGAGGGTGTGCCGAGCGACGTCGCGCACCACAACATCCACTTCGGCACGGCGTGGGAGGAGTCGTTCGACGATCTGCTCGTGCGCGGCACGCGGATGCAGGATCCGTCGCGGCTCGTCACCATTCCGTCTCGTGACGACGCCACCGCCGCGCCGGAGGGTTGTTCGACGTTGTACGTCCTCGAGCCCGCACCCAACCTCGCCGTCGGGCGTGTCGACTGGGCGGCCGAGCGGCCGCGCATGAAGGAGGAGCTGCTCGCTTTCCTCGATGACGCCGGCTACCCGACGACGATCGTCACCGACGAGTTCGTCGATCCCACCGGCTGGCAGGCGCAGGGTATGGCCGCGGGAACGCCGTTCGCGCTCAGCCACACGTTCCTGCAGACCGGCCCGTTCCGCCCGCCGAACGTCGAACGCCGCCGCCCCGGCGTATTCTTCGCCGGTTCCGGCACCGTGCCGGGTGTCGGCGTGCCGATGGTGCTCGTCAGCGGCAAACTCGCCGCGGCGCGCGTCGAGGCCTACGTCGGGCGCTGACGGTTCGACGCTCAGGCGTCTCAGGGCGCTGGCACGATGACGCGCAGGGCGTCGGGCAGCGCACGGAACGTCGTCGGCGACGCCTCGAGCAGGTCGCCGTCGGCATAGACATCCCCGACGTGGGGCGTGATGACGCGGATGTCGCGTCCGCGCAGCGCTCGAACACGTACCCCGTCGACATGGGTGCCGCGAAACAGGCGCGGCAGCATCGCAGGGTAGCGCCAGCGTGGGATGTCGGTGACGACGGTGACTTCGAGCAACCCGTCGCTCATCGACGCGTCGGGGTTGACGCGCATCCCGGCGCCGAATCGCCCCGAGTTGCCGATCGCGACGTTCCACCCGGTGAACTCGTGCGTCACCCCGTCGACGACGAGCGTCAACGGTCGCGGCAGCGCGTGCACGAGCGTTCGAGCGCCGCCGTAGGCGTAGACGAGCGAACTCGGCACCGCGCGCGGAGCGTCGTTGGCGTACGTGTTCGCCATCGAGTCGTAGCCGAGCGTCGCCACGCCGAGGAAGACCGGGGCGGTCGACGGGCCGCCGTCGCCGGCCAGTCCGACGTCGAGGCGGCGTTCGCGCGCGACGGCGAGCAGCTGCGCGGCGCGCCGCACGTCGCCCGGGCCCCCGAGCGCGCGGACGAGGTCGTGCCCACGCCCCGCGGGCAACGGCGCCATGAGGCAGCCGCTGACGACGGCGCCCGCGGCCACCCGCCCGTAGAGCCCGTCGCCGCCGAGCGTGACGAGCAGGTCGTCGACGCTCGCGTCGGCGGCGACCTGCGACGCGTGGTCCGCCGACCGCGTGACCACGACGTCGACGCGCCAACCGTGCGCGCGCAGGATGTCCGTCACCGGATCGATCATGCGCAGCGTCGCACCCTTGCGCGCAGCCGGGTTGACGACCAGGGTGACGGGCCGCGTCATGAGGCCCCGGCCTCGCACGCGTCGGGGGCGTCGTCGACCGGCGGAACGAGCTTGCCGGGGTTGAGGATTCCGGCCGGGTCGAGCTCGTTCTTCACCGCGCGCAGGATGCGCGCGCCGAGCTCGCCCATCTCGTCAGCGGCCCAGGCGCGGTGGTCGGTGCCGACGGCGTGGTGGTGCGTGATCGTGCCACCGTGTGCCGCGATGACGTCGCTCGCGGCCGTCTTGACGCGGCGCCACTGGGCGAGCGGGTCGCTCTCCTCGCGGCAGAAGAACGTGTAGTAGAGCGAGGCGCCGCCGTCGTAGAGGTGCGAGACGTGGCACTGGACGACGGCGTGCGGGCCGACCTCGGCACTACTGATCGCATCGCGCACCGCGCGGTAGAGCGTCGGCAGGTTCGCCCACGTCGTCGCCGTCTCGAGCGTCTCGACGAAGATGCCGCGATCCATGAGGTGGTCGCGCTGGTAGGGCCCGCGGAAGCGGTGGCTGATCCAGTGCAGGGTGGTGCGGTCGGTGTCCTCCCAGCGCAGCACCCCGAACGACGGCTCGCGGGCGCCGCGCGCGGCGAAGGTCGCCATCGCCGCGAGCCCTTGCGCCGACTGGGCCAGGATCGTGCGTGATTCCTCACCGTCGGAGAGGCGGCTGACGTCCGGCATGACGCCGTGGCCGAGATCCTGCGCGAGCGCCCGGAACGCGTCGAACCCGTCGGTGAACGAGTCGAACGCCCAGGTCTAGTAAGCGAACTCGGTCGGTCCCTCGTGCAGCTGCAGCGTCATCTCGGTGATGACGCCGAGCGTGCCCTCGCTGCCGATGAGTACGTCGATGAGTTTCGGCCCGGCGGCCGTCGCCGAGCTGGGAGTGCGCCCGCCGAGCGTCAGCTCGCCCTCGGGCGTGGCGAGGGTGACGGCGACGACGTTCTGCTCGAGCCGTCCGTACCCGGAGGACGCTTGCCCGGAGCTGCGCGTCACGAGATATCCGCCGAGCGTTGCCTGTTCGTAGCTCTGCGGGAAGTGTCGGCATGTCGATGCTCGTCTCGCCCCTGACGGGCACCGTCCTTGCCGCCGCGCCGTCCGGACGCTCCGGCCTGGCGAGCGGCATCAACAACGCCGTCTCGCGTACGGCCGGCCTCGTCGCCGTCGCGGCCCTGCCGATGCTCGTCGGTCTCGTTGGCAGCGCCTATCAGGACGGCGAAAGCGTGGCCGAGGCGTTCGGCACCGCCATGTGGTGGTGCGTCAGCTCGGTCCTGCTGGGCGCGATGGCCACCGCCGTCGGCCTGGAGAGCGACGTCAGGCGTCGAGCATCTTCGTCAGCAGAGCACGCAGCTGTTCCTGCTCATCACCCGTGAGGTGGCGGGTGAGCTCGTGCGTCTGCTCCGCGCGGACCGCGCCGATCTCGCGACGTAGCGCGCGCCCGGCGTCCGTCAGCGTCAGCGCCGTGGCGCGCCGGTCGCTGGGGGAGGGGTGACGTTCGACGAGCCCGCGCTCCTCGAGGGCGTCGACGACCTCCGTCGCCGAGCGTGCCGAGATGTCGAGTCGTGCCGCGATCGACGAGGGGCGCACCTCGCCGTCGCCGGAAAGCCGCTCGATCATGGCGAGCGCTCGCGACAGCTGGGGCGTGATGCCATACGGCTCGAGCGAGTCGAGATGGGCTCGGCGCATCCGGCGGGCCGTGAGAGCCAGAAGGCTCGCGAGGTCCGACTCGTGCGTCGGCCGGGAATGAATCGCCATGGCACGATTGTTACATCCCCGGATAGTGAGGCAACCTCACTAAAGCCGAAAGGACGTGATCACCACGACCAGCCAACCGAACCCCCACGGCCCGGGCCCCGGCCACGGCGCCGGCCGCTCCGACATGCGCGTGAGCAAGGCTGACATCGCCCAGCTCGACGCCCACCCCGTCTCCATGCGCCGCATCACGCGGCTCTTCGCGCCGCACCGCGTGTCCATGGCCGTCGTGCTCGCGATCATCGTCGTCAGCGCCGTCATCGCGCTCGCGCCGCCGTTCCTCACCAAGCACCTCATCGACGACGCCATTCCGCACCAGGACGTGCCGCTGTTGCTCACGCTCGTCGGCGGCATCCTGGCCGTCACGATCGTCACGCAGCTTCTCGGCGTCGTGCAGACCTGGCTCGCCACGCGCACCGGCCAGCGCGTCATGCACACGCTGCGCACCGACCTGTTCTCCCACCTGCAGCGCCAGCCCCTCGGGTTCTTCACCCGCACGCGCGGCGGCGAGCTGCAGAGCCGCCTGACCAACGACATCAACGGCATGCAGGGCGTCGTCACGGACGCCGCCACGTCGATCGCGAGCAACGTGACGACCGTCATCGGCACCGCGATCGCGATGGCCGTGCTCAGCTGGAAGCTTTCGCTCATCAGCCTCGTCGTCCTGCCGCCGGCCATCTGGCTGACGCGCCGCGTCGCGCGTCTGCGACGCGCGGTTCAGTCGAAGGCGCAGGGAACGCTCGCCGACATGCAGACCCAGATCGAGGAGGGCCTATCCATCAGCGGTGTCGTGCTCGCCAAGACGATGGGCGCGGGCCCGCAGCTCAGCACCCGCTTCACGCGCTCGTCCGCGACGCTCACCGAACTCGAACTCCAGGCCCAGATGGCCGGACGCTGGCGCATGGGCACGATGTCGATCATCTTCGCCGTCATCCCTGCACTCATCTACCTCGCGGCCGGCCTCCCCGCCACGGGTGGTGGCATGACGATCGGAACGCTCGTGGCCTTCACCGGTCTGCAGTCCGCGCTCTTCCGCCCGCTCATGGGCGTGCTCAACGTCGGCATCCAGCTGACGACGAGCAAGGCGCTGTTCAGCCGCATCTTCGAGTACCTCGACATGCCCGTGGCCATCGCCGACCCGGCCGAGCCGGTTCGCCTCGAGCCTGACGCCGTGCGCGGCGAGGTGCGCTTCGACCACGTCACTCTGCGCTACCCCGGCGCTGACCGACCCGCGCTCGACGACGTCGACCTCACCGTGCCCGCCGGCTCCAACGTGGCCGTCGTCGGCGCCACCGGCTCGGGCAAGTCCACGCTGGCGGCACTCGTCAGCCGGTTGCACGACCCCGACGCGGGCAGCGTGCGGATCGACGGCGTCGACCTGCGCGACATGACGCTCGCCGACGTGAGCGACCTCGTCGGTGTCGTCGTCCAGGAGCCCTACCTGCTCCACGCGACCATCGCCGAGAACCTGCACTACGCCAAGCCCGACGCCACGGACGACGAGATCGTCGCCGCCGCGAAAGCCGCCGCCATCCACGACGTCGTCGCCGGTCTGCCCGGCGGGTACGACACCGTCGTCGGCGCTCGCGGACACCGTTTCTCCGGCGGCGAGAAGCAACGCCTGGCGCTGGCGCGCACTCTGCTGCGCAACCCGCCGATCCTCGTCCTCGACGAGGCGACGAGTGCGCTCGACACCCGTACGGAACGCTCCGTCCAGGACGCTCTGGAGCGCCTGAGCGCGGGCCGCACGACCCTGACGATCGCCCACCGTCTCTCCACCGTCCGCGACGCCGACCGCATCGTCGTCATGGACGCGGGACGGATCGTCGAGGCCGGCACGCATGCCGAACTTCTCGCCCGTGGTGGGCGCTACGCGGAACTCGTTGCGGCAGCCGACCACGAGGAGCTGGCAGCCTGAGGCCGATCGGGTGCCGCCCGTCGCTGTGCGGTCATGCACTGTTCACGTTTGCGGGCGTCGCGCATGAGCCTCGGGGAGGCGGCGCGTGTTAGCGTGATGGTGGTTGCTTTGCAGTACCTCGGTTTTTCCTGTTGTTTCAACCTCAGGCGCCTATGGCATGCACATCAGCCTGAGTTTCAAAAGTTGAAGCTCAACGCAACACGATAGATAGAGGGATTTCCCATGGCACAGGGCACTGTGAAGTGGTTCAACGCTGAAAAGGGCTTCGGCTTCATCGAGCAGGACGGCGGCGGCGCTGACGTCTTCGTTCACTACTCGGCCATCCAGACCAACGGCTACCGCTCGCTCGACGAGGGTCAGCGCGTCGAGTTCGAGATCACGCAGGGCGACAAGGGCCCGCAGGCCTCGAACGTCACCTCTGCCTGATATCAGGTAGACCTCACGAAGGCCCCAGCCGGTTCGGCTGGGGCCTTCGTTGTGCCCGGATATCTCGTCACTTCGGGATCAGCTGTGGAGCGTCCTCGTCGAGGTCGTGCGATCAGCAGGTGGAGGTCGTGTCGCTCACAGGCTCCTCGGTGGTCGAGGTGCTCGTCGAGGGCGTGGTCGAGCTGGACGTCGACGTCTTCTTCGGTGCGGGCTTCTTCGTGGCCTTCGGACGCTCCAAGCCCTTCTTCACGAGCGAGCGCACCTTGTCGTAGTCCGGGTTGCTGTCGCTGATGATCGGGTAGGCCAGATTGACGCTCTTCATCTGGCCCTTCTTCATCGTGTTGGCCAGATCAGCGAGGTCGGGGAGCTGGTCCTGGGGGAGGTCGAGGAGGATGTTCTCCTTGGCCACCTTCATGATGTCGGGGAAGCGCTGGACCATCTGGAACGGGTTGGTCTGGCTGACCAGAGCGTTGACCATGCAGCGCTGACGGCGCATGCGGTCACCGTCGCCCGTCTCGACCCGGCTGCGCGCGTACCAGAGGGCCTGCTGACCGTCGAGGTGCTGCTCACCCTCGGGGATGCGCCCGGTGATCCCCGTCTTCACGCCGTTGACGATCTTGCCGCCGATGGCGATCCCGCCGGGCGGAATCGTCATGTCCACGCCGCCCATGGCATCGACGAGATCCTGGAAACCCTCGAGGTTGATGACGGTGGAGTAGTCGATCTCGAGGCCGGTGATCTCCGTGACGACATCGCGTGTCGAGTTGAGGCCGGCGTACTGCTGACCCTTGAACAGCTCGGGGTGCTGCACGGTGGCCTCGGTCCACACGGCATCCATGATGCACTGCTCGCTCGCGCCACGGTCCGGGCAGGTGAATCCGTCCGGGTAGAGGTCGTGCAGCGGGTTGGACGTGGGGAACGGCACCTTCTGCCAGTTGCGCGGGATGCTGATGAGGGTCGTGTCGCCGGTCTTCGTGTCGACGGAGGCGACCATGACGGAGTCGGTACGCACCTCGAAGCGATCCTTGCCCGCATCCGAACCGACGAGGAGGAAATTGACACGTTCGTGCCGCTTGAACGCGTTCTCCTTCGCGCTCTGGCCGCCGCCGTTCTTGATGAAGATCGAACCGAAGGCGTCCTGCGTCACCGTGACGTACCGGACTGCCTCAGCGGCAGGGAGCGTGACCGCGAGGCACATGAGCGCGGTGAAGCCCTTGAAGACGGTCTCGCCGCGGCGCGACCACGCCGTCATGTGTGTCGTGCGCGCCGTGAGCACGATCGAGAACAGCCACAGCAGGATCGCGCCGATCGTGACGGCGAGGGCGATCTTGAGGCCCTTCGCCGTGAGCACGTTCGCCGCACCGGTGATGAGCCCACCACCGACGAGCACGACGGCCAACGTGAGGAGTGCGAGCAACGTGAACGCCGCCAGCAGAATGCCCAGGCGGCGGCGGCGCGTCCACACCAGCCCCAGCCCCGGCAACAGCGTGCTCAGGAAGGTCAACGACAAGCTGCGGCGCAACGACGCCCGACGGCGCTGACGCTCACCCGAGCGAGTTGCCTCACGGAGCCCCTCCGGCCCCGAATGGCTCGCGTACGAGTCGTGCGTCATGTGAAGATCCCCAATAGCTGACCGCCCGTCGGAGCCACCGGCCCGGCGAACTTGAAAAGTGCTGCTCACCATGATGAAGGACGAACCTGGGAAAGTCTCAATCCGGTGACGATCAGGTTCTGAGAGTTCGCTGGAGGTGCTGCGCTGGTGTGTCGCGCCTCGGTCTCGTTCCCTGAGGCGGAGGGAGCCGTCGTCCGGGCGCGGGCTCGCTTCGCTCGCGGGCGCCCGGACTCCTCCCAAATCCCCCGTGCTTTCATCAGCGAATGTGAAGGGCCCCTCCCCAGGGCGACTTCGTCGCTGATCCTGGGGAGGGGCCCTTCACATTCGCTGGCGGAGGCGGAGGGATTTGAACCCTCGATGGGGCTATAAACCCCAAACCCGCTTAGCAGGCGGGCGCCATAGACCGGACTAGGCGACGCCTCCTCCACGAGCAGTAAGCACTGCAAGCCCTGAAAGGGTATCGGACAGCCCGGCGCACACCAAACCGCGCCGTCACAGGGGGCTTCGGTCGCTCAGCGCGTGAAGATTCGGCGGAAGACGACGAAGCGCACGACCGTCGCGATCGCGTTGCCGATGGTCACCGTCACCGTGTCCCAGAAGGTGCCCGCGTTCGGCCACAGGTGGTGCTCCAGCGCGAGCGCGCCCGTTGTCACCGCGAGCGTGACCGCGAGGATCGCGAGGCTCTGGACGTGGGCGGCCTTGCCGCCCGAGTGCCCCGCCGCATCGAACGTGAATCGCTGGTTCACCCACGTGTTGAGGACCGTGCACACGAGCAGCGCCGTCACGTTCGCGAGGTGGTGGTTCATGCGCATGTCGAGGAGCATGAAGAGCAGCGTGTAGAGAACCGTCGAGCCCACGCCGACGAGCGCGAAGCGCATGGCGTGCGACACGGTGCCCCGTTCGCCGGCTTGGGTTTCCGGCGCCGCAGACGGGTTCGTCGCGGCGGCGAGCGCCTCGTTCTCGTTCATCGTCACCTCCGGGTGTCGTCCGACATCATGCTCCGGCTGCCTCGGGTGACGCGAGTCGGCCCCTCGGTTCGATGGGCAGACGCACGGTGAACCGGGTGCTCCCGGGTTCGCTCTCGACGCTCACCGTGCCGTGGTGCGCGGTGACGACGGCGTGCACGATCGACAGGCCCAGACCAGTCGAGCCCTCGGTGCGCGTGCGCGCGACGTCCCCGCGGGTGAAGCGTTCGAAGAGGTGCGGCGTGAACTCGGCGGGGATTCCGGGGCCGTTGTCGGTGACGCTGACGATCACGTCGTCGCCCTCACGCGCGAGCCCGGCCGTCACGACCGTCCCCGGCGGCGTGTGACGGCGCGCGTTGGCGAGCAGGTTGATGACGACCTGACGCAGACGCGCCTCGTCGCCGACGACTTCGGGCACCTCGTCGAGGTCCTCCGGGAGGTCGAGGTGCCAGACGTGGTCGGGCCCGGCCGCGTGGAGGTCGCTCAGGCTCTCGACGACGATGCGGGTGAGGTCGACAGGTTCGCGCTCGAGTTCGCGGCCGGCGTCGAGACGGGCCAGCAGGAGCAGGTCCTCGACGAGCGTCGTCATCCGCCCGGCTTCGGATTCGATGCGCCCGAGAGCGTGGGTCACGGACGGCGGGACGGGCTCGGTCTCGCGGCGCGACAACTCGGCGTAGCCACGGATCGAGGCGAGGGGAGTGCGCAGCTCATGGCTCGCGTCGGCCACGAACTGGCGCACCTGCATCTCGCTCTCCTCGCGAGCGTCGAGGGCGGAGTCGACGTGGTCGAGCAGGTTGTTGAGCGCCAGGCCGACGGTGCCGACCTCGGTGCGCGGGTCGGTGTCGACCGTCGGCACGCGCTCGTCGGTGCGTGCGTCGCCGCGTCCGAGGGGCATCTCCGAGACTCGTTCGGCGGTGGCCGCGACCCGGCGCAACGGACGCAGGTTGCTGCGCACGAGCAGGAAGCTCGCACCGCCCACGGCGACGAGGCCGAGCAGACCCATGAGCGCGATGTTCCGGGCGAGTTCACCGACGTTCCGGTCGATGGGTTCGAGCGGCATGCCGACGATGGTGACGTCGCCGTTCGAGCGCGAGACGGCGACGAGGCGATAGGTGCCGAGGCCGCCGCCGACGTCGACGGTCTGAGGGGCGGTGCCGAGCGAACTGTTCCACAGCGTCAGAACCTGGGCCTTCGACAGCGTCGAGATCGAGCCGGGCGACAGGACGACGTTCTCGCTCGTGCGGATCGTGTTCGCGGTGGAGGAGGCGTCGATCGTCAGGCGCAGCATGCTGCCGCCGAGCCCGGGCGCGGCGCGGTGGTAGCCGTCGGTGTGACCGGGGGCGTCGCCCTCACCGGGGCCGTCGAGGGAGCGCTGTGCGTCGGCGAGTTGGGCGTCCACCTGCGTCATGAGCGAGTTGCGGGTGGTGAGGACGGTCGCCGCGCCGATGATCGCGATGATGACGACGAAGAGGGTGACGATCGAGGTGAGCAGCTTCGTGCGCAGCGGCCACCGGGCGGGATTGAACACGGGGCGGCGGCTCAGGAAGCGGGCTTGAGCACGTAGCCGGCGCCGCGCATCGTGTGGATCATCGGTGCGCGGCCGGCGTCGATCTTCTTGCGCAGGTAACTGATGTAGAGCTCGACGACGTTGGCCTGGCCGCCGAAGTCGTAGTGCCACACCCGGTCGAGGATCTGAGCCTTGCTCAGTACGCGCTTGGGGTTGCGCATGAGGAAGCGCAGGAGTTCGAACTCCGTTGCGGTGAGGGTGATCTCCTCGCCGCCGCGCATCACTTCGTGGCTGTCCTCGTCGAGGGTGAGGTCGCCGACGCGCAGCAGCGAGCTCTCCTCCTCCTGCAACTGGACCGAGCGGCGCAGCAACGCGCGCACGCGGGCCACGACCTCCTCGAGACTGAAGGGCTTCGTGACGTAGTCGTCGCCTCCGGCCGTCAGACCGGCCACCCTGTCCTCAACGGCATCGCGCGCGGTGAGGAAAAGGACCGGCAGCGTCGGGTCCTCGTCGCGCATACGCCGGAGCACCTCGAGGCCGTCGAAGTCGGGCAGCATCATGTCGAGCACGACGGCGTCGGGCTTGAACTCCTTGGCCGTCTTGACGGCCGCGTTGCCGGTGGCGGCGCTCTTGATGTCCCAGCCCTCGTAACGAAGGGCCATCGACAGCAGTTCGGTGAGGTTCGACTCGTCGTCGACGACGAGGACCCGGACGTTCGTGCCGTCGGGGCGCTTCAAAGCGGGGGCAGCGGGGCTCATGTCACTCAGTGTCGCCCCGGCGGCTATGCAGTTCCAAGGTCGTTTCTGTGACGTTCCTGTGCGTGGACGGTGGGTCGGCCCGGGCGATGAGCATGGTGAGGTCGTCGAGAACGTCCTCGTGAAGCTGGTCCAGTTCCGCTGGGCCCAACTCGGGGTGGCGACGATCGGCGCGCAGGAGGACTCCGTCCACGAGCAGTTGGACCGATGAGGGGTCCTCGGTGAGATCACCGCGGTATTGCGCGGTGCCGCGGGGCGGCACGCTGCCATCGAGATCGAGCCACAGCGCACGGCCGGGGCGCAGGAAGAGCAGCACAGCGTTGGCAACGCCCGGCACGCGTGAGTACGCGAGCGGACCCTGCCAGGCCTGGTGCGTGAGGGAGCGCACCTCGACGAACTGCGTCAGGCTCAGCACGAGTCCTCGAACGAACACCATGAGCGCCACGAGCCCGACCACGAGGGCGATGTTTCGATGCTCGTCGTAGTGGTGCCAGCACAGGGCCAACGTCGCGAAAGATCCCGCAGGAATCGGATAGAGCCTCATCCGGTTGATCAGCCCCCGAACCCCAGTACCGGCGTGCGAGGGGGTCGTCGAGGGCTGCGGGGCGATGCTCTCCTCGAGGTCGGCGAGTTCGGCCAGCGTCAAGTGCTCCATGGCCGCGATGTCCACGCCCTCGGCGTCGTCCGAGGCGATCGGGAAGGGGATGAGGCTCGTTCGACGGCGCGGTAGGACGGCGCGCCAGAGGCCGGAGACCACTGCGACACCGCCGGCTCCGGCTGCCATGAAGAGACTGCCGAGTGTCGGCTCCGACAAGCCCAAGTCGTCGAGGACGATGGCGTAGTCGCTCGCCGGCAGCGCGACGGCTTCCACCCGCGCGCCCACTCGAGGCTCGTCGACCATGACGCACGACGACACCTGCTCGCCGGCCGCCTTGCCGGCCGCGTCGCTGAGAACGAAGGTGCACAAGGTTTCGTCGATCTCCGGGTCGGCGACGGTCTTGGTCACCGTCACGGTTTCTGTGTGACCGAGAGCGACAACGCCTGCCATCCCCAGCGCAGTCAGCACGAAGGCGCCGGCTAGTGCACCCCAGAATCGGGGGAACAGCAGCCACGCCCAGGTCGTGAGGGGAGCTCGCTGCGCCGTTCGTGAGGCTCGTCGAACGACCGTGGCGAGGCCCTCGCCGCCGAACAGTTCCGGACCGTCGTCACGGCCTTCGAGGTTCCAGCCCCACGGGGCATCGTCCGGTTGTGCAGTTGCGCGACGTGTGGCCGTGTCGGTGGCGGCAGGTGGTGTGGCGATGACGAGTCGCCGTCGGGGCTGCCACAGGACGACTCCTCCCTTGTGGGCGATCGCCCGCACAGCCCTCGGGGGATAACCGTCGAGCCGGCTGACCAACGCGCTGCACCCGCCACTTTCGCAGCCGGAGAAGTCGGTGTCGTACCGACGCAGGGCCGCGCGTCCCAGGAGCAGCGTGACGATGAGAGCTGCGAGGAACCCGGCCAGGAAAGCGATGACATCGAGGGGCACGATGCATCGTACGGCCGACTCGCCCCGGAGACCGGCCTCTACACGCCACCGCCCCCACCCGCGGCAGGCGGGAGGGGGCGGCGAGGACCAGCGCGGGTCAGCGGGTGGCGAGCACCTTGCGCAGACTCGGGCGCGGGTCGGGAGCCTCGAGGCGCGCGGCGTCGGAGGCCTCGTCGGTCTCGAGCTCCTGCGACTTGCGCTCGGCCTCGACGCGCTCGACGTACGACGTGATCTCGGCGTTCTTCGTCTCGTCCGACCAGCCGAGCAGCGGCGCGATGATGTCGGCGACCTCCTGCGCCGCGTCGGCGCCGCGGTGCTTGGTCTCGATCGACATGCGCGTGCGGCGGGCGAGGACGTCCTCGAGGTGCAGGGCGCCCTCGTTCGTCACGGCGTACGCGATCTCGCAGCGCAGGTACTCGTCGGCGGCCGCGACGGGCGTGAGCAGCGACGCGTCGTCCTGTGCCAGCTCGAGCACCTCGTACAGACGCGAGCCGTAGCGGCCGAGCAGGTGCTCGATACGCCACTCCGGCAGGCCCGACTCGGCGGCCAGCTCGTGCTTGAGGTTGAGCATCGCGGCGTACCCGTCGGCGCCGACGAGCGGCGTCACCTCCGTGACCGAGTCCTTGATCGGGCCCAGGTCCTCGGCGGCCGCGTTGACGGCGTCCTCCGCCATGACACGGTAGGTCGTGTACTTGCCGCCGGCGATCGAGATGAGGCCCGGCTGCGGGCGCGCGACGGCGTGCTCACGCGAGAGCGCCGAGGTGTCCTCGCTCTCGCCCGCGAGCAGCGGACGCAGGCCGGCGTACACGCCGAGGATGTCGTCACGCGTGAGCGGCGAGGCGAGCACCGTGTTGACGTGCTCGAGGATGTAGTCGATGTCCTTGCTCGTCGCCGCGGGGTGGGCGACGTCGAGGGCCCAGTCGGTGTCGGTGGTGCCGATGAGCCACTGCTGACCCCACGGGATGACGAACAGCACCGACTTCTCGGTGCGCAGGATGAGGCCCACCTCGCCGGCGATACGGTCGCGCGGCACGAGGATGTGCACGCCCTTCGACGCGCGCACGCGGAAACGGCCACGCCCACCCGTCATCTTCTGGATGTCGTCGGTCCACACACCGGTGCAGTTGATGACGACCTTGGCGCGGACCTCGAGCTTCTCGCCCGTCTCGACGTCACGCACGACGGCACCGACGACACGGTCGGCCTCGGTGACGAGTTCGACGACCTCGGTGGAGTTGCGCACGATGGCGCCGTACTGCGCGGCGGTGCGCGCCACTGTCATCGTGTGACGCGCGTCGTCGGCCTGCGCGTCGAAGTAGCGGATCGAGCCGACCATCGCGTCCGGCTTGAGACCCGGGAACAGCTTCATCGTGCCGCCGCGGGTGAGGTGCTTCTGGCGCGGCACCGAGCGGGCGCCGCCCATCTGGTCGTACATCGCGATACCGCTCGCGACGTACGGGCGCTCCCAGGCGCGGTGGCTCAGCGGGTAGAGGAACGCCACCGGGTGCACGAGGTGCGGAGCGATGCGCGTCAGCATGAGCTCGCGTTCCTTGAGCGCCTCGGCAACGAGAGCGAAGTTGAGCTGCTCGAGGTAGCGCAGGCCGCCGTGGAAGAGCTTCGACGAGCGGCTCGAGGTGCCGCTCGCGAAGTCGCGGGCCTCGACGAGGCCGGTACGCAGGCCGCGCGTGACGGCGTCCAGCGCGACGCCCGCGCCCGTGACACCACCGCCGATGACGAGGACGTCGAGTTCGCGCTCGCCGAGCTCGCGCCACGATTCCTCGCGGGCCTGCGGGCTCATCTTCGCGCTGTAGGGGTGCATCGTCATGGGTACCTCCGAAAGGGGAGCGACGGGTCTCACGGGCGCCGCGCGGAACGCGGCTTCCCCTCCACCTTAGACCGCTCGAATGGACGTTTCCCGAATCCGGAGCGTGGGCCTTTCGTCACACGACGAACGGAGAGCGAAGCCTTCGTCGCGCCCGCTGCGGAACCCCCGGCGATCTCAGCCCACCGCGTAGGGTACGAAACGAGCATCCCCGGGGCGCGCCCGTCACGGGATCCTTCAGGAACGGAGAACGCATGTCACTCGGACAAGTCTTCTTGAGCGAAGTCCTCGGAACGGCGATCCTCATCGTCCTCGGTGTGGGTGTCGTGGCCAACGTCCTGCTGCCGAAGAACGGCGGCTTCGGCGGCGGCCCTCTCATGATCAACATCGGGTGGGGCTTCGCCGTCTTCTCCGGAGTGTTCGCCGCCTACAAGTCAGGTGCCCACCTCAACCCCGCGGTGACCCTCGGCATGTGGGCGAGTGGCGCCGACACCTACGCCAAGGGCGTCGACATCACGGCCGCCTCGACACTCACCTACGTCGCCGCCCAGTTCGTCGGCGGCTTCATCGGCGCCGTCGTCGTGTGGATGGCCTACAAGAAGCAGTTCGACGAGCACGAGGACGCGCCGACGAACGTCTTCTCCACCTCGGCCACCGTCCGATCGCCGTTCTGGAACGTCATGACGGAGGTCGTCGGAACGTTCGTCCTCGTCTTCACGATCCTCGTGTTCGCCAAGACGCCGAGCCAGGCCGGACCGCTCAACGTTGCTTTCCTCGTCGTCGCCATCGGCGTCTCGCTCGGTGGTCCGACGGGCTACGCCATCAACCCGGCACGCGACCTGGCGCCGCGCCTTGCGCACTTCCTCCTTCCCATCCCCAACAAGGACGACTCCAACTGGAGTTACGCATGGGTGCCGGTCGTCGGCCCCGTCATCGGAGGCCTCATCGCAGGCTTCGCCGCCAATCTCTACATCGGCTGACCCGTTCGGGGCAGACTCGACATCAACCGCCAACGCCAACTCGACGCACGAGGAGCAGAACATGGCTGAGAAGAAGTACGTCGCATCCATCGACCAGGGCACGACGAGCACGCGCTGCATGATCTTCGACCACGACGGCAACGTCGTCGCCGTCGGCCAGATGGAACACGAGCAGATCTTCCCCAAGGCCGGCTGGGTCGAACACGACGCGGCCGAGATCTGGGACAACACGCGCAAGGTCTGTGCCGAGGCGCTCGCCAAGAAGGACCTCGACTCCGACGACATCGCCGCCGTGGGTATCACCAACCAGCGCGAGACGGCCGTCGTGTGGGACAAGAAGACGGGCAAGCCGGTCTACAACGCCATCGTCTGGCAGGACACGCGCACCGACGCGATCTGCAAGAAGCTCGCCGGTGACGACGGCGCCGACAAGTACAAGGACGTCGTCGGCCTGCCGCTCGCCACGTACTTCGCCGGCCCGAAGGTCATGTGGATCCTCGAGAACGTCGACGGCGCTCGCGAGAAGGCCGAGGCCGGTGACCTGCTGTTCGGCACGATGGACACGTGGGTCATCTGGAACATGACGGGTGGCACGAACGGCGGCGTCCACGTCACCGACGTCACGAACGCCTCCCGCACCATGCTCATGAACCTCGACACGCTCGAGTGGGACGAGTCCATCGCGAAGGACATGGGCATCCCGATGTCGATGCTCCCGGAGATCCGCAGTTCGTCCGAGGAGTACGGCAAGGTGCGTCACCGCGGCGTCCTGCGCGGTGTGCCGATCGCGGGCGCGCTCGGCGACCAGCAGGCCGCCACGTTCGGTCAGGTCTGCTTCGAGCCGGGTACGGCCAAGAACACCTACGGCACCGGCAACTTCCTCATCCTCAACACCGGTGAGGAGAAGGTGATGAGCAAGAACGGACTGCTCACCACCGTCTGCTACCGCATCGGTGACCAGAAGCCGGTCTACGCGCTCGAGGGCTCGATCGCCGTCACCGGTTCGCTCGTGCAGTGGCTGCGCGACAACCTCAAGCTCATCAAGGACGCGAAGGAGGTCGAGAAGTACGCCAAGGAGGTCGACGACAACGGTGACGTCTACGTCGTCCCGGCCTTCTCCGGCCTCTTCGCGCCGCACTGGCGCAGCGACGCTCGCGGCGTCGTGGTCGGCCTCACCCGCTTCGCCAACCGCGGGCACCTGTGCCGCGCGGCCCTCGAGGCCGTGGCGTACCAGAGCCAGGAGGTCGTCAAGGCGATGAACGCCGACTCCGACGTCGAGATGACCGAGCTCAAGGTCGACGGCGGCATGGTCGTCAACGAGACGCTCATGCAGTTCCAGAGCGACATCCTCGACGTCGAGGTCATCCGCCCGAAGGTCAACGAGACGACGGCCCTCGGTGCCGCCTACGCGGCCGGCCTCGCCGTAGGGTTCTGGAAGGACCTCGACGACCTGCGTCGTCAGTGGGCCGAGGACAAGCGTTGGAAGCCCTCGATGGAGGACGACGAGCGTCAGCGCCTGCTGGGGCGCTGGAGCCAGGCCGTCGAGCGCACCCTCGACTGGGCGGAGTGACCTGTCGGCGGCGCGGCGTGTCGGGGCACCGCTGCGCCGCGCCCGCCTAGGGTTGAGCCATGGTCGTCATCAGCGTGTGCAGCCTCAAGGGCGGGGTGGGTAAGACCTCCGTCGTCCTCGGGCTCGCCGACGCCGCGATGCGCAAGGGGCTCGCGACGCTCGTCGTCGACCTCGACCCGCAGGGTGACGCCACCTATGCCCTCGGTGCCAAGGCCACCGGCAGTGCGAGTGGTGACGTGCTGGAAAGCCCGAAGCGCAAGGTGCTCGAGCAGACGATCGTCGCCTCGGGCTGGGAGGGTGCGGGGGAGCTTCACGTCCTGCCCGGTGCCCCGTCGACCGCAGCGCTCGATCGCCCGGACGCCCAAGGGGAGAGCCTCCACACGCTGCGCAAGGCGCTCGGCAAGCTCGACTACGATCTCGTCCTCATCGATGCACCGCCGTCGCTGTCCGGCCTGACGCGCAGCGCGCTCGTCGCGAGCGACCGCGCCATCGTTGTCGCCGAACCGGGGGCGTTCGCCGTCAATGCTGCGAACCGACTCTTCGCCGCGATCGACGACCTGCGTCGACGTGAGGCGGGCGGGCTGCAACCGCTCGGCATCGTCGTCAACCGGTTCCGTCCATCGGTCCGCGAACACGCCGAACAGGTGAAGGTACTGGAGCGGACCTTCGGGCCACTCGTCCTCTCACCTGTCCTGGCGGATCGGGCTGTGGTTCAGCGGGCTCAGGGAGCACGCCAGCCTCTCAGCGCCATCGCCGGATCGGCTCCGATGACGGACGCTTACGCTGCGCTGCTGTCACGCATCGGACGCACGGCCAAGGCCCTTCGCCGGCACACGTCCTGAGCCACCTCGGGCATAGGTCGTCAGGTGACATGCAACCTGTCGGTCCGGTGTGCGTCTTTCTGTCATGAGGACGATCGACCGCGCGGGCCAGGCACCCGCTTGCGCGGACACTTGGGTCGATCGGCTTGCCCCGGCCCGCGTTCCTCGCCGACACTGGATGATGGGGCATCGTCCGAATCGCCCTGCAGAACATCGGCTTCGGCATCTGCCGTGTGATGAGGGGAGCGGGTGCATGACTTTCGTCCATGCAGCGCTTCCGATTCCCCCGGCGCCCTGGTGGGCCATCTCGGAAGGGGCGCGAAGCGCTCGTTCGGAGCGCGCTGCGTCGACCGGTGACGACGCGACCTCGGGGGCGAACACGTCCTCGCAGGGCTCTCCCCCGGACGAGGTCGACCTCGACGCCCTGTACGTCAGTTCGTACCACGACATGGTGCGTCTGGCTCGTCAGCTCGTCGACGACATCGAGTCGGCGCAGGACGTCGTGCACGACGCCTTCCTCGGTCTGCACCGCAACGTCGACTCCCTCGAATCGCCCGCGAACGCCCGCGCGTACCTGCGTGCGTCCGTGCTCAACCACGCCCGCTCGGCGCTACGGCGTCGCCGCACCGCCCGCGAGTACGCCGCTGCTGCCGAACCCGAGGCCGGGCCCGGCTCCGACGAGCCCGTTCTTCTGGCCGACGAGCACCAGCAGGTGCTCGGCCACCTCGACGCGTTGCCCACCCGCATGCGCGAGGTTCTCGTGCTGCGGTACTGGGAGGGGCTGAGCGAGGTCGAGATCGCGTCGACCCTCGGGATCAGCCAGGGCACGGTGAAGTCGCAAGCCTCACGCGCCATGGCCAAGCTCGCCCAAGCGATGCGAGACGCCGATGGCTGATCTTCGACCCGACGCGTTCGCCGCCCTCGAGCAACAGTTGCGTGATGCGCTGTCCGCTCGGGCCGCAACCGTCACTCCGTCCGCCCTCGACGCCGGTAAGGCCGAGGCTTTGCGCGAGGCGCTGAACGACCCGTCCGGGGCCGCCGCCGGATCCGGTGCGGCCGGAGCGCCGGGCGCCGGCGGAACGGTGAGCACTTGGGCCGCCGGCGCCGCGCTCGTGGGCCTTGCCGCAACCGTGGCGGCCGGCGTCGTCCTGCTGGACGACGGTGCCGCCTCGAGTTCCCGTGGACCGAACTCCTCCTCGAGTGCGCCGGCCGATCCGTCGTCGTCCTCCACGGACACTCCCACCGCGTCGTCGACGGCGTCCGCGACGAGTCAGCCGACCTCGACGTCCACCTGGGCGACGAGCGCCCCCCGCGCGAACGAGCGCGCCGCCTCCGAGCGAGGGAACAACGGCCCAGTCGTTCCGTCGGGCTCCTCCGCGGTCACCCTGCCGCGCCTGCCAGGCTTGCCGTCGGCAGGCGGATCCCCGTTGCGCACAACGATGCCGGGCGCCGCAACGCCGACGGGTTCGGCCACCGTGCCGACGTCCGCGCTGCCGCCGGTGCCGTCCGGTTCGGCGACGGCTCCCGCACCGGGCACTTCGACGTCGCAGGCTCCCACGTCGACCGCTCCCGCACCGTCGGATTCGTCGAGGAGCGGACCGAGCACGACGCAACCGACGTCGCCGACCACCGAACCCACGTCGAACCCGACGACGCCGACGAGCGAACCGAGCACGGAACCCACGACGCCGACGAGCGAACCGTCGCAGCCGACGACGTCGAACCCGACCACGCCGACCACCGAGCCGACGCGTCCGTCGGAACCGACGAGCCCCTCGCCGTCGACTCCGACGAGTGAGCCGACGCAGCCGACACCGTCACCCACGTCGCCGACGACCACACCGACCCCGCCGACGACGTCCTGGCCCAGCACATGCGTGCCCTTTGGCTTGCGTGACCTGCTGGGTGACCCGAAGAACGGGCACTCGGTGTGGTGGACGGATCTGCTCGGGATCCGCTGGCACCTGTGGTGTTCCAAGGGGTGATCAGCCCGGGTCGACCTCCAGGACGGTGAGCCCCGCCCGCGCGACCATGTTGTGCTCGATGCGGCGGGCGTTCGTCTCGTCCGAGCCGAGAGCGTGCGCTCGAGCGTCCTCCGTGCTGCGCCCGTAGCGCTCGTGACGTTCCACGAGTCGGGTGCGGCGAGTCGATTCGTCGGGCGTCAGGACCCATGCGGTGTCGAAGAAGTCGGCGATGTTGCGCCACGGGTGCTCGTCGAGCAGCAGGTAGTTGCCCTCGACGACGACGAGACGGTGTTCGGGGCGAATCTCGACGGCGCCGGTGACGGCGTCCTCGATCTCGCGCCGGAACTCGGGCGCCCAAACGGACGGATCCCCGGGCCGCTGCCCCGCGATACGGGCCACCAGGGCGACGAAGCCTTCGGCGTCGAACGTCTGGGGTGCTCCCTTGACCTGCGCGAGGCCGAGTCGTTCCAGTGTTCGGTGCGCGAGATGCCAGCCGTCCATCGGGACGACGATCGCCGACACGTCGCGGTTCTGCGCTTCCGCGAGCAGGAGCTCGCAGACGGTGGACTTGCCTGCGCCGGGTGCGCCTGCCACAGCGAGGACGAGCCGGTCGTGCGGTGACGCGTGCAGCGCCGAGAAGAGCCCCTCGCGGGCCTCGGCGAACGTGATCAGTTGATCGTCACCTTCTGCGTCGAGGACTTGCTCACCGGGCCCGAGTCGCCGCAGAAGTACGTGGTGGTCGTGACGGTGTACGTCCCCGCGGCCGCGTAGGTGTGGCTCTGCGTCGGCAACGTGTCGGCGAATGCAGCGAGGGGCGACTTCGGTGCGCACTGGAGCGCGCCGAGGTCGGCGCCGTCCATGTCGCTGCCGTCACCGAAGTCGATCGTGACGCCACGGCTGTTCGGCGCCGCGATGACCGCGTTGTTGAGCTGCGAACGGTAGAGGTGCTGCTTGCCCGACGCGCTGTACGTGTAGGAGAGGGTACGACCGTTCACCGACGTCACGAGACTCTGGGTGGCGACGGCTGCGCCCGTCTGAGGGCCCCCGTCAGGAGTGGTGAGGTGTACAGACGACACGGGGGTGTTCTCCAGTGCGGACTTCTTCACCTGCGTCGGGGTGGGCGCCTTCCCCTGTGCTGTGGACGGCGAGACGGACACGTGTCTCACGGCGGAGGGCTGCGAGGAGCTCGATGGGGTGGCCGTGCTCTCGCCCGAGGTGGAGCTCGCCGCGGCGGACGACTGCGTCGAGCCCGATGAGTTGGTGCTCGTGCCGGTGGAACTGCTCGTCGAGGACGACTGCCCGGCCCCCGAGGTGGCGCTCGAGGCCGAAACGGACGTCGAGGTCGCGGAGGACTGCCCCTCGGCGTCGGGTGAGGAATTGCCGCAGGCCACGAGAGCGAGCGGCAGCGCGAGGGCGGCGGCGGTCAGGGCGAACGAGCGTGACATCGGTTACCTCGGGGAACGGGGACGTGCGGTTGACTTCGAGCGTACGGGGCGTACCTGCGAACTGCCCGTAGGACGCTCGGTGGGCGGACGGCGGAGATGACGCAACCTCCCGCTCGCGAGCAGCGAACGGGAGGTTGCGTGACCGACGACGGTCAAGTGACGGTCGGCCGGGACCGCCACGTCTGATGGGCTCAGGCGCCGAGGCGCTCCTTGAGGCCGTCGAGCTCGACCTGAAGCTGAACCGGGAGCTGGTCGCCGAACTTGGCGAACCACTCCTCGATCTGCGGGATCTCGGCCTTCCACTCCTCGACGTCGACCGCGAGGGCGGCCTCGAGCTCGGCGTCCGTCATGTCGAGGCCCTCGACGTCGAGCGACTCCGGCGTCGGAACGTGACCGATCGGGGTCTCGACCGCTGCGGCCTTGCCCTCGATGCGCTCGATGATCCACTTGAGGACGCGGCTGTTCTCGGAGAAGCCGGGCCACAGGAAGTCACCGTTGTCGTCACGGCGGAACCAGTTGACGTAGAAGATCGCGGGCAGCTTGCTCGCGTCCGCGTCCTTGCCGACGTTCACCCAGTGCTGGAAGTAGTCGCCGGCGTTGTAGCCGATGAAGGGCAGCATGGCCATCGGGTCGCGGCGCACGACGCCGACCTGGCCGGTCGCGGCGGCCGTCGTCTCGGACGAGAGCGTGGCGCCCATGAAGGTGCCGTGCAGCCAGTCGCGAGCCTCGGTGACGAGCGGAACCGTCGTCTTGCGGCGGCCACCGAAGAGGATCGCCGAGATCGGCACACCCTGCGGGTCGTTGTACTCGTCGGCCAGGATGTCGCACTGCTCGATCGGAGTGCAGTAGCGGCTGTTCGGGTGGCTGGACAGCTCGTCGCTGTCGGGCGTCCAGGGGTTGCCCTTCCAGTCCGTGGCCTTGGCCGGCGGGTTCTCGAGACCCTCCCACCAGACGTCGCCGTCCTCGGTGAGCGCGACGTTCGTGAAGACGGAGTTGCCCTTGTTGATCGTCTTCATGGCGTTCGGGTTGGTGTGCTCGTTCGTGCCCGGCGCGACGCCGAAGAAGCCGAACTCCGGGTTGACGGCGTACAGGCGGCCGTCCTTGCCGAAACGCATCCAGGCGATGTCGTCGCCGAGGGTCTCGACCTTCCAGCCCGGAACGGTCGGCTTGAGCATGGCGAGGTTGGTCTTGCCGCAGGCGCTCGGGAAGGCCGCAGCGATGTAGTAGACCTGGTTCTCCGGGGAGATGAGCTTCAGGATGAGCATGTGCTCGGCCAGCCAGCCCTCGTCACGTGCCATGACCGAGGCGATGCGCAGCGAGTAGCACTTCTTGCCGAGCAGGGCGTTGCCGCCGTAGCCGGAGCCGAAGCTCCAGATCGTGCGCTCCTCGGGGAACTGCACGATGTACTTCTCGTCGTTGCACGGCCACGCGACGTCCTTCTCGCCGTCGGCGAGCGGGGCGCCGACCGAGTGCAGGGCCGGGACGTAGCGGGCGTCGTCACCGAGCTCCTCGATGCGGTCGAGGATCTTCGTGCCACAGCGGGCCATGACGCGCATCGACGCGACGACGTACTCGGAGTCGGTGATCTCGACACCGAACATCGGGTGCTCGGCCTCGAGGTGACCCATGACGAAGGGGATCACGTACATCGTGCGACCCTTCATGCAGCCCTTGTAGAGGCCACGCATGATGTCCTTCATCTCGTTCGGGTCCATCCAGTTGTTGGTGGGCCCGGCGTCCTTCTCGTCGACACTGCAGATGTAGGTGCGGTCCTCGACACGCGCGACGTCCTGCGGGGAGCTGGCGGCGTAGAACGAGTTCGGCTTGATGTCCTCGTTGAGGCGCGTGAACGTGCCCGTTTCGACGAGCTTGTCCGTGATCTGCTTCCACTCCTCGTCCGAACCCGTCACCCACTGGATGCGGTCGGGGGTGGTCATCTCGGCGACCTCGGCAACCCAGGCGGCAAGGCCCTTGTGCGTCGTGCCGCCGATCGTCTCGATGTCAGTCGTAGTCATTGGATCGGCCATCCTTTGTGCGAGCGGGCCCGAACGGGATCTCCGTTCGTCACCCGAGTCATCGCTGTCGTCGGTCGTCCCGGCGCGCAACCGAGTTCGAGGAGTCGAAGGGGAGCGCCCGGTGGGACTCCTCGAACGTACGGGTATCTCGACGTCGAAATATAAGTGGCCGAGGGTTTCAAGTTGTGACGTGGCTCACAAACGCATGGTGCGCTGTTGGGTTTCTGCCACCAATGTCGGAAATGTTCATTAACGGTTCGAGAATCGAACATTTACCGCCATCGACGTGACCTGCGGCACGGGGTGCCGAGGCACGACGACGGCTCCCGGGATGGGGTCGGGCGGCGAACCCCCGACGTTGGGGGTTTTGCAGCCGAACGGTGTGGTGTTGGCTGCGAAACTCACAACGTTGGGTGATTCGCCCTGAGAGCCGGTCTTGTCGGCATCCTCGTGGGCTGTGGATAACTTTCGCGGTGGTCGGCGCGAAATCGCGACGCTGGAGGTATGGCCCCTTCTGCTTCCGCCTCTTTCCCCTCGTCTGGAGCGCGTCCCTCGCGCCAGAGCGTGGTAGCTCGTCGACGTGCTGCCCTGGACAGGTTCGGCGCGCTCCCGTTCACCTCGGACGAGGCTCTCGCAGCAGGGCTGAGTCGGAGCGACCTCGACAGCGCGGACGTACGCCGTCTGTTCCGGGGTGTCTTCGTCGATGCCCGCGTGCAGGTGGGGCACGGGCTCCGCTGCGTCGCAGCGGTCCGACGGTGTGGTGAGGGCGCGCGGATCTCGCGACTCGATGCGGCGCTCCTGTGGGGTCTGCCGGTGCCGTGGTCCGAGGGCGTGTCGGTGAGCATCCCGGCGAGCCGGGACGTGCGCGGTGCGGGACTCGTCGTGCACCGTCACCTCCGAAACTCGAAGACGTCGAGCATTTGGGTTCCCTCGGTGCGGTTGCGGCTGCCGACGACGGCGCCGGTCGACCTCGTGCGTGAGTGTTTGCCCCGGCTGTCGCTCGTCGACGTCGTCGTGCTCGCGGACGCCGTTCTCAGGCTGCCCGGGGTGGAACCGGAGTCGGCGCGTGCGTCGTGGTCGTCCAGTGGTGCGGGGCCAGGGCGCGCACGAGACCTGGTGAGGCTCGTGGATGCCGGTGCCGAGTCGGCCATGGAGTCGCGGCTACGGGTCCTGCTTCTGTTGGCGGGGTTACCCCAGCCGGTCGCGCAGTTCGAGGTGGTGGCTTGCGGGCGTCGTCGAAGGCTGGATCTCGCGTACCCGGATCTCAAGATCGCGATCGAGTACGACGGGGACCACCACTACGTCACTGAGGCTCAGAAGCATGCGGACATCGAGCGCGAAATGTCCCTGCGCACCGAGGGGTGGGAGGTCATCCGCGTTGTGTCCCACGGCATCTACCGCGACCCGGCCGGAACGGTGAAGGCAGTCGCCGCGGCCCTGGAGCGCCGCGGCCGTTCGGTACGGCTGTCGGACGGTTGGCGCCCCCACTTCCGACAGATCGCGTAAAACCCCCGACCTTGGGGGTTTTGCAGCCGAAGGGATGCTGCGTGGCCGGAAAACTCCCAACGTTGGGCGATCTCAGCGCAGGCGGACCCCGACGTCGGCCGCGACGGCCTCGACCATGCGGGTGAGGCGGACCGTGCGTTCGGGCATCGAATCGCGGTACTCCGCGAGCGTCACGAGGCCCGGGCCCGGGAAGGCCCACGCGCGGGCGCGCGCCGTCGTGGCTTCGTCGGCTGCGGCGGCACGGGTGAACACGGCGCGTGCTGGAGCGTCGAACAGATCCCACGCGTAGAGCAGATCGACGGCAGGGTCGCCCACGCCGAGTGCGCCGAAGTCGATGACGCCGGCCAGGGTGCCGCCGTCCCTGACGAGGACGTTCTCGGCCGAAAGGTCGGTGTGCACCCAGGTCCGGGAGCCGGTCGCGGCCTCCACTTCCCGCAGGCGTGCCCAGGCCAGGCGCACCTGCGTCGGGTCGAAGAGGTCGCTCAGCGTGGCGGCGGCCTCGTCGACCCACGCGTCGGTGGCGTCGGTCACCGGATCGCCGCACCGGTAACCCCAACGCTCGGCGCCGCCGACCTCGCCGTCCGTGTCGACGGCGTGAAGCTCGGCGACGAACTCCCCGATTGACGACGCGAGCGACCGCTGCGCCGAAGCGTCGAGGTTCGTCGGAGTTCGACCCTCGATCCAGGTGACGACGGCCCAGTGTCGAGGGAATGTCTCGCTCGGCGTTCCGACGAACTCGACGCGCGGGATCGGCGTCCTGACGCCGGCTCCGAGCGTCGGCAGCCAGGTGATCTCGTTGCCCAGATCCGTGGCGTAGTCGTCGGAGCGTGGGAGGCGAAGTGCGAGGTGACCTCCAACGCGAAACACCCAGTTGCTGCTGCCGGAGGCCGGGCTCGGGCGCACGGCAAGCTGGGCGAGGTGCGGTGCCTGCTCGCGCAGGAGCTGAGTGGCCAGCGCGGCGTCGGGTGCAGAACTCATGGTGTCGGGAGTTTTACAGCCGGATCCTCGCGCGACGACCGATTTTCCCCAGCGTCGGGCGAGACGCAGCGTCAGGCGCGCAATGCGACGACGGTGATCTCGTGCCGGTTGTGCTGCAGCTGTCGGGCGAAGGTGATGTCGTACGCCTCGCTCAGCATGTTCATCGCCTCGTCGGCCTGCTTGACCGGGTTGTTCGTGCCCAACTTCAGCGTGACGATCGCCGTTGCGCCCGGGTTCAGCATGTCGGACGCCTCGAGCATCGTGTGGGCCGACAGCTGCGGGGGCATCCGCATGTCGTTGACGATGAGGTCGACCCGACGCGGGAAGGTAGCGACGAACTCCCCGGCCGTCGTCCGGTGGTGTTCCACGCCGCCCAGGTCGAGCACGCGCTGGTCGAGACCGGCCGGGTCGACGGCGTGCACGTGGCCGTACCCGCGCGAACGCAGGATGCGTGTCCACCCGCCAGGGCTGGCGCCGAGGTCGACGGCCACGTCCCCCTCGGGCAGGTCGATGTGGGTGAACAGCTCCTCGAGCTTGAACTCCGCGCGGCTGACCTGCTCCTTGCGCGAGGCAAGACGGATGCGTCCACCCGCCCAGTCGGACAGGGCGTAGCGCGAGGGCGTGACACCCGTCGTCACCCGGTCCTCACCGAGGCAGACCGACAACGCGAGGTCGGCGCCGCTGGGCACGACCCGGACGCCCTCGTCCATGAGCATCTCGAGGAGGGGCCGACGCACCTTCCCCGGCGCCCACGGGCCCTGCCCCGAATCCCATGTGTGCAGGGAGACGGCCGAACCGGGCGTGTACTCGCCGGAGTCGGCCAGTGCCTCGAGGCGCGTGGCGATGCCGTCGAAGGCCCACTCGGCGATCTCCTCGGCGTCCTCGTGCTCGAGGGACTTCGTCGTCGCGTGCTTCTCGACGGCGGCGAAGTGCTTGCAGAAGCGCAGGTAGCCGGACGAGGCGAGTTCGTGAAGTCGCTCGATGCCGCCGTTCTTCAACTGGACGAAGCCCGCGTCCTCACCCACGCGCGTCACCTTCTCCACGTCGGCCTCGCGGCGTAGTTCGACGACGGCGAAGCGGTAGTAGTCGGCGGTCGTGGAGAACAGGACGGGAAGGTCGATCACGTCACTCAGTCTAGGCGTGAGGACGCGTACGGCCGCCGCCCCGGGAAGGGGACGGCGGCCGCACGCGTGGAACGGGTGAGCGATCAGCTCGTGACGTACTCGTCACCGTCGTCGATGTCGTCGAAGACCGCGGCGTCGATGCGGTTGCGCACGAGGAACCAGCCGCCGACGAGCAGGAGTACGAGGATCGGGCCGCCGAAGCGAACGGCAGCGGCCGACTCGGGGCTGCTGTCCGTCGGGTCGATCGCGATGAGCACGAGAACCGCAGCGAGGAACACGAGCGCAATGATGTTGAGCACCGGCGCACCCTTGAGGCGGAAGTCCGGACGCTCCAGCTCGCCGCGCGCGGCCTTGCGGACCATCATCATGTGCGAGATGAGGATCATCGACCAGACGCCGATGATGCCGACGGTGGCGGCCTCGAGAGCGATCTCGAAGGCATGCGACGGCCACTTGAAGTTGATGACGACGCCGATCGCACCGAAGGCGGCCGTCGCCAGGATGGCGGCGTAGGGAACCTGGGTGCGGCTCATCTTTCCGAGGATGCGCGGCGCCGTACCGGCCACGGCCATCGAGCGCAGCACGCGGCCGGTCGAATACAGGCCCGAGTTCATCGACGACGCGACGGCCGAAATGAGGACGACGTTCATGATGTCTGCCATGCGCACGCCACCGACGTGGAAGCCCACGCGGTCGAGCACAGTGACGAAGGGTGACTCGCCCTGCTTGTACTGCGCGGTCGGCAGGAGGAAGCACAGAAGCGTGATGGTGCCCACGTAGAAGATGAGGATGCGCCACAGCACCGAGCGGACGGCCTTCGGCATGACCTCACGCGGGTTCTCGGTCTCACCGGCGGCGACGCCGATGAGCTCCATGGCGGCGTAGGCGAAGATGACGCCGGTCAGCAGTGTGAACATCGGCGAGACACCGTTGGGGAAGAAGCCCGAGTCGGTGATGTTGTGAACGCCGGCGCTGGCGGGCTTGCCGCCGCCCGAGAGGTCCTGGCCCACGATGATGAAGTAGATCGAGGCGAGCATGAACAGGATGATCGTGCCGACCTTGATGGCCGAGAACCAGAACTCCATCTCGCCGAACAGCTTGACGCCGATGAGGTTGATGGCCAGGGCGGTCACGAGAGCGATGGCGGCCCAGCCTCCCTGCGGAAGGGCGTCCTTGAGCGGGCTCCAGAAGATGAGGAAGCTCGCGATGACGGTGGAGTCGGCGATGAGCGTGAACGCCCAGTTGGTGAAGTGGAACCAACCCGCTGCGTACGCGCCCTTCTCGCCGATGAACTCGCGGCTGTAGGACACGAAGGCGCCCGAGGAGGGGCGGTAGAGCACCATCTCACCGAGCGCACGCACCACGATCATGGCGACGGCGCCACAGATGGCGTAGGCGAAGATGAGCGACGGGCCTGCGGAGTGCAGACGCCCGGCCGATCCCATGAAGAGGCCGGAGCCGATGGCGCCACCGATGCCGATCATCTGGATGTGGCGGTTCTTCAGGTGCTTGGCGTAGCCGGCGTCACCGGAGTCGCCGGTGCCGCGAGGTGCGGCGGGCGGCGCGTCGAGAGTCGAGGACATACGGAGCCTTTCAAGAGGAAGGGCCTTCCCGCTGACCCGTGACTCGAGTGGGCGGAAAAGTGCCGTGCGTCACTGTAGGGCTCGCTCAACTCCCGAAAAACGAGACGATTCTGGGTCGCTGCGACCAACCTGTGAGAGGGACTGCGCTGCAGCGGTATTCGACCTAACCAGAGGTGTGGCTCACAGCAAGATGAAATCGATCTGTGACCTGTGGAGCGCTTGGTAGACGACTACCGTCAGGTAATGCAGGTCACAATTCGATGCTCCTTCGCGGATCACGTGAGCCGGACACGGCAAGAGGCGCACCTCCCGAATCGGGAGATGCGCCTCTCGTACAAGCGGTGTCAGACACCGAGAACGATCAGTTCTTGAAAGCGTCCTTGATCTTCTCGCCGGCCTGCTTGAGGTTGGCGACGCCCTGGTCGCCCTTACCCTCGGCCTCGAGCTGCTCGTTGTCGGTCGCCTTGCCGTAGGCCTCCTTGGCCTGGCCGAACTTCTCGTCCTTGGCGTTGTCCAGCTTGTCGTCGAAACCCATTGCTGAACTCCTTTCACTCGATGACAGTTGCTTCGACCCTACTCCGGGCCCTTCGCCCTGGCCAGAGGTTTTGCACCGGCTCACCCGGGTAGGTGGAGCTCCAAGCGCTGACCGGTCCAGCGTCGGCGCAACATCCGGTCATGGCTCGCGACGACGACCACCCCGGGGTAGTCCGCCAGGGCACGCTCGATGTCTTCGGACAGGAGCAGGGAGAAGTGGTTGGTCGGCTCGTCGAGCAGCAGGACGTCGGGCGGCAGCGCCAACAGGACGGCGAGGTCCAGCCGACGCCGTTGCCCGACGCGCAGGCTGTTCACCGGCCGGGTCTCGTCGCGCCCGGCGATCAAACCGAACGTGGCCAGCGGACGCCTGGCAGCGAGTTCGGCGCCGACGAGTTGCTCGTACGTGTCGCGGACGCTGTCGTCACCGCTCACTTCGGCGTCCTGGCCGAGCAGGGCGACGCTCACGCGCGGGGCGACGGTGACGCTGCCGCCGTCGGGAGCGATGCGCCCCGCAAGAGCCTCGAGCAGTGTCGACTTGCCGCATCCGTTCGGGCCCTCGACGAGCAGACGCTCTCTGGCTGCGAGCGCGAGACTCGTCGGTCGTAACCGATCTCGGGCGGCGACGTTCGACGCCGTGACGAGCGCCCCGCTCGGCAATTCGCCGGCGCGGCGGGCTGCGGCGAGCGACCGATCCTCGTTGAACCGCAGGTGCTTCGGCGGTTTGCGCACCTGCTCGTTCTCGAGGCGCTCGAGGGCCGTGCGGGCATCGTTGACCCGGCGAGCGACGACGGTGGCATTGCGGTCGTGGCTCGCCATGAGCACCGGCCCCGGCCATGTGTGGAGCATGCGCGCGAGCAACTCGGCGCCGCGGTCGTCGAGGTGGTTCGTCGGCTCGTCGAGCAGGAGCGTCTCCGGTCGGCGCACGAGCATCCACGCGAGGGAGAAGCGGGCGAGTTGGCCCCCGGAGACCTCTCGTACAGGGCGCTCGCGGGGGATGTCGGCGATGCCGAGGCCCTCGACCAACTCGTCGATCGTGTGGTCGAGCTCCCACACGCCGCGGCGTTCGGCCTCGGCGAGGGCGAGCTCGAGTCGAGTACCCGCTCCGGGGTCGTCGGGGTGCGCGGCCAGGTGCTCACCGGCCGACGTCACCTCGTCGCCCAGAGCGCGCAGGGGCGCGGTGGCGTCCCGGAGCACCTCATCGGCGGTGAGATCGAGTGAGAACGGCGGCTCCTGGTGGAACAGGCCGACCTCGTCGGGCGCGCTCACCGTCCCCACGTCGGCGTCCTCGAGGCCCGCGACGATGCGCAGGAGCGTCGACTTGCCGGTGCCGTTCTCCCCGATGAGCGCGGCCCGTTCGCCCGCGGCGACGGCGAACGAGATGTCGGTCAGGACGCGGCGGTCGGGGTAGCTCTTCGAGATGCCGTCGAGACGAAGGTGTGTGCCGCGGGGTGGGTTCGGATGCATGGGCCCCCTCGGGTCCGGAAGCTCCCACCGTACGGGTGGGGCGCCGTCGCCGGCACCCGATTTTTCGCCGGGCTCAACCGGTCAGCGCGGCTCGTCGATCTCCTCGCGGGTGCGGCCGGTGTCGCGCAGCTTCGTGTCGAGGCTGACGCGCTCGTCGAAGACGAAACACTCACCGTCCCAGTCCTGCTCGGCGTCCGGCATCTGCTGGAAGTAGTTGAGGATGCCGCCCTGCAACTGGAAGACCTCGAGCCCCAGATCCTGCATCCAGGGGCTCGACTTCTCACAGCGGATGCCGCCCGTACAGTACATCGCGATCTTCGTGCCGTTCTCGCGCCACTCGTCAGCGTGGTCTTCGACGTAGTCGGCGAAGTCGCGGAAGTTCACGACGCCCGGATCGACGGCGTCACGGAAGCGGCCGACGCCGTATTCGAAGCTGTTGCGGTTGTCGAGGACGACGACGTCGTCGCGGCGGATGAGTTCACGCCACTGCTCGGGCGGCACGTCAGTCGCGTGCACGTCGTCCATGCGGTTCGGCATGTCGAGGCCGTCGACGCCGAGGGGCACGATCTCCTTCTTCGCCTTGACGAGCATGCGACGAAACGGCGGGCGCTCGAACGCCGTGCGCTTGACGACGATGCCGTCGAAAGCGTGAGCGACCGTCGCGTCGGCGCTCGCGGTCTCGAGGAAGGCATCGATCTGCTGCGGCGTGCCGGCCAGCATCCCGTTGACGCCTTCGGACGCGACGAGCACCGAACCGCTGAGCCCGTGGGTGAGTTCGCGCAGACGCGCCACGGCGGCGTCGACGTCGTCGAAGGCGGCGAACCGGTAGAACGCGATGTGGTCGCCGCTGGTGGGCAGGCCGCTCAACGTCGTCGGGTCGGGACGGCGATCACGCGTGCTGCTCATGTCGACCATTGTCGCGTACACCGCGCTCACAGCGCGGTGACGGGACGTTTGACAGCCTCGTCACAGCCTCGGGCCGTTCTCTCGGGCGGTGGGGGCAGCCTGCGTTGTGCGAGCTGCCCCTCAACTCCTCATGAGAGAAGGGAAGAAAATGTTGAACAACACGATGAAGATCGTGGCCGGCCTTGGCGCGGCGGGCACGCTGGCCGTTTCCGGAGCCGCGCTGGCGAACTCGCAGTCGCCGGCTCCCACGCCGTCCAGTTCCTCGAGCACGCAGGCTCAGTCCGGGGACGCGGGCAAGGGTGGCCCCGGCGGTCACCAGCACACCGAGGTGACCGGAGCGACGAAGACGAGCGTCGTCAACGCCGTCAAGGCCAAGGATGCCGCGGTCTCGATCGAGCGCGTCATGGCTGATCCGGACGGCTCGTACGACGTGCTGGGCACGAAGAGCGGTGCGAAGGTCATGGTCGAGGTGAGCAAGGACCTCAAGACGGTCGAGGTGCGCACCGGCGGTCCGGGCGGCCCCAGTGGGCGTGATGGGCGCGGCGGGCCCGGTGGTCACGACGGCAAGCAGCGCCCCGCCGACGTCACCGGCTCGACCCTGACGAGCGTCAAGAGCGCCGTGAAGGCGAAGGATGCTGCGGTCACCGTCGAGCACGCGTTCAAGACGCCCCAGGGTGGCTACGTCGCGCTCGGCACGAAGTCGGGCCAGCGCGTTGCCTACGCGGTGAGCGCGGACTTCAAGACCGTCACGCTCGACCCCCGCGGTCCGCGTGGAGGCCACAGCCCGCACGGCGAGCGCGGTCAGGGCGGGTCGACGCAGCAGTCACCGTCGGCGGGCCAGGGTTCGGCTTCCTCCTCGGCCTCGACGGGCGCTGTCAACTCCTGATTTCGCGGCATCCATCGGCTTCGGGGCCGAGCAGCGCCTCACGCGTGGCTCGGCCCCGAAGGAGTGGGAGCCCTCAGTCGTCGTCCTCGGCGTCCGCCGTGGGGTCGGAGGCACCCGCGTCGACGATGTTCGGGTCGTCCCACCCGACGAAGCGCCAGTCACACGGGCGTCCCTCGAGCGTCACGACCGCGGTGTTGAGCAGGCGCTTGTGCTCGGCGTCCTTGGGCGTGATGCCGGACGCCTGCGACGTCGCCCAGAGGCGGATGACGGCGCCGTGGCTGACGACGGCGACCGCTGCGTCGTCCGCGAGCCCTTCGACGGCGCGCGCGATGGCTGCCTCGTAGCGTTCGAGAACCGAGTGGCCGTCCGGGCCGCCGGGCATCCGCTCGTCGAGCTCGCCCTCGGACCAGTCGAAGACGGTCGTCAGGTAGGTCATGTGTGACTCGTGCGTCGTCATCATCTCGAGATCGCCGGCCCCCACTTCGCCGAAGCCCTCGTCCTGCAGAGGCTCGAGCGCCCGTGCGCGAGTGAGTGGCGCGGCCGTCAGAACGGCGCGGCGGTGCGCTGAGGAGACGACGCGATCGAGGGGTGTGCCGTCGAAGCGGCGCACGAGATCCTCGGCCTGGCGCATGCCGAGATCGGTGAGGCCGGCGCCGGGCAGTGCGGTGTCGAGGGCACCTGCGACGTTGTTCGGAGTCTGTCCGTGCCGAATGAGGTGCAGCGTGGTCATGCCCCGATTGAATCACCGCAGCCGGCACCCGCCGGGAGCGTGTCTCGCGGTCGAGAAGGTGCGGTGACGCCCGACCTTCGCCATGATGAAGCGATGAAGCCTTCCCCCGCCGTCTTGTGCCTCGTCTCCGTCCTCGGGCTGAGTGCCTGCAGCGGCGATCGTGGATCGGACGGTTCGAGGAACGGCGAGTCGAAGGCATCGACATCGAACTCAGGAACGTCGGCGAACTCCTCGCCGCAGCCGTTCAACGGAAAGACCTCGTGCACGGACGTCGTCTACGTCGGTGACTCGGTGAGTGTCGGCATGGTGAGCAAGGACCAGATTCCGAACCGGGCGGAGCGGCTCGAGGCGCGCTTCGCGAACGTCGGCGTCAAGAACCTGTACGTCAACGCCTCCGGCGGCCGGTCTGTCTTCGAGCGCTTCATGAACCGGCCCAACGTCATGGACGTGCTGACGCCGAAGCTCACCTCGACGTTCAAGGGCTGCTACGTCATCGCCACCGGCACGAACGACGCGGCGAACGACCACACCGGCAGCAACATGAAGATCCGCCAGCGCATCGACACCGTCATGAAGGCGACGAAGGGGCGGCCCGTGTTGTGGCCCCTGCCGGCGACGATCGCGACGAACGGGTCGTACAACGACGCGTACATGCGCGACATGGATGCTCAACTGCGCGACGCGACGAAGCGCTACCCCAATCTGCGTCTCTACGACTGGCGAGCCGAGCGCGAGGAGGAGTGGGTTGAGGGGGATCGGATCCACGACGACCGTCTCGGCTCGCGCTACCGTGCCGCGATGTACGCCAACGCCCTGGCCGTCGCGTTCCCCCAGGGGCGCCCGGCGAACCCGAGCACCGTCGTCGGCTCGGCGTGGGGCAAGAAGCCGTCGCCGGCGAACCGGCCGAAACTGCCGTCGGTCAAGGGGGACGCTGTGGCGTTCTGGGCCGGCGACAAGAAGGCGGTCGAGCTGTACGAGAGCGGTCGCAAACCCTGAGCCATCCGAAAGGGGAGTTGGCTGCGCGCCACTCACTACGTCGGTAGTGTGATCTGCGGCACAACTTCCGAGATCTGGTGGTGACGGTGATGACGACGACTGCAGAGCTCGTCAGTGGCGTGGTGACGAACAGGGTGAAGCCCCTCGTGCGCTGGGGCCTGACGCATGCGGTGCCGAGCCGCGTCCTCAAGGACGGAGCCGACAAGGGTGACCTCCAGGCGCGCCTCACGGTCGAGGCCCAGAACCTCTCGCCCGAGGAGATCGCCGAGCTGTTCAGCCAGATCCGCGCGCAGGGTCCGCTCGTGCGCAGCAAGTTTTCCTACGTCAGCGTTGACCACGCCGTCGTCAAGGAGGTGCTCAGCTCCACCCAGTTCCGCACCGGCTTCCCCGGTGACGACCGCCCGGCGATTTCGCGCCTCGTGCAGTGGGCACGGCGCGAGGGCCTGCACCCCGTGGAGCCGCCGTCGATGCTCGTCACCGACGGCGACGACCACACGCGCTACCGCAAGCTCGTCTCGCGGGTGTTCACCGCGCGCGCCGTCGAGGGGTTGCGCGAGCGGACGGAGGCAATCGCTGCCGACCTGCTCGACGAACTCGCGGCCAGAGGCGGGCCGGTCGACCTCGTCGCCGCCTACTGCGAGAAGCTGCCGGTCGCCGTCATCTCGGAGATCCTCGGCGTTCCCGAGAGCGAGCGGGCCAACGTCCTGCGCATGGGCGGACATGCCGCAGCGAGCCTGGACCTCGGCATCGACTGGTCGACGTTCCGCACCGTCGACGGCGCCCTCGACGAGTTCGACGAATGGCTCGGAAAGCACTTCGACCACCTGCGCGCCAACCCCGGTGACGACCTGTTCTCGACGCTGCTGCACGCCACGGACGACGAGGGGCGCCTCAGCGAGCGTGAGCTCAAGGCCACCGCCGGCCTCGTGCTCGCCGCCGGGTTCGAGACCACCGTCAACCTGCTGAGCAACGCCATCCGGCTGCTCGTCGAGCACCCCGAGCAGTTGGCGGGCCTGCGAGCCGACCCGTCCGGTTGGGGCAACGCCGTCGACGAGGCACTGCGCTACGACCCGCCCGTACTGCTCACCGGCCGCTCGGCGGCCGAAGACACCGAGGTGGCCGGACAGCGCGTGGGTGAGGGCTCGATGACGACGCTCGTGCTCGCCGGCGCGAACCGCGACCCGCAGGTCTTCGACAACCCCGACGCCTTCGACGTCGCGCGCGAGAACGCCCGCGACCACCTGTCCTTCTCCGCGGGCCGGCACTTCTGCCTCGGAGCGGCGCTCGCGCGCATGGAGGGGGAGGTGGGCCTGCGTGCCTTCTTCGACCGCTTCGACGTCGAGTTGCTTCCCGGGGCGGGCCGCCGACCGACACGCATTCTGCGCGGGTACGAGACGCTTCCCGCCCGCCTCGTGCAGCGCTCGAACTGAGTGGCTCCGAGGCGTTGTCGCAGCCGCCGGGTAGGGTTGAACTGAGGAAGTAACCGACGCGCAGAGAGGCCGGCATCATGGGTCTGTCACCACTTGAATGGCCTGTCCTGCGTCAGGTGCGCTCGGGCGACTTCCTCGGCCGCGGCCCGGCTGTGACGAGCGAGAAGACGCGCACGCTCGAGCCGCGCACGACGACGGCCGACCGCAGCGTCCAGTCGGTGTGCCCCTACTGCGCCGTCGGCTGCGGCCAGCGCGTCTTCGTCAAGGACGAGAAGGTCGTCGCCATCGAGGGCGACAAGGACAGCCCCATCTCGCGTGGCCGCCTGTGCCCCAAGGGTGCGGCGAGCGAGCAGCTCGTCAACAACCCCTCGCGGATCAAGCAGGTGCTCTACCGCAAGCCCGGCGGCACCGACTTCGAGCCGATCGAGCGCGACAAGGCCATCGACATGGTGGTCGAGCGGTTCCTCGACACGCGTCGACGCACCTGGCAGGAGCGCGACGAGAAGGGCAACTTCCTGAGGCGAACGATGGGTATCGCCTCGTTGGGCGGAGCGACGCTCGACAACGAGGAGAACTACCTCATCAAGAAGCTGTTCACCGCAGCCGGGGCCATACAGATCGAGAACCAGGCGCGTATTTGACACAGCGCCACGGTTCCCAGTCTGGGGGCCTCATTTGGGCGTGGTGGAGCCACTAATCCACTGCAGGACATGGCGAATGCAGACCTCATCATCATCGAGGGGTCGAACATGGCCGAGTGTCACCCCGTCGGTTTCCAGTGGGTGACCGAAGCCAAGGCGCGCGGCGCCAAGGTCATCCACATCGACCCGCGCTTCACGCGCACCTCGGCGGTGGCCGACAAGCACGTCACCATCCGTGGTGGCTCCGACATCGTCTTCCTCGGTGCGCTCATCAACCACGTCCTGTCGACGAACGCGTACTTCCACGACTACGTCGTCGCGTACACGAACGCCGCGACGCTCGTCAGTGAGGACTTCGTCGACACCGAAGACCTTGACGGGCTGTTCTCCGGCTACGACCCCGAGACGGGTCAGTACGACCAGAGCTCATGGCAGTACGCCGACCCCTCCGGCGAGCAGGGCACGTCGAGCGACGAGAAGAGTGGTTCGTCCGGGCATCACGCGTCGGGTGGTGCGGAGTCGCACGGTTCCGGCGGGCCCTCGCTCGCCCACGCCGAGGTGCTGCGCGACGAGACGCTGACCGATCCCCGCACGGTCTTCCAGATCCTCAAGCGTCACTACGCGCGCTACACACCCGAGCTCGTCGAGGAGGTCTGCGGCGTCTCGCCGGAGGACTTCCGCTACGTCGCCGATGCCCTCGTCGCGAACTCCGGGCGCGAACGCACCACGATGTTCGCCTACGCCGTCGGCTGGACCCAGCACGTCTCGGGCGCGCAGATGATCCGCTCGGCGGCCATCCTGCAGCTGCTCATGGGCAACGTCGGACGCCCCGGCGCGGGCATCATGGCGCTGCGCGGGCACGCGACGATCCAGGGGTCCACCGACATCCCGACGCTGTTCAACCTGCTGCCGGGTTACCTGCCGATGCCGCGCGTCGCGGAACACGAGACGATTGAGGACTACGTCGACTCCATCGTGTCGAAGGACGCGAAGGGCTACTGGGCCAACGCGGACGCGTACGCCGTCTCGCTGTTCAAGGCCTGGTTCGGCGAGCACGCGACGCCCGAGAACAACTTCGGACTCGACCTCATGCCGCGTCTGACGGGTGCCCACGGCACCTACCAGTCGATGATGGGCATGATCGTCGGCGACGTCGAGGGCTTCTTCGTCCTCGGCCAGAACCCGGCCGTCGGGTCGGCGAACGGCAAGCTGCAGCGCAACGGGTTGCGTCACCTCAAGTGGCTCGTCGTGCGCGACTTCCAGCTCATCGAAACGGCCACGTTCTGGAAGGACGCGCCGGAGATCGCGTCCGGCGAGTGGAAGACCGAGGACATCGACACCGAGGTGTTCTTCTTTCCGGCAGCCACGCACGTCGAGAAGGCCGGCTCGTTCACCCAGACGCAGCGCCTCGTGCAGTGGCGCCACAAGGCCGTCAACCCGCCGGGTGACGCGCAGAGCGAACTCGACTTCTTCCACGAGGTGGGCGTGCGCATCCGGGCCCGCCTGGCTGATTCCGATGACCCGCGCGACCTGCCGCTGCAGGCCATGACGTGGGACTACGCGAAGGACGAGCGCGGCGAGGTGGTGCCGGAATCCGTCATCGCGGAGATCAACGGCACCGACGCCGAGGGCAAGCCGCTTTCGACGTACGTCGATCTCGCGGCCGACGGCTCGACGTCGTCCGGCTGCTGGCTGTACGCGGGCGTCTACGCCGACGGCGTCAACCAAGCAGCGCGACGCAAGCCCGGTGACGAGCAGGACGAGACGGCCGCCGAGTGGGCGTGGGCGTGGCCGGCGAACCGGCGCACGCTCTACAACCGGGCGTCGGCCGACCGCGACGGCAAGCCGTGGAGCGAGCGCAAGAAGCTCGTGTGGTGGGACGAGGAGGCCGGCCGCTGGACGGGCCGAGACATCCCCGACTTCCCGCCGACTACGGCGCCCTCCTACCGGCCGGACAAGGGAGTCGGCGGGCCTGACGGCCTCGCCGGCGACGACCCGTTCATCATGATGGCCGACGGCAAGGCCTGGTTGTATGCGCCGCTCGGCCTCGTCGACGGCCCACTGCCGGCGCACTACGAGCCGGCCGAGTCACCCCTGGCGAACCCGTTGTACCAACAGCAGGCCAACCCGACGCGCGTCGTCTTCGAACGCAAGGACAACCTCAACGCGCCGAGTTTCGGCACGCCCGGCGGCGACGTCTACCCGTTCATGTTCACCGTGAACCGGTTGACCGAGCACCACACCGCCGGCGGCATGAGCCGGTGGTTGCCGTACCTCGCGGAACTGCAGCCGGAGATGTTCGTCGAGGTCTCGCCTCAGCTGGCGCAGGAGCGTGGGCTCGAGAACGGCGGATGGGCCACCGTCGTCTCGGCCCGTGCCGCGATCGAGGCGCGCGTCCTCGTCACAGAGCGAGCGCGACCGCTACGCATCGGCGGACGCACGGTGCACACGATCGGTATGCCGTATCACTGGGGCTCGAGTGGGTTCGCCCAGGTGGCAGGCGATTCCGCGAACGACCTGTTCGGCGTCGTCCTCGATCGCAACACGCAGATCCAGGAGGGCAAGATCGGCATGTGCGACATCCGTGCCGGCCGGCGCCCCGAGGGTGAGGCGTTGGAACGGTTCGTCGCCGAGTACCAGAGCCGCGCGGGCACGACCGTCCAGACGGGCAACGACCTCGCCCAGGGTGATGTCGAGGAGAGTGAAGACGACGCATGAGCGCACTGACGAGTTACGTCGCGCGCCAGTTCGGCGGCGCGGGCGACCCGGCCAAGGAGGCCGCGTGGGGTACTCGTGCGGCGACGGAACGCACGGGCGGGGCCCCGAACGAGCCGCTCGCGGAGCGGGTCGGCTTCTTCACCGACACGTCCATCTGCATCGGCTGCAAGGCGTGCGAGGTGGCCTGCAAGGAGTGGAACCGCAACCCGGAGGACGGGTACGGGCTCACGGGCCACTCGTACGACAACACGGGTGAGCTCGGCTCCGACACGTGGCGTCACGTCGCGTTCGTCGAGCAGTCGGGGGAGCGCATCGCGGCGGCCCGGAAGTCGGGGCGCAAGCTGGTCGACCTCGGTATGCCGAGTGTGCGCAGGGCTGAGTCGACCGAGACGCCCAGTGGCGCGGTCGGCGTGCAGCCTGAATCCTCGCTCGACGTCGACGTGTTCGCTCTGGCGTCGTCGCCGGAGGGCCTGACGCCGACCGCCGGTAGCGACGTGCCCGATTTCCGCTGGCTCATGTCGTCGGACGTCTGCAAGCACTGCACCCATGCGGGGTGCCTCGACAACTGCCCCACGGGAGCGATCTTCCGCAGTGAGTTCGGCACCGTCGTCATCCAGGCCGACGTGTGCAACGGCTGTGGGTACTGCGTCGGCGGGTGCCCGTTCGGTGTGGTCGAGCGTCGTGAGAAGGACGCCGTCATCAACCACGGCAACGCGCAGAAGTGCACGCTCTGCTACGACCGGCTCACCGAGGGGCAGACGCCCGCGTGCGCGCAGACGTGCCCCACGACGTCGATCAAGTTCGGGCCGCTGTCGGAGATGACGCGCCTCGCCGAGGAGCGGGTGGCTGAGCTTCACGCCCGCGGCATGACGGAGGCGCGCCTGTACGGCGCGGGCAGTGACGACGGTGTGGGCGGCACCGGTTCGGTGTTCCTGCTCCTCGACGACCCGGAGGTGTACGGGCTGCCGCCCGACCCGGTGGCGCCGTCGCGACACCTCGCGTCGTCGTACAAGCGAATGCTCGCCGCGGCCGGCGGCATGGCGGCTGCGGCAGCCATCGCATTCGTCGGAGGTGGCGTGTGACCAACCCGCTCGATTCCTACCGTGACCCCGAGGGCCCACGCCGCCGCCGTGGTGGCGGTGACAAGCGTCGCCGTCCGACGGACTGGTTGAACGACCGCCGCGAGGGACGCGGCGAGCGCGCGCTCGTGCCGGACGTGGAGTTCGACTCGTACTACGAGCACAACGTGGTCAAGCCGGTGCCGTGGGAGGCGCCGATTCCGATCTACCTCTTCACCGGTGGGCTCGCGGCGGGATCGCAGCTGCTCGCGGCTGGCGCGTACGTGACGGGGAACGCGCCCTTGCGACGCGTCACGCGCCTGACGTCCGGAGTGGCGACGGCGGTCAGCGGCGCTGCGCTCGTCGTGGACCTCGGGCGACCCGAACGGTTCTACAACATGCTGCGGGTGGCGAAACTGAGCTCCCCGATGTCGGTGGGTACGTGGATCTTCTCCGCGTTCGCCGGGGGCGCAGTGCCGCTCGCCGGGTTGGAGACCCTGCGTCTGCTGCCGCGCAAGAACAGCGGTTCGTTGGCCTCGCTCATGGGGCGCGCGGAAGAGGCCGCCGCCCGGGTCGGTGGTGTGCGCCGCGGGGCGGTGGCACCTCGGCGCGCCGGCGTTCTCGGATTCATCGAGGACGCACTCGAACGCGTGGAGGCGCCGGGCGCTGCGCTGGGTGGGCTGGCTGCCGGCCCGCTCGCGACGTACACCGCTGTGCTGCTGTCGAACACGGCAACGCCGACGTGGGCCGAGTCGCGTCACCACCTGCCGTTCGTGTTCGCCGGCTCGGCGTCGGCCGCGGCGAGCGGAAACGCGATGGTGTGGACGCCGGTGGCGCACGCGGGGCCGGCCCGTGCACTCGCGCTCATCGGGTCGTCCGTCGACCTCGTGGCTCTCAACCGGCTCGAGAAGCACCTCGACGCCCACGGCGTCGGCGAACCCTTGCACCACGGAACGGCGGGAAAGCTCAACAAGGCGAGTCTGGCGCTCAACGTGGCGGGCTCCGTCGGGACGGCGCTGTTCGCGCGGCGCTCGCGGGTGGCGTCGGTGCTTTCGGGAGCGTGCTTCGTCGCCGGTTCGGTGTGTACCCGTTTTGCCGTGTTCGAAGCGGGAATGGAGTCGGCGAAGGACCCGAAGTACACGATGGCGCCGCAGCGGCGCCGCCTCGACGAGCGCGGCGGGACCGGCAACATCACGACGGGTCCGCGCACGGCCGACGGACGTCGTCCGCTGCCAGGGCCGGACGGTCACCCGGTCCTTTGGGACTGATGGAGAAAAGCGCTGGTTGTGCACGATATTTCGCGCACAACCAGCGCTTCGCGCTCGATCCCTAGCGCACCCGGATGCCGGGTTCACCCTTCACAGTGCGGCCGATGATCGGCGCGCCCGGCACCTCGCCGATGACGAGGAGCCCGCCGGAGGTCTGAGCGTCGGCGAGCAGAAGCAGTTCGTTCTCGTCGACCTCGGACTCGATGTGCGGGGCCACCCAATCGAGGTTGCGGCGTGTGCCGCCGGAGACGTAGCCGTCACGTGCCGCCTCGCGGGCGCCGTCGATGTAGGGAACGGCTGCGGCGTCGATCTCCGCCGCCACGCCCGAAGCGCGCATCATCTTCCACAGGTGGCCGAGCAGGCCGAACCCCGTGACGTCGGTGGCGGCCTTCGCGCCGGCGTCGACCGCGGCGACGGAGGCGTCCCGATTGAGCGTCGTCATCACGTCGACGGCCTGGGCGAAGACCTCACCCGTGCGCTTGTGACGGTTGTTGAGCACGCCCGAGCCGAGCGGTTTCGTCAGCGAGATCGGCAGGCCCGCCTCGGCGGCGTCGTTGCGCAGCAGCTTGGCCGGATCGGCAATGCCGGTGACGGCCATGCCGAACTTGGGCTCCGGGTCGTCGATCGAATGCCCACCGATGACGGGGCAGTTCGCGGCACGACCGATGTCCGCGCCGCCGCGGAGCACCTCGGCCATGACGTCGAGGCCGATCCGTTCACGCGGCCACCCGACGAGGTTGATCGCGACGACAGGGGTGCCGCCCATGGCGTAGATGTCCGACAGCGCATTCGTGGCGGCGATGCGCCCGAAGTCGTACGGGTCGTCGACGACCGGGGTGAAGAAATCCGCGGTCGACAGGACGGCCTGGCTGCCGACACGGACCGCTGCGGCGTCATCACCGTCGTCGAGCCCGACGAGGACGCTCGGGTTCGGCTCACCGACGAGGCCCTTGACCGCCTCCTCCAACTCGCCGGGCGGGATCTTGCACGCGCACCCGCCACCCGAGGCGAACTGCGTCAATCGAATCGGCTCCATGGTCCGACCCTACGCACGGCTCTCACTGGGATGTGATCGGGGCCGGTGCGAACCTGGCGGCCTGAGATGCGCCTGCCGCAGGTCGTGCACGATCGAATCGCGCCATCCGCGAAAGCGTGTTCGCTTGGTGAATGGACCAACATTCACTACCGTTGAGCACGGAGGTGTCAGGGTTCCTGGTGGGCCCCCCGGTCCTCAAAACCGGTGAAACCGAGTATCTCGGTTTGGCAGGTTCGATTCCTGTCCACCTCCGCCATTTGATTCTTCGCAAGCTCAGAAGCAAATGGCCTGTGTCTTTTGCCGCGTCTTCCGGCCAGCGGCCTCGCAGGCTCGGCCTCTGGCTCGGTGCGACACAGGCCTTCCTCGCAGGCTCGGCCTCTGGCTCGGTGCGACACAGGCCTTCCTCGCAGGCTCGGTCTCTGGCTCGGTGCGACACGGGCCTTCCTCGCAGGCTCGGCCTCTGGCTCGGTGCGACACAGGCCTTCCTCGCGGGCTCAGCCCCGTCTTGGTGCGACACGGCGAGCTTCCTCGCAGGCTCGCCTGAGAGGATGGCCGGGTGAGTGACGACCCGCGCCGCAGCATCCCGCGTACCGACGCACTGCTCGCCGATGCGCGCTTCGCTTCGGCTGTCCGCCGACTCGGCGTCGACGTCGTCAAGGCGACTGTCGTCGAAGCCCAACGCCGCGCTCGCTCAGGCGAACTCGCGCCCGACGCCGTGGCGACCGTCGCCCTCGAAGCGCTTCCCGGATCGGCGACGACGCTGCGCCGGGTCATCAACGCGACCGGAGTCGTCGTGCACACCAACATCGGTCGCGCGCCCCTCGGCGATGCTGCCCGCGAGGCGCTGCTCGCCGCAGCAGGTCACGTCGATGTCGAGTTCGACCCCGCCACAGCACGTCGGGCACCGCGTGGCCGCGGCGCCCTCGAAGCTCTTCGCGAACGCGTCCCCGCAGCGGGGGGCGCCCTCGTCGTCAACAATGGGGCCGCCGCGTTGCTCCTGGCCTGCCTGACACTCGCCGAGGGGCGCGAGGTCATCGTCAGCCGCGGCGAACTCGTCGAGATCGGCGACGGTTTCCGTCTGCCCGACCTCCTCCAGTCCGCAGGAATCCGTCTGCGCGAGGTCGGTACGACCAACCGCACGCACCTTCGCGACTACGAGGCTGCGTCGGGGGACGCAGGGGTCATCCTCAAGGTGCACACGAGCAACTATCGCGTCGAGGGTTTCGCCGGTGTGCCGCGCGTTGCTGAACTCGCGACACTGGGCCTGCCCGTCGTCGCGGACGTCGGCAGCGGTCTCCTCGCGCCCGAACGGGTCCTGCCCGACGAGCCCGACGCCGCGACGTGGCTCGACGAGGGTGCCACCGTCGTCACTGCGAGCGGCGACAAGCTCCTCGGCGGCCCGCAGGCCGGCCTCGTGCTCGGCGACGCCGACGCGCTCGAGCGCATCCGACGTCATCCTCTCGCTCGTGCTGTGCGCACCGACAAGCTGACGCTCGCAGCCCTCGAAGCAACCCTGCGAGGCCCCGTCCCGCCCGTCCTCACAGCCCTTCGGGAAACTCCGGAGACCCTTCGCGAGCGCACGGAACGACTCGCTCGCCGGGTCGGCGGCGACGTCGTCGAAGTGGACGCCCGCGTCGGTGGTGGTGGGGCCCCCGGTGTGCCGTTGCCGAGTCTCGCGGTTGCCCTCCCCGACAGCTTCGCGGAGCCCTTGCGGCTCGGCGAGCCGTGCGTGGTCGCACGGACAAACGGCGGGCGCACCCTGGTCGACCTTCGCTGTGTGCCAAGCGAATCCGATGACGAAGTGGGGGAGGCCATTCTCGCCGTCGCTGCTGCCGTGGGCCACTGACCATGCGGGTCATCGCCACGGCCGGGCACGTCGACCACGGCAAGAGCACACTCGTTCAGGCGCTCACCGGCACCGACCCCGACCGGTGGGCCGAGGAGAAGCGCCGCGGCCTCACGATCGACCTCGGATTCGCGGGTCTGGAGTTGCCGAGCGGTGAGCACGTCGCCTTCGTCGACGTGCCGGGCCACCGAAGGTTCATCGGCAACATGCTGGCCGGTCTCGGGCCCGCTCCCGCCGTCATGCTCGTGGTCGCAGCCGATCAGGGGTGGCAGGCGCAGTCGAGCGAACACCTCGACGCCATCGACGCACTCGGGCTCGAGACGGGTCTGCTCGTCCTCACCCGGTGCGGCCTCGCCGACGCCGACCGCGTCGCCGAAGTGCGCCGCTCTGCTCTCGAGCACATCGCGCAGACCTCCCTCGGAGCCGTGCGCGTCGTCGAGACGGACGCCGTGCAGGGTGACGGCATCGGTGAACTCCGTTCGGCCCTCGACGACCTCGTGGCGGGCATGCCACCGCTCGACGGTGAAGGCTCGGTACGGATGTGGCTCGACCGCTCCTTCTCGGTCAAGGGTGCTGGCACCGTCGTCACCGGCACACTCGCCCACGGCACGTTGCGCGTGGGGGACGAGGTGAGCGTCGCGGGCGAGCGCGCGACGATCCGCTCTCTCCAGGTGCTCGGAGAATCGCGTGACGAGGTCGGCCCCGTCTCGCGTTGCGCTGTGGGGTTGCGCGGGATCACCCGGGACGCCGCTCCCCGCGGCAGCGCGCTGCTTCGTCCCGCCGGGGGTCTGGAGTCCACGACGATCGACGTGCGCCGTGAGACGGGTTGCGCGTGGTCGGAGTCCTCGCGTGAGGTCTCCGTGCACGTCGGCACCGCGGCTGTGCCTGCCCGTGTGCGGCCGTTCGACGACGAGACCGCCCGACTGCGGCTCGAATCACCGCTGCCGCTGCGGCTGGGGGATCGCGTCATCGTGCGCGACGACTCGGCCGCGCGCATCCACGCAGGCGCCACCGTGCTCGATCTCGACCCGCCACCGCTCGAGCGGCGCGGTGCTGGAGCCGCCCGCGCCGCGACGTTGGCGGGGTGGGAGAGCGGCCGCGCGTCCGATCTCGTCGTCGACCGGGGGCACGTTTCGGTCGCCTGGCTCGAAGGCGCCGGAGCGACGGGTTGGGGCGACTGGCCACTGGCTCTGCCGAACGGAGACGGTTTCGGGATCGTCGACCGCGTGGCGGTGTCGGCCGCGCAGGTGACCGCGTGGTCGCAACAACTCGACGAACTCGTGAGCGACGACGCCCGTGACCCGCTGAGCCCTGGTGTCGCTGTTGCAGCGCTCGCGCGCGAACTCGACACGTCCCCCGCCGTCGTCCATCTGCTGGCCGCGGCCTCCGGCCTCGACGTGGACGCCGGACGCGTGCGGGGCGCCGAACACCGACGTGGCCTGGGCGGAGCGGATACCGCCCTGGCCCAGCTCCGTGAACGCCTGCAGGCGAGCCCCTTCGATGCTCCTGAGGCCGACGACCTCACCGCTTGGAAACTCGGCTCCCGGGAGATCGCTGCCGCGGCCGAGCGGGGACTCGTGCTGCGCCTGCGAGCGCAGCCGGCGGACATCGTCCTGCTGCCGGATGCGCCGGCGCGGGCCATGCGTGAGCTCGCGGCGCTCCCGCAGCCGTTCACGACGAGCGATGCGCGTCAGGTGCTCGGCACGACCCGCCGTGTCGTCATCCCGCTTCTCGAGCACCTCGACGCTCGCGGCTGGACCCGGCGCGACGGCAATACCCGCACGGTTGTGCGGTGAGCGCTACGTCAGTGCAACGCGGGCGATGACGCCCAACGCACTCGTCGTCGCGAGGGCGAAAACGACCCGCTTGAAGCGAGCCTGATCGATACGGTGACGCAACGGCTGGGCCAGCAGCGCGCCGACGGCCACGAACGGCAGCCACCCGAGGCCGGCCGTCCAGGCGTCGCGAGGTAGCTGACCCCCGACGACGAGACCGGTGAGTGACAGTAGCGAACCAACGAGGAAGAACGGCGCGAGCGTGGAGCGTGCGCGTTGTGGCTGCTCCTCCTGAAGCGCGAGGCTGAAGAAGGGGCCGCCGATCGACGCAGCCGTCGCCGAGACGCCGGTGAGGGCGCCGGCGACGGACGACGTCACGGTCCCGGCGCGTACCCGCACGCGGGTGAGGGATCCGGCCACTGCGACGAGCACCATGAAGGCCACCCCGAGGGATATGGCGTCGCCAGAGGCTTGCGCCACGACCCAGACGCCGAGCGGCATGGTGAGCGCACGGAAGCCGGTGGCCCAGCCGAACGGGCGCCACAGGATGTCTCGCCCGTTGCGCAGGATCTCGACGACAGGCAGGGGCAGGACGACGAGCAGAAGCGCCGCCGGCATGACCTGCGGCGCGAACGTCACGACGAATGGCGCCGCGACGACGGCCAGGCCGAACCCGGCAATGCGCTGGACGAAGGCACCGGCGCAGACGAGGAGCCCGAGCAGGACGAACGTCGTCCCGCTCAGGCCCACGTCACAGCTCCGGTCAGCAGGATGTCGAGCCGCTTTTGTTCTTCTTGTACGTGCAGACGTGGACGGCCTTGCCGGCAGCGTTGCGCAGGGTGGCGGTTTCACCGCTGTTGTTCCACACGAAGCTGTTGCGGCTCACCGGCTTGAGGCCCTTGACGGCCTGACCCCAGTAGAGCGTCGTCGAGGAGTTCTTGCCCTGTCCGGAGCGAATGACGACCGACTTCTTGGCCCCGAGCTTGAAGCCCTTCGGGATGACGTAGACGTGCTTGGAGCCCCTGTCCGAAACGCGGTAGCCGCCGATGGTGATCGTCTTCGCGGTCGTGTTGGTGACGGTGATGTACTCCTTGTTGAGGTTGGCAGCCGTCACCTTGTCGTTGCCCGGCAGGTCGACGACCCAGCGCGAGAACTTCACGGCGGGCGCCGCCTGAGCGGCCGGTGCCAGCATCGGGGCGGCGAGCATCATCGTGGCAGTGGCGAGTACGGGCATCGTGCGCATGGAAATGTCCTTCAGGATCAGGCGTGGTCGTGCACCCGACCCTGACGCGTCATCCTGACGTGGACCGCGCCTTGTGGGGCGGGCCGTTGCAGGTGCTCGAGGGGAGGCGCTTCGTGGCTGCGATGACAGCCAGGGTGATTCTACGTTCAACTACCGCCGGAGGTGAGCCGTTCGCCGGGAGAGGTGTGACATCCGGGCGTAGGAGGTGTCGGGAACAAAGCAAGAGACCCTCACCGAAGTGAGGGCCTCTTCCATCTGTCTCAACACAGAGTGCACCCGTAGGGATTCGAACCCCAAACCTTCTGATCCGTAGTCAGATGCTCTATCCGTTGAGCTACGGGTGCGGGCTGCGAGGCGCTTATCGCGCGTTGCAACGAGATAGAACTCTACACATCTGCAGGCCGAAACGCGAATCGGCTCCTGCCACGGGCTGACGGCCTGCTCAGCCGCCGTAGGGGAGCGTCGGCAGACCGATGACACCGGGCGTGCAGGCGAAGAGCGCGCCCGCCTCGGGTTCCGCGTCGTCGGGCAGGTTCTCGCGTGACGTCGTGATGTAGAGGGTGTCGAGGTTGATGCCCCCGAAGGCGGGGCAGGTCACCTGCGACGGGTCGACCTCGACGATCTCGGAGAGCTCGCCGGCGGCGTCGTAGCGGCGAACCGCGGACCCGCCGAACAGTGCCGTCCACACGCCGCCCTCGGCATCGACGGTGAGACCGTCGGGGTAGCCGATGCCGTCCTCGAGCCGGACGAACGGGCGCGGGTTCACGAGGCCGTCCTCGGGGTTCCAGTCGAAGACCTGGATCGTGCGGGTCGGGGTGTCGTTGTAGTAGGCGAGGGTGCCGTCGGGCGACCAGCACAGGCCATTCGAGATCGTCACGTCGCCGAAGACGTGCGACGGCATGTGGTTGGGGTCGAGGCGCCACATCGACGCGGCGCCTTCGCTCTGGTCGTAGGCCATGGAGCCCATGTAGAAGGAACCGTCGGGGGAGCATCCGCCGTCGTTGAAACGGGTGCGCGGCTCGTGATCGGCGGGCCACAGGTCGTCGATGCGCTCGATGTCGTCGAAGTCGGCGGAGCGTGTGAGCGCGAAGCCGCGCTCCGTGGCGACGATCGCGCCGCCGCCGAGGCGGGGGCGCAGCGCTGCCGCGACGTCGCCGACGTGGAAGCGGCGCACGTCGCCGTCGTCCTGCAGTTCGAGCACGTCGCCGGCAAGCATGTCGACGTAGCGCAGGGCCGCGTGCCCGTTGCCCCAGTCGTTGTGCCAGATGACACCCTCGCCGTGGTACGTGTGCGGTGTGGAGACAGCCTCGGCTTTCATGGCTCCAGGCTAGCCTCCCGCGAAGATGGTGGGTTCGAGTGCCGGACTAAGCTCAGACGTCCTCGGCCTTCGTGGTGGCCGGGTCCCACTTCGTCAGGCCGTCGTACTGCCAGCCGCGGTCCTTGACGGCCTCGCGCGACTCGAGGCGCATCGTCGGGGTGAGGCGGTCGAGGTAGAGGTAGCCGTCGAGGTGGTCGGTCTCGTGCTGGAGCATGCGGGCGAAGAAGCCATGGCCCTCGAGGACGACTTCGTTGCCGTCGAGGTCGGTACCTGTCACCTTCGCCCAGTCGGCGCGCGCCGTCGGGAAGTGCTCGCCCGGCACCGAGAGGCAGCCCTCGTTGTCGTTCTCCTCGTCGGCCTCGCCGGCGGGCACGCGGCCCTTCTCGAGCTTCGGGTTGATGACGACGCCCTTGCGGTTCTCGCCGAGGTCGTCGTCGGGGCAGTCGTAGACGAAGATGCGCTGCTTGACGCCCACCTGGTTCGCCGCGAGGCCGACGCCGTTCGCGGCCTCCATCGTCTCGAACATGTCGTCGACGAGGGTGCGGATGTCGTCCGTGATCTCCTTGACCCGCTTCGTCGGGGAGTGCAGTGCCTTGTGGCCGACGATGGTGATGGGGCGGATGGCCATGAACGAACCTCTGGTGTGACGTGGGCGGGTGGCCGCTCCGGGCTCGGGGCGACCAGCCAAGTTTACGCGGCCGTTCAGGTGTCCGAGCCGGGCACGACGAAGGCCCCGCCCCAGCAGATTGCCGGAGCGAGGCCCTCGTGACCCGAAGGTGAGCGTCAGTGGCGCTCGTCGGACGAGTAGCGCTCGTCCTTCGTGAATCCTTCGCCCACCGAGGAGTCGAGGTCGGTGGCGTACACGCCGTCACCGACGCCGCCCTGCAACTGCGGGTTGCGACCGACGCGCGAGTGGCGCTGACCGTAGGTGAAGTAAATGATGAAGCCGATGAGGAGCCAGACGGCGAATCGCAGCCACGTCTCCACCGGCAGGTTGAGCATGAGGTAGAGGCAGATCGCCGCCGACAGCCACGGCAGAACCGGGCTGCCCGGCACCTTGAACGGGCGCTCGAGGTCGGGGCGGGCCTTGCGCATGATCGGCACGGCCAGCGAGACGAGGAAGAACGCCGAGAGGGTACCGATGTTCACCATCTCTTCGAACTCGCCGATCGGGATGGTGGCCGCAGCCACCGCGATGAGGAAGCCCATGACGAGCGTCATCGGCACCGGCGTACCCGTCTTGGGGTTCGTCTTGGCCATGCCGCGCGGCAGGAGGCCGTCACGCGACATCGCGTACATGACGCGGGTGGCGCCGATCATGAGGGTCATGACGACGGTGGCCAGACCAGCCACAGCACCTGCGGAGATGATCTGCGCATAACCGGGGTGCCCCGCGTCTCGGAAGGCTGCAGCGAGCGCTCCCTTCGGGTCGATCTTGTCGTACTTCACCATGCCGGTGATGACGAGGCAGACGGATACGTAAAGGATGGTGCAGACGACGAGGGAGCCGATGATGCCGATCGGCAGGTCGCGCTTCGGGTTGCGGGTCTCCTCGGCCGTCGTCGCGACGACGTCGAAGCCGATGTAGGCGAAGAATACGAGGGCAGCACCTGAGATGACGCCCATGACGCCGAAGGCCTGCGGCTCCATGCCCGTGAGAATCTCCCACAGCGGGCGGTGCATCGTCTGCGACTCACCCTCGAGCGGCTGAGCCGGCGGGATGAAAGGGGTGTAGTTCTTCGAGTCGATGTACTGGATACCCATCACGATGATGAACAGCACGATGAAGACCTTGACAGCCACGAGCGCGAAGTTGATGCGCAGCGACTCCTTGATGCCGACGGCGATGAGGCAGGTCAGCGCGGCGACGAGACCGAAGGCGGCGAGGTCGAAGTGGTCGAACCAGCCGGTTCCTCCCTGCAGCTTCTCGGGCAGCTTGAGGCCCCACTCGCCGAACAGGATGTTGAAGTACGCGCTCCAGCCCTGAGCGACGACGCCGGCGGCGAGGATCAGCTCGAGGAGCAGATCCCAGCCGACGATCCAGGCGATGAGTTCACCCATCGTCGCGTACGAGAACGTGTAGGCCGAACCCGAGACAGGCACGGTCGAGGAGAGCTCGGCGTAGCACAGCGCGGCGAGGCCACAGCAGGCGGCGCCGAGCAGGAACGACAGGACGATGGCAGGGCCGGCCATCGTGGCGGCGGCGCTGCCGGTCACCGTGAAGATACCGGCGCCGATGATGACGCCGATACCGAAAACGGTGAGGTCGAGAGCCGAGAGATTCTTCTTCAGCTGGAACTCGGATGCCTCCGAGTCAGCGATCGAAGCCTCGATCGACTTGGTACGCAAAAGGCTCATAGGAGCGACCTTCCACAGGTGAGTTTTAACCGTGTGAGATTACTCGCCGTCTCGCCATGTGGAGGGTGGGTCCGCATATCGAGAGCGTCGGATGGTCTGTGGAGCGGTCGCGTGTTCGCGGCTCACCGACCAAGCCAAGTCATCGTCCGTGTCGTCCGATTCCTCGCCCACGTCACGAAATTCACCGTAAGCACGGTCACACTCGTCGGCCCAGGGCGGACGGCTGAATGTGACCATTCCGTAAGGATCGGTCTCATCGCTGGAGCGCGGAACCGGTCCGCGGGTGCGACCGGGACGTTCGTCTGTCCCGAATTGCGTGTCGCGCGTGCTAACGCGGACCGGGAGTGTCTTGTTTTCGTGGCGGTACGGGTCGGACACCTCGTCCGAATGATGCGGATGCCGCGAGGGGTGGTCCTCGTCGTCACCGACGCCGAAGATGAGACCGCAGATCTCGCGGTACTTCGAGTCGGGCTCGCTCACGTAGTCGATGACGTTGAGCGCCTGCTCCTGGCCGGCCGACTCGATGACGAACGTGCCGTAACCGAGGATGCGCGCCGCAGGGGAGCGGTTGTACGACATGTCGGTCACCTTGGACAGCGGCATCATCGCGACCTTCTTGAAGAAGAGGCCGTGCAGGAGGATGAGGCGCTTGTTCGTGATGACGAAGGTCTTGTCCCACCACTCGAAGAGGCGCCAGACGAAGTGAAGGAGGAGGACGAGCCAGATCCACCAGGCCGCATTGGTCATCGGGCCCATCCAGGCGGGGGCGCTGAGGCCCGCGACGACGACGAGGACGAGGCCGAGCAGACAGGAGCTGAGGGCGGGCAGGAGCTGCGCCCAGTGCTGCTTCATCTCGAGAACGACGTGCTCGTTCCTGGCGAGGTACCCGGCGACGCTCTCGGACGGGCGGGTCGGGCGCAGCGGGCCCATGGCGTCAGCTCTTGCCGAGCAACGCGTCGAAGAACTCGCCCAGATTGGTGACCGCGTTGCGCAGGACGTTGCCGATGGAGCGGACGACGTCCGCCGACTGACCGGGCGAGCTGAAGATGGCGTAGATGAGGAACGCGAACAACAAGAACTTCAGGATCGATTTGAAGTTGATCTTGTCCATTTCGATGTCTTCTCTCTCGGGTGGGCGACGCGCCCAAAGAGGGACGGGCAACTCGTGCATTCTTCCAGCGCCTGGGGTATGAGCGAAGAAGGCGCGCCGGGGCACGGATCAGTAGGCTCGCGCCTGTGGATCTGTCGATGACGTTGCGTGAAGCCCTCGAGCGCGAGGCATCGGGGACGGCGGTCAAGCAGTTGACGGCGGCCGTCGAGCGGCTGTCGACGCGTTACCGCGCGGTCGCTGCGGCGTCCGACCCCATCCTCGCCAAGCCGGTCGATGTCCTGGCCTATGCCCACTACCGGATGCCGGCGACGTTCGGCGCGGTGCGCGCCGCGCTGCGGGCGCTCGCGGCATCGGGGGCGTTCGAGGCGGGCTCCGTGCGTTCGCTCGCCGACCTCGGCGGCGGGACGGGGGCCGCGGCCTGGGCGGCCGCTGACGTCTTCGACTCGCTCGAGGAAGTGAGCGTTCTCGATCAGGTGCCCGAAGCACTCGACCTGGGGCAGCGCTTGGCGAAGGCCAGCGGGGTGTCCGCGCTCGCGCGCACCGTATGGCAGGAAGGGCGCGTCGGGTCGTGGAACGTCTCCGTCGGGTCGCCGTCCGCGGGTGGGGCTGACCTCGTCACCGTCTCGTACGTGCTCAGTGAACTGACGAGCGAGCAGGCCGACAAGATCGTCGCCGAGGCGGCTGCTGCGGCGACGCGCGCCATCGTCATCGTCGAACCCGGGACGCCGGACGGCTACCGCCGCATCCTGCGAGCACGCGATCAGTTGCTCGCGGAGACCTGGCAGGTGGCGGCGCCGTGCCCGCACCAAGGCGAGTGCCCCCTGCTGGCGAAGGACGAGCCCGACTGGTGTCACTTCGCGGCCCGGGTGAATCGCTCGTCGGTGCACCGGCAGATCAAGGGCGGCGAATTGTCGCACGAGGACGAGAAGTTCAGCTACGTCGCGATGGTGCGACGACCGGCGCATCTCGCGCAGGGCTTCGCGGCTCCGGCCGCCGACGCGTCAGCCAGTGAGCAGCCGGTGCGTGTCATCCGGCACCCGCGCAAGAACAAAGGCTTTGTCGAACTGCAGGTGTGCGAATCGAACGATGCCTCGAACGCCAGTGGACAGGTGCGCCGCGCCGTCGTGAGCAAGAAGCAGGGCGCGCTCTACAAGCAGGCGCGTGACGTCGGCTGGGGCGACACGATCGACCTGGGGTGAGCCGTCGCGCCGCCAGTGACGGCGAATCTCAGGCGTCGTTCTTCGCGATGCCGTAGAGGCGGTCACCCGCGTCGCCGAGGCCGGGCACGATATAGCCGTTCTCGTTGAGTTTCTCGTCCATCGCGCCGGTGACGACGGTGATCGGAACGTTGATGTGCGACGTGAGCTCGCGCAGCTTCTCGACGCCTTCGGGCGCCGCGATGAGGACGACGGCGGTGATGTCGTCGGCGCCGCGCTCGACGAGGTAGTCGATCGTCGCGGCCAGCGTGCCACCTGTGGCGAGCATCGGGTCGACGACGTAGACCTGGCGGCTCGAGAGGTCGTCGGGCAGACGGTTGGCGTACGTCGTGGCCTCGAGGGTCTCCTCGTTGCGCACCAGGCCGAGGAAGCCGACCTCCGCCGTCGGCAGCAGCCGCACCATGCCGTCGAGCATGCCGAGCCCGGCGCGCAGGATCGGCACGATGAGGGGGCGCGGCGTGGCGAGCTTGATGCCGCGCGCCTTCGTCACCGGGGTCTCGACGTCGACCTCTTCCACGCGCACGTCGCGCGTGGCCTCGTACGCGAGCAGCGTGACGAGTTCGTCCGCGAGACGGCGGAACGTGGGGGAGTCGGTGCGTTTGTCCCGCAGCGTCGTGAGCTTGTGCGAGATGAGCGGGTGGTCGGCGACGATGACACGCATGGGACAAACTTAACCCGTGGACCTGCCTGCAGCACCTGCCGTCGAGACGACGTATGCGACGTGGATGGCGGACGCCCTCGCCCGAGCGCGCGAGGCGGCGGCTGCGGGGGACGTTCCGGTGGGGGCGCTCGTCGTCGACGAGGGCGGCGCCGTCATCGGTGTCGGCGCGAACTTGCGTGAGGCGGACGGCGATCCGACCGGGCACGCGGAGATCGTCGCGATGCGGCGGGCCGCGACGTCCCGCGGGAGTTGGCGCCTCGACGGCTGCACGCTCGTCGTCACGCTCGAGCCGTGCCTCATGTGCGCCGGTGCCGCCGTCCAGGCGAGGCTGCCGCGCATCGTGCTCGGCGCGTGGGACCGCAAGGCCGGCGCGTGCGGTGGGCTGTGGGACGTCGTGCGTGACTCCCGCTCCACGCACCGCATCGAGGTGGTCGGCGGCATCCGCGAAGCCGAGTGTGCCGAGGTGCTCACCGACTTCTTCCACCGCCGCCGCGCCTGACGCAGGAGGCGCCAGAAGTTGGTGACAGTTGGGGTACCTGGTGACGTTCAACCGTCACCAGGTACCCCAACTGCCACCAACTCCGAGTCATCCACAGGGTCGAGATGGCCATGCGTGACAACGTTGCCGAGTCGATCCAGCCTTGAGACATGCCCGCCGCTCCCTTACCGCCGTATCTCGCCCGCCGTCTGGCAGACGGCCTCACCTACGTCACCCGACGTGATCTCGCCTCCGCAGGGATCGACGTCTCAACGCTGAGGGCGTGGCGTCGCGCAGGCTTCGTGACGTCGTACAGCTACGGGGCGTACGGCATCGTCGATCCGTGCGCCGCGGACATGGACCACTTCGCCGCTCGTCGACTTCACCATGTGCGCCGCTGTGAGGCACTCCTGCAGACGCTCCCGGGGGCGCACCTCATCGGCGGATCCGCCCTCGTGGTTCACCGGCTCGCGGTCCTGCGCTTCCCTGATCGCATCGAAGTGGCGCGCCACCCACGGGTGCAATCGAGGCGCGACGACTTCGTGTGCCGTCGGGCCTGGGGCGAGGCGCCGGAGCAGGTCGATGGGCTGGGTGTGCAGGCTGCCGCTGAGGCTGCCATCGAGGTTGCCGCACACGAAGGTCTGCGGGCGGGTGTCGTGAGTGCCGACTCCTACCTGTTCGAGGGCGGAACCCCGGGGGAGCTCGAATCAGCACTGGTCGCCTACGGTCGCAAGGCCGGTGTCGGGCAGGCTCGCGCAGCGGTCGAGCTCGCCGACGGAGCGATCGAATCCGCCGGCGAATCACTCCTGCGGTTGATCTGCCGAGATGCCGGAATCGCAGTGATTCCGCAGGTGGAGATCTGGGACGACGAGTCGCTCCCGTTCGCCCGCGTTGACTTCCTCGTCGAAGGGACTCGTGTCGTCCTCGAGTTCGACGGCATGGTGAAGTACACGCACCCCGAGGCGCTGCGTGCCGAGAAGCGACGCGAAATGCGACTGCGGCGACTTGGCTACGTCGTGGTGCGCTTCACCTGGAGCGACCTGTCGGCGCCGGTTCGGGTGGTTCGAACGATCCGCGAGGCGATGGCTGTCACGCGAGCGGCGTGAAGCCCCCGGAGAAGTTGGTGACAGTTGGGGTACTTGGTGACGTTCAACCGTCACCAAGTACCCCAACTGTCACCATGTGGGCCGGAGCGTGGTGTCAGCCGCGGGCGAAGGCGTCGAAGAGGCGGGCGCCGTCGGCGAGGGCGTCCTCGTCGAGCAGGAACCCCGGGTGGTGCAGGTCGGTCTCCTCGCCCTTGCCGGAGTGGACGCCGAAGCGTAGGTAGACGCCGGGCACGGAGTCGAGGTACCAGGAGAAGTCGTCGCCGCCGGAGGACTGCTCCGCTGTGCCGACACCCTCCTCACCGAAGACCGAGACGACGGCCGCGCGCGCCCGCTCGGCGCACTCCTCGTCGTTGATGACCGGCGGAGGCCCCTGGGTGTACGTGACCTCAGCCTCCACGCCGAACGTGGCCGCGATCGACGCGACGGACGTCGTGACGAGTTCCTCGCCGATCTCCCACACGTCACGCTTCGCGCTGCGCAGCGTGCCCCACATCTCCACCTTCGCGGGGATGACGTTGACCGCACTGCCGCCGTTGATCGAACCGAACGTCAGCACCGCGCCGGCGCGCGGGTCGACGCGGCGGTCGAGCGCCGCCGTCAGCCCGGTGACGATCTGCGCAGCGGCGAAGATCGTGTCGCCCGTCTCGTGCGGACGGGCCGTGTGACCGCCCGACGACGTCACGGTGATGCCGAAGTTGGCGTTCGAGGAGGTGATGGGGCCGGCGATGACTCCGACCTCACCGGTGGGGCGGTGTGGGTCACAGTGCAACCCCATGAGCTGCGTCAGACCGTCGGTGACGCCCTCCTCGACGCACTTCTTCGCACCGCCGGGCTGTGTCTCCTCGGCCGGCTGGAAGATGAGGCGCACGGGCTGCGGGGGCGGGTCGGCCACGAGCAGCGACGCGGCGCCGAGCAGCATGGCCGTGTGCGCGTCGTGCCCGCACGCGTGGCTGACGCCCTCGTTGGCGCTCGCGAAGTCGAGCCCCGTGTCCTCCGTCATGGGCAGGGCGTCGATGTCGGCGCGCAGCCCCACGACGTCCTTCGACGAGGCTCCGTCGGCGGCGGGAACGTCACACCACAGACCGGTGCCCATGTCGAAGCGGTGAACCTTGAGGCCCATGTCCTCGAGCACTGAGGCGACGTAATCCGTCGTCTCGTGCTCCTCGTACGAACGCTCGGCGTTCTCGTGAAGCCACCGCCGCCACTCGACGACCTGCGCGGCGAGGTCGCCCTCCGACGCCTTGGAACCTTTGCCTCGACCGAACATCAGCCCAGTACCTCCTCGAGAAATGCGACGACCCGGTCACCGAGGCGGTGCCGGTTGGCTCTCTTGACGAACTCGTGGCCTTCGTCCTCGAACAGGAGCAGGTCGGTGCCCACCCCGTTCGACTCCAGGACGGCGATGGCCTGACGTGTCTCGTTGACGGGCACGTTGGTGTCGTGCGCGCCGTGGACGAAGAGCACGGGAACGATGACCTCTCCCAGCCCGTGGATCGGCGACAACTCCTGCAGCAGTTCGCGCTCCTGCAGGGGGTGACCGTACTTCGGCAGAGCGGCGACGGCGATCCACGGCTCGGTGTCGCGGTAGAACGTTTCGAGGTCGCTCATGCCGCAGGCTGCGATGGCGCCACGCCACAGCTCGGGGTGACGCACGAGCGTCGCGAGGGTGAGGTAGCCGCCGTACGAGCGTCCGCTGACCACCATCTTCTCGGGGTCGGAGATGCCTGTCTTCACGAGGTAGGCGACGGTGTCGGCGACGTCGTCGATGGCTGACAGGCGCGAGTAGCGCTCGTCGGCGTGGCTGAACGCACGCCCCTGGCCGGACGAGCCGCGCACGTTCGGCGCGACGACGGTGTAGCCCGCGTCGACGGCCTGACGCAGCACGTTGTTGTAGCTCGGCCGCGACTGCCCCTCGGGGCCACCGTGGAAGTAGACCATCGTCGGCGCGGGCTCGTCACCGCAGCGGTAGACCCACGCCGTGAGCTCGAGGCCGTCGCGTGCGGGGTAGCGCACGAGTTCGGGGACGAACGTCGCGCTGCCGGCGTCGACGAGCACGGTGAGGGGACGTGAGTCAGCCTCGTCGGCCTCGGGGTCGGGCGCTGCCGTTTCGCCCTTCGGCTCCGCGCTGTAGCGCGCGAGCGGGCCGGGCGCACCGATGGGTGGCCTAGGATCCTCGGGCGACAGGTTCGCGCCGGGCTCGTCGCCGGTCCACGTGCCGTGCGCGACGTCCCAGAGCACGACGCGCGGTGGGAACTCGGGGCCCTGCACACAGAACGTGAGCAGCCGTCCGTCCGCGGTGAGGGACGGCGAGGTGACGACGACCTTCGGCAAGCGCGGCGCGGGGAGTTCGCGGGGTTCGCCGTAGCGCAGGTCGAGGATCTGGATGCGGCTGCGACCGTCGTGGTTCCACAGCAGCGTGGCGGTGGACCCGTCACGGCTGACGGAGAACTCGTCGAGATCGGCGTCGGCCCGCGCGGCGAGTTCACGGACGTCGGTGCCGTCGGGGCCGACGCGCACGTCGAGCAGGCGGAAGCGTTCGCCGTGGTGGTCGCTGCGCACGAGGGCTCGCATGACGCCGCTCTCGTGCCCTGCGTCGAGCACGACGCCGGCGTCGGTCGTCGACCCGGGGTCGGGCGGCAGAAGCGGCCACCAGGCGCCGCCGACGTCGACGCGCAGCAACTCGCGGTGGCCACGCGAACCGACGCGGAACAGCGCCACGCCGTCGCGGACGTGGACGAGTTCGCCGCCGACCCGCCGGTCGACGACGCGCACGTCCTGGGTGACGGCGGACAGGACGCGACCTTCGGCCAGACCCGAGTCGTCGATGGCGGTGAGGGCGAGTTCGACGCCGTCCCAGCAGACGATCTGCACGGTCGCGTCGGTGAACTCGAACGGGTTGACCGCGCTCTGGTCGTCCGGGTCGGTGGTGAACAGCCAGATCTCCTCGCGCTCACCACCGTCGGGGGCGACCTCGCAGGCGATCCAGTGACCGTCGTGGGAGTACGCGACGTTGCGCACCGGGCCCGGCGTCGGGATGGGCACGGTGCGTTCGGGGCCGGCACCGACGCCGTCGGGTGTGGCGAGCGGACGCTGCACGGCGTGCGGGTAGCCGTCCTCGTCGATGACGACGGCGGCGAGCAGCTTGCCGTCGGGGGACAGGCACGGGTGAAGAGAGTGGCGGACCGACGGCCGGGCGGGCGAGGTCTCGCTCGTTCGGGGGTTGAAGCTCACGACTTGATCCAGGTGTCCTTCCCGCCTCCACCCGCGGAGACGTTGACGATCATCGTGCCCACCGGAGCGACTCGCGTCATCGCGGTGGGCGCCGTCTGGGCGATCGTGCGCGAGGGGTCGTTCGGGTCGGGGCGTTGCATGACGAAGGCTCGAAGATCGACGTGACTGGGCGCGAATGCTCCGTCGGAGAGGGTCGGCAGTGTGGAGAGCGGGATGATGTCCTGCGCGACGAACCGCTCCGGCGTCTCTCGGATTTCGCTGCGTCGCTCCTCGAGTTCGTCCTCGGAGCACTCGGGACCGACGGTGATGCCGGTGCCGCCGTAGCCGTCGATGGGCTTGACGACGAGCTCGTCGAGCCGGTCGAGGACCTCCTCGCGCTGCTTCTCGTCGGAGCACAGCAACGTCGGCACCTGGCCGATGAGGGGTTCCTCGCCGAGGTAGAAGTCGATCATGTCGGGCACGAGTGCGTAGACGGCCTTGTCGTCGGCGAGACCGTTGCCGGGGGCGTTGATGATGGTGACGGCACCGGCAGCCATGACGTCGCGCAGTGTCTCGGCGAGCTTGCGCCCGTCGGTGCCCTCGGAGCCGAACAGTTCCTCCTCGCCCATCCGCGGGTTGAGGAGGTGGATGCGGTGGCGATCGTCACCGTCGAGGCGGTAGAGGATGCCGTCGTCGACGAGCAGTTTGTCGGCGGTGACGAGGGCTGCGCCGATTTCGCCACTGACGAGGTTCTGCTCGTACCACGTGGTGTCGGTTTCACCGGGGGAGACCATGCACAGGCCGAGTTCGTCGTCGGCGTCTGCGCCCTCGACGAGAGCTGCTGCCGCGAGGAAGGCTTCGCGCAGGATGGGGTAGGCCTCGCGGGGGTGACGCAGTTTGCCGGGCGTGGGCAGGATCTCGGCGAAGTGGTCTTCGAGGATGCGCCGGTTGATGTGGCTCATGCCGAGCCCACCGGGCATCCGCAGGTTGTCCTCCAGGACGATCCATTCGCCGGCGGAGGGGGAGACGAGGTCGAGCCCGCACAGGCCGGCGCGGACGAACCCTTCGGGCACCTTGTGGCCGTCCTTGGAGTAGCCGGGCGCGCGGCGCAGGACTTCGCGGTCGATGCGGCCGGCTTTGAGAATTTCGCCCGGGCCGTAGACGTCACGCAGGAACAGCTCGTGCGCGCGCACGCGCTGTTCGAGGCCTGCGCTGATCTCGGCCCAGCGTTCGGCGGTGATGATGCGGGGCGCGATGTCGATGGGGTAGGGGCGGTTGCCGTCCTTGGAGTTGATCGTGACGCCCAGTTCTTCGAGGTCATCGGCGGTTTCCCGGAGGCGCGCGGTGAGGCGTTCGGAGCCGAGGGCTTCGATGCGGCTGAGGACGGTGCAGTAGTCGGGCCGCATCTTGGCGTCGGCGGTGACGGATTCGTCGTGCACGCCCTTGGTGGCGGGGATGTAGTCGCGGTACGCGGAGAACGCGCCGGGAACGCCCTCGTGGGGGCCGCTGTTGGTGGGGTTTTCACCCGCGGACGTCGTCGTCATGCGATGACGCTACAGCGCGTCGCGGTGCAGCGGAAGGAACGCGAAAACTCCCGTCATGACGCGTCGTAACACTTCACCCCAAAGGGGGAGAAAAGACCCGCGGCATAAGCGCCGGGTACGGCAACGGGGCCGCAACACTCCTCGAGTGCGCGACCCCGTCACGCAGGGAAACGATCAACCCGGCGGGTATGAAGAGCCGGGTACGGCAACGGGGCCGCAACACTCCTTGAGTGCGCGACCCCGCTGGAAGCGGACTCCCCCGAGTGCTGTCGCACCGAGCGTGGCGGCCTCGCAGGCTCGGCCGCCACGCTCGGTGCGACAGCACGAAGGGAATCACTTCATGACGACGACAGGCGCCTGGCTCTTGCCCTTCTTGGCTTCCTTGGCCTCTTCCTCGGCGCGCTTGACGAGCGCCTGCGGCGGGTGGCCGGCGGACTTGGTGTAGTAGTCGGCTGCGCGACGCTCGGCGTACATCTTGGCGGCGGCGAGGGCGCCGGTGGAGATGGCGGCGTAGATGGCGGCTTCGAGGATGCCGGCGTTCGGGTCCTTGGCGCTGCGCGGGCTCTTGCCGGTGGCGGTCTTCCAGCCCTTGGTCGCGACGGTGGTGGCTGCCTTGCTGGCGACGATTCCGGCGCCGAGGCTGAGTACCTTCCAGACGAGGTTGCCCATGTTGTCTCCCCTTCCAAGGGTGGTCAATGTCTTGTGCCCATATTCGCAGGCGGTGTTGTGTGTTCGCCAGTCGTGCGGGCCGATTGGTCGACGTGTAATGTCGCCTGCGAACGACAGGGGAGCGCACGTTGCGCTGAGATCGTGCCGAGGTAGGGCACTAAACCCTCGAACCTGAACCGGTTAGCACCGGCGGAGGAAGTCGAGACTCACCCGTTCGTGCGCGGCTCGTGCCGCTTGCGGGCGTGGTCCCTCACTCGAGGTGAGGAGGACGTCGTGATGAGCAAGTTCCACGTGACCGAGCGGACGGGTGGTTCCCACCCCGTGCCGACGACGGTGGCTGCGCTGGTGGCAGGTGTTGCGGTGTTGGCGACGTCGGCGTGCAGCGTCAGTGACACGAAGACGAAGTCGTCGGCGTCAGCGTCGGATGCGAAGAGCAAGACGGTGACGCTCGTGACCCACGAGTCCTGGGCGCCCGACAAAGCCGTCATGGACGAGTTCACGAAGCAGACCGGCTACACCGTGAAGGTGTCGAAGTCGGGCGACGCGGGCACCCTGGCCAACAAGTTGGTGCTCGCGAAGAACAATCCGACGGGCGACGTCGTCTTCGGCATCGACAACACGTTCGCGTCGCGGGTGACGAAGGAGGGCGTGCTCGAGCCGTACACGTCGAAGGCTGCCGCTGCGTCGACGTCGACGTACGACCTGCCGGACGGCCAGGGCAAGGGCGTGCTGTCGCCCATCGACACGGCGTCGGTGTGCGTCAACGTCGACGACGCGTGGTTCACGAAGAACAACAAGAAGAAGCCGGCGAGCCTCGACGACCTGACGAAGCCGGAGTACAAGAACCTCATGGTGGCGCCAGGCGCCTCGTCGAGTTCGCCCGGCATGGCGTTCTTCCTCGCCACGGTCGGCAAGTACGGGGAGAACGGCTGGAAGCCGTACTGGACGAAGCTCATGAGCAACGGCCTCAAGCTGACGTCGGGCTGGAGCGACGCCTGGAACGTCGACTACACCGCCGGTGAGGGCAAGGGCAGCCGCCCGATCGTCGTCAGCTACGACAGTTCGCCGGCGTTCACGGTGGACGGTGCGGGCAAGTCGACGACGTCGGCGCTCGGCAACACGTGCTTCCGCTCGAACGAGTACGCGGGCGTCATCAAGGGCGCGAAGAACCCCGAGGGCGCCAAGGCGTTCATCGACTTCATGAACGGCAAGAGCTTCCAGAAGTCGCTGCCGAACTCGATGTACGTCTTCCCGGTCGACTCCTCGGTCGAGCTGCCGCCTGAGTGGGCGAAGACGGTGAAGCCCGCCGAGAAGACGATCGACGTCTCGCCGGCGCAGATCGACGAGAAGCGTCAGACGTGGCTGACGCAGTGGAAGGACGTCACGTCGAAGTGAGCCGTGACGGCGTCGCTGCGCCGGCAGCACGAGCACGCGCGGGAACCTCGTCCCTCCCGCGCGTGCTCGTGCTCGCGTTGCTCGCCGCGGTGCCGCTCGTCTTCCTCGGCATCTTCTTCGGGTGGCCGGTTCTCGCGATGGCGGTGCGCGGCGTCACGGGCGACGGTGGGGGCGTTGACCTCGCGGGTGCCTGGGACGTCGTCACCCGCCCGCGTACCCTGCGCGTGCTGTGGTTCACGCTGTGGATGGCGGCGCTCGCGACGCTCTGCTCGGTGGCGCTCGGGCTGCCCGTCGCGCACGTGCTCTACCGCCTGCGGGTGCCGTTGGCGGGGCTGTGGCGCGCCCTCGTCGTCCTGCCGTTCGTGTTGCCGACGGTCGTCGTCGGCGTGGCGTTCCGCTCGCTGTTCGCCCCCGGCGGGCCGCTCGCGGCGCTGGGGTGGGACGGAACGTGGCAGCCGGTGCTGCTCGCGATGGTGTTCTTCAACATCTCCGTCGTCGTGCGCACGGTCGGGCCGATGTGGGCCTCCCTCGACCCGCGCACCGCGCAGGCGGCAGCCGGCCTCGGAGCATCGCCCGCCCAGGTCTTCCGGACGGTGACGTGGCCGGCGTTGCGTCCCGCCGTCGTCAGTGCCGCGACGGTCGTGTTCCTCTTCTGTTCGACGGCGTTCGGCATCGTGCTCATGCTCGGCGGGCTGCGTTACGCGACGCTCGAGACCGAGATCTACTCGCTCACGGTCGAGTTCCTCGACATGCGCGCCGCCGCGGTGCTCTCGACCGTGCAGTTCGTCCTCGTCGCGCTGTTGCTGCTCGGCGCTGAGCGGGCCCGCTCGGGTCTGCGGCGCAGTGATTCCGTTGTGCGCCGCGGCGTCGCGGTGGCCGACGAGCCGCGCCGAGTCACCCGATCCGACGCCCCGGCGCTCGCTGCCACCCTCTTCGCCTTGGCTCTCGTCGTCACACCTCTCTTCACCCTCGTCCTGCGCTCGCTGCGTGACGGCGACGGCTGGTCCCTCGTGCACTACCGCGCGCTCGGCGGAGAACTGGCCGCCCTGGCCGCCCTCTCGGTTTCGTGGCGCATCGCCCTCGACGCGGCACTGCTCGCGCTCGCGCTCGGCGTCATGGTGTCGGTCGTCGTCTCGTGGCGGGCTCGCACGCCGCGCGGCCGCCGCGTCATTGCGGGCCTCGACGCTGCGTTCATGCTGCCGCTCGGCGTCTCGGCCGTGACGGTCGGCTTCGGTTTCCTTCTCACCCTCGACCGTCCGCCGCTCGATCTGCGCAGCTCGCCGATCCTCATCCCGATCGCGCAGGCCACCGTCGCGCTGCCGCTCGTCGTGCGCGCGCTCGTACCCGTGCTGCGCTCGCTCGACCCGAGGTCGCGTGAAGCCGCGGCCGCCCTCGGCGCGAGCCCGTTGCGCGCCTGGATGACGGCCGACCTGCCACACCTGTGGCGTCCCTTCGTCGCCGCGGCGGGGTTCGCCCTCGCCGTGTCGCTCGGCGAGTTCGGGGCGACGGCGTTTCTCGCCCAGCCCGAGTCGCCGACGCTGCCCGTTCTCATCTATCAACTGCTCGGCCGCCCCGGCGCGGGCAACTTCGGGGCAGCGATGGCGGCTTCCGTGTTGCTCGCGACGGTGACGGCCCTCGTCATGGCTGCCGTGGAACGCATCGGCGGCAGCGCCGCGGGAAGGATGGACGGATGACGCAGCCCCAGGATCGGGAGGACGCCGGAGGCCTCGAGGTGACGGACGCCCGCGTCACCTTCGCCGGCAACGCCACGCCCGCACTCGACGACGTCTCCCTCACGCTGCCGCGCGGGCGCGTGCTCGCCGTGCTCGGCCCGAGCGGCTGCGGCAAGTCGACGCTCCTGCGCGCCGTCGCCGGTCTGCAGGCGCTCGAGGCCGGACGCATCGCCTTCGACGGCACCGACGTGACGCGCGTGCCCACTCACAAACGCGACTTCGCGCTCATGTTCCAGGACGGGCAACTCTTCGGCCACCTCGACGTGGCAGGCAACGTCGCCTACGCGCTGGCGCGACGGGGCACACCCGCTGCCGACCGTGACGCCCGCGTGGCCGAACTGCTCGACCTCGTCGGCCTCTCGGGGCTCGAATCACGCCGTCCGGCAACGCTTTCGGGCGGCCAGCAGCAGCGGGTTGCGCTCGCGCGGGCGCTCGCCGCGCGCCCCCGGCTGCTCCTGCTCGACGAGCCGCTGTCGGCTCTCGACCGCTCACTGCGCGAACGCCTCGCGGGCGATCTGCGCTCCGTTCTGCTCGCCGAGGGTGCGACGGCCCTCTTCGTCACACACGATCACGACGAAGCGCTCACGGTCGCGGACGACATGGCGATCATGCGCGACGGTCGCATCGTTCAGCACGGCTCGACGCGCGAGGTCTGGGCTCACCCGGTGGACGAGGAGACCGCTGACTTCCTCGGGTTCACCACGCACCTCACCCCGGACGAAGCACAGCGGCTCGGCCTCGAACGCGCTGCCTGGGCGCTACGGCGCGGTGGCCTGCGGGTCGTCGGGGTCGACGCCCCCGGCGCTCTGCCCGGAAGGGTGGCGCGGGTGTCGGCGTCGGGCGAGGCGACCCACGTCAGCGTCACCCTCGATGCTCTGCCGGGACGCGAACTGGAGGCGATCGCCTATCCGAGCGATGACGCGCCGACTGCCGCGACGCTCGACGAGGGCGCGCGTGTCGGCGTCCGCGTCAGTTCCTCGGGGGCGGTGCGCTTCGGCTGAGTGCGCACGAGCGGCAAACCTTCGGGCGCCGTCCACGCGTCGCGGGCGACGAGCACCTCACGCAGCAGGTCGGGCCGGTCGGTGATGACGGAGTCGACGCCCGCGTCGAGGTAGCGGGTCATCTGGGCGCTGTCGTTGACGGTCCACGTCACGAGGCGAAGCCCGGCGTCGTGCGTCATGTCGACCAGGCGTGCGGCGGCTCGCGCATCCGCCATCCACGGGATGCCGCCCAGCCGGGTGGCGATGTGGGCGGCGAACGCGCCGTGAAGCACGCGCCGCGGGGCTCGGGTGCCCGTCTTCGCTGCACCCATGAGCGTCAACAGGCCGCGCCAGCCGAGCGAACGCGCGCAGCCGGTCGTCTCGGCGACATCGCGCAGCCAGGTGTCTCGGCCGTCGGCGACGCAGACGCGCTCGGCACTGCGCGTGCGGCGCACGGCGTCGACGAGTGGGGCCGCTGCGCGCACCGTCTTGAGATCGATGAGGAAACTCGCATCGGGAAAGGCGTCGAGCAGGGTGTCGAGGCGCAGGATCGGCTCACCGCCAACCCGGACGGCGCGCAGTTCCTCCCACGTGAGATCTCGCACACGCGCGTCGATCCCGGCCGTTCGCGCGAGCGTCGCGTCGTGAAAGGCGAGCGCAACACCGTCCTTCGTCACCTGGACATCGGTCTCGAGCAGGCGCAGGCCGAGGGCGTGCGACATCTCGAACGCGGCGAGGGTGTTCTCGGGCGCGAGGCCGGCGCCGCCCCGGTGGGCGACCGCGATGTCGGTGAGGCTCACGTGCTCACCGTCGCCGACGCCGTCAGCGCCACGCCAGGGGCTTCACCGAGAGTTCGCCGGACGTTGCGCGACCCTTCCACGCGATGCAACGTGCCCTCCGACCGCAGGGGCCGGAGGGCACGTGGGGAGAGCGACGGATCAGCTGCGCTCGGGGTAGCGCGAGTGCTCCGGGAAGTTGCCGTAGAGCATCTCGCCCTCGGGCCCCTCGGTCACGGCCTGCACGAGCAGTTCGCCGCCGACGAAGCAGCCGAGCCAAGAGGCGCCGTACCCACCGAACGGCTCGGCCTTGTCGCCGCGCGAGCGGGGCTTGTTGATGCCGACCTTGAACGCCTGCAGTTCGCGCGCGAGGCGTCGTGCGAGGACCTCGTCGTCACAGGCCAGGCTCGCCACGAGCGCACCGTTCGACGCGTTCATCTGGGCGAGCAGCTCGGCCTCGGTGTCGACGACGACGATCGTGTCGATCGGGCCGAACGGCTCGGCGTGCATGAGCGAGCTGGCCGTCGCGGGCGACAGCAGCGTCGTCGGGGCGACGTAGGCCGAGGTGTCCTGGCCCTCGAGGAAGCGCCCGCGCGCTTCGACGTCGGCGCGATAGATCGGCACGGCGCCGCGGTGCATCGCGTCGTCGACCTGCTCGCTCAGCTCGCGGGCCTTGGAGGCGCTGATCATCGGGCCGAAGTCGAGTTCCGGCAGATCGTCGTCGTCGTTCTCGACCGCCAGGGGGTGGCCGAACTTCAGCTCCGACACGATGGGCAGGTAGGTCTCGAGGAACGTGTCGACCAGCTCGCGTTGCACGACGTAACGCGGGTACGCGGTGCACCGCTGCTTGCCGTACTCGAAGCCCTTCTTGAGGTGGGCGGCCAGGCCCTCCCAGTCGGAGAAGTTCCAGATGCCCCAGGCGTTGAGGCCCTCCTGCTCGAGCATGTGGCGCTTGCCGGTGTCGACGAGCTGCGCGGCGATCTTGCCGCCGTTCGAGCGCCCACCGACGAAGGCCATGGCCCCGATCTCGGGTGAGCGCACGAGCACCTCGGAGAGGTTGGCGCCGCTGCCGGAGATGAGCGTCGCGGGCAGTCCCTCGCGCGCCATCATCGCGTGCGCGAGCGTCAGGCAGGTCGCGCCGCCCTGTGAGGGCGTCTTCGCGATGACGGCGTTGCCCGCGAGCATCTGCACGAGCTCGGAGTGCACGAGCACCGACATCGGGTAGTTCCAGCTCGCGATGTTGCTCACCGGCCCCTCGAGCGGGCGGCGGCCGTCCATCATCGAGTCGATCTCCTCGACGTACCAGCGCACGCCGTCGAGGGCGCGGTCGACATCGGCGCAGGCCAGGCGCCACGGCTTGCCGATCTCCCAGGCGAGCAGCAGCGCGAGGTCGTCGCGCACCTCGGTCATCGCCTTGACGGCGGCGAGGACGCGCTTCTTGCGCTCGGCCAGCGGAACGTTCTGCCACTCGCGGTGCTGTTGCGTCGCGGCGTGGACTGCGGCCTGAGCCTCCTCGACGGAGAGCTTCGGCAGGTTGATGAGCGAGCTGCCGTCGACGGGGCTCGTCAGCATCTCGTCGGTGCCGTTGGAGAGCCACTCACCACCGACGAGGTTCTTGAGGCGGCCTTCGCCGAAGGCCTCCGGGGCGGCGGTGGCGGCGCGGTCGAGGACCGAACTCCACTCGGTGCCCGGCTTGACGTGCAGGGCGTTGGGCAGGGCGGCGAGCGCTGTGTCGTGCTCGGCGGGCAGGGCAGTCATGGGGACTCCTCACGCGTGAAGGGTGCGCAGGACGGCCACTCGAGCGAGTCACGAAACACGTGATCCGGGTACGCGTGAGCGGCCATCAATTGGGGTTAATCGAACGCCGGGATCGCGGTGGGCGATAAGGGCGGACATCCCGACGAAGGCGGGATGCTCGTCGATCTCCTGGCCAAGTGGGTGCATGACGTTCCGGAGCAATGTCGACGAAGTCGTGCCGGGCGCCTCGAAACGTGGGAGGCGTCGTGCACGGCCTGTGCTTTGCAGTGCCACGACTGTAGCGAGCCGATTCGATTCTGTGTGCCGAATCGCGACAATCGGCGTTGTCGCGCCGATGATGCTGGGGCGGGTCGCCGCAGCAGATCAGCCCTTGCTCGGCATCTCGCGCACGGTGAGGCTCTGCGCGATGCGCCCGACGGGGCCGTGGATGTCGTGCAGCGTCGTCATCGTCACGCCGAGGCCGCTCTCGCCCATGGCAACCGTCGTGTCGAAGCCGGTGGCCGTCGGGTCGGGCCGGCGGAAGAGGTGGACGGTGAGGTCGACGTTCGGGAACATCCACTCGCGCGGGTCGACTCGGACGGCAATGCCGTTCGCGCCGTCGATGACGCACAGGAAATGCGTCGTCGGGCTGATCTCCTCGCCGAGGACGCTCGGCAGGTCGGTGCGCAGCCACGTGCGGTTGCGGCCCGGCACGTAGCCGGGAGGTGCGTCGAAGCGCTCGACGGAACGGATGAAGCCGCCGGGCCACATCTGCGCCATGTCGACGCGCTCGCACTCATTCATGGGAGGCAGCGGTTCGAGGTCGGCGCCGGCGACCGGCGAGGAATCTTGAACCGACAGGCGCCACGCGCGCGCCACGATGATGAGGCGCCCGTCGACACTGAACTCGGCCTCGACGAGTTCGATCGTGCGGCCGGGGCGGATCGTGCGCACGCGCACGTGGGTGGGACGCAACGGGATGAAGCCGTAGACGTCGAACGTCACCTTCGCGAGCTGCATCCCCTCACGCGGCTCGTGACGCTCGATCTCGTGCACGATGAGCCCGGCCGACGCCGCGAGGTGCTGCTCGGCCTCGTTCCACGCACCCTGGACGTGGATCGTCGGCTCGAACAGCCGCCCACCGTCGTGCTCGCCCAGCGGGACGAAGTACGCGTCGACGTCCTCGCGGGGCGTGAACTCGGCGGTTTCGGGGGAGGTGCTCGCAGCCATGCTCACACCCTAACGGCCCCCGACGTGGCGCAGACCACACCCCCGGTTCGGCCTCGAACACGCACGAAGCGCGGGTGAGAGGACGCATCCTCTCACCCGCGCTTCACGCGGTGCCTACCTCAGGCGACCCCGAGGTAGGCCTCCTTGATGGCCGGGTCGGCCTTGAGCTCCCGGCCCGTACCGGCGCGCGTGATCGAACCCGTCTCGAGCACGAACGCGCGGTGCGAACGGCTCAGCGCCTGGTTGGCGTTCTGCTCCACGAGCAGAATCGTCGTGCCCTGCGCGTTGATCTCCTTGATGATCTTGAAGATCTGACGGATGTACTGCGGCGCGAGACCCATCGAGGGCTCGTCGAGCAGGAGCAGCTTCGGGCGTGCCATGAGCGCACGCGCGATGGCCACCATCTGCTGCTCGCCACCGGACATCGTGCCGCCGAGCTGGTTCTCGCGCTCCTTGAGGCGCGGGAAGAGCTCGAAGACGCGGTCGTAGTCCTCGTCGATGCCGGCCTTGTCCTTACGGCCGAAGGCGCCCATGCCGAGGTTCTCGCGCACCGTCATGCCGGGGAAGACACCGCGACCTTCCGGTGCCTGGCAGATGCCGAGGCCCGGACGCAGGTGCGGCTTCACCTTCGTGATGTCCTCACCCTGGAACATGATGTTGCCCGACGACGGCGACAGCAGACCGGAGATGGTCTTCATCGTCGTCGTCTTGCCCGCACCGTTCGCGCCGATGAGGGAGACGACCTCGCCCTCCTCGACGGTGAACGTCAGGCCGTGCAGTGCCTGGATGCGTCCGTAGTGCACCGAGACATCGTTCAGCTCAAGCAAGCTCATCGTCGTCGTCCCCCTCGTCCTCGCCCAGGTAGGCGGTGATGACCTTCGGGTCACTCGTGACCTCGGCCGGTGTGCCGTCCGCGATCTTGCGCCCGAACTCGAGCACGACGATGCGGTCGGTGACGCCGGTGACGAGCTTCATGTCGTGCTCGATGAGCAGGACGGTGTACCCGTCGGCGCGGATGGTGCGGATCAACTCCATGAGCTGTTCCTTCTCCGCCGGGTTGAAGCCGGCCGCCGGCTCGTCGAGGCACAGCAGCTTCGGCTCAGTGGCGAGGGCTCGAGCGATCTCGAGACGACGCTGGTAGCCGTAGGGCAGGTGCTTCGCGAGACGCTCGGCCGAGTCGGAGATGCCGACGAACTCGAGGAGCGCTGCGGCGTGGTCGACCGCGTCCTTCTCCTCGCGGAAGTGACGCGGCGAGCGGATGAGCGCACCGGGCACCGAGGTGCGGTGACGCGCGTCGAGCCCGACGACCACGTTCTCGAGCGCCGTCATCTCACCGAACAGACGGATGTTCTGGAAGGTTCGGGCGATACCGGCGCGGGTGATCTTGTGCTTGGCCAACCCGTTGAGGCGCGTGTCCTCGAGGATGACGTCGCCGCTCGTCGGCTTGTAGACACCCGTCATCGCGTTGAAGCAGGTTGTCTTGCCGGCACCGTTGGGCCCGATGAGGCCGAGGATCTCACCGCGGTGGATGTCGAACGAGACGTCGTCCAGGGCGGTGAGGCCGCCGAACTTCATCGTCAGGTTCTTCACCTCGACGAGCTTCTCGCCGACACCGACGGCGATGTCACGGTCGGTGGAGATGACCTTGGCGACCTCGAGAGGAACACCGGCCTCGGCGAGGTCGTCGAGCTTGACGCCCTTCTCCCTCACCTTCTCCATGCTGCTGCCGATGGCTGCGAGCTCTTCCTCGACGGCGGGCGTGTTCTGCTCGTTCGTCATTTCTCGTCAGCCTCCTTCTCGGTTGCGAGGTTCAAGGTCTTGGAATCCCCTGCGAACGGGTTGTCCTCGGACTCGGGGGCAACGATTTCCTTGCCGGTGGCCTTCTGGTACGCGCGCTTGGCGTACGTCAGCAGGTGCATACGAGCCGGCATGAGGCCCTCGCTGCGGAACAGCATGAGCAGGATGAGTGCGATACCGAAGATGAGGTACTTGTACTCGGCGATGCCGGTGAAGCGCACCGGAAGGTACGCGACGATGGCGCCACCGATGGCCGCACCCACCTTGTTGCCGCTACCACCGAGGATGACGGCGGCGACGAACAGCATCGAGGTGACGACGTCGAACTTCGCGTTGTTGACGAAGCCGATCTGACCGGCGAACAGCGCGCCGGAGAGGCCACCGAGACCGGCGCCGAGCGCGAACGCCCAGACCTTGTACTTGAACGTGGGCACACCCATCGTCTCGGCTGCGTCCTCGTCCTCGCGGATGGCGATCCATGAGCGGCCGACGCGCGAACGCTCGAGGTTGCCGACGAGGATCATGACGAGCAGGAGCACGGTGAGCGTCAGCCAGTACCAGGGCAGACCGTTGCTGTTCGTGAACAGCGGCGTGCCGTCGGACGCGGTACCGGGGGGAGCGCCGACCTTGCTGAAGCCCTCCTGGCCACGCATGGCCGGGATGATCGTGGCGAGCAGGCGGACGATCTCACCGAAGCCGAGCGTGACGATGGCGAGGTAGTCGCCGCGCAGACGCAGCGTCGGAACACCGAGCAGCACACCGAAGATCATCGTGACGATGACCGCGACCGGCAACGTCCACAGGTAGGGGATCTTGAGGTAGGGGCTGTCGGGGCTCGTCAGCATGGCCGCGACGTAGTTGCCGACCGCGAAGAACGCCACGTACCCGAGGTCGAGCAGACCCGCGTAACCGATGACGATGTTGAGGCCGACCGCGATGAGAGCCATGCGCGCCATGTCGAAGCACGCGATGGAGAAGTCGGAGCCGCCGCCGTCGGTGGAGATGATCGGCGGGTTGAGCACCGGCAGGAGGTAGAGCGCCAATGCGACGACGATGAGCGCCGCCCATTGCTGCCAACGCTCCAGCATGTGCCAGCGCTGCATGAACGTGACCTTGTCGGTCTTCGTCGTCTCGGACGACTCGGCGACGGTGCTCATGCCTTGCTCCTTCCGAGGGTCTGGCCGAGCAGACCCTGCGGGCGCACGACGAGGACGAGGACGAGGACGGCGAAGACGACGACCTGCGACCAGTTGGAGTCACCGAGCAGGAACGGCGCGTAGTTGCTGATCACACCGATGACGAGACCGCCGACGAGGGCGCCGCGGATGTTGCCGATACCACCGAGCACGGCTGCGGCGAACGCCTGCAGGCCGAGGAGGAAGCCACCGTTGTAGATGACGCCCGAGGGCACCTTCATGACGTAGAACAGTGCGGCTGCACCGGCGAGGAGACCACCGATGGCGAACGTCGCGAGGATGATGCGCTCGGAGTTGACGCCCATGAGCGTCGAGGTTGCCGGGTCCTGCGCGACGGCGCGGATGCCGCGGCCCGTCTTCGACTTCGCGATGAAGCGATCGACTGCGATCATCATGACGACGGCCGCGATGATGATCGTCAGCTGCTGGCTGTCGATGATGGTGCCGCCCAGGTCGAAGATCGCCTTCGGCGTGAACATCGTGACGGCCGGCTCCGCGTTCTTGCTGTGGAAGGCGAAGATCGCGTACTGGATGACGAAGCTGACGCCGATCGCGGTGATGAGGAAGACGAGGCGGGGCGCGTTGCGCTTGCGCAGCGGCTTGTACGCGAGGCGCTCGACGGCGACGGCCGTCGTACACGACGCGATCATGCCCACGATCATGGCGAGCAACAGGTTGAGGATGATCGGCCCGATGCCGAGGTTCGGCGGTGAACCGTTGAAGCCGAGCGCCGAGAGCGTGAAGATCACGCCGTACGCGCCGACGATGAACACCTCGGAGTGGGCGAAGTTGATGAGGTTGAGCACGCCGTAGACGAGCGTGTAACCGAGGGCGACGAGCGCGTAGATGGCGCCGAACGTCAGACCGTCGATCGTGGCCGGGCCGAGGTTGGAGATGAGGGCGTTCCAGTCGAAACTGAGCCACTGCGTCGAACCCGACTCTGCCATGGGAAGCAGTGCACTGAGCATGGTGATGCTTTCGTACTCACCGGCAGACGCCGCCCGCACTGGGCCCGATCAGGGCTGGCGGGCGGCGTCGACCGTGGTGGGTGGAGCGGATCAGATCTTGCCGATGGGGACGATCTTGCCGCCCTCGACCTTGTAGCCGTAGACGTCGGGCTTGGCGAGCTCGCCCTTGTCGTCCCACTTGTAGTGCTTGCTCAGGCCGTCCTTGTCGTAGGTCTTGACCCACTCGAGGAGCGACTTGCGGTCCGTCTTGCCGGCGTCGATGCCCGCGAGGAGCACGGTGGCGGCGTCGTAGCCCTCGATGGAGTACGTACCGGGGGCGGCGTTGTTCGCGGTCTTCTTGTAGGCGTCGTTGAAGTCCTTGATGAGCTCACCCGGGATGCACGGGCAGGTGAAGTACGCGCCGTCAGAGGCCGAACCGGCCTGCTTGATGAACTCGTTGTCCTTCACGCCGTCCGGGCCGACGAAGCTGCCCTTGAAGCCCTTGGCGCGAAGCTGCTGCGCGAACGGCGAGGCCTCCGCGTAGTAGCCGGCGTAGAACACCGCGTCCGGCTTGGCGTTCATGATCTTCGTGACGGTGGCCGAGAAGTCCTTCTGCTTGGTCGTCACCTTGTCGGAGCCGACCTGCTTGTCGCCGAGGGCCTTCGTGGTCTCGCCGCCGAGGCCGACACCGTAGGGCGAGTCGTCCTGCACGACGAAGACCTTCTCGGCCTTGAGCTTCTCGGTCATGAGCTTGGCGGCAGCCGGGCCCTGGACCGAGTCGTTGCCGAGGCCGCGGAAGAAGGTCTTCCAGCCCTTCGTCGTCAGCTCCGGGAGCGTGGCGGCCGGCGTGATGTGCACGAGGCCCTTGCTCTCGAAGATGTTGCCCGTGGCGTTGGACTCACCGGAGAACGGCAGACCGACGACACCGACGACCTGCGACTTGTTGGCCATGGTCGTGACCGGGCCCGGAGCCTTGTCGGGGCTGCCTTCGGTGTCGAGCTTCTCGAACTTGACCTGGCAGTCCTTGTTCGCCTGGTTGTGCTCGTTGATGGCGGTCTGGATGCCGTTGTAGATGTTGACGCCGAGCTGGGCGTTGTCGCCCGTCACAGCGCCGACGTAGCCGATCGTGACGTTTGAGCACTTGGCCTTGCCGTCACCCTTGGGCATGACGGGCGACTTGGGGGTGTCGACCGTCTGGACGGCCGGGAGGTTGACGCCCGAGGCGCCACCGCTCTCGGAGGAGTTCGAGGTCTTCGAACTGTCGTTGGCGCACCCGGTGAGGGCGAGTGCGGCAGCCGCGCCGAGGCCGGCGACACGGTAGGTGAGCTTTGCGTTCACGGTGGTTTCTCCCACGCAGAAGGGGCCGAAAGGCGACCCGCTGATAGTGAGAGGAGACTAGAACGGTTTATGGCCGTGCAACTTCTGATGAATGCTGTTGTGACCTTCTTGTTACGGCAAAGCCCGAGAAAAACGGATTAGTTGCCGAACTATGTTTGTTTTCATCGTGCTTTATTTGGCTGCACCGCAGTGAAATTGGATGGATCTGAGCGAGAAACTCCAACGATGAAGATGGAGAATTCCTCGCTCGAGAAACGTCGCGCGAAGCCTCAGACGCGGGGGCCGGAGAGCGGGAGTGACGGCAACCCGGGAATTGGTAGCGCTCGGAGCCACGCGTCGAAGAACTCGCCGAGATCCTGACCGGCGACCTGCTCGGCGAGAGCGATGAAGTCGGCCGTCGTCACCGTCGCGTACCGGTGCTCGGTCACCCAGCGGCGAAGGAGGCCGAAGAAGGCCTCGTCGCCGAGCAGGGTGCGCAGCGCGTGCAGCGTCAGGGCGCCCCGCTTGTAGACACGGTCGTCGAACATGTCGTCCGGCCCCGGATCCTGCAGGCGCAGATCCTGCGGCAGCCGCGACAGGCGCCCGTGGTGCTCGTGGGCGCGCTGTATGGCCGTCGCGAGCCCCGCCTCCTCGCTCCACAGCCACTCGCTGTAGCAGGCGAAGCCCTCGTGCAACCAGATGTCCTCCCACGCCGAGGAGGTGACGGCGTTGCCGAACCACTGATGGGCGAGCTCGTGCGCGATGAGGCGCTGGGCATCCCACGAGCGGTTCGTGAAGTTCGCGCCGAACGTCGAGAGGGTCTGCGACTCGAGCGGGATCTCGAGGTCGTCGTCGGTGATGACGACGGTGTAGCTGTCGAAGGGGTAGTCGCCGAAGCGCGAGGAGAAGAAGTCGATCATGTGCACCTGGTCGGCGTACGCGGTGCGCACGGCTTCGCGCAGGCGCGGCGGGTAGACGAGGCGCACGTCGGAGGGCGAGGTGCGCAGCTGTTTCGTCTCGTACTGGCCCATCTGCAGCGTCGCGAGATAGGGCGACATCGGGCTGGGGCACTCGTAGGTCCACGTCGTGCGACGTCCGGCCTGACGGCGGCGTACGAGCGAGCCGTTGGCGACGACGGCGTAGTCGGAATCGGTCGTCACGACGAAGCGGTACGTGGCCTTGTCCGCGGCGCGGTCGTTGCACGGGAACCACGTCGGCGAGCCGTGGGGCTGGGACGCGACGATGACGCCGTCCGTCAGCTCCTCCCAGCCTGCGTCGCCGTCGAGGCCGCGCATGGGGCCGGGCGAGCCCTTGTAGGCCACCGTCACCGTGAACGGCGTGCCGGCCGCGAGGGGCTGCGCGAAACGGACGAACAGGCGCGAGTGGTCGTGGCCGTACCGTCCGACGCGGGCGCCGGCGACGGCGAGCTTCGTCACCTTGAGTCGGCTGTGCAGGTCGAGCTCGATGCGTGCCACGGGCTCGGTGACGTCATCGGCGATGCGGCACCTCAGCACGGCCTTGGCGTCGAGGTGGTTGCCGGCCGGGGAGTAATCGAGCGTGAGGTCGTAGGCGTCGACCCCGAACGTCGTGTCGCCGTGTCCGGGCACGTACGGGTCGGCGCCGCCGGCGGGGGTGTGGTGGCGTCTCATGCTCGTGCGCTCCGTTCACGGGTGGTTTCCGGGGTGTCGTCGTCGTCCTCGAGCCACGGGCCGATGGGGTTACCGAGCCAGCGGGTCTTGTCGGGGACGCTCTCGCCACGCATGACGAGCGACGTCGGCCCCACCGTAGCGTGACGGCCCAGCGCGGCTGCGGGGAGCACGACACTGTTGGGCCCCAGGGTGGCGCCGTCGCCGAGGGTGACGGTGTCCATGGCGAGGATGCGGTCGTGGAAGAGGTGGGTCTGCACGACACAGCCCGCGTTGACGCAGGCTCCGTCGCCGAGGCGGATGAGGTCGGCCTCGGGCAGCCAGTACGTCTCGCACCACACGCCGTGGCCGATCTTCGCGCCCATGAGGCGCAGCCAGAGGTTGAGCACCGGCGTGCCCGCGTTCGCGCGGATGAGCCACGGTGCCGCGATGACCTCGGTGAAGGTGTCGGCGAGCTCGTTGCGCCACACGAACGAACTCCACAGCGGGTACTCCGTGACGCGCAGCCGGCCCACGAGAAGCCACTTCGCGACGACGGCCGAGAGGCCGCCCAGGGCCCCAGCCACGACGAGGACGCAGCCTCCGGTGAGGGCGGCGACGAGCCAGCTGAAGCGGTCGGCGACGGCGAGCATCGTGAGGGCCGATCCCGCGATGAGCGCCGAGTGGAGGCTCTGCGGCACGATGCGCAGTGCCTCGACGACGGCGCGGGCCACGCGCAGGCGCTGCGGCGGCGCGGTGGTGCGGCTCGTGTCGGACTCGCCGGCCTCGCGTCGTAGGCGCTGCGGGGGAGAGCCGAGCCAGCTCGTGCCCTTTTTCGCGCTGCCGCGAGCGGGTGCCGCCGAGAGGACCGCGACGAGTCCGCGCTTGGGCACCTTGCGGCCCGGCGCGGCCATACCGGAGTTTCCGAGGAAGGCGCCCTTGCCGACCTTGACCGGCGCGATACGGATCCAGCCGCCACCGAGCTCGTAGTTCGCGACGAGGGTGTCGTCGGCGAGGAACGACCCGGCGCCGATGTCGGCCATCTTCGGGAGCATGAGCACGGTCGAGGCCTCGACGTCCTTGCCGATGCGGGCGCCGAGCGCACGCAGCCAGACGGGCGTGAGGGTGCTCGAGTAGAGCGGGAAGAGCCAGGTGCGCGCCTCGTCGAGGAGGCGGATCGTCGTCCACGCGCGCCAGCCCTGGCCGCCGTGGATCGGGTGGTAGCCCTCGCGCAGACCGTGGCCGAGCACGCGCACGGCGCCCAGGATGACGAGGGCCGTCGTGACGAATCCGACGAGGGTGGCGGGCACGACGCCGATCGCGGTGATGCGAGCGAGGTCGGCGACCGAGTCGGCCTCCTTCAGCCAGGGCCAGCAGACGGCGATGCCGGCTGCGGCCCCGACGGCGGGCACGAGGGAGGCTGCGATACCGGAGGCGGCGTAGGCGCCGAGCCAGATCGGCTTGTTCGGCGGCGCCTCGTCCTCCCACGGGCCGCGTGCCTCGCCGATGTGGACGGCCGGCGCGCCCGACCACAGTTCACCGGCGTGGACGTCGCCGAAGACGCCGGAACCGGGGGCCACCTCGGCACGCTTGCCGATGCGTGCGCCCGGCAGGAGCGTCGAGCGGGTGCCGACCCGGGCGTTCGCGCCCACCTCGATGCGCCCGAGGTGGAAGACGTCGCCGTCGATCCAGTGCCCACGCAGTTCCACCTCGGGCTCGACGGAGCAGCCCTTGCCGAGCGTGAGCAGGCCGGTGACCGGAGGCAGGCTGTGCAGGTCGACGTGTTTGCGGATGTCGCAGCCGAGCAGCCGTGCGTAGAACTTCACGAGGGGAGCGCCCGCGAGCGTCGTCGCCCCGAGCTCGTCGGCCAGACGCTCGGCGAGCCAGACGCGCAGGTGGGTGCGTCCACCACGGGTGTAGGCGCCGGGCTGCACGCCCCGCAGGATGACGCGGGCGGCGAGCGCGGCGAGGATCATGCGTCCCGGCGGCGCGACGAAGAGCACCCAGCCGAGGGCGATCCAGAACCAGTCGAGCGTCGGAATCCACTCGAGTCCGACGGCGTGGGCGAGGTTCGCGCCCGCTCCGAGCCACGTCAGCCACCGCAGCGCGGAGAACTGCCGGACGGCGAGGGAGGCGACCACCTGCATCGTCTGGGTACTGCGTCGCACCCGGACCACGTCGTCGTTGAGGCGCGTGGTCGGCGAATCCATCGCGTCGATCGCGGCGGCGAGCTCGGCGATCGACTCGTTCTCGTAGACGTCGGCGACCGTGAACTCGGGGTGCGTCTCGCGGACGCGGGCGACGAGTTGGGCGGCGCTCAGCGAACCGCCGCCGAGGTCGAAGAAGTTGTCCTCGGGGGAGGCCGGCGGTGCGCCGAGGATGGCGGTGTAGAGCTCGCGAAGGCGGGCTGCGGTGCCGGTGAAGGCGCCGTCCTCGTCGTCGGGGGTGATCTCGAGCGGCCACGGCAGGGCGTCGCGGTCGATCTTGCCGGAGGTGCGCGTCGGCAGCGTGTCGACGACCGCGAGTTGAGGCACGAGCGCCGCGGGCATGGTCTCGCGCAGATGAGCGGTGGCGGCCTTGCGGTCGAAACCGTCCTCGACGGTGAGGTAGCCGACGAGAAGCTTGTTGCCGGTCTGGGAGGTACGCACGGCAGCGGCTGCGCCGCTCACGCCGGGAAGCTGGAGCAGGTTCGAGTCGATCTCGCCGAGCTCGATGCGCCGGCCGCCGAGCTTGATCTGGTCGTCGGCTCGGCCGTTGAAGACGAGGCCCTGCGGGTCGTTCACGACGATGTCGCCGCTGCGGTAGGCGCGCTCCCAGCCGAGCGTCGGCATGGGGGCGTACTTCTCTGCGTCCTTGGCCGGGTCGAGGTAGCGGGCGAGCCCGACGCCGCCGATGATGAGCTCGCCGGGCTCGCCCTCGGGCACGGGGTTGCCCTCGCCGTCGACGACGGCGAGGTCCCAGCCGTCCAGCGGCAGGCCGATGCGCACGGGTGGTTCGCCCGTCAGCTGCGCGGCACAGGCGACGACGGTGGCCTCGGTGGGGCCGTAGGTGTTCCACACCTCGCGTCGCTCGTTCGCCAGGCGCGCGCCGATCTCGGGCAGGCAGGCCTCTCCGCCGAGGATGAGCAGGCGTACCTCGGCCAGCGCCTCGTGCGGCCAGAGCGCGACGAGCGTCGGCACGGTGGAGATGACGGTGATGTCGTTGGCGCTCAGCCACGGGCCGAGATCCATGCCGGACTTCACGAGGCTGCGCGGCGCGGGCACGAGGCAGGCCCCGTAACGCCACGCGAGCCAGATCTCCTCGCAGCTCGCGTCGAACGCGACGGACAAGCCCGCCATGACGCGGTCGCCCGGGCCGATGGGGGCGTCCTGGAGGAAGAGGTTCGCCTCGGCGTCGACGAAGGCGGCGGCGTTGCGGTGCGTCACGGCGACGCCCTTGGGCTTGCCCGTGGAACCCGACGTGAAGATGATCCATGCGTCGTCGGTGAGGCCCGGGTCGCCGGTGTGGGTGTTGCCGTCGTCCGCGTGCTCGTGTTCGCGGGGGCTGATGACGAGGTCCTTGCCCGCGATGGCGGCGACGTCGGCCTCACCGAAGACGGTGTCGGCGCGCTCGTCAGGATCGTCGAAATCGACCGGGACGTAGGCGCATCCAGCGACGAGGGTGCCGGCGATCGCGACGTAGAGGTCGAGCGTTCCGGACGGGATGCGGATGCCGATCCGCTCGCCGGAGCCGATACCCATCTCGTGTAGGGCGTCGGCGAACTGCTCTGCGGCGTCGGCGAACTCGGCGTACGTCATAACGTCGACGCCGTTGTCCACGGCCGGCGCATCCGGGTTGGCGGCCACCGTCTCGCGCAGGATGTCGACGAGCGTTCGTGGCGCCGGTGCCAGGTCGGCGCGCAGCAGCGTACTTCCGGGTGAATCGCTCGTCATGAGGCGCATTGTCCTATCTCCAGATGACCTGCGGGTGACATGGGGGTGCAGCGGTGAGGCGAATCACCGCGTCGACGGGCGGCGAACGTCCGGTGGGAGAGACGCCGCCGCCTCCATTCGTCCCGCCGGGGCGAATGCGTGAGACTGGAAGCATGAGCATCGGCATTCTCACCAGCGGGGGCGACTGCCCCGGACTCAACGCCGTCATCCGCGGCGCCGTGATGAAGGGCGACAAGATCTACGAGCAGGAGTTCGTCGGTATCCGGGACGGATGGCGCGGGCTCATCGTCGACGACATCTCGCCGCTGCCGCGTCGGCGGGTGCGAGGGCTCTCCAAGGAGGGCGGCACGATTCTCGGCACGTCCCGCACGCACCCCTACAACGGTATCGACGGCGTGGGCGGGCCGAAGGCGATCCGTGAGGTCATGGATCGCCACGGCATCGAGGCCGTCATCGCCATCGGCGGCGAGGGCACGCTCTCGGGCGCCGCGCGGCTCGCGATCGACGGGCTCCCCATCGTCGGCGTCCCGAAGACCATCGACAACGACCTGTCCGGCACGGACTACACCTTCGGTTTCGACACGGCGGTCTCGATCGCCACGGAGTCGATCGACCGTCTGCGCACGACCACCGAGGCGCACCACCGGTGCATGGTCGTGGAGGTCATGGGCCGCCACGTCGGCTGGATCGCGCTGCACGCCGGTATCGCGAGTGGCGCGCACGCCATCCTCATCCCCGAGGTGTCGGTGACGCTCGAGCAGATCGCCGAGTGGGTGCGCCTGACTCAGGCCCGCGGTCGCGCGCCTGTCGTCGTCGTCTCCGAGGGCTTCCAGCTCAAGAACGACCGCGGCGAGTCGGAGAACATCGTCGCCGAACGCGGCCTCGACGCCGCCGGGCGTCCGCGTCTGGGTGGTATCGGCGAGGCGCTCGCGCCGCTCATCGAGGCGAAGACCGGCATCGAGACGCGCGCTGCGACGCTCGGCCATCTGCAGCGCGGCGGTGTACCGACGGCGTACGACCGTGTGCTCGCCACCCGGTTCGGGCACGCCGCCATCGACGCGGTGATGCAGCGCAAGTGGGGGCAGATGGTGGCGCTCAAGGGAATCGACATCGAGACGGTGCCGATGGACGAGGCCACCAAGGAACTCAAGAAGGTCCCGCGTGAGCAGTGGGACGACGTCGCCGTCCTCTTCGGCTGATGGCGTCGAGGTTCGTGCGGACGGCGCTCGCCTACCTCGGAATGGTGGGCGACGAGTCCGCTGAGTCGCGCCAGGTGGGCACCGTTGCCGCTCCGGCCCGTCAGGATCGTTCGCGTTCGGGCGGGTTGGTCGTCGTCGTGGTGTTCGTGCCGCGGGAGGCTGCCGACCGTGTTCGACGGGCGGCGGCCCGTGCCGGCGCCGGGGCGATCGGTAACTACCGGGCCTGCTCGTTCAGCGCGGCAGGTGAAGGGCGATTCGAACCCCAGGTCGGGGCCCGCCCGACGATCGGTCGGGTCGGTGAGCCCGAGGTCGTCGACGAGATGCGCGTCGAGATGGTCGTGCCTCGGCCTGACGCTCGCCGCGTCGTCGACGCCGTCCTGGCGGCGCACCCGTACGAGGAGCCGGCCTGGCACGCCTACGAGACGCTGGGGCTCGCCGAGCTCTAGCCCTCGGGCGTGAAGATGTCCTCGATGCGGCACGTGAAGACGCGCGCGAGGCTGAAGGCCAGGGGGAGCGAGGCGTCGTAACGCCCCTTCTCGATCGAGATGACGGTCTGCCGCGAGACGCCGAGCTCGTCGGCCAGCCGCTGTTGCGACCAGCCGCGCTCGGCGCGCAGCGCGGGCAGATTGTTCTCCACGTCAGCTCTCGCGTCGCTTGATGAGCCGGTAGCGCACGCTGACGTCTGCCGCCGCGAACACCATGCAGGCGAGGAGGGCATCCGACGCGGTGAGTCCGTCCCGCCACTGAGGCACGACGCTCAGTGCCGTCGCGGTGAGGCCCATGACCACGAGCAGGTCGTGGAAGGTGCCGCGCGTGGCCCGGTCGTACCACTGCGCTTCGACGGTTTCCTCCGGGTTGCGCACTGCGCCCTTCACGGTGCGGCGGTCGACGACGACAACCCACCCGAGCGCGAGACCGGGCATGAAGGACGCGGCGGCGAGAACGATGCCGTAGACGAGCCCGTTGGTGCCGCTGGCGAACGCCCAGACGGTGAGTCCGAGGACAGCGGCCACTGCCACGCCGATTCCGATGGCGCCCGGCCAGGGTGAACGGCCCGAACGTGTGCTGCCCCAGGTGCTCTGCGTGGTCATGGTGTTCCCCTTTCGCGATGTCAAACACGCTTTACTGTGAAGGTTCCTTTACAGTAAAGCGTGTTTGACATCGTGGTCAAGGGTCCACCCGAAGCCGGCGTTGTTCGAACGCCGAGAATCCTCGGGTGTGGTCCTCGGGTGGGGATCAGGGCCAGAGCCAGCAGTAGATGTGCTTGCCCTCGTCCTGCGCGCGTAGCGTCAGAGCGACGAACTCGGCGAGGAAGTCGGCGAGATCGCGAGGGTGAGGGTTCCACTCGTCCGCGCCCTCGGGTGCTTCCACGGCGGACCACTGGGCGGCCAGCCCGTCGAACGGAGCTTCACGCGTCGACATGAGCGCCACGAACCCCGGATCGACCTGGAGAACGAACTTCTGTTCGTCGGCGCTGACGGCCACCGGTGCGGGCCAGCCCGAGTCGAGGAACTCCTCGACGGGAACCCCCGTGAGCAGCTCGTTGAGGTAGCCGAGCGCGAGGCCCGGGTCGACGTCCTGACTCGCGACGACGTCGTACTCGGGTGCAGCGGAATAGGACTCGTCGTCGAAGGGGAGGGAGCGCAGGCCGGACTCGAGATCGACCGTGCGAGCGGCCTCCTCGTCGGTCGCGGCGGCGAAATAGTCGATCTGAAGGGCCATGCCGTCAGCCTACGGCCGACGGGCCTACTGCGAGCATTACCGCAGGCGTGCCGTGCCGTCGACGAGGAGGCCCAGGGCTGCCGTGTAGGTGGACATGACGATGCCGTCTGCGACGTTGCGGCCAGGCCCCTCGGGCAACAGTTGCCGCGCGACGATGACTGCGTCGGAGACGAGGAACAGTGGGCCCCCGATGCGGATCGCGGCGAAGGGGCCGGTGCCCGCCGGTGCCCCCTGCGTCAGAGCCGCCATCGAGGCGAGCAGGACACCGTACCCAACGACGACGGGGTCGGGTGTGCTGCCGGCGCCGTCGCGACGTGCCGCGAGGCCGTCGACGACGGCGAGGGCGGCAAGCGTGACGCCCGCCGCGAGGCTCGCCTCGCGGCGGAAGCGGTAGCCGACGCGAGCGAGCACCGTCATGAGGCCGAGCTGCTGCACGGCGAACGCCGACGCGCCACGCCGCAGGTGGGCCCGGGCCGTCGTGCCGGTGGAGCGGGACTCGGCGAGCATGAAGTGATCGCCGAGGGCGGAGCCTGTGAGGGCGGTGAGCAGGGTTGCCGTCGTGGTGCGGCGGGCGGGGCTGAAAGCGCCCGGCTGCGCGGCCAGGTCGAGCATGAGCAGGGGCGCGACGGCGTACTTCGTCGCGGCGTGTGCGCGGTCGTTGCCGACGGCGGCGGCTCCGCTCGTCAGGGCCGAGGCCGCGGCGTAGAGCCGGCCGGTCGGGCGTCGGAGGAGGCCGGAGGAGCCGGCGAGTGGGCGCATCACGAGGCGTCCCGCTTGGCGCGTCGCTCGACGAGCTTGGGTGCCTGGTCGAAGGCGGCGCTGAGGAGGGCGTCCATGGCGCGGTCCGGCAGGACGCGGCGTGCGGCGACGAGGGGCTTGGCTCCCATGCCGATCGTGTACTTGCTGCGCGGTCGTTTCGCCGTGCACGCCGCGACGACGGCGCGCGCGACGACCTCGGGTTCGGAGGAGTTCGCGTCGCTGCCGCGCAGCATCGTCGCGAGGGTGCGGGCCTGCGTCGCATAGGGTCCGTGGCCACTGCGCTGCTCGAGCGAGTCGGCGGAGATGCCGGCCCACTCGGACTTGATGCCGCCGGGCTGCACGGTGACGACGTCGATGCCGAACGGTTTGAGTTCGAGGCGCAGGGAATCGGACAGGCCGTTCACCGCGAACTTCGTCGCGTGGTACCAGGAGCCGAGCGGTTCGTAGATGTGGGCGGCCATCGACGAGATGTTGACGATGCGTCCGCTGTGCTGGGCGCGCATCGTCGGTGTGCGAGCTGCGTCAGGCGCGCGAGGCCGAAGACGTTGACCTCGAACTGGCGGCGGGCCTCGTCCATCGGCACCTCCTCGAGGGCGCCGTACGAGCCGTAGCCGGCGTTGTTGACGAGGGCATCGATGCGTCCGCACTCGTCCAGGATGCGCTGAACACCCGCGGTCATTGACGCGTCGTCCGTGACGTCCATGCCGAGAACGTGAGCGCCGCGGTCGGCGAGGCCCGCCATGCGATCGACGCGGCGTGCTGCGGCGTACACCGTCCACCCTTCGTCGAGCAGGGCGCGTGCGATGGCCTCACCGATACCGGCAGAGGCTCCTGTGGCCAGGGCGATCTTCGTCGTCATGTCGGTGAGGGTAACGCCCGGCCCCGACAACGCACGGGCACTCCACGGATGCCACAGGCATGTGGACGGCCCGGTGCGCGAACTGGAGCGCGCGCACCGGGCCGAACGTCGGGCGTCGGCAGACCTCCTGCCGACTCACCCTTCGCTGATGTCACCGCCGTGCGGCATCGACGCCACGGCTTCGCGCAGACGCTTCTCCTTGGCCTCCGCGATCTCCGACGCGCTCGCGCGGTAGGGGCGGATGCCGCCGGCGGGCACGCGACCGAGGCGGCCACGCTGGAAGTCCTCGAACGCCTCGATGACCTCGGCCTTGGTGTTCATGACGAACGGGCCGTACTGCACGACGGGCTCGCGCAGCGGGCGGCCTCCGAGCAGCAGCACCTCGAGCGCCGGGGTCTCGACGTCCTGGCGCTCGTCGGCGGTGAGCGTCATGAGGTCGCCAGGGCCGGTGACGATCGTCTGGCCGGCCGTGATCGGACGACGGTCGCGGCCGATCGTGCCCGAACCGGAGAAGACGAAGACGATTCCGTTGTAGGACGGATCCCACGGGATGTCGGCGCGCGCCCCCGCAGCGATGCTGGCGTGCGCCATCGTGATCGGCGTGCGCGTCGAGCCCGGCCCGCGGTGGCCGCCGATCGATCCGGCGATGATGCGGATGAGCGCCCCACCGTCGTGCGTCGTGATGAGCTCGGAATCGGTCCCCTCGAGGTTCTGGTAGCGCGGGTCGGCCCACTTCTCGGCCTTGGGCAGGTTGACCCAGAGCTGAACACCGTGGAAGAAGCCGCCGGACACGACGAGTTCCGCCGGGGGCGTCTCGATGTGGAGCACGCCGGAACCGGCCGTCATCCACTGCGTGGCGCCGTTCTCGATCATGCCGCCACCGCCGTGGCTGTCCTGGTGCTGGAAGCGGCCGTCCATGATGTAGGTGACCGTCTCGAAGCCGCGGTGCGGGTGCCAGTCGGTGCCGCGCGGCTCGCCCGGCGCGTAGTTGACCGCGCCCATCTCGTCCATGTGGACGAACGGGTCGAGCTCGGCGTGGGTGAGGCCGGCGAAGGCACGGGTGACGGGAAAACCCTCACCCTCGAAGCCCTTCGGCCCGGTGATCTGGCGGCGCAGGGAGCGCTCGACGGCCTGCGGGCTCGCCTCGGGCAGGTGCGGCAGCGTGAGCGTGTCTGCGGTGACTGCGGGCATTGGGGGCCTCCTCGGTGGCCGTGAAGTGTTGGCGCTTCCTTCAATGTAGTTGAAGGTTCAACTATTCCGCCAGTCCTGAATGAACGTCAGATGACGATTCGATGCCGATCGTCTCGCAAACGCATTCGAGGGCCGAACCCTCCCGCAAGATGGTCGGGCACCCTCCCCGCGCCTGCGGCGCAGCCGAATCCGAAGGACACCCCCAACCATGTCGAGCTCCCTCGTGCGCCGATCCGCATTCACCGGCGTCCTCGCCCTCGCGTGCGCCGGCACGTTCGCCCCCTCCGCGCTCGCCGCTGCGCCTGTCGACTCTCTCGACGGCGACCTCACGCCTCTGACGCTCCTGGGCACCAACGACTTCCACGGCCACTTCACCAAGGACTTCGCTTGCACCGTGGCGTCGGCGAAGGCCGAGTACCCGGACGCGTCGTTCATCTCCGCGGGCGACAACGTCGGTGGCACGCCGTTCGAGTCGGCCTCGCAGCAGGACAACCCCTCGATCGACTTCCTCAACGCTCTCGGTCTCGAGGCCAGCTCGGTGGGCAACCACGAGTTCGACAAGGGCTTCGACGACCTGACGGGCCGGGTCAGCTCGCGCGCGAGCTGGACCTACCTCGGCGCCAACGTCTACAAGAGCGGCACCACGACGCCCGCTCTGCCCGAGTACAAGGTGCTCGATGTCAACGGCGTCAAGGTGGCCGTCGTCGGTGCCGTCACGACCGACACGCCCAACATGGTGGCCGGTGACGGTGTGGCCGGCCTGACCTTTGGCGATCCGGTGGCTGCCGTCAACCGCGTGGCCGCCAAGCTCAAGGACGGGAACGCCGCGAACGGTGAGGCCGACGTCGTCGTCGCCGAGTACCACGAGGGTGCGCCGGAGGGCGGCGAGGCCACCTTGTCGTCGATGCAGGCCGCGAGCCCCGTGTTCAACAACATCGTGACGAAGACGAGCGGCGACGTCTCGGCCATCTTCACCGGTCACACGCACCAGCTCTACAGCTGGGACGCGCCTGTTCCCGGCGGTGAAGGCACGCGCCCGATCATTCAGACCGACTTCTACGCGAAGTACCTCGGCGTTCTGCAGCTCGGCTACGACAAGGCGAGCGGCAAGGTGACGCAGTACAAGGTGACGAACCGCCCGGTGAGTGCACCGAGCGACGCGTGCACCTCGCTGCCCGCGTACACGGCGGCTGCCGCTGTCGTCGACTCCGCCAACGCCCGTGCCGAGGAGATCGGTAAGCAGGTCGTCGCCCAGAGCAGCGGTCCGATCACCTCGGCGCTCAAGGCGGACGGCAGCCGCGACGACCGTCTGGCCGAGTCGAACCTGTCGAACCTCATCGCGCAGAGTTACGTCGACTCGCTCAACAAGCCGGGCCGCACCGGCAGCGTCGAGATCGGCCTCATGAACCCCGGCGGCGTGCGCGCCGACCTCGTGCCCGACGCGTCCGGCAACCTCACCTTCGCGCAGGCCGCCGCCGTCATGCCGTTCAACAACACCGTTGCAACCCGTGAGGTCACGGGCGCAACGCTCGTCAAGATTCTCGAGCAGCAGTGGCAGCCGGAGGGCAGCTCGCGCCCGTTCCTCAAGCTCGGCCTGTCGAAGAACGTGACGTACACGTTCGACGAGAACAAGCCCGCCGGTGAGCGCATCACTTCCGTGCTCGTCGACGGCAAGCCGCTGGAGGAGTCCAAGAGCTACACGGTGGCGTCCAACTCCTTCCTCATCACCGGTGGCGACAACTTCACCGCCCTCAAGGAGGGCGGAGCCGTGAGCGATTCCGGCCTCATCGACCAGGGTCTGTTCGTCGAGTGGCTCAAGGCCGCGAGCCCGCTCTCGCCGAGCTACGCCAAGCAGTCGCTCTCCGTGGTGGACCAGCCGACGAAGCTCACCGCGGGCAAGGAGGCGTCGTTCACCGTCTCCGGCTTCGACATGACCAGCAAGGGCGCGCCCGCCAACAAGAGCGTCGAGGTCTTCGTCGACGGCACGTCCGTGGGCACGTTCCCCATCACGACGAGCTCGTCCACGACACCGCCCTACCCGGCCAACCACGGCACGGCTTCGGTGAAGTTCACGGTGCCGGCCGACGCCTCGGGTGATGCCCTCGTCACCTTCAAGGCTGCGCCGACCGGCACGAGCGGCGGCTTCCCCGTCACGATCGAGGGTGGTGCGCCGACGACGACCCCGACCGGCCCGACCACCGAGCCGACGGACCCGACCACGGGACCCACGGACCCGACGAGCGAGCCGAGCGACCCCTCGAGCACGAGCGAGCCGAGCGACCCGTCCACCACGGACGAGCCGACGGCGTCCCCGACGGACGGTACGAGCACGAGCGGTGGCGGTAACCCGTCATCCTCCAGCACCTCGACCACCGGCCCCAAGGTCGAGACCGACGGGATGAGGAACGAGCAGGCCGTCACTGGCCTCGCGGGCCTCGGCCTCCTGCTCGTCGCCGGCATCGGCGCCGTCGTCGCTCGCCTGCGTCGCACCGTCTGATGTCTCCTCGCGGCTGACGCCGTCGCTCCCCGCCCCGCCCTGGCTCACGCCACGGTGGGGCGGAGGCGTGAGCGCAGCGCGCCAGAGTTGGTGGTCGAGTTTCAGCGTGTCGACGCCGAGCAGGCAGGCGGCCCGCGTCATGACCGCAAGGAGCTCCGTCTCCGGTGCGGCGGCCGCACGCCGTCCGAGGTGACGCCGGACGAACCGCCGCGTGAGCGGGCAGACGAGGGGATCGTCCAAGCCCGCGGCCAGCAGCAGATGCCGCCAGGTGAAGCCGCTCGACTGGCCGGTGACGGCACACCACGCTCCGCGCAGCAGCTCGTCCCGAGCGCGTTCGACGAGGTGGTCGGCGGCCCACACGTCGTAGTGGCGCAGCACCTCGGCAGCCTCGGCGATGACGTCGGCCTTGTACGGGGCGTCCTTGCGCGGCACGACCCGATGGCTCGTCAGAACCTCAGTGCGCCACCGCTCGGCCCCGAGCTCGTCCATCGCGCCCCGGAGGACATCGAGGTCGCCGTCACCGAAGCGGTCGACGAACCTCGTGACGGCGTTCTCGACCGTGACGGAGGTGACGCGGGGCGTCATGATCGCGTCGATGACTGAGGAGGCGAGCCCGGCCCGTCGGGGCGCAGCGCGCCATTCGCGGGGGTCGCCTCGCTCCTGGCGGATGCCCGCCGCGAGCAGCAGGGCGTGCCAGTCGAGGTCGTCGTCCAGACAAGCTGAGGTGGCGTGGCGTGCGTCCGGGAGCGCTGGGCTGGTGCGGAGTTCATCCGGCTCGCTGCTCACCAGGACGAGGCGGGAGGTCTCGGTTCTCGGGTCCATGAAAAGGAGCGTGGCCCGAACTGACCAACCACGAAAGGGTCGCGTGGTGCGGCCTGTTGAAGGGCCCGCTCGAGCCGATCGAAGAGCGCGATTCCCGCGCTGCTTGTGGACACCGAGCCTGCAGTGCGCAGCCGCGCTGCGAAGAGTGAGCGTGCCCGGGGCGCATCACACAAAGGGGGGAACGGGAGCACGACCCCGGGCACGTCATTGAAGATACAACTACTTTTTCAGAATTCCTTCTCATGCGACCTGCCGCGGCCAAGGGTGGCCTCGCGCGGTGGGCGACGCCCTACTGTGGACGCATGAGCGCACCGAAAACGCCTCCCCACACGGGTGGCCGAGCACTGCGTGTCCTCGTCGTCGACGACGAGCCCGGGCTCGTCGACTCCCTCACTGCAGGTTTCCGCTTCCAGGGGTGGGACGCCGAGTCGGCGCCCACCGGGGAAGTGGCCGTCGCCAAGTGCCGCATCAGCGAACCCGATGTCGTTGTCCTCGACATCGGTCTTCCCGACATCGACGGCTTCGAGGTGCTCGCTCGGTTGCGTGCGCTCAACCCCGAGGTCGGCGTCATCTTCCTCACGGCGCGGGACGGCGTCGACGATCGCGTTGCCGGCATCCGCCAGGGTGGTGACGACTACCTGACGAAGCCCTTCAGCCTCGAAGAGGTCATCGTGCGAGCCGAGGCTCTCGTGCGCCGTCGCGGCCTCACCGCAGCGGCGCAGGGCGATCACCTCGCCGTCGACGACCTCGTCATCAACACCTCCACCTTCGAGGTGGAGCGTGCGGGCGTGCCCATCAAGCTCACCGCCACGGAATTCGCGCTCGCCCGCCACCTCGCGGAGAACGCCCGTCGGGTGTGCTCGAAGCAAGAGCTGCTCTCGGCCGTCTGGGGTGAGGACTTCGCCGGCGGCGAGCACGTCGTCGAGCTCTACATCTCGTATCTGCGCAAGAAGATCGATGCCGACGGGCTCCCGCTCATCCGCACCGTGCGGGGCATCGGGTACACGATGCGTCCGGGCGCATGAGAGCACTGCGCAGCTTCTTGCCGCGCACCCTCGAGCGTCGCATCGTCACGCTCATCGTCCTTCTGGCGCTCTGCGTGACGGCTGTCGGCACCAGCGTGTCCGTACTCGTCACCCGCACGGTCATGCACGACTCCATGGACAGGCAGTTGCGTACGGCGGTGTCCCATCCCCAGGCGAGCGTGCAAGAACTCGCGTCCGAACTGCCGGGCGGAAGCCTCGCGTTGTGGCAGACCGGCGACGACGTCGACATCGCGGCCGTCGGTGAGGACCGCACGGTCACTGCGGCCGATCGCGACGAACTCGGGCGTCTCGTGCAGGGGTCGCCGGGGCTTCACTCGGTCACGTTCAACGACCGGGACGAGATGCGCGTGCTGGTCGCCGTAACACCCGAACGGCGGGTTCTCGTCGCGACCTCCGACGAGACGACCGAGCGTGACCTCGCCAAGCTGGGACTCTTCGAAGGGGTCGTGTGGCTTCTCGCGGGCGTCCTGGCCGCCGGCGTCGGAGCCCTCGGAACGCGTCGGCTCACGCGGCCCCTGCGGGAGATCGCAGCCACGACGTCGGACATGGCGGCCACACCGGTCGGCTCGGTGACGGACGCCGTGCGCCGACGCGTCCCCGAGGGGGAATCGAGTGTCGAGGAGGTCGATGCGGTTGCTCGCTCGGTCAACAACCTCCTCGAGCAGGTCGAGGAGGCTCTGCGACGGCGCGACGAGGGGGAGGCCACCCGGCGCGCCTTCCTCGCTGACGTCAGTCACGAACTCCGGACGCCCATCGCCGTCGTCCGCTCGCACGCGGAACTGTCGGGTTCGATCGTCGACGACTACTACGCCAACATGTCGCACGTGTGGCCTGCCCGCCTGGAGCCCGGCGAGAAACTCACTCCGGCCGAGGCCGATGAACTCTTCGCGGCCATCACGGCGCTCGCCCCGGAGGGCAACCAGCTGCGTCCGTCGCTCGAGCGCATCGAACGCGAGGGGCGGCGCATGGGCCGGCTCGTTGACGACCTGCTCGTTCTGGCGCGCGTCGAGGACGAGCGTCAACTGGACGACGCGGAGGTCGACGTCACGTTCATCGCCCTCGAAGCACTCTCCGACGCCACGCTGCTCGCGCCGGAACACCGGTGGGCGTTCCACGCCGTTGACGAGCCCGCCGTCGTCGTCGGTGACGAGGCGAGCGTGCGTCGTGTCGTGACGAACCTCGTCGCCAATGCTCGGCGGCACACGCCGGCCGGCACCGACGTCGGTGTCACGGTCGACGTGCGAGACGGTGGAGTCGTGGTGCGGGTGGAGGACAACGGTCCGGGCCTGCCCGAAGCCGTGGCCGCCTCTCCCGGAAAGAGATTCGGTAACCGCGACCGCACGAGCGCGACGAGTTCGGGGCTCGGTCTGGCCATCACGACGGCCCTCATGGAATCCGTCGGCGGGCGCCTCACTTTCGATTCGAGCCCGGACGGCCTCACCGTCGAGGCCTGGTTCCCCAACGAGCGTCCGCGCTCAGACCAGCGCGTGCCCGAGCGCCATGCCGACGAGAACCGCAGAGACGCAGACGAGCACTGACGCGAGGACGTAGGCCAGAGCCGTCACGCCGCGGCGCTCGCGCACCAAGCCGATCGCTTCGACGCTGGCCGTCGAGAACGTCGTGAACCCGCCGCACACCCCTGTGACGACGAAGGCGGTCACCGTAGCGCTCGTGTTCAGTGCCGCGACGAGGCCGAGCACGAACGAGCCGACCACGTTGATGCACAGCGTGGCGATCGGCCAGGTGCGGCGGGAGCGCAGCTTGATCTCGCCGTCGGTCACCGAACGCAGCACCGCGCCGAGCGCGCCGCCCAGAGCAACGAGAAGCGCCGTCATGCCCGCCGCCTCGAGGTGGCGGCAGCGCCGACGACGGCGCCGAACGCGGCGGCGAGAAGACCGCACGTCACCTGGAGCGCGGCCCAGCCCACCCCGACGCCGAAGCCCCTGTCGAGCGTCACGGTGTCGTGCGCGAAGGTGCTGTACGTCGTGAAGGCACCACAGAACCCGGTGCCGAGAACGAGGCGTACGGAGCGGCGTGCCCCGGTGTCGGGTCCGCTGCGGGTCAGCGCTTCGAGCAGACAACCGAGCACGAAGGCACCCGCGATGTTGACGACGAACGTCGCCCACGCAACGTCACCGTCGGCGTGGGGCAGCGCCTCGGCGACGCCGAAGCGGGCCGCCGCGCCGAGCGCCCCACCGAGCGCCACGAGAGCCACCGCGCGTGGATGGCGGTGGGCGGGGCGGGCGTCGTCGGGCATCGTGGGTCAGCGTAGAACGTCCATGCCGACGCGCGGGCGCGGACACGAACGAGCGGCCCGACGCGCACCGTGCGCGCTCGGGCCGCTCCCTCAGACGATCGGTTGCGTCACTTGGCGTACGAGACGATGACCGACGGGCGCGGGAAGGCGTCCGTGTGCGGCCACGTGCTCGTGGGCTTCTCGAACGTGGCGTCGTCCGTCTCACCCGGGTGCTGAACGGCGGTGAAGACCGACAGCTGGTCGGGGGAGACGAGCGGGCCACAGGTCTCGGCGCCGAAGGGCACGGTGAGGAACTGCTGCACGCGTCCGCGCTCCGGGCCCTCGGTGGGCACCCGGAAGAGGCCGTCGTTCGAGCCGAGGACGTTGCCGTCCGTGGAGATCCACAGGTTGCCCTCGGCGTCGAAGGCGACGTTGTCCGGGCACGAGATCGGGCTGACCTGCTCCTTCGGGAAGCCCGCGAAGTAGGTCTCCTGCGCGGCCGGGTCGCCGCAGATGAGCATGAGATCCCACGTGAACGACGTCGCCGTCTTGCGGCCCTTCTCGGTGATTTCGAGGACGTAGCCGTTGCGGTTGCCCGACTTCGCCGTCAGCGGCGCACCGAGCGACTCGCGCACCATCGACGTGCCGAGCGGGTTCGCCTCGTCCGTCGTGAACTTCTTGCCACGGTCGGAGTTGTTCGTCAGCGCACAGTAGACCTTGCCATTGACCGGGTTCGGCTCGATGTCCTCGGGGCGGTCCATCTTCGTCGGGCCCACCTTGTCGGCGGCGACGCGCGTGTGGATGAGCACCTCGGCGACGCTCATGCCCGGCACGTAGGACTTTCGGTCGCTCGTGAGCGGGATCCAGGTGCCGGTGCCGTCGTGGAGGCCGTCAGCGGTGCCGTCACCGGTGAACTTACCGACGTAGAGGGTGCCGGCCGACAGCAGCGCCTTGTTGTGGCGGCGCGAGTGCGGCGAACGGTCGCGGCGGTAGCGGTCGCGCGAGACGAACTTGTAGATGTACTCGCCCTTCTCGTCGTCACCGGTGTAGGCGACGACGCGGCCGTCCTCGGCGATCGTGACGTTGCAGCCCTCGTGCTTGAGGCGCCCCAGCATCGTGTGCTTGACCGGCGGCGCGCTCGGGTCGAGCGGGTCGAGTTCGACGACCCAGCCGAAGCGGTTCGGCTCGTTCGGGGCCTTCGTCAGGTCGAAGCGCTCGTCGACCTCCTTCCAGCCCTTGCCCTTGCCGTTGATGCCGTAGCGCGCGTACGCAGCGGACTGCGTCGAGTCGAGCGAACCGGAGGCGTCGAAGTAGCCGTGGAAGTTCTCCTCACCGTGCAGGGTCGTACCCCACGGCGTCGTGCCACCGGAGCAGTTGGCGAACGTTCCGAGGATCGTGCGGCCGCGCGGGTCGGCCTTCGTGCGCAGCATCGGGTGGCCTGCGGCGGGGCCGTCGACCTGGTGCGGTGTGGACGCCGTGACGCGACGGTTGTAGCGCGAGCGGCGCGGGTCGACCGTGTGCCACGAACCCTTCTTGCGGCCCTTCTCGATGGCGACGACGGCGAGGCCGTGGGCAGCCATCTCGACCTTCTTCTTCGTCAGCTCGTCCATGCCTGCGGGGAACATGAGCTCCGGGTCGGTGTACTCGTGGTTGACCGACAGCAGAGCGCGGCGGCCGTCGAGCGGGATGAGGCCGACGTAGTCGTTGTTATAGCCGAACTGCTGGGCCTGAGCCTCCGGCGTCTGCTTGTAGGCGTTGAACCTGGGCGCGCGTGCCGTCACCGGGTCACCCCAGCGGATGACGACGTCGTGCGTGAACTCGGGAGCGTTGACGACGTCGTCCTTGCGGTTGGGCGCGACGGAGGTGAACTCCGTCGTTCCGACCTTCTTCGGACCGCGGTGGCCATGGCCGTGGCCGTGCCCCTTGCCGCCTGCTGCGGCCGGCGAGGCCGCGAGGCCGCCGAGAACCATCGTTCCGGCCGTGGCTTTGAGCACCGAGCGGCGAGCGATGGCGCGACGGGCGAGCGTCGCGAACTCCTCGTTCTCCGACGTGTTCGGCGTCGGGGCGTCGCACTGGTTCGCGCAGCGGTACTCACACGTCTTGTAGCTGCGCGAGCCGTGACGAGTGTTGACGAGGGGAAGCAGCTTCGGGCTCACGGGAGACTCCTGGTGCGTTCGGAAATGGGGCGAGGGCCAGGGGCATCCGCAGACGCCCACGGGGAGCGATCCTGTGGCGTGCAAGCGCTCGGCAAGCGACGTGAGAGCAGACGTGAGGTGAACTGCGCCAAAGCATTCCGTGACTGAGGTTCGCCTAAGACGTGAACCTGAGCGCCTGTCGTGGCAGGGTGGCGAGCATGGACGAAAACCAGCAGGGCGGGCTCGCCGAGCGGCCCGTCGAAGACACCGAATCCGCACGTCAGAACGGTGAGGACGGCGCATCGCCCGACAAGGGCTGGATGGCTGTCGTCACCGATGGGTGCGACGAATGCGGCTTCTCGCCGGACTTCGACGTCCAGACGACCGGGAAGCGCGTTCGCGCGACCATCCCCAAGTGGGAGGCCGTGCTCGACCGCCTCGACGCGCCGCGTCGTCCGGCTCCGGACGTGTGGTCACCGCTCGAGTACGCCTGCCACGTACGTGACATCAACGCGCTGTACCGCGGCCGCCTCGACCTCATGCTCGCGCAGGACGACCCGACGTTCCCGAACTGGGATCCGGATACGGTGGCCGTCGATTCGCGCTACGGCGAGGACGAGCCGCAGGGTGTGGCCGAGGCCTACCGCCGTGAGGCGACGCAGACGGCCGACCAGTGGGACGCCGTCAGGGACGATGAGTGGGGTCGGCGAGGCCTGCGGGACAACGGTTCGACCTTCACCGTGGCGACGTTGGCTGTCTACTTCCTCCACGACCTCGAGCATCACCTCAAGGACGTGAGCGCCTGACGGAGGCTTGCTGCGTTCGCCCTACAGGCAGGCGGACGCTCGAACGAGAACGTGAGGAGGCGACGGGAACCGGGCGGTTCCCGACGCCTCCTCACGTTGGTTCGGCTCGTGACGACGAGCTGATCCGCGGCGATCAGCCGTTGACGCGCGCCCACAGCCGCGGGTAGCGACGCTTCATCTCCTCGTCGTCGTCGAAGTCGAACTCCTCGCCGAGGTCGGGTTCGTCGGGGATGTCGCGATGCAGCGGCATCTGTTCGCCCGTGACCTCCTCGTAGGCGACGAAGGGCGCGCCTTCGAGTTCCTCGCACTCGTAGGCGTTCTCGTCGATCTCGCCGTCGGGCACGAGATCGACGAGCGAATCAGGGTCGTCGATGACGGTGTCGAACGCCTCCCTGCCTTGGAGGATGAGCCAACTGCGGAAGTAGTCGAAGCTGTCGTCGCTGCACCCGCCGAGCAGGAGCGAGATGGCGCCCCAGACGTCCCACGAATAGGCGTCGTGCATGAGTTCGCGATGGCGCAACCACGCGTCGGCGATCTCGTCGGCGCCGTGCTCGGCGAGCGCGGTGACGAAGGCGTCGGCCTTCTCGTCGCAGTCGCCGTCCGGCACGGCGTCACGTGCCTGTTCGATGAGTTCCCAGTACTGCGTCCGGTCCATCGTGTGCTCCCGAGTCGAGGCTTTTCAACAGGCTACGACCGCGCTCGTGCCCGTGTGAAGAGGGTGAGGTGACAGCTCGGTCTCGACTTTGGCGCTGGGTCTGACGGCTTCAGCCGCACGCTGCGGCCGGAGCGTGGGCGTGCTCGTGGTCGAGGAGAAAACGCTTGGCTTCCTCGCCCCCGAGGTAGTTGCCGTAGCCGCCGTCCCTGCGCACGACGCGGTGGCACGGCAACACGATGGGCAGCGGGTTGGTGGCGCACGCCGAACCGACGGCGCGCACCGCCTTGGGGCGCCCCGCGTTCGTCGCCACCTGCGCGTAACTCGCGGTGGTGCCGTACGGGATGTCGGCGAGCTTGCTCTGTACCTCGCGCCGGAACGGTGCGTTCGACAGGCGCAGGTCGGTGCGCGTCTCGAAGTTCGAGCGCACGCCCGCGAAGTACTCATCGAGCTGACGGCGCAGATCGTCGGCCGGCGCTGCGGCCCGCAGGGTGCGGCGTCCGACGCGCTCACCGAGGCTCTCGAGCACGACGTCGAACCCTTCGCGCTCGAACGCCACACGGACGAGGGCATCGCCCGCGAGGGCGAGCAGCAGGGTGCCGACGGGCGAGTCGTGAGTGCACCAGACGATGTCGATGTCGCCCGAGCCATTCGCCGCGAGACGGGTGGCGAGCCTCTCGGTGTCATGGGTTTGCGCGAAGGCCGCGAGGCGCTCCTCGAAAGCGGTTTCTGCCGGTGTGGATGTCATCGGGACTCCTCGGTGGGCGTGCCGGACGGCACGAGGCGAGCTCGCAGGGCGGCGACGGCGTCGGAGCCGCAGCGTCGCGCAGCAGCCGGGCTGCAATCGAGTTCGGCTGCAATCTCACCGAAACTCCACCCCGCCACGTACCGGTGGACGATGACGAACCGTTGCCGCGGCGTGAGCGTCACGACGTGCTCCCACACCTCGTCCGGGAGCGCGAGCTCGTCGGCGCCCGGAGCGTGGTCGCGACCCAGCACCCCGAGGAGGTCGGCGTCGTCGATCGGCTGCTCTCGCCGACGGCCACGCAGGACGTCGATGCAGCGTCGACCGGCGACCCGCACGAGCCACGCCTCGACGTTCGCGACCCCGTCGAAGGGGTAGGCCCTGAGCGCCCGAGACGAAGGTCTCCTGCCACGCGTCTTCGGCGTCGGGGCCGGGGCCCAGGACCGAGGAGCACACGGCGAGCACCGTCGAGGAGTGGGCCTCGACGATCTCGTGGAAGAGCGGTTGGTTCGTCATCACCGGGTAGTCGCGCGACGGGGCCGAAGTGTGAGGTCGCGGCGGAAGAAAGGTTCGACACGGCGGACGGAGCGATCAGAACAGGCGCGTGGCGCGCTGTTCGTCGCTCTCCTCGTGGGCGAGCAGCCACCGTTTGCGCTCCAGCCCACCCGCGAAGCCGGTGAGCGAACCGTCGGATCCGACGACGCGGTGGCACGGCACGACGACGGAGACCGGGTTGTGCCCCACGGCCTGCCCCACACCCTGGGCGAGCCCCGGCGTGAGTTCACCGTCGTCGCTCAGGGCTGCGGCGATGGCGCCGTACGTCGAGGTGCTTCCCGGTTCGATGAGGAGCAACTGCTGCCACACGCGCTGCTGGAACGTGGTGCCCACCGGCGCGAGCGGCAGGTCGAACGTCAGGCGGTCGCCGGAGAAGTACTCACTCAGCTGTCGCGAGCCCTCCGTGAGGACGTCGTCGCCGGTGCCCGTGACGTCGTCGCCGAACCACGCGGTCTCCGGCTGGTACTTCTGGCCGTCGAAGTAGGCGCCGACAACGGCGTCGGCGCTCGCGACGAGGAGCAGATCGCCGAGCGGCGTCGTGATGCGGGTGTGCCGGCGCGAGGGGCTCATTGGCGCTCCTCGATGGCGCCGGGCGGAGTCGGATCGCCGCCTGCCGCCCGCTCGCCGTGGAAGCGCTCCCACGGAAGCCACTTCCGCTCGAGTGCCGCCTCCGCGTCGATTCCGGCGCGCCCGGCGAAGACGAGCACCATGGCGAGCACGTCGGCGACCTCGCCCTCGAGGTCGGTGCGCAACTCGTCCGGGCTCTTGCCGCGGTTGCGCCCCTGACCACTCAGCGCGAGGTGCGCCTGGGCGAGTTCGCCGACCTCCTCGGTGAGTTTGAGTAGCGTCCACTCGGGCGAGCGCTCGACGCCGTAGTAGTCGCCGTAGCCCGCCGACACGCGTTCGACGCGCTCACTCCACTCACCGAGTTCCATGCCGTCATGCAATCACGCGGAACCGACAAGGCCGGCCCCGTCAGCCGAGGGCGAGTTGGAAGGCGTCCTCGGACCGCTTGTCGAACAGGACGAATCGGACGAGGTCGACGTTCTCGCACGACGCTGCCTGGACGGTACGCACGGCGACGCGAGCGACCTCGTGGACGTCCCAGCCGTACACGCCGGCGCTGATGGCGGGGAAGGCGACGGACCGGCAGCCTGCCTCGTCGGCCACCTGCAGCGATTCGCGGAAGCACGACTCGAGCAGCGCCGGGTCGGTCTGGCCGGCGTGACGGTTCGGGCCGACCGTGTGAACGACGTGACGCGCCGGCATCCGACCGGCCCCCGTGATGACGGCTCGGCCCGTCGGGAGGCCGTCCGGGTAGTCGCTCGCACGCACCCGCCTGCACTCCGCGAGGAGGTCGGGACCGGCTGCGGCATGGATCGCTCCGTCGACACCGCCACCCCCGAGCAGGCTCGAATTGGCGGCGTTGACGATGGCGTCGACGTCCTCCGTCGTGATGTCGCCCAGGGTGATCTCGATGCGTGGTGTGGCCATGGGTTCATCGTGCGCCTGACAGGGTGGTCGTCGTCAACAGCGCGTTGCCCGAGGCGGGTGCGCGAACGTGATCTGCGCGACACCGGAGAGGGTCGCTGAGAGGCTCGTCACGCGGGTAGCGTGGCAGGGTTGACGTGTGGGGTGAGAACCCCGTGAGAGCGAGGGGCGAACGATGACGAACGAATCGGTGTGGGCGGGTTCCTACGCCCCGGGTGTGCCGCTGCACCTCGACTACGGCACCGAGACGCTCGTCGAGCAGTTCGAGCGCGCCGCACGCAAGTTCAGCGACCGCCCCGCCATCGACTTCATGGGGCAGGTGACCTCGTACGGCGATCTGGCCCGTGACGTCCACCGCGTCGCCGCGGCCCTCGTCGAGATGGGTGTCGAAGCCGGTGACCGCGTCGCCGTGCTCCTTCCCGGCTGCCCCCAGAACATCGTGGCGACGCAGGCGATCATGCGCATCGGCGCCGTCGCCGTGCAGCACAACCCGCTCTACACCCAGGACGAGCTCAAGGCGCCGTTCGCCGATCACGGCGCGCGCATCGTCATCGCGTGGGACAAGATCACGCCGATGATCACCGACCTCGCGCAGACCACCGACATCGACACCATCATCTCCGTCGACGTGACGAAGGCGCTGCCGCTCGCGAAGCGCCTTGCGCTGCGCCTGCCGGTCGCGAAGGCGCGCGCCTCCCGCGAGAAGCTCACCGGCCCCGCGCCCGACGGCGTCATGGCCTGGGAGAACCTGCTCACGTACGGCGACCTGCCGATCTGGCACCCGCGCCCGAGCAAGGACGACGCCGCCGTCATGCTCTACACCTCGGGCACGAGCGGAACGCCGAAGGGTGTGCCGCTCACGCACGCGAACCTCGTGGCCAACTGCCTGCAGGGCAAGGCGTGGGCGCAGCTCGAGGACGGGCGCGAGACGTTCCTCGTCGTGCTGCCGATGTTCCACGCCTACGGCCTGACGATCTCGGTGCTCGCCGGCATCAACCTGGGCGCGTGCCTGCTCGTGCTGCCGGCGCCGGAGGTGCCGCTCATCGTCGAAGCCATCAAGCGCCGCACCCCGACGTTCGCTCCCGGAGTTCCGCCGCTGTACGGGAAGATCATCGAGGAGGCCGAGAAGCGCGGGGTGAGCCTCAAGGGCATCCGCATCGGTCTGTCGGGTGCGATGTCGCTTCCCGTCGACCTCGTCGAGCGTTGGGAGCAGGCCACCGGCGGCCACCTCATCGAGGGCTACGGCCTGACGGAGACGAGCCCCGTCGTCGTCGGCAACCCGATCTCCGCCGACCGCCGCGCCGGCTCGATCGGAGTGCCGTTCCCCGACGTCGAGATCCGCCTCGCCGACCCCGAGGACGTGACGAAGGACGCCCCCGCCGAGGGCCCGGGCGAACTGCTCGTGCGCGGACCCCAGGTGTTCGGCGGCTACTTCGGCCGCGCCGAGGAGACGCGTCAGGCGTTCCACGACGGCTTCTTCCGCACCGGCGACGTCGTCGAGATGGGCGCGGGCGGCTACCTCACCGTTGTCGACCGCATCAAGGAAATGATCGTCACCGGCGGATTCAACGTGTACCCGAGCGAGGTCGAGGGCGCCCTGCGTCAGCACGATTCGGTCGAGGACGTTGCCGTCGTCGGCATGCCTGCTTCGGGTGGTGGCGAGGACGTCGTCGCGGCCGTCGTCTTGGCGGAGGGGCACAGCGATGTCGACACGAAAGCGCTGCGCAGTCACGTCAAGCAGACCCTCACCGCGTACAAGGCACCCCGCCGCTTCGTCGTCGTCGACGAACTGCCGACGAACCAGATGGGCAAGGTCCAGCGCCGCGACGTGGCCAAGCTCGTCGAGGAGAAGGAAAAGGCTGCCGACGCTCGCTGAGCCGGTGATCAGGTGCGGCGCGCGATGACGACGGCCTGAGGGTCGCGCTCGCCGCCGACTGCCGGACGCTCGAGCCGTGCGATCACCTCGAGCTCTACCACCTCGAGCGCAGCTGACATGTCGTCCGGCGTACGCAGGTACCGAGTGAGGACGATGTCGTGGCCCCGTTGTCGGTAGGCGCCCGAGGCGTCGCGTTCGCCCTCGCCCGCCTGGAAGGCGACGAGGACGCACCCGCCGGCGCGCGTCACCCGCGCGAGCTCGGCGAGCATCGTCGGCAGGTCGCTGTCGGGGTTGTGGATCGTCGAGTACCAGCTGAACGCTCCGTCGAACCACGCAGTGTCGTGGGGGAGCGCGGTCAGCGTCCCGACGCGCGTGGTGAACTGCGCGTGATCACGGTGCGCTCGACGAATCATGGCCGGTGACAGGTCGACGCCCTCGACGTCGGCTCCGAACCGGGCGAGCAGCGGCAGCATCCGGCCAGCTCCGCAGCCTGCGTCGAGCACCCGCGGGCGCGCACCGTCAGCGCTGGTGAGCAGACTGACGAAGTGCTCGATCATGGCCACGTCGACCGGCTGCTCGGCCTCAGTGGCGCGGAAGTGATCGGCGTAGAGGTCGGCCACGTCGTCGTAGGCGGCCCGTACGCCGTGCTCTTTTGAGGTCACGCGAGCGAGGGTAGCGAGCGTTGGGCAGACTTCGGTGCGGTTGGGCCGAGGCGGGCACTGCCCAGCCGCAGGTGAGTCTGCCCAACGCCACGCGAAACCTCTGAACACGCGCCGCGGGCCCGCCCACCGAACAGGTGAGCGGGCCCGCGTCAGGCGAAGCGTGGGCGATCAGACGCCGGCCAGCTTCTTGCCGTCGCCGAGGTCCTCGCCATCGGCTTCGGCGTTCGCGACGTCGTGCGCGTGGAACGGCAGCTCGTCGTGGTCGAGATCCGGGTTGTCGTGCTGGGTCTCGACGAGCTCCTTGGCCTCTTCCTCGCTACCGACCGTCGGCATCGAACCGGGCAGCGGCCTGCGCGCCGACTCCTTCATGCCGATGAGGGCGATACCGCCGAGGACGGCGAAGAACATCGTGTAGAGCGCCGGCGACGCCTTGCTGCCCGTCAGCTTGACGAGGGACTCACTGATCGTCGGGGCGGTGCCGCCGAAGAGCGAGACGGCGATGTTGTACGACAGGGCCATGCCGCCGAAACGCGATGCCGTCGGGAACAGCGCCGGAAGCGTCGAAGCCGACATGGCGACGTAGAACGTCACGGAGAACGCCAGCATGAGCATCGAGAGCCACACGAGGCTCTTGTTCCCCATCATGAGGTACGCGGGGTAGGTGAACACCAGGGTGGAGATGATGGCGATCCAGTACACCGGCTTGCGGCCGATCTTGTCCGACAGCTTCCCCACGAGGGGGACGGCCAGGGACAAGGCGATGAGGGCCGGGATAGTCGCGGTCGCGGCGCCGAGTGTCGTGTAGTCGTGGTTGGACTCGAGATACCCGGGCATGTACGACGTGAGCGAGTAACCCGCCGTGTTCGTGGCGCCGACCAGGGCCATCGCGATGAGCAGGGGGCGCCAGTGGTGCTTGACGATGCCGATGAGGCCGAGCTGCGTCTGCGACTCGTCGATCTCGTCGTGCTTCTCCGCGGCCGCGTTGGCCGCCTGCGTCGATTCGAAGGTCGGGGACTCCTCGATCTTCATTCGGAACCACAGAGCCAGCAGGCCGAACGGGATAGCGAGCAGGAACGGCACACGCCAACCCCAGTCGAGCATTGCGTCGTCGCCGACGCCGAAGCTCAGGGCGGCCACGACGGCGGCACCGATGGCGAAACCGAGGTAGGAGCCGGTGTCGAGGAAGCTCGCGAGGTAGCCGCGCTTCTTGTCGGGGGAGTACTCGGCGACGAAGGTCGTCGCGCCGGAGTACTCACCACCGGTGGAGAAGCCCTGGACCATCTTCAGGACGATGAGCGCTGCGAACGCCCACCAGCCGGCTGTGGCGAAGGACGGCAGGAGCCCGATGAGGCCGGTGCCGAGAGACATCGCGATCATCGTGATGGCGAGCGTCTTCTGGCGGCCGATCTTGTCGCCGAGCGGCCCGAAGAAGATGCCGCCGAAGGGGCGAGCGAGGAAGCTCACCGCGAAGACGGCGTACGTGATGATCATGCCGGTGGTCTGGTCGGTGGTCTGCGGCTGGAACACCTTCGTCATCGTGGCGGCGAGGTAGCCGTAGATGCCGAAGTCGTACCACTCCATGAGGTTGCCCATGGTGGCGCCGGAGATGGCCTTCTTGAGGGGGCCCTTCTCGACGACGGTGACGTGGTTGACCTCGAGTTCGGGGTGTGCGCCGTGTGGTCCGTCCCCCACGGACCCGGCTGCTTGGCGGACGTCAGACATCGTTCCTCCTGCGCACACGCGGCGGACGAACCCGAACCGGGGCGCTGGGATAGCGAGCATTATTCGTTTGAGCGACCGTCAAGCAAACCGGCGGGGTTGCGTCTTGTCCATTCGAAATGGCCTGCGAGGGCGCGAAATTCGTAGCGAGTCCCGCGAGCGACCCAAGGATGCCAACGCAATTCGTGAGTGGTGTGAAGTGCCACACACATAGAGCGACGATGCATCTTTTCGGGTCGATCGCGCGACCGATTCCTCGGCCGACGACGTTCCGGGTGTTCACCGGCCGTGGCGGTGAGTGACCTGCTTCACTCGCGGTTGTTACCCTTGGCCGATTTCGCGAGAGCGCGGGCTCATGGGCGCGCCCTCGGGGTCGCCGATTTCCACTGTCTACAGGAGCCACCATGTCCACGAGCGTCGATTCGCCGCCCCCGATGCCAGGAGGCGAAGGGAGCCTGCCCGGCGGGGCCGGCGACAACGACCTGCGCCGCGACCTCAAGGCGCGCCACCTCAACATGATCGCCATCGGTGGCGCCATCGGAACGGGCCTGTTCCTCGCCTCCGCCGGCTCGATCAAGGACGCCGGACCCGGCGGCGCGCTCGTCGCCTACGCCGTCATCGGTTTCATGGTGTGGCTGCTCATGCAGAGCCTCGGTGAGATGTCGACGTACCTGCCCCTGGCCAACTCCTTCGAGGCCTACGGCACGCGCTTCGTCAGCCCCAGCTTCGGCTTCGCGCAGGGATGGAACTACTGGATCAACTGGGCCGTGACGGTGGCCGCCGAGATCGCGGCGGCCGGCATCATCGTCAGTTATTGGTGGCCGGACGTCGACCAGAGGTTGGTCGCCATGGTCTTCTTCGCGGTGCTGTTCACGATCAACGCCGTGAGCGTTAAGGCATTCGGGGAGAGCGAGTTCCTCTTCTCCTCGATCAAGGTCCTCACCGTGCTCGTCTTCCTCGTCGTCGGGGTGCTCATGATTTTCGGCATCATGACCGACGCCCCCGGCACGAAGAACTGGACGACGGGTGACGCGCCGTTCGTCGGGGGCTTCACCGGCCTCATCAGCATTTTCATGATCGCGGGGTTCAGCTTCCAGGGCACCGAGATGATCGGTGTTGCCGCGGGCGAGGCCGACGAACCGGAGAAGACGATCCCCAAGGCGATCCGAGCGGTCTTCTTCCGCATCCTGCTCTTCTACGTCGGCGCCTTCATCGTCATCGGCTTCCTCCTGCCCTACACCGACCCGAAGCTCGCGAAGTCTGCCGACGGCGACATCACGGCGTCCCCGTTCACCCTCATCTTCGAGAAGGCCGGCGTCGTGGGCGCAGCGAGCGTCATGAACGCCGTCATTCTCACGGCGATCCTTTCCGCCGGCTCGTCCGGCCTCTATGTGTCGACGCGCATGCTGTACTCGCTCGCGCAGTCCGGCAAGGCGCCCAAGATCTTCCTGCGCACGAACAAGCGGCACGTGCCGATGCTGGCTCTCCTCGCAACGGCCGGTGTGGCGCTGGCCTGCTACGGCCTCAGCCTCGCGTCGGAGGATGCCTACACCTGGCTGGTCAATGCCTCCGGTCTCGCCGGATTCATCACGTGGTGCGGCATCGCATGGAGTCACCTGAAGTTCCGCCGCGCGTACGTGGCCCAGGGCGGCGACATCGCCGACCTTCCGTTCCGCGCAAAGTGGTTCCCCCTCGGACCCATCGTGGCGCTCGTCATGTGCGCCGTCGTCATCGTTCTGCAGAACTCGGATCTGATCTTCGAGGGAACCGTGGAGCCGGGCGGTCTGCTCGAGAGCTACATCTTCCTGCCGATCTTCCTGGCCGTGTGGGCGGGCCACAAGCTCGTCACGAAGTCGAAGAAGGTCGAGCCCCTGGAGGCCGATCTCACGCGTACGCGCAACCACGACTGACGCTTCCGGTGACCACGAGACCCTCGCCTTCGGGCGGGGGTCTCGTGCATGTGGGGCGGTTGCGATCGGCCCACGCACACCCCTGCGGACGTGGTGGGTCGCACTTCGTCGGGGATAGCTTGTGAAAGAGGTCACGATCCAAGGTTGCGCCGCCACGAGCAAGTGCTCCCATGAAGTTGGAGGTCCGAATGGCTGACCCGCACACGACCCGAGGCAACGCAGACGAGATCCACCAGGACGTCCGCGACGACGATGTCATGACGACGCAGCAGGGGAGCGTCGTCTACGACGACCAGAACTCGTTGCGCGCAGGGGATCGCGGTCCGACACTCATGCAGGACGCGCACATGCGCGAGAAGAGTGCCCGAACCTGACTTCTGTGCACGCGTCGTCGCCGCGTGCGCGGACGACGCCCTCGTCGTCGGGCGCCGTCGGCACGCCGATCTGAGCGCTTTGGGGCGCGCGGGCGTAGCCGCCCTGGCCGCCGGTGAGCTCGCGGACGACCACCTTCCGCTCCTCGAGGAACCGCAATCGCTGCGTGAGGGTTACGCGCGCACCCGTGACCTCGCCGAAGCGGGCCCTGATGACTGGCGTTACGTCATCAGCGCTGTGCTCGCTCTACCCCGTGCGGTATTCACCGCGCTCGGCGGTTTCGACGCCTCACTCGTCGGCTATGGCGGTGAGGACTGGGATCTCGCGTACCGCGCCTGGAATGCCGGGATTGCGCTGCGTCACGTTCCGAACGCAGTGGCGTGGCACGACGGCCCGGACGCCGCCGGGCGTCAGGGTTTCGCAGAGGCCAAGGAGTGGAGGACCGAGGAGGCGGCGCAGCGTGCCGTCGACGTCGTCGAAGGAGCTTGTTGTGCCGCATGATTCGCGCTTCGGGCGCACAGTCGTGGTGACGCCGGTGCGCGGTCGCCTGACGCATCTCGTCAACCAACGACGATTCCTCCGAGCCGTGGCACCCGGCATCCTTCATGTCGTGGTGGGTGTCGACATGCCCGATCTCGAGGACGACCTGCGTGCCGCAGGAGTGTGGGGTGACGTCGTTCTGGCCTCGGTCGACGACGATCCACGGGGCATGCCCACGGCGCGGGCACGCAACGCAGGGGTCGAGGCGGCGCGCGAGCACGGGGCTCGGCGGGTCGTTCTCCTCGACGTCGATTGTGCGCCGCTGCCAGGTTTCCTCGAGGCCTTCGACGGCGCCGCCGAACGCCTGGGCGAGTCTGCCGTCCTCAACGCCGTCGTGACCTACCTGCCGCCCGAACGACGTCTGGAGGGGTGCTCGCCTGACGAGGCGATGCCGTGGGTGGATCCCCATTCTGCGCGCCCCGCGCCACCGAGTGGTCGGGTCGTCGTCGACGAGTCCCACCGTCTGCTGTGGTCCCTCGCCGTCGGGTTGGAGCTCAACGTGTGGGACCGTATCGGGGGATTCGACGAGGCCTATGTGGGTTACGGCGCCGAGGACACGGATTTCGGGCAGCGCGCCCGGACTGCGGGGGTGTCAATGGCATGGGTCGGGGGAGCCCACGTGGTGCATCAATGGCATCCGAGCGTGATGCCGCCCGTCCACCACCTCGTCGACATCGTGCGCAACGCAGGCGTGTATCGCGAGCGGTGGGGGGCCTGGCCGATGGAGGGGTGGCTGGCGCAGTTCGCTGCGAGCGGCTACGTCGTGTGGAGCGATGCGTCGCTGGAACTCACCGACGCAGGCCGTGCCGCTGCGGCGCAGGCGCGCTCGTAGATCGCGGCGTGAGCGCGAGCGATGTCGAGCCGCTGGGCTCTTCGCTGCTGCGCGGCGGCGCCGGGCGGTCGGGGCTGCGCCAAAGCGCGGGCGACGGCGTCTGCGACCGTGCGGGGGTCGAGCCCGCCGTCTGCACCGAGAGGGTAGAGCGTGGGCTCGTGTTGCTCTCGGTAGAAGCCGATGTCGGGGGCGACGACGCGTACGCCGAGGTCGTGACACATCTCGATCCATCCCGAGTGGGTGCCCCACCGGTAGGGCATGAGGCTGACGTCGAGCGAGCGCAGGTGGGCGTGGAGGGCAGCGTCGTCGTACGGCTCGTGAAGAACGAGATCGATGCGCCCTGCGGCGGCCAGCTCGTGCGCCAACCGGGAGACCTCGGGGTCGTGACTGGGATCCCGCAGGTCGTCCGTGACGGCGTGCATGGTGACGACGGGGTCGGCGAACTCACTCACGAGAGCGAGGGCGTGCAACGCTCCGAGAGCATCGACATTGGCTCGCAAACTCTTGAGGTGCACACCCACGCGCGGACGGGGCGTCGCGGGTACGAACGGGGCGGCCTCTGTTTGTGACAGGTCATCCAGCTCGACGATGTGAGGGTGCGCGACGACGTGCGCTTTTCTCCCCCAACGTTTCTCGATGACGTCTCGAGCACCCTCGGTCAGAGTCACCACGGCGTCCGCTGACGGCACGAGCACGTCCAGCCGCTCGAGTTGAACGCGCTCGTCGGGGATGTGCGGATTGACCAGATCGTGCACGGTGACGACCAGTGCCTTCCCGTGTTCGCGCAACTCGCGCACCACCCGGGCCAGTGCGTGTGGAGTGAACGACTCGAACCCGAAGTGGATGTGCAGGACGTCGAAGTCCGTAGCGTTTCGTGCGACCCAGCCCGGTTGGAGCATCCGCGGCGGCCACCAGCGCACACTGCCGTCCTCACCGACCACGGGTGGGTCGGCGAGGCGCAGGACACGGCGACCGGCATCGGCCTCGTCACCGGGCGGTGGCGCGAGGTGACGGACGTAGGGGTGGTCGGCCGGAACGGAGGCCACCCGCAGGGCTGCAGGTGGCCGTTCTCCGCAGATCACGAGGCGCGCAGATCCTCGTACTCGGGGTGCTTGCTGATCCACGAGTCGACGTACGGGCAGGTGGGCTGCACCTTCTTGCCGCCGGCGCGGATGTCGTCGAGCGCGAACTTGACGATTTGGCCCGCGAAACCGCGGCCTGCGAACTGCTCGGGGACGACGGTGTGCGGCATGTCGACGACGTCGCCGGACTCGCGGTAGTCGGCGATGCCGACGAGCTCGCCGTCGAGGAAGCCCTCGAAGCGGCCGGTCTCGGCGTTCTTCTGGACGGAGATGACATCACTCATGCCCCCACCCTGCCACGCGCAGGCTGCGTTGATGGTGGCTCTCGCTAGGGTGAACGCAGCGACCCGCCGCTCGCCGACGAGCCCTGCCCCACAGGAGGACACCCCGTGCCCAGCACCCTCGATCTGCTCACCGCCCTCATCGACGGTTCGACGAGCCGTTCCGAGGAGCGCGAAGTGCTCGACATCCTGCGCTCCGCGCCCGCCGCCGAGCTCGACGAGGCCATGGAGAAGCTCGACACCGTCGAGTTGTTCGACAGCGTCGACAACCGGCTCATCGGCCGCGATCACCGGGACGACCTCGTGCAGCTTCTAGCCTACGAGCGTCGTGACGACCTCGGCCTGCACGCGCAGGCGTCGATCATCCGCGGTATGCAGGAGGGCCACACGGACGAGGTCATGGAAGCGGCGATCCGCGACATCCTGCTCTCGCACGCGGGCAACGACCTGTCGCACCTGAAGAACACGATCAACCTCGCGAAGGGCCGCCACGACCTCGAGGGCCTCGTGTTCTCCGACGTCGATGACGAGGGAATTCGCGAGGAGATCCTCGCCCACTTCGCGGCGAGCTCGTCGCTGGACGGGGAGCGTCAGGCGAAGGCGTTGTCGGACATCGACGACACGGCGCTGGCGAAGATCCACGAGGACCGCTACCCGAAGGGCAGCGTCATCCCCGGCGTGCTCGAGTTCTACGAGGCACTCGACCTGGGCCCGCGCGACGAGCCGATCTCGCGGGGCGACCTCACCTTCGTCACGGCGCGACCCTCGGATGCGCTCGGGCTCATGAAGGGCCACAGCCGCGAGACGCTGACGAAGGCCGGGCTGGCCGACATGTCGATCATGACCGGCAGCATCTTCAACCTCGCGACGCACGACTCGATGGCGGCCAAGAAGGTCGAGAACATCGACCACTACGCCAAGCTCTACCCCGAGTACGACCTCGTCTTCATCGGCGACTCGGGCCAGGGTGACATCGCCGTGGGTGAGGCCATCGTCGAGGCGCACGGCGACGTCGTGCGGGCCGTGTTCATCCACGACGTCGTCGCGATGGCTCCGGCTGAACGAGAGAAATTGGCCGCGAAGAACATCTGGGTGGTCGACACGTACGTGGGCGCCGCGGCGAAGGCGCACGAGCTCGGGCTTGTCTCGCCGGCGGGTGTGAAGCGGGTGATCGCGGAGACGAATCGACTGCTCGACGAGATGGCTTGGGAGACACCGGAGCAGGAGCAGACGATTCGGTCGCTCGTCCAGCGCGACGCTGCCGCAGCAGGTCTCTGACACCTGGAACATACCGATCCGTTCGCAAAATGCATCGAATCGGTATGTGCCGGAGCGTTACAGAACGTTCACCTGTGTTCGGGGTGTTGACCTTTAAAGCGTTGCCCGAAGGTGGCACGGTAGAGGGCATGAGCCTGGAAGAGTCGCTTCTCCTCGTCGTGAGCTCGGTGATCGTGATGTTCGTCCTGATCTTCGTGCTGGCGACGGTGGAGGAGCGGATGTTCGACGCGGTGCTCGTCTCACCCGACGAGGACGAGGCCGTGGATGCCACAGCCGACACCGTGACAGAACTCAGTCGCGCGGCGTAACACCGCCGCCGTCCAGCGCGCCCAGGCCCTCGTCGGGCAGGCGCGTGAACAGATCGATCGCCGTGCGCACCCGCGTCGGCGATCGGTCGATGCTTCACGAGCATCCGATGTCCGTTGTCCCTGTCGGTGTCGGCCACTAGCGTCGAGGCATGGCCAATCGTCTTGCCGCATCCCTGAGCCCGTACCTTCGTCAGCACGCCGACAACCCGGTCGACTGGCGCGAGTGGGACGACGCGGCGTTCGCCGAGGCGCGTGAGCGCGACGTTCCGATCCTGCTCTCCGTCGGGTACGCGGCCTGCCATTGGTGCCACGTCATGGCACACGAGTCGTTCGAAGACCCTGAGGTCGCGGCCGTCGTCAACGCGAACTTCGTCGCCATCAAGGTCGACCGCGAGGAACGCCCCGACATTGACGCCGTGTACATGAACGTCACGCAGGCGCTCACCGGCCACGGCGGCTGGCCCATGACGGTGTTCCTCACGCCCGACGCTGCACCGCTGTACGCGGGCACGTACTTCCCGCGGGACCACTTCCTCCAGGTGCTCTCCGCCATCGACGACGTCTGGCGCACTGACCGCGAGCGCGCCGAATCGAGTGGCCGCGCCATCGTCGACGCCGTGAGCGGAATGACGGTGAAGACCTCCACCAGCGCTATCGAGTTCGACGACGAAGCGCTCGCCGCGTCGATCACGGCGTTGCGGCGCGAGTTCGACGACGCTCGCGGCGGCTTCGGGGGAGCCCCCAAGTTCCCGCCGTCGATGACGCTCGAACACCTCCTGCGGCACCACGCCCGGACGGGTGACGCCGACGCGCTCGCCATGGCCGAGCGCACCTGCGAGGCGATGGCTCGCGGCGGAATGTACGACCAGCTCGACGGCGGCTTCGCGCGCTACAGCGTCGACGCCGCGTGGGTCGTGCCGCACTTCGAGAAAATGCTGTACGACAACGCCCAGTTGTTGCGCGTCTACGCCCACCTGTGGCGTGCCACAGGTTCGGCGCCGGCTCGTCGCGTCACGGTCGAGACCGCCGAGTTCATGTTGCGTCGGTTGCTCACCGACGAGGGCGCGTTCGCTTCGGCACTCGACGCGGACACCGACGGCGTCGAAGGACTCACCTACGCGTGGACGCCGGCGCAGCTCGTCGAGGTACTCGGCGGCGAGGACGGTGCTCGCGCTGCGCGCCTGCTCGAGGTGACGCCGCACGGCACGTTCGAGCACGGCAGTTCGACGCTGCAGCTGCGCCGAGACCCCGGAGACGTGTTCGCCCCAGACGAGGTGGGCGACCCCGACGCGTGGTGGCACGACGTTCGTTCGCGGTTGCTCGCCGCCCGCGACCGGCGGCCTCAGCCGGCCCGCGACGACAAGGTCGTCACCTCCTGGAACGGACTCGCGATTGCAGCACTCGCGGAGGCGGCTATGATTCTCGACGAGCCGCGCTGGCTCGACGCGGCGCGCACCGCGGCCGACGTCGTGCTCGAATCACACGTCATGGACGGTCGGCTGCGCCGCACCTCGCTCGGCGGTGAGGTGAGCGAAGCGCTCGGCTGTGCCGACGACTACGGCAACCTCGCCGAGGGCCTACTCGTGCTCCACCAGGCCACCGGGGAAGCGCGCTACCTCACGCACGCCACGGAGCTGCTCGATGCTTCGCGCGACCTCTTCGTCACGGACGGCGCCGTCTACGACACGGGCTCGGACGCCGAACAGCTCTTCACCCGGCCCCGTTCGACAGGCGACAACGCCGAGCCGTGCGGCGCGTCGGCCCTGGCGAGCGCGGCGGTCATGGCGTTCGCGCTCACGGGAGAGGCGGACTACCGCGAGTTCGCGGAGGTGTGTATAGGGCAGTTGGGTGCCGTCGCGCGTCAGGCGCCCCGGTTCGCCGGGTGGGCGCTCGCCGCAGCCGAGGCGCTCGCGGCGGGGCCGGTTCAGGTGGCGATCGTCAGCGACGGCGCTTCGCCCGACACTGACGCCATGGCCACGGCGGCTTGGCAGGCAACGAGCCCTGGCCTTGTGCGGGTCGTTGGCCGTACGGATGCCGAGGGTGTTCCGCTGCTCGCCGACCGCCCGGCCGCGGACGGCGGTGTGACTGCCTACGTCTGCCGGGGGTTCGTCTGCGACGCGCCAACGACGGAAGCCGGCGAACTCGAGCGGAGCCTGCGGGAGGTCTGACCCGGCCGCCCGACATCAGCTGACGCACTTCGGTGCAGCTGACGCGATTCGAACTGGCTCAGACTGCGTCACGCGCACCGAACTGCGTCACCTGCGGCGGTCCGGGCTAATGTCCGAATCCTGCCTGGCTCGTGCTTCGGCGCTGTTACCGTCACGCGCATGACGAGTGGGGGCGCGGCGAACGGGGTGCGCGCGGACGACGTTCTGCCCACTCGCGTGCGCGCGGGGTACGGCTTGGGATCGGTCGCGACGGGTTCGTTCGGCGCCGTTCCGGGGCTGCTCCTTCTGCCCCTGCTCACGGACAACCTCGGTGTCGCGGCGTGGCTCGCCGGCCTTCTCGTCTTCCTGCCGAAGGCGTGGGACGTCATCTTCAACCCCATCGTCGGCGGCATCGGTGATCGGCGCGGCGCATCATCCCGACGCCCGTTCCTCCTGCGCGGTGGCCTGACGCTCGCCGTCCTGTTCGCTCTGCTCTTCTTCGGGCCGAGCTCGACGACGGCGGGGGCGATCTGGGTCGTCGTTCTCTACTTCGCGTGCGCCAGCGCGTACGCGTTCTTCCAGGTGCCGTACATGGCGCTGCCCGCCGAACTCACCTCCAGCTACGACGAACGCACCCGCCTCATGACGTGGCGCGTCGCCGTGCTCGCGCTCGCCATTCTCGTGAGCGGCGGCCTCGCACCCGTCGTGCGTGACGCGGTGGGCTACTGGGGTGTCGGACTGTTCGTTGGCGCCCTGATCGCGGTGGGCACGCTCGCGTCGTGGCGTGGGACCGCCGGCGTCACTCCGCGCGTGACGACGAGTTCCGTGGGGTCGCTACGGGAGCAACTGCGCGTCGTCAGCGCGAACCGTGCCTTCCGAAACCTGGTGTGCACGTGGATCATCCAGGCCCTCGCCACCGGAGCGATGCTCGCCGGCGTCGACTACGTCGCACGCTGGGTCCTGGAGGACGACGGTGCGGCGACCGTCCTGTTCGTCTGCTTCGTCGGGCCGGCGCTCCTCGTCACTCCGCTGTGGCAGCGCTTCGCCGAGCGTCGCGACAAGCGACAGGGCTACGTCGTGGCGTCCCTCGTCTTCGCGGTGGGCGCGCTCACGACGTGGTGGGCCTCGAACGTCGGCATGGCAGCGACAGCCCTGACGCTCGCTGTCGTCGGCGTCGGCTACGCGGGCATTCAGCTCTTTCCGATGGCGATGCTGCCGGACGTGGCGGCCGACGACGCGACGGCGTCGGGCGAGAACCGCATCGGCACGTTCACCGGGGTCTGGACCGCGGGGGAGACACTCGGCCTCGCCCTCGGCCCGTTCCTCTACGCCGCCGTGCTGGCACTCGGTGGGTACGCACCGTCGAGCGGAGGCGGCGCGACCCAAACCGGCCAGGCGATCACCGCCGTGGCGCTCGGTTTCACGGTGATGCCGGCCGTGCTCGTCGTCGTGTCGCTGCTGTTCCTGCGCCGCTATCGCTGAGAACCGAGACGGTTCTTCGTCTTCGCGGTGGCGACGTGCGTCGTCGGATCCTCGGGCCACGGGTGTTTGGGGTAGCGCCCGCGCATGTCGGCGCGCACGCCCGCGTACGGCCCGGCCCAGAACGACGCGAGGTCGTCGGTGATCGCGAGCGGACGCCCCGCCGGTGAGAGCAGGTGGAACAGCACCGGGGCGCGGCCGTCGGCCAGGCGCGGGGTCTCATCGAGCCCGAAGCACTCCTGAAGCTTCACCGCGACGACCGGTGGATCGGCCGGGTCCTCGGGGTAACTCACCCGGATGCGCGAGCCGCTCGGTACCTCGAAGCGTTCGGGTGCGAGGTCGTCGAGGCGGGTCGCTTCGGGCCAGGGAAGCAGACGACGTAGCGGGTCGAGCAACCGCACCGACGACGCCTTCGCCCCGCGAGCGAGTGCGTCGAGCTCCGGGCCGAGCCACTCGTCGGCGCGGTCGAGGAGGCTCGTATCGTCCATCGCCGGCCAGAGCTCGCCGAGGTGGTGATGGAGGAAGGCGAGGCGGCGACGCAGAGCAGTGGCTTCGTCGCTCCAGGTGAGCAGGTCAAGGCCGTGCCTGTGCAGAGCGTCATGGACGGCCGCTCGCGCGGCCTCGGGTGTCGGCTTCGTCGGGGTAGCCGAGAACTCGATCGCGCCGAGGGCCTGCACGCGACGCGCGGTGACACGGCCGTCGTCCCAGGTGGCGCGGACTTCGTCGACGAGGAGGTGGCTCGCGGCGCGCTCGGCCAGTTCGCGCGTCAGCGGCGCGGCGAGCCTGACGACGGCGCCCGTGCCCTGTGCGACGCGTCCGTCGGCCCGCGTGGCGTCGGCGACGGCGAGCCATTCGTGGTGGCGCAGGGGCGAATTCGGCGGAAGCGCCGCGCGGGTGCCCGAAGCGTGAAGGTAGACGCCGTCAGTCACTCGCCGAGCCACCCGCTCGGGGTAGGCGAGGGCCACGACGAACCCGTCGGCGCACTCCCCGGGCACGGGCGGCGTGTCACGTGCCGGTTCGCTCGGGCGGTGTTCAGCGAGGCGGGTGAGGCGGTCGCGTTCCTTCGACCACCGAGCTCGGGTGGGGCCGCTCAGCTCTCGCAAAGCGCGGGCGAGGTCAGCGTCGTTCGCGCGGAGATCGTCGGAGAGGGCCGCCACGACCCCGGCGGCCCGACGGACGTCGACTCCCTCGCCCGCGACAAGCAGCGCCCGCCCCAGGCGTGGGTCGGTCGGCAGATCCGCGAGGGTGCGACCCAGCGGGGTGAGACGACCGTCATCCGAACCGTCGAACGCCCCGAGGGCGGTGAGTGACTCGTCCGCCGCGTGCAGCGCCGCAGCGGGCGGCGCCGTCGGCAACCGCAGCCCGACGCCGCCGGGCGTGCCCCACGCGGCGAGCGTCAGCGCTGCGGAGGTGAGATCGGCCGTCGAGATCTCCGGCGTGACGTGCTCGGGCATCCGCGCGAACGTCCGCTCGTCGTAGCAGCGCACGACGCGTCCCGGCCCCAGACGGGCCGCGCGTCCGGCTCGCTGCTCGGCTGACGCTCGCGAGCACGCCACCGTCACGAGGCCCGCCATGCCGCGTGCCGCATCCCGACGCGGTTCGCGCGACAGGCCGGCGTCGATGACGAGCCGCACGCCCGGCACGGTGAGTGACGACTCCGCGATCGCCGTCGAGACGATGACGCGCCGCGGCTCGTCTGGCCCGCGCCCGGCCGTGATGCGGTCCTGCTCGCGCGCGTCGACGCGCCCGTGCAATTCGAGCACGTCACGATCCGGTAGGGCACGGCGGACGGCGTCGGCCACGTGCGACACCTCGCGCACGCCGGGCAGGAACACCAGGGCGTCGTCGTCGCTGGTGCGAGCAGCGTCAACCGTCACGCGGGCAACGTGGTCGAGGAAGTCACGCGTCACACCGCGCGCGTCGGTGCGTGGCGTGTCGAAGGGCGCCCAGTCGAGCGTCAGCGGGTGCAGCGCCGAGGGGCAGTCGACGAGCGGCGCGACGCCGTCGTCCCCGGCGAGGACGTCGGCGAACGTCGGGGCGTCGAGTGTGGCCGACATCGCGACGAGGGCGAGATCGTCGCGCAGTTCGCGCACGTCGGCGAGCATGCCGACGAGCAGGTCGGAGTCGAGTGAGCGCTCGTGGACCTCGTCGAGCACGACGGCGGCCACACCCGTCAGCTCCGGGTCCGCCAACAGGCGGCGCACGAGCAGTCCCGGCGTGACGAACTCGACGAGCGTTGACGCGCTCGTGCGCGCATCACCGCGCACTGCATATCCGACGTGCTCGCCCAGCGTCGTGCCGGAAAGCTGCGCCAGCCGGCGGGCCGCTGCGCGCACCGCGACCCGTCGCGGCTGCGTCAGGATCACACGACCCACACCCGCGACGTGGTTCGCAACGAGCGGCGGCGCCAGCGTCGTCTTACCGGTACCCGGCGGTGCCTGAACGACGGCGACGCCCCGCGTCAGGGCATCGCGCAACGCGTCGAGTGACGCCGCGAAGGGCAGCCCCGCGCCGATGCGGTCGAGGTCGAATTCAGGCACGTTCGCCATCCTTTCGTGCCGGGCGCGACGCACGCCAGCGGCAACCCGAGCGACGCAGCGTCAGGGCGATGACGTGGGTGGCCGCCCGGCCTGCGAGAGTGGACCTCAACACCGTCATTTTGCGAGAAGGAGTCACCGCGTCATGCCCAGGTCTGTGTCGTCGCTTCGAGAACTGCGCGACTCGGGTTGGCCCGGAGTGGTGGCGCTCGCCGTCGGCATCTTCGCGATGGTGACGGTGGAGGAACTGCCGATCGGCGTTCTCACCCTCATCTCCGACGACCTGGGTGCGTCGAAGGGCGCCGTGGGTCTCGGTGTGACGCTCGCCGGCGCCGTCGCGGGTGTCATGGGTCTGTCGACGAGCGTCGTCATCGGCACGCTCGACCGGCGCCTCGTGCTCGTGGTTGCTCTGCTCCTCGTCAGTGCCGCCACGGCAGCGACGGCGGCCGCGCAGAACGTGGCCGTCTACCTCGTGGCGCGCCTCATCGCGGGCCTCGGCATCGGCGTGTTCTGGGCGCTCATCGCCATCGTCGCGTCACGCATCGTGCGCCCGGAGCGCGCTGCGCTCGCGACGACGGTCGCGTTCACCGGCGCCGCGGCGGCCACGATTCTCGGCGTTCCGCTCGGCACCTGGCTGGGCACGACGTGGACGTGGCACACGGCCTTTTTCGTCCTCGCCGCCCTGTGCCTCGTGACGGCCGGCGCGCTGTGGGTGCTCGTGCCGCGCGTTCTCGTCACGGAGCGCTTCACGTTTGACGGCTACCGCCACGCGTGGTCGATCGGCCCGGTGCGGTTGGCCCTGTTCGTCACTGCGGTGCTCGTCGTCGCGCAGTTCTGCGCGTACACGTACGCGAGCCCGGCGCTGCAGGAGTTCGCGGGCGTGAGCGAGGCCGGCGTCGGCGGAATGCTGCTGCTCATGGGTGTTGCGGGCCTCATCGGCAACGTCGGCTCGGCGCCGATCATGCGCACGCGCCCGATGCTCGCGCTGCTGCTCGTGACCACCGGCATGACCGTCGGCGTGTTCGTTCTCATGATTTCGGGCGCACCCATCGTCGCGGCGATCGCCATGACGATCTGGGGCCTGTTCGGCGGCGCAATGGCCGTCGTGCTTCAGCACTGGGTGCTTACGTCGGCGCGTCACTATGCCGAGCCCGCAGCCGCGCTCGACTCGGGCATCTTCAACTTCGCCATCGCCGGCGGCGCCGCGCTCGGAGCCCTCGTGCTCGACACGAGCAGCATCCACGCGGTCTACGTCGTCGCCGCCATCGGCATGCTGACGGCGACGCTCATGGTCGTCGCCTACCGACGGCGCATCACCCGCGCAGCCGCGCGCTGATGCGCACGATGTGAGTGTTGGCCCGGTCTGTGACCGGCGCCGCTCACACACTGGGCCAACACTCACAGGTTGTTTTCCCCAGGTGTGACGCTCTGACACCCCTTTCCACAGGCGGCGGGCCCGACGTCGGCACGAGGCAGGCGACGCGACGCACGCTGACGGCATGACCGAACCGCTGAAGCGCCGTCTCGCCGAAGGCCGCCATGACTTCCACCGTTCCGACGCCGATCGGCAGGGCCTGTCGAAACGCACCCTCGCCTCCTGGGTCTCCGCCGGACTACTGGAGTCGTTGGGCGGTGGGGACTACCTCATCGTGGCACCACTCGTTGGCGTCACCGCGTTCGAGCGTGCCCGATGCCTTCACCTTCGCCGTTGCGGCAGTCTGTTGGCCGGACGGCCAGACCTGTACCTCGTCGGACGTTCCAGCGCGGTGGCTCACGGCGTGGCCGTCCTGTCCGAACCCGAACGGGTCGAGGTCTCCCGCCGACCTCGCGTGCAGGCTTCACGCGGAGTGCTGCATTCCTTCATGCCGTGGGGCAGCGAGACCGTGGTGATCGAAGGCCTGCGATGTCAGCGGCTCGAGGAGGCCTGCGTTCAGATTGCCGCTGCCCACGGTCCGCGAGCGGGACTGGTGACGGCGGACGCCGCCGCGCACGCGGGCGTGACTAGGTCCAGCCTGCTCCAAGCGTCGCAGGTCTTCGGGAAGCGCCCCGGCGCTCGCGAGGCGCGCCTGGCCGTCTCGTTGGCCGATGGTCGGGTGGAATCGGTCGGCGAGTCACTGGTGCGGTGGGAGGCACACGTGGCCGGGGTGCGACTCGTGCCGCAGGTCGTCGTCCACGACGACGTCGGACGGTTCGTGGCCCGGGTCGACTTCGTCATCGAGGGCACGAACGTCGTCGTCGAGTTCGACGGAATGGGAAAGTACGCCTCACCCGACGACCTCCGCCGCGAGAAACGTCGGGAGATGGCGCTGACTCGCCTCGGATATCGAGTGCTGCGTTTCACGTTCGATGACATGCGTCGCCCCGGATATGTGGGCTTGATGCTGGCGCGAGCTGCGGCGACGGCCGCGTAACGATGTGAGTGTTGGCCCGGTCTGTGACCGGCGCCGCTCACACACTGGGCCAACACTCACAGGTTGGGCCGGAACTCACACCTCACGCGAGCTTCGTCGCGAACTCGACGGCCATGACGACGCCGAGCGCCACGAGCGCCCACCCGGCGAGGACGACGGCGCGGCGGTAACCGGTGTCCGTGAGTCGGTCGCGCCCGCGGGAGACGAGAACGGCGAGGACGGCCTTCGCGCCGACCAGCATGAGGTAGAACACCGCGACGAACGCGATCGCGGCCGCCGGACTCGAGCGCCACGCGGTCACCGTCAGCGGCCCGAGGAACGTGAGCCAACTGATCCACGGGTGCGGGCTGACGAGGTTGAGCGCGATGGCGCGGCGCACCTCGTCACGACCCGTGCGGCGTGGGGCTCCGGCGCCGAGCGCGAGGCTCTCCGAACGGGCCTCGCGCATCGTCTGCACGCCGACCGCAGCCACCGCGATGCCACCAACGACACCGAGCCAGGCCAGCCACGACGTCGGCATCCGGCCCAGCGCAAGGAGCGTCACGCCCACGACGACGGCGTCGCTGAGCAACGGCACACAGGCCACGGCGAGGCCCCGGCGCAGCCCGCCGCGCAACGTCGCGGTGACGACGAGGACGAGCAGGGGGCCGGGGCTGATGCCGGCGGCCAGCCCGAGGCCGAGCGCCGTCACCACGGTTGAGATCATCAGTCGACTACCTCGAGAGACTCAGATGGTCGATCGCGGCCGCAACCAGATCGGCATCCAACACGAGGTGGTCGCTAGTGACGGAGAAGCCGAGCTTCAGTCGTCCTTCGAGGTCTTGAAACTTGACCAAATTGGTGCAGTTTGGTTTTGGGCACTGACACTTGAAGTGGCCGTTGAAATCGATTTCAGCTCGCCCTGTGGGTGGATCGATTCCTCCCAAACCTTCGTGCGACTGGGCCGCAGCTAGGTGAAGGTAGGCCTCAATCAAGTGCGTGAGTTGGGATTGCGGTAGCAGGCCATGGGCGATATCCATTCTGCTTGCTAAGGCGTAGGGGATCCTCGAACTCGAGAATGAAGAGGGGCGGATGTAGTTGCCGTATTCTGCGAGCTCTAGCCCTAGGGCCTCCAATATGGCTACGGCCTCGTCCCTTGAGGTTCCAAGATCAATCGCGGCTTGTTCTGCCGAGGGGCCGTCCATTTCGAAAAAGCGAGCGACCTGCGCGGGGGTGGAGCGGCCTGCGTCTAGTTTCCGTGCCGCGTCGCTTAGTGCGAGGAAGGCATCTACCCGTTCTAGGGCGGTCTGGCTGGCGGTGCGGAGGTCCGTGGCGACCTCCTTGGCGCCAGCGTAGATTCCAAGCAAACCTCCCACTTGTTGGAATGCCTGGGTGAAATCAAGCCATCCGACAGAGAAGCCGTTGCCAATTGCCGGCATGTCGACAAGACATATTTTGCCAACTTCACCAGGTATTGTTCCACGCTCCCATCCGCGCTCCAGCCCTGCGACAGTAACTTCGGCCCAGCTTACATTCCAGTCTATCTTTCCCGCGGTTGTCGGGATATTCAGGTCGTACGCTGAGGCAGTGGAATGTGTGTACTTTTTGAAGGATACTCTAAGGGGAGGTCCACCTCTCTCGGAGGCTGGTCCGCCTTGCATGGGAAGGTTTTTCATTGCAATGGTTGCTATCTCCTTGAGTGTCATCGAGGGATTTGCTTCCACGGTCACTTCTGGGAGTTCGTTCCAGGGGCCAGAAATGGGCGGTTGATCGTCAATGGCTGGGCGTTCGAGGCGAACTTCAATTTCTCGGAGCATGTTTTGATGCTAGTCCCGTCGGTGTCCGCGCACTCTCTGACATGGACACCTGCGCCGGCCCCGAACAAGGTTGACAGGATGGAGGGCATGTCTGAACCACTGCACTTCATCACGACCGACGCTGACCGCTCCCAGACCGAGCCGCTGCGTGACGACATTCGCCTCCTCGGCGGCCTGCTCGGCGACGTCGTGCGTGAGCACGAGGGCGAGCGCGTCTTCGGCCTCGTCGAGGACGCCCGCGTGCGCGCGTTCGGCGTGCGTCGTCAGGAGGTGGACCGCGGGTCGTTCGGCGACACGCTCACCGGCCTCGGCACCCGCGACGCCCTCCACGTCATCCGCGCCTTCAGCCACTTCGCGCTGCTCGCGAACATCGCCGAAGATCTGCACCGTGAACGCCGTCGCGCCAGCCATGTCGCGGCGGGCGAGCAGGCCCCGGACGGCTCCCTCGCCGCCACCTACCGCAAGCTCGCGGGCGCGAGCATCGACGGTGACCTCGCGGCCGAGCGCCTGGCTGGCGCGAGCGTCGTGCCCGTCATCACGGCCCACCCCACCGAGACGCGCCGCCGCACGGTCTTCGAGGCGCAGAGCCACATCAAGTCCCTCATGCGCGAACGCGAGCGCATGACCCTCGACCCGGTCGAGGACGCGGAGAACCTGCGCCAGATCAAGCTGTGGATCCTCACGCTGTGGCAGACGGCCCTGATCCGCCTGTCGAAGATCACGATCACCGACGAGATCGACGCCGGCCTGCGCTGGTACGACGCGGCGTTCTTCGACGTCATGCCGCAGATCAACGCCGGCCTGCGCACCGCGTTCGACGAGCTGTACCCGGGCAAGGGCATCGGCGAGGAGCCGATGCTGCGCGCCGGTTCGTGGATCGGCGGCGACCGTGACGGCAACCCCAACGTCACGGGCGAGGTCGTCGACTACGCCACGCGGCGCGCGTCCGAGACGGCCGTCGGGCACTACCTCGACGAGCTGGCGCAGCTCGAGAAGAGCCTGTCGATGTCCGTTCGCATGTCGCCGACGAGTGACGGCCTCCTCGCCCTCGCCAAGCGCGGCGCCGACGCCGGTGACGCGCGCGACGACGAGCCGTATCGTCAGGCGCTCGCCTGGGTCCGCGCGCGTCTGTCGGTGACGTTCGAGGCCTTCTTCTCCGAGACGCACGCCAAAACCATGACGCTCGACGCGGCCGCTCCGGCGTACGAGACCCCCGAGGAGCTGCTGGCGGATCTCGACATCGTCGACGCGTCGCTGCGCAGCACCGGCGACAACCTCATCGCCGACGACCGGCTCGCCACCCTGCGTGAGGCCGTGCGCACGTTCGGCTTCCACCTCTACGGCCTCGACATGCGCCAGAACTCCGAGACGCACGAGGCGACGATCGCCGAACTCTTCGCCTGGGCGGGCGTGCACGACGACTACGCCTCGCTCGACGAGGACGCCCGCGTCGAACTCCTCACCGCCGAGCTCGCGTCGAACCGTCCCCTCGCGGGCCCGTCGGCGTCGTTCAGCGAGACGACGCAGAAGGAGCTGGCCATCACGGCGGCCGCCGCCCACGCGGTGCGGACCTTCGGCGAGCAGGCCGTGCCGAACTACGTCATCTCGATGTGCACGAGCGTCTCCGACATGCTCGAGACGGCCGTACTCCTCAAAGAAGCGGGCCTGCTCACCGTCGACGGCGGCACGCCCGTCTGCTCGGTGAACATCGTGCCGCTGTTCGAGACGATCGAGGATCTCCAGGTCTCCGCGACGACGCTGCGCGCCGCGCTCGACGTGCCCGCCTACCGGGCGCTCGTCGACGGCAAGCGTGGGCTGCAGGAGATCATGCTCGGCTACAGCGACTCCAACAAGGACGGCGGCTACATGGCCGCCAACTGGGCGCTCTACCGCGCCGAGCTCGACCTCGTCGAGGTGGCCGAGGACGCCGACATCCGGCTGCGCCTGTTCCACGGCCGCGGCGGCACCGTCGGTCGTGGTGGCGGCCCGAGCTACGAAGCGATCCTCGCGCAGCCGCCCGGCGCCGTCCGCGGCTCGCTTCGCCTGACCGAGCAGGGCGAGATCATCGCCGCGAAGTACGCCGAGCCGAAGCTCGCCACGCGCAACCTCGAAGCGCTCGTCTCCGCGACGCTCGAATCGTCCCTGCTCGACGTCGAGGGTCTTGAGCCCGACGAGGTGGAGGCCGCCTACACCGCGATGGACGAGATCGCCGCGCTCGCCCGTGAGGCGTACGGCGACCTCGTGCACCGCACCGACGGCTTCGTCGAGTACTTCAAGACCTCGACGCCCGTGGCCGAGATCGGCGAGCTCAACATCGGCTCGCGCCCCAGCTCACGCAAGGCAACGAACTCCATCGACGATCTGCGCGCCATCCCGTGGGTCATGTCGTGGTCGCTGTGCCGCGTCATGCTGCCGGGTTGGTACGGCACCGGCGCTGCCCTCGAGCGGTGGATCGGTGACGACGAGAAGCGGCTCGAGCAGCTGCGCGGGTACGCGGAGCGGTGGCCGTTCTTCCAGACCGTCATCTCCAACATGGCGCAGGTCATGGCGAAGTCGGATCTCGGTCTGGCCGCCGAGTATGCCGAACTCGTCGAGGACGAGGAGCTGCGTGAGCGCGTCTTCGGCCAGATCCGTGACGAGCACGCGCGCACCCTCGCGATGTACGAGAAGATCACCGGCCACGACGACCTGCTGTGGGACAACGCGGCGCTCAAGCGTTCGGTGTTCAACCGTTTCCCGTACCTCGAACCGCTCAACCACCTCCAGGTCGAGCTGCTGCGTCGCTACCGCGCCGGTGACGACGACCCGCAGCTCAAGCGCGGCATCCTGCTCACGATGAACGGGCTGGCCACGGCGCTGCGCAACTCGGGCTGACGGCTCTCCGCTGCCCACGGTCGTTCGGGCAGTTGGCAGGATGGGGCCATGAGCAACGTCGTCATCGCGGGACAGCACGTCCTTCTGCCCGACCTGACCGAGGAACTGACAACCGAGGACGGCGCGCTGTGCCTGCCCGCCGACGAGAGTGAGCGTCGCAGTTTCCTCGATGAGCACGGAGCCGGCGTGAAGGTTGCCGTGACGTCCTCGTTCGCCGGTTTCGACGCCGACCTCATGGACGCCCTGCCCGATCTCGAACTCATCGCGAACTTCGGCGTCGGCTACGACAGCACCGACGTCGAGGCGGCGAGCGAGCGCGGCATCACCGTCTCGAACACCCCCGACGTCCTCAACGACGGCGTCGCTGACCTCGGCGTCGGGCTCATCATCGACGTGCTGCGCGGGATCAGCGCGTCCGACCGGTTCGCCCGCGCGGGGAAGTGGAAGAACGGCGCGTTCCCGCTCCAGCGCGAGGTGACGGGGCGGCGCGTCGGCATCCTCGGTCTCGGCCGCATCGGCCAGGAGGTGGCGACGAGGCTCGAGGGGTTCCGGTGCGAGATCGGCTACCACAACCGCAACGAGGTCGAGACGAGCTACCGCTACTTCGGCGGTGCCGAAGAGCTTGCCGGCTGGGCCGAGGTGCTCGTCGTCCTGACGCCCGGCGGTGCCGCGACGAAGGCGCTCGTCGACGCCGACGTCCTTGCTGCGCTCGGGCCGGAGGGCTACCTCGTCAACATCGCGCGCGGCACCGTCGTCGACGAGGACGCGCTCGTCCAGGCGTTGAACGACGCCACCATCGCGGGGGCGGGCCTCGACGTCTACCCGAACGAGCCCCACATCAACGAGGCTCTCATGGCGCTCGACAACGTCGTGCTCACGCCGCACATTGCGAGCGGCACCCGCGAAACGCGCCGTGCGATGGCCGACACCGTGCTGGAGAACGTGCGCACGTGGCTCGCCGACGGCCGCGCGGTGACGCCGGTCAACTGATCGCTCCGTCGAGCCGCGACACGACGAAGCCGCCCGTCCCCATGGGGGAGGGCGGCTTCGGTGCGATCTGGGCGCCTGGTGGCGCGACGGATCAGCCCTTCGTCGACAGCAGCGTGATGAGGCCACCGGCAGCGGCGACGTTGCCGAAGAACTTCGTCATCTGCTCGTTGCGCTCCTGCGGGTCCTCGAGGTTCCAGAAGTCGTGCGCAGCGGCCGTCGTCACGCCGATCATGCCGAGCAGGCCGATGGCGGACAGGTTCGGCTTGATGCCGAGCGCGAGGGTCGAACCGAGGGCGACCATGCCGGCGCCGTTGGCCTGGATGAGCTGCTCGGAGGTGGCGGGCACCTTCTCCTTGACGCCGTACTGCTCCTGCGCGTTGTCGATCAGACCCGTGAGGTGCTGACGGTTCACGAGAGCGTTACGGCCGCCGTAGATGAACAGCGAGCCGATGAGTGCGCGGCCGAGGGCCTTGCCGGGGTTGACCATGGAGAATCGCAACCTTTCGGGGAATGTCGGTGGAGGGCGAGCGCCGCCCACGTCTGCCAACGCATAAGCCTGCCCGATCGGGCGCTATTCCGCACGGAGCTCATGATGTGACCGATCCGACACCGGCTCGGTGTCATGACGCCGGTGTCTCGATGCCCTCCACGGGGCGACCGTTCTCGAGGTAGAGGCAGTGCGGTGCGTCCCAGGCGGCGAGGACGCGTCGTCGGACCGGCTTGGAAAGGAGGGCTTTCGCACCCTCTCGATCGACGAAGCGGTGGCTGCGGATCTCGCTCTCCTGCAGCTCGATCGACGCGGTCCGCTGGTCGGTGAGCGTGCCGCAGTGGAAGAGGAAGCGCAGGCCGATCGTGCCCGTCTGCTTGTCGGGCCGCGTGTCGACGACGGCGAGGCGCCCCGAGGTGACGACGAGCCCCGTCTCCTCGAGCACCTCACGGCGGCAGGCGTCCCAGGGTGATTCCCCGTCGGCCTCCATCGCGCCGCCGGGGATTGTCCAGCCCTTCTTGTAGGTCGGTTCGAGGACGAGGAGGTTGCCCGCCTCGTCGAAGAGCATGGCGCCCGCGGACGCCGGGATCTCGGGTGGGAACCACGTCATGTCCCCGAAACTACCCCGCGTCTTCGCTGGTTTCGACCCGAAGTCCGGGCGGCCCGGTCTCGTTCCGGTGAGGCCGTGTGCGGGGTTGTCGGTGTCGTGTGATGTGATCGGGAACACGTTGAGCGACGGAGCAAGGAGCGAATCATGGAGCTGGCTGGCAAGGTGTGCATCGTCACGGGCGCCGCGGGAGGAATCGGCGCCGCGATGGCGGAGGCCTTCCTCGAACAGGAGGCCAAGGTCGTCATCAGCGACCTCGACGGTGACCGCCTCGAAGCGACGCGGGAGCGCCTCGCACAGACCCACGGGGCCGTCGCCGCGCGGGCGGGCAACGCGGCTGACCCGGCCGACATCGCCGCCATGATCGCGCTGGCCGAGGAGACCTTCGACGGGCCCGTCGACGTCTACGCCGCGAACGCGGGTATCGGCGGTGGAGCCGACCTCGCCGACGAGGCAGCGTGGGCGGCGTCGTTCGACGTCAACGTCATGGCGCACGTGCGCGCAGCGCAGGCGCTCGTGCCGGGGTGGGTCGAGCGCGGCGAGGGCTACTTCGTTTCGACGGCGTCGGCCGCCGGCCTCATCACGCAGCTCGGCTCGGCCACCTACGCCACGACGAAGCACGCCGCCGTCGCGTTCTCCGAGTGGCTTGCCGTCACCTACGGCACGAAGGGTGTGCGTGTGTCGTGCCTGTGCCCCATGGGCGTCGACACGGCGCTGCTCACCGACGTGAGCGAGGGGTCGCGCGTCGCCCAGCGCGCCGTCACGGAGTCGGGGCCGGTGCTCAGCCCCGAGCAGGTGGCGCAGGACGTCGTCGATGTCATGCGGGCCGAGACCTTCCTCATCCTCCCGCACGCCAACGTGCTCGACATGCTCCGCGGCAAGACGGCCGACTACGACCGCTGGATCTCCGGCATGCAGCGCTTCGGGGAGCACCTCGCGACGAGCTGACGGTTCGGCTCGTCGCGGACCGCCGACCGGGTTCAGTGCCCGTGGTGGGCGAACTCGTCGCGTGCCGGCACGCGGTAGCGCAGGCAGGCCAGGGCGAGCAGCGCTGCCATGACGATGGTGGCGACGAAGTAGACGCCAACGGGTGTGTCTGCGCCGAAGTGGTCGATCGCCATGCCGAGGACGAGCACCGGGATGGCGCTGCCGCAGTAGGTGACCACGTACATGAGGCTCACCGAGCGTGCCACCTCGCGCGGCGGCGTCAGCGCGCTCATCGTGGCGAACAGCGTGCGGAACGCGACGCCCTGGCCACTGCCGATGAGGAAGCCTGCAACGACGAGGGCCGGTGCGGTGTGGGCGTGGTCGGCGTAGAAGGCGAGAGCGAGTCCACCGGTCATGAGGGTGAGGGCCACCGCGGCCTTGTGCGCCCCGCGGATCGGAGCGAGCTGTGCGGCGGCCGAGCTGCCGAGCGCGATCGTCGCGAGCATGCCAGCCATGAGGCGCGAGCCGCCGAGCAGATCGGCGTAGCGACCGGGGGCGATGGCGAGGAAGTAGCCGAACACGGCGAAGGAGAGGAACCCGGTCGCCGCAGCGAGGGTGAAGATGCGACGCGTCGTCGCGGACACGCGCGGCATGGCGGGCATGAGCGTCAGCCAGCGCGGGTGGTCGGCGGGCGGAGGCGCGACGGGCGGGAGCGGCTTCACCGCGATGAGCAGGCCGAGCAGCACCACGACGGCGGCACCGTGGACGAGGTAGGGCGTGTGCATCGGGTCGCCGAACTGCGCGAGCAAACCGCCGATGAACGGGCCGGCTGCCACGCCGCCCGCCGAGCTGAGGAGCGTCAGAGCCGTGGCGAGTTCCGATCGCTCGCGCAGGAGGTCGCGCAGGCTCGCCGCTGCGGTGCCGGTGGCGAGCGCGACGGCCGCGCCGTGCAGAGCGCGGCCGAGCACGAGCGCGCCGAGCGATTGCGCCGTGACGAACGCCGCTGTCCCGAGCAGGGCGACCACCACGGCGACGGCCATGACGGCCCGTCGTCCGTAGTGATCGGACCAGTGACCGACGATCGGTAGCCCGACGACGAGCGGCACGATGTACGCGACAAAGGCCAGCGTTACGTCGCTCGTCGTCAGCCCGAGGCGCGCGGAGAACAGCGGGAACAGTGGCGTGATGAGGTTCGCGCCGACGAGCAGGACGAAGATCGAGGCCGCCGTGAGCGTGATGCGCACGCGCGTCGGAGCGTCCCAGCCCGAGTGGGGGCGGGGAGCCCGCCGCGTCGAAGGGGTCGCTCGGGTCGTGTCGATCTGCGTCACTGGTGTCCTTCGCTGAGGGTGGGCGAGGGTGGAGCGCCTGCGTCGGGGTCGCCGTCGCGGGCGGGAGAACTCGCCAAGGATGGACGGTTCTTGTCGACGTGGTCAAAACGAGTGGCGTGGCTCACGTGGGCATCGCATCAGGCCCGCTGGAGGCCGCGAACACCGTCCTCGATGCGGAAACGGGCCTTCGTCACGGCGTCGGCGCCGGGCTTCGTCACGATGTCGAGCGAACGGAACTCGGCCGTCATCGCCTCCGGGGTGATGCGCGTGGTGACGTAGCCGCGGTCGTCGTTGTAGAACTTCAGGTAGGGGTTGATGCGCTGGTTCGGGCTGGTCGTCGAGTGGGAACCGTCACCGGTCGACGTGATCGACGAGCAGACGAGCTCGGAGCCGACGACGGGGGAATCGGGGTCCGACCAGTCGAGCTTGAGGTCGTTTGCCCAGTGTTTGTGCACGTCCCCGGTGAGGACGACCGGGTTGCGGACGCCCGCCTCGGTCCACCCCTTCGTGAGGCGCGAACGGTTCGCCCGATAGCCGTCCCACGCGTCCATCGAGTACTTCTCGCCGGGGCCGGCGTCGGCATCCTGCGCGGCGAAGAACACCTGCTGTCCGAGAATGTCCCAACGCTGGCGCGACGCCGTGAACCCGTCGAGCAGCCACTTCTCCTGAGCTTCTCCCGTCATCGAACGTCCGGGCGTGTCGATCTCGGGGCCCTTGGCCTTCCACCCGTCGCCGTAGAGCTGGTCGTCGCGATACTGGCGCGTATCCATCATGTGGAAGGTGGCCAGGCGGCCCCACTGTGTGCGGCGGTAGATTCGGAACGAAGCGCCCTTCGGCTGGGGCAGGCGCAGCGGCATGTTCTCCCAGTAGGCGCGAAAGGCGTCGCGTCGCCGCGCAGCAAACGCCGCGGGCGTACCGTTGTTTTCCTCGGCCTTGGTGTTCTCGGGCACGCCCGCGGCCCAATTGTTGTCGATCTCGTGGTCGTCCCACACGACGAGCCACGGCGCGACGGCGTGTGCGCTCTGCAGGTCTACGTCGGCCTTGTACTGGGCGTGGCGTTGGCGGTAGCTCGCGAGGTCGCACGTCTCGGGCCCGGCGTGGTCGCGCACGTTGCCGTCCGGGGAGACGTAGGTGTTCGCCCTGTACTCGTACTGGTAGTCGCCGAGGTGAAGAACGAGGTCCGGGTGATCCTGTGCGAGTCGCCGGTAGGCCGTGAAGAAGCCGTGTTCGTACTGCGCGCAGCTGGCGAAGGCCATGGCGAGCGAGGCCGGCATCTCGTGAGGGGCGGGTGCCGTGCGGGTGCGGCCGATCGGTGAGAGCCAACGCATCACCTTGAAGCGGTACCAGTACTCGCGTCCGGGCCGCAGCCCTCTGACATCGACGTGGACACTGTGGGCGTTCTCCGGCCTGGCACTGAAGGTTCCGCGACGTACGACGCGCCGCATGCCGGGATCCTCGGCGACCTGCCACTGCACCGGAACGGTGCGCGCCGGCATGCCGGCGAAACCGCTCTCGTCCAGCGGGTCGACGGCGAGGCGGGTCCAGAGGATGACGGAGTCGGACAGGGGGTCGCCCGAAGCCACTCCCAGAGTGAACGGGTTCTGAGAAAGTCGGCCCCCGCCGGGGGAAGCTGTGGCGTTCGCTCCGATGAGCGTCGCGCCGAAGCCGGCTCCGGCGCCGACGACGAAGTGGCGGCGAGAGATGTCGAACATGATGCGTCCTGATGGTCGAGTGCTGGAACACAACGACTTTCGATGATTTTCCGCCGCTGTGAGTGGCCCTGCCGTGAACGTGGAGCGCACGCTGCGTGAAGAGCGTCGCGGAGATCACACTGTTCGGGGAATACCCCGTTGGGGTATGCTGTTGTCCTCACCGAGCGGCTGCGCGCCGCACCCGAGAGGAGAAGACCATGGCTCACGAGAACAGCTACACCGTCACCGGAATGACCTGCGGCCACTGCGCTGCGTCCGTCACCGAAGAGGTCGAGGAGATCGCGGGCGTCCGCGACGTCACGGTCGACCACGATAGCGGCAGCCTCACCTTCGCCTCCGACGAGCCCGTCTCGCGCGAGGCCGTCGAAGCGGCCGTCACCGAGGCCGGCTACCAGCTCGCCTGATCGGCCGAACGGCGACGGCGAACCGCAGTCGCAGCTGAAGGTGGCTCCCCACGTCCGCGCCGTCTTCAGCCGCGCTCCGCATCGAGTGAGGAAGGACGAGGATGCAGGCGACCACCACCCATGACGAGGTCGAACTCGCGCTCACCGGCATGACGTGCGCGTCGTGTGCCAACCGCATCGAACGCAAGCTGAACAAGCTCGACGGCGTCGACGCGAGCGTCAACTACGCCACGGAAAAGGCGCACATCAGCTACCCCGGGGGCACGGACGTCGCCGACCTCCTCGCCACCGTAGAGAAGGCCGGGTACGGCGCGAGCGTCATCGAACCCGAGCCGCTCACCCCTGTGGGCGACGCTGATGCCGATGGTGCTGACGCGCCGCTGTCGGACGCCGAACGGCACACGGAGGAGTTGCGTCAACGCCTCCTCATCAGCGCGGTTCTCACCGTGCCGGTCGTCCTCATGGCGATGGTGCCGCCGTTGCAGTTCACGAACTGGCAGTGGCTGTCGCTGACGCTGGCCGCGCCGGTCGTCGTGTGGGGCGCGTGGCCGTTCCACCGTGCGGCGTGGACGAACGCGCGCCACGGCTCGACGACGATGGACACGCTCGTCTCCGTCGGCGTCCTCGCGGCCTTCGGCTGGTCGCTCTACGCCCTCTTCTTCGGCCACGCCGGCATGCCCGGCCTCAAGCACGGCTTCGAGTTCGCCTCCTCGAGCGGGCACGGCAGCTCGAACATCTACCTCGAGGCCGCCGCAGGCGTGACGACGTTCATCCTGCTCGGCCGCTACATCGAGGCCCGCTCCAAGCGTGCCTCCGGCGCGGCGCTGCGCGCGCTGCTCGACCTCGGGGCCAAGGAGGTCACCGTCCTGCGCGGCTCGGGCGGTTCCGAGCGCGAGGAGCGCATCCCCGTGCGCGCGCTCGCCGTCGGTGATCGCTTCGTCGTGCGCCCGGGCGAGAAGGTGGCCACGGACGGCGTCGTCGAGCACGGCACGTCGGCCATCGACGCCTCCATGCTCACCGGCGAGTCGGTTCCTGTCGACGTCACGGACGGCGACGAGGTCGCCGGGGCCACCCTCAACGCGGGCGGCAGGCTCGTCGTGCGCGCCACCCGCGTCGGCTCCGAGACTCAGCTTGCGCGGATGGCGAAGCTCGTCGAGGACGCCCAGAACGGCAAGGCCGACGCCCAGCGTCTGGCCGACCGGATCTCCGGTGTCTTCGTGCCGGTCGTCATCGCCCTCGCGGTGCTGACGTTCGTGGCGTGGCTCGTGATCGCCGGCGACGTGGAGGGTGCCTTCACCGCCGCTGTCGCCGTGCTCATCATCGCCTGCCCGTGCGCGCTCGGCCTTGCGACGCCCACGGCCCTCATGGTCGGTACGGGTCGCGGCGCGCAGTTGGGCATCCTCATCAAGGGCCCGCAGGTGCTCGAATCGACCCGTCGCGTCGACACCGTCGTGCTCGACAAGACGGGCACCGTGACGAGTGGCGAGATGGGCGTACAGACCGTCGTCGCCGCCGACGGTGAGGCCGACGGCGACGTGCTCACCTACGCCGGCGTGCTCGAGAGTGGTTCGGAACACCCCATCGCCCAGGCCATCGCGCGGGCTGCGCAGGACCGCACGGCGCTGCGCCCGACGCTCGACTCCTTCGAGAACGTGCCCGGTCTGGGCGTCCAGGGCGTCGTGGTCGACGGCGACACGAGCCGCCAGGTCGTCGTCGGTCGACCAGCGCTGCTCGAGGACTGGTCGATGCCGGTTCCCGCTGCCCTCGCCGACGAAGCGGCTCGCCTTCAAGCGGGTGGCGCCACCGTGGTCGCGGTGGGTTGGGACGGCGCGGCGCGCGGACTCGTCGCGGTCGCCGACACGATCAAGCCCACGAGCGCCCAGGCCGTCGCCGAGCTCAAGGAACTCGGCCTGCGCCCGGTGCTGCTCACCGGCGACGACGAGCGTGTCGCGCACGCCGTGGCTGCCGACGTGGGCATCGCCGATGTCATCGCCGATGTGCTGCCCGCCGACAAGGTCGACGTCGTCACGCGCCTGCAGGGTGAAGGCCGCGTCGTCGCGATGGCGGGCGACGGCGTCAACGACGCTGCCGCGCTCGCGACGGCCGACCTCGGCCTCGCGATGGGCACGGGCACGGATGCTGCCATCGAGGCGGCCGACATCACGCTCGTGCGCGGCGATCTGCGCGTGGCGGCTGACGCCGTCCGCCTCGCCCGTCGCACCCTCGGCACGATCAAGGGCAACCTCTTCTGGGCCTTCGCCTACAACGTGGCGGCCATACCGCTGGCCGCGTTCGGCCTGCTCAATCCGATGATCGCGGGCGCGGCGATGGCGTTCAGCTCCGTGTTCGTCGTCCTCAACAGTCTGCGTCTGCGAGGCTTCGCCGCCTCGTCGTCGAACGGGAAGGACCAGTCATGACCGAAACGCCTTCGGTGGCCGAAACCTGCTGCACGAGTGACGAATCGGCTGAAACGCCCGGTTACCACGACTCGAAGAGGGCGCTCTCGCGACGCCTCAAGCGGATCGAGGGGCAGGTGCGGGGCATCGAGAAGATGGTCGACGAGGACCGCTACTGCATCGACGTGCTCACCCAGATCTCGGCCATCCAGTCCGGCCTCAAGGCCGTCGCGCTCGAACTGCTCGACGACCACATGGCCCACTGCGTCGTCGACGCGGCCCGCGCCGGGGGAGACGAGCAGGAGATCAAGCTCGCCGAGGTGCGCGACGCCATCGGCCGCCTCATTCGCTGACGGTTCTCTCGCCCGCGGCGGCGCCCAAGCGTCCAAGCGGCGCAGCTGAGTGCGCTGGCGCCGCGTAAGCGCTACGCCTTCCAGCCGCTCAGCCGTTGAGGCCGCGGGCGGCCACGGCCCACGTGTCGAGGCGCCGCCCGTCCTGCACGACGTCGACCTCGTCGGCGTAGTTGATCGCGTTGCAGCAGTGGTTGGGCACGAGGCGCACGGTCGAGCCGAGCGCGGGCAACGACGAACCGCCCATGTCGACGACGGCGTGGTGCTCCGACAGCTGCACGATGCGGGCGTCGGGGTGGTCGAGCAGACGCCCGTGGCCGGTGGCCCAGGCCGCCTTGTCGGGGGCGAGCACCTTGCTCCCGGCGTTGACGACGAGGCGTCCTCCTGCGTGACTGACGACGGTGCCGTGTGCGGTGAGGGCGATGTCCTCGGCGGTGCACGCCCCGAGTTCCCACTGCTGAGCGTCGTTGAACACGTAAGCGCCAGGCCGCATTTCGGTGGGCGCCGACGAGGCCGTGTCGGCGGGTGAGGGTTCACCGACCGTCAACGAGGTAGGTGAGGTTCCCGCCGACGAAACAGACGGCCCGTCGCTGACGAACGCCATGCTCGGGCTCGACCCGCCGCTTCGCACGTTCGGTTCGACGCCCTTGGCTCGCATGGCCTGGGCAGCCAGTGAGAGAGCGGCGCGCTCGTCCTGGGCGGCGCTGCCGCGCGCCTCACGGGCGTAGGAGTGCCCGGGAAAGGTGAACGCGCCGACGACGTCGAGGCCGAGCCCGGCCACGGCAGCCGCCAACTCGCCCGCGTCGCCCGGCGTCACGCCACTGCGGTGTTGGCCTGAGTCGACTTCGATGAGCACGCGCAGCGAAGCGGTGCCCGTATGGCGACGGAGGGATCGGGCTGCATCGAGGTTGTCGCACCCTACGGTGATCTGCGCCGACTCGTTCAACCGTGCGAGTCTCGCCCCGTCTCCGGCGTCGACCCAGAGCGGGTAGGCGATGAACAGGTCGTCGAAGCCCGCCGCGGCGAAGACCTCGGCCTCACCGATCGTGGCGAGCGTGAATCCCCGGGCGCCGGCGTCTCGCTGCATCGCGGCGATCCGGGGGATCTTGTGTGTCTTGGCGTGCGGCCGAATCGGGAGCCCGGCTCGCCGCCCACGGGCCGCCATCGTCTCGATGTTGCGTTCGAGCACGTCCAGATCGACGACGAGGCGCGGTGCGGCTGACATGGGTGGATCCTTTGATGGGGTGAACGCACCCTAGTGCGCCGAGCCCGCCGTCCGCGAGCGCCGGCCGGCCGTGAGGGAACCGCTCAGGCGCAGCGCTTGGCCGCGGAGACGACATGGTCGAACAGCATCGTGAGCTCGCCGGAGCGGCGGTCCTCGAGCTTGAGGCCGTTCTCGGTGAACTCGCTGAACAGCAGGAGCGAGACCTGCTGGCGCACGACGATCATGTGGAAGTTGGCGAGGATCTGGCGCCAGTGCTCCACGGCGCGCACGCCGCCGTCGACGCCGTAGGAGACGAGGCCGACGGGCTTGCTCTGCCACTCCGGGCCGAGGGAGTCGACGGCGTTCTTGAAGCCGCCGGGCACACCGTGGTTGTACTCGGGCGTGACGAAGACGTACGCGTCACACGCGTCGATCGCCTTGCTCCACGCCGTCACCTGCTCGTTGTCGTAGGAGCGGTTCGCCTGGGCCGGGAGGGTGGCACTCGTCAGGAGCGGCACGTCGAACGAGGCGAGGTCGATGAGCTCGAACTCGGCGTCGTCACGTGCGGATGACTGGTCGAGCACCCACTGCGCCACGAGTTCGCCCTTGCGGGTGTCACGGATGGATCCGAGAACGACGCCGATCTTCATACCTGCTCCTTCGAAAGGGGATGTCGACCCAGGCTATTGAACGTTCAAGAATCACCAAGGCTGCTGCGACCCCGTGGACAGATGGGGGCGGTCACGGCGCCTCCCACATGCGCGAGATGCCGCGCGAGTGGGGAACCCTTGGGCTCTGACCTCCCCACATGCGCGAGGAGTCGCGCATGTGGGAGAGCCTCGCCCCGGACGGGGAACGCGACGCTCAAGCCGAACGCCTCGCACTCACCAGTTCGCGCGTGTCGTCTCGTGCTGGCCCTCGAGTTCGGTGAAGCCGGCGTCGATGATGCTGACGCGGCCCGCGTCGGCGGCCCAAGCCGCTTCCGTGTCGCGCACGACCCGCACGCGGTGGCCGTCGTTCGCCCAACGGCTGCGCTCGTCGGGCGTCATCGCCTCCCACGCCCGCTGCGCCGCGTGGGCACACTGTGCGGCCGTTTTGCCGCTCGTCATCTCGACGAGGGGGCTGATGCGCACTGTCACCATCGCGTTCTCGGTGGTGCTCTCACCCTCGGGCAGCGCGGTGCCTTCGACCTGCATCTTCGCGAGTTCGGGCGGCAGCGGCTTGACCGGTGCCGGGACGAAGGCGCGCGCCTCGGCGCGGCCTTGCGTGCACGTGAAGCCGGGCACGGTCTGCGCGTCGTCCCAGCGCTTGCCGCGGGCGCGCCGCACGATCTTGCGGATGGCGATGCCGCGCCACGCGTCGACGGCCTCGAGCCACGAGGTGTCCACCACAGCCTCGTCCGATTCAGCGAGCGGGGCGACGGCCCGACGCTCCGCCTCGACGATCAGCCCGACGCACGCGCGAGCGGCCGCTTCACAGGCGTCGATGTCGCTCGGTGGGTCGCTCTTCTCCACGCGCAGCGCGATCTGCATGGCCCAGGGGACGTCGCTCGTGTTCACGTCCGGCATTGTCTCAACTCGCGGGTGCGTCCACGAGGCGTGATCACAGGGGCGTGGTGAAGGCGACCGCCGCGCCGTCGGCGCCCTGGAGGTCGAAGGTGCCGCTCGTGTCGAGATTCGGTGCGAGCCAGTAGCGGGCCCGGGGGAGTCCCTCGATGTCGACGATCGGTTGGGTCGGCGTCGTGACGGTTCCCGCGAGCAGAGTCATGGCCTTGGCCGGCACCATGCCCGCCGACAGGGTGGAGGTGTCGTCGAGCTCGAGTTTCACGTCGCGTGTCGTCGTCTTCGAAAGGGTTCCGACGAAGGAGCACGAGCCGGAGGCGCGCACGTCGTCATCCTTGCGCGGCTGCGCGAGGGCGCGTCCCGCAGCCTTCGTCGAGGGCACCTCACCGTCGCGCCCCGCGACGAGGCCCAGGCAACGGTGCTCACCCTTCGTCGACTGCACGAGTCGCCAACCCCAGTCGCTGCTCATGCCTGTGGCGACGGACGACCACGGTGAGTCGGTCACGGCGGCCTCGGGGGAGCCGCACGCCACGACACTCGCGCTCAACAGCGCGTACAGCGACGCGACGATTTTCTTCATGTGACTCGTCCTCACGAGAGGCGAACGGCTGCGCTGATGCGCCCGTCCGGTACCTCGCAGACTACCCCCGCTGCGAGGCGGGGCGCCGGGACGAACGTCCGGTGACGGCTCCCATGCCGGTGACACGGCGGTGACAGGAGCGCCACAGCCGGGGCGGTGACGCTCGTTCGCGAGACAACCTCGAAGGAGAGAAACGCCATGCCACGAAGGCTTCACCGTCGTCGTCCCATCCGCACACTCGCCACGGTCACGCTGACCGTCGCGGCCACGCTCGTCGCCCTCGGAGCAGGAGCTCAAGCGGTCGTCACGTCGTGGGCCACGGACGCCAGTGCCGCCGCGCAGGCTCAGCTCCGCGACAACGCCACCGCGACGCAGGTGCGCAACGTGACAACGGCTGTCCGCTCGCTCGTGCCGGACGCCACCGTCGAGAACGTGACGAAGGAGGGTGACGCATTCGTCGTCACCGTGACGAAGAACGGCGAGCAGCGCGTCTACCGCGTGCCCGCCGATCTCTCGTCCGCCACCCGCATGCTCGGGTAGCGGCGCGTCAGTGCGTCTCGTTCTCGACGACGGCCGGGGCCGTCTCCTTCTGGTACCAGACGACCGGCAGCACACAGAGCGCGACGACGGCGATCATCGCGCCGGGGGCGGGCTTCCAGCCGGTCATCTCGATGAGGCGCTCGCCGACGAGCGGGGCGAACCCGCCGAAGATGGCCGTGGCCGTCGTGAAGCCAAGGGCCATGCCGGACATGCGCGCCTTCGACTTGAACTGCTCCGCGATCGTCGATGCGGCGACGGCGCTCCAGCCACCGGCGACGGCGGCGAGGACGAGGGCGCCCGTGAGTGCTGCGCCTCGGCTGCCGGAGGCCATGAGCTGGAACATCGTCAGCGAGGTCACCGCCGCGAGGACGCCGAACAGGAGCAGGATCGGGCGGCGCCCGAAGCGGTCGGCGGCCATGCCCGCGAAGGGCGTCACGAGGATGACGGCGACCGCGGCTGCGGTACCGAGCCACAGGGCGTCGCTCTCGCTGAACTTGCCGGCGTTCTGCAGGAAGGTCGGCGCATAGCCGATGCCGACGTAGTAGGTGATCGAGCCGAGCGCGGAGATAGCGAAGCCGCGGGCGACGGCGCCGGGCTCGACACGCAGCACCTCGACGAGGGGGTTCTTCGCCTTGTCGTCCTCGTCCTCCTCCTCCTCGAAGACGGGCGACTCGTCCATGCGCGAGCGCATGAGGAGCGTGGCGCCGGCCATGATCGCCCCGATGAAGAACGGGATGCGCCAGCCCCACGAGTCGAGGTCCGGGCCGGTGAAGAACGACGTCGTGAGGGCGGCGAGACCGACAGCCATGAGACCGCCGACCTCACTGGCCGCCGAGGCCAGCGACGTGATGAATCCACGACGCTTCGGCTCCGCACCTTCGACGAGGTAGGTGATGACGCCGGAGTACTCACCGCCGACGCTGAAGGACATGAGGCAGCGCATCGCCATCATGAGCCAGCCCGCCGTAGCACCGATCGACGCGTAGGTCGGCAGCAGTGCGGTGACGAGCATCGCGACCGTCATGAGCGCCATCGAGATGAGCAGAACCGGCTTGCGCCCGATCCGGTCGCCGATGTGACCGAACACCGCCGCGCCGACCGGGCGCAGCAGGTAGGTGAATGCGAACACGAGCAACGTGGCGGCGGTGCCGCCGGTGCCGCCCCCGAAGAAGACGCGGGAGATCACCGTCGTCATGTAGAGATACAGCGTGAAGTCGTACCACTCGATGATGGTCGACATGCCGGCCACCGTGAGCGAACCACGGCTGATGGGCGGGTGATCGTCCAACCGACGGGCTGGTGTGTGGGCGATGGCGGCCATCGAATTCCCCTTGTGCTGTCGGCGTCCTCGGCACGCGGATCGCGTGCCGTCAGGTTATTCGGGCGGGCGCGGTGGACGGATTGGTCTGCGTGCAGCCTAGGCACGTGTGCGGTGCGTTGCCCAGCCTATGGGCACACAAGGATGGGGCGCCGACGGCTACGATTCACGCGTCCGGGGCGCCCTGGACGTGAGCGGCGGCACACAGGAGTCTGCCTGTACAGCGCGTAGACTGGCCGTTCGAGCAGGTGGCCGGTCGGCCGGAGGCGACGTTTCTCGCCCGTCGACCCGGTGATCGTGAGAACAACGAGTTCGCCTGCGACGCGAGGTGCTACGCCTCGCGGGTGAATCCATGTGTTCGGAGATTTCTTGACTTCCTTTGCCGATCTCGGCGTGCCCGCCGTCCTGACGAAGACGCTCGACAAGCTGGGCATCACCACGCCCACCCCCATCCAGGCCGCGACGCTGCCCGACTCCCTCGGTGGCCGTGACGTTCTCGGCCGTGGCCGTACCGGCTCGGGCAAGACGTTCGCGTTCCTCCTGCCGCTCGTCTCTCGCCTCGACGAGACGCGCTACGAAACGCGCACGTACAAGCCGCGTTCGCTCGTCCTCGCACCGACGCGTGAGCTCGCCAACCAGATCGCCGACTCGCTGAAGCCCCTCGCCGAGGCCGCCGGCCTGACCTACACGACCGTCTTCGGTGGTGTCGGCCAGAACCCGCAGGTCAAGGCGCTCGCCGCCGGGGTCGACGTTCTCGTCGCGTGTCCCGGACGCCTCGAGGACCTCATGGGTCAGGGCTTCTGCAACCTCGAGGACGTCGAGGTCTGCGTGCTCGACGAGGCCGACCACATGGCCGACATGGGCTTCCTGCCCGGCGTCAAGCGCATCCTGTCGAAGGTGCCGAGCGACGCTCAGCACCTGCTGTTCTCGGCGACGCTCGACAACGGCATCGACGTTCTCGTCAAGAAGTTCCTCACGAACCCCGTGACGCACGAAGCCGATTCGGCCAGCTCGCCGGTGGCGACGATGGAGCACCACGTGCTCGCCGTCGACAAGGACACGCGCATGGACGTCCTCACCGACCTCGTCTCCGCGCCGGGGCGCACCGTCGTCTTCACCCGCACCAAGCACGGCGCGAAGAAGCTGTCGAAGCAGCTCGCCGCCCGCGGTGTGCCGTCGGTCGACCTGCACGGCAACCTGTCGCAGAACGCCCGCGTGCGTAACCTCGACGCCTTCCACTCGGGCAGCGTTCGCACGCTCGTGGCCACCGACATCGCGGCGCGCGGTATCCACGTCGACGACGTGTCGCTCGTCGTTCACGCCGACCCGCCGGCCGAGCACAAGGCCTACCTGCACCGTTCGGGACGTACGGCACGCGCCGGCGCGGCGGGCACCGTCATCACGCTCATGACGCCGGATCAGCGCGGCGACGTGAAGTCGCTCCTGCGCGCGGCGAAGATCACCGCGACGACGACGTCGGTCGATGGTGCGCACCCGCTGCTGCAGGAACTCGCGCCCGGTGAGCGTTCGCTCCTCGACGCCAGTGCCGTGGCTGCGGCGATGCCGACGGCGCCCGTCCAGCAGCCCTCGAAGAGGGGCGGCTCATCCTCCGGCGGTCGCAGCCGTGGCGGTCAGGGCGGTTCGGGGCGTTCCGGCGGCCAGGGCGCGCAGGGTGGCCAGCGCGGTTCGGGCCAGAAGCGCGGCGGTTCCGGTCGCGGTGCGTCGCAGGGTTCGAGCGAACGCGGCGGCCAGGGCGGCGGAGCCCGCAGCGGCTCGCGCCGTAACGGGTCGGCCACGGGTGGCCGCAGCGGTGGGGGAGCGGCGTCGTTCTCCGCTAACTCGCGCAGCGGCCGACGCTGACGCGGCAACGTTTCTTCCGAACGACGAACGGCCGGTGAGGTTCACTCCTCACCGGCCGTTCGTCGTCTGGGGGCCGTCTGGAGCGGGTCAGTGGGGCCCGTGCGAGGCTTCCGAGGTGGAGGAGCGCGCGATGTCTGCCTCGTCGAGCAGATCGGCCATGATGCGCCGGCCGTCCTCGACGGCGCGGCGCTGAACGTCCTCAGCCCGGCCGACGACGGAGATGCGCGCCACGTCGGCGGGTGGTGAGACCTGCAGGATGCGCGGGTCGTCGTACATGAGCGACTCGAGCTCCACCTTGCGTTCCGCGCGACGCTTCCACGCGCCGGCCGAACCGGGCGCGTGCCGCGTCATCCACCGCGCCACGAGCTGACGTTCGATGCGCTTGTCCGGGGAGATCTCCAGGGACGGCGCCTTCGTACGAAGCACCAGCACGTGCGTCGCACCCTGCTCGAGGGCGGTCTCGATCGGCACGTTCTCGCTGATGCCGCCGTCGATGTACAACTCCCCGTCGATCTCGACGGGCGGCCCGCCCAACACGGGCAGACGGGCCGTGGCCCGCATGGCGTTCTGCAAACTCGCCTTGTCGTGGATCGTGTTCACGAGGTCGACCGATTCGCCCGTCGCTGCGGCCGTGGCGATGGGGTGGTACTCGACGTCGCTGGCGAGAATCTCCTCGAAGCCCATGGGCGTGACGTTCTCGTACAGGTCGTAGACGATGACGTCGGTGTCGACGACCGGCTTGCCGCGCAACGCGTTGCGCGGTCGGATGGTGGCGTTCATGCTCTCGGGAGCCCACCAGCCGTGGATGTTGGCTCGCGCCCGCCCGCACACGAGCCAGGCCCCGTTGAGCGCTCCGGCCGACGTTCCGTAGACGGCGTCGACGGCAGGGAGAAGGTCACGCTCCTCCATCTCGGCCACCATGCCCCCGCCGTACGCGGCACGTGAACTGCCGCCCTCGAGGACGACAGCGAGGCGCGCGTCGTCGTCACGCGAGCCGGGCGTGGAGCCGGCCGCCAGTCGCCGCCGGAGGAGATCGAGTACGTCATGCACCGGCTCATTGTGACGACCTCGTCCGTGCCTCACAAACGGGGAATCCTGTGGCGCGCGTCCATCGGTGTTCAATGGTCTCGTGGATCTCACCGTGACGACGCTCGCTGCCGTCACCTGCGCCATCCTCATCGGTGCTGTGCTGCAACGACTCTCGGGTTCCGGCATGGGTCTCGTTCTCGCCCCGACGCTCACCCTCGTCATGGGAGCGGCCACCGGCGTCCTGCTCGCGAACGCGACGACGACCGTCTCGGGGCTGCTGCTCACCCTCACCCTGCGCCGCCAGGTGGATTGGCGCCGTGCCGCCGTCATCTGTGCGTGTGTCGTGCCCGGCGCGGTCGTGGGCGCGCTCGTCGTGAGGGCGGCGTCGGCCGCGTGGCTGCAGGTCATCGTGGGTGCGGCGGTGCTGGGCGCCATCGCGTTCACCGCGCTCGCCGATCGCCTCGGCCGCCTGCCGCACGTCACCCGCGCCTGGCCGACGCCCGTGGCCGGCGTTGTCGGCGGCTTCTTCAACACGGTCAGCGGGGTGTCCGCGCCGGTGCTCGTCATTCACTCGCGCCTGACGCGTTGGGAGCACACGTCGTTCGCAGCCACGCTCCAGCCGATCTTCATGACGATGGGTGCCGTCTCGGTGGCCGCGAAGGTGCTCCTCGGCTCGACGGGCGTCCACGAGTTGCCGCCGCTCTGGCTGCTGCCGTACGTGGTCGTGCTCGTGCTCGTCGGTATCGGGATGGGAAGCGGGCTCGCACGCCACGTTCCGACGGAGCGGGCCAAGGCGCTCGCCATGCTCCTGGCCGGCATCGGCGGCGCGAGTGCGCTCGTGCGCGGCCTGCTCTCGCTCTGACGGAGCCGCTCACGAATCCGGCAGACTTGGGTCCATGGACGAACGCGCGGTGCTCATCGCCTACCTCGAAAAGCAGCGTGGCCACGTGCGTGCCAGCCTCGAGGGACTCGACGACAACGCCGCCCGCGGGGCCCCGCTTCCCTCGGGTTGGAGCCTCCTGGGTGCGGTCCACCACCTCGCGCTCGACGTCGAGCGCTTCTGGTTCCGCTGGGTCATGGCCGGTGAAGGGGTTCGGCTCGCTGACGACGCGTGGCAGGTTCCCGGGCGCGAAACACTCGCGACTGTCCTCGACCTATACGAGCGCGAATGCCGCGCGGCCGACGCCGTCATCGCCGCCATGTCACTGGAAGCACGTCCGCTGCAGTGGCGCGACGCGTGGGGCCCCTGCCACGTCGAGAACCTGCGCGATGCGCTGCTGCACGTCATCACGGAGACAGCCACTCATGCGGGCCATCTCGATGCTGCGCGAGAACTGATCGACGGACGTCAGCACCTCGTGCTCGAGTGACGCCTGAGACGATGCAGGTATGACGATCCTGCGTTCCGTCGCCCTGTTCGCCCTCGCCGCGCTCACCGAGATCGGTGGCGCCTGGCTCGTGTGGCAGGGCGTGCGCGAACACCGCGGTTGGGCGTGGATCGGCGCGGGTGTCGTCTCGCTCGGCATCTACGGATTCGTGGCCACCTTGCAGCAGGACGCGAACTTCGGGCGCATCCTCGCGGCCTACGGCGGGGTCTTCGTCGCGGGCTCGCTGCTGTGGGCGATGGCGCTCGACGGCTTCCGCCCCGACCGCTACGACATCGTCGGCGCACTCGTCTGCCTCGTGGGCGTCGCGGTCATCATGTACGCGCCCCGCGGCTGATCGGGAGGTTGCGAACGCGTCTCGACGCCGCGTGGCGTGCGATTGGGACGTTCGTGCATGTCATGATCGCCTCGTCGCACGCACAGGAGACGAGGTAGGCATGACGCTGGTGGAGCGCTACGGTGCCGACCCCGCCACCGAACGACTCTGGACCCCGGCAACGGTCATCACGTTCGTGCGTACCATCGCCTCCCTCGCGGTGGCGGCGCTCGCCGTGGTCAGACGTGACGAGCACCTCCTGTGGGCGGCGCTCGGCATCTACTGGGTCGGCGACATCCTCGACGGTGCTGTCGCTCGCAAACTCGGATGCGAGACGCGCCTCGGCGCGGTCCTCGACATCCTGTGCGACCGCGTCAACTGCGCGCCCGTCTACCTCGGCCTCGCGTGGCTGCACCACGATTTCGTCGTGCCGATCTTCATCTACCTCTTCCAGTTCATGACGATCGACGCGTTCCTGTCGATCGCGTTCCTCGCCTGGTGGGTGCGTTCGCCGAACTACTTCTTCGAGGTCGACCGCACGATCTTCACGTGGAACTGGTCGAAGCCCGCGAAGGCGGTCAACTCTGCGGCTGTCGTCGTCCTCATGCTCCTCACCGGGTCGATGTGGGTGGGCCTCGTCATCGCGCTCGCGCTCGTCGTGCTCAAGGTCGTGTCGTTGCGCCGGCTCCTCGCGATCGGCCTGCCGATTCCGCCGTTCACCGGCGCAGCGGAGTCGGCGCCAGAGATCGGAACCACCGGAACCAGTGGAGCTGCCGGAACGAGTGATCGGTGACGGCGCTGCTCCTGGCCTTCGGGGTCGGTGTCGCGTCGGCGCTGCTGCCGTTCTTCAACGTCGAGGCGTATCTGCCCGTCATCGGGCTGCGCTCCGACCCTGCGCTGACGGTAGGGCTCGCCCTCGTCGCCGCTGCCGGTCAGACACTCGGGAAGGTCGTCTGGTACGTGCTCGGTGCACGGGGCACCGAGTCGGCGTGGCTGCAGAAGAAGCTCGACAAGGGCAAGCGTCGGGAGACGTACGAGCGGTGGTCGAACCGGCTCACGCAGCAGCCGCTGCTGTCGACCGGAATCATGCTGGCGTCGTCGTTCGTCGGGTTGCCGCCGCTGCTCGTCATGGCGGTCGTCGCGGGCAGCGTGCGCATGAGCATGACGATCTTCCTCTCCACCGTCCTCGTCGGACGACTTGCGCGTTTCTGGCTGCTGCTCGAGGGCGCTTCCGCCCTGTGGCACCTCGACCTGTTGGCCTGCGAGGCCCGTCCCGCCCACCGAAATCGAACGGACGCCACCTTTCGTCGACCGCTTGCGAGTAGTCGAATAGAGCCATGACGACTTACGAACTGGCAGGGCATTCCGTCGCTCGCGTCGGGTACGGCGCCATGCAGTTGCCCGGCCCCGGCGTGTTCGGGCCGCCACGAGACCACGACGAAGCCATCGCCGTGCTCAAGCGCGCGGTCGAGCTCGGCATCAACCACATCGACACGTCGCAGTTCTACGGGCCGAACGTCTCCAACGAGCTCATCCGTGAGGCGCTGCACCCGTACGCCGACGACCTCGTCCTCGTGTCCAAGATCGGTGCCCGCCGCGACGAGCAGGGCAACTGGCTGCCCGATCAGCACCCCGACGCCCTCAAGGCAGCGGTTCGCGAGAACCTCGACACCCTCGGCGTGGAGCGCCTCCCCGTCGTCAACCTGCGCGTCATGCCGAAGGACGAGATGAGCGACCCGGGCACCGAGTACTGCCCGCTCGACGACCAGCTCGCCGCCATGCAGGAACTGGTCGACGACGGCCTCCTCGAGCACTTCGGCGTGAGCAACGTGACGAGGGACGAGGCCGCCCGGGGCATCGCCGCCGGCGCCGTCTGCGTGCAGAACCCCTACAGCCTGCTCGCCCGCGACGACGAGGCCACCCTCACGCTGTGCGCCGAGCGAGGCGTGGCCTACGTGCCGTTCTTCCCGCTCGGTTCGGCCTTCCCGGGCATGCCGAAGGTGACGGAGAACGAGACCGTCAAGGCTATCGCCGAGGAGCGCGGCATCACGCCTTCGCAGGTCGGCCTCGCGTGGCTGCTCGGGCGCTCCGAGAACGTCCTGCTCATTCCGGGCACCTCGTCGGTGGCGCACCTCGAGGAGAACTGCGGTGCGGGCGACGTCACGCTCGAGCCCGGCGACATCGACGCGCTCAACGCCATCGGCGCCTGACCGGTCTTCCGGGCGCCACGTGAGCGACCGCGTCGGGGGACACCCGGCGCGGTCGTCCACGTTTCCGTGACATTTCCCCCTAACTGATCGCACGTCCGGGATAACCTGTGCGGGTCGTTGACGTGTCGTGCGTCACAGAGGAAGGCGAACGGAATGCAGAAGCAGAGCAAGCGGGTCTCGGCGCTCGCGATGATGGGCGCTCTCGCCGTCACGGCGGGTTCGCTCGCCGGGGCTCCGGCGGCGTCGGCCGAGTCGAACGCCCCGTACCTCGTGGGTGCGGGCATCTACGACATCACCGGCGCGGTGGCCGAGACCGGTGCTTTCGGATACGCGGCCAACCAGGAGATGAACGGCCTCCAGGAGCGCCTGTACTCGCACGCCTACGTCGTGGGGGACCCGAAGACGGGCAAGCGTGTCGTCTTCGTCAGCGCCGACGCCGGTGCCATGTTCCAGTCGGTGAAGCTGGGTGTCGTCAACAAGCTCAAGGCCAAGTACGGCAGCCGCTACGTCGACTCGAACGTCATGCTCTCGGCCACGCACACCCACGTCGCCAACTCCGGCCAGTCGCACGACAAGCTCTACCAGATCGCCGGGGCCGACAAGTCGGGCTCCGGCTACGACCAGCGCAACTTCGATGCCATGGTCAACGGCATCGTCGCCTCCATCGAGCGCGCGGACGCCAACGTCGAGCCGGGCAACATCTCCGTGACGAGCGGCAACCTCTCGGGCGCGACGAAGAACCGCTCCGCGAAGGCGTACGAGGCGAACAAGGACGCCGGTTCCTTCGACTCGAACGTCAACGAGACGATGACGGTGCTCAAGCTGACGTCCGCGTCGGGTCAGCCGGTCGGAATGATCAACTGGTTCTCGACGCACCCGACGCAGTTCTCGAAGGACACGACGCACATCAGCGGCGACACGAAGGGCCGCGCGCAATACGAGTTCGAGAAGAAGATGAAGTCCGACCCGACGAAGGCCAAGACCTTCGTCGCGGCGTTCGCCAGCTCGGACGAGGGCGACGTCGTCTCCACGCAGGGCAACTCGAAGTCGGCGCCCGGCTTCGGTGGTTCGAGCGACGACTTCGTCAACACCGAGATCGACGGAATGCGCCAGTACACGCGGGGCGAGCAGCTGTGGAACGGCCCGTCGACCCCGGTAACCGGTCCCATCGACTCCCGTGGGCGTTGGGCCAACTTCGCCGACTACACGGTCAAGGGCGAGTACACGCAGGGCGCCGGTGACAAGAAGCTGTGCAAGCCCGCTCGCGGTTGGTCGTTCGCGGCCGGCGCCGAGAACGGCCCGTCCGACATCCCCGGCATCTACGAGGGCATGACGAAGGGCAGCTTCAGCGTCACCGACAAGTACAACAAGATCGACACCTCGGCCCTCGGGGGCCTCACGCGCTTCGCCCTGGCGTCGCTCACGACGATCCTCGGTGCCGACGACGCGTGCCAGGAGGAGAAGGCCGTGCTCCTGCCGGACGGGAAGCTCGGTATGGCGCCCACGGCGGCTCCGGTGCAGATCCTGCGCATCGGCAACGTCGCGCTCGTCGGTGTTCCCGCCGAGGCCACGACGATGAGCGGTCGCCGTATCCGGGCCGAGGTGAGCAAGCAGCTCGCCGGCACGGGCGTCGACAACGTCGTCGTCGCGGGCCTGACGAACTCCTACATGGGCTACCTCACGACGCGTGAGGAGTACGCGAAGCAGCACTACGAGGGTGCGTCGACGGAGTTCGGCCCGAACCAGCTCGGTGCCTTCCTCCAGGAGTACTCGGGCCTGGCCAAGGCCATGCGTGACGGGACGAGCGTGAGCAACCAGGTCACGCCGACGACGAAATCCGGTGGGGCGTCGCGCGCCGGTGTCGTGCTCGACGACAAGCCGCTCAGCCAGTCGTTCGGCCAGGTGCTCACCCAGCCGAAGGCCTCCTACTCACGTGGCCAGACGGCGACGGCGGTCTTCCGCGGCGGTCACCCGAAGAACGACTTCCGCACGCAGCGCAGTTTCCTCGAGGTGCAGCGCAAGGAGGGCTCGCAGTGGGTCACCTACCTCACCGACCGCGACTGGGACACGTCCTACACGTGGAAGCGCGAGGGCGCCTCATACTCGCGCACGACGGTGGACTGGCGCATCCGGGGCGACGTCCCGGCGGGCACCTACCGCCTTGTGCAGACGGGTGACTGGAAGAACGGCTGGAACGGCAAGGTCTCGCCGTACACCGGAACCTCGCAGGAGTTCACGGTCAACTGACCTGTGGACGCACCTCGGCCCCGCAACGTTCGCCGTTGCGGGGCCGAGCTGTGTTGGTGCGGCTGGTTCAGTCGGCCATGTCGGTGGCGTGGCGTTGGGTGACGATGCCGCGCGCGATGAGCGCGTCGTCGCCGCGCACCATGCCGGCGACGTTCATCGCGACGCCGCGCACCCGCATGGCGGGGTGGCGCGGTTTGCTTGGCGGCTCGAGCTCGCGCACGGCTTCCTCGCCCCCGTCGTGGAGCAGGCAGAGCTTCGCCACCTCGTGCGCGTGGCGGTACATGACGGAGTGCGCGGCGTCGTCGACCTCGACGGCTCGGCCGCGAGGAACGAGCTCGACGAGGCGCTCGGCCCACTCGCGTGGGCAGTTCGCGTCGTGGTCGCCGCGCACGATGAGCGTGTCGGCCTGCACGGCGCCGATGCGCTCCTCGATGCGGTAGCGCATCATGCGAGGCAGGGTCTTGAGGATCCAGCGCGGGCCGCACATCGCGTACGACATCCCGACGAGCACCCGCACCGCGCCCGGTTCGTAGAGCGCGGAGTGCGCGAGGCGAAGGATCTGCTGGGGGATGGTGCGGGCGTCGGCGTCGATGACAGGGCCGATGAGGACGAGCGAGGTGAGCTCGGGGCGGCGGGCGGCGAGCTCCGTGGCTACCTGAGCGCCCATCGAGTGACCAATGACGACGGGGTCGTCGAGGCCGAGGTCGTCGATGACGGCGCCCGCGATCTCGGCGAAGTCGCCGATGTCGAGCGCGCGGTCGCGGTGACGCACCCCGCCGAACCCGGGCAGGTCGATGGCGTGGACCGAACCGGTGGTGTTGAGGTCCGCCGCGAGGCGTACGTAGTAGTTCGAGGCGACGCCGATGCCGGCGAGCAGGACGAAGTCCCGGCCTGCCGGACCCTTGAGCGTGGTGACGCGGGCCTGGGTCGTGCCGCGGCGCACGCGACGGACGGTGACGTTCTCGCCCTGCACCTTCTCGTCGGCAGCAACGGCCTGTGCGCTCACGTGTTCGTCACCCTCTGCATGTCGTCTCGATGGGTGGCCTTGCCGATCGCCCCACTGCCCAAAGAGCCTACCCGGCGGTAATCAGCGCGGCCGGTGACGGCATAAACCGCACGATCGGCGGCGTTCTCGTGTGCGTGATCCACGATTCCCTCGTCATCGGAGCCGGTCAGGGTGGCCTGGCGTCGTCCTATGCGCTGAAGCGGCGGGGCATCGAGCACGTCGTGCTCGACCGCGATTCCGGCCCGGGCGGGGCGTGGCAGCACCGCTGGGACGCGCTCACGATGGACGACGTCCACGGAGTCGCCGACCTGCCCGACTCAACCGCGCCCGGGCGCTCACCGGAGCGGGCGAACGCCGTCATTCCGGAGTACTTCGGTGAGTACGAGAGCGAACACGACCTGCCGGTCGAACGGCCCGTCAAGGTGACGCGCGTGGAGGCGGAGGACGGGGCGCGGCAGGGCCCGCTCGTCCTCACGGCCGACGACGGCCGTACTTGGCGGACGCGGACGCTCGTCAACGCGACGGGCACGTGGACGCGACCGTTCGTGCCTGCCTACCCGGGCGCGTCGAGCTTCGCGGGCGAGCAGTTCCACACCGTCACCTACCCCGGCCCGGAGCACTTCCGCGGCAAGCGGGTGGCCGTCATCGGCGGGGGAGCGTCGGCGGTGCAGTTCATCGGTCAGATCGCCCCGATCGCCGACATCGTGTGGGTGACGCTGCGCGAGCCTGTCTGGCGCGACGGGTTCGACGGCCTCGAGGTCGTCACCGGCATCGAGGAGCGCGCGGTGCAGGGGTTGCCGACGCAGAGCGTCGTCTCGGGTACTGCGCTCAGCCTGCGGCCACAGGAGTACGAGGCGTCGCGGCTGGGCGCCTACGACGGGAGGCTGCCGATGTTCGAGCGCATCGAGCCCGAGGGCTTGCGTTGGGCGGACGGCCGGTTCGAACGGGTCGACATCATTTTGTGGGCCACGGGTTTCCGGCCCGCGATCGACCACCTCGCGCCGTTGCACCTGCGCTCGTCAGCCGGTGGCATCGCGCTCGAGCGGGTGCCGGGCAACGTTCAGGGCGCGACGACGGCCGCGCTCGACCCGCGGATCCACTTCGTCGGCTACGGGCCGTCGGCGAGCACGATCGGCGCCTCCCGCGCGGCTCGTCAGGCGGCCCGGGCGGTGGAGAAGTACCTCGCCGAGGACCGATCGCGAGACTGACGTCCGCGTGCTGCGTTTCGCCCGATCTTGGGAGTTGTTCAGCCGACCGGCCCGCCCCGCCGTCGCGCCGAAAAATTTTCTTGAAAAAATCCTTCGGCACCCGGGAATGATCCACCGCTCACGAAAGTTGAGTCAAGTAAGAGCAACTTTGGTGAGTCTGGGATTGACACTGCAGACCAACCGGAGTTGAGTCAGCATCAGTCAACCTGACGGCTCGGGTCATGCGGCCCGGCGTCGTCGTGAGCAACACGAAGGAGCATCCCTCATGGGTCGCGCAGTAGGTATTGACCTCGGTACCACCAACTCGGCCGTTGCCGTCCTCGAAGGTAACGAGCCCAAGATCATCGCGAACGCCGAAGGCGCTCGCACCACCCCGTCGGTCGTCGCGTTCTCCAAGGGCGGCGAGATTCTCGTCGGCGAGATCGCCAAGCGTCAGGCCGTGACGAACGTCGACCGCACCATCCGCTCCGTCAAGCGCCACATGGGCACCGACTGGAGCACGCAGATCGACGACAAGAAGTACACCCCGCAGGAGATCTCGGCGCGCACGCTCATGAAGCTCAAGCGCGACGCGGAGTCCTACCTCGGTGAGGACGTCACGGACGCCGTCATCACGGTTCCGGCGTACTTCGACGACGCCGAGCGTCAGGCCACGAAGGAGGCCGGCGAGATCGCGGGCCTCAACGTCCTGCGCATCGTCAACGAGCCCACCGCTGCTGCTCTGGCCTACGGCCTCGACAAGGGCAAGGAAGACGAGCTCATCCTGGTCTTCGACCTCGGTGGCGGTACGTTCGACGTCTCCCTCCTCGAGGTCGGCAAGGACGAGGAGGACGGCTTCGCCACCATCCAGGTGCGCGCCACCTCCGGTGACAACAAGCTCGGCGGTGACGACTGGGACCAGCGCATCGTCGACCACCTCGTCAACAAGGTGAAGAGCGAGTCGGGCGTCGACCTGTCCAAGGACAAGATCGCCATGCAGCGTCTGCGTGACGCCGCGGAGCAGGCCAAGAAGGAACTCTCGAGCTCCAGCTCGACGAACATCTCCCTCCAGTACCTGTCCATGGGCGAGAACGGCCCGATCCACGCGGAGGAGACGCTCACCCGCGCGCAGTTCGAGAAGATGACCTCGGACCTGCTCGAGCGGACGAAGCAGCCCTTCGAGAACGTCCTCAAGGACGCGGGCGTCAAGGTCGGCGAGATCGACCACGTCGTGCTCGTCGGTGGTTCCACGCGTATGCCGGCCGTCACGGAGCTCGTGACGAAGCTGTGCGACGGCAAGGAGCCGAACAAGGGCGTCAACCCGGACGAGGTCGTCGCCGTCGGCGCCGCCCTGCAGGCCGGTGTCCTCAAGGGTGAGCGCAAGGACGTCCTCCTCATCGACGTCACGCCGCTGAGCCTCGGCATCGAGACGAAGGGTGGCCTGTTCACCAAGCTCATCGAGCGCAACACGGCCATCCCGACGAAGCGCACCGAGGTGTTCTCCACGGCTGAGGACAACCAGCCGTCGGTCGACATCCAGGTGTTCCAGGGTGAGCGTGAGATCGCCAAGGCCAACAAGCCGCTCGGTAACTTCGAGCTCACCGGTATCGCCCCGGCTCCCCGTGGCGTGCCGCAGATCGAGGTCACGTTCGACATCGACGCCAACGGCATCGTCCACGTCTCCGCGAAGGACCGTGGCACGAACAAGGAGCAGTCGATGACGATCTCCGGTGGCTCCGCGCTGCCGAAGGAAGACATCGAGCGCATGGTCAAGGAGGCCGAGGAGCACGCCGCCGAGGACGCGAAGCGTCGCGAGGAGACCGAGGCCCGCAACACGGCCGAGACCCTCGTCTACTCGACGGAGAAGTTCCTCGAGGAGAACGGCGAGAAGGTTCCGGCTGACGAGAAGTCCGCCACGGAGACCGCGCTCGGCGAGCTCAAGGACGCCCTGAAGCCGGAGTCCGGTGCCTCGGCCGAGGACATCAACGCCAAGGCCACGGCTCTGTCGGAGGCCAGCCAGAAGATGGGCGCTGCGATGTACGCCGCGAACGCCGAGGCCGGCGACGCCGGTGCTGAGGGTGCTGCCGGGGAGCAGCCCCAGTCCGGTGGCGACGACGACGTCGTGGACGCCGAGGTCGTCGACGACGAGGACGACACCAAGAAGTGATGCGGTGACGGGTGGAGGCCGGTGACGGTCTCCACCCGGGCCCTCACATCGTCGAGCCATGGCTCGGCACGAGACGGATCTGCACGGCCGGTGGGCTGCCCACGGGCAGCTCACCGGCCGCTGTGCCACCCGGATCACCCGCGTGGCAGGAAGGAGTCCGACATGACGGACGCACAGAACAACCCCGCACCGGGCGAGGGTGACAACTCGTTCGCCGGCGGTGTCGGCGACGACCTGCCCGGCGGCGAGAACACGAAGAGCGTCAAGGCATCCGAGCAGGACGCGGCCGGCGAGAACCTGCAGCAGCAGGCCGACGAGGCCGAATCGGCGTCGACGCCGGACGAGGTCGCCGGCGAGGCCAGCGAGAGCGTCGAGGAGAACGAGCACCCCGACACCAAGCTCGCGGCCGAGCGCCTGGCCGACCTGCAGCGTCTGCAGGCCGAGTACGTCAACTACCGCAACCGCGTCGAGCGTGACCGGGCTCGCGAGAAGGAGACGACGATCGGTTCGGTTGTCGAATCCCTCATCCCGGTGCTCGACGACATCGAGCTCGCCCGCCAGCACGGCGACCTCACCGACGGCCCGATGAGCAAGATCGCCTCCAAGCTGGAGACGACGCTCGACCGCTACGGTGTCGCCCGCTTCGGCGAGGCCGGTGAAGCGTTCGACCCGAACGTCCACGAGGCCCTCATGCACGTCGAGGCCGAGGCGCCCGAGGGCGTCGATGGAACGTTCGTCGTCCAGGTGCTGCAGCCCGGCTACAAGGTGGGTGAGCGCGTCGTGCGCGCCGCCCGCGTCTCGGTGGCAGGCTGACGCCGAACCACGTCGGCGTGGGGCCGCACGAACCGTTCGGTCCCACGCCACCCCGGGTGAGCGACTCGCTCACCTCGACCACATTCATCTTTCGCACGCGCACGCGATACGCGCCCCCAGCGTCCCGGACGCCGGACGACGCGCCATCACACAGATCAGGAGGTGCGCATGGCCAGTCAGGACTGGTTCGAGAAGGACTTCTACGCCACTCTCGGTGTCGCGCAGGACGCGAGCGAGGACGAGATCAAGAAGGCCTACCGCAAGCTCGCCCGCACGTGGCACCCGGACAAGAACCCCGGTGACGCTGCCGCGGAGCAGAAGTTCAAGGACATCGGCGAGGCTCACCAGGTGCTCGCCGACCCCGAGCAGCGTCAGCAGTACGACGCCGTTCGCCAGATGGCGCGCGGCGGTGCCCGCTTCGGCGGCGGCGGCGCCGGGGGAGCCGGCGGCTTCGAGGACGTTTTCTCCTCGATGTTCGGTGGCGGCGGTGGTGGCGCCCGCACGTATTCGGCGGGTGGCGCCGGTCAGCAGGGCCTCAACCTCGAGGATCTGCTCGCACAGTTCGGCGGAGCCGGTGGTGGCTTCTCCGGCGGAGGGTTCCCCGGTGGGGGCGGCTACCAGCGTCAGGCGCAGCCGCGCGGAGGCCAGGACGTCGAGGCGCGCGCCTCGATCACGTTCCGTCAGGCCGTCGAGGGCGACACGGTGCGCGTCACCGGTGCCGACGGAGCGAGCTTCAACGCGCGCATCCCGGCGGGCGTCAAGGACGGGCAGAAGATCCGTCTGCGCGGCAAGGGCCACGCCGGCAGCTTCGGTGGCCCCGACGGCGACATGATCCTGCACGTCAGTGTGGGCAGCGACCCGGTGTTCGGCCGTGACGGCAACAACCTCACCGTCGAACTTCCCGTGACGTTCGCCGAGGCGACGCTCGGAGCCACCGTCGCGGTGCCGACGTTCGACGGCAAGACCGTCAAGGTGAAGGTCGCGCCGGGCACGCCGTCCGGCCGCAGCCTGCGCGTCAAGGGCCGCGGTATCGCGACGAAGAGTGCCACCGGCGATCTCATCGCCAAGGTGCACGTCGTCGTGCCGACCGACCTGACCGACGAGCAGCGCCAGGCCGTGGAAACACTCGCCGCCGGTGAGGCCGACCCGCGTGCCGACCTCATCGCGAAGGCTCACCGGGACGCGTCGTGACGCCGCGCGAGAGCGGTGGTCTCCGCTCCGGGCAGGCCGACTTCGTGCGTGCCGACCCGTCCAAGCCGGTCTATGTCATCTCGGTGGCGGCCGAACTGGCGGGCATGCACGCGCAGACGTTGCGCCAGTACGACCGGTTGGGGCTCGTCACGCCGGAGCGTTCCGGCGGTGGCGGGCGCCGCTACTCGATGCGCGACATCGAGCAGCTGCGTCAGGTGCAGGAGCTGTCGAGCAAGGGCGTTTCCCTCGCGGGCATCCAGCGCATCATGGAGCTGGAGAACCGGGTCGATGCTCTCACCCAGCGCGTGGGGGAGCTGACCGAGGAGAACCGCCAGTACCGCGAGGCGCTCGATTCGCGCGGTGGGGGCCGTGTGTTCGCTGCGGGGCGTGACGGCATCGTTGCGCTCAAGCCCGGCGAACGCCCCCGCGGCCGCGCGCCGGGCAGTTCGCTCATCCTCTATCGTCCGCGCGGCTGACCTCCGCGCACACGAAGGGCCGCCGATCACCGTGAGGGTGATCGGCGGCCCTTCGTCGATCTGCGGGTCTGGAGGTGCGAACCCTTCAATGAGCTACTGCTCAGCGGGTGGGTTAGGTGTACTGATCGGGGACGTTGATCAATCGTGAGAAGGGCGGCTGGTTCCCGCAGGCTGTATGGGGACGGTGCTGGTTGTAGTAATGGAGCCATCCGGCGAGTTCGCCTCGGCGCTCAGCCTCCGAGGTATAACCCCGGGCGTAGGCCCAGCCGTCGGCCATGGTGCGATGGAAGCGTCCGATCTTGCCGTTGGTCTGCGGCCGATACGGCCTGGTGCGTTTGTGCTTGATCCTCAGCTCAGCGCAGGTGTCGCGCCACAGATGTGAGCGGTAGGCGCCACCGTTGTCGGACAGGACTCGCTCGACCCTCACACCACGGGCCCTGAACCACTCGACCGCCCGGATCAGGACCGCCGTCGCGGTGAGGGCGGTTTCGTCGTCGTGGATCTCGGCGTAGGCGACGCGGGAGTGGTCGTCGATGACGGTGTGGACGTAGGCCTTGCCCATCAACGGATCGCTGTACTTGTTTCGGGGCTTGTCGGGAGTGGCGGCTCTGTTCTTCTCACCTTGCCTGCGCCCTACGTAGCGCCAGCCCCCGCCATCGGGAATGTTCCCGAGCTTCTTCACGTCGACATGCAGCAGGGAGCCGGGATGGTCATGCTCGTAACGGCGGACTGGCTCTCCGGTGGCGCGGTCGACGTGTGAAAGCCGGTTTAGGTGCGCGTGGACCAGGATGCGGTGGACAGTGGACGGGGCGATCCCGAGTCGGCACGCCAACTGCACCGGCCCCTCCCTCAGGCGCAGCCGCAGATTGATGCAGCGCCGAGTGGTCTTCTGACTCGTCTTGTTCGGGGAGCGACGCGGCCGGGAAGACCGGTCTTGCATGGATTCGCTGTCTCGGTAGCGGTCGGCCCAACGCTTGACGGTGGGCCAGGAGACTTGGAATCGGGCGGCGACCTCGCTGATCGGCCAACCGTCGTCAACAACCATGCGAGCGACGATCAGGCGATGCCGTGGGGTGGGCGCCGCGTTGGCGTGGGACATGACTGAGCCTTCCTGGGGGCATGTGCCGCCCAGGAAGGCCAGATGCCGCCGCGGGCGGCGAGATTGTTTGGGTGAAGGGCAACGGGTGTGTGGGACCTCGTGGGCCTTGTCATCAGCCGCCGCCGAGGGCGGCTTCCCGGCTCAGGCTCCCGGGTAGGAATCGATGTTCCACCAGTGGCCATCGAAGTCGGCGACGCATGCGTTGCGGCCGCCGTGAAGTGCATAGTTTGGCTCGGTGACGGTCGATGCTCCGTGTTCCAAGGCCGTGGCGAAGAGGCTGTCGACGTCCTCGTCGCTGGCGACCACCAAGTTGCAGATCCCTGGCCCGTAATGCGGGTCACCGTCCTGAGTAGAGCCGAGCATGATGCCCCCATTGTCGCGCCAGGCAAGTTGCGCATGGGTCACCACGGTCGAGTCATCCGGGTCCCGCACGACCATCGCCGTGGTGAAGCCGATGGCTTGAAGGAAGTTGATGCCTCGATCGGCATCTGTGTAGCGCAGGCAGTGAAACAGCTGTGGTCTCGTCATGGCTACAGCCTTATCCTTGGAGCGCTTGAGCGTCTTGAAGCAATGGGAAATCAGCCCTCGACTGGCGCAGCGTCCATCCCGTCATCGACCTCCATTCTCGGGACAGGTGCGCCTGGTCGCTGTAACCAGCCGCTGCCGCAATGTCCGAAGGAAGGGCGCCGCTCTGGACAAGTTTCTTGGCGTGCTCGAAGCGAGCGATCCGCGCCACCTGCTTGGGCGAGAGACCGGTCTCGAGGTTGAACAGGCTGGAAAGTCGCCGTCTGGACAGACCAACGTCTCGAGCTAGGTCGGCGATGGGGATTGTGCCCCGGGCCTGATGGATCCGCGCCAGCGCTTCGACCATGTCTGCTCGCGGTGTGTGGGGATGCTGCTCGAGCCGTTTGGTGAGGAATGCCGCCAAGAGTTGGAACCGTCCTAGCCAAGTTGACTGCCGCAGCTGGTCGAGCAGGTGTGGGGGCCACTGGAGATCTGTCACATCAACCATCAACCCCGCCAAGGCCCCGGCTGGTAGTCCAAGAAGCCGGCGGGCCGAAAGGGGGTGAATCGACAGTTCGAGTCCCTGCTGGCGTCCCCTCGACTGGATCAAGGCCGGCGCGGTGTGAAGACCGGAAGCCAGTACGTCCAGTAACTGCCGTTCACCGCCATCAAGCCAGCCACAGTCGATGGGTTCTGCGAGCGACAGCACCACCGTGACGCCCATCGAGGGAACCCCGTGATGGACGGCTTCGGTACTGGCGAAGTCGTACCCCACCCAGGAAAGGAGATGGGGCTGCAACCTCTGCGGGATGGATGGCTGCCAGACGGGCATGCCACCAACCCTAGAGAAGCCCGGCTCAGAGAACCGACAGTGATCTGGCGCCCATGGTGGTGTCCGCTACACCCTCGCCAGCCACCCACTGCCATGCCCGTTGCGGCTCAATCAACGTCTCCGGTCAGTACAACTAGGGCTTGGTAGATCTGTCCATGTTGAGACTGGAGCCGAGCGGTAAAGCAGCCTCCAGGGCCTTGTGAAGCTCTGCGCCGCTTCCCCCCAGGCAACAGATCTGGCCCGCGCTGGGCGTTTCTTGCAGGCGCTACGTCGACGGGGAGGCCCGTCAGGCGACGTGTGCCGCGCGCTCGTGAACTTCCATCGCGTCACCGGAGCGGGCGCGGGCGAGGCGCTTCATGCCGTCGGCGGGGCGGATGGGGTCCGGCCACTTCGGTGGCAGCGTGTCGCCCTCGCGCACACCGTTCATCCGTCGTCGCATGAGCGGCACCACCTCGGAAGCGAGCCACCGCCCCTCGGTGCGCAGCGTCTCGCGCCAGTCCGGGCTCTCGAAGGGCCCCAGCTCGGGCAGCTTCAGCGTGTGCGGCACACCCAGCTCGCCGAGCACGTACGCCGCGAGATGCTTGTGGCCCACCTTGCTCATGTGGATGCGATCGAACGCCCACATCCGCCGGTCCTCGAACTCGCGGTACTGCGTGTGATCGATGAGCAGGCACCTGTAGCGTGCAGCGAGCGTCCGCACGGCGTCGTTGTAGTAGACGATCCGACGGCGTAGCGGCTCCAGGGCCGTCGAGATCTTCACGTCGAACGTCGTGAACAGCATGACGTCCGCGCCCGAGGAAACGAGTCGATCCAGAGCGCTCTCGTAGCGATCCATGATGCTGCGCATGTCGGCCCGCACCGCGAGGATGTCGTTGCCGCCTGCATAGAAGGAGATGAGCGTCGGGTTCAACGCGAGTGCGGCGTCGAACTGTTCGTCGACGATCTCGTCGAGGCGTTTGCTGCGGATCGCGAAGTTCGCGTACTCCCAGGAGGAGTCGGCCTTGCCCAATTGGCGCGCCATCCGGTCGGCCCAGCCGCGCACCCCGTTCGGGTACATGAGATTGGCGTCGCCGACGCCCTCGGTGAACGAGTCACCCACCGCCACATAACGTCCGTTCATCGCCGCGAACCTAAGGCCGGCGCCCGACGATGTCGTGGCGTCCCGACGACCGGCGTGCGACGACGTCGTGAAAGCCCGGTGAACCGAGCCTTCGTCAGATCTGCGGGTTGTTCCTCGCGATGACCTCGACGGCGCTCTTGCTCTCGACGAGACCGAGCCCGGTGGCCTTGCGGTACACCGCGATCGCCTCGACCTGGCGGCCGTTGTTCACGAGGTAGCTGACGCGCTGGGAGATGTCCTGGCCGCTGCGCAGATCGGTCACCTCCTGCTCCAGCTGGCGCACGCGCTTCTGCAGCGCGAAGTTGCTCAGCGCGACGAGCACGAGAAGGATCAGCGCGATGACGAACGCCCAAGTCATTCGGGGGACTCCTTGAGTGGGGAACGCCGCCCAATCTACCGGCGGCGCGTCCTGTGGCAATCGGCGAGCACGCTTGGCACAGTGGTGGCATGACCGAGTACCTCATGATCTTCCCCGAACGCGAGATCGCCGACGAGATCGCTGAAGACCTGCTCGAGGAGGACGACTTCACCGAGGTGCGCGTCGTCCGCGAGGCGCTCGCCGGTGAAGAGGACGACGAAGACCACGACTGGGGCGTCTACGTGCGTCAGGCGACGATCGACGACGCCGCCTCCGCCGTCGCGCAGGCGCTCGCCGAGCGCTTCGAGAAACTGGCCGAGGAGAACGGCGGCTGGCTCGACGACAACCCCGCGCAGCAGCCCACCCGCTGACCGACGCGCGCTGACCGACGCGACGAAGCGCCGCACCCCCTTTCGGGCGTGCGGCGCTTCGCGTTGTGCGCTTCAGGCGTCAGCTTGCGGCGAGCTCGGAGAGCTTCTGCAGGCTCTCCTCGAGCGCGTGCTCCGGGACGAGCGGGAAGTGGACCTTCTTGAGCAGGTCCTTGTCGGTGACCTTGCTCCAGTCGTACGTGAGCGTCACCTCGGTCTCGTTCGGACCCTTGGCGTCGAGCTCGTACACCCACTCCCAGCCCTTGGGCTCGGTGCCGGCCGGCGCCGTCTGCCAGGCGACGAGCTTGTCGTCGACGTAACCGGTGACGTGGTTGTCGGTCTGGTACTCGCCGCCCATGTGCTCGCCCTCCATGTTCATGGTGAACACCTGGCCGACCTTCTGGATGCGGTCGCCGTGGTCGACGCTGCGGATGAAGCCGGAGCCGTCGAGCTTCACGTGCTCGGCCGGGTTGGTGAGCACGTTGAACACGCTCTGGGCCGGAGCCTCGATCGTGCGGGTGACGGTGATCTTCTGGTTGTCAGTCATGCCTTCACCTTTTCTCACTCGGCAGCGCTCCGCAAGGGGGGGGCCGCAGGGGAGCGTGCCTTCGACCGCTCCGGTAGCGTGAACGTGAAACCGGGTGGCGCACATCGCGCCACGGACGAAGGAGTCACAGATGAGCGACCAGCGAGGCGTCGAGCGCCCCTTCGACGGGCGCCGCGACGAGGCGGACGGCATGGTGCTGCACGAGGAGCGCCTGACGCCCGGCGTCGAACGCTACGAGGTGGGGCGGGTCGAGGTGCGCAAGCGCATCATCGTCGAGGAACTGACGGTGACGCTGCCCGTGCGCCGTGAGGTGGCTGACCTCGTGCGGGTCTACGACGACGGCAGCGAGGAGGTGCTCGATCTGCCTCCGTCCTACTGGGAGCCGCGCATCGAGGACCGCACCGGCGGCATGCCGTACGGCTCGAAGGAGACCCCCGCCGGCGCCTACGGCGAGGCCGAAGGCCGGGACGACGATGCCATTAACGGCGTGCGCTCCGACTCGCGCGACGAGGTCTACGACGGCCAGCGCGACGAACGCGAGCGCTCCGGAGCCCGCCGTTCGGCAGAGGCCGACGGTTACGACGTCGTGCTGCACGAGGAGCGCCCGGTCATCAGCACCGAGGTGTACGCCGTCGAGCGGCTGCGTCTGAGCGTCGACCGCGAGACGCAGAACATGACCTACACCGACACGGTGCGCCGAGAAGTCGTCGACTTCGACCTCGACGGCGACACCTACCCCGACGTCACCCGCTGACACGGAGGACGGGAGGCGGTGGTCCACGACTGCGCCTCGTCGTCCGTCGCCCCGCACGGCGGGAACGTGGTCGCACGTGAGCGGCGCGCCCTCGACGGGAAGCGCCGCACCCAGCACGAACAGGGCATCATGCGCCGAGGTACCGCTGGAATAGTTCAGTAGCAGAGGCGTTGAGCCTGAGCACGATTCAACCTGATCTTGAGGTCACACCATGTCCGAGTCCAAAAAGCCCCAGGCCGACGAGGCCGAGCACGGCGCGTACTTCCCCTCGGTGTACTCCCTGGGCCAGTACGTCCCGGCGAAGAGCGATTTCGACGGCGGTGAGAAGCACACCGTGACCGAGGGGCCGAAGAAGATCCTCGCCGTCATGGTCGATGAACGTTACCTGCCCGTCGAGGGAGAGGCGCTGTTCAGCACCGGCAACCACCCGATCGAGACGCTCGTACCCCTCATGCACCTGAGCGAGGCGGGGTACGAGATCGAGATCGCGACGCCGTCCGGGCTCATGGGCAAGTTCGAGTACTGGGCGTTCCCCAAGGAGGACGACGCCGTCAAGGACGCGTTCGAGACCCTGTTGCCCAAGATCCGCAACCCGAAGAACCTCGCGGACGTCGTCAAGAACGAGCTGGGCGCCGACAGCGAGTACGCGGCCATCTTCATTCCGGGTGGTCACGGTGCGATGATTTCGCTTCAGGATGACGAGAACGTCGGCGCGGTGCTGCGCTGGGCATTGGACGTCGACCGCTACGTCATCACCCTCTGCCACGGTCCGGCTGCGCTGCTCGCGGCCGGCGAGAACGGCTCCTCACCGTTCGACGGCTACTCGATCGCGGTGTTCCCTGACTCTCTCGACGAGGGCGCCAACGTCGAGATCGGCTATCTGCCGGGCAAGCTCACCTGGGCGCTCGGTGAGGCGTTGCGCGCTCAGGGCATCACGCTCGTCAACGACGACATGACCGGTGCCGTTCACGCAGACCGCAAGCTGCTCACGGGCGACAGCCCACTGGCCGCGAATGCGCTGGGCCGTCTCGCCGTCGAGCACCTCACCGGCACGGTCTCCTGACGCGATCGTCTGCGCCCGGCTTGGGTGGCGGAATCCTCGCTTCGCTCCGGTCCCACCACCCAAGCCGTTCTTGTCAGCCCGCGATCACATGACGCGGTTGCCTGCGCCCGGAGCCAGCGCGGACATCCTCGCTCCGCTGCGGTGCCCACGCAGGCTCCGTTCTTGTCAGCCCGCGATCACATGACGCGGTTGCCTGCGCCCGGAGCCAGCGCGGACATCCTCGCTCCGCTGCGGTGCCCACGCCGGCTCCGTTCTTGTCAGCCCGCGATGTCGTATTCCTTGAGGCGCTTCTTGTCGGTCTTGCGCCCCGAGGCCTGGAGGGCCGAAAGCTCCGCATAGATGCCGCCGGAGACGGCGAGTTCCTCAGGGGGCCCGATCTCGTCGATGCGCCCGTCACGCAGCGTGACGATGCGGTCGACCGTGCTGATCGTCGAGAGGCGGTGGGCGATGATGAGCGACGTGCGCCCCTCCATCAGCTCGTCGAGGCCGGCCTGCACGAGGCGCTCCGACTTCGTGTCGAGCGCGCTCGTCGCCTCGTCGAGAATGAGGATCGGGGCGTCCTTGAGCATCGCTCGCGCCACGGCGATGCGCTGCTTCTGCCCACCCGAGAGCTTGAGGCCGCGTTCGCCGATCGTCGTGTCGTAGCCGTCGTCGAAACGGCGGATGAAGATGTCGGCGTTGGCGCGCTTCGCGGCGTCGACGATCTCCTCCCCGCTCGCGTCGGGCCGCCCGTAGGCGATGTTCTCCCGGATCGTCCCGCTGAACAGCGAGCTGTCCTGGAAGACCACGCCGAAGTCCGAGCGCAGCTGCGCGAGCGGCGTCTCGTCGACGTCGCGACCGAAGACGCTGAGGCGGCCCTCGCGCAGGCGGTAGAGGCCGAGCAGCAGGCTGATGAGCGTCGTCTTGCCGCCGCCCGACTCGCCGACGAACGCGATGCGCTCACCGTGTCGGATGGAGAGGTCGATGTGCTCGAGCACCGCGCGATCGTCGTCGTAGCCGAAGGTCGCGTCGTCGAACTCGATCACGGTGTCGTCGCGGCCGTCGTCGCTCCCACGAGCCGTCGCGCTGCTCGCCCGCGACGCCGGCGCATCGTCGGCAGCGAGGGCGGCGATGTCACGCTCGGGCATTTCGTCGAGCACCTTGAAGTAGTCGCGGCTGCCCGCGACGGCGCGCTGGCCCGAGTCGACGAGGTAACTCATCATCATGACGGGCTGGCGGGCCATGTTGACGAGCTGGATGAGCAGCACCATGTCGCCGATGGTGAAGACGCCGCGCACGGTCTGTACGAACACGATGGCGTACACGCCGAAGAAGATGACGTTGAGCGAGCCGCGGCGGGCGGCGTCCATGAGGTGCCAGTAGCGCGACTGCACGCGCGTGGTCGCGACGGTGCTGGCGTACCGGTCGTCGAACGACGTGAGCTCGCGCTTTTCCTGGCCGAAGCTCTTGACGACGCGGATCTGCCCCACGACCTCCGCGAAGCGGCCGCCGGCGATGTCGAACTGCTCGTTCTTCTGTTGCTCGAGCACCTGCCACTTCTTGCTCGTGAGCGTCGTCAGGTACATGTAGACCGGGAAGACGATGAGCAGCAAGAGCGCGAGTGGCCACGAGTAGACCGCCGAGATGATGAGTACCGCGAACGTCGTGAGCAACATCGGCAGGAAGTTGTTCGCGAACATGTTGAGGAACTGCGTCGTCTCGGAGATGTTGCGCGACAACCGGTTGATGATCGTGCCGGTCAGTTCACGGTCGAAGTAGCTCTGCGGCAGCGTGAGCAGCTTCTCGAAGTAACGCGTCGACAGGATGCGGCGCATGCGTACCGCGGCGACGTCACCGATGTACCCGCCGATGTTGCTGATGAACGTGTTCGCGAGGTCAGCGACGAGTAGCGCGACGGCGAACCACACGATCGTCTTCACATGCCCGTCGGTGTGCCCACCCGCCTTGACGACATCGACGACCTCGTCGGTGGCACCCGAGATGATGAACGGCATGAGCAACGCCGTTGCGGTGATGAGCACCGAGGTGAAGAGGATGGCGACGTAGGAGGGCCACAACACGCGTGTGGAGGAGAGGATCTTGCCGAGACTGCGCACAGTTCAGAGTCTCACCGGGGTGTGACAACCCGAAATCGCGTCAATTGTCCTGCGCGAGCCGGGAGGATGGTTGCGGGGGCTCGTGGGCTCCGATCCGGCGTCGCCTCCCTGGCTCGTCGAGGTCCGCATCTCGCAGCAGCGAACCGGCAGCGACGTCGGTGACCGTGTCGTTGGTGGAGAAACGCCGCACTGGCGACAGCCTTGAGTGGAATAGGCTCAACTTTCCTGTCGTTGACGATGACAAGCAGTGTTGCACCCAGTAGAACTGTTCCCAGTGACACGGTGAAAGCAGCACGCATCGCACACGTTTCAAGGGCAAGGAGTCAGCCAATGGATCTTCAACTAACCACGAAGGCGCAGGAGGCACTCTCCGGCGCCGTCACCGCAGCGCAGACGGCGGGCAACCCGTCGATCGAGCCTGCCCACATGCTCAAGGCGCTCGTCGAGCAGACCGACACGACGACGCGTCCCCTGCTCGAGGCCTCGGCATCGAGCCCGGCCGCCGTCACGGCGGAGGCCGACCGCGTGCTCGCCACGTACCCCAGCTCGAGCGGCGCCAGCGTCGGCCAGCCGGGCATGAGCCGTGAACTGCTCAACATCCTCGAGCAGGCGCGCACGATCATGTCGTCGATGGGTGACTCGTTCACCTCCACCGACCACATCCTTCTCGCGCTCGCGCGCACCGGCCGTTTCTCGTCGCTCGACGCCGAGGGCATCGAGGCTGCGATCCCGGGCACACGTGGCGGGCGCAAGGTGACGAACGCCGACCCGGAGGGCACCTTCGAGGCGCTCGAGAAGTTCGGTACCGACCTCACCGCCGTCGCCCGCGAGGGCAAGCTCGACCCGGTCATCGGCCGAGACAGCGAGATCCGTCGCGTCGTGCAGGTGCTCAGCCGCCGAACCAAGAACAACCCGGTGCTCATCGGTGAGCCCGGCGTCGGCAAGACGGCCGTCGTCGAGGGTCTCGCACAGCGCATCGTCGCCGGTGACGTGCCGGAGAGCTTGCGCGACAAGCGCCTCATTTCGCTCGACCTCGGCGCCATGGTCGCCGGAGCCAAGTACCGCGGCGAGTTCGAGGAGCGCCTCAAGGCCGTCCTCGAGGAGATCAAGAGCTCCGACGGCGAGATCGTCACCTTCATCGACGAGATCCACACGGTCGTCGGCGCGGGCGCCGGCGGCGACTCTTCGATGGACGCGGGCAACATGCTCAAGCCGATGCTCGCGCGCGGCGAACTGCGCCTCGTCGGCGCGACGACGCTCGACGAGTACCGCGAGAACATCGAGAAGGACCCGGCGCTCGAGCGTCGCTTCCAGCAGGTGTTCGTCGGTGAGCCGAGCGTCGAGGACACGATCGCCATCCTGCGCGGGCTCAAGGAGCGCTACGAGGCGCACCACAAGGTGGCCATCGCGGACCAGGCGCTCGTCGCCGCGGCGTCGCTGAGCGACCGCTACATCACGAGCCGTCAGCTGCCCGACAAGGCCATCGACCTCATCGACGAGGCCGCATCGCGCATGCGCATGGAGATCGACTCCTCGCCGGTCGAGATCGACCAGCTGCGCCGTAGCGTCGACCGTCTCAAGATGGAGGAGCTGCACCTCGAGAACGAGACCGACCCGGCGTCCGTCGACCGGCTCAAGAAGCTGCGGGCCGACCTCGCCGACACCGAGGAGCAACTCGCCGCGCTGACGGCGCGCTGGGAGGCGGAGAAGGCCGGCCTCAACAAGGTGGGTGACCTCAAGGCTCAGATCGACGACCTGCGCACGCAGGCCGAGCGGCTGCAGCGCGAGGGCGACTACGCGTCGGCGTCGAAGCTGCTCTACGGCGACATCCCGACGCTCGAGAAGCAGCTCGAGGAGGCCCAGGCGGCCGAGGCCACCAGCTCGACGGCCGGTGGCGAGGCGCCCATGGTCTCCGAGGAGGTCGGAGCCGACGACATCGCGGAGGTCATCGCGGCCTGGACCGGCATCCCCGCAGGCCGCCTGCTCGAGGGCGAGACCGAGAAGCTCCTGCGCATGGAGGACTTCCTCGGCGAGCGCCTCATCGGTCAGCGTGATGCCGTGGAGGCTGTGTCCGACGCCGTGCGCCGTTCGCGCTCCGGCATTGCCGACCCCGATCGTCCGACCGGTTCGTTCCTCTTCCTCGGCCCGACGGGTGTGGGTAAGACGGAACTCGCGAAGTCGCTCGCCGACTTCCTCTTCGACGACGAGCGCGCCATGGTGCGCATCGACATGTCGGAGTACTCGGAGCGTCACGCGGTGGCTCGCCTCATCGGCTCGCCGCCCGGATACGTCGGGTACGAAGAGGGCGGTCAGCTCACCGAGGCCGTGCGTCGTCGCCCGTACTCGGTCGTGCTGCTCGACGAGGTGGAGAAGGCTCACCCCGAGACCTTCGACATCCTGCTGCAGGTGCTCGACGACGGACGCCTCACGGACGGTCAGGGCCGCACGGTCGACTTCCGCAACGTCATCCTCGTCATGACCTCGAACCTGGGCAGCCAGTACCTCGTCGACCCGACGATGAGCCCGGACGCGAAGCGTGACGCCGTCATGGGTGCGGTGCGCGGGCAGTTCAAGCCCGAGTTCCTCAACCGTCTCGACGAGGTCGTCATCTTCGATCCGCTGACGCAGGACGAGCTCTCGCACATCGTCGAACTGCAGGTGGCGTCGCTCAGCCGCCGCCTCGCCGACCGCCGCATCACGCTCGACGTGACGCCGGCCGCGCGCGAGTGGCTGGCCGCGACGGGTTACGACCCGGCCTACGGCGCACGTCCGCTGCGCCGACTCGTGCAGAAGGAGATCGGCGACCGCCTTGCGCGCGCGCTGCTCGGCGGCGAGGTGCTCGACGGGCAGAACGTCGTCATAGACGTCGAGCGCGGCGAGGCGCTGAAGATGCCCGAGGGTGTCGAGGCGCCGGCGGGTATGGAGGCTCCGGTCACGGGCCTCAAGGTCGTGCCCGGTGCCGTGAGCTGACACGTTCCCTCACGAGAGGCGGCGGTTCCCCTGGGAGCCGCCGCCTCTCTTCGTGTCGGCCACGGTTTCTCGTTCAGGGGAGCACCCTTGGGAGGGGACCAATCCCACCCGATTGGCGGTAAGTTCGACTCATGGGAAACAACGACTCGGCAGTGCCCGCGGGCGGCTCCCGCTACCTCGTCGCCTGGGGTGGCGACAAGCGCTCCCAGGACGCCCTCAAGCTGGGCTCCGTGCTGGCGCGCACCTTCGACGCCACACTCGACATCGTCTACGTCGTGCACCACCCCACGCACACGGCGACGCTGGCCATCGGCGACACGAGCTTCGAGAAGGGGGTGGAGAAGGAGGCCCGCGGCTGGCTGAAGAAGGCCGCGAAGTCGGTCGACAAGGACGTCAACGTCGAGACGCACGTCGCGCACGACACGTCGATCACGCAGGGCATCCTGCGCACCGCCGAGCAGCTCGGCTCGGCCATGATCGTCATCGGTGCCGGTTCCGGCCCCGGTCAGGCCGTGGCGACGAACCCCATCGTCGGGGGTCTGCTCCACGCGAGCCCCGTTCCGGTGGCGATGGCGCCGCGTAACTACCGCAAGTCGAAGTTCGACACCCTCGCGTCGCTGTCGGCGGCCATCGGCCCGCGCCCGGGCGCGCAGGAGATCGTGCTCGAGGCAGCCGAGGGTGTTGCCCGCGTCGGCCTGCCGCTCGACCTCGTCTCGCTCGTCTCGCTCAAGGACGACAAGCAGCTGCACGTCGACGGTTTCGACGAGGCCGAGCGCGTGCTCGCTAATGCGGCGAAGCGCATCGGTGCGCGCGCCGACGTCACGACGCGCGTCGGCAAGGGCCGCTCGCTCAAGCACGCCGTCAAGAAGATGGACTGGGACGAGCGCACCGCCCTCATGGTCGGCTCCTCGCGCCTGGCGCGCGGGCGCACGACGTTCCTCGGCACGTCGGCCACGCGCATGCTCGCCGCTCTGCCGGTGCCGATGATCATCGTTCCACGCAGCGACGCCCGCTGAGGCTGACGCCTGGTTGACCGCGAAAAGTGGAGGTTGTGCGCGATATTTCGTGCACAACCTCCACTTTCTGCATCACTGGGGTTCGGGGCCACCGCTCACTCGGCGGGCGCGCCACAGCAGGAGGGCAGCGCCGACGGCCGTGGCCGAGCAGATCGCCCAGACGGCGAGGTAGCCGCCCAGCGGCGCGTGGTCGCCCACGTCCTCCGTCTGCCCGGCCGAGGCCAGGCACAGGGCGAAGATGCTGGACGCGATCGCGCCGCCCACCGTCTTCGCCATGTTCGTCAGCCCCGTCATCTGGCCCGTGTGCGACGCCGGTGCCGCACCGGCGGCGGCCACCGGGAGCGCCGCCACGAGGGCGCCGCTTCCGATTCCGGCGATCATCATGTTGACGAGCAGGCCGACGACCGAACCGTGACTGACGACGTTGAGCCCGTACCCGAGCGCCACGAGGCACGCGGCCACCGCCAACGCGCCGAACTCGCCGAGCCGCTTCGCGAGCGCGGGCGCCGTCACGGCACCGAGCCCCATGGACAGCACGTAGCCGCCGATGAGCATCGAGACCCCACCCGCGCTGGCGCCGAGGCCGTAGCCCGTGACGTCCGGGTCGGTGCGGGCGAACGTCGACAGCGGGATTTGGGCGCCGAGCACGCTGAAGCCGAACAGGCCGGTGGCCAGCTGCACCGACAACTGACGGCGCTCACGCAGGAGGCGTACGTCGATGACCGGGTCGGGGTGGCGCATCTCGTGGCGCACGAACGGCACTACAAGGCCGGCTCCGACGACGAGGGCCAACCACGGCCACGGGCTTCCCGGCCCGACGAAGCGCACGAGCATCAGCCCGGCCATGACGGCGAGCAACAACCCGCACAGCAGCGCGGCACCCGGCAGGTCGAGGCGGTGCGAGCCCGTCGGGGGCGTCTCGGGCACCCCGAACCAGATGACGACGAAGCACGCCGTGATCGCGACTGCCGGGATGGCGAGCAGACCCGTCATGCCGATCACCGGTTGGAGGGCGCCTGACGTCAGCGCTCCTGCGATGACGCCGACCTCGAGCGCGAGGACGAGCACGGCAGCAGCCGTCCGGGTGCGCGAGCTATCGCCCTTCGTGCGCCGGTGAACGAGCGCGATCTCGAGCGGCAGCCACACGACGTACGGCCCCATGAGCGCCCAGGCGATGAGGAAGAGCCAGAAGTTCGGCGCGAAGGCGACGCCCCATGCGGCGCACGCCGTGATCGCACTGGAGAGCAGGAGCACGCGTTTGTGCCCGACGATGTCGCCGAGGCGCGCCAACACCGGCACCGTGACCGCGGAGACGAGCAACTGCGCCGCCTCGAACCAGTTGACGTCGGCGTCGTGGATGCCCAGATGCCGCGCGATATCGGTGTAGAGCGGCGTGAAGTAGCCCTGGATGACGCCGGACGTCAGTTCCACCACGACGAGGAAGCCGACGACGGCGGCGATCTTCGGAACGACGTCGCCGCCCGATCGCGTGCTCTGCTCCACGGGAATCAGGCCTCCTCGACGAGACGCTCGTACCAGCGCACGCCCTCGAGCCACGAGGCCCGCGTGATGCGCTCGTCGACGTTGTGCAGACTCTCGCGCTGCGCTTTCGACATATGGAACGGGGTGAAGCGATAGACGTGCGGCCACACGGCGTGGAAGTGACGGGCGTCCGTGGCCTGGTTCATGACGTAGGGAGCGACGTGGGCGTCGGCCAGCACCTCGCGTGTCACGCGGCGCAGCGTCTCGAACGCGGGGTGATCGACGGGCGCCACCTGCGTCGGCCCGCTGCCGCCGATGAGCTCGACCTGTGCGTGGGGCCTGACGGCCCGCTCGACGGCGTGCACCGCTTCGTCGAGGCTCTCGCCAACACTGATGCGCATGTTGACGCCGGCTGTCGCGGTGGTCGCGATGACGTTCTGGGCCTTCGAGCCCTCGAGCATCGTGACGGCCCGCGTCGTGCGGACGATCGCGGCGGTCTCGGGGCCGAGGCGCGTGAGAATCCGGGCGAAGAGGCCGCTCGCCGACCCGATCCGGCCCAGGACGAGCGAGAGGGGTCGGGCCGCGACCTCGGCGACAGCCTCGAACATCGCGACGGCGGTCGGCGTCAGCCGCGCGGGGGCGGGGTTGGCGTCGAGTGCCGAGATGGCGCGGGCCAGTTTCGCCGTGGCGCCGCCCGTCTTCGGGGTCGAGGCGTGCCCGCCGTCGCCGTGTGCGACGAGCCGGAGATCGGCCGTGCCCTTCTCGGCGACGCCGATCATCGCGACGGGCTTCGTCACGCCGGGGAAGACCTCGGAGGCCACGGCGCCGCCCTCGTCGAGCACGAGGAACGGCGTGACGCCGCGCGCCCGCAATGCCTCGACGGCGGCCGCGGCGTGATGACCCATGACTTCCTCGTCGGCGCCGAAGGAGAGCCAGACGTCGAGGGCGCGGATGGCGGCGAGCTGCCACGCCGCGTCGATGAAGAGGACGCCGAGGCTGACGGCGCCAAAGGCGCTGAGGCCGAGGAGGAGGCTGCGGCGGCAACCGAACATGTCGCCAAGCGTTCCGCCAGGCGCGCCCGTGGACGGCGGCGCACTTCATGCACGACATGGAGCTGCAGGAGAACTCACTCGTGTTCTGGGAGGGCATCGGCCAACACCTGCTGCGCCTCGACCTCACGGATCGCCAGCGCTTCCAGGCCGTTTCGGCCGTCGTCAACTACGTCGTCGGCATGGGCGCGCAGATGGCGATCGAGCAGGCGCCCGAACCCGAACCGGGCGAGAACCCCGACGAGATGCGCGAGCGCTACCTCGGCGAGTGGGCCGACACATGGATGCAGCGCGACCCCGAGGCGTTCCCCTTCGCGCGCTCGATGGCGCCGATCTTCCGCGACCACGACGACTTCGAGCAGTTCGTTGCCGGCCTCGACCTCATCCTCGCGGGGTTGGAGCGTCAGGCGGGGCTCGCCTGACGGCAAGCCGCCCCGGGAAGTTGCCTGGGAAACGCGGGACCAGTGCCCCGGCGGCCGCTCAGGATCGGAGGATGGCGGCGGCCACCTCGTCGGGCGCCTCGTAGGTGAGCATGTGCCCCTTGCCCTCGAGGAACTGAGCGTCGGCGTCCGGCAGTGCCTCGGCGAGCGCCTTGGCGTGACGCGGCGGGGTGAGCATGTCGCGCGTGCCGACGAGAATCGTCACCGGGGTGTCCTTGAGTGACTCAAGGGCCGCGAGTTCGTCGTGGGCCATGAGGGCCTTGTAGTAGCTGCCCGTCGTCGACAGGCGGGTGCCGCGCATCTGGGCGCGCGCGGCGATGACGTCCTCCTTGCGGGCGTCCTGGCCGAACGCGATGCGCTGCGAACGCGTCGTCGCGAAAACACCCGGGCGCCACGGGATGTGGCTCAGGGCCCGCATGGCGAGTGCTTCGCCGGGGATGCGCAGGCCGCGCAGCTGCCCGGCGGACGTCGCCACGAGGACGACGGACGTGACGCGCTCGCGCACGACGTCGGGGTGCATGCCCGCGAACGCCATGATCGTCATACCGCCCATCGAGTGGCCCGCCAGGATGATCGGTGAGCCCGCCGGAACGGCCTTCTCGATGACGAGGGCGAGGTCGTCCCCGAGCGCGTGGACGCTCGCCTCCCCGCCACGTCGTGCGCCACCGGCGACGCTTGAGCCGCCGTGTCCGCGCTGATCCCACGCCACGATGCGACGCCCGCCCTCGGCGGCGAGCCGCTCGGCGACGGGCTCCCAGGAGCGGTGATCCAGGGTCCACCCGTGCGCCATGACGATCGTCGTCGCGTCCGGGGCGAGACCGGCCGGTTCGTGGACGAAGACGGCAAGTCGGGCGCCGTCGGGCGCAGTCACTTCGCGGGTGTTCCAGTCGATGCGGGCCATGAACACACCCAAACACACGCTGCCGCCGTCAGGTGGGCGGAACCGGGAAGGCTCCGGCGAGCGTCTCAATCGGGAAACGCCAATGCGCACAAATGGGGCGCTCGCGCGCCCCCGATGGATAGGTTGACCGCATGACCGCACAGTTGCCCTCCCGCCGCATCGCGCTCGCCGGAGCTTTCGCCACGCTCGCCCTCGCCGGGTGCTCGTCGACGAAGAAGTCCGACACGTCGGACGACAGCGACGCCAGCACGCGCCTCAAGGCCGCGCAGGACGTCATGGCGAAGACGGCGGGTTACCACGTCAAGCTCACCTCCTCGGGGACGCCGGACCAGGAGTCGTCCCTGAAGTCCGGTGAGGGCGACGTCGTCAACTCGCCGCAGTCGTTCAAGGGCACGGTCACCGCGAACACCGGCGGCAGCGACGTCAAGGCCGAGGTCATCAGCATTGAGAAGGAGAGCTGGGTCAAGCCCGGCTTCTCGTCGAAGTACATCGCCGTCAACCTCGACGACATGGGTGTGCCGCTGCCGTCGTCGCTGTTCAACGCCTCGAAGGGCCTCCCGGCACTGCCGGTGCTGAGCAAGGACATGAAGAAGACGGGCGAGAAGCTCGTCGGCGGCGAGAAGGTGACCCTGTTCAAGGGCACGGTCGACGGACCCACCGCCACGAAGGCCATGGGCTTCGGGCGCACGCGTAAGAACTACACGGTCGAGGTCGGTCTCAACGACAAGAACGAGATGCGTTCGATGTCGATCAACGGTTCGTTCTTCGACTCGTCCGACGCCACGTACAACCTCGAGATGTCGAAGTTCGGGCAGAAGGCGACGATCTCCAAGCCCGCATGAGCACGGACGCCACCGTGACGCCCGCCGTGAGCGAGCCGACGCCCCGATCGAAGGCGCTGCTCGCCACAGCAGCGCTCGCCGTCCTGTTGACGGCTGCCGACACCTACGTCGTCGTCCTCGCGCTCGAGGAGATGATGTCGGGCGTCGGGCTCGGTATCGACCAGCTGCAGCGTGCCGCGCCGATCGTCTCGGGCTTCCTGCTCGGCTACATCGCGGTGCTTCCCCTCATCGGGCGGCTGTCCGACCTCGTGTCACGCCAGCGCGTGCTCCTGTGGTGCCTCGTGCTCTTCGGCCTCGGCAGCGTCGTGACGGCGCTCGCCGTGGACCTCCCGGTCATCGTCGGAGGCCGTGTCATTCAGGGCATCGGCGGTGGCGGCCTCGTGCCCGCCACGCTCGCCCTGGTGGCCGATCTCCTGCCGCGCGGACGCCGCGGCGTCGCCCTCGGCATGGTCTCGGCCGTGCAGGAGATCGGTGCCGTCATCGGCCCGCTGCTCGGAGCAGCCGTCCTCGCGTTCTGGTCCTGGCGGGCCATCTTCTGGCTCAACGCCGGCGCGGCGGTCGTCCTGGCCGTCGTCATCGCCGTGCTCGGCCGCGGCGCGCCGACCGGTGAACCGCTGCGTCTCGGCGCTCGCTCGACGTGGGTCGCCCGCATCGGTTGGATCGCCGGGGCTCTCGGCACGGCCGTCGTCGTGTTGGCGCTGTGGGCACCGGAGAGGCTGACGTCCAACGTCACGTACGGCCCGCCGTTCGTGCCGTACGAGGGCAACACGTCCCGCCTCATCACGCCGATCGGGTTCTGGGGTCTCGGCCTGCTCGCCGGCTTCGTCGTGCTCACGGCTCCGGTGTGGTGGCCGCGCCTTCGGGCGGTCGACGTGTTCGGTGCGGCCCTGCTCACCGGCGCGCTGGCGTGTGTCGTGTGGACGTTCGCCACCGCCGACTCTTCGAAGCAGGTCATGAGCGACTCGGGTGTCTGGCTGCTGCCGGTCACCGGGGTGTTGCTCGTCGGCTACGTCGTGCGGCACCTGACGGCGAAGCAGCCGCTCATCGAGCGCGGCGTGCTCACCGGACGTGTGCCTGCGGCGCTGCTCGTGTCGTTCCTCGTCGGGACGGCCCTCGTGGCGGTCGTCGTCGAGATCCCGGTGCTCGCGCGCCTCACGATGACGAACTCGCAGACGACGGCAGCCTTCGTCCTGCTGCGCTTCCTCGTCGCCGTGCCGATCGGTGCGCTCGTCGGCGGTCTCCTGCTGCGCCGCATCGGCCCGGCGTTCGTCGCGGCTCCCGGGCTCGTGCTCGCGGGCGGGGCCATCCTCGTCATGTCGGGGTGGCGCAGCGGAGCCCTCTCCGATCTCGTCATCTCGACGCTCGTGCTCCTCGTCGCGGGCTTCGGCATCGGTCTCGCCATCGCCCCCGTCAACGACGCGGCGCTCGCCGACGCCCCGGAGAGCGCACACGGCGTGACGTCCGCGCTCGTCGTCGTCGGCCGCATGATGGGCATGGTCGTCGGACTCGCGCTGCTCACGGCCGTCGGTCTTCACCGCTTCTCGACGGAGATGCAGAAGGTCGACCGGCCCAACGCCCAGACGGTGCGCGACGCCGGCGTCGTCCAGGTGCACACCGTCTTCATCGGCGCCGGCGTCGCGGCACTCGTGGCTGCCGCGATCGCACTGTTCTTCCTCGGCCGCTCGGTCATCGCCGCGCGCGACGTGGCGGATCCGCTGGAGAGCTGATCGATGTCGGCTCAGGTCCGACAACGTGAAGGAGGCAGGCACCCCAGCCAGGTGCCTGCCTCCTTCACGTTCGCTCGGAACTCAGCGCTCGCGCTGCATGAGCCGCGAGACGATGTAGAACGGGAGCGCCACGAGCAGGGCGCCGCCGATGAAGTTGCCGAGCGTCGTCGTCGCGAGGTTACGCAGCATGCCGTGATCGCCGAAGTCCCACGTGATGGGCGTGGCGGGCGCGGCGTCGGGGTGGAACGCGTGGAGCAGCCACGGGAAACCGATGAAGCCGATGTTCGCGATGACGTGCTGCGTGCCGCCGACGACGAAGGCGAACGGGCCGTAGAACGCGAACGCCATCCGGGTGCCTTCATTGCGTGCCTTGAAGAACATGAACATGGCGGTCTGCAGGAACCAGGTGCACAGGACGGCGAGCAGGATGGCCGAGAACGTGCCCTCACCGCTCTTCGCGACGCCGACCTTGAGCGCCTGCTCGATGAACGGCTTCGCGAGATAGGGCCCGCCGGCGAGGGCAGCCACCGTCACGAAGAAGAGCGTGCCGAGCAGGTTTCCCACGAGCCCGAGGCCGAGGAATCGGCCGTACGCGCCCACGCCGATCTGGCGGCGCAGCAGGAGGATGAGGCCGGCGGCCATGTCGGCGGTGATGAGCGAGACGCCCGAGACGAGGATGAGGACGAACGACATCCCGAAGGCCAGGCCCATGACGAGGGATTTGAGGCCGGGTGTCGACACGCCGGTTGCCACCGTCAGGGAGAGCAGGACGCCGAAGGCGACGAAGACGCCGCCGATGAGGGAGCGCACGAAGTGCGACAGCGGGTGGCTCGCCTTCTCCAGGGCGCCTGCGGCGACGCGGTCGACCATCTCGGGGATGGTCGAGAACTCGGAGACGGGCCGCGCTGCGGGCGTCGGGCTCGTGCCGGACGAGCGGTGCGCAGGCACGTGCTCGTCGCTGTTCCGGGCGTCCGAGGCGCTGTCGCCCGGGCGCTCGAGGGTGTCGGTCATGGTGGTCCTTCTGGTTTCGGTGGAGCGTCAGATCTCGTAGGTGACGGCTGCTTCGTTCCAGTCGTGCATCGTGCCGGAGTGGTAGAGCAAGGGGCTCTTGTCGTTGCGCTGCATCTCCTCGATGTGGACGCAGGATGCGACGAAGCCCCGGCGTCACCGGTGGGGCGACGTCGGGGCTTCCGATGTGAGTGATTGGACGGCGTCAGTTCTCCGCGCGCCGCAGGATCTGCTGGGCCTGCTTGAACACCGGCCCGTCGACCATCTGACCCTCGTACGTGAAGACGCCGCGCTCGCCCTCGGCGGCTGCGAGGAGGCCCTCGGCCCAGGTGACCTGCTCGTCGGTGGGCGCGTAGGCGTCGCGGATGACCGCGACCTGCTTGGGATGGATGGCGACCTTCGCGTCGAAGCCGATGTTCACCGCGTCGTCGGTCTCCGCGGCGAGGGCGTCGAGATCGCCGATGTCCATGAAGACCGAGTCGAGGGCGAAGCAGCCGTGGGCCTTGGCGGCGAGCAGGACGCTGCCGCGCACCTGCGTCACGATCGGGTGATAGCTGCCGTCGGCGAGGCGGCTACGGCGCCCGCCGAGCCCTGCGGTGAGGTCTTCCGAACCCCACATGAAGCCGACGACGTTCTCGGCCGCTGCGATCTGGGAGGCGTTCACCGCGCCGAGCGGCGACTCGACGAGGGCGATGACCTCGTACCCGTCGAGCTTGTCGACGTCGGCGCGCGTCTCCGTCTTCGCGAGCATGACGCGCCGGTAAGGCGTCTTCTCGAGCGCGGCGAGGTCGTCGGCGAACTCGTCCGTGGTGGCCGCGTTGACGCGCACGACCGTGCGCTCGACGTCCTGCAGGTCATCGACGATCGACTGACGCGCGCCCGCCTTGGCGTCCGGGCTCACCGCGTCCTCGAGGTCGAGGATGACGACGTCCGCGGCTGCCGCGGCCTTCGCGTAACGCTCAGGGCGGTCGGCGGGGCAGAAGAGCCAGCCGGGGCCGGGCATCGTCCACGAGGTTGCAGTGTCCATCGGTTCCTCCGGGTCGAAGACGGTGACGGTTGGGGTACGTGGTGACGGTCAGACGTCACCACTTACCCCATCCGTCACCAGGTGCAGATCATGAGGTCGGCTGGTTCAGGAAGCCGGTGCGCACTTCACGAGCGTCTGACGCACCGCCACCGCGACGACGTCGCCGTGCTGGTTGCGCCCGGTGTGACGCAGCGTGACGATGCCCTGGCCTGGGCGCGATTTCGACTCGCGCTTGTCCTCGACGGTCGTCTCCGCGTAGAGCGTGTCACCGGCCTTCATCGGCGCCGGGAACGAGATCTCGCTGAAGCCGAGATTCGCGACGATGGTGCCCATCGTCAGCTGCGCGACGCTGAGGCCGACGAGGGTCGAGAGTGTCCACATCGAGTTGACGAGGCGCTCGCCGAACTCCGTCTCGGCGCCGTAGGCGGCGTCGAGGTGCAGGGCCTGCGTGTTCATCGTCAGCGTCGTGAACAGAGTGTTGTCGGCTTCGGTCGCCGTGCGTCCGGGGCGGTGCAGGTACGTCGTACCCACCTCGTACTCCTCGAACCACAGGCCGCGCTGCTCGACGGTCTTGCCCTGCGTGACGTCGTCCGGCGTCTCGGGGATGGGGGTCATGGGAGTGTCCTCACTCGTGCGTGTGGCGTGTTCAGGAACATTTTCTTGGGACTCTTCGGTCACTCGTTCCGGTCCGGTGCTCGCTGCGCTGCGCTCCGATCCTCACGAGTGATTCAGAGTCATCGATTTTCTTGGGACTCTTCGGTCACTCGTTCCGGTCCGGTGCTCGCTGCGCTGCGCTCCGATCCTCACGAGTGATTCAGAGTCCCAGTTCCCGGGCGATGAGCATGAGCTGCACCTCGGTGGTGCCCTCGCCGATCTCGAGGATCTTCGAGTCGCGGTAGTGGCGCGAGACCGTGTACTCGTTCATGAAGCCGTAGCCGCCGTGCACCTGCGTGGCGTCGCGGGCGTTGTCCATCGCGGCCTCGGAGGCCACCATCTTCGCGACGGACGCGGCCTTCTTGAACGGCTTGCCGGCCAGCATGAGCGCTGCCGCGTTGTAGTAGGCCGAACGCGCGGCGTGGGCGCGGGCCTCCATGCGGGCGATCTTGAACTGGATGGCCTGATAGGCGCCGATGTTCTGCCCGAACGCCTGACGCTCCTTCGCGTACTTCACCGACTCGTCGACGCAGCCCTGCGCAGCACCGACGGCAAGCGCCGCGATGGCGATGCGGCCCTCGTCGAGGATGCGCAGGAAGTTGGCGTAGCCACGGCCGCGCTCACCGAGGAGGTTGGCCTTGGGCACGCGCACGTCGTCGAAGCTGAGAGGGTGCGTGTCGGAGGCGTTCCAGCCCACCTTGTCGTAGGCCGGTTCTGCGGTGAAGCCCGGCGTGGAGGTCGGGACGATGATCGTCGAGATCTCCTTCTTCGTGCGGCCGTCGCTCGTCTGCGACTCACCCGTGACGGCGGTGACCGTGACGAGCTTCGTGATGTCCGTGCCGGAGTTGGTGATGAACTGCTTCGAGCCGTTGATGACCCACTCGTCGCCGTCCTCGCGGGCCGTCGTCTTCGTGCCCGACGCATCGGAACCGGCACCGGCCTCCGTCAGGCCGAAGCCGCCGAGGGCCTCACCCGAGGCGAGCTGCGGCAGCCACTCGCTCTTCTGCTCCTCGTTGCCGAAGCGGAAGATCGGCATGGCGCCCAGGCCGACGCCGGCCTCGAGCGTGATGGCGACGCTCTGGTCGACCTTCGCGAGCTCCTCGAGGGCGAGGCACAGGGCGAAGTAGTCGCCGTCCATGCCGCCGTACTCCTCGGGGAACGGCAGCCCGAACAGGCCCATCTCGGCCATGCCCTTGACGACCTCGTATGGGAACGTGTGGTTCTTGTCGTGCTCGGCGGAGACGGGCGCAACGACCTTCTGGCTGAAGTCGCGCACCATCTTCTGCAGGTCGGCGTACTCGTCGGGCAGATTGTCGGCCGCGAGGAACGACGTGTTCATGGGTTTCTCCTTCATTCGGGAGGAAGTCGGTGTGCTGGTATCGGCGCGGGTGACGCGCCGCGGGTGATCGGTCAGGTGGCGTCGGGTGGGGTGATGCGGGCGAGCACCTCGTCGACGGCCACCTGGGTGCCGGCGGGGGCGAGGATCTCGACGGTGCCGTCGATGGGCGCGGTGAGCGAGTGCTCCATCTTCATGGCCTCGACGATGACGATCGTCTGGCCCGCGCTCACCTCGTCGCCGTTCTCCACCTGCACCGCGATGACGGCGCCCGGCATCGGGCTCTTGATGTCGCCGCCCGCAGCGGCAGCCGCGTCACCGTGGAGGCTGACGTGCTTGGCCTCCTTGACCGCGAACGTGCCCTCGGGCGAGCCGACCCACACGGTGCGCACACCCTGCTTGTCGGTGACGGCCTCGGTGCTGAACGTGCGGCGCAGCCCCGCCGTCGTCATGACGAGACGGCCCGAGCCGTCACGACGCGTGATCGTGGCGCGAGTGGCGTCGCTGCTCGCGGCGTCGGCCTGGGGCTGGCTCGCCTGCTGGGGCGGCAGACCACGGCGCAGCGTGACCTCCTCGCCGCCGTCCTTCGTCGAGACAAGGGCGACCTCGGTGACGCTCGTGCCCGATTCGGTCTCGGCGTCGGCCACCTCGAAGCGCACCGTCCGTGCGCTGCGGCGTCCGCCGACGCGCCAGCCGTCGATGCCCTGCCACACGGCCTGGGCGCCCGTCGGGTCGGCCTCGGCTTCGGAAGGCTCGAGAAGCGTTGCCGCAGCGGCGACGAGCACGTCGTCGGGGGCCGGGGTTGCGACGTAGTCGCCGACGCGGGCATCGAGCAGGCCGGTGTCGAGTCGACCCGCCTGCACGTCGTCGTCGGCGAGGAGGAAGCGGACGAAGTCGATGTTCGTCGTCACGCCGAGCACGTGGGTCTTCGCCAGGCCCTCGTCGAGCGAGGCAAGAGCAGCGGCGCGGTCTTCGCCGTAGCCGATGACCTTGCTCAGCATGGGGTCGTAGTCGGAGCCGACGACGGTGCCACGGGCGATGCCGGAGTCGATGCGCAGGTTCGCGGCCTGCGGCTCGTCGAGCCCGACGACCGTGCCACCGGTGGGCAGGAAGCCGCGGGCCGGGTCCTCGGCGTACACGCGCGCCTCGACGGCGTGGCCGGTGAGCGTGACGTCGTCCTGGGTGAACGGCAGTTCCTCACCGGCGGCCACGCGCACCATGAGCTCGACGAGGTCGAGGCCCGTGACGAGCTCCGTGACGGGGTGTTCGACCTGCAGGCGGGTGTTCATCTCCATGAAGAAGAACTCGTCCGGCGCGTCGGCCGAGACGATGAACTCAACCGTTCCCGCACCGACGTAGTCGACGGATCGTGCTGTGTTGCAGGCTGCTTCGCCGATTCGAGCACGCGTTTCGGCGTCGAGCAGGGCCGAGGGCGCCTCCTCGATGACCTTCTGGTGCCGGCGCTGCAGCGAGCACTCGCGCTCACCGAGGTGGATCACGTTGCCGTGCTTGTCCGCGATGACTTGCACCTCGATGTGGCGCGGGCGCAGGACGAAGCGTTCGAGGAAGAGCGTGTCGTCGCCGAAGCTCGTCGCGGCCTCGCGGCGGGCGCGGGCCACGGCGTCGGCCATGTCCTCGGCGCGCTCGACGACATGCATGCCCTTGCCGCCACCGCCGGCGCTCGGCTTGATGAGCACCGGGAAGCCGACGTCGGACGCTGCGGCGACGAGTTCGTCGTCGGTGAGACCCGGGCGCGCGATGCCCGGCACGACCGGCACGTCGAACGCCATGACGGCGTTCTTCGCGGTGATCTTGTCGCCCATCGTCTCGATCGCGTGCGCGCTCGGGCCGAGGAAGGCGATGCCGTTTTCCTCGCACGCGGCCGCGAAGGCCGTGTTCTCGGAGAGGAAGCCGTAACCGGGGTGGACGCCGTCGGCGCCCGTGAGGCGGCACGCGGCGATGACGCGGTCGATGTCGAGGTACGGGTTCTTGGGCCGGCCGTCGTGGTAGCGCTCGTCGGAGGCTCCCTCGAGCAGTTCGGGGGAGGCGAGGCGGACCGCGTCGTCGGCCTCGCGCACGTGCAAGGCACCTGCGTCGGCGTCGGAGTAAACCGCGATCGAGCGGATGCCCATGTGTCGCAGCGTGCGGATGACGCGCACCGCGATCTCGCCGCGGTTGGCGATGAGGACGCTCGTGATGGCGCGCTGCTCGGGCGCCTGGGCCGTGGTCGTCGTGCTCTCGTTCATCTCAGATCACATCCGGAAAACGCCGTAGGAAACATCGTCGAGCGGGGCCTGGGCGCACGCGCCGAGGGCCAGGCCGACGATGTCGCGCGTATCGGCCGGGTCGATGACGCCGTCGTCCCACAGGCGCGCGGTGGAGTAGTAGGGGTTGCCCTGGTCTTCGTACTGCTGACGGATAGGCTCCTTGAAGGCGTCGGCGTCCTCGTCGCTCCACGGCGTGCCGGCCGCTTCGAGCTGGTCGCCGCGAACCGTCGCGAGCACCGAGGCCGCCTGCTCGCCGCCCATGACGGAGATGCGGGCGTTCGGCCACATGAACAGGAAACGCGGCGAGTACGCGCGACCGCACATCGAGTAGTTGCCGGCGCCGTACGAGCCGCCGATGACGACGGTGAGCTTGGGCACGCGGGCGCACGCGACGGCGGTGACCATCTTCGCGCCGTGCTTCGCGATGCCGCCGGCCTCGTACTCGCGCCCGACCATGAAGCCGGTGATGTTCTGCAGGAACAGCAGCGGCGTCTTGCGCTTGTCGGCGAGTTCGATGAAGTGCGCGCCCTTCTGGGCGCTCTCGCCGAAGAGAACACCGTTGTTCGCGATGATCGCGACGGGGTGGCCGTGGATGTGCGCGAAGCCCGTGACGAGCGTCTTGCCGTACTCGGCCTTGAACTCGTGGAACTCGCCGTCGTCGACGATGGTGTCGATGACGTCGTGCACGTCGTAGGGCGTGCGCAGGTCGACCGGCACGACGTCGTAGAGGCGCTCCTGGGCGTGCTTCGCGGGGCGCGGCTCCACCATGCGCCACGGAACCTCGGCCTTCGGGCCCAGGGTGCGCACGATGCTGCGCACGCGACGCAGCGCGTCGTGGTCGTCGTCGGCGAGGTGGTCGGTGACGCCGGAGGTCTTGGAGTGCAGGTCCCCACCGCCGAGATCCTCGGCCGTGACCACTTCACCCGTGGCTGCCTTCACGAGCGGCGGACCGCCGAGGAAGATCGTGCCCTGATTGCGCACGATGACGGTCTCGTCGCTCATCGCCGGAACGTAGGCACCACCGGCGGTGCACGAACCCATGACAGAGGCGATCTGCGGGATGCCCTTCGCCGAGAGGGTGGCCTGGTTGTAGAAGATGCGGCCGAAGTGCTCGCGGTCGGGGAACACCTCGTCCTGCTTGGGCAGGAACGCGCCGCCGGAGTCGACGAGGTAGATGCACGGCAGGTGGTTGTCGCGCGCGATCTCCTGCGCGCGCAGGTGCTTCTTCACCGTCATCGGGTAGTAGGTGCCGCCCTTGACGGTGGCGTCGTTCGCGACGATGACGCACTCGCGGCCCTCGACGCGGCCGATGCCGCCGATGACGCCGGCGCCGGGGCACTCGTCGTCGTACATGCCGTCAGCGGCGAGCGCGCCGATCTCGAGGAAGGGGCTGCCCGGGTCGAGGAGCGTTTCCACGCGGTCGCGCGGCAGCAGCTTGCCGCGGCTGACGTGACGCTCGCGGGCCTTGTCGCTGCCACCGCGTGCTGCGGTGCGGAGTTTGCCGTCGAGCTCCTCGAGCAGGCGCTGGTGCTCTGCTCGGTTCGCGGCGTGATCGAGGGCCATGCGTTCGCTCCCGGGTGTCGGTGGGTCGGAAGGCGGTTCGTGGCGAGTGACGTCACATCGCGCGCATGCGCGCCTTTGAGCACCGCGTGACGTGAGTCACTCGCAAACTCAGTTAATCACAATTAACTGAAAGGTGGGGCGTCGGATGGCGTTGTTGCGCTGGAGTGTCCACGGTTCACATGTCGTTTCGGTTAACTGTGCTTAACTGAAATCTCCAGCAACCGAGAGCGAGACGGTTATGACGGCGACCGACGCGGCGGCGGACACGCGCACCGCCCGCGAACGTGGCAAGGCCGAGCGTCGTCAGCAGATCCTCGACGCCGCGGCCGAACTCATCGCCGACCGTGGTCTCGCCGGCGTCCGGCTCGAAGACCTCGGCAAGGCCGTCGGCATCAGTGGCCCGGCGGTCTACCGACACTTCGCCAACAAGGAAGCCGTTCTCGAGGAGCTCCTCGTCGGCATCAGTGAGTACCTCCTTACCCACGGCTCTGCGGTCGTCGAGGCGGCCCCAACACCGCAGGCCGCGCTCGAATCGCTCGTCGACTTCCACATCGACTTCTCCTTGACGAAGCCCGCACTCATCCGGGTGCAGGGGCGCGATCTCGCGAGCCTCGACGCCGACGCCCGCCACACGGTGCGTCAGTTGCAGCGCCGCTATGTCGAGATCTGGGTGCGCGTTCTGTGCGCTCTCGACCCCGAACTCTCCGTCGAGAGCGCACGCATCAAGGCGCATGCCGGGTTCGGCGCCCTCAACTCGACACCGCATTCCAGTGGCCGCACGGCCCCCCTCGCCGAGTCTCAGGGGGAGCGCACCCGCGCCGTCCTGCGTCAGATGGCGCTCGCCGCGCTCACGCCGTCGCGCTGAGACGGCCGAAGAATTTCGGTTAACAACCATTAACTGAACCCTTGTGATGTGGTTCACTGGCCGGACCGACCTGTGACCCCAGTCACCGTGCGCGTGCCCGGACGCCGCGCCGAAAGGGAGCTGACGATGACCGAAACGCTGGACGCCGCACTCAGTCACACGCGCGGTGAGACGGACACCCCGCTGATCGAGCAGACGATCGGCGACAACCTCGACGCCACCGTCGAGACCTACGCCGATCACGAGGCGCTCGTCGACATCGAGAGCGGCCGTCGCTGGACCTACGGCGAGTTCCTCGCCGACGTCGAGACGCTCGCTGCGGGCCTGCTCGAAGCCGGCGTCGAGCAGGGCGATCGCGTCGGTATCTGGGCGCCCAACTGCCCCGAATGGACCTTGACGCAGTACGCCACCGCGAAGATCGGCGCCGTCCTCGTCAACATCAACCCGGCCTACCGCAGCCACGAACTCAAGTACGTACTTGAGCAGGCGGGCATCTCCACACTCATCTCGATGCCGAAGTTCAAGACGAGCAACTACGCGCGCATGATCGAGCAGGTCAAGGACGAGTGCGAGCAGTTGGCGCGCATCGTTTTCATCGGTAAGCAGACCTGGGACGACCTCTTCGCCGCCGGGCGCGACGCGGGGGAGCGCGGCGTCGCCGCCGTCCGCGAGATACAGGCCGGTCTCGACAACGGCGAGGCCATCAACATCCAGTACACGAGCGGCACGACGGGCTTCCCCAAGGGCGCGACGCTGAGCCACCGCAACATCCTCAACAACGGCTTCTTCGTCGGCGAGCTGTGCAGCTACACAGCCGACGACCGCGCCTGCATCCCGGTGCCCTTCTACCACTGCTTCGGCATGGTCATGGGCAACCTCGCGTGCACGACGCACGGCGCCGCCATGATCATCCCCGCGCCCGGTTTCGACCCGGTCATCTCCCTGCGAACCGTCGAGGCCGAGCGCTGCACGAGCCTCTACGGCGTCCCGACGATGTTCATCGCCGAACTGGCCCTCGACAACTTCGACGAGTTCGACCTCACGAGCCTGCGCACCGGCATCATGGCCGGCTCGCCGTGCCCGGAGCACACGATGCGCCAGGTGATGGAGAAGATGCACATGGAGGAGGTCTCCATCTGTTACGGCATGACGGAGACCTCGCCGGTGTCGCTGCAGACGCGTAAGAACGACACCGTCGCGCAGCGCACGCAGACGGTCGGCCGCGTCGGTCCGCACCTCGAGGTGAGCATCGTCGACCCGTGACCAACGAGGTCGTCGGCCGCGGCGAGCCCGGCGAGCTGTGCACCAAGGGCTACTCGGTGATGCTCGGCTACTGGGAGCAGGACGACAAGACGGCCGAGGCGATCGTCGACGGCTGGATGCACACCGGCGACCTCGGCGTCATGGACGAGGACGGCTACGTCGCCATCACCGGGCGCATCAAGGACATGGTGATCCGCGGCGGCGAGAACATCTACCCGCGTGAGATCGAGGAGTTCCTCTACAACCACCCGGACATCGTCGACGCGCAGGTCATCGGCGTGCCCGACGAGCGCTTCGGCGAGGAACTCATGGCGTGCGTGCGCCTGCGGGACGGCGCCGAGGAGCTCACAGCGGAGTCGCTACGCGAGTACTGCAGCGGCAAGCTCGCCCACTACAAGGTGCCGCGCTACGTGCGTGTCATGGACGAGTTCCCCATGACGGTGACGGGCAAGATTCGCAAGATCGAGCTGCGCGAGCAGGCCTCGGAGTACATGAAGTGATGCCGGTCGCCGGCGCGCGAGCAGCCCTTGGGGTTCGCTCGCGCGCCGGCATCCGTTAGGTTCGCCGCGTGCAGATCGTCCTCGTTCACCCGCAGATCGCGCCCAACACGGGCAACGTCATCCGGCTTGCGGCGAACGTCGGGGCGAGCCTGCACCTCGTCGAGCCGCTGGGCTTCTCGATGGACCACCGTCTCCTGCGCCGCGGCGGGCTCGACTACCACGAGCTGACGGAGGTGCACGTTCATGCCGACCTCGATTCAGCCCGCGAGGCGTGCCCGGGCCGGTGGTTGGCGCTGACCTCCCGTGGCGCTCGTCGGTATGACGAGGTCGACTACCGCAGCGACGACGTTCTCGTCTTCGGCTGTGAGGCATCCGGTTTGCCTGACGAAGTGCTCGCTACCTTCGCTACGGACGAGCGTGTGCACCTGCCGATGGCGCCGGGTAACCGAAGCCTCAACCTCGCAAATGCCGTCGCCGTTGTCGCCTACGAGGCGTGGCGTCACCTCGGCTTCGAGGGAGCGGGCGGGGCGGCGACGAGCATCGAGGCGATTGCGGCGCAGCCCCTCGACTGAGGCTGTCACGACTCGCGTCGCCCACCCCGGCGAGTGGTTGTGAACGCCGGTGGCGCCCGGCAGGATTGGCGCATGGCCGACTCGATGCCCCTGCCCCGCGCACCCAAGGTGCTCGCCATCGTCCAAGCCGGCGGAAAGGGCTCCCGCATGGGAGCGCTCACCGCCGACCGCGCGAAGCCGGCTCTGCCTTTCGGAGGTACTCACCAACTCATCGACATCACCCTGTCGAACGTCGCCAACTCGGGCATCGGCTCGGTGTGGGTTTCAGTGCAGTACCAGGCCGGTTCACTCGACGAGCACCTCCAGCACGGGCGGCCGTGGGATCTCGACCGCAACGTCGGCGGCTTCCGGCGCGTCGTGCCCGACGAGGTCGACGCCGTGCGCACCGGTGGCTTCGCAGCGGGTAACGCGGACGACCTCTACCGCATCCGCCGGGAGATCGAGCGCGAGGACGCCGACGTCGTCGTTGTCCTGAGCGCCGACCAGATCTTCGCCCTCGACCTGCGCGACGTCATCGCGGCTCACCTCGAGACCGGGGCCGCCTGCACCATCGTCACCACGCAGGTGTCGCGCTCGCAGGCCTCCGACAAGGCCGTCGTCATCACGGACGCCACCGGCAAGGTGACGCGCGTCGAGGAGAAGCCCGAGAACCCGGAGAGCACGACGATCTCGGCGGAGATCTTCGTGTACGAGAAGGACGCCCTCCTCTCGGGCCTCGACAAGGCCGAGAAGGCCACCCGCCCTGACGACGGGAAGGGTGACGACGCCGTCGACGAGACGGGCCTCGGTGACTTCGCGGAGCACCTGCTGCCGCAGATCATCGCGGACGGCCTGGTGCGCACGTACCCGCTCGAGGGGTACTGGAAGGACATGGGGCGACCGGAGTTGTACCTCGCGGCGCACCGTGACCTCGTGCGCGGCGTCGTGCGTGTCTTCGACGACGTCGACTGGCCGATGCGGACGCTCGCGACGAACAGGGGCGCGGCGCGGGTCCGTGCGGGGGCCGTGGTCGAGGAGAGCGTCATCTCGCCCGGATGCGACATCGCGGGAACGGTGCGGGGTTCGACGCTCGGCCCCGGCGTCGTCGTGCGCGAAGGTGCCGTGGTCGAGGACAGCGTCATCTTCGACGCGTGCGTCATCGAGCGCGAGGCCGTGGTCAGCACGTCCATCCTCGATGCGAACGTCGCCGTCCGCGCGGGCGTTCGCGTGGGAACGTCGAGCGCCGGTAAGCGAGCCCACGATGACGCGATCGCCGTAGTGGGGCACGACAGTGTGGTGCGATCCGATGTCGTGGCAGGGAGCCAGATCGACCCGGGAAGCACCGTCGCCTGAGGCGCTGACATTGCCGCTCACCTGTGGACAACGATGCCTGCGCAGGGTTGTCCACAGGCCCGAAGGCTGCTCTCGGCAGCGACGAACCGCCTCGCTCTAGCGTCGGACCATGACGCTCCTCGACGACACCCAGATCCAGGAGGGCGGCGCCGACTTCATTGTGTTCGGTGTGCTCTTCCTTGCCCCCGTCGTGCTGTTCGGCGGCCTGACGCTCTGGCTCATCACGTCACATGCTGCGATGACGAGCCTGCGCAAACGGCCGAGGCTTCTCGTCGACACGTTCGACGGGTGGCGCCGCTGGCGCACGCTCGTCTGGGCACTGCCGGTGCTGGGCCCGCTCGTCTACTTCGTCGCCTGGGTGTCCCGTCGCTCGCAACTGATGCCCGAGCAGTTCGAGGCAGCGCGTGAGCCGTTCCCGGAGATGCCGCCGATCCGCGGTTTCGTGCCGCCAACACCGATGCAGCCGCCGCCGGGGTACCTCCCGCGCCCTGGCTCCGTTCCGCCGGCACCGAACGACCCGTGGCAGCCGCCCAGCGGCGGCGGCCGGCTCAGGTGAACAGGAAGTCGATCGCGTCGGGCCGTGTGAGGCGCTGTTCGTACTCGCCGACGCCCCCGGGCCACAGGGTGCGGTTCTCTCCATCGTCATCGAGGTACCAGGACGTGCAGCCGCCTTGGCGCCACACGGATCGTTCGCTGCGCTCGCGCATCTCGCGGGTGAAGGCGGGCACGAGTTCGGGGCGCACCTCGACCGATGACGCTCCGCGGCGGTCGCGCTCGTCGAGCAAACGCATGACGTGGGCGATCTGCGCTTCGACCATGAGCAGAACGCTCGTGTGACCGAGGCCGGTGTTCGGTCCGAGCAGCATGAAGAGGTTGGGGAAGCCCGCCATCGTCACGCCGAGGTAGGACTCGACGCCGCTCTGCCACTCCTCGGCGAACGAACGACCGTCACGTCCGGCGATCTGCAGGTGCGCGTAGGAACCCTTGGGGTCGAAGCCGGTGGCGAGCACGAGTGCGTCGAGCTCGTGGACGGTGCCCTCCTCGGTGACGACGCCGTCGGGCATGACGGCGACGATCGGCTCGGTGACGACGCTGACGTCCTCGCGCACGAGAGCGGGGTAGTAGGTGTCGGAGAGGACGACGCGCTTGCACCCCATCGTGTAATTGGGGGTGAGTTTGCGGCGCAGGTCCGGGTCCTTCACCTGGTTCTTGAGGTGTCGTGACGCTTCGCGCGAGGCGATCTCGAGCAGCTTGGGGTGGCGGTCGAACGCGACGGCGCGCAGATCGTTCTTTCGGCGTAACGCCTCACGGTGAACGCGCATGAGGGCGGGGTGACGGCGGAAAAGGTCGATCGTCGCGTCGGAGTACTCGTCGTTGTTCTGCGGCATGATCCACGGCGCGCTGCGCTGGAAGACGGTGAGGTGCTCGGCGTCCTCGGCGAGCGGCGGGATGCACTGCACGGCAGACGCGCCGGTGCCGATGATGCCGACGCGGCGGCCGAACATCGACGTCTCCTGCGGCCATGACGCGGTGTGGATGAGTTCGCCGCCGAAGGTGTGCAGACCGTCGATGAGCGGGATGTGCGGCATGTGCAGTGCTCCGACGCCGAGCACGAGGGCGCGGGCCGTGACGACGGAGACGGAGCCGTCGCTTCCCATCGAGGTGACCTGCCACGTGCCGGAGGCGTCGTCGTAGGCCGCGGCCTGCATCCACGAGTCGAACCGCACGTGCTCACGCAGCCCGTGCTTCTCGACGACCGAAAGCAGGTAGTCCTGGATGACATCGCCGCTCGAGTACGTGTGTGACCAGTACGGGTTGAGGTCGAAGCTGAACGAGTACAGGTGGCTGGGCACGTCGCAAGCGACGCCGGGGTAGCGGTTCTCGCGCCACGTGCCGCCGATCTCGTCACCCTTCTCGAGGATGACGAAGCTGCGTCCGGCGGCCTTCAGCGCAACGGCCATGCCGATGCCGGAGAACCCGCTTCCGACGACGACGACGTCCACTTCGGCCACTGCACTCACGCATTCCAACCTAACGGTCTGTGCGCGCCGGGGACGGTACCGACACTGCCCGGTGGCCGCCCGATGTGTGCGGCGTCAGTCGAGATCGACGATGACAGGCGCGTGGTCGCTCGCGCCCTTGCCCTTGCGCTCGTCACGGTCGATCTGCGCGCCCTCGACGCGTTCGGCGAGCGCGGGGGAGCACAGGGCGAAGTCGATGCGCATGCCCTGCTTCTTCGGGAAGCGGAGCTGCGTGTAGTCCCAGTACGTGTAGGTGCCCGGGCCGGGGGTGAAGGGGCGCACGACGTCGCTGAAACCTGCGTCGATCATGGCCTGGAACGCGTCCCGCTCGGGCGGTGTGACGTGGGTCTTGCCTTCGAAGAAGCCCATGTCCCACACGTCCTCGTCGGTGGGGGCGATGTTCCAGTCGCCCATGAGCGCGATCTGGGCCAACGGGTCCTCGGCGAGCCACTTCGCACCGTCGAGACGGAGCCGTTCGAGCCACTCAAGTTTGTAGGAGTAGTGCGGGTGGTCGATCTCGCGGCCGTTGGGCACGTAGAGCGACCAGGTGCGCACGCCGCCGCAGGTCGCGCCGATGGCGCGGGCCTCGGCCGCGATCGGGTCACCGAAACCCGGCATGTCCTCGAAGCCGATCGAGATGTCCTCGAGCCCGACGCGGGAGGCGATGGCGACGCCGTTCCACTGGTTGAGGCCGTGGTGGGCCACCTCGTAGCCGGCCTCTTCGAAGCGCGCCATGGGGAACTGCTCGTCCTTGCACTTCGTCTCCTGCATGGCGAGCACGTCGACGTCGTGACGCTCGAGGAAGGCGACGACGCGGTCGACGCGGGTGCGGATGGAGTTGACGTTCCATGTGGCGATTCGCATGCCCCCAACCCTAGAACGCGCCGCCGACAACCCCCGAAAAGCAGGTGTCCTACATGTACTCCGTCCAATCCGCCCCATCGACCGTGACGGGGAGGCTCTCCTGGAAATAGGTGAGGGGATGCGCGGCGAACGCTCCCTTTCGGGGATCCCGGATGCGCACTGGGCGGTTGTGGATCCACGGGCCGTACACGTGCTCCCCACCTCGATCGGGGTGTCGATCCAGGGGCGGTTCTTGCAAGAGGTGTCGCCAAGCAATCAGTGTTGCCCAGGCGTCCTGTGGGGTGAAGGGGCACAAGGAAATGTCGACCCAAACGGTGAGTTGCCACGAGCGAGCTGGGTTCGGGGTCAGATACATGTCACCGACTCCTGCGCAACGCACCTGATGGGGAGATCGGCGGATGGCCGCAAGGCAGTCCGTCACCTTTGCCGCCTCGACGACGAAGGTGGACAGGGAGATGTCCGTGACGCCAATGGTGAGCAGTGCTCCCGTCGGAGACTTGTGCGGCTGGTAGTCCCCGAGGCCGTCAAGGTCCGTCACTTGGTCTGGCATCTTCCCTCCGGGTGGTTCCCTCGGCTTCCTCCCCGCCGCCCAAGGGCCTCGATCCAAGGTGGGTAGCGGCGGGCATGCCGCTCAATGACCTTTCATGTGATCTGCGTCATGTGCGAAGTCTGGGGTTCCGGATGACCCGAATTGACCCGTTGCGCTCGCCTCTCGCATGTCAGAGTGAAGCCATGACAACAGCACTCGTCACGGGAGCCAGCGCCGGGATCGGCCGGGAATTCTGCGAACAGCTCGCCGCACGTGGGCACGACCTCGTCGTCGTGGCCCGACGGGCCGAGCGGCTCGAGGAGATCAAGGCCGAGATCGAAGCCCGCCACGGCGTGAAGGTCGAGGTGCTCGCAGCCGACCTCGCCGTCGCGGACGACCTGCGCCGCGTCGCCGAGCGCGTGGGTCGGCGTGACGAACCCGTCGACGTCCTCGTCAACAACGCAGGCTTCGGCGTGAAGACCTCGTTCCTCGACACTCCTGTCGAGAAGGAGATCGAGTCGGTCGACGTCATGGTCAAGGCCGTCGTCGTGCTCACCCATGCCGCGGCGGGCGCGATGGTCGAGCGTCGACGTGGCACCGTCATCAACGTGTCGTCGGTCGCGAGCTTCATGGCGAGCGGCACGTACTCGGCCGCCAAGTCGTACGTCACCGTGTTCAGCGAGTCCATCGCGGCGCAGCTGCACGGCACGGGTGTCACCGTCACCGCGCTGTGCCCCGGCTTCACACACACGGAGTTCCACGAGCGCGGCGAGATCCCCGTCGACAAGACCAGCCCGCTGGCCAAGCGGCTGTGGCTCGACGTCGATCGGCTCGTGCGCGACGGTCTCGCCGACGTCGACGCGGGCAAGGTCGTCTCCGTACCCGGCCGCCAGTACAAGGCCATTACCGGCCTGCTGCGCGTCGTGCCGCGCCCGCTCGTGCGCAGCCCGCGTCTGAGCAACCGCCACCGCCCGCGCGACTGACGTTTCCTAGAATCGCTGCCATGACGAACATCGACGCCGATCGCGCCGCGCTGCTGCAGCTCATCAAGGACCAGGCCATCGTCCACGGAAAGGTGACGCTGAGCTCCGGCAAGGAGGCCGACTATTACGTCGACCTGCGCCGTATCTCACTCTCCGGCGAGGCCGCGCCTCTCGTCGGTCGCGTCATGCGCGACCTGACGTCCGACTTCGACTACGTCGCCGTCGGTGGCCTGACGCTCGGCGCCGACCCGGTCGCCACGTCGATGCTCCACGCCGCGGCCGCCGCAGGTGAGCGTGTCGACGCGTTCGTCGTCCGCAAGGCGGGCAAGGCGCACGGTCTTCAGCAGCGCATCGAAGGCCCGTCGATCAAGGGTCGTCGCGTGCTCGTCGTCGAGGACACGACGACGACCGGCGCGTCGCCACTCGAAGCCGTTGCCGCGTGCCGCGAGGAAGGCGCCGAGGTCGTCGGCGTCGCCACGATCGCCGACCGCGCCACCGGCTCCAAGGAGAAGATCGAGGCCGAGGGCCTCACCTACGTCAGCGCGTTCTCGATGGACGATCTCGGCCTCGCGTAAGGCTGCCCTTCTGGGACGAAAGCCCCCTCCCACGAGGGCCGCGCGGCCCTAGCGTGATGAGCAAAGGCTCATCACGTTCGGAGGACACATGACGCAGCCCGCCCGCACCCAGGTCGTCGTCGTCGGCGCCGGCATGGTGGCGCAGAAGTTCGTCGAGGCGTTGCGCGCCAAGGACGTCGACGGCCGCTGCGCTATCACGGTCCTGGGCGAGGAGTCGCTCGCGCCGTACGACCGCGTGCACCTCACGAGCTTCTTCTCCGGCACGACGCCGCAGGAGCTCCTGCTCGGTGACCCGGCGCTGTGGGACGACGACCTCGTCACGCTGCGCACCTCGACGCGCGTCACGCGCCTCGAGCGCCCCGAGCAGGTCGTCGTCACGGACGTCGGCGAGCGCATCGCCTATGACCATCTCGTGCTTGCCACCGGGTCGAGCGCGGCCGTCCCGCCCGTCGAGGGGCGCGAGTCGACCGGCTGCTTCGTCTACCGCACCCTCGACGACGTCGAGGCGCTGCGCACGTACGTGGCCGACCGCGCACTCGCCCATCCGGAGCGTCAGGTGCGCGGCGCCGTCATCGGCGGTGGTCTGCTCGGCCTCGAGGCCGGTGGTGCGTTGCAGGCGATGGGAGCCGACACGGCGGTCGTCGGGTTCGCCGACCGCCTCATGCCCGTGCAGGTCGACGCGGGTGGCGGTGAAGACCTCAAACGCATCATCGAGGGCACCGGCGTGCACGTGCGCACCTCCACGGCGACCGCGCGGATCAACGCCGACGACGACGGTCGCGTCGTCTCGATGGACTACGCGAGCGGGGAGAACGACCCGGTCGACGTCGTCGTCTTCGCCACCGGCATCCGCCCCCGCGACGAGCTCGGGCGTGAGGCGGGCCTCGAGATCGGTCCGCGTGGCGGCGTCGTCGTCGACGCTCACTGCCTGACGAGCGACCCGGCCATCCACGCCATCGGCGAGGTGGCGTGCATCCAGGGCGAGGTGTGGGGCCTCGTCGCGCCCGGCTACACGATGGCGGAGATCGCCGCCGCGCACCTGCTCGGGGAGGCGCCCGACTTCACCGGCGCCGACAGCTCGACGAAGCTCAAGCTCATGGGCGTCGACGTCGCGAGCTTCGGTGACGCCTTCGCCACGACGCCCGGGGCGCGCGAGGTGGTCTACTCCGACGCCCTGAGCGGTTGGTATCGCAAGCTCGTCGTCGCCGAGGACGGCCACACCCTGCTCGGCGGCGTGCTCGTGGGTGACGCCACGGCGTTCCCGAGCCTGCGCGCCATGATCGGGCAGGACGTCGGCGCGCCGAGCGCGTTCGTCATCCCGGAGGACGAGCGCGGCGAGAAGGCGCAGGTCAACCTCGAACTGCCCGACGACGCCGGCGTCTGCTCGTGCAACAACGTGAGCGCCGGACAGATTCGTGCGGCGTTCGCCGACGGCGCGACGAGCGTCGACGCCGTCAAGGAATGCACGAAGGCTGGCACCTCGTGTGGCTCGTGCCTGCCGCTCGTCATCAAGCTCGTCGAGGTCGAGCAGGCCAAGGCCGGCATCACGATCGACCGGTCGCTGTGCGAGCACATCCGCATGTCGCGCAGTCAGCTCTTCACCGCCACCGGGTGGCCGATCTGCACACCTTCGACGACGTCATCGAACGTTTCGGCACCGGGCGCGGCTGTGACGTGTGCAAACCGACCGTCGCCAACAACCTCGCCAGCCTCGAGAACGGCCACGTCCTGTCCGGGCAGCAGGCGAGCATGCAGGACACCAACGATCACGTGCTGGCCAACATGCAGAAGGACGGTACGTACTCGGTGGTGCCGCGCATCCCCGGGGGTGAGGTGACGCCGGCCGGGCTCATCGCCATCGGGCGCATCGCCGAGACCTACGGCCTCTACACGAAGATCACCGGCGCTCAACGCATCGACATGTTCGGCGCGCGGATCGACCAGCTGCCGGCCATCTGGAAGGATCTGCTCGTCGCCGGGTTCGAGTGCGGGCAGGCGTACGGCAAGGGCCTGCGTGCCGTGAAGTCGTGCGTCGGCTCGACGTGGTGCCGTTTCGGGGTACGCGACTCGGTGCGTCTCGCCATCGACCTGGAGACGCGCCCCAAGGGGCTGCGCAGCCCGCACAAGCTCAAGATGGGGGTCTCGGGGTGCGCCCGCGAGTGTGCCGAGGCGTGGCAAGGACGCCGGCATCATCGCCACCGAGAACGGCTGGAACCTCTACGTCGGCGGCAACGGCGGGTTCAAGCCGGTGCACGCGCAGCTACTCGCCGAGGATCTCACCGAGGCCGAACTCATCACCGCCATCGACCGGTTCTTCATGTTCTACATCTCGACGGCCGAGCGGCTGCAGCGCACCGCACCCTGGCTGCAGGAGCTCGACGGCGGCATCGAGCACCTGCGTGAGGTGATCTTCGACGACGTTCTCGGTATCTGCGACGACCTGGACGCCATGATGGCGCGGCACGTCAACGCCTACGCCGACGAGTGGCGCGAGGTGCTCGAGGACCCGCAGAAACTCGCGCAGTTCACCGGGTTCGTCAACGACGAGACGAGCGTCGACCCCGACCTGCTCTACCTTGTCGAACGCGATCAGATCCGCCCCGCCACCCCGCAGGAGAAGGCCGACCCGTCGCTGCACCTCGTCGGCCCCCGCATCCCCGTGAGGAGTGCCTGATGTCCCGACCGTCGACCTCGACTGAGAGCACCTCGAACGTGAGCGTTTCGAACGCGCCCGATCTAGAGGGCTGGACTCGCGCGTGCGACGCCGACCGACTCGTGCCGGAACGCGCCGTGGCTGCCCTGGCCCCGGACGGCGCGCAGGTCGCCGTCGTGCGGACGGCGGACGGCCGGCTGTTCGCCGTCGGCCACCACGACCCGTATGCGCTCGCCAACGTCATTGCGCGCGGCGTCGTCGGGACGCGCACGGTGGCGGACGAGACAGCGTCGGAGAAGACAGGGCAGGAAGCGACCGGGCAGGAGCGGGTCGTCGACGTCATCCAGTCGCCGCTCTACAAGCAGGCCTTCGACCTGGCGACGGGGGAGGACGTCGAGGACCGCAGCGTGAGCCTGGGCACCTGGGCGGTGCGTGAGCGCGACGGCGTCATCGAGCTGGGGGAGCGCACGAGCGAGGCGCGCCACCCGGAGCGCACGACGCGCTGAGCGCGGCGGTGAGACGGATGTTGCCTGCCGGAAACATGAGGCGGACTCGCGCGTAACACGCCGCTCCTAGCGTCATCGGCACATCCCACCGATGCGCGAGGAGCACCTCATGACGCTGGCCCACCGCGGTGATTCACCGACCGCCACCGCTGCCGCCACCCCGGCCCCGGCCGCCCGATTCACCCGCCGAGCAGGCCGCTGGATCGACGACTGGGATCCGGAGAACGCCGCGCAGTGGGGTCACCACGGCGGAGCGCAGACCGCCCGCCACAACCTCGCCATCTCGGTGTTCGCGGAGTTCCTCGGCTTCGGCGTCTTCGCGCTGTGGGGCATCGTCGTACCGCAGCTGGCCACGTACGGCTACACCGGCAGCGCGGCGCTGAGCGAGACGCAGCAGTTCTGGTTGCTCAGCATCCCCACCCTCGTCGGGGCGAGCCTGCGCATCCCGTACACGTTCGCCGTCCCGCGCTTCGGGGGTCGCAACTGGACGATCGTCTCCGCGCTGCTGCTCCTGCTGCCCGCCGTCGGCCTGGCCCTCGCCGTCGGGCAGCACGCGAGCTTCGGGGTGCTGCTCGCCGTGGCCGCGCTCGCCGGCTTCGGTGGCGGCAACTTCGCCAGCTCGATGACGAACATCTCCTTCTTCTACCGCTCCTCCGAGAAGGGCAAGGCGCTCGGCCTCAACGCGGCCGGCGGCAACCTGGGGACGGCGGCCGTCCAGTTCGCCATCCCCCTCGTCGTCACCTGGGGGGCCACGACCGCCGTCACCGGCGCTCAGGTGCCCAACCTGCCGTTGGCGGGCTGGATCTTCGTGCCGTTCATCCTGCTCGCGGCGCTGCTCGCCTGGCGCAGCATGGACAACCTCTCGGTCATCGCCGGGTCGGGTGACCGCGGCGGTTTCGAGATGGCGAGCCGCGCCCGTCACACCTGGATCCTCGCGTTCCTCTACGTCGGCACGTTCGGCTCGTTCATCGGTTTCGCCGGCGTCTTTCCCAAGATCATGTCCGACGCGTTTCCCGCCCACGGCCTCAAGCTCGCCTTCCTCGGCGCGCTCGTCGGCTCGCTGACCCGCCCGCTCGGCGGCGTCATCGCCGACCGCGTCGGCGGCTGGCGTGTCACCGTCGTCAGCTTCGTGGCGATGGCGTTCGGTGCGCTCGGCGCGATCCAGGCGCTGCAGGGCAAGAACTTCGGCCTCTTCATGGCCGCGTTCCTGCTGCTGTTCGTCTTCACCGGCATCGGCAACGGGTCGATCTACCGGATGATCCCAGCGGTGTTCGACGCCACGGCCACGGACACCACCGACGACGGTCGACGTCGCACCCGGCGCGTCGCGGCGGGCGCCATCGGCATCGTCGGCGCCGTGGGTGCCTTCGGCGGGTTCGTCGTGCCGCAGATGTTCGCGCTGAGCAAGGCCTCGAGCATCTCGGCGATCGCCCCGAAGGGCACGATCGTGCCGGCGCTCTACGGCATCATCGCGCTCTACCTCGTCATGGCGTTCGTCGCCTGGTTCGCCTACGGGCGTCGGGGTGCGGGGCTCGGTGACGCCGGGCAGGTGGGCATCTGATGGCGACCTCGACCCATTGCCCCTACTGCGCGTTGCAGTGCGGCATGCGGCTGACCCCCGGCAATGACGGGGCCGGCGCCGTGAGCGTGACACCGCGCGAGTTCCCGACCAACCGCGGGGGCCTGTGCCACAAGGGCTGGACGTCGGCCGCAGTGCTCTCGACGCCCGACCGGCTGCTGCGTCCACTGGTGCGCGACGCCGACGGGTCGCTCGTTAAAACGACGTGGGACGAGGCCTACACCCGCATCGTGCGCGGGGTGAAGCGCGCTCGCGCTCGCAGCGGCCCCGACGGTGTGGCCGTCTTCGGCGGAGGTGGCCTGACCAACGAGAAGGCCTACACGCTGGGCAAGTTCGCCCGCGTCGGGCTCGGCACGGCGATGACCGACTACAACGGGCGTTTCTGCATGAGCTCGGCCGCTGCAGCCGGGGGCCGGACTCTCGGGCTCGATCGGGGGATGCCGTTTCCGCTCGGCGATCTCGACGGCGCGGACGCCGTCATGCTCGTGGGCAGTAACCCGGCCGAGACGATGCCGCCGTTCGTGCAGCACCTGCGCTCGGCGCGCGAGCGGGGCGGGCTCATCGTCATCGACCCACGTCGGACGCCGAGCGCGGCCCTGACGGACGACGGCGCGGGCGTTCACCTTCAACCGCTGCCGGGCACCGACATCACCGTACTCATGGGGCTGTTGCACCTCGTCATCGTCGGTGGCGGTGCGGACGAGCGTTACCTCGCCGACCGCGTCACCGGTTGGGACGCCGTCAAGCGGTCGGCCATGATGTGGTGGCCGGAGGCCGTGGAGCGGGAGACGGGCATCCCGGTCGCCGAACTTCGTTGTGCGGCAAAGATCCTCATGAAATCGGCTCCCGTCGTCGGCGGGCACGGCGCGTACGTGCTCACCGGGCGCGGCGCGGAGCAGCACGCCCACGGCACCGACACGGTGAGCGCCGCGCTCAACCTTGCGCTGGCCCTCGGACTGCCCGGTCGGGTGGGTTCGGGCTACGGCTGTCTCACCGGTCAGGGCAACGGCCAGGGTGGACGCGAGCACGGGCAGAAGTGCGATCAACTGCCCGGCTATCGCAAGATCACCGACCCGGCCGCCCGCGCGCACATCGCCGAGGTCTGGGGCGTCGAGGAGAGCGACATCCCCGGCCCCGGGCTGCCGGCCGTCCAACTGCTCGACGCGCTCGGCACGCCGGAGGGCGCCTCGATGCTCTTCGTGCACGGCGCAAACCCCGTGGTGAGCGGGCCGCGTTCCGGCCGCATCGCCGAACGGTTCGCGGCGCTCGACACGCTCGTCGTCACCGATTTCGTCCTGTCGGAGACCGCCGCGATGGCCGACGTCGTCCTGCCCAGCCTGCAATGGGCCGAGGAGGAGGGCACGATGACCAACCTCGAGGGGCGCGTGCTGCGCCGACGTCGCGCCGTGCCCGCTCCCGACGCGGCCGACGGGCCGCGGGACGAACTGCGTATCTGGCACGAGCTCGCCGAACTGCTCGACGCCCCGGCCGGTTTCGCCACCGACCCCGCCGATGCGTTCGACGAGTTGGCGCGCGCCTCGGCGGGCGGCATCGCCGACTATTCCGGCCTCAGCCACGCCGCGCTGGACGCCTGGGAACTCGCGGACGACGAGGGCGGCACCGGGGCGTTCTGGCCTGCCGTGCGTGACGCGATGACGCGCCCCGACCCGCGCACCGTCGGCACGCCCCGGCTGTTCCTCGACCGCTTCGCGACGCCCGACGGGCGCGCCCGGATGATCGACGTGCGCTCGGCGGGCGTGGCCGACGACCTCCGACCAGACGCGCCGCTCTACCTGCTCACCGGCCGTCTGCTGCAGCACTATCAGTCGGGCGCCCAGACGCGCCGCGTGGCCGAGCTCAACGGCATCGAACCCGAGGCGTTCGTGCAGATCCACCCGCTGACGGCCGCACGCCTCGGCATCGGCGAGGGCGACGACGTCGAGGTGCGCACCCGCTCCGGTGCCGCCGTCGGCGTTGCGCGCCTCAGCAATGACATCCGCCGCGACTGCGTCTTCATGCCGTTCCACTTCGCCGGGCGCGGCGCGGCCAACCTCGCCACCAACCCCGCGCTCGACCCGGTGAGCTCGATGCCGGAGTTCAAGGTGTGCGCTGCCGCGGTGGCGCGGTTCGATGAGCAGGACGCGCCGACTGGCGACGATGACGCTGCTCACGGCGAGCACGCAGCACGCGCCGGCCAGGCGGTGCGCGCATGAGCCGCCCGCCGCGCGTCGTCGTCATCGGGCACGGCATGGTGGCGGCCCGCTTTCTCGACGACCTCACCCGGCACGCCGAGCGCACCGGCGCGGCCTTCGACATCACGGTGCTGGGGGAGGAGCCCTATGAGCCGTACAACCGGCTCATGCTCTCGGAGGTCGTGGCCGGGCGCGCCGACCTCGCGTCCCTCACGCTGCCGGCGGCGCCCGAGGACGTCACCGTGCATGCGGGGACGGTGGCCGTACGCCTCGAACGCGAACGTCGTGTCGTCATCGATGCCGAGGGGCGCGAGCACCCGTATGACCTGGCGGTCTTCGCCACCGGTGCCGAGTCCGTCATGCCGCCCATCCCCGGCCTCGGCGCCGGAGGTGGCCAGGGCGTGCGCGCGGTGCGTACCATCGACGACTGCCGCGAACTGCTGGCCGCCTGCACCCCGGGGCGGCGGATGGCGGTGCTCGGTGGCGGTCTGCTCGGCGTCGAGATCGCCTGCGGCCTGCGCACCCGCGACGTCGACGTAACGCTCGTGCATCGCGGTGGGCACGTCATGGATCGCCAGCTCGACGCCCCGAGCGGTCAGATGGCGGCCGCCGTCCTGGGCGACCTCGGTGTCGACGTGCGGGTGACGAGCGGCATCGTCCGGGTTCTGCGCGAGAAGGAGCATCTTGTCGGCATCGAACTGGCTGACGGCGAACGGCTGGACATCGACGGTCTCGTCGTCAACACGGGAGTCAAACCGAGAGCCGAGATCGCCAGGGCCGCAGGTGTTCCCGTCGACATCGGCATCCTCGTGGACGAGCGGTTGCGTGCTCTCGACGACGATTCGGTGGCCGCCATCGGCGACTGTGCGCAGACCGACGCGGGGTGCCCCGGCCTCATCGCGCCGGGGTGGGAGCAGGCCGGCCGGCTGGCGCGTGAACTGTGCGAGAACGACCAGGCCGCGACCGCGCCCCGGAGCGCACCGATCCCGCAGCCGACACCGCAGGCCACCCCGGAACCCCGGCCCGAACCCGAGGTCAGCATCGTCAAACTCAAGGCCGTGGGGCTCGACGTCGTCGCGCTCGGCGAGCCCTTGCCCGACCCGTTCGCGGCGCATGCCCAGGGCCTGCGGGTCCTCACCCTGAGCGACGTCGGCGAGCGCCGGTCGGCCACCATCGCCGTCGACGGCGAGCGCATCGTCGCGGGGGTCGTCGTCGGGTCGCCGCGGGTGGCGGCCGATCTCATGAGCGCGTATGAACGGCGGACGCCGTTGCCGCTCGATCCGGCCCACCTGCTCGTCAAGGGCGCGTCCAACCCCGACGCGGTGCCTCAGGCGGCCGGCCCGACGGCGCTGCCGAGCACGGCCACGGTCTGTCGCTGCAACGGGGTGAGCAAGAAGGAGATCGTCGACGCGCACGTCGAGGGAGCGCGGTGCGTCGAGGACGTCGCCGCCGCCACGCGTGCGACGACGGGGTGCGGCAGTTGCACCGCGACTGTGTGCGGCATCCTCGAATGGATGGACGAGGTGAACCCGGCGCAGGAGGCGACAATGGCCTGATGGCCGTTCTCATCGATCCGCCGGCGTGGCCCGCGTGGGGCACCGTGTTCAGCCACCTCGTCTCCGACGTCTCGCTCGACGAGCTGCACGCGTTCGCCGCCGCGCACGACGTGCCGCGCGCCGCGTTCGACCACGATCACTACGACGTGGCCGCGCGCCAGTACGACGATCTCGTCGCGGGCGGTGCGGAACCGGTGCGGGGCACCGAGCTCGTGCGTCGCCTCATCGCCTCGGGGCTGCGGGTGCGGGCTCGCGACCGCTGAGCAGGCCGCGGTGAGGGAGATGTTGCATCCCTGAAACAAACCCGCCGGTCACGCGAAACACGGCCTCCCTAGGTTCGAGGGCAACAACCGCAGGAGGATTCATGAGCGAGCAGATCGAGCAGGCCCGACCCCGCGAACGCGTCGTCGTCATCGGCGCCGGCATGGTGGCCCACCGTTTCGTCGAGGCGATGCGGTCGCGCGACGACGCGGGCCGTTTCGACATCACGGTGCTCGGCGACGAGCCGCGTCCGCCGTACGACCGGGTGGCGCTCACGAGCTACTTCACGGGGCGCGACCCGGAGGATCTCAACCTCGGCGGGGCCGAGCTGTGGGCCGACCCCCGCGTCACCCTCGCCAAGCGCACCGAGGTGACGGACGTCGACCGCAACGCCAAGGTGGTGACGACCGCCAAGGGCGTCCGCCACCCCTACGACCATCTCGTGCTCGCCACCGGCAGCTACGCCGCGGTGCCGCCCGTCAAGGGCAACGACCTGCAGGGTTGCTTCGTCTACCGCACGATCGACGACGTCGCGGCGCTGCGCGGGTACGTCGAGGAGCTGCGTGCGGCCCACCCCGAGCGGCCCGTGCGCGGCGCCGTCGTCGGTGGTGGTCTGCTCGGTCTCGAGGCGGCCGGTGCGTTGCAGGCGCTCGGCGCCGAGTCGACCGTCATCGAGTTCGCGCCGCGTCTCATGCCGTTGCAGGTGGACGACGGCGGTGGCCAGGAGCTGCGCCGACTCATCGAGAACCTCGGCGTCGAGGTGCGCACCGGCACGGCCACCCAGCGGGTTCTGGCCAAGCGCGGACGCCGGGTCACCGGCATGGAGTTCGCCGACGGCGAGAAGATCGACGTCGACGTCGTGGTCTTCGCCACCGGCGTGCGCCCGCGTGACGAACTGGCCCGTGCTGCCGGCCTCGAGGTCGGTGAGCGTGGCGGTGTCGTCGTCGACGACCGCTGCCTCACGAGCGACGAGAGCATCCACGCCATCGGTGAGGTGGCGTGCATCCAGGGTCGTGTCTGGGGTCTCGTCGCCCCCGGCTACACGATGGCCGAGATCGCCGCCGACGCGCTGCTGGGTGGGGAATCGAGCTTTCCCGGCGCGGACACCTCGACCAAGCTCAAGCTGCTCGGCGTCGACGTCGCGAGCTTCGGTGACGCGTTCGCCACGACCCCCGGTGCGCTCGAGGTCGTCTACTCGGACTCGGTGACCGGTTCGTACAAGAAGCTCGTCGTCTCCGACGACGCGCAGACCCTGCTCGGCGGCATCCTCGTCGGGGACGCCAGTGCCTACGCCGGGCTGCGACCGCTCGTCGGACGCCGGCTGGGCGCCGACCCGTCGTCGTTCATCGTGCCGGCCGGCGCGGGGGAGGGCGCGGCGTCCTCGCTCGAACTGCCCGACGACGCCGCGGTGTGCTCCTGCAACAACGTGAGCGCCGGTCAGATCCGTTCGGCGGTCGACGACGGCGCGTCGAACCTGGCCGACGTCAAGAGCTGCACGAAGGCCGGAACCTCCTGCGGCTCATGCCTGCCCATCGTCAAGAAGCTGTTCGAGTCGCATCAGGAGAAGGCGGGAATCGCCGTCGACCGGTCGCTGTGCGAGCACATCCCGATGCCACGCAGCGAACTGTTCAACGCCATCAAGGTGGCGGGCCTCGCGACGTTCAGCGAGATCATGGAACGCTTCGGTACCGGGCGCGGCTGCGACATCTGCAAGCCGACGATCGCCAACATCCTCGCGAGCCTGGGCGGCGGGCACATCCTCGCCGGGGAGCAGAGCACGCTGCAGGACAGCAACGACCATGTGCTGGCCAACCTGCAGAAGGACGGCACGTACTCGGTCGTCCCGCGAATCCCGGGCGGGGAGATCACCCCGGACGGGCTGCTCGTCATCGCCCAGGTGGCCAAGGACTTCGGGCTCTACACGAAGATTACGGGCGGCCAGCGCATCGACCTGTTCGGCGCGCGCATCGACCAGCTGCCGGCCATCTGGAAGCGCCTCGTCGACGCCGGGTTCGAGTCCGGCCATGCCTACGGCAAGAGCCTGCGCACCGTGAAGTCGTGCGTCGGGCAGAGTTGGTGCCGCTACGGCGTCCAGGACAGCGTGCGCATGGCCATCGACCTCGAACTGCGCTACCGCGGCCTGCGCAGCCCTCACAAGCTCAAGCTCGGCGTCTCCGGCTGTGCCCGCGAGTGCGCCGAGGCGCGCGGCAAGGACGCGGGCGTCATCGCCACGGAGAACGGGTGGAACCTCTACGTCGGCGGCAACGGCGGGGCCACACCCAAGCACGCGCAACTGTTGGCGCAGGACTTGTCGGACGCCGAACTCATCACCGCCATCGACCGGTTCTTCATGTACTACGTCTCGACGGCCGAGCGCCTCCAGCGCACCGCCCCGTGGCTCGAGGAGCTCGACGGCGGCATCGAGCGGCTGCGCGAGGTGATCTTCGACGACGCGCTCGGCCTCTGTGACGACCTCGACGCCATGATGACCCACCACGTGGGCGCCTACGCCGACGAGTGGCGCGAGGTGCTCGAAGATCCGGAGAAGCTCGCCCAGTTCACCGGGTTCGTCAACGACGCGACGGACGCCGACCCCGACCTGCTCTACGTCGTCGAGCGTGAGCAGGTGCGCCCGGCCACCGCCGACGACCGTGCCCGCGCGGCGGCGGGCGAGCTCGACCTCGTCGACTCCGAACGCCGTCCCGTCGTGATCGCCGGCTCGACGCTGGAGGTGCGCGCATGAGCGTCGTCTGCCCCGTCGAGCGGGTGCGTCCCGAACGTGCGGTTGCCGCCAAGGCCGACGACGGCGCCCAGGTCGCCATCGTGCGCACCGCGGACGGCGCGCTGCACGCCGTCGGGCACTACGACCCGTACGCCGAGGCCAACGTCATCGCCCGCGGCATCGTGGGGACGGCGACGGTCGCCGGTGAGGTGCGTGACGTCATCCAGTCGCCCATGTACAAGCAGGCGTTCGACCTCGCGACGGGTCGGTGCACGAGCGATCCGGACGTGACGCTCGGGGTGTGGGACGTGGCCGAGGAGGACGGGATGATCGTCCTGCGAAACAATCGGATCGCTCCGTCCGGGGTGGCCTAGGGTGCGTAGACCGATGGATCTGCCCATACATCTGCCCTGCCCCGCGGCGCGAAAGGTGGCCCCCATGAACGACCCTCGACCCGGCACGGTCGTGATCGTCGGCGGTGGCCCGGGCGCACTCGACCTGCTCACGCTGCGTGCACTGCGTGAACTCGAGCGTGCCGACGTCATCGTCGCCGACCGCCTCGGCCCCACCGATCAGCTCGACGAGCTCGGTCTCGACGCCGAGATCGTGCCCGTCGGCAAGACGCCGCACCACCACCCGGTGCCGCAGCACGAGATCAACGACATCCTCGTGCGGGAGGCGCGCGCCGGACGTCGCGTCGTGCGGCTCAAGGGTGGCGACCCCTATCTGCTCGGGCGCGGCGGCGAAGAGGTGCTGCACTGCCGCGAGCACGGCATCGACGTCGACGTCGTGCCCGGCGTGACGAGCGCGCTGTCCGCGCCGCTCGCGGGCGGCATCCCCGTGACCCATCGCGGCGTGTCGGCCGGGATGCTCGTGCTGTCCGGTCACGACGAACTCGCCGTCCCCGCCCTCGTCGCGTGGCCGCACACCATCGTCATCCTCATGGGCATGCGTCGCCTCGGCGAACTCACCGCGAGCCTCGTGCGGGAGGGCAAGGACGCGTCGACGCCCGTCGGCGTCGTCCACTCGGCGTGGACTCCGCAGCAGCAGGTCGTCAAGGGCACGCTCGCCGACATCGCCGAGCAGTGCCTGACGCGCGGGGTGGGCAACCCCAGCGTCATCGTCATCGGTGAGGTCGTCACCGTGCTGCCCGACGCCGAGATCGCCCAGGTGGCCTCCGAGAGCGTGGCTCGCGATAGGGTGCGGGAGCCCTGCGCATGAACGAGACGACCGCGCCGAGCGTGCACGCCGAGGCCGCTCGGCTGCCCCAGGACCTCGCCGGATGCCGCGTCGTGCTCACGGCGCAACGCCGTGCCGAGGAATTCGCCGGAGCACTCGAACGACGTGGCGCCGAGGTGATCCACGCGCCGACCATGTCGCACGTCCCCCACGTTGACGATGCCGAACTCAACGCTCGGACAAGGGAACTCGTCGACAAGAAGCCTGATCTCGTCGTTGTCACGACGGCGATCGGTTTTCGCGGGTGGCTCGAGGCAGCCGAGGCGGCCGGGCAACGCGAAGCGCTCGTCGAAGCTCTCGCAGGCGCTCGCATCCTCACCCGCGGACCCAAGGCCCGCGGTGCCGTTCAGGGCGCCGGGCTCGAGGTCTCCTGGAGTGCCGAAAGTGAAACAGCAGACGAGGTGAAGCGTCATCTGGCGACCCTCGATCTGCGCGGCACGCGTGTAGCCGTGCAGCACCACGGCGCAGGGTCCGACGGCATCGACGAGCAACTGCGCGACTCGAGCGCCGACGTCGTCTCGCTCGTCGTCTACCGCTGGGGTCCGGCGCCCGACCCGCAGGCCGTCGAGCGTGCCGCCCACCTTGTCGCTCGCGGCGAGGTGGACACCATTGCCTTCACGGCAGCCCCCGGCGCGGATGCCTTCTTCACCGCAGCGCACCTCGCCGGGGTTCGGGACGAGGTCGTCGCCGCACTGCGGGAGGGGCGTGTCCGCGCAGCCGCCGTCGGAGACACGACGGCCGCGCCACTGCGTGCCTACGGCATCGAACCGCTCGTACCGGAGCGCTTCCGCCTGGGAGCGCTCGTCAAACTCGTCATCGCCGAACTCGGTCGGGACGCCTCGTGACGACGAACTCGAGCGCCGGCGAAGCAGTACCGACGAGCAGCGAATCGACCCGATGTGCCGTCATCCTCGTCGCCCACGGGACGGCGAACGAACGGGGCCGGCAGGTCGTTCTCGACCTCGTCACCGCCGTGCACAACCGACGGCCGGAACTCGATGTCACCGACGCTTACGTCGACGTGCAGGAGCCACCCGTCGCCGACGTTGTCGCTCAATTCGCCCCCCGCTACGACGAGGTCGTCGTCGTGCCGCTGCTCTTCTGCGGCGGGTACCACGTCCGTGTCGACGTGGCGAAGGCCGTCGATGCGTGGCCGAACGCCCGCTCGACCGGCGCCCTGGGTCCGTCGCGCCGAATCGCCGATTTGCTCGTCCAACGCCTGACCGAAGCAGGCGTCGAGCGCCGGGATCCTGTTGTCATGGCCGCCGCCGGTTCCAGCCGGCTCGAGGCCGCGGCCGACGCCCGCGCTCAGGCGCGCCTGCTCGCCGAGGCGTGGGGTGCCGAGGTCGATGTCGCGTTCGGTTCGGCCGGCACGCCCGCAGTGCCCGACGCGGTCAACGCCAACCGCGACCGGCCCGGTGCTCGCGTCGCCGTCGCCTCGCTCCTGCTCGGGGAGGGGCACTTCTCCGAGAAGCTGCGCCGATCGGGTGCTGACATCGTCACCGAGCCGCTGGGCGCCGCCCCCGAGGTGGTCGAGCAGATCCTCGCGCGTCTCGACGAGGCCTGAGCCCGCAGCCGAGCAGCACGCCCTACGATCGTCGCCATGAAGCATCCCGCCGCCGTTCCCCTTCTGGCCGTGGCCGCCGTCCTGTTCTGGGCGTGGTCGATCTACGGTTTCGTCGCCGGTGTGCTCAACGGCTACGGCGACGGATCGGGCGGTAACGCCGGGCGTCTGGGCGCCGCCGCAGGCGTCCTCATGACGGGTCTGGTCGCCCTCGCGGCGACGATCTACCTCGTCAAAGCGCTCAAGGTGCGCCGCGGTCGGTGAACCGGGCCGCCCCGCACAGCGTGATCGGTGCGCACTGTTCGGCTAGGGTCGAACCAACCAAGCTGATACTCCGGCACACACGTTCAATTGGAGCCTTGTCATGACGTGGGTCATCATCCTTCTTCTCATCATCGTCGCGCTCGCCGTGGCTGCCGTTGTCATGTACAACGGCCTCGTCAAGCAGCGCAACACGGTGCAGGAGGCGTGGCACCAGATCGATGTCGAACTGACGCGCCGCCACGACCTCATCCCGAACCTCGTCGAGACAGTCAAGGGCTACGCGCAGCACGAGGCCAAGACGCTCGACGACGTCATCCGCGCTCGCGGCGCTGCCGTCAACACGCACGGTTCGCCCGACCACGCCGCTGACGCGGCCGCTGCGGAAGGCGAGCTGACGCAGGCCCTCGGTCGCCTCATCTCGGTCTCCGAGGCCTACCCGGACCTCAAGGCCAACCAGAACTACCAGCAGCTCATGGGCGAGCTGTCGGCCACCGAGGACCGCATCGCCTCCGCGCGTCGCTACTACAACGCCTGCGTGCGTGACCTGAACTCGAAGGTCGACTCGATCCCGACGAAGTTCATGGCCGGCCCCGCCGGTGTGACGAAGGCCGAGTACTACGAGGCCGACGAGGCCACGAAGGGCGCGCCGCAGGTCAACATGACGAACGCGGAGGCTCCGTCGGTGCAGTTCGACGCCCCGCAGAGCCAGCAGCGTCCGTACAACGAGCAGCCGCAGCTGCCGCCGTCGCAGATGCCGTACCCGACGCAGGGTGGCCAGTCGAACACGTTCCAGGCTCCTGGTCAGCAGGGCTACGGGGTGGAGTACCCCGAGCAGCGCAAGTGATCCGATCCAGACGACGCCCCGAATCGCAGCAGCGGTTCGGGGCGTCGCCCGTTTCCGCTTCCCGGCTGCGGATGATGAGCCGGACGAGCGAGGCCGAGGCCCAGCAGGCGGCCTCCGACGACCCGATGAAGTACCTGTGGGCCACCGAGGGTGCCTTCCGGATGCTCACCCTCGCGTATTCGCTCTTCATCCACACGGGCGCCGTCGATCACTACACGCGCCCGCACCTCGCGACGGCGCTCATCGCCGTGCAGTGCATCTGGTCGGGTGTCGTGGCCCTCGCGCTGTTCGCACGCCCGCGGTGGCGTTCCTGGCTCGTCGCCGGCGACATCGTCGTGACGCTCGGACTCATGTACGCGACGTGGATCGTCGCCGACGCGAGCTGGTGGGACCACAACCAGAGCCTGCCGACGACGATGTGGGCCACGAACGCCGTGCTGGCCGCCGGCATGCAGTGGGGCGTGACGGCGGGCTTCCTCGCCGGCGTCGGTATTTCCCTCGCAAGCCTTCACATCGGCGACGATCTGTCGTGGATGGTGCGTTCGCCGACGATGCCGATTCTCGTGAGTTCCGGCATCGCAGCCGGTGTCGGGGGTGTCGGTGCGCGACGCTCACACGCTCAACTCGTCGCCGCTCTCGAGCTGCGTGCCCGTGCGGCCGAGCGAGAGCGGCTCGCGCGAGAGGTGCACGACGGCGTGCTCCAGGTGCTCGCGCTCATGGGGCGTAAGGGCCCGTCGTTCGGTGCGGAGGGCGCGGCCCTCGGGCAGTTGGCCACCGAACAGGAACGGGCGCTGCGCACCCTCATCGCCGACGTCGACGAAGCGCCGATCGCAGCGGCTCGAACGACCTCCGAGCCGTCCGGCGGATCGATGGACGATGCACCGGTCGACTTACGCCGTGAGCTCCTCGCACTGGCCGATGACCGCGTTCGCGTCTCGGCAGGTTCGGCGCCCGTGCTCCTCGACGCCGCTCGAGCTGGGGAGTTGCTCGCCGCGACGAAGCAGGCGCTCGCCAACACCGAACGTCACGCGGGGGAGCACGCCACGGCCTTCGTCCTCCTCGAAGACCTCGACGACGAGGTGACGCTCACCGTCCGCGACGACGGCCCCGGCATTCCTGACGGCCGCCTGGCCGAAGCCAAGGCCCAGGGGCGAATGGGTGTGAGCCGGTCGATCGTCGGACGCGTCGAGTCGATCGGTGGCCGAGCCCACCTCGAGGCGACACCGGGGGAGGGTGTCGAGTGGGAGTTCACGCTGCAGCGTTGAGAAACATCGCCGATGGCCCGCGCGAGAGGATGGGTCCATGACTTCCGACGGTGCCGCCCCCACCACGCGACTCATGGTGGTCGACGACCACCCGATGTGGCGCGACGCCGTCGCGCGTGACCTGCGCGAGCACGGCTACGACGTCGTCGCGACGGCCGGCTCCGTGCGTGAGGCTGTGGATCGTGCCAAGGCGACCTCGCCCGAGCTCGTCCTCATGGACATGAACCTGCCCGACGGCAACGGCACCGATGCCACGACGGCCATTCGCACGGTTTTCGACGACGTCAAGATCCTCGTGCTGTCTGCGTCGTCCGAGCGCACGGACGTGCTCGACGCCGTCCGGGCCGGAGCGTCCGGTTACCTCCTCAAGAGCGCCGGCGCTGAGGAACTTCTCACGGCCGTCCACGACACGGCGCAGGGACGCGCCGTTTTCACCCCGGAACTGGCCGGCCTCGTCCTCGCCGAACTGCGCGGACGCGAGCGCGAGGAAAGCCCCGATCCCACTGCCGTGCTCACACCCCGCGAGACGGAGGTGCTGCGCATGGTCGCCAAGGGCCTGGCATCGAAGCAGATCGCCACCCGCCTCGGCCTGAGCCACCGCACCGTCGACAACCACATCGCCTCGACGCTGCGGAAGCTGCAACTGGGCAACCGCGTCGAGCTCACCCGTTTCGCGCTGGAGAACGGGCTCGACTGACGCTGCTGTTCACTCGGGGGAGCGTGCACAGATCACCCAGGCCACCTGAGTAGCACTACTCAGGCCCGCGAGCCCCGTCGTCGCGAGGCTTGAGGCATGAACACACAGCAGCCGCACGGCACCCCCCAGGCCCCCCGTCCCGACCACCCCACGTCCTTCCCGCCGCCGCAGCCCATGAACGTTGCGGCGGCGCCGTCACGTCCGTCGCACACCGAGTACCCGCAGCACGCGCAGACCCCCATCAGCAACAACGCGGACGCTGCCGCACGCGGAAGCCAGGGTCCGTGGAGCGTCCCGATCCCGCCTCAGGGCGCTCAGCAGTACGTCCCGCCGTTCCAGGGCGGCCACTCCGGCGGTCCGATGTCCCCCGGCGGTCCCGGTGGCGCCGGCTTCGCCGGCCGGCCGCCCTACGATCAGACGCCGACTCCTCCGGCTCCGCGTGAGCCGCGCTTCAGCCGCGAGCAGATGGTGGCCGCGCTTCTCGCGGCCGCCGGTATCGCAGTGACGCTCATCGGCGTCGTCCTTCTGCTCGCAATGGCCGCTCGTGAGGGCTTCCTCACCCCGCCGGTCCGTGTCGGTGGAGGCGCCGTTCTCGTCGGTGCTCTCGCCGCTGCCGCGCAGTGGGTTCGGCCCCGTCCGGGAGGTCGCATCGGTTCCGTCGCTCTCCTCACGACTGCGGTCGCCGGAGCCTTCTTCGACGTCGTCGCCGTGACGCGCATCTACGACTGGATCCCGCTCACGGCCGGCCTCGGTCTCGCGCTCGTCGTCGCAGCGGCAGCTAGCTTCCAGGCTCTGCGCTGGGGCGAGAAGTGGCTCTTCATCGCTGTGACGATCGGCGTCGCGGCGCTTGCGCCCTACCTCACGGGCGGCATAACGGCGACGTTGGTCGGATTCCTCGCCGTGCTCCAGATCGCCGGTGCCATTCCCGAGATCACCAAGGGCTGGGACGAAACGGCGCTCGCCCGCACGATCCCCGTGTCGTTCGCCGGCATGTTCTGGGTGGCGCTCGAGGCATCATCGACCCGCACGCTCGTCTTCGGTGCGTCGACGATCGCGGCCGTCGGCCTGCTCACCGCGGTTCAGGCCGGTCTCACGCGTCGTGACGCCATCGGCGCTCCGGTGGCACTGGCCGCCTCGTGGATTCCGCTGTGGGTCTTCGCCGGCTTCGAAACCGGAATGCGTTCGGCCCTCGTCGCCTCGATCATGGCCGTCGTGGCGCTCGGCGGCTTCGCCGTCCTGCGGACGAGCGGTTCCACCGTTCGGATCGCGACGCTCGTGCTCGCCGGTGTCAGCGCCGTCATCGCCGGTGTCTCTGCCGCCCAGGCCGACTGGTTCGCGATGCCGTTCCTCGTCATTGCCGTCGTGCTCATGGCCGTGCACGCTCGCGTTCCCGGTCCGATCGTCGGAGGTGGCGCGGTCATCGCGTTCTTCCTCGGATTCATGGCGCAGGGGACGGTCACCGCGTACGTGGACTTCTTCTACCGCAGCCGCGTCACCGACATGACGATGCAGACGCTCGTCACCGGGCTGATGTTCGTTGCCTTCGCAGCCCTCACGGTTCCCGCCGTGCGTGGACGCAAGCTCGACGCGACGTATGCCCAGTTCCTGCTCGTCGTCGGCGGTTTCGCCGGGATCGTCGGCACGGCCATGGCGATGCTGATCGTCTTCGGTAAGGCACCGACAGGCTTCTTCCTCGTGCACCTCGCCATCACGGTGATGTCGCTGGCGCTCGCGGCCCTCGTCCTCACGTCCGGTCTGAGCCGCCCGCGTCACCTGACGGCGTCGATGGGCTGGGGTCTGGCGCTCGTCGGCTGCGCGCTCGTGAAGCTGTTCATCTTCGACCTGCAGTACATGGGCTCGATGACGAAGGCGTTCACCTTCATGGCCGCGGGCCTCGTTCTTCTCGCCGCGGGTACGAAGTACGCCCGGATCTACGGCGAGGCAGCCGCCGAGCGCAAGCGCGGCGAGCAGGCCGGACCGCAGGAGTTCGGCCCTCACGCACCGGCGTCGTTCTGAGAAAGGAGCCGTGCGGCGCAGCCGGTGCGCGAAGGGCGGGTGAGGTGGCCAGGGGGCTCCTCACCCGCCCTTCGTCATGTCGGGCGGCGTCGTTCGTCAGTTGGCGACGGCGAAAGCCTTGCCCGAGGAACTCGTGCACGACGAGGCGCGCTTGCCGTTGAACTCGCCGGTGGAGCACTGGTACTTCTCACCCTTGTACTCGACCGATTCGTTGGCGGCCTGGTCGCTCTTGCCACCGAACGCGTTCAACACGCCCTTCGCGTCGTCGCAGCTCATGCCGATTACGGAGGTCGTGGCTTCCTTGCCGTCGACCGAGATCTTGCAGTCGCCACCGGCCTGCGACTGCATCGACTCGAGACTTTTGGACGCCGAGGCCAGCTGGTCGTCGGCGTTGGCACTCGTGTCGCCGCCGGCACTCGTGGCCGCGGAACTCGCGCTGGAGGCGGCCTAGCTGGCCGTCGTCGCGGCGTCCTTCGCCTTCTCCTTGTCGTCCGACGAACAGCCGGTGACAGCGAGCATGCCGATCAGGGCCGTGGCTGCCAGAGCGGAGCGTGTTCATCGAGATCTCCCCCTCGTGGTGTCGTGAGTGTTTTGATCATGGCATCCACAGCGGTGAGCGCGGGGGAAACACCGCATGACATCGCGGGTAGCGTGAAGCGCATGTCCGACCTGTTCTGCCCGGCCCGCTTCTTCGTCGCGCGTCACGGTGACGCTGCCTACGAGACTCCGCGCGGTGTCATCACGGAGGCCGGCGGGTGGCTCACGCCGCTGGGCCTTTCGCAGGCGCGGGAGCTGGGGGAGAGCCTGCGGACCGAGAACATCGCGACGGTGGTGTGCTCCAACGTCGCCCGGGCGCAGGAGACGGCCCGCGTCGCCGCCGAGATGCTGGGCGTCGACTGGACGAGCCTGCCCGGCTTCGAGGAGTACCGCGTCGGGGAGCTCGTCGGTCAGCGGTTCGGTGACGCCGGCATGCAGCGCGTGCTCGCCGCCTGGATGGACGGTGACCTCGACGCCGCCTTTCCCGGAGGGGAATCGGGCCTCGACGTGGTGAACCGGTACCGAGAAGCCTTGCGGGACCTCGCCGATCAGTACCGCGGCGAGAGCGTGCTCGTCATCAGCCACGGCGGCGTGATGTCGCTCGCGCTACCGCGTCTGTCGGCGAACGTGCGCAACGACCTCGCGCGGCGTCAGTACATTCCGAACGCCGTGCCCGCCGAGGTGCTCGTCGACGCCGACAGCTTCCGCATCGAGCACTGGCCCGGGAAGGCGGACAAGAGCGTCATCTGACGCTGCCACTGCACGGTAAAGGCGGGTTGGCGCAGCGCCTTCAGGACCCGAGCTGTCCGGCCCATCCGCGCGGGAGGTCGAGCCAGGTGGCCATCGTCGCGAGTTCTCGCTCCAGGGCGCCGGCCGCTTCCGGGTGGCGCGTGAGCGCACCCGGCTCCCAGTGCACCGCGTGGGCCCGGAGGACGCCGTTGGCCCGGTCCGCCTTGAGGTCGACACGGGCCACGAGGTGCTCGCCGAAGAGGAACGGCAGCACGTAGTAGCCGTACTGACGCTTCTCGGCGGGTGTGTAGATCTCGAGCCGGTAGCGGAAGTTCCACAGCGCCTCGGTACGTTCGCGCTGCCACACGAGCGAGTCGAACGGCGACAGGAGCGCCTCTGCCTCGACGCGCCGCGGAGTTTTCGCATCGACGTGGCGCCACGCCGGCTTGTCGAAGCACTCGACGTCGACGGGCTCGAGTTCGCCGGCGCGCACGAGATGGTCGATGGCCGGCACGACCTGTGCCGTCTTGAGTCGGAAGTAGTCGCGCAGGCACAACACCGTGCCCACGCCGTGCGCGATCGCGCTGCGGCGCACGAGGTCGACGACGTCGTCGAAGAAGTCGACATCGTCGCCGGCCGGCGGGGCGAGAAGCGGTTCGGGGGAGAAGAAATCCTCCGCGACGGCGCTCGCGGCGATCTCACGGGGTAGGACGCGCTCGAGGCTCGCGTACCGGCGCTCGAACTGACGGGTGCGCCCTGCCGACGTGATGCGCCCGGCCCAGAACAGGTGCTCCAGCGCAGCCTTGATGAGGGACCAGTTCCAGCCCCAGTGCTCGCGCGAGAGTTCCTCGTCGTGCGCGAGTTCCGCCTCGATCGTCTTCGCCGTGGCGGGAGCGTGCGTCGTCACGTACTCGTAGACGCGCTCCACGAGCTCCGGGTGGTCCGCCGCGACGCGACGCATGCCGCCCCACGCGTCGGAGTGAGCGCGCGCCATGCGGTGACGCAGCAGCGGCCACACCTGCGGGAAGACGAGGCTGGCCTCGTGCGCCCAGTACTCGACGAGACGGCGCGGCGCGCGATCGCGCAGAGCGTCGAGGGCGGCCGGGTCGTAGGGGCCGAGACGGCTGAAGAACGGCAGGTAGTGGCTGCGCGTGAGCACGTTGACGCTGTCGATCTGCACGACCTGCAGGCGCGCCGCGGTCGCGCTCAGGTGGCGGGTGGTGACCGCGTCAGGACGCGGGCGCGCGAAACCCTGCGCCGCAAGGGCGATGCGACGAGCCTGGGAGGCACTGATGCGACGCGGCGAACTCATGCCCGGAGCCTAGCGGCGACCACCGACACCGGTCGTTACGGCAGAAAATGCGCCGCGGGGCATCGTGGGGTGCCGCGGGCGTTTCGATTACCGCGCCCCACGTCGGTACCGTGAACGCATGGACGAGGTGAGGCGCCACGCGCGCAAGAACATGATCCGCGGCGCCGTGATGCTGTGGATCGTCGCGCCGCTCTTCATCGGTGGCGGCATCGCGCTCATCACCAACCTCGCGAACGACGGCCACCGGGGCGCCCTCGTCATCACCGGCGTCGTCATCTGGGCGATCCTCTCGCTCATCGTTCTGCTCGGCGGGTTCGGCTCCCTCCTCATCGGTGTCTTCCTGTGGTGGAAGGCGCGCCAGGAGCGTCCGGTCGTGACGACGAACGTGTCGCGCTCGGAGCGCGACGAGGTGCTGCGAGACCTTCGCGGCGGAGCGCGCAGCGCGGAACCCACGTCGCCGGCGGACGATTCGCTGGAGCCCGGCGCGCGCCGGTAAACTTTGCAAGTTATGTGCACGCGGGGGTGCGGGACGGCTCGTCGTCCGGCGCCCGGCAATTCGAACGAGGTGTGACGTGCCGGTCGGCAAGGTCAGGTTCTTCAACGCCGAAAAGGGTTTCGGCTTCGTCTCCGGCGACGACGGCGACGACGTCTTCCTGCCCGCTAGCGCGCTCCCAGCGGGCGTCACCCAGCTGCGTGGCGGCACGCGCGTCGAGTACAGCGTTGCCCAGGGCCGCAAGGGCGCTCAGGCCATGCACGTCGAGGTGCTCGACAAGATGCAGTCCATCGCCGAGCGCAAGCGCAAGCCCGCCGAGCAGATGAGCGTTATCGTCGAAGACGTGATCCGTCTGCTCGACGACCTGTCCTCCGGTCTGCAGAAGGGGCGCTACCCCGACCGGTCCCATTCGAACAAGATCGCGGCGGTGCTGCGCGCCGTTGCCGACGACCTCGAGGTCTGAGACCCATGACTGAACCCGCAGTGGCCGAACCGGAGCGCGTCGAGGACTTCGCCGCCGACGCCGAGGTGACCGCACCGACGTCCGAGGCACCTCGTGCGACGCGCGCTCGCCGCGCCAAGGCCGTCAAGCACGACGCCGTTCTCGCGAGCGAGGCGGCGCAGAAGCTCGCGCTCGAGGCCGTCACCGCCATCGCCGATCCGGGCGCCGTCGGCGAGCACGTCGACTTCGTCATGGACGCGGAGCGTCTCGGAACGCACTACTTCGCGAGCAACGCCAAGGGCTACCCCGACTGGCGCTGGGCCGTCACGGTGGCCCGTGCGCCGCGCGCCAAGGTGGCCACGGTCTGCGAGACCAACCTCATGCCGTCCGCGACGTCGGTGCTCGCGCCCGAGTGGGTGCCGTGGGCCGACCGCCTCGCGCCGGGCGACCTCAGCGCTGGTGACGTCCTTCCCTACAAGGAGGACGACCCGCGCCTCGAGGCAGGCTTCGGGGCCACCGGCGACGAGGACGTCGACCAGGTCGCCTTCTTCGAGCTCGGCCTCGGCCGCAAGCGCGTGCTCTCGGCCGAGGGCCGTGACGAAGCGGCGCAGCGTTGGTACGACGGCGATCACGGCCCGAGCGCCGAGGTGGCCCGCAAGGCCCCCGCGCAGTGCGGTTCGTGCGGCTACTTCGTGCCGATGGCGGGCGTGCTGCGTCAGCAGTTCGGCGTCTGCGCCAACGACTGGTCGCCCGCCGACGGCAAGGTCGTTGCGCTCGACTTCGGCTGCGGTGCGCACTCCGAGGTGGAGATGCAAGCCCCCGAGGCCCACGACCACCAGGACGCTCCGGTGCTCGACGAGTTCGACGCCGACCTCGAGGTCGAGAACGCCGAGACCGACACCTCGGCTGCGACGAGCGACAAGGCGAACGAGAGCGAGTCGCCGCAGGCCTGAGCCCGCCTCGTGGCATCGAGGGAGGATTTCTTCCCTTGTGGTGCCCAAGGCCGTCGCTTACGCACACTACGGGAAGGTTTCTTCCCTTCTTGTGTACGAGAACCCGGCCCATGACGAAGGCCGCTCACCTCGTGAGGTGAGCGGCCTTCGTCATGCTCGCACGGTGCGTCAGACGGTGGGCTCGCGCCACTTGCGCTCGAACGGCAGGCGCCAGCCCCGCGGTGCGATGAGCTGGTGGATCTGGTTGGGGCCGTAGGTGCCCGGGTCGTACGGGCGCACCGGCGGCGGGTTGTCGAGCAGCGGTTGGCTGACCTCCCACAGGCGCTCGATGCCGTCGGCCGTCGTGAACAGGGTGTGGTCGCCGCGGATGGCGTCGTAGATCAGACGCTCGTAGGCCTCGAGTGCGCCTCCGGCCCAGTCGGCGTCGCCCATGGCGAACTGCATCGACAGCTTGTCGAGGCGGAAGCCCGGCCCGGGGCGCTTGCCGTAGAAGCTGAGCGACATGCGGGCCTTGTCGGCGAGGTCGAACGTCAGGTGGTCGGGGCCGTGCTGACCGACGCCCGATCCGCTCGGGAACATCGACTTCGGGGGCTCCTTGAAGGCGATCGAGATGATGCGTGCGCCCTCGGCCATCTTCTTGCCGGTGCGCAGGTAGAACGGCACGCCGGCCCAACGCCAGTTGTCGATGTAGCACTTGAGCGCGATGAACGTCTCGGTCTCGCTCTCGGGGCCGACGCCCTTCATGTCGCGGTAGCCGAGGTACTGCCCGCGCACGACGTCCTCGGGGTTGAGCGGCATCATCGAGCGGAAGACCTTGTTCTTCTCCTCGGTGATGGCATCAGGCTCGAGTGACGTCGGCGGTTCCATCGCGGTGAACGCGAGCACCTGGAACAAGTGCGTGACGACCATGTCGCGGTAGGCGCCCGTGGACTCGTAGAACTCGGCGCGCGTCTCGAGACCGAGCGTCTCGGGCACGTCGATCTGCACGTGGTCGATGTTGTTGCGGTGCCAGATCGGCTCGAACAGGCCGTTCGCGAAGCGGAACGCCAGGATGTTGAGCGCCGCCTCCTTGCCGAGGAAGTGGTCGATGCGGAAGATCTGGCTCTCGTCGAAGTACTCGTGGACCGCGGCGTTGAGCTTCTTCGCGCTCGCGAGGTCGGTGCCGAAGGGCTTCTCCATGATGACGCGGCTGCGTTCGACGAGCCCCGCCTGGTGCAGCTCGGCGAGGACGGAGAGGGCGGCCTTCGGCGGGACGCTGAGGTAGTGCAGGCGCTGGCTGCCCTGCGGGAAGTGCGACTCGGCCTCTTCGACGGCCTTGCGCAGGGCGTCCGGGCCTGCGTCGGAGCGGACGAAGGTGAGGCGGTCGTCGAAGTCGTCCCACTGCTGGTCGGTGACCGGGTGGGAGGAGAACTCGGCGATGGCGGTACGCGCGAACTCGCGGAACGACTCCGTGTCGAAATCCTCGAGCGACGTCCCGACGACGCGCAGGTCGTCACACAGGTCGCTGGCGAACAGGTGGAGCAGCCCGGGAAGGAGCTTGCGTCGAGCGAGGTCGCCGGTGGCGCCGAACAGGACGACGGTGGTTGCTGGTGCTGGCATGGCCCCAGCATTGCCGCTGGGCGGGCAAAAGGGAAGGCGCGCTCATCGGTGCGCGCGCGGCGCGTGAAGGCCGTGGCTCACGTGCGATGAGCCACGGCCTTCACGCGCAGGAGTGCGCCGTCATGCGAGACCGAGGCCGCGGCGTCCGATCTCGTTGAGGTCTGCTTCGGTGAAGCGTCCCTCCCAGTCGACCTCGTAGTTCTCGTCGGGGAAATCGCTCGGGCTGGCGCCCGTTGCGAAGGCCTCGCGAACACTGGCGCTGTACGCCTCGTTGCGCGGGCACCAGGGGGCGGCGGGGATGTACATGACGTTGCCCCAGCCCTCCTGGTTGGTCACGTCCTCGACGGCGTGCACCATGTCGCAGTGCCACCAGACCGAGTCGCCGGCTTCGACGTCGGGGATGACCGACAGAGCCTCCATGAGGTGAGGGTGCCACTTCCAGTTGCACGGGAAGACCTGACCGACGGTGACGCCGCACATGTCGTCGTCAGGTACGTCCTCGACGAGCGGTCGAAGCATGAGGTAGGCCATCGCCTCGGGGATGGGCACGCTCTGCAGGACGCCCTGGTCGTTCTTCATGTCCGACAACGCGGTCCAGCCCTGGAAAGTGCGGAAGGCCGAGCACATCGTCGAACCGGGGTACTGCGGGCCCGACGTGCGGTGAGCGGCGTCCCAGGGGTCGTATTCCTCGGGACGACCGTCGAAGAGTGGCGCGAAGTGCCTCTGGTACTCCTCGGTCATCCACAGGTCGAGCGTTCCCGGGTCGAGGTGTGCTCCGAGGCCGGCGGAGTCCGCGCCCGGAGGGCGACGGCGGATGCGGTCCGGGTAGAGCGAATCGCGGTTCGGGTCGAACCACTGCTGCCCGTCGGACTCGCTGGTCCAGACGCTGTTGAGGAAGGCTTGGACGGTTGCCATCCGTTCGCTCTGGCGGGCTTGCATCTGCGGCTTGCTCCAGTAGATCGGGTAGATCTCAGGCTTCGAACCGACGGTGCCGAAGAAGTCGTCGCCGGGGCCGCGGTAGTTCTCGAAGAAGGCGTTCTTCTCGACGTAGTCGACGATCTGGGCATCCCACTCCAGGGCCTGTTCGCGGGGGAAGTGCCCCTTGATCACGGCGCACCCGCGGCGGCGGATCTGCTCGCGCAGGGTGTCGCGCTTCGAATCGTCGAGGAGGTCTTCGTACCGCACGACCGGCCAGGGGTTCTCACCGCGTGCCTTCATCTCCTTGAGTTCTTCGACCTGGTCCGCGACGCGCTTCTCGACGACCTCGAAGACCTCTTCGACCGTGCGTCCCGACGCCTCGACGCGGGCGCGCAGTGCGGCCTTGATCTCTTTGATCGCTCCACGCAGGTCGTCGGGCGTGGACTGCCAGTGGGGAAGCTCCCTGGCCTCGGGGGCAGGCGACATCGTCACGGCGATCCTTTCGTAAAGGAGGTTTACAAACTAGGTGTCGTCAATCTAAGGCGCCCCCTCGCTTTTGTAAAGAGGGTTTACGATTCAGGGGTGACTGACACCACCTCCCACCTCGTCCGAGCGTCGACCGATCGTCGAGTGCTCACGGTGTTGGTGCACGAGCGGGAGGCGACGCGTGCGTCGCTGGCCGAATCCGCGGGCCTCTCACGCCCCACCGCCGCGACGTCGGTGTCACGTCTCGTCGCTGCGGGCCTGGTCGAGGAAACGGGGGAACGCACGTCCGGGCGCGGACGGTCGACGGCGATCGTGCGTCTCGCGCCGCAGGTGGGGGTGGCGCTCGCGCTCGTCGTGGCGCCGGTCGGGGTCAGCGGTGTCGTGGTCGACATCCACGGTGACGAAATTGCCCGTGCACGCTCCGTCGACGGCCCACACGAGCAGCGACTGACTCGAGTGGCCAAGGCGGTCTTGGCCCGAGTTTCGCGAGACGGCCTCGTACCCGTGCGGTGCGCTGCCGTCTCGGTGGCTGATCCTGTCGACCGGCACACGGGGCGGGCGGTGCAGCTACCCGACGAGCCGTTCCTTGTCGGCGAACTCGACGCTCGCGCGGCGCTGGCTGACCTGTGTGACGACGTCATCGTCGACAACGACGTCAACTGGGCCGCGAACACGCTCGTCGAGGAAAGGTGTGTTGGACTCATCCATCTCGGTGAGGGGCTGGGCGCCGCGATCATCGAGGACGGCCGTGTGTTGCGAGGCGGTCGCGGTCTCGCCGGGGAGATCGGGCACATCGTCGTCCCGGGGCCGGACGGCACGGCGATCCCCTTCACCGAGGTGTTCGCGCGGCTCGGGCTGCGTCAGCCTGGTTCGAGCGCTGTCGATGTGGAGCGTCTGCTCGAGGTGACGGCATCGGATGACTCGGTGCGTCAGGCACTCGCAGTGGCTGTGTCGGCCGTGGTGGCCTCGCTCGTCGGGTGGGCTGATCCGTCGAAGGTCGTCGTGACCGGACCGTGGGCGAAGCAGGTGGCCGCTGCCGTGCGCGCCGAAGTGGCGCGAAGCGCGCGACCGGTCGATGTCGTCACGGCGCTCGACGACGATGCCACGGCACGAGGAGTGCGGCTCGCGGCCGTCGAGCGCTTGCAGGCCACCGTCCTGGGGGTGGCGGTCAGTAACCTCGGCAGAGAACAGGTGGGTGCGCGTCCCGGACGTATCGAACCCGCGACCTCCTAGCTTGAGGTCGCGGGTCCGATTGCTGGCCGGAGGCTCAGCTCACGCCGAGCAACTGCTTGATCGGGTCGATGGCGAAGTAGACGACGAACATCGCGGCCACGACGTACATGAGCGGGTGCACGTCCTTCGGCTTGCCCTTGACGAGCTTGATGAGCACGTAGCTGATGAAGCCTGCTCCGATACCCACCGCGATGGAGTACGTGAACGGCATGAGCGCCATCGTGAGGAAGGCCGGCAGGCCAATCTCCATGTTCTTCCAGTCGATGTCGGTGGCCTGCGTCATCATGAGGTAACCGACGATGACGAGCGCCGGGGCCGCAGCCTCCGACGGCACCATCCCGACGACCGGCGACAGGAACGTCGCGAGCAGGAACATCGTGCCCGTCACGATGGATGCGAGACCCGTACGGGCACCCTCGCCCACACCCGAGGCCGACTCGATGAACGCCGTGTTCGAACTGATCGAACCCGCACCACCGGCCATCGCGGCGATCGAGTCGACCACCATGATGCGCTCGGAGTGCTCCGGAACGCCGTTCTCGTCGAGCAGGTCACCTTCCGCGCCGACCGCGTACATCGCTCCCATGAGGTCGAAGAACGCGCCGAGCACGAGCGTGAAGATGATGAGGATGGCGGAGATGGCGCCGACCTTCGCGAACGCACCCGTCAGGGAGAAGTCGCCGATGATCGAGAAGTCGGGGGCTGTGAGCAGATCCTTCGGCATCGACGGAATGGTGAGCGACCAGCCCGTCGGGTTCTTCTCACCCTTCGCGCCCAGATCCGCGACGCCCTCGATGACGAGCGCCAGCGCCGTCATGGCGATGATGCCGATGAGCATGGCACCGTGCACACGACGCGCCATGAGCGCCGCGATGAGGAGCACGCCGATGATGAAGACGAGCACCGGCCAGCCCTGCAGGTTGCCCGTCGGGCCGAGCTGGAGGAAGCCGCCACCGGCGGAGTTGAAGCCAGCGTCGTGAAGCGCGACGAGGCAGATGAACAGGCCGATACCCACCGAGATGGCGGTCTTGAGCGAACGGGGGATGGCGGCGAACAGCGCCTTGCGGAACCCGCTCACGACGAGCAGGAAGATGATGAATCCCTCGATGACGACGAGGCCCATCGCGTCGTTCCACGTCATGCCGGGGATCTTGGCGACGGAGAACGCGAGGAACGCGTTGAGGCCGAGGCCGGTGGCGATGGCGATGGGGAACTTGGCGACGCTGCCCATGAGGATGCTCATGAGACCGGCGACGAGGGCCGTCACGGCGGCGACGGCGGCGAGGTTCGGCTCGGTGCCGCCTCCGATGTAGTGACCCGTCGAGTCGGCCTGGGTGCCGATGATGAGCGGGTTGAGCACGATGATGTAAGCCATCGTGAAGAACGTGACCAGACCGCCGCGGATCTCGCGACCGACGGTGGAACCGCGCTCGGTGATCTTGAAGTAGCGGTCCAGTGCGCCGGACGGTGCGCCCCCGGGCTGGGCAGTCATGGGTGTGCTCGACATGGCACTGATGGTATTTCGTGCGGGAGCGTGCCCGTGTTCGGCGCCGAGGGGTGGGCGCTCCAGGCCGTGAACTAGGCTGGACGCCGTGACACCAGACCCCTCCCGTCGTGCGCGCGAACCGCGCCCGGACGGCGCGACGCCCCGTTCGGTGGAGCGCGCGCGGGAGATGCGCGAGCGCGCCGAGGTCTCCATGTCGTACGAGGCCGGCGTCCGTCTGCCCCAGGAGGGTGCGCCCCCGCCTGAGGAGTCGCCCTACGAGCGTTTCTTCACCGGCGGCGACACCGTCATTCCGAAGCCGCAACCGCTTCACCTCGACACCGCCCGGGTCATCCTCGGGGGCATCGCCGTGTGGGCGCTCGCGCTCGTCGTGACGCTGCTCGTGCCGGCCCTTCACGAGGGCGACCGGCACTGGTGGCCGTGGACCTGCGTCGCCGGCATCGTGCTCGGCTTCATGGGTTGGGCGTACGTGCGTCGTGGGCGAGGGAACGCCGAAGCGGCCTGACCCCTGCGTCAGTTGATGCGGAAAAGTGCAGTCTGTGCATGAAATATCGTGCACAACCTGCATTTTTGGCGTCAGGCAGCTGACGGGCCGAAGAGCGCGTCGGCGTGACGGATGGCGTCGCGCAGGAGCGCGCCCACCCGGCTGGCGTCGATGTCTCTCGCCATGATCCTCACGACGACCCACCCGAGACGTTCCAGGTCGCTCTGACGAAGCTTCTCCGCCCGTAGGTCGCCGTCGTGACGGTACTTGCCCAACCCGTCGACCTCGACGATGACGCGATGCCCGCGCACGACGAAGTCCGCTCGGGCGACGAACCCTCCGCGTTCGTCGAGGACTCGCAGTTGCGGGTCGAGGGCGATGCCTTCGAGCGCAGCCGCCCACGCGACCCGTGTCTCGAGCACCGACTCGCGTCGACCGTCCGCGAGGGCCAGTGCCGCTCGGGCGTGGGCGCTGCCCCTGCGTCGGCCCCAGGCGTCGAGGAGCGCATCGGTGTCGAGCAGGAGGCCGCGGCGTGCGGCGACGTCGGCGGGAACGAGACCGGCCAACGTCCCCTCGAGTGCCGCGACCTCGATGACGGCCGCCGTCGCCTGCTGCGTCATGAGGCCGTCGACCGGCTCGACGGAATGCGGCCACGGACGACGCGAAACGACGCCCGCTCGGTTCGAGTGGAGCTGTCGCTCCCGGGACAGATGAATGGCTGACGGTGGGTTCAGCAGCGGGAGACTGTGTGCCAGACAGGCGCTCGGGCCGACGAGATACGTGCCGGGGAGTGCCGCCATGAGGGCGCCCGCCCGCTGGAGGTACTGCCTCCGCTGTTCGGCGAACGTCGCAGGCGCAGCTTCGGCGACGACATAGACGCCGTGGGTGATGCGTCGCAGCTGCCCGCTGGAACAGAGACGTCGGCGCGCGTGGGCGTCATACCCCAGCGCAGTGAGGGCGGCGGTCGTCAGGGGAGCGCCCGGCGGAAGGTCCATGCCACCACTGTGGCTGCACGAACGTGGGCGCCGCAGAGACCCTGTGGACAACCCGTCGTCACCGTCAGGTGATGCGGAAAAGTGCAGGTTGTGCATGAAATATCGCGCACAACCTGCACTTTCGGCGTCAGCGTCCTGACGGTCATCAACACCGTGCAGGCGCGGCGAACGCGTTGGCGCAGCTGACCTCAGATGTCGCTCTCGTCGACGATGCGGTAGGCGTAGCCCTGCTCGGCGAGGAAGCGCTGTCGGTGGGCGGCGAAGTCGGCATCCACGGTGTCGCGCGTGACGATCGAATAGAAGTGCGCCGTGCGCCCGTCCGCCTTCGGTCGCAGCACGCGCCCGAGGCGCTGGGCCTCCTCCTGACGTGAACCGAACGTTCCGGAGATCTGCACGGCGACGCTCGCCTCCGGCAGATCGATCGAGAAGTTCGCCACCTTGGAGACGACGAGCTTCGTGATCTCGCCGTCGCGGAACTGCTGGAACAACTTCTGGCGCACCGCGACGGACGTCTCGCCGGTGATGAGGTCGGCGTCCAGACGGTTCGCGATCGTCTCGAGTTGGTCGAGGTACTGCCCGATGACGAGCGTCGGTGCGCCCTCGTGCTGCTTGACGATGCGCTCGACCACCGGGTCCTTCACCGTCGCGCAGGACGCGAAGCGGTAACGCTCGTCGGGCTCCGTCGTCGCGTAAGCCATGCGGTCTGCGTCGGAGAGTCCGACGCGCACCTCCACGCAGTCGGCCGGCGCGATGTAGCCCTGGCTCTCGATGTCCTTCCACGGCGCGTCGTAACGCTTGGGGCCGATGAGGGAGAACACGTCGTCCTCACGGTTGTCCTCGCGCACGAGCGTGGCCGTCAGGCCGAGGCGGCGGCGGGCCTGGAGGTCGGCCGTCATGCGGAAGATCGGCGCGGGCAGCAGGTGAACCTCGTCGTAGACCACGAGGCCCCAGTCGCGCGCGTCGAGCAGTTCGAGGTGCGGGTAGACGCCCTTCCGCTTGAGCGTGAGCACCTGGTACGTCGCGATCGTCACCGGGCGGATCTCCTTGCGCGCACCGGAGTACTCGCCGATCTCGTCCTCGGTGAGCGAGGTGCGCTTGAGGAGTTCGTCGCGCCACTGGCGGGCGCTGACGGTGTTCGTCACCAGGATGAGCGTCGTCGCCTTGGCCTTCGCCATCGCGCCCGCGCCGACGAGCGTCTTGCCGGCACCGCACGGCAGGACGACTACGCCGCTGCCGCCGTCCCAGAAGCCGTCCACGGCCTGCGCCTGGTAGGGACGCAGCTGCCAGCCGGAGGTGTCGAGCTCGATCGGGTGGGCCTCGCCATCGACGAAGCCCGCGCGGTCCTCCGCGGGCCAGCCGACCTTGATGAGCTCCTGCTTGATCGCGCCTCGCTCGCTCGGGTGGACGACGACCGTCAGCTCGTCGAGGCGTTCGCCGACGAGGGGCTTGATCTTCTTGTGGCGCAGCACCTCTTCGAGCACGGGCTTGTCCGTGGAGTGCAGGACGAGCTGTTCGCCGTCCTTCTCGAGCACGAGGCGCCCGTAGCGATCCATCGTCTCGGCCACGTCGAGCAGGAGGGACTGCGGCACGGGGAAACGGCTGTGTGTGATGAGCGCGTCGACGACGGTTTCGGCGTCGAGGCCGGCAGCGCGAGCGTTCCAGAGGCCGAGCGGCGTGACGCGGTAGGTGTGCACGTGCTCCGGCGCGCGCTCCAACTCGGCGAACGGCGCAATGGCCCGGCGGGCCGCCTCGGCATTCTCGTGGTCGACTTCGAGCAGGATCGTGCGGTCACTCTGGACGATGAGTGCGCCGTTCGGCACGTGATGGCCCTTTCGCCGGATGTCTGGGTTCTCTCAGCCTAACGACGAGGGGCGCGGGGCCATTCCGGCCTTGGATGGGCGAGCGCGCCCGGCCCGAGCCGCCGCCGCGCACCCGCTATTGACAGTTGGTCAGTTAGTAACAAATCGGCAACGACTATTGACCCTGCAATGTGGCACAGGACACATTGGTTGAACGCCCGGGCGACTCCGCTCGCGCTCGAATCGCCCCGCGCCTCAACGTCATTGAAGGAGTTCCCATGGCCGACACCTCGGCAGCCGTGAGCGACGCCGTCCAAGCCATCCCTGCGAAACGGCGTCGCCAACTGCTCATCTCGAGTCTGCTGAGCAGTTCGATCGAGTGGTACGACTTCTTCATCTTCGGTACCGCCGCCGCACTCGTCTTCCCGCACATCTTCTTCCCGGACAGCTCGGCCCTGACGGGTACGCTGCTCTCCTTCGGCACCTTCTGGGCGGCCTTCCTCGCCCGCCCGCTCGGAGGCATCCTCGCTGGGCACTACGGCGACAAGATCGGGCGCAAGCCCGTCGTCGTCTTCTGCATCTTCGCCATGGGAATCGCGACGTTCGGCATCGGCCTCCTGCCGGCCGCCGCGACGATCGGTGTCGCGGCGCCGATCCTCCTCGTGCTCCTGCGCTTCGTGCAGGGCCTCGCGGCGGGTGGTCAGTGGGGCGGCATCATCCTGCTGCTCACCGAATCCGAAGGCCCGAAGAAGCGCGGCTACGCGGGAACCTTCGGGCAGATGGGTGTGCCGATCGGCGTCATCCTGGGCAACCTCGCCTTCCTCACGGTCTCGCACTTCGTCTCGACCAAGGCCTTCCTCGACTGGGGCTGGCGCATCCCGTTCCTCCTCAGCGCCGTGCTGTTCCCGCTGGGCCTGTTCATCCACAAGCGGGTCGAGGACTCGGCCGAGTTCAAGGTGCTCCAGGAGCGCGCAGCCAAGCGCGCTGCTCAGGTCGGCAAGCAGGCACCGGTGTTCGAGGTGGTCAAGAAGGGCTGGAAGCGCATCCTGCTCGGCTGCCTCATGATGGGCGGCACGAACGCGATGTTCTACGTCGGCATCGTCGGTTCGTTGAGCTATGCCTCCAGCGACCTGGGCATGTCGCGTGACTCGCTGCTGGCGATCATGCTCGTCATCTCGTTGTTCAACATCCCGGTCATCCTGTTCTCGGGTGCTCTGTCGGACAGGGTCGGCCGCAAGCCCGTCGTGTTGTGGTCCGGCATCGGTCTGGCGCTGTCGATCTTCCCGTATTTCGCGCTCATGAACACGAAGAGCCTCGCGTTGTTCGCCGTCGGTTCGTTCATCACGAGCTTCTTCCAATCGTCGATCTACGGACCGCTGGCTGCGTACCTCGGTGAGATCTTCCACCCCAAGATGCGCTACTCGGGCATGTCGCTGGCCTACCAGCTGTCCGCGATCGCGCTGGCCGGTCCGACGCCGATGATCATGGCCACGGTCATCGAGAAGACCGGCAGCACGAACGGCATCGCGGCCTACATGGTGCTCCTCGGCGTACTCACCGCCATCGGGGCGTTCCTCCTACCCGAGACCAACCCCAAGGAGGTGCGGGACGACCCCAACGCGCTGCCGGGCATCGTCGACCTCGACGACGACGTCGCCGAGCCGGCGCGCTGAGGCTCGAACCTCCTTCCTGCCGAACGTCGCCGTGGGTCCTCGGACTCGCGGCGGCGTTCGCTGTCAGCCCGGGGTGAGAAGGTAGGGGCATGACGAGCAAGATCAACTCCGGCCTGGACGTGACCAGCTTCGACCCGGACGTGCGCCCGCAGGACGACCTGTTCGCGCACGTCAACAACACGTGGGTGGCCAACCACCCGATTCCCGAGGACAAATCGCGCTACGGCGCCTTCGACATGCTGCGCGAGGCGAGTGAGAAGGCCATGCGCGACATCATCGAGGAAGCTGCGGGCAAGGCCGAGGCCGCCGAGAACGACGGAACGGACGCGGGGCCCGCCACGCAGAAGGTAGGCGACCTCTACCGCTCGTTTATGGACACCGAGCGCATCGCCACCCTCGGAACGTCGCCGATCCTCGAGGACCTCGCCGTCATCGCCGGCCTCACCGACAAGCGTGACCTGCTCATGCTGCTCGGCCACCTCGAGCGCTATGGCATGGGCGGCCTGTTCGGCTTCTACGTCAGCGCCGATGCGAAGAACAGCGACGAGTACATCGTCTACCTCGGCCAGAGCGGCCTGGGCCTGCCCGACGAGGCCTACTACCGCGAGGAGCAGTACGCCGAGATTCGCGACAAGTACACCGCTCACATGGAGCGTCTGCTGACGCTCGTCGGCGTCGAGAACGCCGACGAGGTCGCCCCGCGCGTCTACGACTTCGAGAAGGCCCTCGCGAAGCACCACTGGGACAACGTCTCCACCCGCGACGCCGTCAAGAGCTACAACCGATACTCGCTCGAGGAACTGCGTGAGCTCTTCGGCGCGTTCGACATCGACGCGTGGCTCGAGGGCCAGGTCGTGCCGGACGGCGCGTTCGCGAACGTGGTCGTCGGCCAGCCGAGCTACTTCGAGGCCCTGGGCGAGTTGTTCGCCGAGCGTGACGTCGAGGACTGGAAGGCGTGGATGACGTGGCACCTCGTGACGTCGTTCGCCAGCTACCTCACCGACGACATCGTCGAGGAGCGCTTCGACTTCGCGGGTCGCGCCCTGTCGGGAACGCCGCAGCTGCGTGAGCGCTGGAAGCGCGGCGTCGGCCTCGTCGAGGGCGTGCTCGGCGAGGAGGCGGGCAAGCTCTACGTCGAGCGCCACTTCCCGCCCAAGGCCAAGGAGCGCATGGTCGAACTCGTCGACAACCTCGTCGAGGCCTTCCGCCGCAGCTTCCGCGAGAGCGCGTGGATGAGCGAGGAGACGCAGGCCAAGGCCCTCGAGAAGCTCGACCGGTTCACGCCCAAGATCGGCTACCCCGAGAAGTGGCGTGACTTCTCCGAACTGCAGATCCTCGCCGATGATCTCGTCGGCAACGTCAAGCGTTCGGCGTCGTTCGAGACCGACTACCAGCTCGCCAAGATCGGCGGCCCTATCGACCGTACCGAGTGGCTCATGAGCCCGCAGACGGTCAACGCGTACTACCACCCGATGATGAACGAGGTCGTCTTCCCGGCCGCCATCCTGCAGCCGCCGTTCTTCGACGTGGACGCCGACGACGCCGTCAACTACGGCGGCATCGGCGCCGTCATCGGGCACGAGCTCGGCCACGGTTTCGACGATCAGGGTTCGCGCTTCAACGGCGACGGCGAACTCGTCGACTGGTGGACCGAGGGCGACCGCGAGCGGTTCGACGCCCTGGCGAAGAAGCTCATCGAGCAGTTCTCCCAGTACGAGACGCGTGACGCACCGGGCGTCAAGATCAACGGTGGTCTCACCGTCGGCGAGAACATCGGCGACCTCGGCGGCCTGACGATCGGCTACAAGGCGTTCACGATCGCCTGCGAAGAAGCCCCAGCGCCCGTGCTGGAGGGCTTCACCGGCGCGCAGCGCTTCTTCCTCGGCTGGGCACAGGTGTGGAGCGGCGTCGCCCGTGAGGCCGAGGCCAAGCGCCTGCTCGCCATCGACCCGCACTCGCCGATGGATGTGCGCGCCAACGCCGCTCGCAACCTCACCGAGTTCGTCGAGGCGTTCGACGTGAAGCCCGGCGACGGCATGTGGATCGACGAGGACGAGCGCGTTCGCATCTTCTGATCGACATCGTCTGATCGTTCGCCACGAGCCTGCGACGAGGCCCGCTCCGCACGCCGGGGCGGGCCTCGCGCATGCCACCCCCGGGGCGCAGCCGTCCGCGCCCGTGGACGCGCATTCGTCCGGCAGGGTCCCCGCGCGGTCGAATAGCCCCATGACGCCCCGCCACATCGCCCTCGCACTTCTCGTCGTGCTCATCTGGGGCGTCAACTTCGTCGTCATCCACGAAGGCCTCGAGGGCGTGCCGCCGCTGCTGTTCGCGGCCATTCGCTTCAGTTGCATCGTGCCGTTCGTCGCCGTCGTACCGCGTCCGAAGGTGGCCTGGCGCGACCTCGCACCGGTGGGCCTGCTCATGTCGGCGGGGCAGTTCGGTTTCCTCTACTCGGCCATGGCCGCCGGTCTCGCCTCCGGGATGGCGTCGCTCATCCTCCAGGCCCAGGCGCTCTTCACCGTCGTCTTCGCGGCCGCTCTGCTCAAGGAGCGACCGAAGGCGATCCAGCTCGTGGGCATGGGTGTGGCCCTGGCCGGTCTCGTTCTCGTGGCGTCCGGACGCTCGGGCGCGACACCACTCGTCGGGGTGATGCTCTGTCTCGCCGGTGCTCTGAGCTGGGGCGCGGGGAACGTCGCGGCCCGGCGCGGCGCCGGCGCGTCCGGCCTGGGACTGACGGTGTGGGGCAGCCTCTTCGTGCCGCTGCCGTTGTTCGCGCTGTCCTTCCTCATCGAGGGCCCGAACCGGATGGTCGAGGGGCTTCATCACTTCGGAGGCGCAGCGGTCGCCTCGACCGCCTACACCGTCGTCCTCGCAAGCCTCGTGGGTTACACGATCTGGAACGGCCTCATGGGCCACTACCGGCTTCGAACGTCGCACCGTTCACTCTGCTCGTGCCGGTCGTCGGCTTCCTCGCCGGGTGGCTGTTTCTCGGGGAGGTGCCGGCTGTCTCGGCGTTCGCCGGAGGAGCGCTGCTTCTGCTCGGTGTTGCGATCATCGTCCTCGGCCCCCGGTATCTGGGACGAAAGACCCGCGTTCAGATTCCGGTGTGACTGGTGAGGGTCGCGCCGTCCGCGGCGTAGGTGAAGGCGGCCTCGTCGAAGCCGCGGGCAAGCGCTACCGGGAGCCAATGGACGTTGTCCGGCCACATGCGGCTCGTGGGAAGGGCGTCGACGGGCGCCCACGTGACGAGGAGTTCGTCCGAGTCCGTCGGTTCCCCCTCGGCTGCGTCGGTGACGAAGACGTGCACGCGCATGTCGACCCCGCCGCCGTCCGGGAAGGCGAAGGTGACGACGCCCCGCGCGTCCAGATCGGCGTCGTTCACACGAAGCGACGTCTCCTCGAACAGCTCCCGCGCGGCCGCTCGGCGAGGTGTTTCACCCGGATCGACCTTGCCGCCCGGCACGACCATGCGGCCCTGGCCGAACCCGCGCAGCTTCTCCCCGAGCAGGAGGTGCGTGCGGCCCTCGAGGGTCCGGGTGACGACGACGAGGCACGTCTCGATCGGCTCGCTCACGCCGGCGCCACCCCGGTGATGCGGTGGATGGAGAACGAGCGGGTGGTCGTCGTGTTGTCGCCGATCTGCCCGACGACGCGCCCACCCGAGACGCTCGTCGGCCGGAAGAGGGCGCGCTTGATGTCGCCCGAGGCATCGACATAACCGATCCAGACGGGAGCCCGATCGGCGGCGGCGTCCTGCAAGGAGGTGAGTGTGACCGTCGGGTCGGACGAGGGGATGCGCGTGCGCTCGTCGTGCTGCGAAGGGCGCACGGCGCTCTTCTCCGCCTCCCGCATGCGCTGCGTCATGGCCGTCGCTTCGTCACCGTCGAGGCGGACAACACGAACCGGCGTGCTGCGGCGCCCGGGCGTGGGGGAGCGCTTCACCGCTTCGGTGCGCACGACGACGCCACCGTCCGAGGTCTCGGCAACCGGCGCGTGACGGTGCTCACGCAGAACGTCGAGCAGCGTCGAGGCGGGCAGGGGCGAGACGCACACGGTCGGAGCGATGCGGCGTAGCTGGAGCGAGGCGAGCGAGGAGTCCGCGACGAGGGCGTCGAGCGATCCCTCGTCGTCGCTGCGCACGTACGAACCGACGGAGCCGACGCGCAGATGGCCGTATCGACGCGCGACGTCGCCGAGAAGGTACTCGAGCGCCTGGGGGACCGGTGTCATCGAGTGACGCCGGAGGGCCTCGAGCGCTTCGCCCGAGGAGACGCCGTGGTCGAGCAACCGTCGGATGCTGCTCTCGGTGAACCGGAAGACCGTTGCGCCGCCACGTGATTCGACGTCGGCGCTGCGGCGCATGAACGTCGCGACCTCTTCCGTGAGAGGCCCTGGCGCAATAGCGGTGAGGTCGCCCTGGAGCATGACCTGCGAGACAGGCTGGGGCATGGAGGCGGCCATGAGGGCGGCGACGGACTCGAGGTTCGCCTCGTTCGTCGGGACGGAGTCGTCGCTCGGCACCGCGAGGAGCGCTCGACCGGCGGAGGTGAGGGCCGAGCGGCCCGTCACGCCGAGCCAGCCGGCCTCGCGCAACACGTCGTCGGCGCGGGTGGGGGCTCCCTCGGGAAGGCGCAGGGGTCGTTTCCAGCGCAGCAGGGCGTCGACCTGTTCGGTGGTCGGGGCGCTGCCTGCCTCGAGCGCGGCGAGCGTGGCGAGGACGTCGGCGCGGCGAGCCCGCATGAGCGGCCACGAGGCGTCCTTGCCGAGGACGTTGACGAGAGTGCCGTCGATCGTCTGACCGGCGAGGCTCGCGGCGCGCGTGGTGTCGCGCCACGCGAACGCCAGATGGGCCCAGCGACGGGCAGGAGCCCACGTGGCCCACTCATCGTAGAACTCGGTGGGCCGCCACAGCGGATCGACCTCCCCGTCGGGAGCGAGAAGGCCTGCGGCGTAGGAGAGTTCGAGGACAAACGCCGTCAGATCGCTCGAACTGTCGATCGCTACGGCCGTGCGTCGGTGATCGCGTACGGCGACGCCTCCGGTGCGCAGCACGCGGGGCGGTTGGGCGTCCCAGGCGGCGACGACCTCGTCGAGACGCCACAACAGATCGAGCACGGCGCCGGCCGCCGCGTCGTCGGCACTCGCCTGCTCGACGTGGGTCATCTCGGCGGTCGGGGGAGCCCACGCCTCGCGGTACAGACGCCCGCCACGCAGCGCGAGCCCGACCTCACGCGGGATGACGGCGTCGCTGCCGCGCTCGCCGTCGACGGCCACCATGAGGCCGGCACCGACGAGTTCGCGGCGCACATCGCGCAGGGTCTGCGTGGTGAACGAGCCGCGTGCGGATGTCCACCGGAGTTGGTCGATGACGGCCTGAGCACGCGGTGAGAGCGCGTTGTAGGCCCGTGTCACGGCGTCGAAGTCGCCCTCGGAGACGATGGCAAGGTCGGCCAGTCGTACGTCAAGATCGCTCGCGCTTCGTCCCAATCCTGCTGGGTGCGTGAGGGTTTCGCCGACAGCTCGGGCGGCGCGCCACCCGTCGGGAGAGCGCCAGACGAGAGCCTGGTGCCACAACTCGCGGATACCGTCGTCGACGGCGGAACGTGACGCACCGAGCGCCGAAGGAGCGCCCTCGGCGCCGACGACGAGCAGCGCTTCCACGAGGTGGAGGAGGCGCGCGTCGAGGTGTTCGAGAGCGCGCTGGACGCTGGCGCGCGTGGAGGCCCGCGCGGCGAGCGACGTGATGTCGGCGGGTGCCGGGCGCGCCAGATCGGGCCGGGCGAGAAGGAGCGCCGCGAGGTCGTCGTCCGCGCGGCCCCTCAGGTCGTCGGCGAAACTACGGGCAGATCGAGGCACTCTCACCACGGTAGTCGCCGCGGGCGGCATCGGCATCCGCGGCGCCCATCGGGGTTCGATGTTGAGCGGTGTGGGCGGTACCCGTGCCGCGCTCATCGCTCAACATCGAGTTTCAGGCGCCGGTGATGCCGAACGGGGCGCTCCACGTCTCGCCGGGCGCGAGGGTGAGCAGGCCCTCCCCGGTGTTGAAGGCGTTGGCAGGGCACGTCATCGGCTCGACGGCGAGCCCCGACCGGCGGTTCTTCGGTTCGGGCAGGCCATCACCGGTGAAGGTCTGGACGTAGCGGTACGCACTCGCGTCGGCCCACAGTGTCGTCGTGCGCGAGCCGCTCGTGACCGACGCCCGCCAGCGGCCGTCGGTGACGCCGATGTCCGTGAAGCACGTGTCGAGTGAGACCCCCTTGAGCGGGAGCCGCCCGGAGAAATCATGGGTGCTCGTCTCGCGCCCGGTCGGGATGAGTCGCTCGTCGACGGTGAGCTGCGTGGCGACGTCGAGCGTCAGGGCGGCGTCGTCGAGCGAGGACTCACCCGCGGTGAGGTACGGGTGCGCTCCGAACCCGAACGGGCACGCGGTGGACGACAGGTTCCTGACGTTCGGGGTGACCGTCAGGCCGTCGGGGTCGAGCGAGTACGTCATCTCGACGCGCAGGGTCCACGCCCAGCCGGGCTGGGGATGGAGGGTGACGCCGACGGTCAGCCGGTGGGTCGAGCGCTCCACGAGATCCCAGGCGAGCCACTGCACGAGACCGTGCGAGGCGTTCGCCAGCCCCGGTTCGGTGTGCGCCAGGAGGTAATCCTCGCCGTCGAACGAGTACCGTCCGCCGTCGATTCGGTTGGGCCACGGCGTGAGGACGTGTCCCCGCGCGGCGTCCGCCATTGCCTCGACGGCATAACCGAAGACGAGGTCACGCTCGTCGTGGGTCAGGTGGCGCAGACCACCACCCACCTCGACAACGGTTGCCTCGTAGCCGTGCGCCGCGATGGTCCACTGCTCGCCGCTCGGGGCGGGGAGGTCGTTGAGGGTGCTCACGTCGGTCAGGCTAACGGCCCTGGCAGGGGCGGGCCCACCGCACACTCCGACCCGGGACCGGGCAGGACCGGGCCCACCCGAGTGTCCGTCACACCCTGTCACGTGTGGCCTTCGGCGGCGGGGTGCGCGAGACTGGCCCGGTGAATCCTTCGACCGCTATGGCCACCGTCCTCGTCGACGAACTCGTGCGCCTGGGCATCACCGACGTCGTCCTCGCGCCCGGCTCACGTTCCGCGCCGCTCGCCTACGCGGTGGCGCGGGCCGACGCCGCGAAGAAGTTGCGCCTCCATGTGCGCATCGACGAGCGTTCGGCCGGCTTTCTCGCCCTGGGACTCGCGAAGATCTCACGTAACCCGGTGCCGGTCATCACGACGAGCGGCACGGCCGTCGCGAACCTCCACCCGGCCGTCCTCGAAGCGCACCACGCGCAGGTGCCGATGATCGTCATGTCGGCCGACCGTCCCGCAGAGCTGCGTGACACAGGTGCCAACCAGACGACGGATCAGGTCAAGATCTTCGGTCAGGCCACGCGCTGGTTCCACGAGTTCGCCACGCCCGCCGAGCGTGAGGGGCAGAACACCGTGTGGCGCTCGGTCATCGGTCGTGCGGTCGCGCACGCCGTGGGAGTGCCCACCGGCGACGCCGGACCGGTCCACCTCAACCTGCCGTTCCGTGAGCCGCTCACCCCCGAAACCTCCGACGACGGGACGTGGCCAGAGTCCCTCGAGGGCCGCGATCGTGGACGCCCGTGGCTGCAGTTGCGAGCCCCCGCCTCCCGCGTCGCCGTGGCGGACGGGCCGGGCATCGCCCCGGTGCCGCGCACCCTCGTCCTCATGGGCGACCTGCCCGACCCGCGCATGAGCGCGGAGATCGCCGAACTCGCGGACGCCGCCGGTTGGCCCGTCATCGCCGAGCCGTTCGGTGACTACCACCGTGGCCGCGCGATGCCGCACGGTTCGCTCATCCTCGCCTGCCACGACTGGCTGGACGAGCACCTGCCGGAACGCGTGCTCGTCGCGGGCCGCATGACGCTCTCGCGTGACGTCGCCCTGCTGCTGCGCAACCCCGAGGTGACGGTCGAGATCGTCACCGGATCGAACGCGTGGGCCGACCCCTCACACGTCGTCCAGCGGGTCCACGAGTGGGCCACGATCGCCCGTTCGCACGAGTTGGTCTCGGCATGCGCCGACCGTCGCTGGGCCAGCGCGTGGCGGATGGCGGGCCACCGCCTCACCCAGGTCGTCGGGCCGCTCGTCGCTGACTCGTGGCCCTCCGGAATGTCCGCGACGTCGACCGTCGTGCAGCACCTGCCGGCCGACTCGGCGCTGCTCGTGGGTTCGTCGAACACGGCGCGCGACCTCGACCTCGGGCGTAACCCGCAGCAGATCGCTCGCAAGGTGTCCGCGGTCGGCAACCGTGGCCTGTCCGGAATCGACGGGCTCGTCTCGACGGCCATGGGCATCGCACTCGCGCACGGGCGGCCGAGCTTCGCCCTCATGGGGGACCTCACGTTCCTGCACGACAGCAACGGGTTGCTGCTCGGCCCCGGCGAGCCACGCCCAGATCTCACCATCGTTGTCATCAACGACAACGGCGGGGGCATCTTCGGCACCCTCGAACAGGGGCGGCCGGAGTTCGCCGAGCACTTCGAGCGCGTCTTCGGTACGCCGACGGGCGCCGATCTCGAGATGGTGTGCCAGGCGCACGGCGTCGAGTACACCCGGGCCACCTCGCGTGAGCACCTCATCGATCTCGTCTCGAACCCGCGGCCGGACGTCCAGGTGGTCGAGGTGACGGTCGATCGCAGCGGTGAGCGTCTCGGCCGCCGCAATCTCGTGGCCGCCGCCGTCGAGGCCGTTGCCGGTGCCGAGGAGATGCCGACGCGGTTCGAGCGTCGCTGAGCGCCGGCCCGGACGCGCTCGGTGTGCGTCAGGTGATGAGGTTGGCGGCGACGGTGGCGCCGAACTCGCGGGCCTCGGCGAGGTCGACGTCGCTCAGTTCGCCGAGGCGTTCGTACGGTTCGGCGACCAGACGAAGGTCGAGCCCGGTGGTGATGGCGTCGAGGGCACGACGCGCGCCGGTGGCGTCGCTGCGTCCGTGAACCCAGTAGGAGAAGGGGCGGCGCGCCACCTCCTCGAGCAGGTCGTCGTACGTCGAGTCGAAGCTGTGCTTGAGTGCGCCCGAGATGTAGCCGAAGTTCACGGGCGTGCCGAAGAGGTAGCCGTCGGCGTCGAGGTAGAGCTGCGGATCGGTGGCCTCGAGGGCTGCCACGGCGTGCACGTCGACCTCGTCGGCGAAGAACTCGGGATCGCTCGCACCCGCGAGCACGGCGTCGCGCAACGCAACGGTGGCGGGCGTCGGGGCGTGTGTGATGACGAGGAGTTGCTTCATCCCTCGACGGTAGCGGCGATCAGCGCAGCGCTTCGCGCATCGGTGCGAGTTTGGCGACCGACTCGGCCACCTCGCTCACCGGATCCGAGCCCTCAACGATGCCGCAGCCGGCGAACAGGCGGATGCGGCACGGGTTCTCGATGTCGATCTGGCCGCTGCGCAGGGCAATGCCCCACTCGCCGTCACCGCGCGCGTCGATCCACCCGACGGGCCCGGCGTACCGGCCGCGGTCCATGTGTTCCAGCTCGTCGATGACGAGGGCGGCCTCGCGCGTCGGCGTACCGCAGACGGCGGCCGAGGGGTGCAGTGACGCCGCGAGCGTGAGCGACGACGCGCCGTCGGTGAGAGCCCCGGAGACGTCCGTCGCCAGGTGCATGACGTTCGGCAGGTGCAGCACGAAGGGAGCGTCGGGCACGTTCATCGAGGAGCAGTGCGGCCGCAGCGCGGCCTCCACCGAACGCACGGCGAATTCGTGCTCGACGAGGTCCTTCGAACTGCGCGCGAGGCTCGCCGCGAGAGCCAGGTCGTGATCGTCGGAACCGGTGCGCCGGATCGTTCCGGCGAGCACACGCGAGGTGACGAGGCCCTTGTCCGAGCGCACGAGCAGCTCCGGCGTGCCACCGACGAGCCCGTCGACGGCGAACGCCCACGTGTCGCGGTAGGCGGTGGACAGGCGGGCGAGGAGCCAGCGCGGGTCGATGTCGGCGTCGGCGGTGTGGATCTCGTCGCGCGCGAGGACGACCTTGTCGATGCGTCCGGCGCGGATGTACTCGATGGCGTCTCCGACAGCGCCGCGCCACTGCGCCGGCGACAGCGCACCGTCGGTGCGCTCCACGCCGGTGGGGGCCTTGGCGGGCTTCACCTCCGGCAACTGGTCGGTGGTGCGGTTGATCGTCGTCAGCCACGCGTGGCCGTCACGCCGACCGACGATCATCTCCGGCACGACGAGCGCAGCGCCTTCGTCGGAGGAGTTGCGGAAGCTGAACGAGCCGAAGCCGACGAGGCCGGTGCCCGGTCGTTCCACCTCGTCGACGACGTCGGCTGCGGCGACGAGGGCGTCCCACCACTCCTCGGCGTCGGCGAAGCGAGCGTCGCCGGAGGTGGAAACGGCTGCCGCGCGTCCCCAGCCCACGAGCCCTTCCTCGCGCCGAACCCAGGACATGACGTCCTCCGCGGGGCGCCCTGCGGGGATGAGGCCGACGAGGTCACCGGGGTCGGTGAGCTCGTACGTGCGTACGCACAGACGCGGCGTGGCGGCGGGACGGGCTTCGTTCACAATGGACCAGCCTAAGGCGCGCTTCGGCCCAGGCGGTGACGGGTGCGAGAATGCAGGCATGAATCGAGCAGGCCTGGACAAGCGACCCTCCGACGTGGCGCGGATGTTCGACGACGTGGCGGCACGCTACGACCTCATGAACGACGTGCTCTCCCTCGGTCAGGACCGTCGCTGGCGCAAGCAGGTGCTCAAGGCGCTGGCTCCCCGGCCCGGTCAGGTCGTGCTCGACATCGCTGCCGGAACCGGCACGTCGTCCGAGCCCTTCGAAGCCGCGGGAGCGCACGTCGTGCCCGCCGACTTCAGCCTCGGCATGCTGCGTGAGGGCAAGAAGCGCCGCGCCGACATGGCCTTCACCGCCGCGGACGCGACGAAGCTGCCGTTCGCCGACGCCTCGTTCGATGCGGTGACGATGAGCTTCGGCCTGCGCAACGTCGTCGATGTCGACGGCGCCCTCGCCGAGTACGCCCGCGTGACCAAGCCCGGTGGCACCCTCCTCATCTGCGAGTTCAGCCAGCCGACGAACGGTGCCTTCCGCAAGATCTACGGCGAGTACCTCATGCAGGCGCTCCCGCCGGTGGCGCGCGCCGTCAGCTCCAACCCGGAGAGCTACGTCTATCTCGCCGAGTCCATTCAGGCCTGGCCGGCGCAGCGCGAACTCGCCACGCGCATCAAGGCAGCAGGCTGGGGCGACGTCGAGTGGCGCAATCTCTCGGGTGGCATCGTCGCGCTTCACCGCGCGGTGAAGCCTGCGGCGGCGAAGGGACAGAAGAACCAGCCGAAGTCCAAGGGCGGGGCGGCGTGAGCGACACCTCGAACCTCACGCCGGGCACCGGTGTGAACAGCGCAGACGCATCCGAGCGCGCCGACGTCATCGTCGTCGGCGCCGGCCCCGGCGGTTCGACGATGGCCGCGTACCTCGCGGACGCGGGCCTCGACGTCCTGCTCCTGGAGAAGACGCGCTTCCCGCGCGAGAAGGTCTGCGGTGACGGCCTCACGCCGCGCGCCGTCAAGGAACTCGACCTGCTCGGCATTCCGACCCCCGAGAGCGAGGGGTGGATCCGCAACAAGGGGCTGCGCCTCGTGGGCCGCGGTATGCGGTTGCAGGTCGACTGGCCCGAGGCGTCCGGCTTCCCGACTTACGGCCTCGTGCGCACCCGCCAGGACTTCGACGACATCCTCGCGCGTCACGCGGTGAGCAAGGGTGCCCGTCTCCTGCAGGGTGTCAATGTCACCGAGCCGCTGCGCGAGGGCTCGCAGGTCGTCGGTGTCAGGGCCAAGCTCCTCGGTGAGGACGGCCGTGCCACGGGTGATACGGCCACCTACCGCGCCCCGCTCGTCGTCGCGGCTGACGGCAACTCGAGCCGCTTGGCGCTCGCCGTCGGGCGAGAGAAGCGCGAGGACCGCCCCATGGGCGTCGCAGTGCGCGGCTACTACACGAGCCCCCGCACGCACGACGACTACCTCGAGAGCTGGCTCGAGCTGCCCGGACGTGACGAGCACGGGCGCGAGGTCCTGCTCCCGGGCTACGGCTGGATCTTCGGCGTCGGCGACGGCACCTCGAACGTCGGCCTCGGCATCCTCAACACCTCCAAGGCGTTCGGGCGCACCGACTACCGCGAGGTGCTCAAGCGCTGGGTCGCGCAGATGCCGGCCGAATGGACCTTCACCGACGAGACGCTCGTCGGCGACCTGCGCGGCGCAGCCTTGCCCATGGGTTTCAACCGGACGCCGCACTATGCGGACGGCCTCATGCTCGTCGGTGACTCGGGCGGCATGGTCAACCCGTTCAACGGCGAAGGCATCGCCTACGCCATGGAGGCCGCACGCCTCGGAAGCGAGGTCGTCGCGAGTGCCTTCACCCGTGGCCGCCATGACGACGCTGCCCGCGAACGCGTCCTCGAGACCTACCCCAAGGTGATGAAGGACGCCCTCGGTGGGTACTTCACCCTGGGGCGTCACTTCGCCACGATCATCGGCAACCCGCAGCTGATGAAGCTCGCCGTGACATACGGTTTGCCGCGGGAAGACCTCATGAAGCTCGTCGTCCGGGTCATGGCGAACCTCGCCGACCCGAAGGGCACGAGCACCACCGACCGCCTGTACAGCGCCCTGACGCGCATCACGCCCAGCGCGTGAGCGACGACGAAAGAGTGAACCGATGACATCCCCTGCCGCTGCGGTCGTGCCCGAGGCGTCGGACGAACTGACGCAGCGCCTCGCCGACGGTCTCGTGCGCGTCAACGACCGCCTCGACGAGGTCGTCGATCACGACAGCCCCCTCGTCAAGGAGGCGAGCCACCACCTCGTCGACGCCGGGGGCAAGCGTTTTCGCCCGCTGCTCACGTTGCTCACCGCCGAACTCGGCACGGGCGCGAGCAACGAGGTGGTCGATGCCGCCGCCGCTGTCGAACTGACGCACCTCGCCTCGCTGTACCACGACGACGTCATGGACGAATCCGACCTGCGTCGCGGGGTGCCGAGCGCCAACTCGGTCTACGGCAACTCGACGGCGATCCTCGTCGGTGACCTGCTGTTCGGCAAGGCCTCCGAGCTCGTCGCTCACCTCGGCTCCGAGGCCGTGCTCCTGCAGGCGCGTACCTTCGTCCGCCTGTGTGCAGGCCAGATCGAGGACGAGCGTCAGGCTCCTGACGGCGAAGACCCCATGGCCTATTACCTGCGTGTGCTCGCCGACAAGACCGGTGTGCTCATCGCGGCCGCCGCGCAGTACGGCGCCATGTTCTCCGGCTGCGACGCGCGCGTCATCGACCTGCTCGGCCGATACGGCGAACTCGTCGGCCTCGTCTTCCAGCTCTCCGACGACATCATCGACATCACGAGCGACGCCGAGACGCTGGGCAAAATGCCCGGCACCGATCTGCGCGAAGGCGTGGCGACCCTGCCGACGTTCTACGTCAACGCCTCGAACGACCCGGCCGACGAGCGGCTCAAGGAGCTCCTCGCGCGCCCGTTGGTCGATGACGCCGAGCACGCCGAAGCCCTTGAGCTGTTGCGTCGTCACCCCGCGATCGACAAGGCACGTGAGCACACTGCCTCGCTGGCTCGTGAGGCGGCTGCGCTCATCGACGAGTTGGGCGAAGGTGACGCGCAGACGGCTCTCAAGGCGCTACCGATGAGCGTCGCGTCGCGTTCCGCCTGAACCCGCGAGACGCGTCACGCAGTCCGATCGTTGAAAGATGAATGGGTTTCTTTCGTCGGGTCACGCGTCCTCATGAGGGAGTAGGGTCGCAAGCATGCCTCGGTTGGACATCGACACGCGCAGGACGCAGCTCATCGACGCTGCCATCCGCATCGCGCTCCGTGACGGTCTCGACAACACGACGGTGCGGCGCATCGCGACGGAGGCGGGTGTGTCGCTCGGAACGGTGCACTACTGCTTCGACAACAAGCGGGCCCTGCTCGAAGCAGTAGTCGAGACCCTCCTTCAGCGTGAGGTCGACGTAGCCGAGTTCGACCTGCCCGACGGCGCCACCCCCGTCGACGCCATCAAGCAAGCCTTCCGGTACTACTGGACCTTGAGTGGTGCCCAGACCGAGCGGCAGCGCCTGGTCTACGAACTGGTGGCCTACCTCGTGCGCCAGGAGGCCCCGGGTCCGGAGCTGGCGCAACGCATCTTCGCGAACAAATACGAGGTCGTGCGCGGCTTCGTCGAACTGTTCCAGAAGAAGGGGGAGGCCGAACTCGGTCTGCCCGCCGATGTCATCGCCCGGATGACTGTTGCCATGACGGACGGCGTCGCTCTCGCGTGGCTCGCGGACGGGGATGACGAGAAGGCCCTCGAGGTTCTCGACAGCTTTGCAGAGATTCTCGCGATGACCCAGACATGACCTCCGTGTTCGACGCCCCCATCGATGCAGGTGAGGGGCCGCAGTTCGTCGTCGATCAAGGCGTGCTGCGTGAGAACTTCGAGAAGTTGCGTCGCGCCGCCGACGGTGTGCCGCTTCGGCTCGCGAGCAAGTCGGTGCGCGTGCGCTCGATCCTCGAATGGGGCCTCGAGCAGGACGGGGTCTGCGGTCTGCTCGTCTACTCGGCGGCCGAGGCGCTCTGGCTCGTCGAGAACGGCGCCCACGACGTCGTCATCGCCTACCCGAGTGTTGACGTGGCGACGATGGCGATGGTTGCGCAGAACGACACCGCCCGCCGCGAGATCACGTTCATGGTGGACCTTCCCGAGCACCTCGAGATGATCGGGCGGATCGGACGCGAGCACGGGTGCGAGTTGCGTGTGAGCCTCGACGTCGACGCGTCCCTGCGGATCGGACGCCTCTCACTCGGCGTCCACCGATCGTCGGTGCACACCGCCGAAGAGGCCGGAGAATTCGCGCGCCTCGCATCCGAGACCGAGGGTGTGCGCCTCGTCGGCATCATGATGTACGAGGCCCAGGTGGCCGGCGTCGCCGACGCCACCCCCGTGCACCGTCTCATCAAGCGCCGCTCCGTGCAGGAGCTGGAGGTGCGTCGCGGTGCGGTGCGTCGGGCCGTCGAGCAATACGCCGACCTCGAGTTCGTCAACGGTGGCGGAACCGGCTCGGTGCACCTGACCGGCAACGACGGTGTCGTCACCGACATCGCTGTGGGCTCCGGACTGTTCACCTCGACGTTCTTCGACAATTACCGCGATCTGACCACCAAGGCGGCCGCTTACTTCGTCTCGCCGGTCGTGCGGCGTCCGTCCGAATCCGTCGTCGTCACGTTCAGCGGCGGCTACCTCGCCTCCGGTGTCGTTAACTCGTCGCGTATGCCCACCCCGGTGTGGCCCGAGGGGTTGCGCTATTTCGGTCAGGAGGGCCCGGGCGAGGTGCAGACCCCGTTGCGTGGCCCCGGAACGCGTGGGCTCGCGATCGGCGACAACGTCTGGTTCCGCCACACCAAGGCGGGCGAGGTGTGCGAGCGTCTCGACACCGTTCACGTCGTGGAGGGTGGGCGCGTCATCGAGACGGTGCCCACGTATCGAGGGGAGGGCAAGAACTTTGGCTGAGTGGAGCAACTGGGCGGGCAACGTCACGGCGACGCCGTCACGCGTCGTCTCGCCGAGCGATACTGCCGCGACGGCGGAGCTCGTGCGTGAGAGTACTGCGGCTGGACGCAAGGTTCGCCCCGTCGGTGCCGGCCACTCGTTCACTCCCATCGCGCAGCCGGTCGACACCCAGGTGCGTCTCGACGCGATGACGGGCATCGTCTCGGTCGACGAAGCGACGAACCGCGTGCGTGTCAAGGCGGGCACCCACCTGTACGAGCTCGTCAACCTGCTCGCCGACCGCGGCCTGGCGCTCGCGAACATGGGCGACATCGACCGTCAGACGATCTCCGGCGCCGTCTCCACCTCGACGCACGGCACGGGCCTCGCGTGGACCGGCTTCGGCGGCACTGTCGTCGGCGGCGAGATGGTCACGGGCACCGGCGACGTGCTGCGCTGGAGCGAGGGCGGCGAGAACAGCGACCTCGTGCCGGCGCTCGGCGTCACGCTCGGAGCACTCGGTGTGCTCACCGAGGTGGAGCTGCAGTGCGTGCCCGCGTTCACCCTCTCGGCCGTCGAGCGTCCCTCGACGATGACCGAGGAACTCGCCGTGCTCCCCGCGGCCCTCGCCGAGACCGATCACTACGAGTTCTACTGGTTCCCGCACACCGACAAGGTGATGACGAAGCGCAACACGCGCGGCGCCGGCGATGCCCCGACGAAGCCGTTGGCGCAGTGGCGCCACAAGCTCGACGACGAGTTCCTCTCCAACACGCTCTTCGACGCGATCTGCCGCCTGAGCGTCGCTCGCCCGAACCTCACCCGCCGCATCAACAACGTCTCGGCGCGGGCCCTCTCGGCGCGAGAGTTCAGCGACGTCAGCCACAGCGTCTACGCCTCACCGCGCACCGTGCGTTTCCGCGAGTCGGAGATGGCTGTGCCGGTCGAGGCGGCCGAGTCGATCCTGCGTGATCTTCAGGCCTGGGTGGAGCGCACCAACGAGCCTGTCGCCTTCCCCGTCGAGGTGCGCTGGACGGCCGGCGACGACCGCTGGATGTCGACCGCCTACGGCCGCGAGAGCTGCTACATCGCCATCCACCACTACGTGAAGGCCGACCACCGGACGTACTTCAAGTACTTCTGGGACATGGCGCGCGCTCACGAGGCGCGCCCGCACTGGGGCAAGATGCACGACTACGACGCTGAGTACCTGCGCACCGTCTACCCGAAGTTCGACGACTTCGTGGCGCTGCGCGAGCGCTTCGACCCGCAGCGGGTCTTCACGAACGCCTACCTCGACCAGGTGCTCGGCGCCTGACGCTGACCTCAGGTTCTCCGGCCGGCCCCGCCTCGACCTCGGTCTAGGTGGGGTCGGCCGCTGACGTCTCCAGGGGCGTCGCGCGGCGCGCTCGCCGGGTTCGCCGGGCTTGGGCGAGGGAGTCGGCCGTGAGGACGACGAGGGCGATCCAGACGAGGCCGAAGCCCACCCAGCGTCCGGCGCTCATCGTCTCGCCGAGCACGAGCACGCCGCACAGCAGCTGTATGACCGGCGTCATGAACTGCAGTAGCCCGATCGTCGAGAGTGGGATACGGCGCGCTGCGGCGGCGAAGAGCAGCAGCGGGATGGCGGTGGCGACGCCCGACAGGGCGAGCAGCACGGGGTGCCACGAGCCGTTACCGGACCACGTGCTGCGCCCCGTGGCGCCGAGCCACACGAGCATGACGGCCGCGAACGGAGCGAGGACGACCGTTTCTGCGGTGAGCCCCTCGAGCGCCGTGAGGCGCCCGCCGACACGCTTCTTCATCAGCCCGTACGCCGCGAAGCTGAGGGCGAGGCCGACGGAGATCCACGGCGGGCTGCCGTAGTCGACGGCGAGGTACACGCAGGCGATGACACCGATGGCTACGGCGAGCCACTGCATCCGACGTAGCTTCTCGCCGAGCACGAGCACCCCCAGCATGACGGTGACGAGCGGGTTGAGGAAGTAGCCGAGCGCGGCTTCGGTGACGTGTCCCGTCGTCACGGCGAGGACGTAGACGACCCAGTTGATCGCGATGAGCACCGCTGCGAGCGAGATGGCGCCGAGGCGTTTGAGATCGCCGAACAGGCTCCTGAGGAAGCCGAGATGACGTGTGACGCCGAGCAGGACGACGCACAGCAGGAGCGTCCACAGGATGCGGTGGGCGAGGATCTCCCACGGCCCGGCAGGGATGAGGGCGTGGAAGTAGAGCGGGAACATGCCCCACGCGAGGTACGCGAGGAAGCCGTAGAGCGTGCCCTTGCGTGTCTCGTCCTCGTTGCTCACGAAGCCCGTCCCTTCATCACCCCGTCGCTCCGGTTTCGGGGCGCGACCTCATTCGATCACGCCGCCCGAACCGGCCGACGGGGGTGTTCACGCTGCGGCCTCAGCCGTCCTGCTCGCGCAGACGGTGACGCAGCCCGGAGGCGCGCAGGATCGGCGTCTCCACAGCGAGTTCGACGGCCTCACGCGTGCCGACGACGGTGAGGCGCTCTGTCGCTCGGGTGAGAGCCGTGTAGAGCATCTCGCGGGTGAGCAGGCGCGAGCCGACCGGCGGCACGATGACGGTGACGTGCTCGGCCTGGCTTCCCTGGGCCTTGTGCACGGTCATGGCGTGCATCGTCTCGAGGTCGCCCAGGCGCCACGGCGAGAACGTGCGCACGCCGGAGGCGGTTTCCATCGCGGCCACGAGCGCGGTGCCCTGGCGGATGATGACGCCGCTGTCGCCGTTGAAGAGCCCGAGGGCGCGGTCGTTCTTCGTCACGATGACCGGGCGCCCCACGTACATGGCGTACGGCGTGACGTCGGGGAACCGCTCGGCGAGGGCGTTCTCGATGAGACGGTTCCACCGCGCCACACCGAACGGCCCGGTGCGGTGCGCCGCGAGGAGCCGACTTGCGCGAAGCTGCGCGACAGCCGCCTCTGCGTTGCCCGTGGCCGCGACCTCGCGCAGCCGGGAAGCGGCCTCGACGAGGTGAGGCAGCATCGTGAGGTCGGGGGCGTCGGTCTCGAGGAACTCGACGCCGTCGTCCGGGCTGTCGACGGCTGCGAGCACACGCTCCGAGGACGGCGGGACAGTTCCTTCGCCGCCGTCGGGATGGTCGCCGGTCGGCTGCGCGAAGGCCTCCGCCACCGCTGCGCGACCCTGCGTGAGGCGGTGGTGCGTGGCGAGCCGGATCACTCCGGTGTCGAGCCCGGCGACGAGGTCGCCGAGCACGGAACCCGCCTCGACGCTCGCGAGCTGGTCCGGGTCGCCGACGAGCACGAGGCGCGTGTTCGGCCCGAGCGCTTCGAGCAGGCGTGCCATGAGGCTGAGCGAGATCATCGACGCCTCGTCCACGACGACGACATCGTGCGGGAGCGGATTGCCCCGACCGTGGACGAACCGTTGGGAGTTGGTGCCGTCGTAGCCGAGCAACCGGTGGAGCGTGAGCGCGTCGTTGTCGGCGAGCACGTCCGCTTCGCGCAGCGATTCGGCCATGCGTGCCGCGGCCTTGCCCGTGGGGGCAGCGAGTGCGATGCGTGTCGTGTCGCCGAGGGCTGCTCGGGCGGCCACGAGCATTGCAGCGACCGTGTAGGTCTTACCCATGCCGGGACCACCGGTGAGGACTGTCGTTGCGGACGTGAGTGCCGAGTCCACTGCGGCGCGTTGGGCGTCGTCGAGGGTGCCCCCTTCGAGAGCCGCACCTGCGCGCCGGAGAGCGTCGTCGTCGACGGGCGCAACACCACGTGAGCGCAGGAGACCGGCGACGATCACCTCGTCGCGGAAGTAGCGATCGAGGTACGCCAAGCCGTACTCGAGGTGCACGACACCCTGCCCGACGAGGGGACCGGTGCGCAGGTCGTCTGCCAGCTGGTGCGACGACGGTGGCGCGACGATGTCGGCGAGCGTGATGGTCGGTGCCTCGGTGTCGTCGTCGAGCGAACGGTCCCGTTCGGGTGTGAGGCGGCCGATTTCGTCGAGTGCGAGCGCGCTGGAGCCCTCGCGCACGGCGCGCACGGTCAGCGCGAGCGTGGCGATCTGCCACGTGTCGGTCGGCGCGTCGACGAGCCGGGCGACGCGGCTCGCGACAAGGGCATCGCCCTCGGTGACGAACGCCGCCGCCCTGAGCGTTTCGAGCGGAGTGCCGTTCGGTGTGTCGCCGCCCGGCTCTGCGGAACGCTCGCCGGGTGTGGTCGGCAGCTGCGTGTCGGTCATCGGACACCACCTGCCCGTCCCCCGTCGACGGCGTCGGACAGCGCGACGACGAGTGTCGCCGGCGGCCGCCAGGTGAAGACTCCGCACGGCGTGCCGTTCTCGCGCGGCGTGTCGGGGCCGGCCATGCCACGGACGTAGAGGTACAGCACGCCTCCGAGATGCTCGTCGGGGTTGTAGCCGGGCAGCCGCCAACGCAGGTAGCGGTGCAGCACGACGGAGTAAAGGATCGCCTGCAGCGGATACGACGAGTGGTTCATCGCCTCGACGAGCCGCGACGGCGCGTAGTCGGCCAGCGTCAGCGCCGCGTCGACATCGCCGAGTCGGTTGGTCTTGTAGTCGACGACGAAGTAGCGGCCACCATGACGGAAGGTGAGGTCGATCGAACCCGTGAGGTAGCCGCGCAGGAGCTCATCGCCGAGTGCCGAGGAATCGAGCTGATCCGCATAGGTGCGCAGGGGGTCGCCTTCGTCGAGGTGCTCGCGCAGGAGCGGAGCGAAAGCGCGCAACGTCGATGACGGGTGGGGCTCCTCGCCGCCGGAGAGAGGGAGTTCGAAGTCCATCTCGGGCAGTCGATCGGTGGAGACGATGTCCCGCAGCGTCACGTCGTCGGCCAGGGGGCCGAAGGGCGTGTGCATGACGGCGACGAGGGCGTCGGCGAGTGACTCGACCTCGACATCCGCGGGCCAGCACATCTGCTGCTCGAGGATGTGGGCCCGCAGCTCGTCGCGCAGGTCCGCGGCCTGGAAGTCAGCCTCCTCGAGCACGCCGTGGACGAGGGAACCGAACGTCGCGCCCATCGGCTGATTCGCCATGGGGGAGGAGATCTCGCTGCCCGGCATGTCCGGGGACGGCGGCGTCGCGAGTTCGACGTCGGCGTCCTCGTCGAGGCGGACGGCGAGGTGCTCGGGTTCGCTTGTCACATCACCGAGGGCGGCGAGTTCGTCGGCGGCCTCACCGGCGGCGGAGAGCGCCGAGTAGGACGTACGGCGCCAGGCGCGATCGACGTCCGCGTCGTTGAAGGTGTTCACCGCAAGCCGCGCGTCACCCCGCCTGACCGTGATGTGCGGAGGAACGGTGTTGGGGTCGATTTCATGGACGGTGAACGCGCCGTGCTTCGCCCAAGCGGCAAAGACCTCGCGGACCCGGTCCACCTTGGGGGTGCCGTTCTGTTCCGTGGTGGTGAGCCACTTCTCGGATGCTCCGTCGGCGCGCTCCTGAAGGAGCGCATCGAGGGCCTCGGGGCCGTTGGCCTGCCCGAAGAGCAACCGGTGCAGGGCGCTCTTGGACGTGTTCTGCTTCGTGCCGGCCCACCACAGGACGAGGCCGCTCTTCGCCCGCGTCATCGCGACGTACGCCAGACGCATCTCCTCCCCGGTGTTCTCCTCCGTGGCCTCGGGAGCGTTCACCGTCGCGGGGTCGAAGGACAGCTCCCGGCGGTTGTTGCGGTGCACGACCCCCGGAGTCTTGGTCGGCTGGTCGTAGCGGTCCCACAGCGTCGGGGCCAGAACGATGGGGTATTGCAGACCCTTGCTGCTGTGGATGGTCGACAATGTGACGGCGAGGGCGTCGGAGTCGAGGCGCATGATGCGTGCGTCGGCGGTTGCTTTGGCGTCCTGTGCGCTCTGCTCCTGCAGCCAGGCGACGAGCGAGGAGATGCCGGCCTGGGCCGACATCTGCCGGGCCGTGAGCAACTGGGCGCAGTGTTCGATGTCGGTGACGTCGCGTTCTCCGCCGGTGCGGCGCAGGAGGCGGGCGAGCATGCCGCGCGCACGTAGCGCGTCGACGATGCCAGGAACGCCGCCGGAATGGAACCGCGCCAGCAACATGGCGACGAGTTCGGCTGCCTCGTCGACGCCCGAGTCGTCGATCGCGTCGAGGCGCTCGGCGGACCACCCGACGAGCGGCGTGAGGCAGGCGGCCCTGACCCGCTCGGGGCGGTGCGGCTGCTCGAGTGCCATGAGCAGTTCGAGCCACCACCGGCCGGCGGAGCTTCGCAGTACCGACTCGCTCGACATCATGACCGCCGGAATGCCCAACTCGCGCAGGTACTCGCGCACTTCGACGAGCTGATTGTTGGTACGGCACAGGACGGCCAAGTGATGGGGAGCGAGGGGCTCACCGTCGAACGTCGTTCCCCCGGCGAGAAGCTGCGCGGCCCTCGCTGCGACGTCGCGCAGGACGATGGAGCGGGCCAGCCCGACGGCCAGCCCGGCCTCGGGAACCCAGCGCAGTTCGACGGGGGCGTCAGCCTGCCCTGGCTGTCCGCCGAGGCGTGAGGTGTGCTGGGCCGCGTCGACGCGGTGCGTCACGATGCCGGGTGAGAGCTGGACACCAGCCATCAGTGTCTGCAGGCTCTCGACGAGCGGAGCGTCGCTGCGGTAGTTCGTCGGCAGCGTGAAGGAGTTGACGGCCGTTTTCGCTGCCGACAGGTATGTCTGTACGTCGCCACCGCGGAAGGCGTAGATGGCCTGTTTCGGGTCGCCGACGAGGATGAGTGAGCGGCCCTTCTCGCCAAATGCGCGGGAGAAGACCTCCCACTGGACCGGGTCGGTGTCCTGGAACTCGTCGACGAGGACGACGCTCCAGCGCTCCCTCATGCGATCACGTGCGGGGGAATTCTCGTCGTTGAGTGCCGAGCGCAGCTGGGAGAGCAGGTCGTCGTACTCGAGGATGCCGCCGCGGCGCTTGCGGCGTGCGTACTCCTCCCGCACGGCACGGCTGAAGGCGATCGCGGTCTCGAGGTGCGCCGGCGGCGGAACCGGGCCGATCTCTGCGGTGCTGTTGTCCAGCGTGGCCTTCGCGTATTTCTGTGTTTCCTCGTAGTCGAGGGTGAAGTTCGCTTCCTTGCTGAACCGGAGGAAGACGTCGTCGACCACCTCCTGGCGCAGGGTCTCGGTGTCCTCGACGAGCGTGGCGTACGGGTCCGAGTCGCCCGCGACGCCCAGACTCTTGAGCACGTAATGGCAGAACTGGTGGATCGTCGCGATGGTGGCGGAGTCGAACGTTGCGAGCGCTCGGGCCAGACGGGCCCGGCGCTGATCCACCGCCTCGGCGCCGCCGCCGCGCAGCGCCGTGACGAGTTCGTCGTCGTCATCGCCGGCTGGTGCGCCGAGGCGGTGCAGCGTGTCCTCGAGCTGGCCGCGGACGCGTTCACGCAGTTCCTGGCTCGCGGCGCGCGAGAACGTGACGACGAGAAGCTCGTCGAGGGGGAGTTCCTCCTCGGCCACGAGCCGGGTGACGAGCGCGGCGAGGGTCCACGTCTTGCCCGTGCCGGCGCTGGCTTCGATGAGTGTGGTGCCCTCCGGGATGGGAGCGGTGATGCTGAACGGCTGCATGACGTTCGGCACGGTGTCGGGCAGCGCGGGCTGGTATCCGCTCATGACGAGAGCTCCTGACGGTGGTCGACGATGGGGCCCCACAGGCGCGGCGCCAGCAGCGTGAAGCGCCCCTGCGCGTCCAGGCGAGCGAGGCTGGCTCGCCCCTCGAAGACACGGCTCCACCACTCGTTGGCGTCTTCCCGGGTGTACTCGTAGCTGCTCTCCCACTCCCGACGAGCCTTCATGAGGCCGCGCTCCACGGCCTTCGCCTCGTTCGGGTTGGCGCTGCGCATCGCGGCACGGTAGCCCTCCACGTACGCAAGGCCGGTCTTGGCCGGGACCGGTAACGGAGCCCGCAGCCCGTAGCCGCGGTTGAGGACGAGTGAGACGAGGCTCTCGCGCGCTTCGGCCGAGTCGACCGTGAGAACGCACGAGCCGCTTCTTCCGCGAACCGCAGCCCGCCAGGTTCGGTCGGGGAAGCAGGCGGCCAGGGCGAGCACTTTGACCCACCCCGAAGCGAGGTGCCGGGCGTTGACGCTGCCGTAGTTGACCACCTGGATCTCGTCGCCGATGACCCCCGGCACCACACCGGTGAGACGCACCGAGGTGCTGGGCGCGCCCTCGGCGCTCGGCGGCAGGGCGAGATCGAGGTGGATGTCGTGCGACGTGCGGTCGCCCGGGGGGAGACCCTCGAGAACGCCACGCACCTGCCTCTCGATGGTGGCCGCGTCGTCGCGGCCCGCCTTGAGAAGGTCCGGAGGCAGACTGCCTCGGCGCCTCTCGTCGGCCAGCGCACGATCCAGAGCTCGGCCGGAGAGCACCTGGCGCAGAACGCGGTCACCGACGGCCCACTTTTCAAGGGGATCGAGTTGGATCGGTAGACCGTCCTCGACTTCCTCGGCCTCGTAGGTGACGCCGATCTGCAGGCGCGAGCGCAGGAAGGTGCGTGCAGGGTTCTCGAGGAACGACGTGAGGTCGTCGAGTGTGACGTCGGTCGGGGGTGCGGGCGCGAGCGGTTCGGAGAGCAACGCCGGGCGGGGCAGAGGGTCGGCGTGGAACTCGCGCAGGGCCCGGGCTCCCTGGAGCGCGGCGGCGTCGTAGGAACCGCCGGGCAGGGGGGAGGCCTCGACGAAGTTGCGTTCGTCGAACGGCTGAAGGGGGTGCAGGTGCTCGAACGGCGCCCCCTCGTCCGCACTCTGGGCCGTGTTCTGGGCAGGGGATTCGCCCGTGCCGGTCCGAGCGGCCGCCGAGATGATCTCCTGCAGCGGGACGGCCGGTGGGCGGCGGGTGCCGTCACGCTCGTCGAAGCCGGAGTAGAACGCGATGAAGTGCTGCTGTGCCGCCATGAGGGCGTCGAGCAGGAGCTGCCGGTCCTCACTGCGGGCATCGCGTTCGCCGACGAGTGGGTGGCGGGCCAGCACGTCGTCGCCGTCGACGACCTGAGCGCGCGGGAACGTGTCGTCGTCGAGACCGAGCAGGACGACGGCCTTGTGCGGCACCGAGCGCATGGGCGTGAGCGTGCAGACACTGACGGCCCCGTTGCGGAAGTTGCTGCGCGTGCGGCGCGGACCCCAGCGCTGCTCCAGCATGACGCGCACATCGGTGATGCGAAGCGCGGCACCCGATGCGGAGCCGGTTTCGAGGAACGACAGTTCGCGTTCGAACTCGGCGCGCTGCCAGGCCATGTCATGAGCGGATGCAGCGACGGCGAGAACGTTGCGCCGCAGCCACGCGAACCACTCCTCGGGAGTGAAGCTCGCCCGCGGCAGGGCGGGGTCGACGGCGCTCACGCGGCGGATCTCCCACGCCGCTTCGCTCACCTTCGTGAGGAGGGCGACGAAGGCCTCGGCGACGGCGATGTCGGAGCTTCCGAGATCGTCGACCGGGACGAATTGCGACGCCGCCGCGTCCGTGTCAGCGCTCATGGCGACGCCCAGGGCCAGCCGGTCGAGGGCCTGCGCCCAGGTGTTGTTCTCGAGGCCGCCGAGGCTGTACTCGCCGCGATGCTGGGCATCGAGACCCCAGCGAGCCTCCGTCGTGCGGACCCACCGGGCGATGCGTTCGAGCGCGTCGGTGTCGAAGCCGAACTTCTCGGCCACCGCGGGGAGCCCCGCGAAGTCGAGCACCTGCGAGGCTGTGACGCGGCTCGTCACGAGTTCGACGAGACGCTGCGCGGCTTCGGCCAGCGGGTTGGTGGCCGAAACGGCGCGGTCCGCCAGTTGCACGCGTAGACGCCGGCCGGGGTGGTGGTCGTGCTCGTCGACGGCCGCGAACGTGGCCTTGATGAGCGGTGCGTACGTTTCCACGTCGGGGCACATGACGACGATGTCGCGCGGCTCGAGATTGCCGCCCTCGGCGCTCACGAGCCACAGGAGCGTCTCGCGCAGTGCTTCGACCTGACGGGCAGCGCCGTGGCACACGTGGATCTGCACCGAGCGATCGTCTTCGGGCACGCTCGGCACCGACGACGGCGCTCGGTCGGCGCGGATGTCGTCCTGCATGAGAGCGAGGCGGGTCGGCGTCGCCCGAGAGGCGTCGCGACTCTCCCCACCGCCAGAATCGGTGGCATCGACGACACTGCGTGCGAGCAGAGCCGCCTCGACCTCACGGATGTCACGGCCCAACGTGGCGAGCAGCGGATGCGCGGCCGCCTCGGCGCTCGCATCATCTCGGCGGGCGACGATGCCCTGCGGGTTCTCGGCCAGCGCGGCCCAGAGGGCCGGGCTCGGGTGCGGCAGCCACACGTGGACATCGCACACCTGCCCGAGGGCCTCGAGCAGGTCGAGCATGGCGGCCGGCATGCGCGTGTAGCCGAAGAAGGAGACGCGTTCCGGCAGGTCGCTCGGCGCCGTGCCCGCCCGCAGATCGGCGAGGGTGCGGTCGAGGCGCTGGACGGGGGAGGCGTCGGCGCTGCCACATGCCAGGACGCGCTCGACCACGGTGCGCCACAGCGGGGCCTGCCACGCGAGATCAGGATCGACGAGGTCGTTCTCGCGGCCCGCCTCCCAAGCACGCATGAGCTCGGGGCGGTCGTCGGCATACCGGGCGAACAGGCCGGCCACACGGCGCGCCACCGCGTAACGGCGCGACTGCCGGGCACGGTGCCACCACGGATCCTCACCCGCCCGCACCGCATCGGCACCGAGATGCCGCGCCAGAGCCTCGAAGCCCGAGCGTGAGACGCACTCGTCCATGGCTGCGAGCACCGCCCACGCGAGGCGGTCGGGGTGCCACGGATCGTCGTTCTCCCGCCCCAACAGGAGCGAGATGAAGGTGTGCGGTGTGCGCACGTCGAGCCCCGCGCAGACGCCGTCGTCACCGAGCGTGGCGCCGAGGCGGTGCGAGAGCCGCTGCGTCAGCCAGCGTTCGACGCCGGCCGAGGGAGCGACGACGAGCTCGCGGGCGAACACGTCGAGCGGTGCCTCGGCGAGCAGCTGCACGAGCTGGTCGGCGAGGGCCGTGGGAGCGTCACGACGATGCAGGATGAGGGCCACGTCGCGACACTAACGCGAGCCTCCGACAACCGCGCCGTTGCGCGAAAAACCTCCGCTCGAACGGTCTGGTGAACCACGGGCCCCTCGAGCCGGGCGGAGGGACGTCGCGTATGGTGCCACGCCCGATGTGTCTCACTGTGAAGACACGCACCCCCAGCCTTTCCGCCCCCGGCGAGTCGGCTCGTTAGGCTTGCCTGGTGAATTCCGGACTCCTGGGCTACCTCGTGGTGCTCGGCGTCACCCTCGGGGGCGTCGGTCTCTTCACGGCTGCCATGGTGGTTCGTCGAGTTCTGGCACCGCGAGCTCCGAGTGGGGCGAAGCTCGCCACGTACGAGTCGGGAGTCGACCCGAGCGGCGGCGACTGGCAGCAGTCGGGCTTCCGCTACGTGGCGTACGCGTTCCTCTATGTCGTCTTCGCGGTCGACGCCGTCTACCTCTTCCCGTGGGCGCTCGTGCTGCGCACCTCCGGGCTCGGCGTCGCTTCGGTCGTCGAGATGGGCATCTTCATCCTCGTGCTTCTCGTCGGTCTGGCCCACGCCGCCCGTCGCGGCGTCCTGAGCTGGCTGTGAGGCGGGTGATCCGATGACGACCGATCTGCCCATGCCCACCGTGCGTCCGAGCGTCGGCGCCGTTCAGGAACACGCCCCCAAGCCGATGCGCCTCGTCCTCAACTGGGGTCGCCGGTACTCGCTGTGGGTCTTCAACTTCGGGCTCGCCTGCTGCGCCATCGAATTCATCGCCGGGTCGATGTCGCGTCACGACTTCATCCGCCTCGGTGTCATCCCGTTCGCTCCCGGCCCGCGGCAGGCCGACCTCATGGTCGTCTCCGGCACGGTGACCGACAAGATGGCTCCTGCCGTGCGGCGCCTCTACGACCAGATGCCAGAGCCGAAGTACGTCATCAGCTTCGGTGCGTGCTCGAACTCAGGTGGGCCGTACTGGGATTCGTACTCCGTGACCAAGGGCGTCGACCAGCTCGTGCCCGTTGACGTCTACGTGCCCGGCTGCCCGCCGCGCCCTGAGGCGCTGCTGCAGGGCATCGTCACGCTCCAGAACCAGATCGCTGAGGAGAAGGTGAGCAGCGAGGGCATCCTCGCCCGCCTCAACCCGTTCGCCGGCCGGGGGCGCACCGCCGCATCGGTGCAGCGCCCCCTCGTGACGAAGCCCGCCGCACCCGAGGCGGAGACGGTGGCAGAGCCCGCGAAGGAAGGTGGGGCCACCGAGTCGAAGGCAACGCCCGAGCCCGCACCTGCGGACGCCAAGCCCGCAGGCAAGGCGAATCTCAGCGACGACGAGCGCGCCGCCCGCATCGCGGAAGCCCGCCGCAAGGCGCGAGAGCGCAAGGCGGAGAAGGACACCTCGCCGGCCGCTGGGGAAGGCGCGAGCGACAACGGCGGCAAGCCCGCCGCGAAGACCGACCTCTCCGACGACGAGCGTGCGGCCCGCATCGCGGAGGCTCGTCGCAAGGCGCGTGAGCGCAAGGCCGAGCAGGAGAAGGCAGCACAGTCAGGCGGTACCGAGGAAACAGCCGCCGACGTGGCCAAGCCGGCCTCGAAGGCCGACGCTCCAGACGACGAGCGCGCCGCCCGCATCGCCGAGGCGCGCCGTAGGGCGCGTGAGCGCAAGGCGGAACAGGAGAAGGCTGCGCAGACGGGCGACCCCGAAAAGGCCCCCGCCAAGGCACCGACGACGAAGGCCGACATCTCTGACGACGAGCGTGCCGCCCGCATCGCCGAGGCCCGCCGTAAGGCACGCGAACGTCGCGCCGCCGAGCAGGCGCAGACCGACGAGACCAAGGCGGGGCCGACCAAAACGGAGCAGGCGAAGACCGACGAGGATGGTGAGGGATGACGCGCGACGTCCCCACCCACGACGTCGAGACGTCCGACTGGGTCGAAGCCCATGAGCGTCTGCGCTCGGAGGGCTTCACGTTTTTCGACTTCCTCACCGCCGTCGACGAGAGCGACCGTGGCGAATCCGGTCCCTCCGACGGCAAGCCCGCGGGCTTCGACATCGTCACGCACCTGTACGACATCGCCGGCGGCGCTCGCCGCAGCATCCTCGTACGCACGCGCCTCGAAGTCGACGACCACGGTGCGGGCGCCCCGAGTATCGTCAGCCTCACCGGGCTGTGGCGCGGCGCGGCCTGGCACGAGCGCGAGACCTTCGAGATGTTCGGCATCGACTTCGCCGGCTTCGACGACGGCACGGGGCAGGGCGTGCGCAAGCTCCTGCTGCCCGCGAGTTTCACCGGTACGCCGCTGCGCAAGTCGTTCGTCCTCACGGCGCGTGCGAGCAAGGAGTGGCCGGGCATCAAGGATCCCGGTGAGTCCGGCGGCCGCGCGGGCGCCTCGAAGCGTCGCAAGGTCATGGCCCCCGGCGTGCCCGACGAGACGTGGGGGCCGCGATGAGCGTCCTCGAGATCGTCCTGCGTAGCGTCGCCGTGCTCGTGTGCTTCATGGTGCTGCCGCTTGTGCTCGGCCAAGCCGAGCACAAGGTGATGGCCCACATGCAGGGGCGCCTCGGCCCGATGAAGGCCGGGGGCTTCCACGGATGGGCGCAGCTCATCGCGGACGGTGTGAAGTTCGCGCAGAAGGAGGACATCGTTCCTCGCGCCGCCGACAAGCCGGTCTTCCGCCTGGCGCCTGCAGTCTCGATGTTCAGCTACCTGCTCGCCCTCGTCGCCATCCCGTTCACGCCGTCCACCGTGGCCGGCGACCTGCCAGCATCGCTCGTCTACGTGCTGGCCGTTTCCGGCATCGGCACTGTGGCGACGCTCATGGCCGGCTTCGGTTCGGGCAACAAGTACGCGATGCTCGGCGCGTTCCGTTCCGCCGCTCAGCTCGTCAGCTACGAGGTGCCGCTCATCCTCGCGTGCGCGTCGTTCGCGATGGCGGCAGGGTCGCTCTCGATCGGCGGCATCGTGCACGCCTGGCACCCGATCTGGCTGCTGTGGCAGCTGCCCGGTGCGATCGTGCTGCTCATCGCGGCCACCGCCGAACTGCAGCGCCCGCCGTTCGACATGCCCGTGGCCGACTCCGAGGTCGTCATGGGTGCGATGACGGAGTACACGGGCCTGCGCTTCGCGCTGTTCCTGCTGTCCGAGTACGCGGGCATCGTCGTCATGTCGGCGCTGTTCGCCGCGCTCTACCTCGGCGGGTGGAACGGTCCGTTCGACGGGGCGCTCGGCTTCGTCTGGATGCTGCTCAAGACCGCCGCCGTCGCGTTCGTCGTCCTGTGGGTGCGCATGAGCTGGCCGCGCCTGCGCGAGGACCAACTGCAGCGCTTCGCGTGGTTCTTCCTCGTTCCCCTTGCCCTGTTCCAGTTGGCTCTCACCGCGGCAGGAGTGATCTACACCGCATGACCGAGCAAAACGCGAACCACGACCACGGCGAGCACGTGCACGAGCACGCTCACCACGTCCACGACCTGCCCGCCTCGGGCCGCGAGAAGGGGCCGATCCGCGGCCTTCTTTCCGGAATGGCCACGACGGCGCGCACCATGACGAAGAAGACGTCGACGCGTCAGTACCCGGACGAGAAGCCGGACCTGCCGCCGCGTAGTCGCGGCGTCATCGCGCTGCTCGAGGAGAACTGCACCGCGTGCATGCTCTGTGCGCGCGAGTGCCCCGACTGGTGCCTCTACATCGACTCGCACAAGGAGACGATTCCCAGCGAGACGCCGGGTGGGCGTGATCGTCAGCGCAACGTCGTCGACCGCTTCGCCATCGATTTCTCACTGTGCATGTACTGCGGCATCTGCATCGAGGTGTGCCCGTTCGACGCGCTCTTCTGGAGCCCGGAGTTCGAGTACGCCTCCGGCGACATCCGCGACCTGCTCCACGAGAAGGAGCAGCTCGGCGAGTGGATGCGCACGGTTCCGGCCCCGCCCGACCTCGACGAGCGTGCCCCCGAGGCGCCCGAGGTCGCAGCGGCGAGCAAGCCCCCACGGGTGGCGCGCCGGAACGTGACGAAGTGACCCGAGCCAACGCGACGACGACGAAAGGAGTGAGCCCATGACCGTGCACGACGCCCTCTTCGGCTGCCTCGGCCTCATCAGTGCCGTGTCGGCCGTCTGCGCCGTAACGACGCGTCAGCTCGTACACGCCGCGCTGTGGCTCACCCTGTGTATGACGACGTTGTCGGGCTGCTACCTCGTGCTCGGCGCCGAACTCGTCGCGCTCGTGCAGCTGCTCGTCTACGTCGGTGCCGTCGTCGTGCTCGTGTTGTTCGCCGTCATGTTGACGCGCGCTCCCATCGGCAAGAGCGCCGATCACGACGTGCCGATGGCCGGCCGGATGGTGGCCCTCGTCATTTCCGCAGCCACCGGTGGCCTGCTCTTCGCAGCCTTCGCGGCAGCCTTCGGGTCGCAGCAGGTCGGCCTCGACGGCGGAACGAACGCCAACCTCGCCGCCAACCTCTTCGGCCGCTTCGCCTGGCCGTTCGAGGTGCTCTCGCTCGTGCTGCTCGCCGCGCTCGTCGGCGCCCTCGCGATGATCGGCACGCGCAAGGACGGTGGCTCGAAGTGATCCACCTCCTCCTGCCCTTCGCACTCGCCGCCGTGCTCGCCGGCTCGGGCGTCTACGGCGTGCTGGCGCGCCGTAACGCCGTGCTCATGCTCGTCGGGGTCGAACTGATCCTCGCCTCGGCGAGCCTCATCCTCGTCACGATGAGCACGACCCTTCCCGACGACGCCGCAGCAGGGCAGATCCTCACGATCTTCGTCATCACGCTCGCCGCCGCCGAGGTGACGCTCGCGCTCGGCATCATCCTGGCCGCGTTCCGACTGCGCGGGCACATCGACCTCACCGAGCGCCTCGACGATGACGCGGCCCACGCGCCCGTCGACGACCGGACCGACGGGCGGGTGACGTCGTGACCGCACACCTCGCGCAGGCCGCCGTCGCCGTCCCGCTGCTCGGCGCGGTGCTGGCTTTCCTCCTGGGGCGCCGTAACGCCGGCGCCTACGCGCTCGCGGCCCTCGGCACGCTCGGTGGCCTCGTCGCGGCGATTCTGCTCGTCGCGCAGCAGCTCACGACGCCGGTCGCCCAGCACCTCGTCACCGTCGGGTCCCTGCCGCTCGGGCCCGCGCTCAAGGCGCCGCTCGAACTGCGGGTGACACCGACCGGCGCGCTCATCGCGGCCGTCGCGCTCTTCGTCGCGACGTGCGTCCAGATGTTCGCGCGCTGGTACCTGTTCTCCGACCCGCGCTACCGCTCGTTCGCCGCCACGGTCTCCGCCTTCACCGCCGCCATGGTGCTCGTCGTCCTCTCCGACGACGTGCTGCTCACCCTCGTCGGCTGGGAGGTCATGGCCTGGTGCTCCTACCTGCTCATCGGCCACGAGAGCAACCAGCCGGGCCCGCGCCGCGCCGCGCTCAAGGCGTTCCTCGTCACGCGCGTGGCCGACGCGCCGCTCGTCGTCGGCCTCGCCGGCCTCGCCATGGGTGCGCGCACGACGCGCATCAGCGAGATCGTCACGGCCTGGAGCACCTCGAACCTCGACGCCCACGGCACCCTGCGCCTCGTTCTTCTGCTCGGCCTCGTGTGCGGTGTGCTCGGCAAGTCCGCACAGCTTCCGTTCACCGACTGGCTGCCCGACGCCATGGAGGGCCCGACGCCCGCGTCGGCACTCATCCACGCCGCGACGATGGTGGCCGCGGGCACCGTCGTGCTCGCCCAGTTCCTGCCGCTCTTGGCCGCCGAACCGACGGCCCGTCTCACCCTCGTCATCGTCGCCGGCGCGACGTCCGTGTTCGCTGCGGTGAGCGCGTTCGCGCAGGTCGACATCAAGCGGCTGCTCGCGTGGTCGACGATCAGCCAGGTCGGCCTCATGCTCCTCGGCCTCGGCGCGCTGGCCCCGGGCGAGGGCGCCGACGCCGCGCTCCTGCACCTCGTCGGTCACGCCTTCTTCAAGTCGCTGTTGTTCCTGCTCGTCGGCTGGCTCGCGGTGGTCGTCGGCTCCACGCTCGTCACCCGGATGACGGGCGCAACCCGTCGGCTGCCCAAGACCTTCGTCCCCGTGACCCTCGCCCTGTTCACGATGGCCGGCCTGCCGCCGACCGTCGCGTTCGTCTCGAAGGACGCGATGCTCGAGAACGCCGTGCGCTCCCAGAGCGACGGACACGTCGAGGGACTCGTCGGCTTCATCATGCTCGCGCTCATCATCGTCGGCACCGCCGCGTACTCGGCCCGCGCGTGGCTCATCCTGCAGCACCGCACCGTCCTCGAACGGCGTGGTGAACGTCAGGTGCTCACTGACTCCCACACGGTGCGTGACGTCGACATCGTCGAGATGCTGCGCAGCACTCCGGAGGTCAACGAGTTCGGTGACGAGATCGACCCGATCGAGGAGATCGAGGAGGACGAGGTGCTGCCGCGCCCGGGCGTCTCGGTGCGCCTCGCGCTGTGGCTGCTCGTGCTCGGGGGAGTGTTCGGCGGGCTCCTCGCCTTCACGCCGCTGTTCGACATCGACACGAGTCACCTCAACCTCGCCATGATGGGCGCCTCGGTACTGCTCATCGTCGCCACCGGCCTCGTCGTGCGCATCATGTCGCTCGGCCAGCTCTACGGTGACGCCGCCCGTCGCCTGCCGCGCCACATCCCGCTGGCCGCCTCGCGAGGGTTCGGTGTCGAGACGCTCTACCGCACTCTCGTGACGCGTCCCGTGCTCGCGCTGGCTCGCGGCGTCCACCGCCTCGACTCGGGCGTCGACGCTGCCGCAACGCGTGCGCCCGGTGCCCTGGCCCGCGCCGGCAAGGCTCTCGACGGCGTCCACGGACGACGTCCCGCGACAGGCCTGTCGTGGGTGATCGTCGGCGTCGTCATCGCTTCGATCCTGGGGGTGACGCTGTGGTGAGCCTCGTTCTGCTCGCGGCCGTGGCGGTGCCGCTCGGCGTCGGTGCCGCCCTCATGGCGGGCGACCGACTCGGACGCCCTGTCGGTCACACCGGCGCCTGGGCCGTCGCGATGCTCGCGAGCGTCGTCACCCTCGCCGCGTGCGTCGCGGCCGTCGTCACGGACGCCCACATCGACAAGCCGTGGGTGCCCGGTCTCGGAATGCGCCTCCACCTGGCCACCGACGGCATCAGCGCTCCGCTCGTCATCCTCGCGGCGGCCGTGACGCTGCTGGCCGTCACCGTCAGTTCCCGCCAGCGCCCGAAGGGCACACCCGGGCTGTTCTACGGCTGCCTACTCGTCGTTCTCGGTGGTGCCGTCGCGGCGTTCAGTGTCCGTGACGCGGTTGCGTTCTTCATCGCCTTCGAAGTCGTTCTCGTGCCGATGTGGGTGCTCATCGACCGCTTCGGTGACGCCGCGGCCGACCGCCGTCGTGCCGGGTGGATGTTCGTTCTCTACACCGTCGGCGGTTCGATGTTCATGCTCGCCGGCATCCTCCTGCTCGTTGTCTCGGCGGGCACGAGTGACCTCGAACGGCTCGCCGGTGGTGCGGCTGCCGCACTGCCGTTCCCCATCGCGATGACGGCGGGCGTGCTGCTCACGCTCGGCCTCGCCGTGAAGGTGCCGCTCATCGGTGTTCACTCGTGGCTGCCGCGGGCTCACACGGCCGCCCCGACGGCCGGCTCGATGCTCCTCGCTGCTGTCCTGCTCAAGCTCGGCACGTACGGCTTCATCCGTCTCGTCGTCCTGCCGCTGCCCGTCGCGTGGCGCACGATCGCCCCCGTCATCGCGGTTCTCGCGGTGGTCGGCATCATCGTCGGGGGGCTCGTTTGCCTCGTCGAACGCGACCTCAAGCGCCTCGTGGCGTGGTCGTCGATCGCGCACATGGGCTTCGTCATGCTTGCGCTCGCAGCCGGTCAGCAGATCGGTCTGCAGGCTGCGCTGTACGGCAACATCGCACACGGCGTCATCTCCGCGCTCCTGTTCGCCGTCGTCGGCGCGCTCAAGGCGCGTCGCGGTGCGGTGGACGTCGACGAACCGATGGTCGGCTTGCGTAACAGCGATCCGCGGCTCGGTTTCGCCCTCGTCGTCGGCACCGCCGCAGCCATCGGCCTGCCCGGTCTCGCCGGCTTCTGGGGTGAGATCCTCGCCCTGTTCGCTGCCTGGGGTGCTCCGCACCGCCCGGGCGCCCTGTTCCACGTCCTGACGGCAGTGGCCGCGTTCGGCGCCGTTCTCGCTGCGGCCTACGGCGTGCGTGTGCTGCGTGCGGTGTGGGCCGGGGAGCGCGCGCCCGAGGCCGCTGACGCCGCGCTCGGCACGAGCGACGGGGCCACCCCGGCGTCCACCGCCGGTGAGCACGCCGAGGCGAGTGTCCCTGTGGCCACCGAGCGGGTCGTCGGTCTCGAGTGGCTCGCCATCGGCGTGCTCGTGGCGGCCGTCTTCGTCCTCGGCCTTGCGCCGACGCTGCTCATGAACGTGGCGGACGCCGACCTGCCGCGGCTGCTCGGAGGCCTCAAGTGAAGATTTCCTTCGACGCCCTCGCACTCGCTCCCGCCGTCGTGCCGATGGTGGGTGCCCTTCTCGTGCTCCTCGTCGACGTCGTTCTGCCCGGGCGAGCCCGCCTCCCGTGGGTGCTCGCCGTCCTGGCGTGTCTCGGCGGCCTCGGCGCACTTATCGTCGGTGCCGTGACCGGCGGTCACGGCACGAGCCTGTGCGACGCCTCGGGCGGCTGCTACTGGCAGGCCGACCAGACCGGCGTCGGTCTGCAGGGCCTGGCGCTCGCCTCCGCGGCGGTGGTCGCGGTGCTCGCCCTCGCCGAGAAGACCAGCGACGTGCCCGGCACGAAGGGCCACCCCGCGGTGCGGGCGATGCTCGTGCTCGCCGCGACGGCCGGCTGCGTCGGCGTCGTTGCGGCCCGTGATCTCGGCTCCTGGCTCGTGCTCATCGAGCTCGCCACGATTCCCAGCGTCGCGCTCGTCGCTCTGCGTGGGGGCCGGCAGGCCGCTCACGGCGCACTCACCTTGCTCGTGACGGCCCTCGTCTCGTTCGCCGTCCTCGCCCTCGGCGCGGCCGTGTGGTTCGCGGCCACGGGTACGGCGTCGATGACCGGCGACCAGGTGCTCGACGTCTTCGCCGACCCGGCCCGCAAGCCCCTCGTCGTCCTCGCGATGATGCTCGTCATCGCGGGTGTCGGCTTCAAACTCTCCCTCGCTCCGTTCCACGCGTGGACGCCGGAGGCGTTCGAGGGCTCGGGCTCCTGGGTCGCGGCTTTCCTTGCCACGACGTCCAAGGTCGGTGCTCTCGGCGGCATGCTCGTCGTGCTGCGCGCCGCGTCGTCGCTCGGCTCGTCCGCGCTCACGGCGCTCGCCGTCGTCGCGGCCCTGTCGATGACGGTCGGCAACGTCATGGCTTGGCGTCAGGACGGCGCGCTGCGCTTCATGGCGTGGTCGACGGTGGCGCAGGCCGGCTGGGTCGTGCTGCCGATGACGGTCGTCGCCGGTGGTTCCGTCACCGCGGCCGCCGCCTACCTCGCGCTCTACACGATCGGAACGCTCGCTGTCTTCGTCGTCCTGGCGGCCCTTGAGGACGCCCGTTCGCGCGAGCACGAGACGACGATCGGTGACCTGCGCGGCCTGTTCCGCACCCGCCCGATGATGGCCGCGACGCTCGCGCTCGGCCTTCTCGCCCTGGCCGGGCTGCCGCCGAGCATCATCGGCGTCGTCGCGAAGATCGTGGCGCTCAAGCCGGTCGTCGCCGGGGGAGTGTGGTGGCTCGTCGTCATCGCTCTGCTCAACGCCGTGCTCGGCGTGGCGGTGTACCTGCGCTGGATCGCCGCGATGTTCGCGCCCGTCGCCACCCCCGCGCCCGAGAACGACGACGTCTCCGAGGAGGCAGCCGCTGTGGCGGCGCTGTCGGGCAACGAACCCGAACTCACGCCCTTGCCGCGCCCCAAGAAGGTCTACGGCGTGCTCGCCGCGCTCGTCTCGCTCGCCGTCGTGACGACGAGCCTCGCGCCGAACGTCCTCCTCGCCCTCTTCTGACGCGCTCCGCCGCACAGGCTGTGATCTTTGGCTCGGTCTGTGACCTGCGCCGGTCACAGATCGGGCCAAAGTTCACATCGGGGGCCGACCGCGCCGGAACATCCGCACCCGAGCCTTCGTTGAACCGGACATGCACAGGCATTTCAACGGGCTGAAGACGGCCGCGCTGTTCGGGCTCATCTGGGCCCTGCTGCTCGGCCTCGGCGCGGTGATCGGCAACGGCCGCTACATCGGTGTGTTCGCCGTCATCGGTCTCGCGATGAACTTCTACGCGTACTGGAACTCCGGCAAGCTTGCCATCCGCGCGATGCAGGCCTACCCGGTGAGCGAGACGCAGGCGCCCGCGATGTACCGCATCGTGCGCGAGCTGTCGACGAAGGCCGGCAAGCCGATGCCCGAGCTGTACATCTCGCCGACGCAGGCACCCAACGCGTTCGCCACGGGCCGCAACCCGAACAACGCGAAGGTCTGCTGCACCGAGGGCATCCTCGGCCTGCTCGACGAGCGTGAACTGCGTGGTGTGCTGGGCCACGAGCTCATGCACGTCTACAACCGCGACATCCTCACATCGTCCGTCGCCGGAGCCCTCGCCGGCCTCATCACGAGCGTCGCGCAGATGATGATGTTCTTCGGCGGCGGCTCGAGCAGCGAGAACCGCCCGAACCCCATCGTCATGCTCTTCATGGCGTTCCTCGCGCCGCTCGCAGCGTCGGTCATCCAGATGGCCATCAGCCGCACGCGTGAGTTCGACGCCGACGAGGACGGTTCCAAGCTGACGGGCGACCCGCTCGCGCTCGCCTCGGCGCTCGCCAAGCTCGAAGCGGGAGTCGCCTCGGCCCCGCTCGCGCCGACGCCGCAGCTGCAGAACGCGAGCCACGCGTTCATCGCCAACCCGTTCCGCGCGCAGGACATCTCGCGCATGTTTTCCACGCACCCGAAGACGGCCGACCGCATCGAGCGCCTCGAGCAGATGGCCGGCCAGCGCATCCGGATGCCCCAGCGGTTCGACGGGCCCTACCGGCCCGGTCCGCACCAGGGCTGACCACCGGCGCCAGCCGACAGACGGAGGCGGAGCGACCACGCGGTCGCTCCGCCTCCGGCGTGTCGCGACGCGTTCGCGCTCCCCTCAACGACTCGGTCGCGGTGGCAGGATGAGCCCATGACGCTGACCCGTGACGAAGCCCGCGAGCGCTCGCAGATCGTTCGCCCCGAGCACTACGACATCGAGCTGGATCTCGACCGGGGCCCACGAGAGTTCGCCTCGACGACGCGGCTGACGTTCACGGCGCAGAACGGTGCCTCGACGTTTGCCGACCTCGACCCGGTGAGCCTCGAGTCGGCGATGCTCAACGGCCGCAAGCTGCCCGCGTCGGCCCTCGAGGGACGCCGTCTGCACCTGACGGATCTCGCCGAACACAACGAACTCGTCGTCACCGCTACGATGCGCTACGGCCGCGACGGCCAGGGGCTGCACCGTGCCGAGGACCCGGCGGACGGCGAGGCCTATGTCTACGGTCACCTCTTCATGGATGCTGCGCCGCGCGTCTACGCGTGTTTCGACCAGCCCGACCTCAAGGCGCCCTACGACGTCACGGTGCGCGCCCCCGGCGGCTGGATCGTCGTGGCGAACGGAGCGATGCGTGAGGTCGAACCCGGGCTCTGGCGGGCCGAGACGACGAAGCCACTGGCCACCTACTTCGTCACCGTCTGTGCCGGCCCGTTCGCCACGGTGACCGACGAGCACGACGGCATCCGCCTCGGCATCCACGCCCGCGCGTCGCTGCGAGACCACCTCGAAGCGCAGGCGCCCGAGATGCTCACGGTGACGAAGCAGTCGTTCGACCACTACCACTCGCTCTTCGGCATCCGGTACCCGTTCGGGGAGTACCACCAGGTGTTCGTGCCCGAGTTCAACGCGGGCGCCATGGAGAACCCCGGCTGCGTCACGTTCCGCGACCAGCTCGTCTTCACCGGGGCGGCCGGGCGCACCGAGCATCTCGTGCGCGCCAACACGATCAGCCACGAGATGGCGCACATGTGGTTCGGCGATCTCGTCACGATGCAGTGGTGGGACGACCTGTGGCTCAACGAATCCTTCGCCGAGTACATGGCGAACCGGACGCTCGAGGCCGCCACCGAGTTCGACGACGCCTGGGTCGACGTCGCAGCCTCCCGCAAGGCCTGGGGATACGCGGCGGAGCGCTCGCCGTCCACGCACCCCGTCGCGGGGGCACCCGCCGACGACACGGACACGGCCCTTCAGAACTTCGACGGCATCTCCTACGCCAAGGGCTCGGCCGTTCTGCGTCAGCTCATCCACCACATCGGGGACGACGCGTTCGTCGCCGGGGTGCGCGCTCACCTCGAGCGTCACGCCTTCGCGAACGCCACCCTCGCGGACTTCCTCGAGGCACTCTCGCAGGCGGCGGGACGCGACCTCACCGAATGGGCGCAGGCGTGGCTCGAGACGGCCGGAATGGACACGTTGCGGATCGAGCATGACGGCGACAACGTGGGCGAGACCGCGAGCCCCCGACTCGTCATCACGCCCGACCCGGATCGCCCTGCGACGCGTGTTCACACGGTGCGCGTCGCCGCCTACGACCAGACGGGCGCCGAGGTGGCCGCCGACGATCTGCACGGCGTGAGCGGGCGCGTGAAGCTGCCGAACATCGCCGCTGCGACGGGAGGCGAGAGCGTTGCACTCGTCGTGCCGAACGCGGGTGACCTCACGTGGGCGGGTGTGGCGTTCGACAACGCGAGCCTCGAGGCCATGGCGGGGGCGCTACCGGGAATCGACGACGCGACGACGCGCGCCATGATCTGGACGGCGCTCGCGCACGGCCTGGCCCGCGCCGAGGTGGCGCCCGAGCAGATCCTCGCGATAGCCGAGGCCGCGCTTCCGGCCGAGACGCAGATGCCCGTGCTCGACGTCGCCACCTCGCTCGCTCTGGGCGCAGTCGTCGGTCGTTTCCTGCCGTGGTCCGAGCGTCCGGCTGCGCTCGCCGGGCTCGCGGACCTTGCCGAGCGCATGCTGGCCGAGGCCGACGGTGAACACGACCCGCGCACCCTCGCGGGCGCGCGCCTGTTGGCCGGTACGGGTGACGCCGGGCGCCTCACGCCGTGGTTCCGGGGAGAAGACCTGCCCGCCGGGCTCGACGGTGACACTCCGTTCCGTTGGCGGGTGGCGCGCCGCCTCGCGCAGCTCGACGCCGTCACGATCGACGATCTCGACGAGGCGCTCGCCGCCGACAACACGATGTCCGGCCGCCTGGGCTACCTCACAGCTCGCGCGTCGTTCCCGGACGCCGCGACGAAGGTGTGGGCCTGGGAGGAGCTCACGGCAGCGCCGAGCGAGGATTCGCCGGCTCACAGCAACTACGAGATGAACGCGCTCGCCTCCGGTTTCTGGTCGGCCGACGACGAGGCCACTCTCGCGCCGTACGTGGAGCGCTACGTCAGCGACATCCCGCGCATGCGGGAGTGGGTGGGGGAGGACGCCCTCGCCCGCGTCGCCTCGCTCGCGTTCCCCGCTGCCCTCGCGAGCGAGGAGCTCGACGTCGAGGTGCGCCGGATGCTCGATCAGCAGCTCCCGGCGTCGGTGCGCCGCTCGGTTGTCGATGCGCACGCCACGATGCGCGAGGTCATCGCCTCCCGCGCCGTCTTCGCCCGCTGACGGGCGGTTCATTTCCGGACAGGACGGGGGGAAGACGAACGAGGCCCGACCGCGGAGCAGGGACTCCGGGTCGGGCCTCGCGTCAGCCGCGAACTCGCGTCAGGGCACGATGACCGACAGCGTCTGTGCGACGCAGGCCGGGCGCTCCTCGCCCTCGATCTCGACGGTGAACGTCATGGCCACCTGGGCGCCCTTGGGCGACTCCTTGACCTCGTCGAGCACCGCGGTGCCGCGCACGCGCGAGCCGACGGGAACCGGCTGGGTGAAACGCACCTTGTTCGAGCCGTAGTTGACGGCCATCGAGATGTTCTCGATCGACCAGATCTCGGCAGCCAGCATCGGCACGAGGCTCAGCGTGAGGTAGCCGTGAGCGATCGTCGTGCCGAACGGGCCGGCCTTCGCCTTCTCCGGGTCGACGTGGATCCACTGATGGTCGCCCGTCGCCTCGGCGAACTGGTCGACCATCGTCTGGGTGACCTCGTGCCACTCGCTCGAGCCGAGTTCCTCGCCGACGGCGGCCTTGAGTTCCTCGAGTCCGTTGAACGTACGCATGAGCTCCTCCTTCAGTTCAGGGGTCCGCCGGCGACGTAGAGCACCTGGCCGGAGACGTACCCGGAGCGCTCGTCGCAGAAGAACGACGCCGCGTTGGCGATGTCCTCGGGGCGGCCCACCTTCTTGACGGCCGTGGCGTCCGCCGCGCCCTTCATGAAGTCGTCGAACGGCACGCCGACACGCTCGGCGGTGGCCGCCGTCATGTCCGTGGCGATGAAGCCCGGAGCGATGGCGTTGACGGTGACGCCGAACTTGCCGAGCTCGATGGCGAGGGTCTTCGTGAAGCCCTGCAGGCCGGCCTTGGCGGCCGAGTAGTTGGCCTGACCGCGGTTGCCGAGCGCCGAGCTCGACGACAGGTTGACGATGCGGCCGAAGCCTTCCTTCGTCATGTGGGCCTGGGCCTCGCGGGCCATGAGGAAGCTGCCGCGCAGGTGAACGCCCATGACCATGTCCCAGTCGTCGACGCTCATCTTGAACAGCAGGTTGTCGCGCAGGATGCCGGCGTTGTTGATGAGCACGGTGGGGGCACCGAGCTCGTCGGCGACGCGCTGGACGGCCTTCTTGACGCTCTCCTCGTCGGAGACGTCGGCGCCGACGGCGATGGCCTTGCCGCCAGCGGACGTGACGGCCTCGACCGTCGAGGCGCACGCGCTCTCGTCGAGGTCGATGACGGCAACCTGCAAGCCGTCGGAGGCGAGACGCTGGGCGACGGCCGCGCCGATGCCGCGCGCGGCACCGGTGACGATGGCGGTTCGCTGGGTCATGGGTATGTCCTTTCGTCGGGAGTTCGAGGGTTTCGGGATGCTCAGAAGCCGCCGGTGAGTGTGATGCCACCGTCGATCGGCAGCGTCTGGCCCGTCACCCAGGCCGCATCCTCGGAGGCGAGGAAGGCGACGGGGCCGGCGATGTCCTCGGGGCGGCCGAGGCGCTTGAGCGGGTACGGCTTGGCGACCTCGTCCTCACGGCCCTCGTAGAGGGCCTTGGCGAAGTCGGTCTTGACGACGGCGGGGGCCACGGCGTTGACGCGCACCGTGGGGCCGAGCTCGACGGCCAGCTCCTCGGTGAGGTGGATGAGGCCGGCCTTCGTCACGCCGTAGTAGGCGATGCCGGGGGCCGTGCGCAGGCCGGCGATGCTGGCCAGGTTGACGACGGAGCCGCCGTTGTCCTTCATCCAGCTGTTCCACGCGGTGCGCGTCCACGAGAGGGTGGCGAGCAGGTTGACCTCGGCGATCTTGCGGGCCGCGTCGTCGTCCAGGTCCATGAGGCCGCCGTAGACGGGGTTGATGCCGGTGTTGTTGACGAGGACATCGAGACGGCCCCAGGTCGACAGAGCGAGGTCGACGACGGCCTGCTGGTGTTCCTTGTCCTGGGCCTTGCCGGCGACGGCGCGGGCGTTGTCACCGAGTTGTTCCACGGCCGCGTCGAGCGCCTCCTGGCCACGGGCCGTGATGATGACCTTTGCGCCTTCGTCGACGAGGCGCTGCGCGATGGCCAGCCCGATGCCGCGGCTCGCGCCGGTGACGATGGCGACCTGGTCGGTGAATCGTGCCGTCATGTGTGACGTTCCTTTCCTGGGGTGTGCGCGCTTATTGAGCGATGCTCAACAAGCCTATGCGTTGTCACTGTACTGGGTACGCAGTTCGCGCTTGAGCACCTTCATGCTCGGCCCGAGCGGCAGTTGCTCCACGATCTGCACGCGACGCGGGTACTTGTGCTTGCCCAGCTCGTCACGCGACCACTCGACGAGGGCGTCGGCGTCGACGGCGCCGGCCTCGGTGGGCACGACCACGGCCATGATCTCCTCGCCGTACTCCTCGTGGGGGACACCGATGACGGCCACCTGGGCAACGCCGTCGTAGCGCATGAGCGCCTCTTCCACCTCGCGCGGATAGACGTTGTACCCGCCGCGGATGACGAGATCCTTTGTGCGGTCGACGATCGTGATGCGCCCCGTAGCGTCCTTGATGCCGATGTCTCCGGTGCGGAACCAGCCGTCGGTGAGCGCTTCGGCGCTCGCCTCCGCGTTGTTCCAGTAGCCGGCGAAGACGGCGTGGCCGCGCACGACCACCTCGCCGCGCTCGCCCGGCCCGACGAGGCTGATGCGCTCCGGCACGGTGAGGTCGGCGATATCGACGTCGACGCCCCAGAGCGGATGCCCGACGCTGCCGGGGACGACACCGAAGCGCTCCTGGTTGGAGGTGATCGACGGGGACGTCTCGGACAGGCCATAGCCCTCGTGGATGCGGGTCGAGAACGTCTTCTCGAACCTCTCGAGGACGGCCACGGGCAGAGAGGCGCCGCCGCTGATGGCGTCGTCGAGGTGGGGCACCTTCAGATCGGGGTTCTCCGCGACCGCCGCGAGGAGCTGGATGTACATCGTCGGCACGGCGCAGATCATCGTCACGCCCTCGGCGTTCATGAGGTCGATCGCCTCACGGGGCTCGAAGCGGGGCTGGAGCACGAGGGTCGAGGAGCGTCGGAAGCCGGCGTTGAGCGACACAGACTGGCCGAAGATGTGGAACAGCGGCAGGCAGCCGAGGATGACGGCGTCGTCCGCGACTCCGTTGCCGTCGAAGGCGCTGACGGTGGCGTTCATCACGAGGTTGAGGTGAGTGAGGACGGCGCCCTTGGGCTTGCCCGTGGTGCCGCTCGTGAAGAAGATGACGGCCGGATCCATCGGCTCGCGCGTGACGAACGAGGCGAGTGGCTCGGTGGCGGCCCCGTACGTCGTGATGTCGTGCAGCGGCACCCCGGCGAGTTCGGCACCCTGATTCGCGGTGCTCGCGACAGCGGGGTGGTAGAGCAGGCGCGAGGCGCCCGCGGTGGCGATGAGGAACGCCGCTTCGCGACCCTGCAGCAGCGTCGGTACCGGCACGACGACACCACCGGCGGCGAGGATGCCGTAGTAGGACGTGACGAACTCGACGACGTTGGGAGCGAGCAGTGCGACCCGATCACCGGGCTCCACGCCGTCCTCGACGAGTGCGGCGGCCACCTTGCGCGCCTCGTTCCACGTCTCCGCGTAGGTCAGGCGCCGCGGGCCCTGCACGAGAGCGACGGTCTCCGGCGTGCGCCACGCCGGCTCGGCCAGGACGGACGCGAGGGAGAGGGTGGTGGAGACGAGAGGCAGATCGGTCATGAGGGGCTCCTCGGACGTGATGACGGCTATCGACGTGCTCTGGATCACATCCCATCATGCTTTGGCTGCCCGTGTTGAGCAATGCTCAATAGGAATTCGGCGGGTGAACCATGCCACCCCGTTGTCGGTGGCACGCCCTATCGTCAGACCACGAGCGAAACACCACTTCTCGGCGTCGACGTCCAGAACGACGTCATGGCCGAATCCGTCAACGCCGAGGCCGTCGTCACCGCGGTCGCCACCCTCGTCACGAACGCGCGCCGCGCCGACATCCCCGCCATCTGGGTGCAGCACTCGGATCAGGGGCTGCCCGAAGGGAGTGACGGGTGGCGCATCGTTCTCGAGTTGGAACCGGCGACGAGCAGCCGGTCGTGCACAAGACCTGGGGGCGTTCTACGGCGGCATCCACCGCGGGTGCGACATCACGCTCGTGGCGGACGCGCACACCACCCGCGACATGCGCGAACACGGCTTGCCCCACGGCCCGGACGAAGCCATCCGAGTTCTCAACGCCCAAGCCGCGTGGACGAAGCAGCCCGACGCCGTCGGCTCGGTGACGACGACCGCCGAGGCCTTCGCCTGAAGCCGGCGGTGCCGCTCGCTGCAAAACTCCCAACGCTGGGCGTCACGCAGTCGATGGCGGGGCGATCGGCAGGAGAACTCCCCACCTTGTGAGATGTCGCAGGGGTGAAGGTTGAGGCCGCACCTCGCATTCGCTCGGCACGGCCTCAACCTTCACTGCGCTCTCGTCAGAGCCTGCGTCTTCGGGCTTGTTCTGTCGCGTCTACCTACGGTCGAGGGCCGGGCGAGCATGCGCTCGCCCGGCCCTCGACCTCCGGTATCCGCTCGTCACAAGCCGAGGTCACGCCCAATGATCATCTTCATGATCTCGTTCGAACCGGCCCAGATCTTGTGCACGCGCGCGTCACGCCACGCACGTGCCACGCGGTACTCGTTCATGTAGCCGTAGCCACCGTGCAACTGCACGCACTCGTCGAGTACGTCGCACTGCACCTGGGCGGCCCACCACTTCGCCTTCGCGGCGTCGACGGCCGTCAGCTTGCCCTCGGCGTGCGCGGCGACACAGTCGTCGATGTACGCCTCGGAGACCTCGATCTTCGTCACCATCTCGGCGATCTTGAACGTGTTGTGCTGGAACGAGCCGATGGGCTGACCGAAAGCCTTGCGGTCCTTGCAGTACTGGATCGTCTCGGCGAGGATCTGCTTCGCGTTCGCGATGTTGGCGATGGCGTTGCCGATGCGCTCCTGCGGCAGGTGCTTCATCATCGCGATGAAGCCGAGGTCCTGCGGGCCGAGCAGCGCGTCGGCGGGCAGACGCACATTGTCGAAGAACAGCTCGGAGGTGTCGGACTCGACCTGGCCGACCTTGTCGAGCTTGTTGCCCTTCGTGAAGCCCTCGGTGCCGGCCTCGACGAGGAACAGCGAGATGCCCTTGGCGCCCTTGCTCGGGTCCGTGCGTGCCGCCACAACGGCGACGTCGCACTGGTGGCCGTTCGTGATGAACGTCTTCGAACCGTTGAGGATCCAGTCGCCCGAACCGTCGTCGGCCTTGACGGCGATCGACTTGAGGTTGGCGAGGTCCGAACCGCCCGACGGCTCCGTCATGCCGATCGACAGGATCAGCTCACCCGTCGCGACCCGCGGCAGGTACTTCTGCTTCTGCTCCTCGGTGCCGAGGCTGACGATGTACGGCGCGGTGACATCCGAGTGGATGCCGAAGCACGACGCGACGGCGGCGGTGAACTTGCTGATCTCTTCGGCGAAGATCGCGTTGAAGCGGTAGTCGTCGATGCCGGCGCCGCCGTACTCCTCCGGGATGCACAGGCCGAAGAAGCCCTGCTTGCCGGCCTCTTCCCAGATGTCACGCGCGATGACGTGATCGCGGATCATCTCCTCGGCACGCGGGGCGAGGGTGCGCTCGACGAACTCGCGGGCGGAGGAGCGGAACGCCTCGTGGTCTTCGTCGTAAATGTTGCGGGGCATGGTCGCAGCCTTTCGATACTGATGGGTAGCTCCAGCCATGCTACGACGCCGACGATGGCGGCGCCTCCCACCCCGCTTCCCTACGCAGGCGTAAGCCGCGGGCCCTCACGAAACGCTCCCGAGGGGCCGTTCATTCGACGTTCAGTTGCGGGTTACTGGGGAGTAGAGGCGGCCGGGCACGATGTTCGGACGATCGCCCAGCCCGAGAAGAGGTCTCCCCGTGTCCGACATCTCCCGCCGCAGTGTCCTCAAGGGTGCCTCAGGCTCCCTCGCCGCCCTCGCCTTCGCCGGCGTCGCCACCGATCGCCAGGTTGCCTACGCGGCGTCGCGAAGCGTGTTCACCAAGGGCACGACGCTGGCGAACGTCGCGACGCCGAAGGCCTCGTCGGGTTACGCGCGCCTCACTGCCGGGCCGGGTTGGGCACTCGTCGTGCGCGACGAGTTGGTCGCAGGCAAGCCGAACCGCGACGACACCCGTAAGGCGCTCGCGAGCATCGTTCAGTTCACCGACCTGCACATGATCGACGCCCAGAGCCCGGTGCGCTTCGAGTGGTTGAGCACGGTCAACGGCAGCGCGTTCCGCCCGCAGGAGCCGCTCGGCTCGCACGGTGGGGCGCAGCTCGTCAAGCGCATCAACGATCTGGCGAAGGGGCCCTTCTCCGGGCGCGTCTTCGACTGCGTCGTCTCCACCGGCGACAACACCGACAACCACGAGTCGGTCGAACTCGACTGGTTCCTCGCCGTGATGAACGGTGGAACGATTCGGCAGAACACCGGTGCCGCCACCGAGTGGGAGGGCGTCGCCACCGGCGGTGACGAGCAGTTCTACAACGTGAGCGACGACGCCGTGCGCGACCGGTACAAGGAGGCCGGCTTCCCGACGGTGCCCGGATTCTTCGCCCGCGCCGTTGCGCCGCACCGCAGCCACGGCCTCAAGACGCCGTGGTTCAGCGTCTTCGGTAACCACGACGACTCGATGAGCGGGGTGCTGCCGAGCGACTGGGCGGCCGTCGCGAAGCTCTACACGAGCGACAAGAAGTTCATGGGGTTCAAGGCGTCAACCTCGAACACGCAGCTACGTCGTGCCTACACCGGCGCCTCGCGCACCCTGCCGCAGACATCGTCGATGACGACGCGCAGCGTGACGCCGGACGCCCGTCGCGCGCCGTTCACGCCTGTCGAGTACATGAAGGCGCACCTGCCGAGCGGAGGACACGGCTTCACCGAGGAGAACGTCGCCACGGGCCGTGGCTACTACGCGTTCCGCATCGCCGACGGCGTCACCGGCATCGCCATGGATTCGACGAACCGCGCGGGCTGGACCGAGGGCAGCCTCGGTGACGAGCAGTTCCGCTGGCTGCAGCGCCGTCTGGAGGCCGGCAGCAGCCGGTTCTTCGATGTCTGGGGCGCCGAGCAGAAGCGTCAGGTCGACGACGAGTTGTTCGTCCTGTTCAGCCACCACACGAGCGAGTCGATGAACAACCTGCTCCTCGACCCGGGCAAGCCCGAGATCCGCCACGGTGGCCTCGAAGTCGTCAACACCCTGAAGCGCTTCCCGAACGTCATCGCCTGGGTCAACGGCCACACTCACGTCAACAGCATCACCGCGCGCCGTCACCGCGATCCCGAGCGCAGCTTCTGGGAGATCAACACGGCCAGCCACGTCGACTTCCCCCAGCTCGCCCGCATCATCGAGGTCTGCGACAACGCCGACGGCACGCTGAGCCTCTTCACGACGCTCGTCGAGTCGGCGGCGCCGTACCAGGCCTCCTACTCCGACGGCTCCCAGGCTGCGCTGGCGTCCCTCTACCGCGAACTGTCGTACAACGACATCAACGCCGAGCGCGAGGGGCTGGGCACCCCGGCCGACCGCAACACCGAACTCCTCCTGCCCAACCCACTGCACTGACCGGCGGCTCTCAGCTGCGTAGCGCCCGTCCCGCGCGCACGCGGGAGGCGACGGCCCCGAGGAGCCACAGGAACGTGATGAGGGCTCCCGTCGAGGCAAGAACCCGCACGAACGCGGGCTCCTCCGGGTAGGTCGCGACGAACACCGCCACCGCCAGGGCGAGCACGAGCAGGCACGTCGTCAGCGGGAAGGTCTCGACGAGCATCTGCGCCTTCTCCTCCTCGTCCTCCTCGTCCCGCGGGGAGCCCAACAGCTTCGTCGGGGTGGGCGCGGCAGGGCGCAACGTGGCCATCCGACGATGGTGTCCACGCCCCATGAGCGCGAGCGCGACGAGCGAGACAACGAGTGTCACGGCGGACGAGGCCAGGCGTGCTCCGTGTGCCCAGGCGACCGTTTCCTCGTCGTCGGCCAGCGTGTCGACGAGGCGTTCGCCACCGGCCGCGGCGAGAACGACGAGAACGAGCACGAGTGCCCACGTCCGTAGCGCGTAGGACTCGCGGAGGGAGGTCATGGCCGGGTCAGCGGTAGTTCGTGAACTGCAGGGCCACGTCGAGGTCGGCGCCGCGAAGGAGCTGCTGCACGGTCTGCAGGTCGTCACGGCTCTTGCTCGTGACGCGCAGTTCGTCACCCTCGATACGTGCCTTGACCGTCTTGGGGCCCTCGTCACGGATGAGCTTGCTGATCTTTTTGGCGTTTTCCGACGAGATGCCCTCCTTGAGGGCGGCCTCGAGTCGGTACTCCTTGCCGGAGAGCTTCGGCGTCGGCTCGTCGCTGCCGTAGTCGAGCGTCTTGAGCGAGACACCGCGCTTGACGAGCTTCGTCTGCAGCACGTCGAGAACGGCGAGGGTGCGCTCCTCGGAGTTGGCCTTCATGACGATCGAGTCGCCGGACAGCTCGACGGAGGCGCCGACGTTCTTGAAGTCGTAGCGCGACGAGATCTCCTTGGCCGCCTGGTTGACGGCGTTCGCGACCTCCTGCTTGTCGATCTTGCTGACGATGTCGAACGAGCTGTCTACCACGGTGTCTCCTCGGGTCGCCGGTGAGTGCTTTCTCCAGCGCCACGATAGAGCCCGACATGCCGGTTAGGGGAGGCGGTCGGCGAAGGTGGCGCCGCGCGGGTGGGACGAACGAGCCGATTCGCCCAGCCTCCCGCCTCTTTGCTATTGTTTCCGAGCACGCGAGCCAGGTTGCCCGAGCGGCCAATGGGAGCGGACTGTAAATCCGTCGCGAAAGCTTCGAAGGTTCGAATCCTTCACCTGGCACCCCAGTGCACGAAGGCCCCGCAGCATCAGCTGCGGGGCCTTCGTCTTGTCCTTGCTGCTGTTCACGCCTGCGTGCCGGGCAACTCGAGCGACTCGACAGAGCTGACAGCGTTGACGGGCAGCACGCCGCCGTACACGTGCGCGAAGCGCTCACTCTCGGGGTCGTCGGGCGCCGCCGGTTCGACGCGCACCTCGAGGCCCGCCTCGGCCAGGGCCTCCGGGTCGAGCGTGAGCAGGACGAGCGGCGCGTCGACGTCGGAGTAGAAGCGCTCGAGGGTCGGGCGAACCTGCTCGGGGAAGCTCGCGTGCAGGTAACCCACGGCGTCGATGCTCATGCCGAGCGTCGACGTCGCGTAGGTGCCCTCACGCTGCGCCTCGTCCCACTCGTCGGCCAGGGCGATGTGATGGATCGTCTGCATGATCCGACCCTAACGGCGCTCGCGGCAGGCCCGGTCGCCGTGACGTAGCGAGCGCTGACGGACACCGACGGCTGCCCAGCTACGTTGAGCCGGGCCGCCGTCTGAGGTGGTGCGAGGATTTCGTGTCAGCGGGTGACGCCGGCGCGGTCCTGGCCGAGGTCGATGAGGTCGTTCTCGAGCCAGCCCTCGGGGATGCCGAACGCCTCCGTCAGCATGACGGCGTGCGGGCGCAGCTCGCCGCACAGCGAGTTGATGCGCGTCGTGACGGCCTTGGAGCGCGCCACCGAGAGGCGGCCGTGCTCCATGAACCAGCCCTTGTCCTCCTCGATCGACGACAGGGCGTAGAGGTCGAAGACCTTCGCCATGAGGTCGCGGGCCGAGCCGTCCTCCATCGCCTCGAGGCCGTCCTGGAAGGCCTCGAAGACGCGCAGGTCGATGTCGGCCTTCGCGGCGGCGAGGATGTGGTCCTGGGCGTTGTTGAACACCTCGAAGCCGTTGTCCTTGCCGGCCTTGCGCAGACGCATCGCCGCCGTCTCGAGCAGGTGGCTCGCGCGCTCGGAGAACATCGATTCCTGCCAGCCGCGCGAGTCGAGAGCGGTCTCGTCGTTGCGCGGCGTGGCGCCGTCGATGAGCTTCTGCAGGCCGGCGCGCTTGAGCGTGTTCTCCACGAGACCCTCGACGGTCTGGGAGGCCACGCGGGCGATCATGCCGGCGATGTCGAGGTCGCCCCAGCTGTCGCGGTACTCGGTGAGCAGACCCTTGGCGACGAGCTGCATGAGCACGGTGTTGTCGCCCTCGAAGGTGGCGAAGACGTCGACGTCCGCGCGCATCTGCGTCAGGCCGTTGACGGCCATGTACCCGGCGCCACCGCAGGCCTCGCGGCAGGCCTGGATGGTGTCGAGCGCGTGCCAGGTCGTCTGCGCCTTCATGCCGGCCACCCACGACTCGAGTTCGCGCTGGGCGTCCTCGTGGTCGGGGCCGGGCGTGCCGCCCTCGGCGGATTTGGCCGCGTCCTCGAGCTCCTGCAGGCGCGAGGTCATGGCGTTCTGCGCGAACCGCAGCGCGTACGACTTCGCCAGGCGCGGCAGCAGCTTGCGCTGGTGCGCGAGGTAGTCGAGGACGACGATCTCCTGCTCCTCACCCGGAGCGGCGAACTGACGGCGCTGGTCGCCGTAGCGGATGGCGATGGCCAGCGCCTTCTGCGCCGCGGAACCCGAGCCGCCACCGACGCAGACGCGGCCGCGCACGAGGGTGCCGAGCATCGTGAAGAAGCGTCGGTTGACGTTGTCGATCTCGGAGACGTAGGCGCCGGTCTCGTCGATGCCGCCGAACTTGTCGAGCAGGTTCTCGCGCGGCACGCGGACGTGGTCGAACGCGATGGTGCCGTTGTCGACGCCCGGCAGGCCGCCCTTGGCGCCGTTGTCGCCGATCGTGACGCCGGGCATCGGGTTGCCCTCGTCGTCGCGGATGCGCACGAACAGGGCGTGCACGCCGTGCTCGCCGCTCTCCTCCTCGCCGTCCGGGACGTCGCCGACCTGCGGCACGACGAGCTGGGCGAAGACCACGGCCGCCTTGCCGTCCTTCGCGGCGTTGCCGATGTAGGTCTTCGTCGCGGAGACGGTGGGGGAGTGAATGACGATCTCGTCGGTCTCGATGTCGTACGTCGCGGTCGTCTCGACCTCTGCGACGTTGGAACCGTGGCCGATCTCCGTCATGGCGAAGCAGCCCATGAGGCGCCCCGACATGATGTCGGGCAGGTACGCCGAGAGGTGACGCTCGGTGCCGAGGCGGGCGAGCGCGCCGCCGAACAGGCCGAACTGGACGCCGAGTTTGATGAGGAGCGACAGGTCGCCGAAGGCTTGCATCTCGAACGCGACGCAGGAGGCGCCGTAGTCGAGGGTGCCGCCGTGCTCGGTGGGGAAGCCGATGGAGCCGTAGCCCATGTCCGCGAGGGCGAGTACCTGACGGGTGACGCGCTCGCGCTGGACGTCGATCGGCTCGCCCGGGGTGCCCGTGATGGCGTCGGCCGGCAGTTCGCGGCGCACGCGCTCGCGAAGGTCGCGCCACGGGCCGTCGAGCGCGGCGCGCAGGACGTCGACGTCGGCCTGTGCGCCGAGCGGTTCGGCGGCGTTCGGGTTCTCGTGACGGGGAGTGGTGTCGTTCGTGGTCGTGCTCATGTCGTCCTCCTGGGACGCGGTGTTGCGTGACGCGTCGGTCTGGGTGGGATGAAGGGCATCGTCTGGTCAGGATCGTGTCATCGACGGCGCGGGTGTGGGGCCGATCCGTCGGAAGTCGGGAGCTCGCCGTGGCCGGCCAGGCCGGTGTGGGCGAACGCTGCGAGGTGGCGCGCGAGGTCCGTACGCGTGAGGCCGTCGGGGTTTTCGAGCCAGCGATCGGCCGACTCCTTGACCATGCCGACGAGCGCCCAGGCCAGCGCCCGATTCCGCCCCTGGGCGTGGGCGTCGTCCGGCTGTAACTGCGCGAGCAGGTGGGTGAGGTTGTCCGCAATACGCCCCGAGAGGCCGGTGACCGGGTCGCTCGCTGGCAGGTCGTCGGGAAGCGTGACGTCGGGGCGGCGCACGACGAAGCGGTAGACCTCGGGGTCGCGTTCGACGAGGCGCAGGTAGCTGTCGATGACCGCGCCGAGGATCCGGGGGAGGTTGACCTCGGCCGTCGTGGCGAAGCCGCCGGACGAGGCGGTGGCCTGCTCGATCTCGGCGAGGATGCGGGCGTCAACGGATTCACAGACCGCGAGGTAGACCCCGTGTCGGTCGCCGAGGTGGCGGTAGATGACGGTCTTGCTCGTGCCCGCCTGCGCGGCGATCTCCTCCATGCCGACGCCGGCGCCGTGCGTGCGGATGGCCCGCACGGTGGCGTCGACGAGCTCACGGCGCCTGGCGACGCGGTGGGCGGCCCAGCGCACGTCGCGCCCGTCGCGGGGCGTCTGGCCTTGGTCGGAGGTGCTCGAAGGGGCGGACATGTCCCAGAGGGTACCGCGTACCGCGCGTACCTGCTACTGTCCGTATCGGTAAGTTTCAATGAGCACTTCTACTCACGTCGAATCGCGAACGCGGCTCGGCGACCAGGGTTCTCACGACCATCGGAGCGAGAAATGACCACGATCCGTGACGCCTACGTCATCGGCGGCAACCGCATCCCCTTCGCACGCTCGGGCGGCGCCTACCTCAAGGCGAGCAACCAGGACATGCTGACGGCGGCCATCGACGGCCTCGTCTCGCGCTATTCCCTGGCCGGCGAGCGCCTCGGTGAGGTCGTCGCGGGCGCCGTCATCAAGCACGCGCGCGACTTCAACCTCACCCGCGAGTCGGTTCTCGGCAGCCACCTGGCGTCGACGACGCCGGCCTACGACATTCAGCAGGCCTGCGCCACCGGCCTCGAGGCCGCCATCCTCGTGTCGAACAAGATCAAACTCGGCCAGATCGACTCCGCCATCACCGGCGGCACCGACACGACGTCCGACGCCCCGCTGGCCCTCAACGACGGCCTGCGCAAGACGCTGATGAAGGCCAACTACGCGAAGACGACGGGTGACCGCCTCAAGGCGCTCGCCTCGATCCGCCCGAACCAGCTGGCCCCGGAGCAGCCGCGCAACGAGGAGCCGCGCACCGGCCTCACCATGGGTGACCACATGGCCATCACGGCCGAGAAGTGGGGCATCACCCGCGAGGCTCAGGACGAGCTCGCGGCCGCCAGCCACCAGAACATGGCCGCTGCGTACGACCGCGGTTTCTTCGACGACCTCATCACGCCCTTCCTGGGCCTTTCCAAGGACAACAACCTGCGTCCCGACAGCACGGCGGAGAAGCTCGCCAAGCTCAAGCCGGTCTTCGGCAAGGGCGAGAACCGCACGATGACCGCCGGCAACTCGACGCCGCTCACCGACGGCGCCTCGGCCGTCCTGTTCGGCAGCGAGGAGTGGGCCAAGGAGCGCAACCTGCCGCTGCTCGCCCGCTTCGTCGACGGTGAGGGCGCCGCGGTGGACTACGTCAACGGTGACGAGGGCCTGCTCATGGCTCCCGCCTACGCCGTGCCGCGTCTGCTGGAGCGCAACGGTCTGTCCCTGCAGGACTTCGACTTCTACGAGATCCACGAGGCCTTCGCCTCGACCGTCCTCGCGACGCTCAAGGCGTGGGAGGACCCGGAGTTTTGCAAGGAGAAGCTCGGTCTCGACGCGCCCCTGGGCTCGATCGACCGCAGCAAGCTCAACGTCAACGGCTCGTCGCTCGCGGCGGGTCACCCCTTCGCTGCCACGGGTGGGCGCATCATCGCCCAGCTCGCGAAGCAGCTGCACGAAAAGGGCTCCGGCCGCGGCCTCATCTCCGTGTGTGCCGCCGGTGGCCAGGGCGTCGTCGCGATTCTGGAGGCAGTGTGATGGCTGACGGTTACTCGAACTTCGTCAACAACGGTTTCGGCAAGAAGCTCGCCAAGCAGCTGGGGCTTCCCCAGCCGCCGGTGCTGCGCCGCTACGAGGTGGGCCAGGCCCTCCTCGACGGCCCCGCCGCCGTCGGTGTCGTCGGCGCCGGTGTCGCTGCCGCCAACGCCGCCGCGATCATCCGCTCGTCCGACGCCACGGTCGTCGAGGCCACGCCCGACGCGTCCTACGGCGACAAGCTGGGCGCCCTCGTCATCGACGTGACAGACGCCAAGACGCTGGCCGACCTCGAGGCGTTCCGCGCCATTGCCGTGCCCGCCGTCAAGGCGCTCGGTCGTTCGGCTCGCGTCATCGTCCTCGCGACGACGCCGAGCGAGATCGACGACGTCGAGGCCGCCGCCACCGCTCAGGCGTTCGAGGGCATCACGCGCTCGATCGGCAAGGAGCTGCGTGCCGGCGCTTCGGCCAACCTGTTCTGGGTCGACCCGAACGCTCAGGGCGACAGCTCGGTGCTCGCCGCGCCGCTGCGCTTCTTCCTCTCGAGCCGCTCGGCGTACGTCTCCGGCCAGCCGGTGCGCATTCGCAAGCACGGCGTCCAGGAGGTGCTCGACTGGCACCGTCCGTTCGACGGTCAGGTCGCCGTCGTCACCGGCGCCGCTCGCGGTATCGGTGCGCAGATCGCGCGCGTCTTCGCCCGCGCCGGTGCGCACGTCATCGCCGTCGACATCCCCGCCGCCGGTGACGCCCTGAGCAAGGTCGCCAACGAGATCGGCGGTACGTCGCTCGGCCTCGACATCACGACGCCGGACGCCGGTCACAAGATCGCCGAGGCCGTGGCGCGCAAGGCCGACAAGCTGGACGTCATCGTCCACAACGCCGGCATCACGCGCGACAAGCTGTTCGTCAACACCGACGCCGACCGCTGGGGTTCCGTCATCGACGTCAACCTCGCCTCGCAGCTGCGCATCAACGAGGTGCTCCTCGACCCGGCCACCAAGGGCGGGCTCAAGGACGGCGGCCGCATCGTCTCCGTCGCCTCCACCTCGGGCATCGGCGGTAACCGTGGCCAGGCCAACTACGCCGCGTCGAAGGCCGGTGTCATCGGTCTCGTCCGTGAGCTGTCGGAGCACCTCGCCGACCGCAACATCACGGTCAACGCCGTCGCGCCGGGCTTCATCGAGACCGACATGACGTCCAAGATCCCCGTCGCCACGCGCGAGGTGGGTCGTCGACTCAACTCGATGCTCCAGGGCGGCCAGCCGGTCGACGTGGGCGAGGCCATCGCCTTCTTCGCCGAGCCGGGTTCCGCGGGTGTGACCGGCCAGGTTCTGCGCGTGTGCGGTCAGAGCCAGATCGGAGCCTGACGTGGCATCGGCTCGGACGATCGAACTGAAGGGCGAGCCCAAGCTCGGACCGATGTTCGCGAAGGCCGTGGCCACGGGCGGGCGCCGGAAGGGCAAGACCCTGCCGGACCTCGAGGTCGTGCGCCGGGACGTGACGCCGAGCGTTACCGACGTCGCCGACTACGACGCCGTCTGCGGGTTCGCTTTGAGCAACCGCCTGCCGAGCACGTACCTGCACGTGCTCGTCTTCCCGCTGCAGGTCGCGCTCATGTCCGACGAGGCCTTCCCGTTCCCGCTCATGGGCAGCGTGCACCTCGAGAACACCATTACGCAGCACCGTCCGGTGCTGCTCGGTGAGACGCTCGAACTGCGCGCTCGTGCCGAGAACCTGCGTCCGCACTTCCGCGGCGCGCAGGCCGACCTCATCGGTGAGGTCTACGTCGGCGGCGAGCTCGTGTGGGAAGGGCGTTCGACGTACCTCTTCCGCGGCCGCAAGGTCGAGGGCGAGGTGCCGCCGAAGGTGGACGAGCCGGACGCCGTCGAGGGCTTCGGAGCCACGTGGCGCCTCGGGGGAGACCTCGGGCGTCGCTACGCCAAGGTCTCGGGCGACGTGAACCCGATTCACATGAATCCGCTTGCCGCCAAGGCGCTCGGTTTCCCGACGACGATCGTGCACGGCATGTGGAGCAAGGCGCGCATGCTCGCGGCGATCGAGAACCGCTTGCCGGACGCCTACGAGGCGACGATGAGCTTCCGCAAGCCGCTGCTCATCCCTAGCACGGTGTCGTTCGTGGCCGAGGGTGCGCGCGACGGCGGTTTCGACCTTGCCCTGCGCAACGCGAAGAAGCGCACGGAACACGTGCGCGGATCGGTGCGTCCGCTCGCCTGAGCCGCATCGGATCGCGGCGCAAAAGAAGCGCCGAAAAAACGCCTCGGGGCGTCGGGAACTTTCCCGGCGCCCCGAGGCGTTTGTCCGGGTGTCCTCGCGTGGAGCCTGACGTCCACGTCGAGGGCAAGGGTGAACAAGGTGCAGACGGCGGGGCCACCTCTGGGGGAGGCCCCGCCGTCATCCTGTGCGCGAACGGCCGCCAGTGGCTTCCGACGGCCCAGAGTGGCCCGAGTGGCCCCGGCGCAGCGTCGGGAATGCCCGGGTGCCGGTCGGTGTTACACGGTCGTAGCGATGGCGTCACGAAGCGGCTTCGTGTGTGGTCGAGAACACCCGCATCCGCAGGTCATCTCGATTTCACTTTGGTTACCCACCCGTGTAAGGTCTTCCTCGCGCCCAAAACGTGTCGAGCCTTCGATACCGGTGGCGCGAGGCCCCTATAGCTCAGTCGGCAGAGCGTCTCCATGGTAAGGAGAAGGTCAACGGTTCGATTCCGTTTGGGGGCTCGCTTGAATGTTTCGGGCTCGCCCGGAAGGTTCACGGCGCGGCGGGGTAGCTCAGCTGGTTAGAGCGCACGACTCATAATCGTGAGGTCGCGGGATCGAGTCCCGCTCCCGCTACCAATCTTCATGACAACAGATTTCGACTTTCCGAGAGCAGGTGTGGGACATGGCCTCCAAGAGCGCTGACGTTCGCCCGAAGATCACGATGGCTTGCACCGTGTGCAAGGAGCGCAACTACATCACCAAGAAGAACCGTCGGAACAACCCCGACCGTCTCGAACTGGCGAAGTTCTGCAAGCGCTGCGTGAAGCACACGGCGCACCGCGAGACCCGCTGATCTCGCGCACGAAACATCCACGAAGGGTCGTCACCGCACGGTGACGGCCCTTCGTCATGTCTGAGCCGCTCGCGCAGGTTCGGCGTCGGCAGCGACTTCCGGGTAGCCCTGCGGGGCGCCTACGGTCGAGCCATGGCAGTGAATCCGGCCGTCGAGGGCCGCACCTATTCCATTCCGGAGCCGCACGTCGTGACGCAGGACGAGCTCGACGCCTTCGCTGCGGCCGTTCGCTCGCCCGGCGCCAGCTCGGGCGCGACGTCACAGGCTGCGCCCCTGACGTTCGCCGTCACGATCGCGCAGCGCGCCGAGGCCGAGTTCATGGTCGATCCGGAGGCGAACGTCGACTTCTCGCGGCTCGTCCACGGCGAGGAGGGCTTCACCTACCACGCACCGATCGTCGCGGGCGACGAACTCGCCGCCACCACCACGGTGCGCCGGGTGCGCTCGGCCGGCGGGCACGACATGGTGACGCTCGAGACGGGCGTCGAGACCACTGCGGGCGAGCCCCGCGTCACGACGACGAGTGTCGTCGTCATTCGAGGGGAGCAGGCATGAGCACCGTGACATGCCTCGCCGACGCCGAGGTCGGTGACGAGGTCTGGTCGACGACCCACCGTCTGCTGCGAGCCGACCTCGTGGCCTATGCCAACGCGAGTGGCGATCAGAACCCCATCCACCAGGACGAGGAGTTTGCCCGCTCCGTCGGTCTGCCCGACGTCATCGCGCACGGCATGCTCACCATGGGCCTCGTGGCTTCCGCCGTCGAGACGGTAGCGGCGGGGCGTGAGGTCGCATCCTTCACGACGCGCTTCGCCGCCCCGGTCGTCGTGCCGGCCGGTGACGACGGCGTCGAGGTGGCGCTCGTTCTCACGGTCGCCGCAACGGACGAGTCCGCCGGCACAGTGACGCTCGATGCGGCCGTGTCGGTGGCAGGCACTAAGGTCTTGAACCGAGCCCGAGCGGTCGTCAACATCTGAGTGAGGTCTTCGTGCAGGAGCAGTTCGACATCCCCCTGGCATCGCTGACGACGATGCACGTCGGCGGCCCCGCACGCCGCCTCGTCGTGGCCGAGACCATCGACGAGATCGTCGACGCCGTGCGCGAGACCGACGACGCGGGCGAGCCCCTGCTCGTTCTCTCCGGTGGCTCCAACCTGCTCATCGCCGACGAGGGGTTCCCCGGAACAGTCGTCAAGATCGCCAACCAGGGCCTCGAGATCGAGCACGACTCAGACTGCGGTGGCGTCACCGTCCGCGTCGGTGCCGGCGTCGTGTGGGACGACTTCGTGCGGGAGGCGTGTGAGCGCGACTGGTCGGGCATCGAGGCGCTCTCCGGCATTCCCGGTCTCGTCGGCGCCACCCCGGTGCAGAACGTCGGCGCCTACGGCCAGGAGGTCGCCCAGACGATCTCCAGCGTGCGCACCTACGACCGGGTGACGCAGCAGATCAAGACTTTCGCGAACGCCGACTGCGAGTTCACCTACCGCCACAGCATCTTCAAGAACACCCCGTATCGCGAGGGTGACAAGAGCGGGCGCTACGTCGTGCTCGACGTCTCGTTCCAGCTGCGCAAGGCAGACCGCAGCCAGCCCATCGCGTACGCCGACCTCGCGGCCGGCCTGGGCGTCGAGCAGGGCGAGCGCGTGCCGCTCGCCGACGCGCGTGCAGGCGTTCTCGCGCAGCGCGCGAAGCGCGGCATGGTGCTCGAGGCAGGCGATCACGACACGTGGTCGTGCGGCTCGTTCTTCACCAACCCCATCGTCACGCGTGAGCAAATGGACTCGATCGTCGCGCGCGCCGAGGAGCGCCTCGGCGCCGACGGCCCGGTGCCTCCGCAGTTCCCCGCGGGCGCGGCGCACCCCGACATGCTCAAGACGTCGGCCGCGTGGCTCATCGACAAGGGCGGCTTCGGCAAGGGCTACAACATGCCGGGCCCCGCGGCCCTCTCGACGAAGCACACGCTCGCCCTGACGAACCGCGGTACGGCCACTGCTGCCGATGTCGCAGCGCTCGCCCGCGTCGTCGTCGACGGTGTGGAGGAGGCCTTCGGCGTCCGTCTCGTGCCCGAGCCCGTCTGGGTCGGCCTCACGCTCTGAGCGTCACGCCTCGTTCGGCCGGGGCGAGCTGGCGGGCTGGGCGAGCAGCCACGCATCGATGTCGGCGTTCGCGCGCTGCACGACGTCCTGCGGTGCTCGGGAGATGGCGAAGCTGTCGCGTGCCAGCTGCGCGAGTTCGGCGTCGCTGAAGCCGTGGACGTCGCGCGCCGTGCGGTACTGATCGCTCAGGCGCGAGCCGAACAGCAGGGGATCGTCCGCGCCGAGCGCCATCTTGGCTCCGGCGTCGAAGAGGCGGCGCAGGGGCACGTCACGTGCTTCCTCGTAGACGCCGAGCGCGACGTTGCTGCCGGGACACACCTCGAGGCCCACACCGTCGTCGACGACCCTGCGCAGGACGTCATCGGAATCCGCACTGCGCACCCCGTGGCCGAGGCGGTCGGGACGCAGCGCATCGAGCGTTTCCGTGACCGCGTCGGGGCCGAGCAGCTCACCGCCGTGGGGGAGCGAGGCGAGCCCGGCGTCCCGGGCGATGCGGAAGGCCGGCGCGAAGCTCTCGGTGTCACCGCGGCGCTCGTCGTTACTCAACCCGAAGCCGACAACCGGGCCTGCGTTCCTCGCGGCGAGCCGGGCGAGTGTGCGGGCGTCGAAGGGGTGCTTGAGGCGCGAGGCAGCCACGACGACGCCGACGCCGATGTCGTGGCGCTCGGACGCCTTCTGCGCTTCGTCGAGCACGATCTCCAGCGCGGGTGTGATTCCGCCGACGAAGGGGGCGTAGGAGGTGGGGTCGACCTGGATCTCCAGCCATCGCGAACCCTCCGCGGCGTCTGTGGCCGCGGCCTCGTCCACGATGCGTCGCATGTCGTCCTCCGAGCGCACGCAGGCGCGGGCCGCGTCGTAGAGGCGCTGGAACCGGAACCAGCCGCGTTCGTCCATGGCGGAGGCGAGAGTCGGCGGCCAGTGGTCCGTGAGGCTCTCCGGAAGGCGAACTCGGTGAGCGACGCTGAGGTCGAGCAGCGTGTCGAACGCCATCGAGCCAGTGAAGTGCAGATGCAGGTGGGCCTTCGGGAGGGTGTCGATGTCGCGGGCGGTCCTGGTCGTTCCGGTCACGCCCTCATCCTGTCACCGAGCACGTACGTTCCCGAGCGTGGCGCAGCCTCGCGGCCGTGGGGCCACCCCGATTTCCACCCAGCGCCGTTCGTCCCGTAGACTCGTGCGCCGGTAGACCGGACACCCATTCGGGATACCGCGCGGGGCAACCCGCGAAGGGCACTAGCTCAATTGGCAGAGCACCGGTCTCCAAAACCGGGGGTTGGGGGTTCAAGTCCCTCGTGCCCTGCACAGCGCACTGATCCGGAAGGGTGACACTGTGGCAGACAACGACGCAGCGACGAGCACGGCCGTCGCAGGCGAGCGTGAGCGCCGCGGTTTCTTCGGCCGCATCCTGTTGTTCGCCCGACAGGTGATCGACGAGATGCGCAAGGTCGTCTACCCCACGCGTGACGAACTCACCAGCTTCACGATTGCCGTCCTGGTGTTCCTCGCGGTCATCATGGCCTACGTCAACGGTCTAGACTGGATGTTCACGCGTGCGGTGTCGTGGGTCTTCGGCTCCGGCTGATCCCCGAGACATCACGAGAGTCGCCGCCTGGGCGCCCGCTTCGCGGGAGGCACGGGCGGCGCGCTTGTGTGGCGCACCACTTGAATGTAGTTCCCCTCATGTGAAGGAAGCAGGGTCGATGACCGAGCAGAACCCCGAGCAGCTCTCGCCCGCCGCTCGAGAAGAGGCCGAGTACGCGGCCGACGCCGCACAGACGCCGGACGCCGATCTCACGCCCGAGCTCGGCGAGATCGGCAAGCTGCCGACGGCCGACGAAGCCGACGAGGAGAACGCCGCGCGCACCGAGGACGAGGCGTCCGCTTCCGAGGACGGCGCCGACGAGGCTGCCGTCGACCCGCGCGAGGCCTTCATCGCCGACCTCAAGTCGCAGTTCGGTGACTGGTACGTCATCCACTCCTACGCCGGCTACGAGAAGCGCGTGAAGACGAACCTCGAGCAGCGCATCACGAGCCTCAACATGGAGGACTACATCTTCCAGATCGAGGTGCCGATCGAGGAGTACACCGAGATCCGCAACGGTCAGAAGAAGTCCGGCACGCGCGTTCGCATGCCCGGATACGTCCTCGTGCGCATGGACCTCACCGACGAGTCGTGGGGCGCCGTGCGTCACACGCCGGGCGTCACCGGCTTCGTGGGCAACGCCCACCAGCCGTCGCCGCTGTCGATCGACGAGGTCGTCACGATGCTGAACCCGACGTTCGACGAGCCGGAGAAGGCTTCCGACGCCGCTGCCACCGGAGGCGCCAAGGGCGGCTCGGGCACGGCCCCGGTTGCTGTCGACTTCACCGTCGGCGAGTCCGTCACCGTCATGGAGGGCCCGTTCGAGACGCTGCCCGCGACGATCTCCGAGATCAACGCTGACACCGCGAAGCTCAAGGTCCTCGTCTCCATCTTCGGCCGCGAAACGCCGGTCGAACTGGGCTTCAACCAGGTCGCCAAGATCTGATCAGCCCCACCTGTTCCTCTCGTCGCCCGTCCGGGTGACGAGGATGCAACCGGGTCATCGCCCACGGCGTCGGCCCACAACACGAAAGAGGTGGCACCATGCCCCCGAAGAAGAAGGTTTCCGGCTTCATCAAGCTGCAGATCCAGGCCGGCGCGGCTACGCCGGCACCGCCGGTCGGTCCGGCGCTGGGTCAGCACGGCGTCAACATCATGGAGTTCGTCAAGGCGTACAACGCCGCGACGGAATCCCAGCGTGGCAACGTCATCCCGGTCGAGATCACGGTCTACGAAGACCGCTCCTTCACGTTCATCACGAAGACGCCGCCGGCTGCTGAGCTCATCAAGAAGGCTGCGGGCGTGCAGAAGGGCTCCGGCGAGCCCCACAAGACGAAGGTCGCTCACCTGAGCAAGGACCAGATCCGCGAGATCGCCGAGATGAAGATGCAGGACCTGAACGCCAACGACATCGACATGGCCTCGCGCATCATTGCGGGAACGGCGCGCTCGATGGGTATTACCACGGACTGAAAGTGCACCGACGGAACGGACGCCGCGCGTTCGCTTCGTAGGTGACGATCCGGCGGTGTGCTTTCAGTCCAGAAAACATGGTCTGATCTCCACCGCTGTCGTCCTCGAAGGGCCTGGCTCACCGATTTCGGTGGGCTGGGCCCTTCGGCTATCCTTGAAGGGTTGCCCTTGTGGCATCAGCGGCGTTCGGAGCCTTTCCGTCCGTCGTGAACCTCACGGTTCGAAAGTGGTTGGGCCCGCGCTGGTCCGTACAACCACGACCTCCACCTGTTCCAAGGAGAACTCATGAAGCGCAGCAAGGCTTACCGCGCGGCCGAAGAGAAGATCGAGGCCGGCAAGCTCTACTCCCCGCTCGAGGCGGTTCGTATCGCCAAGTCGACGAACGAGACGAAGTTCGACGCCACCGTCGAGGTCGCGATGCGTCTCGGTGTCGACCCGCGCAAGGCCGACCAGATGGTCCGCGGCACGGTCAACCTGCCGCACGGCACGGGTAAGACGGCCCGCGTCCTCGTCTTCGCGAACGGCGACAAGGCAGCTGCGGCTGAGGCCGCCGGCGCCGACTTCGTCGGTTCGGACGACCTCATCGCCAAGGTTCAGGGCGGCTGGACGGACTTCGACGCCGTCGTCGCCACGCCGGACCTCATGGGCAAGGTCGGTCGTCTCGGTAAGGTCCTCGGCCCCCGCGGTCTCATGCCGAACCCGAAGACGGGCACGGTGACGATGGACGTCGCCAAGGCCGTCTCCGACATCAAGGGCGGAAAGATCGAGTTCCGCGTCGACAAGCACGCGAACCTTCACTTCATCATCGGCAAGGCCTCGTTCGACGAGCGCGCCCTCGTCGAGAACTACGCGGCTGCGCTGGAGGAGATCCTGCGCCTCAAGCCGTCCGCTTCGAAGGGTCGCTACATCACGAAGGCCACGCTGGCCACGACGATGGGCCCCGGCATCCTGCTCGACCAGTCGCGTACGCGCAACCTCATGGAGGAGTCGGGCGAGCAGGCCTGATCTTTCTCGTTGACGCACGAGGCCCCACCGAGTCGAACTCGGCGGGGCCTCTTGCGTCGTGCTGATCGGATCAGTTGGGGCGGATCTGCAGTCGCACCACCTGCGGGTCGTGGTCGGAGTCCTGGTCGGTGAACTCGCTGTTCGTGTGCACGATGTCGTAGCTGTAGGGCGCGCCCTTCCAGCCCTTGGGGCTGCGCGTCAGCTGCGGCGAGACGAGGATGTGGTCGAGGGTCTGGCTGTTGCCCTCGTAGACGTAGCTGTAGCGCTCGTTCGCGGGGAGCGTGCGCGGCAGGTCCGTCATCGCGTTCGCTCCGGAGCCGACGAGGATGTCGGTGGTGCGGCTGAACTCGAAGTCGTTGATGTCGCCGAGGGCGACGATTCGTGCGTCGGGGTCGGCTGCGAGGAGCTGGTCGGTGAAGGTTCGCACCACCTGCGCCTGGGCGTGGCGCTGGGTCTCGGAGGAGCGAACGGGTTGCTGCCACCGGCCGAACAGCGGGTCGTCGCCGCCCTTGGAGTTGAAGTGATTGGCGATGACGAAGACGTTCTCGCCGCGGAAGCGGAACTGGCCGACGAGTGGTTTGCGGGAGTCCGCGAAGGCGGGGTTCGTCGGGTCGATGCGGCCGGGGGAGACGGTGAGCGCCGCCTTCTTGCCGCGCCCGATGACCTGCGTGGCCGTCGTCGCGGACGGGTTGCCGGCGTCGACGAAGTCGATGTCGCGGTCGGTGCGGAAGAGGAAGACCTGACGGATGTTGCCGCCGGGCGCGCCCCCGTCCTGGCCGTCCTCAGGGTTGACCCACCGTGCCTCGTAGGCGGGACCGCCCCTGGCCTTGATCGTGTCGACGAGCTTGCGCACGGTGGTGGAGGAGTCCACGGTGCCGTCGTTCTGCACCCCGTTGTTGTCCTGGATCTCCTCGAGCGCGAGGACGTCGGGCGAGCGGAGGTTGGTCGTCACCTGGTCGGCGAGGCGGTCGTACTTGTCCTGCTGGTCGCTGGGCGCGAGATTCTCGACGTTGAACGTGGCGACGGCGAGCTGGTTGTTCGACTGTGCGCTGGTCGTCTCGCGGGTGAGGCCGGACGGCATGTGGCCGGCGGGCGTCGTGACGAGCACGTGGGGCATGGCGAAGGCGTAGTCCATGATGCCCATGGTCGTGCCCGTGTAGGTGTCGCCGACGTTGGCTGCGGGGATGGAGTTCGCCGGGATGAGCGAGTCGTCGAGAACGAGGCGCATGGCGTTGGGGCGATCGTATCCGCCGTACACGACGCCGCCGCGCGGGCTGGTGGTGGCGCTGACGTTCTGGCCGGGCACGACGGGCGTCTCGCCGTAGCGCGCGTTCGTGGGGCCGACGGCGCGCGCATCGTCGAGAGCCACCTTCATGCCCTCGAGGGACTCGTTGAAGTCGATGGAGTGCCGGGCCGGGTCGAAGACGGCGGAGTCGTACTCGACGCTCTTGGGGTCGCCCGCTTCGATCGTCTGCTGCGGTGCGATGCGGTCCTTGCCGATCCACACGGCCGGAATCGCCTGGCCGTGGCCGGTGACGGAGACCTTCGGGCTCGAGATCTGGGTCGTCGTGAGGTTGTCATTGCCGGATGCGCCGCCGGGGCGGAACTCGGTGACCACGCCGGCGACCTCGACGGCGTCACCGACGCTCTGCGCCGGCGCCGACCTGGTGTAGACGAAGACAGCATCGCTCGTGGCGTCGTTCTCGTCGCTGGGCGCCTGCATCCAGAAGCCGGTGCGCGAGGTCGCCGTGATGACACCGGCAACGCCGCTCACGCGCTGATCGCGCAGCGGGGAGAGGTGCGACGATCCCTGGATCTCCTGAATGGTCGTGGCCGATGGGGCTGGCGGCTGCACGGCAGAGCACAAGCTCGCGCCGGCGGCAGCGCCCGCCGGAGAGGGCGCCCCGGTGGCGAAGTCACTCGCGTTGTCGTCGGTGTCTGTGCACTCGCTGCGGCGTGCGACGGAGGTGGTGTTCGACGTCGCGGGAGCCGGGGCTCCTTCGGCGACCGCCGCATTGCCCCAGCCGACGAGGTCGACGGTGGCGCCATCGGCGTTGACGAGGGCGACGCGACCGGCGGAGGAGGACATGGGGATGCGGCCCGTCACGTCGGCGTTCGGAAGGGCCGCGGCCGAGGTGTTCGCTCCGTCAGCCTCCTGGACGAGGAAGTGGTGGCCCGCCGGGACCGAGCCGGTGAGGGGCGTCGTCTGCGCGCTCGTGCCTGAGGCGGACCAGTATTGCACGCTCCACCCGGTGAGGTCGATCGCCGTGCCGGAGGCGTTGTACAGCTCGACGAAGTCGCTGCGCAGCGGAGCGCCGGAGTTGCCGCCGCCCCCAAAGACCTCGGAGACGAGGACGGTCGAGGACGCGGCTTGCGCGGGGCTGAACGCGGTGCCGAGCGCGCCGACCACGACGAGGGCGGCCGTGCCGGCGAGGAACCGGCGGGGAGGGTGCTGACCCATGGGGATGCCTTCCAAGGAGTTTTCAGGGTGCGCCGAAAAACATACGCTGCCAAAGGAGTTCGCGGAGCGCGCCCGATGCGTCCGGTGGATGAACAGCAGGTGTGCTGTCGACGACGTCCGTGCCGTCCGGGCAAGACGGCGCCCTCGATTTGGTCGCTGGCACCGCGCCCGGTAGTCTCTTGCGTACCAATGACCGCCGGTTGTCATGAGTTGCTTCTCGAAGCGGCGCACGACCGAAGGCCTCACGGAAGTGAGCAGCCCGCGCAGGTGAGCTAAGCCGTCCATCGTGATCGCCTCTTCGAGTGTGATCGTCGGTGACATACGAGCCTCAGCGCGCCTGCGCCTGAGGCTCTTTTTCATGTGCGCCCTCACCACTGGCATTCACCACCGAAGGAGGCACGCATGGCTACTGCCGCAAAGGATGCAGCCATTGCCGAGCTCGCGGACAACTTCCGCAACTCGGATGCTGCCGTGCTGACGGAGTACCGCGGCCTGACCGTGGCGCAGATCACCGATCTGCGTAACTCCATTCGTGAGCACGCCACTTACTCCGTGGTGAAGAACACGCTGACCGCTCGTGCGGCTGCCGAGGCCGGAGTCACGGCCTTCGACGGCCAGCTCCAGGGCCCGTCCGCTATCGCCTTCGTCACCGGTGACCCGGTGGAGACGGCGAAGAAGCTGCGTGACTTCGCCAAGGCCAACCCTCTCCTCGTCATCAAGGGCGGCGTCCTTGACGGCAAGGCCATGTCGGCCGAGGAGATCAACAAGCTTGCGGACCTCGAGTCCCGCGAGACCCTGCTCGCCAAGCTGGCCGGGGGCTTCCAGGCCTCGCTCAGCCAGGCGGTTTACCTCTTCGCGGCCCCGCTGTCGCAGAGCGCTCGTGCAATCGAGGCCCTGCGCGCGAAGGTCGAGACCGAGGGCCCGGTTTCCGACGCAGCTCCGGCTGCCGAAGAGGCCACCGCAGACGTCGCCGAGGGTGGCGACGAGGCCTGATCTCGACACCCGTCGAGCAGGTCGCACCCAACACAACGCCACTCACGGCACGGATCGCCAGAGAACATCTGGGATCCGACAAGAACAGAAAGGACGCCCATCATGGCGAAGCTCTCCAACGACGAGCTCCTTGAGGCTTTCAAGGAAATGACGCTCATCGAGCTCTCCGAGTTCGTGACGCTCTTCGAGGACAAGTTCAACGTCACCGCTGCTGCCCCGGTTGCAGTTGCCGGTGCCGCTCCGGCTGCCGGTGGCGACGCTGCCGCTGCCGAGGAGAAGGACGAGTTCGACGTCATCCTGGCCGCTGCCGGTGACAAGAAGATCCAGGTCATCAAGGAGGTCCGCGCCCTGACGTCCCTCGGTCTGAAGGAGGCCAAGGACCTCGTTGACGGTGCTCCGAAGCCCGTTCTCGAGGGTGTCAACAAGGAGACCGCGGACAAGGCCAAGGAGTCCCTCGAGGGCGCCGGCGCCACCGTCGAGCTCAAGTGATCTCGTCCCAGGCTCGCCTGGGATCGTGAACTTCGACCATCGGGTCGCACCTGCGGGTGCGGCCCGATGGTCGTTTGTGTCGGGGCAATATTCGTGTGCGGTCGTCACCGGCTGCCTCTAGTGTGTTCCGGGCCATGAGTCAGCAGTCAGCGTCCGCCCCCACCCGATCGGCTTCCGAAGCCCATCGGGCTCCTGTCGACTGGCGACGCCTGCGTGGCCCCGCCGCTGTGATCGCGCTCGTTGCGCTGGCCGTCTCGTCGGTGGGTCCCTCGACCGCGGCGCTCCTCGCAGGGCGGCTCGCGGAACATCCCGAGGGCGGGCTCGTCGCGTGGCTGGCCGTGCTCCTGCTCGGCAGCGCCGTGCTCAACACGGTGGGTCGATACGTGTGGGCCACCGTCGTCGACCGGGCTGCCGGCGCGCTGCGCCAGGACCTCGTCGACGCCGTGCTCCACCAGCCCCTCGCGGCGCTGTCGGAGCAGGCCGTGGGAGAGGTGCTCGACCGCGTCGACGACGACACCCACGAGGTGAACAACCTCGTGCGCATGCAGCTGTGGATGGTGCTCAACACCGTCTTCGCGCTCGTGCCCATGTGGGTCGTGGCGGGCGTGTCCTGGACTCCCGCGTGGGTGATGTTCCCGCTCTTCGCCGCGGGGGCCTTCTGGCTCATCAAGCCCCTGCTGGGCAAGATCGCCGAGCGGAAGGTCATCGAGGAAGCCCAGTGGACAGAGCATGCCGCTGCGTTCGAAGAGGGCGTGGCCGCGCGTGACGACATCCGCACCAACCTCGGCCAGGGCTTCGTCCTGGCCAACATCGTGCGCCTGTCGTCGGTGGTGCACCGTCGTTTCCAGGACGTGCTGCGCCTCGAAGTCGGCGTCATCCTTCGCTCCGGGCTGACGCTGCATCTCCTGCTCGCCGTGGCGATGGCGGTCAGTGTCGTTCTCGCCTCGCGCGGTGACCTCGCGGTCTCGCAGGTTGTGACGCTCGTGCTCGTGACGAGCACCTTCGTCGGGCGGGTCGGGCGCCTCGCCGAGCAGCTTCCCGACCTGCAGGCCGGCCTCGGCGCCATCACCCGACTGCGTCAGCTCATGGCGGTCGAGCCCGAGCGCGTCGAGGGCGATCCGGTCCCCGACGGCGATCTCAGTCTCGAGTTCCGCGACCTCACGTTCTCCTACACGGGGGACGACGTCGTCCTCGAGAACGTCGACCTGCGGCTTCCCGCCGGTGCGACGCTCGCGCTCGTCGGGCGCACGGGTTCCGGCAAGTCGACGCTCGCGAGCCTCGTCTCCAGGGCCGTCGAGCCGCCTGCGAGCCAGGTGTTCGTCGGCGGACGTGATGTGCTCGAGCTCGACGTCGACGCCCTGCGCGCCGCTGTGGGGACGGTGACCCAGAAGACCGACATCCTCGCGGGCACGCTGGCCGAGAACGTCACGCTCTTCGGCGAGGCGGACAATGCCCGGGTGACGGCGATCATGGCCGAGCTCGGATTGAGCGACTGGGTCGAGGGACTGCCGAACGGCGTCGACACCCTGCTCGGCCCGGGAGGCATCACGCTCTCGGCGGGGGAGGCGCAACTCGTCGCCTTCGCCCGTCTGCTCGCACGCGACGTCGAGGTCGTCATCCTCGACGAGGCCACGGCGCGGATGGATCCGGTGACGGAGGCGCGCGTGGTCGCGGCGTCGGAGCGGCTGCTCAAGAACCGCACCGGGGTCATCATCGCCCACCGCCTCTCGACCATCGAACGCGCTGACTTCGTCGCGGTGCTCGATCGCGGCCGCGTGGCGCAGTTCGGCACGCACGACGAGCTGTCGCAGGCACCGGGCCACTTCAGCCGCCTCCTCGAGGCTGCGGAGGCAGCCGACGCTTCGGTACCCGAGGCCGATACGCCTGACGCGCCGTCGGCGCCGGACGATCAACCCGTTCTGCGAGCTCGTCGGCGCACTGACGTGCCTGCCGCTCGCAAGGTCGACCCCGCCCCTCCGCTGTGGCGGGGTATCCGTGACGCGCTCCTGGTCAAGCCCCTGTGGGGCGCCATCCCGGGGCTGGGCTTCCTCGCCTTCTCCCTCGTCGGTTCGGTGGGAGCCATCACCGGTTGGGTGTGGGGAACGACGGTCGAGGCCCTCGTCGCGGATGCTGAGTGGCGCCCCTGGCTCGTCGCCTCCCTCGTCGCGGTGCTGCTCGGGCCGGGCATCCTCGCGTGGGCCGTTTCGCGCTACCCCCGGTGGTGGATCGAGGTGCTCCTTCGAGTGCGACTCAACGTGCTGCTCGGTCAGACGGCAACGTCGCGGCTGGAGGCCACCCCGCCCGGCGAGGTCGTGGCCCGAGCGATGGACGCCGACCGCTTCGTGAAATACGCCGACCGCTGGGTCGACTTCCTCAACGGTCTGGCCATCGTCGCGGTGACGTCGCTCGTGTCCGGCACACCGCTCACCGGTGCCGTGCTCGCCGCCATCATGCTCGTCTCCTCCGCTGCTTCGGCCCTCGGCCGTCCCCTCGCAGGAAGTTCCGCCGCTGCGGCGTCGAAGAGCCGTGCCCGCTTCGGCCGGGCGCTGGTCTCCGTCGTCGAGTCGGCGCGCACCGTGAAGCTGGCGGGGCGTCTGCGGGAGGCGCGCGAGCACCTGCGCCAGGTGGACGCGGGCCGCGTCGACGCCGCCGTGCGGGAGCACCGCATCGCCGCCGTGCTCCAGGGCGTTCCGCTCGTCGCGATCGAAGCCGGTGTCGTCATCGCCTGGGCCGGTGTCGTCTGGGACGTGTGGAGCCTCGCGACGGGCCTCCTCGTCGCGAACGCGGCGATGGGGTTCGAGTGGTTCGGCCAGGTGGCCAGCGCCGTGGTCACGGAGGCTCCCGGCACCCGGGCGTGGCAGCAGGCCACGGTGGCCTACGCGGGTGGTCGTGACATCACGTCGCTGCCGAAGGACGTCGACCTCGCGGCGGGCCGGGCCCCGGCGCCCCAAGAGGAGCCGGGGGAACCGCTCGAGAGCCTGCGCCTCGAGCACCTCTCGGCCGTGCACGACGACGGCACGCTGGGCGTCGAGGACGTCTCGCTCACCGTGGAGGCGGGCGAACTCGTCCTCGTCCTCGGTCAGGTGGGTTCAGGCAAGTCGAGCCTGCTCGGCGCGCTCGCCGGGCTCGTGCGCCACACCGGCGAACTGCGGTGGAACGGGAAGGTCGTCGAGGACGAGGAGAGCTTCCTGCGGCCGGGCCAGGTGGCGTACGTGTCCCAGACGCCCCGCGTTCTGTCGGGCACCTTCGGTGACAACATCCGTCTCGGTCTTCCGCGTCGGTACGACGAGGCCGTCGCCGATGCCCGTCTCGTGCCCGACATCGAGCGGGCCGGGGGTGTCGATGCGCTGGTCGGTCACCGCGGCCTGCGGCTGTCGGGCGGGCAGGTGCAACGTCTCGCCCTGGCGCGCGCACTCGCCACCAACGCCGAACTCATCGTCGCCGACGACGTCTCGAGCGCCCTCGACGCCACCACCGAGCTGGAGTTGTGGAACGCGCTGCGCGAGCGAGGCTCCACCGTCATCGGGGCGAGTTCGAAGCGGGCCGCACTGGCCCGGGCCGACCGCGTCGTCGTGCTCGTGGACGGGCGCGTCGCCGCTGTCGGTCCGTGGTCCAGGCTGAGTGGGCGGTTCGGGGCTCTGGCGGGCTAGCCGGAGCCTCGGGCGCCCGCTCGGCGACCTGCCGCGAATCACCCGGATGGGGTGTCATCACGGGGGTTTTGCCGGTCGCTCGGGCGCGGCGCGGTGTGGGTGCTTGACTGGCGAGCCCGGCTGAGCCATCCTCATGTAACTCAATACGAGCCTCGGGGGAGAGGCTCGTTCCATATCGACTCAGGTGGAGCGCGACGCACAAAGCGAACGCTCGACGACGTCGAACTTGCATGTCCCCGGCCGGGGGACTATTCTGCTATTTTGCGCTGCCTTGTCTCTGGGCACCCTCGAAAACCAACGAAGCACGACGACGAGATCGACTGTTCGACCGGCTGCGGCCGCGTCGCGTCCCGGTCACCACGACGGGTGGGTTCGATCCTCGCGCTCGAGTGCGTTGGGGTTCGGGTTCCGTCCGGGGCTGAGGGCACGTATTAGCCGCTCTGTTAGGCCTGTGGAAGGAACACTCCTTGGCTGCCTCGCGCACCGCGACCCAGACTCTGTCCTCGGCGAAGACTGCCTCCGGCCGTCTCACCTTCGCCAAAATTCGTGAGCCCCTCGAAATCCCGGATCTGCTCGCGTTGCAGACCGAGAGCTTCGACTGGCTCCTCGGCAACGAGAAGTGGCAGGCCCGCGTGGCCGCCGCCAAGGCCGAGGGCCGTGTCGACGTCCCCGAGCGCTCCGGTCTCGAGGAGATCTTCGAGGAGATCTCCCCGATCGAAGACTTCTCCGGCTCCATGTCGCTGAGCTTCCGCGACCACCGCTTCGAGGACGTCAAGTACTCGATCGACGAGTGCAAGGAGCGCGACATGACGTACGCGGCTCCCCTCTTCGTCACCGCCGAGTTCATGAACGCCGAGACCGGCGAGATCAAGAGCCAGACGGTCTTCATGGGCGACTTCCCGCTCATGACCGACCGCGGCACCTTCGTCATCAACGGCACCGAGCGTGTCGTCGTCTCGCAGCTCGTGCGCAGCCCCGGCGTGTACTTCGAGCGCAGCATCGACAAGACCTCCGACAAGGAGATCTACACGGCCAAGGTCATCCCGAGCCGCGGTGCCTGGCTCGAGTTCGAGGTCGACAAGCGCGACATGGTCGGCGTTCGCGTCGACCGCAAGCGCAAGCAGTCCGTCACCGTCCTGCTCAAGGCCCTCGGCTGGACCGAGGCTCAGATCCTCGAGGAGTTCGGCCAGTACGAGTCGATGCGCGCCACCCTGGAGAAGGACCACACGGCCGACCAGGACGCCGCGCTGCTCGAGATCTACCGCAAGCTGCGTCCGGGCGAACCGCCGACGCGTGAGGCCGCTCAGCAGCTGCTCGACAACCTGTACTTCAACGGCAAGCGTTACGACCTCGCGAAGGTCGGCCGCTACAAGGTCAACAAGAAGCTCGGTGTCGACGGCGGCCTCGAGGACTCGACGCTGTCGGTCGACGACGTCGTGGCCACCATCAAGTACATCGTCGCGCTGCACGCCGGCGAGGACACGATGAAGGGCAAGCGTCACGGCGAGGACGTCGACGTGCGTGTCGAGGTCGACGACATCGACCACTTCGGCAACCGTCGCCTCCGCAACGTCGGTGAGCTCATCCAGAACCAGGTCCGCACGGGTCTTTCCCGTATGGAGCGCGTGGTTCGTGAGCGCATGACGACGCAGGACGTCGAGGCCATCACGCCGCAGACCCTGATCAACATCCGCCCGGTCGTGGCGTCGATCAAGGAGTTCTTCGGCACCTCGCAGCTGTCGCAGTTCATGGACCAGAACAACCCGCTCGCCGGTCTGACGCACAAGCGTCGTCTCTCCGCGCTGGGCCCGGGTGGTCTCTCCCGTGACCGCGCCGGCATGGAGGTCCGTGACGTCCACCCGTCGCACTACGGCCGCATGTGCCCGATCGAGACGCCGGAAGGCCCGAACATCGGCCTCATCGGTTCGCTCGCGTCGTACGGTCGCATCAACCCGTTCGGATTTGTCGAGACGCCGTACCGCAAGGTCGAGAACGGCAAGGTCTCCGACGAGGTCGTCTACCTGTCCGCCGACGAGGAGGACACCTACGTCATCGCGCAGGCCAACGCCCCGCTGACGCAGGACAACGAGTTCGTCGAAGATCGCGTCATGGCCCGCACCAAGGGCGGCGAGGCGAGCGACGTCGCGCGCGACGAGGTCGACTTCATGGACGTGTCCGCACGTCAGATGGTCTCGGCCGCCACCGCGCTCATCCCGTTCCTCGAGCACGACGACGCCAACCGCGCCCTCATGGGTGCCAACATGCAGCGTCAGGCCGTGCCGCTCGTGCGCTCGGAGGCCCCGCTCGTGGGTACCGGCATCGAGTACCGCGCGGCACTCGACTCGGGTGACGTCGTGCGTGCGACGAAGGCCGGTGTCGTGCAGGAGGTCTCCGCCGACCTCGTGACCGTCGCCAACGACGACGCCACGTACAGCACCTACCGCATCGCGAAGTTCACGCGTTCGAACCAGGGCACCTGCTACAACCAGCGTGTCGTGGTCACCGAGGGTGAGCGTCTGGAGGAAGGCGCTGTCATCGCCGATGGTCCCGCGACCGACGGTGGCGAGATGTCGCTCGGTAAGAACCTGCTCGTGGCGTTCATGCCGTGGGAGGGCTACAACTACGAGGACGCCATCATCCTCAGCCAGCGTCTCGTCCAGGACGACACGCTCTCCTCGATCCACATCGAGGAGCACGAGATCGACGCTCGTGACACGAAGCTCGGCCCGGAGGAGATCACGCGGGACATCCCGAACGTCTCCGAGGAGGTCCTCGCCGACCTCGACGAGCGCGGCATCATCCGCATCGGCGCCGAGGTCCGCGACGGCGACCTGCTCGTCGGCAAGGTCACGCCCAAGGGTGAGACCGAGCTGACGCCGGAGGAGCGCCTCCTGCGCGCCATCTTCGGTGAGAAGGCCCGCGAGGTCCGTGACACGTCCATGAAGGTCCCGCACGGCGAGACCGGCACGGTCATCGGCGTCAAGGTCTTCGACCGCGAGGAGGGCGACGAGCTTCCCCCGGGCGTCAACCAGCTCGTGCGTGTGTACGTCGCGAACAAGCGCAAGATCACCGACGGTGACAAGCTCGCCGGCCGTCACGGCAACAAGGGCGTCATCTCGAAGATCCTGCCGGTCGAGGACATGCCGTTCCTCGAGGACGGCACGCCGGTCGACGTCGTGCTCAACCCGCTCGGTGTTCCGTCCCGAATGAACCCGGGTCAGGTCCTCGAGCTGCACATGGGCTGGGCCGCGTCGCGTGGCTGGAACATCGAGGGCACGCCGGAGTGGGCCGCCAAGATCCCCGAGGACGCGCGTCAGGCCGGCGCCAATACGCGTATCGCCACCCCGGTGTTCGACGGTGCGCGAGAGGCCGAGATCCGCGGTCTGCTCGACTCGACGAACAAGACCCGTGACGGCGTGCGTCTCATCGACAACTCCGGCAAGGCGCAGCTGTTCGACGGTCGTTCCGGCGAGCCGTTCCCGGACCCGGTGTCGGTGGGCTACATGTACATCCTCAAGCTCCACCACCTGGTGGACGAGAAGATCCACGCCCGTTCGACCGGTCCGTACTCGATGATCACCCAGCAGCCGCTCGGTGGTAAGGCGCAGTTCGGTGGTCAGCGATTCGGCGAGATGGAGGTGTGGGCCCTGGAGGCGTACGGCGCCGCCTACGCGCTGCAGGAGCTGCTCACCATCAAGTCGGACGACGTCACCGGCCGCGTCAAGGTGTACGAGGCCATCGTCAAGGGCGAGAACATCCCCGAGCCCGGCATTCCGGAATCGTTCAAGGTCCTCATCAAGGAAATGCAGTCGCTCTGCCTCAACGTTGAGGTCCTCAGCAGCGACGGCACGGCGATCGACCTTCGCGACTCGGAGCAGGAAGTCTTCCGCGCTGCCGAGGAGCTGGGTATCGACCTGTCGCGCCGCGAGCCGAGCAGCGTCGAGGAAGTCTGATCACGGCCAGACCGGGGCGCGCTCGTGCCAAGCGCGCCCCGGTCCCCGGCAGACGTTAGGTCCCGCGCCCAAAGGCGTGCGGACAACCACAACAGCAACGATCAGACTTTTCAGATTTAGGCGAGAGAAGGAATCAGCACAGTGCTGGACGTCAACTTCTTCGATGAGCTTCGTATCGGCCTCGCGACCGCGGACGACATCCGCACGTGGTCGCACGGCGAGGTCAAGAAGCCCGAAACCATCAACTACCGCACCCTCAAGCCCGAGAAGGACGGCCTCTTCTGCGAGAAGATCTTCGGCCCGACTCGCGACTGGGAGTGCTACTGCGGTAAGTACAAGCGTGTCCGCTTCAAGGGCATCATCTGTGAGCGCTGCGGCGTCGAGGTCACCCGTTCCGCGGTTCGCCGTGAGCGCATGGGTCACATCGAGCTCGCCGCTCCGGTGACGCACATCTGGTACTTCAAGGGTGTCCCGAGCCGCCTGGGCTACCTGCTCGACCTCGCCCCGAAGGACCTCGAGAAGGTCATCTACTTCGCGGCCTACATGATCACCTCGGTCGACGAGGAGCAGCGTCACGCCGACCTGCCGTCGCTCGAGAACCAGATCGAGGTCGAGAAGAAGGAACTCGAGAACCGTCGCGACGGCGACATCAACACGCGTTCGTCCAAGCTCGAGGCCGACCTCGCGGAACTCGAGAAGGAGGGCGCCAAGGCTGACGCCCGCCGCAAGGTGCGCGAGTCCGCCGAGCGCGAGATGACGCAGATCCGCAAGCGTGCGGACCAGCAGATCGAGCGCCTCGAGCAGGTCTGGGACCGCTTCAAGAACCTCAAGGTCCAAGACCTCGAGGGCGACGAGGTCCTCTACCGCGAGATGCGCGACCGTTTCGGTCTGTACTTCGAGGGCGGCATGGGCGCCGCTGCACTGCAGAAGCGCCTCGAGAACTTCGACCTCGACGCCGAGGCCGAACTGCTGCGCGAGATCATCGCCACGGGCAAGGGCCAGAAGAAGACGCGTGCGCTCAAGCGCCTGCGCGTCGTCACGGCCTTCCAGCAGACCGAGAACAAGCCTGCCGGCATGGTTCTCAACTGCGTTCCGGTCATCCCGCCGGACCTGCGCCCGATGGTTCAGCTCGACGGTGGCCGTTTCGCGACGTCCGACCTCAACGACCTGTACCGCCGCGTGATCAACCGCAACAACCGACTCAAGCGACTGCTCGACCTCGGTGCGCCGGAGATCATCGTCAACAACGAGAAGCGCATGCTTCAGGAGGCCGTCGACGCGCTGTTCGACAACGGCCGCCGTGGTCGTCCGGTCACCGGTCCGGGCAACCGTCCGCTCAAGTCGCTCTCCGACATGCTCAAGGGCAAGCAGGGTCGCTTCCGTCAGAACCTGCTCGGTAAGCGCGTCGACTACTCCGGCCGTTCGGTCATCGTCGTCGGCCCGACCCTGAAGCTGCACCAGTGTGGTCTGCCCAAGCAGATGGCGCTCGAGCTGTTCAAGCCGTTCGTCATGAAGCGTCTGGTCGACCTCGAGCACGCGCAGAACATCAAGTCGGCCAAGCGCATGGTCGAGCGTGCTCGCCCGGTCGTGTGGGACGTCCTCGAAGAGGTCATCCGTGAGCACCCCGTGCTGCTCAACCGTGCACCGACGCTGCACCGTCTCGGCATCCAGGCGTTCGAGCCCCAGCTCGTCGAGGGCAAGGCCGTCCAGATCCACCCGCTCGTCTGCTCGGCCTTCAACGCCGACTTCGACGGTGACCAGATGGCCGTCCACGTGCCGCTGAGCTCCGAGGCGCAGGCCGAGGCCCGCATCCTCATGCTCTCGAGCAACAACATCCTCAAGCCCGCCGACGGTCGTCCCGTGACGATGCCGACGCAGGACATGATCATCGGCCTGTTCCACCTCACCTCCGAGGTGCTCGACGCCGACGAGATCAAGGACGAGGACATCCGTTCGTTCTCGACCGTCGCCGAGGCCCGCATGGCCTTCGACGCCGGCGAGATCAAGATCGGCACGCCGATCTCGGTTCGCCTTCGCGACTTCGTTCCGACGGCCGGCACCTCGCTGCCCGAGGGCGTCGAGGCCGACGAGAACGGTTTCGTCTCCGAGCTGCGTATCCGTACGACGCTCGGTCGCGCGATCTTCAACGGCACGCTGCCCGAGGACTACGAGTACATCAACAAGCCCGTTGACAAGAAGGTCCTCTCGGCCATCGTCAACGACCTTGCGGAGCGTTACTCGAAGGTCCAGGTCGCGGCGTCGCTCGACGCTCTGAAGGAGACCGGTTTCCACTGGGCCACGCGCTCGGGTACGACCGTCGCCATCTCGGATGTCGTCATGCCGTCGAACAAGAACGAGATCCTCGAGGGCTACGACGCGAAGGCCGCGAAGGTCCAGCTCCAGTTCGACCGTGGTCTCATCACGGACGACGAGCGCCGTCAGGAGCTCATCGAGATCTGGACGCAGGCGGCCAACGAGGTCTCCAAGCAGATGGAGAACAACTTCCCGAAGGACAACCCGATTTACCGCATGGTGAACTCGGGTGCCCGAGGTAACTGGTTCCAGCTGCGTCAGCTCGCGGGTATGCGTGGCCTCATGGCCAACCCGAAGGGCGAGATCATCCCGCGTCCGATCAAGGCCAACTTCCGTGAGGGCCTGTCGGTTCTGGAGTTCTTCATCTCGACCCACGGTGCTCGTAAGGGTCTGGCCGACACCGCTCTGCGTACGGCTGACTCGGGTTACCTCACGCGTCGTCTCGTCGACGTGTCGCAGGACGTCATCATCCGCGAGGAGGACTGTGGCACGAAGCGCGGTCTCGTCCTGCCGATCGCGCAGCGCAACGCCGACGGCGCGCTCGTCGAGCACGAGGACGTCGAGTCGAGCGTGTACGCACGTAACGTCGCGACCGACATCGAGATCGACGGCAAGACGTACCTGCAGGCCGGTGACGACCTCGGTGACGTCGCGCTCGACGCGCTGATCGAGGCCGGCATCGAAGAGGTCAAGGTCCGCTCGGTCCTCACCTGTGAGTCCCGCGTCGGTACGTGTGCGAAGTGCTACGGCCGTTCGCTGGCCACCGGCAAACTCGTCGACATCGGTGAGGCCGTCGGTATCATCGCGGCCCAGTCGATCGGTGAGCCCGGCACCCAGCTGACGATGCGTACCTTCCACACCGGTGGTGCTGCCGGTGACGACATCACGCAGGGTCTGCCCCGAGTCGTCGAGCTCTTCGAAGCTCGTACGCCGAAGGGTGTCGCCCCGATCGCCGAGGCCGCCGGAAAGATCGAGATCGAGGAGACGGACAAGGCCCGTCGAATCCACCTCGTTCCGGACGACGGCTCCGAGCCGCACGCCTACCCGGTGAGCAAGCGTGCGCGCCTGCTCGTCGCGGACGGCGACCGCGTCGAGGTCGGCACGCTGCTCGTGCAGGGTGCGATCGACCCGAAGCAGGTGCTGCGCATCCTCGGCCCGCGTGAGGTGCAGAAGCACCTCGTCGACGAGGTCCAGGGCGTGTACCGCCAGCAGGGTGTGTCGATCCACGACAAGCACATCGAGGTCATCGTGCGCCAGATGCTGCGTCGCGTGACGATCATCGAGGCCGGTGACACCGACCTGCTCCCGGGTGAGCTGGCGGAGCGCGCGCGCTTCGAGGACTCTTCGCGTCAGGCTCTCGCCGAGGGCGGACGTCCGGCGTCGGGTCGTAGCGAGCTCATGGGTATCACGAAGGCGTCGCTGGCCACCGAGTCGTGGCTGTCGGCCGCTTCGTTCCAGGAGACGACGCGCGTCCTCACGGAGGCCGCGATGAACGCCAAGAGCGACCCGCTGCTGGGCCTCAAGGAGAACGTCATCCTCGGTAAGCTCATCCCGGCCGGTACCGGCCTGACGCGCTACCGCAACGTCAAGGTCGAGCCGACGGAAGAGGCGAAGGCCGCGATGTACGCGCTGCCGGACTACCAGCCGTACGACTACCCGGTCTTCGGCCCGGGTTCGGGTGAGGCCGTCCGCCTGGACGACGCTTCGCTCGGCTTCGACAGCTGATCGTTCGCAGGACCAACGCCGAAGGCGGCCCGGTTTCGACCGGGGCCGCCTTCGGCGTTTCAGTTGAGCTGTGCGTATGGGGAGGACCCCTGTCGGGCTCGCACGTGCTGGGTCAGCTCGCGAGTTCTCCCTCGCGGAACTGGCGCAGGATGCCCTCGACCGTCGCCGAGACGCCGACGGGCAGGGGAGTGGTGGCGTACGCGTCGAGCTCCGGCAGCACCATGGAGCGCAGTCGCAGGTCGCTCGACTGCGCGGAGGCCAGCTTGGAGGCGGCGTAGATGACGTGCGGCTTGCGCTTCGTCAGGTGACGTAGCAGGCCGATCAGCTCGCCGATCGTCACACCGTTGCCGCTGGCGAGGATCTTCGTCGTGTGCGCGAGGTCGCGCTCCTCGGCCGTCTCGACGAAGGCGAGCGCCATGGCGGCGCAGTCGTCGGCGTAGAGGTAGTCGCGGATCGTGTCGATCGGCACGTAGACCCCGAGCGGGCTGCCGGAGACGAGCGTGCGGCCGAGGTGGGAGATGAGTCCCTGCATCTTGGCCAGGTTCTGTCCCGGGCCGTAGAGGTTGGCGATGCGGCCGATGGCGAGGCGCTGATGTGCGTCACCGAGGATTCTCGTCGCGACCTGCTCCATGGCGAGCTTCGCGTGGCCGTAGGGCGCCAGAGGAGCGGGTTCGGTTGCCTCGGTGAAAGGCCGAGGACCGTCGGCACCGGCGAGCAGGCCGCCGGCCGACGAGGCCAGAAACACGGTGCCGCGCTGGTCGCCGGCCGCTGCGGTGAGGTGCTCGAGGAATCCGGCGAACTCCTCGACCTCCCGATCGAGCGCCTCCTGGGACGTGCCGACCACGCCGGCGCCTGCGCACCACATGACGCGCCACGGCGCGTCTTCGACACTCGCGAGAAGAGCGTTCGCCGCGGCGGCCAGGTCGCCCGGCGCGTCCGGTGTGCTCCACCGGACGCGGGCGCGCAACGCCCGGTCACCGAGCAGCGTACTGACGGACGAACCGAGCAGGCCGCTCGATCCGACGACGAGCGTCGGACGATCAGCCATCACGTCGCGCGGGCTGCTCGACGCCGGCCTGGGGCCCGCTCTGAGCGCGGTCGCGGCCGAGGGGTCCGGCAGCCGGATCGGGCACGATGAGGTACAAGGGCTTACCCATCGCCATGTTGACGTTGACGCCGATGTACTCGGCGATCATGCCGAGCGAGATGAGTATCGCGCCGCCGATGATGAGGAGCGCGACCATGAGAGACGGCCACCCCGAGGGCAGGCTGGGCTCGAAGAAGAGTTTCGCCACGACGAGGACGACGGTGAGGACGAGACCGGCGATCGCGGCGACCACGCCGAGGAGGCTGACGGCACGCAGGCCGCGTGTACCGCTGGTGAGGAACATCCGCCAGAAGTGGCCGAAGAGACTCTTGTAGTTGTAGCCCGAGGGGCGGTCGCCCTCCTCGCGCAGATCGATCGGGCAGGTGGCGACGTCCTTCGTCACCCAACCGAGCGCCACGTCGAGGTAGATGTTCGGACCCGCGTACGCGGCGACACTGCGACCGATGGAGCCCAGCATGAGGCGGAAGCTCTGGAAGTCCTTGGCGTTCTTCAGGCCCGACGCGGAGCTGAGCACACGCTTGGCGCCCACCGAGGCGAGATTGCGTACGAAGCCGTGGGGCGGAGGGTTGCGCGCCATGCTGTAGACGAGACTCGCCTGCTGGGTGAGAGCGGTGTCGAGCATGTCGGCGATGAACTTCGGGTCGTGCTGACCGTCCTCGTCCATCGTGACGATCCAGTCACCGCCGGTGGACGCCATACCCGCCAGCGTCGCCGCGTGCTGTCCGAAGTTGCGGCTCAGCCAGACCGGACGGACCACGGGGTGCGCCTCGGCGAGAGCACGCATGGTGTCGTCGCTCGCGTCGGGTCCGTTGTCGTGCACGAGAAGGATTTCCGACACCTGGAACTCGGTTCCGCGCGCGGTTCGGCTGGGCTCGGTGTAGGGGAGCAGCTCGTCGATCACCGAGGGCAACGTGGTCTCACCCTGGTAGACCGGAATCACGATGGAGATGGTGTGCAAGTGCGTGCCCTCGCCCTGAGTCGTCGGAGACTGGATCAACGACATCGTAGACGCAGGCCGGCAGCACGGGCCGGGGGCCACCGTCGAGGCGGCGACCCGACGTCGACCCGCACGACGCGCACCCCCTCCGAAGGGGGTGCTCCGACGACGACGCCGCAGGAGCGTCGAGGGATCAGGGTGGCGGCACCTCAGGCGGCGTGTCGGGTTGCGGTCCAGGCCGGATTTGGCCGCGTGCACCCCGACTCGGTACTCTTGATGGGTGCTTGGGCGGAAGTCTGCCCATTGCCACACCCTCGCCGGGCAGTCGTATGTCAGGCAAGGTCCGCCGGACCGGCGGATCGTCTGCGCGAAAGTGCAGGGGAGGGGTCGCGCCGGACACGCCCGAGAGCGTGGGTGCGCGGCATGACAAGGAGCTCGTCGGCCCAGGTCGGCGAGCGGAACAGAAACGACACGTTCGGAGAACCAGGTTGCCTACGATCAACCAGCTCGTCCGTAAGGGTCGCCAGGACAAGGCCGTCAAGGCCGCAACTCCGGCTCTTAAGGGCAGCCCCCAGCGACGCGGTGTCTGCACCCGCGTCTACACCACGACCCCGAAGAAGCCGAACTCGGCTCTGCGCAAGGTCGCCCGCGTCAAGCTCACCTCGGGTATCGAGGTCACGGCCTACATCCCGGGCGTCGGCCACAACCTGCAGGAGCACTCGATCGTGCTCGTGCGTGGCGGCCGTGTGAAGGACCTTCCCGGTGTGCGCTACAAGATCATCCGCGGCTCGCTCGACACCCAGGGTGTCAAGGGCCGTAACCAGGCGCGTAGCCGCTACGGCGCGAAGAAGGAGAAGAAGTAATGCCTCGTAAGGGTCCTGCTCCTAAGCGCCCCCTCGTCGTCGACCCGGTCTACGGTTCGCCGCTCGTCACGCAGCTCGTCAACAAGATCCTCATGGATGGCAAGAAGTCCATCGCTGAGCGCATCGTGTACGACGCCCTCGAAGGCTGCCGTGAGAAGACGGGCACCGACCCGGTCGTCACGCTGAAGCGTGCGCTCGACAACATCCGTCCGTCGCTCGAGGTCAAGTCCCGCCGCGTCGGCGGTGCGACCTACCAGGTGCCGATCGAGGTCAAGCCGGCCCGCGCCACGACGCTCTCGCTGCGTTGGCTCGTCGGCTACTCGCGTCAGCGTCGTGAGAAGACGATGACGGAGCGCCTGATGAACGAGATCCTCGACGCCAGCAACGGCCTGGGTGCCGCTGTCAAGCGTCGCGAGGACACGCACAAGATGGCCGAGTCCAACAAGGCCTTCGCGCACTACCGCTGGTGATCGAGTTGGGGTGGCGGTCCGTTCTCTTCGTAGAATGGATCGGGCCGTCACCCCGGCTCACCCAGTACTGATTCTGAACTTCGAACGAGAAGAGACACCGTGGCACAGGACGTGCTGACCGACCTGAAGAAGGTCCGCAACATCGGCATCATGGCGCACATCGACGCCGGCAAGACGACGACGACCGAGCGCATCCTCTTCTACACCGGCGTCAACCACAAGATCGGTGAGACGCACGACGGTGCGTCGACGACCGACTGGATGGAGCAGGAGAAGGAGCGTGGCATCACGATCACGTCCGCTGCTGTGACGTCGTTCTGGGAAGGTACCCAGATCAACATCATCGACACCCCGGGTCACGTGGACTTCACGGTGGAGGTCGAGCGCTCGCTGCGCGTTCTCGACGGTGCCGTCGCTGTCTTCGACGGCAAGGAGGGCGTCGAGCCCCAGTCCGAGACGGTGTGGCGCCAGGCTGACAAGTACGACGTTCCGCGCGTCTGCTTCGTCAACAAGATGGACAAGATGGGCGCTGACTTCTACTTCACCGTCCAGACGATCAAGGACCGCCTCGGTGCGGAGCCGCTCGTGCTCCAGCTGCCGATCGGTGCCGAGAACGACTTCGTCGGTGTCGTCGACCTCATCTACAACCGCGCTCTCGTGTGGCCGGGTGACGCCAAGGGTGACGTCACCATGGGTGCCAAGTACGAGATCCAGGAGATTCCGGACGACCTCAAGGCCAAGGCCGAGGAGTACCGCAACGCGCTCGTCGAGCGTGTCGCCGAGTCCGACGACGACCTCATGGAGAAGTACCTCAGCGGCGAGGAGCTGACCGAGGACGAGATCAAGGCCGGCATCCGCAAGCTCACGGTCAACTCCGAGCTCTACCCGGTCCTGTGTGGCTCCGCGTTCAAGAACCGCGGCGTCCAGCCGATGCTCGACGCCGTCGTCGACTACCTCCCGAGCCCGCTCGACGTGCCGCCGATGATCGGCCACGTCCCGGGTGACGAGGAGCAGGAGATCACGCGTAAGCCGGCTCTCGACGAGCCCTTCTCGGCCCTCGCGTTTAAGGTCGCTGCGCACCCGTTCTTCGGTTCGCTCACCTTCATCCGCGTCTACTCGGGCAAGATCTCCGCCGGCTCGCAGGTCGTCAACACGACCAAGGGCAAGAAGGAGCGCATCGGAAAGCTCTTCCAGATGCACGCCAACAAGGAGAACCCGGTCGACGAGGCACAGGCTGGTCACATCTACGCCGCCATCGGTCTCAAGGAGACGACGACGGGTGACACCCTGAGCGACCCGAGCAGCCAGATCGTCCTTGAGTCGATGACGTTCCCGGAGCCGGTCATCTCGGTCGCCATCGAGCCGAAGACGAAGGGTGACCAGGAGAAGCTCTCCACGGCCATCCAGAAGCTGGCTCAGGAAGACCCGACCTTCCAGGTCGAGCTCGACGAGGAGACCGGCCAGACCATCATCCGTGGTATGGGCGAGCTCCACCTCGACATCCTGGTCGACCGCATGAAGCGCGAGTTCAAGGTCGAGGCCAACGTCGGCGCCCCGCAGGTGGCGTACCGCGAGACGATCCGCAAGGCCGTCGCGAAGTACGACTACACGCACAAGAAGCAGACCGGTGGTTCCGGTCAGTTCGCGAAGGTCCAGATCACCTTCGAGCCCCTCGACACGTCCGAGGGCGAGCTCTACGAGTTCGTCAACGCCGTCGTCGGTGGTCGCGTGCCGCGTGAGTACATCCCCAGCGTCGACAACGGCATCCAGGACGCCATGCAGCAGGGTGTCCTCGCCGGTTACCCGCTGGTGGGCCTCAAGGCCACGCTGGTCGACGGCGCCTACCACGACGTCGACTCCTCGGAGATGGCGTTCAAGATCGCCGGCTCCATGGCACTGAAGGAGGCCGTCCGTAAGGCCGACCCGGTGCTGCTCGAGCCGATGATGGCAGTCGAGGTCCGTACGCCCGAGGAGTACATGGGCGACGTGATCGGCGACATCAACTCCCGCCGTGGCCAGATCCAGGCCATGGAGGACGTCAGCGGCGCCAAGGTCGTTCGTGGCCTCGTTCCGCTGTCGGAGATGTTCGGGTACGTTGGTGACCTTCGTTCCAAGACGCAGGGTCGTGCCAACTACACGATGCAGTTCGACTCGTACGCCGAGGTTCCCCGGAGCGTCGCGGACGAGATCATCAAGAAGATCCGGGGCGAGTGAACGGGTCCGTCCCGTCTAGAGACCCGTAACACAACCTGTAAACAACAGACGCGTCCCGGCGCCTTCAACCCCGAAGGCGACAAAGCGTTTGACCAACACAAGTCCTGAGGAGGACCCAAGTGGCGAAGGCGAAGTTCGAGCGGAGCAAGCCGCACGTCAACATCGGCACCATCGGTCACATCGACCACGGCAAGACGACGCTGACGGCAGCAATCTCTAAGGTTCTGCACGACAAGTACCCGGAACTCAACCCCTTCACGCCGTTCGACGAGATCGACAAGGCGCCGGAGGAGAAGCAGCGCGGTATCACGATTTCGATCGCGCACATCGAGTACCAGACGGAGAAGCGTCACTACGCTCACGTCGACTGCCCCGGTCACGCTGACTACGTGAAGAACATGATCACCGGTGCTGCTCAGATGGACGGCGCCATCCTCGTGGTCGCGGCCACCGACGGCCCGATGCCGCAGACGAAGGAGCACGTCCTCCTGGCCCGCCAGGTCGGCGTTCCCTACATCGTCGTCGCGCTGAACAAGGCTGACATGGTCGACGACGAGGAGATCATGGAGCTCGTCGAGATGGAGGTCCGCGAACTGCTGTCCTCCTACGACTTCCCGGGCGACGACCTGCCGGTCGTTCAGGTCTCGGCGCTCAAGGCGCTCGAGGGCGACGCCGAGTGGGGCGACAAGCTCATGGAGCTCATGAACGCTGTCGACGACTCCATCCCGGAGCCGGAGCGCGACATCGACAAGCCGTTCCTCATGCCGGTCGAGGACGTCTTCACGATCACCGGTCGTGGAACCGTCGTCACGGGCCGCATCGAGCGCGGTGTCCTGAACGTCAACGAGGACGTCGAGATCGTCGGCATCCACGAGGGCCCGGCCACCAAGACGACCGTCACGGGCATCGAGATGTTCCGCAAGCTGCTCGACGAGGGTCGCGCCGGTGAGAACGTGGGTCTGCTCCTTCGCGGTGTCAAGCGCGAGGACGTCGAGCGTGGCCAGGTTGTCGTCAAGCCGGGTTCGATCACCCCGCACACGGACTTCGAGGGTCAGGTCTACATCCTCTCGAAGGACGAGGGTGGCCGCCACACGCCGTTCTACGACAACTACCGTCCGCAGTTCTACTTCCGTACGACGGACGTCACGGGTGTCGTTCACCTGCCCGAGGGCACCGAGATGGTCATGCCCGGCGACAACACCGACATGACGGTGGAGCTCATCCAGCCCATCGCCATGGAGGAGGGCCTGAAGTTCGCCATCCGTGAGGGTGGTCGTACGGTCGGCGCCGGTCGCGTCACCAAGATCATCAAGTGATCTGATCCCTTCGGGGATCCATCCGCAAAGGGTCTCGAGGCATTCGCCTCGGGGCCCTTTGCCGTGCTCGGGGCACTGTCTGCGGCGCCGTAGGATGTTCCGGTGCTGAACCGCCGTAACGCCCCACCACTCGTCGTCCTGCTCCTCGTGGTGTTCGCCGCTCCGGTTCTCGTCGACGTCGAACCACTTGCGGCTTTGCGGTACGCCCTGTGGACAGCTTTGTGGTGGGTCTTCGGTTGGGCCCTGGTTGGGCGCTACACCACCGGTGGGTTCGAGCGAGCCACGATCGGCGCGGCCGTGGGCATCGGGGCGCAGCTCGCGAACTGGCTTCTGTGGCAGGTCGTCGGTGCGCCGACGTTCACGGTTGCCGGCGGCGTAGTGGCCCTCGTCGCGGCAGGCGTTCTGGAGCGACGCGCCAGGAATCGAACGACACTGCTCAGCGGCGACGAGCACGACGTGGACGACGAGCGCGTCGGGCAGCACGAGGCTGCGGTTCGGGGCATCCCGACCGGCTCGCTGTGGCTACTCACCGTGGCGACGTTCTGGATGGCGTGGCTCTTCGTCGGATTCGGACGTCACCAGTCGCGCCCGCCCGGTCCCAGCACGATGTACCAGGACCTGTACTGGCACGTTGGAATCGCTGCGGAACTCAAACGGACGGCGCTGCCCACGGTTCCTCACGTCGAGGTCCTCGGTCAGCTCAACTATCACTGGTTGAGCAACGCCTACATGGCGTCCGGGAGCCTGGGCTCCTTCACCTCGACGTCGGACGTGGCGACGCGCCTGTGGTACCTGCCTGTTGTTGCTCTGGCGCTCGCGCTGTGCCTCGTCGTCGGGCGCAGGCTGAGCGGGGCCTGGATCGCAGGGACGGCGGCGATCGTCCTGTTCGTGATTCCGGCGGGCATCGTGCCCATGGCCTGGAAGGGCCCGACCGGCCCGACGACGGCTTTCGTCTGGCCCAGCCCGTCGCAGATCTTCGGTCTCGTCTTCACCCTGTGGGCCGCGTGGCTGTTCGTGCCGATCCTGCGGGGAGCACGCATCGGCTGGAAGGGCGCCATCGTCTGCTTGGTGACCGCCTTCGTGTGCGCCGGCGCGAAGTCGAGCATCCTGCCGGTCTTCTGCTGCGGGGCCCTCGCGGTGGGAATCGTGTACGTTCGCAGGTCTGCGGTGCGACGTGGCGCCGCGATCGTCTTCGGTTCCTGCCTCGCCGGAATCGCCCTCGCGTTGCCCCTGTTCGCGGGCGGCTCCGCCGGGTCCAAGATCCGACTCTTCTCAAGCTTCCGGCACCAGAGCCCGTACAAGCACTACGTCGAGCCGCCGAACACGTTCGACCACGGCCCCTTCGTGATGCCGCATCTCGCGACAACGGGAGTGGTCGTGCTCGTTGTCGGTCTGCTCGTGGCTCTCGCCGTGCAGTACGGCTACGCCGCAACGAGCGTCGCCCTGGGGCGCACGTGGCGGACCGACCCCGCACCCGTCTTCCTGCTCGCGTCCTTCGCGGCGAGCCTCGCCGCCTACCTGCTCGTGGACCACACGGGGATGTCGCAGGGCTACTTCCCGACGGGCGCCCTGCCCCTCATCGCCCTCCTTGCAGGGTGGGGATTCGCCGAGCTGTGGGAACGAAGCGCCTCGCGCCGGTGGCAGATGCTCTCGGTGGGATTCGTCATCGGTGGGCTGCTGCTTCTGGCCCTTCGTTGGGCGAGCGGCACATCGGTGCCCGACCGGACGGACATCCCGGCAAGCGTGCTCGCCTTCGCGCTCCTGACGCTGGCGCTCGTCGTCGGTGCACTCGTGGTCAGTCGTTACCGGCCGCTCGTCGGAGCCGGAATCCTCTTCGGAGCGGCACTGGTCTTTCCCGCGTTCAACGTCGGCAAGAACAACGGTGGAAGCCTGTTCTCCACCGTGACGGACGACAAGGCATGGACCGTGTCCGCACAGGAGACGTCTGCGGCACAGTGGGTTCGAGATCACTCGGGCGAGACGGACGTCGTGGCCACCAACGTCCACTGTCGGGTGCCCGAGGACGCCGAGTGCGACTCGCGCGCCTACTGGGTGAGCGCGCTGACCGAGCGGCGGGTCTTCATCGAGGCATGGGGCTACACCGATCCCGCGCAGCGCAACGCAGGTAGGGGCGGTCTACCGGCGACGTCGCAGCCGTTCTCGGATCAGAAGCTCTTCGCGCTCAACGAGAAGGTCTTTCACGATCCCGACCGCGCCACCGTCGAGCAACTGCAACGGCGGGGAGTCCGTTGGCTCTACGCGGACACCGCGGCCAGCGACGTCTCTCCCGACCTCGCGGATTACGCGGATGCCGTACATCACTCCGGAACCGTCACGGTCTATCGACTGGACTAGGTGAACGCACGAACGTGGGCCGGGGGGGCACGCGATGGTCCCGGCCCACGTTCGTTCGAACTCAGAGCGTGCCGCTCTGGCCGACGTAGCAGGTGCTCGCCTTCCAGTCGCGCGGCGCTTCGTGCAGCTCAGCCTTGAAGGTGCCGCTCTTGGCGCCCTTGACGTCCGGCAGGCCGTGGCCGACGATCACACGCTTGTTCGCGTCCATGCAGATGGCCCGGATCCCGGTGACCGGCGAGTCACCGTTCGCGGCGTAGTTGCCGGTGATGACCGGGCGGCGGTTCGGGCCGTCGTTGTTGATCTTGACGTTGCTCATCGTGATGTCGTCCGAGCGGTCGTCGGTCTCGTTCTTGGTGAGGCTGAGGCGCACCTTCTTGATGCCCGCCGGGGCCTTGCCGAGCTTGGTGCTGATCTTGATCATGTCCTTGCCCTTGCCGACCTTGATCGTGTCCTCGACCGTGCCGATCACCTTGCCGCTCGCGTCGAGCATGTCGTAGCGGACCGTGGCCTTGCCCGGGCCGGTGCCGTCGACCTTGAGGACGGCGTAGAACTCGCCGTACTTGCTGTCCGGACGCTTCTGGTAACCACCTGCGGTGACGAGCGTCGCCTTCGTCACGGGGCCGCTGGGCAGGCTGGCGGCCTGTTCGGGTGATGCTGCGCCCTGGTCCTTCTCGTCCGTCGTGCCGGCGTCCTCGGTCGGGTCGGAGGGCGTCGTCGTGGACGACGTCGTGTCTTCGCTCGACTTCTCGGACTGCGTCGACGGCGAGGCCTCGTCCGTGCTGCTGGACTTCGACGTGGTCGAGGAGGAACCGCTCCCGCCGGTTGCCGACTCCGGGCCACAGGCGCCGAGAGCCAGCGCCGAGGCGACGGAGAGGGAAAGAACCGTAGCTCGTGTCGTCTTACGCATGATCGTCTTCCTTCGTGTGTGAGCCGGGCTGGATGAACGTCCGACGGGCCTGCGCGCCAGGAGGTTCCATCGAATTCGTATACGGCGGAAGTCTGCTCGAACCCGAGGCGGCGTTGGGGGAGTGAGACGTGTCTGGCTGCGGGGCTCCGTGCGTGGAAGGATGAGAACGACTGTGAGCGACCGGAAGGAACCCGATGACCCTCGCCGACATGGCCGCCGATGACCTGGCGGGCCTGGTGACATCCCTGCGTGACGAGTACGAACAGCTGAAGGGCAAGGGGCTGAAGCTCGATCTGACGCGCGGCAAGCCTTCGGCCGAGCAGCTCGACCTTGCGAACGCCTTGCTCACACTCCCCTCGCAGACGACGGCCGACGGCGTCGACGTACGCAACTACGGCGGGCTCGCGGGCCTCCCTGAGATCCGCAGCATCTTCGCCGAACTGCTCGGTGTGGGGCTCGACCAGATCGTCGCGGGCAACAACTCGAGCCTCACGATGATGCACGACACCCTCGTGTACCACCTCCTGCGTGGCGGCCTCGACTCCCCGCGCCCCTGGGCACAGGAGGAGAAGGTTCGCTTCCTGGCCCCTGTGCCCGGCTACGACCGCCACTTCGCGCTCCTGGAGTCGTTCGGCATCGAGATGATCACCGTCCCGATGAACGACGACGGCCCCGACGCCGAAGAGTGCGCCCGCCTCGTGGCGACCGACCCGAGCATCAAGGGCATGTGGGTCGTGCCCACCTACGCGAACCCGACGGGGGCCGTCTGCTCGCAGGAGGTCGCGGCCGCGCTCGCCGCGATGCCGACCGCAGCTCCCGACTTCCGCATCTTCTGGGACAACGCCTACGCCGTGCACCACCTCGACGGCGTGGAGGCCAAGACGGCGGACATCGTCAGCCTCGCGCAGGCCTCGGGTCACCCGAACCGCCCGATCATGTTCGCCTCGACGTCGAAGATCACCTTCGCCGGTGCCGGTGTCGCCTTCCTCGCGGGCTCGCGCGACACCGTGGCCTGGTACCTCGAGAACCTGGGCAACGGTTCCATCGGGCCGGACAAGGTCAACCAGCTCGCCCATGCCGAGTTCTTCGGTGACGCAGCCGGGGTGCGCGCACACATGGCCAAGCACCGCGACATCATGGCGCCGAAGTTCGCCGCCGTCGGCGCAGCCCTCGAGGCTCGGCTCGGAAGCTACGACGTCGCGCGGTGGAACACGCCGCACGGCGGCTACTTCGTGAACCTCGACGTCGTGCCCGGCACGGCCTCACGCGTCGTGGAACTCGCCAAGGAAGCCGGCATCGCGCTGACACCCGCCGGCTCGTCGTTCCCCTACGGCAAGGACCCGAAGGACGAGAACATCCGTCTCGCACCGTCGCTCCCTCCGCTCGACGAGGTACGCACGGCCATGGAGGGTGTCGCCCTCTGTGTGCTGCTCGCAGCGGCCGAGGCGAAGAACACAGCCTGAACACGACACACGACCGAACCACGGTCCCGTGCCGGGGTTCGAGAGGCCGGGCCCGCCCGGGGCGCACCGTGCTCGAACCGAGCGGTGCGCTCCGAGGTGGGCTCGGTCGGTGTGTGAGGGCAAGGCGCGGTGTGGCCATCGCCACGGCCGCCCCGATTTGGCCATCGCCGGGGCATCTGGCACTATGGACAAGTTGCTTGACGCGTGGTGAAGGTCCGTACCTGCACTGCCGCCTCTGAAACGCACCTGTTCTGCGCCTCCTGAAGGTGCGACCACCCCGAGCGGGTGACGTGCGATTCAGGGAAGCGCAAGCACCGGCTGAAAAGCCCTCGCCTCCCCGACGGAGGCGACGGCCCGAAGGGGTCGCGACACGCCCGAACGCGTGGGTGGGGAGCCGGCACTGAACATGATTGGCGAGAAGAGAGACTCACGCGAATGGCGGGACAGAAGATCCGCATCCGACTGAAGTCGTATGACCACGAGGTCATCGACAGCTCGGCGCGCAAGATTGTCGACACGGTGACCCGTGCAGGCGCAACGGTCGTCGGACCGGTGCCGCTGCCGACGGAGAAGAACGTTTTCTGCGTCATCCGGTCGCCGCACAAGTACAAGGACAGCCGCGAGCACTTCGAGATGCGTACGCACAAGCGCCTCATCGACATCGTTGACCCGACGCCGAAGGCCGTCGACTCGCTCATGCGACTCGACCTCCCGGCTGACGTCAACATCGAGATCAAGCTGTAAGCGAGGGTTTGACTCATGACTGCAACCACTGAGCGCTCCGTGAAGGGGCTCCTCGGCGAGAAGCTCGGCATGACCCAGGTCTGGGACGCCGACAACCGCCTCGTCCCCGTCACGGTCGTCGCCGTCGGCCCCTGCGTCGTCACGCAGGTCCGTAACGCTGACGCCGACGGCTACAACGCGATCCAGATCGGCTACGGCCAGATCGACCCGCGCAAGGTCACCAAGCCGCTGACCGGCCACTTCGAGAAGGCCGGCGTCACGCCGCGTCGTCACCTGGCCGAACTGCGTACCTCCGACGCCGGCGAGTACTCGCTCGGCCAGGAGATCACGGCCGAGGCTTTCGAGGCCGGCCAGAAGGTCGACGTCGTCGGCCGCACCAAGGGTAAGGGTTTCGCCGGTGTCATGAAGCGTCACGGCTTCGCCGGTGTCTCGGCCTCGCACGGTGCGCACCGTAACCACCGCAAGCCGGGCTCGATCGGTGGCTGCGCCACGCCGGGTCGTGTCTTCAAGGGCATGCGTATGGCCGGTCGCATGGGCGGCGTTCGCCAGACCACCCAGAACCTCCAGATCCACGCCGTCGACGCCGAGAAGGGTCTGCTGCTCATCAAGGGTGCCGTTCCCGGCCCCGCGGGCGCTGTCGTTCTCGTGCGTACGGCACTCAAGGGAGCCTGAGCATGACTACCGTTGACATCCTGAGCCCTGAGGGCAAGAAGTCCGGTTCTGTCGAACTGCCGGCTGACATCTTCGACGTTGTCACCAACGTGCCGCTGATCCACCAGGTCGTGGTGGCTCAGCTCGCAGCAGCTCGTCAGGGCACTCACGCCACCAAGACCCGCGGCATGGTCCGCGGCGGTGGCCGCAAGCCTTACCGCCAGAAGGGCACCGGTCGCGCCCGCCAGGGCTCGACCCGCGCGCCGCAGTTCGCCGGCGGTGGCACCGTCCACGGCCCGCAGCCGCGTGACTACAGCCAGCGCACGCCCAAGAAGATGAAGGCCGCCGCTCTGCGTGGCGCCCTGTCGGACCGTGCACGCTTCGAGCGCATCCACGTTCTCGAGTCGGTCGTCGCGGGCGAGACCCCGTCGACGAAGGCCGCCGCGAAGTTCCTCGCGTCGCTGTCCGACCGCAAGAACCTGCTCGTCGTCATCGACCGCTTCGACTCGGTCTCCGAGCTCAGCGTTCGCAACCTGCCGAACGTTCACGTTCTGTGGGCCGACCAGCTCAACACGTACGACGTGCTGTGCGCCGACGACATCGTGTTCACGAAGGCCGCCCTCGACGGCTTCGTCTCCGGTGGCGCTGCACAGGCGAAGGAGGAGGCCAAATGAGCTCGCTGAACAAGGACCCGCGCGACGTCATCATCAAGCCGGTGGTGTCGGAGAAGTCCTACGCGCTCCTCGACGAAGGCAAGTACACGTTCATCGTTGACCCCCGTGCGAACAAGACGGAGATCAAGATCGCCATCGAGCAGATCTTCGACGTCAAGGTCGCTTCGGTGCACACGCTGAACCGCAAGGGCAAGACGCGCCGTACGCGTTTCGGCATGGGTAAGCGCAAGGACACCAAGCGCGCCATCGTCTCGCTCACGGAAGGCAACATCGACATCTTCGGTCAGGCTTCCTGACCAACAGATGACGATCGCCGAATCAATCCAAGACTGAGGACGACTTAGACCCATGGCTATTCGCAAGTACAAGCCCACGACCCCCGGTCGTCGTGGCTCGAGTGTGGCCGACTTCGTCGAGATCACTCGCTCCACGCCCGAGAAGTCGCTGGTGCGCCCGCTCTCCAAGACCGGTGGCCGCAACGCTTCCGGTCGTATCACGACCCGTCACATCGGTGGTGGCCACAAGCGCGCCTACCGTGTGATCGATTTCCGCCGCGCGGACAAGGACGGTATCCCGGCCAAGGTCGCTCACATCGAGTACGACCCCAACCGCACCGCCCGCATCGCGCTGCTTCACTACGCCGACGGCGAGAAGCGCTACATCATTGCGCCGAACCGCCTCAAGCAGGGTGATCGCATCGAGAACGGCCCCGAGGCCGACATCAAGCCGGGTAACAACCTGCCGATGCGTCACATCCCCGTCGGTACGGTCATCCACTGCGTCGAGCTCCGCCCCGGCGGTGGCGCGAAGATCGCCCGTTCCGCGGGTGTTCGCGTTCAGCTCGTCGCCAAGGACGGCCCCTACGCCCAGCTGCGTATGCCCTCCGGTGAGATCCGCAACGTCGACGTCCGCTGCCGCGCGACGATCGGCGAGGTGGGCAACGCCGAGCAGAGCAACATCAACTGGGGCAAGGCCGGCCGCATGCGTTGGAAGGGCAAGCGCCCGACCGTCCGCGGTGTCGCCATGAACCCGGTGGACCACCCGCACGGTGGTGGTGAGGGTAAGACCTCTGGTGGTCGTAACCCCGTCAGCCCGTGGGGCCAGAAGGAAGGCCGCACCCGCCGCCCGAACAAGGACAGCGACAAGCTCATCGTGCGTCGCCGTCGCACTGGCAAGAAGCGCTGATAGGAGCCTTTCGAAATGCCTCGTAGCCTCAAGAAGGGCCCCTTCGTCGACGATCACCTCGCGAAGAAGGTCGAAGCCCAGAACGCCGCCGGCACGCAGAACGTCATCAAGACGTGGTCGCGCCGCTCGATGATCACCCCGGACATGCTCGGCCACACCCTGGCCGTGCACGACGGCCGCAAGCACGTCCCGGTCTTCGTGACCGAGAGCATGGTCGGCCACAAGCTGGGTGAGTTCGCTCCTACTCGTACCTTCAAGGGTCACGAGAAGGACGACAAGAAGGGTCGCCGCCGCTGACGCGGCGGGGGTACTCCACCATGACTGACGAAAGTAAAGGGACAGCGATGGAAGCCAAGGCGCAGGCGCGGCACGTCCGCGTAACGCCGATGAAGGCCCGCCGCGTCGTGGACATGATCCGTGGCAAGCAGGCCGCTGACGCGATCGCGCTGCTGCAGTTCGCTCCGCAGGCGGCTAGCGAGCCGGTTCTCAAGACGCTCAACAGCGCCATTGCGAACGCACGATTCACGGCGGACAAGAACTCCGTGGCCTTCGACGAGAACGCGCTGGTCGTCAAGACCGCGTTCGTCGACGAGGGTCCGACCATGAAGCGATTCCGTCCGCGCGCTCAGGGTCGCGCAAGCCGCATCCTCAAGCGCACGAGCCACATCACGATCGTTGTGGGCGAGCGCGACTCGAAGGGAGGTAACCGCTGATGGGTCAGAAGATCAACCCGAACGGTTTCCGCCTCGGTATCACCACCGAGCACAAGAGCCGCTGGTTCGCCGACTCGACCAAGCCGGGTCAGCGCTACAGCGACTACGTCAAGGAAGATGTCGCGATCCGCAAGCTCCTCTCGGAGGGCATGGAGCGCGCCGGCATCGCCCGCGTCGACATCGAGCGCACGCGTGACCGCGTTCGTGTCGACATCCACACCGCTCGCCCGGGCATCGTCATCGGTCGCCGCGGCGCCGAGGCCGACCGCCTGCGCGGTCGCCTGGAGAAGCTCACGGGCAAGCAGGTCCAGCTGAACATCCTCGAGGTCAAGAACCCCGAGGCCGACGCTCAGCTCGTCGCCCAGGGCATCGCCGAGCAGCTCTCGGCCCGCGTGTCCTTCCGACGCGCGATGCGCAAGGGCATCCAGTCCGCACAGCGCGCCGGCGCCAAGGGCATCCGTGTCCAGTGCTCCGGCCGTCTGGGCGGCGCAGAGATGAGCCGTTCGGAGTTCTACCGCGAGGGTCGTGTGCCGCTGCACACGCTGCGCGCGAACATCGATTACGGCTTCTTCGAGGCCAAGACGACGTTCGGTCGCATCGGCGTCAAGGTCTGGATCTACAAGGGTGACCTGACGGCCAAGGAGCTCGCTCGCGAGCAGGCCGCCGCCCCGCAGCGTCCGCAGCGCGGTCGTCGTGGCGACGGTCCCCGCGGTGAGCGTGGAGAGCGCGGTCGCGGTCGCGGCCAGCGTTCGGAGCAGACCGCACAGGCGAACGACGTGGCCACCGAGACCACCGAGTCCGCCCCGAAGACCGAGGGAGCTGAAGCCTGATGCTTATTCCCCGTCGTGTTAAGCACCGCAAGCAGCACCACCCGAAGCGTACGGGTATGGCCAAGGGCGGCACCGAGGTGACGTTCGGCGACTACGGCATCCAGGCGCTCGAGCCGGCCTACGTCACCAACCGTCAGATCGAGTCCGCTCGTATCGCCATGACGCGCTACATGAAGCGTGGCGGAAAGGTGTGGATCAACATCTACCCGGACCGTCCGCTGACGAAGAAGCCGGCCGAAACCCGTATGGGTTCCGGTAAGGGTTCGCCGGAGTGGTGGGTCGCCAACGTCAAGCCGGGCCGCGTCATGTTCGAGGTCAACGGTGTGTCCGAAGAAGTTGCTCGTGAGGCCATGCGCCTGGCGATGCACAAGCTGCCGATGAAGTGCCGCTTCGTCGCGCGTGAAGGTGGTGACATCTGATGGCCAAGGGTTCGGAGGACCTGCAGCCGCAGGCACTGCGCGAGATGACGGACGAGGTGCTGGCTACGAAGCTCGCAGAGGCGAAGAAGGAACTCTTCAACCTGCGCTTCCAGTCGGCTACCGGCCAGCTCGAGAGCTCGGCACGTCTGCGTTCCGTCCGCACGGACATCGCGCGTATCTACACGGAGATGCGTGAGCGCGAGCTCAACATCGGCCGTGACGAGAAGGTTGGCTGAAGATGAACGACAAGCAGGAGACCGCCGTGAGCGAGAGCGCCGAGCGTAACTACCGCAAGACGCGCCAGGGCTACGTCGTCAGCGACAAGATGGACAAGACGGTCGTCGTCGAGGTCGAGGACCGCGTCAAGCACGCGCTCTACGGCAAGGTCATGCGCCGTAGCAGCAAGGTCAAGGCCCACGACGAGCAGAACAGCGCCGGTATCGGCGACCGCGTGCTCATCATGGAGACCCGCCCGCTGTCGGCAACCAAGCGCTGGCGCATCGTCGAGATCCTCGAGCGCGCCAAGTAAGCCGGATGGCACAGCCGGAGCCGGGGCAGTTCTGAGCCACGCACACCACGGGGGACGAGCCTGCTCGTCCCCCGTGGGAGGGCGCAGATTACCCCGGTTTTTGGCTGTGCGGACCGGTATGAGACCATTAAACGTTCCGCAAGGCTCGCTCAGGTAGGGCGAGAACCAGTGAGACGACAGGAGTAGAAACTGTGATTCAGCAGGAGTCGCGACTTCGTGTCGCCGACAACACCGGTGCCAAGGAGATCCTGTGCATCCGCGTGCTCGGCGGCTCTGGCCGTCGGTACGCCGGCATCGGTGACACCATCGTGGCCACCGTCAAGGACGCCATCCCCGGTGGCAACGTCAAGAAGGGTGACGTCGTCAAGGCCGTCATCGTTCGCACCAAGAAGGAACGCCGTCGTGCAGACGGCTCCTACATTCGCTTCGACGAGAACGCGGCCGTCATCCTCAAGGGCGACGGCGACCCGCGTGGTACGCGCATCTTCGGCCCGGTCGGGCGCGAGCTGCGCGACAAGAAGTTCATGAAGATCATTTCGCTTGCCCCGGAGGTGCTCTGAACCATGGCGGCCAAGATGAAGATCAAGAAGAACGACCTCGTCCAGGTCATCAGCGGCCGTTCCGAGAAGAACGGTGGCGACAAGGGCAAGCAGGGCAAGGTCATTGCCGTGTTCCCGGAGACGCAGCGAGTCCTCGTCGAGGGCATCAACCGCGTCACGAAGCACGTCAAGGCCGGTCAGCCCGGTGCCGGCACCGGCGGCCTCACGGTCGTCGAGGCTCCGATCCACGTCTCGAACGTGGCCCTGGTCGACCCTGAGACGAACAAGCCCACCCGTGTGCGCACCCGCGTCGAGCAGGTCGAGCGCGACGGCAAGACCAAGAACGTGCGTACCCGCGTGGCCGTGCGTTCCGGTAAGGACCTGTGATGTCTGAGACCACCAAGACCACCCCGCGTCTCAAGACGCGCTACGCCGACGAGATCAAGGGCCAGCTGCAGGGCGAGTTCAACTTCGCCAACGCGATGCAGGTTCCGGGTGTCGTCAAGGTCGTCGTCAACATGGGTGTTGGCGACGCCGCGAAGGACAGCAAGCTGATCGAGGGCGCCATCCGCGACCTCGAGGCGATCACCGGTCAGAAGCCGGCCGTCACCAAGGCGCGCAAGTCCATCGCTCAGTTCAAGCTGCGCGAGGGTATGCCCATCGGTGCGCACGTCACGCTGCGTGGCGACCGCATGTGGGAGTTCCTCGACCGTCTGGTCTCGGTTGCGCTCCCGCGTATCCGTGACTTCCGCGGCCTGTCGCCGAAGCAGTTCGACGGCAACGGCAACTACACGTTCGGTCTGAACGAGCAGTCGATGTTCCACGAGATCGACCAGGACAAGATCGACCGCGTGCGCGGCATGGACATCACCGTTGTGACCACGGCCGCCAACGACGACGAAGGCCGCGCCCTGCTGCGCGCCCTCGGATTCCCGTTCAAGGAGAAGTGACGATGGCGAAGACCGCACTGATCAACAAGGCGAACAAGAAGCCGAAGTTCGGCGTCCGTGCCTACACGCGCTGCCAGCGCTGTGGCCGTCCGCACTCGGTTTACCGCAAGTTCGGCCTCTGCCGTATCTGCCTGCGGGAAATGGCGCACGCCGGCGAGCTGCCCGGCGTCACCAAGTCCAGCTGGTAAGAACTCACAACTCCCACAATTCTCTCTACACCGTAGGTCGACCAGGACTGGTTGAAACCCCGGTGAGGAAGGGCGGAGAAGCCCAATGACCATGACCGACCCGATCGCGGACATGTTGACGCGAGTCCGGAACGCCAACTCGGCGCACCACGACTCGACGTCCATGCCGTTTTCGAAGCTGAAGTCCCACATCGCTGAGATTCTCGAGCGCGAGGGTTACATCGCCGGCTGGACCGTCGAGGACGCCCGCGTCGGAAAGACGCTCACGATCAACCTGAAGTACGGCCCGAACCGTGAGCGCGCCATCGCCGGCGTGCGTCGCGTGTCGAAGCCCGGTCTTCGCGTGTACGCCAAGTCCACGAACCTCCCGCGGGTTCTCGGTGGCCTCGGTGTTGCCATCATTTCCACGTCGTCCGGCCTCCTGACCGACAAGCAGGCAGCCGCGAAGGGTGTGGGCGGGGAAGTCCTCGCCTACGTCTGGTAATCAGGAATTAGGAGGAGAAACAGATGTCACGTATTGGACGTCTCCCGGTTCCTGTCCCGTCCGGTGTCGAGGTGACCATCGATGGCCAGGACGTCACGGTGAAGGGCCCCAAGGGCACCCTCGACCTGACGGTTCCCGCGCCGATCACCGTCGCCAAGGGCGAGGACGGTTCCGTCGAGGTGACGCGTCCGAACGACGAGCGCGACTCGCGCTCGCGTCACGGCCTCACGCGTAGCCTCATCAACAACATGGTCGTCGGTGTCACCGACGGCTACACCAAGAAGCTCGAGATCCACGGCACGGGTTACCGCGTCACGGCCAAGGGCAGCGACCTGGAGTTCGCTCTGGGTTACTCGCACCCGATTCTCGTCAAGGCGCCCGAGGGCATCACCTTCGCCGTCGAGAACCCCACGCGCTTCTCGGTCTCCGGTATCGACAAGCAGCTCGTCGGCGAGGTCTCGGCCAACATTCGCAAGCTGCGCAAGCCCGACCCGTACAAGGCGAAGGGTGTCCGCTACGAAGGCGAGCACATCCGCCGCAAGGTCGGAAAGGCTGGTAAGTAAGCCATGGCAAAGATCGTCAAGCGTTCTGCGTCCAAGTCCGCAGCTCGTGGCCGTCGCCACCTGCGTCTGCGCAAGAAGGTCACGGGTACGGCTGTCCGTCCCCGTCTGGTCGTCTCGCGTTCCAGCCGTCACGTCTTCGTCCAGGTCGTCGACGACACCGTCGGTAAGACGGTTGCGTCCGCTTCCACCATGGAAGCCGACCTGCGCACCTTCGACGGTGACAAGTCCGCCAAGGCCCGCAAGGTCGGTGAGCTCGTCGCCGAGCGCGCGAAGGCTGCCGGCATCGAGGCCGTCGTCTTCGACCGTGGTGGTAACCGGTACGCCGGTCGCGTCGCCGCGATCGCCGACGGTGCCCGCGAGGGTGGCCTGAGCCTGTGATGACCAACAAGAACAACGCCGAGAAGAGGAATGTCTGATGGCTGGACCCCAGCGTCGAGGCGCCGGTACCGCTCAGACGGGCGGCGAGCGCGACAACAACCAGCGTGACAACCGTCGTGACGGCGGTCGTCGTGACGGCGGCCGTGGCCGCGGTCGCGAGGAAGAGCGCAACCAGTACGTCGAGAACGTCGTCACCATCAACCGTGTCGCCAAGGTCGTGAAGGGTGGTCGTCGCTTCAGCTTCACCGCCCTCGTGGTCGTCGGTGACGGTGACGGCACCGTGGGTGTTGGATACGGCAAGGCCAAGGAAGTTCCGGCCGCCATCGCCAAGGGTGTCGAGGAGGCGAAGAAGAACTTCTTCCGCGTCCCGCGCATCCAGGGCACCATCCCGCACCCCGTCCAGGGTGAGGACGCCGCAGGCGTCGTTCTGCTGAAGCCGGCTTCGCCGGGTACCGGTGTCATCGCCGGTGGTCCGGTTCGCGCCGTGCTCGAGTGCGCAGGTATCCACGACGTCCTGTCGAAGTCCCTGGGTTCGTCGAACTCGATCAACATCGTCCACGCGACGGTCGCGGCCCTCAAGGGTCTCGAGCGTCCGGAGGCTGTCGCCGCCCGCCGTGGTCTGCCGCTCGACGCGGTTGCCCCGGCAGCGATGCAGCACGCGATGTCGGCAGGAGCTGATGCGTGATGGCTAAGCTCCAGGTGACCCAGATCCGTTCCGAGATCGGTGGCAAGCCGCAGCACCGCGAGACCCTGCGTTCGCTGGGCCTCAAGCGCATCGGCCACACGGTCGTCAAGGAGGACCGCCCTGAGTTCCGTGGCATGGTCCGCGCGGTCGCGCACCTCGTGACCGTCGAGGAGGTTGACTGACAATGGCTGACACCAAGGCAGCTACGGGCGGTTCGACCCTGAAGATCCACAACCTGCGTCCCGCCCCGGGAGCCAAGACCGCGAAGACCCGTGTCGGTCGCGGTGAGGGCTCGAAGGGTAAGACCGCAGGCCGTGGTACCAAGGGTACGAAGGCTCGTTACCAGGTTCCCGCCCGCTTCGAGGGTGGCCAGACGCCGCTGCACATGCGTCTGCCCAAGCTCCGCGGCTTCAAGAACCCGTTCAAGGTCGAGTACCAGGTTGTGAACCTGGACAAGATCTCGGCTCTCTTCCCGAACGGTGGCGACGTCGACGTCGCTGCGCTCGTCGAGAAGGGTGCGGTCCGCAAGGGCCAGCCGGTCAAGGTGCTCGGCACCGGTGACATCACCGTCAAGGTGAACGTCACGGCCCAGAAGTTCTCGGCTTCGGCCAAGGAGAAGATCGAGGCCGCCGGCGGTTCCGTCACCGCTGAGTGACGCACTGTTCGACCGATGAACCCCGGTCCGGGGGAGTCACGATGTGACCGCCCGGGCCGGGGTTCTTCGCATCACGGGGGAACGGACAGGTATCGTTCATCCGTTGATGCTTGCGCCCGGCGTACCCGCGCCCGAGTCGCGAACTCACCTGACGGCCTCCTGGCCCGACGGATCGATCCAAACACCTGCCACGTAAGCGCGTGGCGCAGGAGGTTGTAGTGCTCACCAGTTTTGGACGCGCCTTCCGGACGCCCGAACTGCGGAACAAGATCCTGTTCACGCTGGCCATCATGGCGCTGTTCCGGCTCGGGTCGCACATTCCGACGCCCGGCATCAGCTTCGACCTGGTGAAGAAGTGCCAGGAGGCGGCTACCGGATCGGGCAACCTCCTCGGCCTGGCCAACCTGTTCTCCGGTGGCGCGCTGCTCCAGCTGTCGATCTTCGCGCTCGGCATCATGCCGTACATCACCGCGAGCATCATCGTTCAGTTGCTCACCGTGGTCATTCCCCGCTTCGAGCAGTTGAAGAAGGAAGGCCAGAGCGGCCAGGCCAAGATGACGCAGTACACGCGTTATCTGACGATCGCTCTCGCTCTGTTGCAGAGCTCGACACTCATCACGGCGGCCCGCAACCCGTCCTCGATCCTGGGTGGCTCGCCGGCGACGTGTTCGACGATCATGCCGGACGACTCGATCCCGACGATCCTCATCATGATCATCACGCTCACGGCGGCCACGGGCCTCATCATGTGGCTCGGTGAGCAGGTCACGGAGCGTGGAATCGGCAACGGAATGTCGCTGCTCATCCTCACCGCCGTCGCCGCCAGCGTGCCGCAGAGCATCTGGGCGATCCGCGATCAGGGTTGGGGCAAGTTCCTCATCGTCGTCGTCATGGGTTTGGCCATCACCACGGCCGTCGTCTTCGTCGAGAACAGCCAGCGTCGCATTCCGGTGCAGTACGCCAAGCGCATGATCGGTCGCCGTTCCTACGGCGGGACGACGACGTACATCCCGCTCAAGGTCAACATGGCCAACGTCATCCCGATCATCTTCGCGACGTCGTTGCTCTCGTTGCCCATGCTCGTCGCGCAGTTCCAGGGATCTTCGACCAACCCGCCGAAGTGGGTGGAGATCATCAACACCTACTTCGCGCGAGGCGACCACCCGCTGTACATGGCCGTGTACACGGTGCTCATCGTGTTCTTCACGTTCTTCTACGTCTCGATCACGTACCAGCCCGACGAGGTTGCCGACAACCTCAAACAGGCCGGCAGCTTCATCCCGGGCGTGCGTGCCGGATCCTCGACGGCGAAGTATCTCGGCTACGTGCTGAACCGCATCACGACGGTGGGTGCCATCTACATCGCGGTGCTTGCGCTCATTCCGCTCATCGCCCTCGCGCTCGTCAACGCGAACCAGAACTTCCCGTTCGGTGGCGCGTCGATCCTCATCCTCGTCGGTGTGGGTCTCGAGACCGTCAAGCAGGTCGACTCCAAGCTCCAGCAGCACAACTACGAAGGGTTCCTCCGATAATGCGACTCATCATTCTCGGCCCTCCCGGGGCCGGCAAGGGAACTCAGGCCGAGCGACTCGCGGCCGGACGCGGTATCCCGCACATCTCGACCGGTGACATCTTCCGGGCGAACATCAAGAACGAGACCGAGCTCGGTCTCAAGGTGAAGGACATACTCGCCTCGGGCGGTTACGTCACGGACGAGATCACCAACGAGATCGTCAAGAACCGTCTGGCCGAGGACGACGCGAAGGCCGGCTTCCTCCTCGACGGCTACCCCCGCACGGCGAACCAGGTGGACGCTCTCGACGCCATGCTCGCGGAGAAAGGTGAGGCGCTCGACGCCGTCCTCGAGCTCACGGTCGACGCGGAGGAAGTCGTGCAGCGACTCGTCAAGCGCGCCGAGACCTCGGGTCGTAGCGATGACACCGAAGAAGTGATTCGCGAGCGCCAGGAGCTGTACGTGCGTGAGACTGCACCGCTCGCGGAGGCGTACACGCAACGCGGGATGCTCGTGCAGATCGACGGCATGGGTTCCATGGACGAGGTCGAGGCTCGCATCAACGCCGCGCTCGATCAGGTTTCCTCGGCACGCTGATGTTCGGACGCACTCGCCTTCCCCTGAAGTCGAGCGACGACATCCGCGCGATGCGCCGGGCCGGTCTCGTGACCGGCTCGGCGCTTCGTGCGTCCGCGCTCGCCGCCCGTCCCGGCATGACGACGCAGGACGTCGACGCCGTCGCCCACGACCACATGCGTGAGCGTGGCGCCACGCCCTCCTTCCTCGGCTACCACGGCTTCCCGGCCACCTTGTGCATCTCGGTCAACGACGAGGTTGTCCACGGCATCCCCGGGCCCCGGGTCCTGAGCGAGGGCGACGTCGTCTCCCTCGACTGCGGTGCGATCGTCGACGGCTGGCACGGCGACTCCGCGCTGACGTTCGTCGTCGGCGCGAACGACGACAACCCGGCCGGCGCCGCACGGGTGGCGGCTCGTCACGCGGGGGAGGACCCCCACCTCGACGAAGCAGGGCTGATCGCGGCCGCCGGGGGCGATGCCGTGCGTTCCCTCGTCCTCGCGACCGAAGGTTCGATGTGGGCCGGCATTCGAGCCCTTGCCGCCGGCAAGCGCCTCAACGACGTCGGCTCCCAGGTCGAAGCCGCCCTGCGCACGGGGTACGCCGAACTGGCCGACTTCGAGATCGTCGACGGGTACACGGGCCACGGCGTCGGGCGCGAGTTGCACCAGGAGCCGACGGTCTACAACGAAGCAGTCTCGGAGCGGCTGCCGAAGGTCGAGACCGGCCTGGTTGTCGCCGTCGAGCCGATGGTGACGCTCGGAACGTACGAGACCCACGAACTCGACGACGGCTGGACGGTCAAGACCGACGACGGCTCGCTCGCCGCCCACTTCGAGCACACGGTCGCCGTCACCGAGCGCGGCCTGTGGGTTCTCACCGCGCACGACGGCGGGCGCAGCGCGCTCGGCGACCTCTACGGAGGGCTCGACGACTGAGGTGTCCGTGCGCCCTCGCAGGCGTGTGCCTCGGCGCCCGCCGTCCCCGATTTGGGGATGGCGGACGCTGATCGTAGACTGGTGAACGGTCTGCTTGTCACACCCTGCCCGAACCTGGGTCACGGCGTGTCGCGGACCTGCACGAGATCACACCCAACCGGGGTGGGATCGCTCAGCGAAATGCGGAGGACATGGCCAAGAAGGACGGTGTCATCGAGATCGAGGGCACGATCGTCGAGGCTCTCCCGAACGCAATGTTCCGGGTCGAGTTGACGAACGGTCACAAGGTGCTCGCTCACATCTCGGGCAAGATGCGTCAGCACTACATCCGAATCCTCCCTGAGGACCGGGTCGTGGTGGAGCTCTCGCCGTACGACCTGACCCGCGGCCGTATCGTTTTCCGTTACCGCTGATTCAACCCAGTCCCTGGCCGGCGCGCTGCTCCCTCGCGGATGCAGCGCGGCTCGCGTGTCAGGGGCGCGATCGACAAGACAGCAGGCAGATGAAGGTTCAGCCGAGCGTCAAGAAGATCTGCGACAAGTGCAAGGTGATTCGCCGTAACGGGCGCGTCATGGTGATCTGCGACAACCTGCGCCACAAGCAGCGCCAGGGCTGATCATCCCCTAGAGCATCTTGCTCGCAGCGTCTTCCACAGGACGCAGCAAAAACAACTGCAGCACCCGGCCCCACTGGGCTCTGACGAGATCCGCACGCGGATCGTCGTCGAGATCTCATCAGAGCGATGGAAACAGCGATCTGTTCACGAGACACGCCAGTGGACGTCACCCCCGGCGCGGAGGCCGGGGACCCGCGGACCCGCCGACATCGGCAACGGGGTTCACGCCATAGCGGGACCGGTGTTGCTCCAGACCTCCGCTCATGATTCAGGAGAACTCATGGCACGTCTCATCGGTGTCGACCTGCCGCGCGAGAAGCGCGTCGAGGTCGGCCTCACTTACATCTTCGGCGTCGGACGCACCCGCGCTCAGGAGACGCTGGCAGCAACCGGCGTCAACCCGGACACCCGTGTCCGCGACCTCACCGAGGAAGATCTCGTCAAGTTGCGTGACCACCTCGAGGCCAGCTTCCGCCTCGAAGGTGACCTGCGCCGTGAAATCGCCGCCGACATCCGCCGCAAGGTCGAGATCGGTAGCTACGAGGGTCTGCGCCACCGCCGTGGCCTGCCCGTGCACGGTCAGCGCACCAAGACGAACGCTCGTACCCGCAAGGGTCCGAAGCGCACCGTGGCCGGCAAGAAGAAGGCCAAGTAAGTCACTCAGCTCACGCTGAGCACGACTACTTCCTCTAACGAGCGTCGAAACAGGAGATTCGAACTATGCCTCCCAAGAGCCGTACGGCCGCGGGCGCCAAGAAGGTGCGCCGCAAGGAGAAGAAGAACGTTGCTGCGGGCCAGGCCCATATCAAGAGCACGTTCAACAACACCATCGTTTCCATCACGGACCCCACCGGTGCCGTGATTTCGTGGGCGTCCGCGGGCCAGGTTGGCTTCAAGGGCTCCCGCAAGTCGACCCCCTACGCAGCGCAGATGGCCGCCGAGGCCGCCGCGCGTCGTGCCATGGACCACGGCATGCGCAAGGTCGACGTCTTCGTCAAGGGCCCGGGTTCCGGTCGTGAGACCGCCATCCGCTCGCTCACCGCAACCGGCCTCGAGGTCGGCGCGATCAGCGATGTCACGCCCACGCCGCACAACGGCGTCCGCCCGCCCAAGCGTCGTCGCGTCTGATCACCAGATCCGCACGACCTTCCTGACGAACTAGGAGACAACCCACCATGGCCCGTTACACCGGCCCGATCACCAAGAAGTCGCGTCGACTCAAGACCGACCTCGTCGGTGGCGACAAGAACTTCGAGATGCGCCCCTTCCCGCCCGGACAGCACGGCCGCGGCCGCGTCCAGGAGAAGGAGTACCTCCACCAGCTGCAGGAGAAGCAGAAGGCTCGCTTCACCTACGGCGTCATGGAGAAGCAGTTCATCCGTTACTACAAGGAGGCCGCGCGCCGTCCTGGTAAGACCGGTGAGAACCTGCTCGTCATCCTCGAGTCCCGCCTCGACAACGTCATCTACCGCGCAGGCCTTGCCCGCACCCGTCGTGCCGCTCGTCAGCTCGTGACGCACGGTCACTTCGAGGTCAACGGCAAGCGCGTCGACGTTCCGTCCTACCGCGTGGAGCAGTACGACATCATCACGGTCCGTGAGAAGTCGCGCGAGGCTTTCCCGATCCAGCTCGCTCGCGAGACGTTCGGCGAGCGTCCGGTTCCGGCGTGGCTGCACGTCGTGCCCGGCACGCTGCAGGTGCTCATCCACCAGCTGCCGACCCGTGAGCAGATCGACAGCCAGCTCACCGAGCAGCTCATCGTCGAGCTCTACTCGAAGAACTGATCCTTCTTCACGTCGGACGGCGGCAGGCCGCACCCAGTGCGCCCGCCGCCGTCCACCGGCCGGTTCGAGAGACAGAGCTCGTTCCGGCGCAGGACTCGATTCCTGCTCGTTCACCCGGCGTCAAATAGCGGTCGCCGTAGGAAAGGACATCGACAGTGCTCATCGCACAGCGCCCCACCCTGTCGGAGGAAGTTGTCTCCGAGAGCCGTTCGCGGTTCGTCATCGAGCCCCTGGAGCCGGGCTTCGGCTACACGCTCGGCAACTCCCTGCGTCGCACCCTGCTCTCGAGCATCCCCGGTGCCGCCGTCACCAGCCTTCGCATCGACGGTGTGCAGCACGAGTTCTCGACGATCCCGGGCGTCAAGGAAGACGTCACCGAGGTCATCCTCAACATCAAGGGTCTGGTCGTCTCCTCGGAGCACGACGAGCCCGTGGTGATGTACCTGCGCAAGCAGGGCCCCGGAGTGGTCACCGCCGCTGACATCGCGCCCCCGGCCGGTGTCGAGGTGCACAACCCGGACCTCGAGATCGCCACGCTCAACGACAAGGGCAACATCGAGATGGAGCTGACGGTCGAGCGCGGCCGCGGTTACGTCTCGGCAGCGCTGAACAAGTCGGCGGAGCAGGAGATCGGCCGCATCCCGGTCGACTCCATCTACTCGCCCGTGCTGGCCGTGACCTACAAGGTCGAGGCCACGCGAGTCGAGCAGCGCACCGACTTCGACAAGCTCATCGTCGACGTCGAGACGAAGAACTCGATGGCTCCGCGTGACGCCATGGCTTCGGCCGGTTCGACGCTCGTCGAGCTGTTCGGTCTGGCCCGTGAGCTCAACGTCGAGGCCGAGGGCATCGACATGGGCCCGTCGCCGACCGACGCCGCGCTCGCCGCGGACCTGGCTCTGCCGATCGAGGACCTCGACCTCACCGTCCGCTCCTACAACTGCCTCAAGCGCGAGGGCATCCACACCGTGGGTGAACTCGTGTCCCGCAGCGAGGCCGACCTGCTCGACATTCGTAACTTCGGTTCGAAGTCGATCCACGAGGTCGCCGACAAGCTCCGTGACATGGGCCTCCAGCTGAAGGACAGCCCGCCCGGGTTCGACGCCAGCGTCATCGCCGACCGCTACGACGAGGACGCCGACGGCGCGGACCTCGCCGAGGACGAGCAGTACTGAGCAGCTTTTCGGATCGCTCCGAGCCCACTCGGAGCGGACCGGTAGACCAAGGAGAAACACATGCCTACCCCCACGAAGGGTGCCCGCCTCGGCGGTAGCCCGGCGCACCAGCGGCTGATCCTGGCCAACATGGCCACGCAGCTGTTCGCCCACGACCGCATCACGACGACGGAAGCCAAGGCCAAGCGCCTGCGTCCGTACGCCGAGCGCCTCGTGTCGTTCGCCAAGCGCGGTGACCTCGCCTCGCGTCGTCGCGTCATGCGTTCGATCGGCGACAAGGGCGTCGTCCACCGCCTCTTCACGGAGATCGCGCCCGACATGGCCGAGCGTCCGGGCGGTTACACGCGTATCACCAAGATCGCTCCCCGTAAGGGCGACAACGCCCCCATGGTCGTCATCGAGCTCGTGCGTGAGGCCTACTCCGCCAAGCAGTCGACGGTCAAGGAGGCCGAGGCTGCCACGCAGCGTGCGGCCAAGGACGAGCAGGCCGCTCCGGCCGCGACTGAGGCTCAGAAGGTCGACGAGGCCTGAGCATCACGCTCGTGATTCCCGCCTTGCGGTGATCATCTCGGACGGAGCCCACCCTTCCTCTTCGTAGGTCGGGTGGGCTCCGTCGTTGTCGGTAGGCTTTCGCCCATGCGCTTTCGGATCGACTTCGCCTACGACGGCACCGAGTTCAGCGGGTGGGCGGCGCAGCCGGGACGCAGGACGGTCGAGGGCGAACTGACCTCGGCGCTCGAGACGGTGTGCCGCGTCGACGGCCTCAAGCTCACCGTGGCCGGCCGGACGGATGCCGGTGTCCACGGCCGTGGGGGCGTCTGCCACGTCGACCTCGACCAGGTGGTGGCTGAGCGTCTTCCGGGACGCAGCGATCGCACGCCCGCCGAGGCGCTCGTCACCCGCCTCAACGGAGTTCTCGCGCCTGACGTCGTCGTGCGACGCGTGGCGAGCGTCTCCGAAGACTTCGACGCGCGCTTCTCGGCGACACAGCGGCGGTATTCGTATCGCATCCTCGATCGGCCGGAGCAGCTCGACCCGTTGCGCCGCCACGACACGGTCGTCGTGAAGCGGGGCCTTGACGTCGAGGCCATGAACGAGGCAGCCGCGCGACTCGTCGGGCTGAACGACTTCGCGGCGTTCTGCAAGAAGCGCGAGGGAGCCACGACGATTCGCACTCTCCTGCACTACGGCTGGAGCCGGGACGACGAGGGTGTCGTCGTCGGGCGGATCGAGGCCGATGCCTTCTGCCACTCGATGGTGCGGGCCCTCGTCGGCGCGGTGGTGCCTGTGGGGGAGGGGCGCAGGGATGTCGGCTGGCCACGCGAGGTGATGGCATCCGGCCGTCGTGACCCGGGCGTCGTCGTCATGCCGGCGCACGGCTTGTGCCTCGAGGAGGTCTCGTACCCGCCGGCCGAGGAGTGGGCAGCGCGCGCGGAGGCGTCGCGTGTCATGCGCGAGCTGCCGCACGCCTGAGCTCAGCTCGGCGGCAGGGGCAGCGGGATGACGGTGACGGCCACCCGGCGAGCGCCGGGTGTACCTGCACCCATGCGGCGGTAGCGCCCGAGCAGCGCCTCCATCTCGGAACGCAGCGCGCTCATCTGCTCCTCGCTCACCAGGACGGGAGCGTCGAAGGCGCGGCACTCCTCCTGCCACACGTAGGTCCAGCCCTCCTGCTCGTCGACCCAGGCGTGGGCGCGTTCGCTGACGTGGGTGACGTAGTCGTGCTCGAGCCACCGCGCGTCCTCCGCGTCGGCCTCGTCGATGAAGCCGAGAGCATCGGTCGTCGGACCGTCGTCATCGTCGGTTTCGTCGTCGGCGATGGCCCACACCCGGGTCTTGGCGTTGCCAAGCCCGGTGTCCTCGACGAGGCCCGCCGACTCGAGGACACGCACGTGGTAGCTCGTAGCGCCGGTGTGTGTGCCGAGTGCGCGGGCGAGCTCGGCGGAGGTCGAGCCGCCGTGCAGACGCAGATGGGCGAGGATGCGTGAGCGCAGAGGGTGAGCGAGCACTCGGTAGGTGTCGGCGGCAGCCGTGGGCTCCATGGCATCCAGGGTACGCCGCGTGAAGATTTTGCACAAAAGTTGTGCAAAGAGTGACTCGTGCGCGGAGGTGGCCCACTGAACGGCGATGAAAAGCGTTGGGCCGCAATGGTTTGCACGGTTTGCGCTCGATTGGTTCAGGCCCGCAGGGCCGCGTAACATTGATATCTGTTGCTTCGCAGCGCGCCCTGCACAGGGTGTGACGTGCGAAGTGGCCGCCCCCATCGTCAACGACAGAACGAAGGGAACGACCGTGCGTACGTTCACCCCCAACCAGGAGTCGGCTCAGGCCGACCGCGCCTGGCACGTCATCGACGCCACCGACGTCGTTCTGGGTCGCCTCGCGTCCCAGACCGCGGCGCTGCTGCGCGGCAAGCACAAGCCGACGTTTGCTCCGCACATCGACACCGGTGACTTCGTCATCATCATCAACGCCGACAAGGTTGCCCTCACCGGCGCCAAGCTCGAGAAGAAGAAGGCCTACCGCCACTCCGGTTTCCCGGGTGGTCTGACGGCGACTTCCTACACCGAGCTCATGGCGAAGGACCCGGAGAAGGCCGTCGAGAAGGCCGTCCGAGGCATGCTGCCCAAGACGAAGCTGGGCCGCGCCCAGATCGCCAAGCTCAAGGTGTACCGCGGTGCCGAGCACCCGCACGCCGCGCAGCAGCCCAAGCCGTTCGAGATCACCCAGGTCGCGCAGTAATCGCGCCTGCCAAGAATTCTTAGGAGAAACGTGGCAGACCAGAATGTCGAGCTCGACGCCCTCGAGACGGACGAGCCGCAGCTGACGGAGTACACGAGCGAGTCGACCGGCCCGGTCGGCGAGGACGGCGAGGTTCGTCGTCCGTCCGCATCCGCACCGGGTGCGGCCACGGGCCGTCGCAAGCAGGCCATCGCCCGCGTGCGCATCGTCCCGGGCACGGGTGAGTGGAAGATCAACGGCCGCTCGCTCGAGGAGTACTTCCCGAACAAGGTGCACCAGCAGATCGTCAACGAGCCCCTTGTTGCCCTCGAGCTGAACGGCGCGTACGACGTCCTCGTGCGCGTGCACGGCGGTGGCCCCTCGGGCCAGGCCGGTGCTGTTCGCCTCGGTGTCGCTCGTTCGCTGAACGGCGTCGACGAGGAGCTGAACCGTCCGGTGCTCAAGAAGGCCGGCTTCCTCACGCGTGACGCACGCGTGCCGGAGCGCAAGAAGGCCGGTCTCAAGAAGGCCCGCAAGGCTTCGCAGTTCAGCAAGCGCTGATCCACGCGCTGCACTGCTCGAATCGCTCCGTATCCGGCCCATGCGCCGGGTGCGGAGCGATTCGCGTACCGCCGCGTATTGTGGAGAGAGATTCCGAAGACCTCAGGAGGGGCACATGGGCCGCATGTTCGGCACTGACGGTGTGCGTGGCGTCGCCAACCAGGACGTCACGGCAGAGCTCGCACTCGGGCTGTCCGTCGCAGCAGCACGGGTACTCGTCGAGGCCGGGGAGGTCTCGGCCGATCACGAGCGTCCCGTCGCCGTCGTCGGACGCGACCCGCGCGCGTCGGGGGAGTTCCTCGGTGCGGCCACCGTCGCCGGGCTCGCAAGCGCGGGCGTCGACGTCTACGACGCGGGCGTGCTGCCGACGCCGGCCATCGCCTACCTGACGGCGACGATGAACGCCGACCTCGGCGCGATGCTGTCCGCCTCGCACAACGCGATGCCCGACAACGGCATCAAGTTCTTCAGCCGCGGCGGCCACAAGCTGCCCGACGCGCTCGAGGACGCGATCGAGGCGCACCTGCATGAGGAATACGAGCGTCCGACGGGTGCGTCGGTCGGTCGTGTGCATTCCTACGCTGAGGGCGGTGAGAAGTACATCGGTCACCTGCTCGGGGCGCTTCCGCACCGCCTCGAGGGCCTCAAGATCGTCGTCGACTGCGCGCACGGCGCGGCCTCCGTCGTCGGGCCCGAGGTGTTTCGCCGCGCGGGCGCGGACGTCGTCGTCATCGGTGCGACGCCGGACGGGCTCAACATCAACGACGGCTACGGCTCGACGCACCTGGAGAAGCTGCAGGAGGCGGTCGTCGCGAATGGAGCCGACTTCGGTGTGGCCTTCGACGGTGACGCGGACCGCTGCCTCGCCGTCGACGGAACGGGTGAGGTGGTCGACGGTGACCAGATCATGGCGATCCTCGCGCTCGACCTCAAGGAGCGCGGCGTGCTCGCCGAGGACACGCTCGTCGCGACGGTCATGAGTAACCTCGGCATGATCAAGGCGATGGAGCGCGAGGGCATCACCGTCAAGCAGACCGGTGTCGGCGACCGCTACGTGCTCGAGGAGATGCGCCGCGGGTCGTACTCGCTCGGGGGCGAACAGTCTGGGCACGTCATCGCACTCGACCATGGCACGACCGGTGATGGCGTGCTCACCGGCCTGCTCCTCGCTGCGCGCGTGGCCTCGAGTGGGCGCTCGCTCGCCCAGCTCGGCGCCGTCATGCAGCGGATGCCGCAGAAGCTCATCAACGTCAAGGGCGTCGACAAGTCGGCCGTCGATTCGCACGAGGGCGTCCAGGCCGCTGTGCGCGCCGCCGAGAGCGACCTCGCCGGCGCCGGGCGCGTGCTGCTGCGCAAGTCGGGCACCGAACCGGTCGTGCGCGTCATGGTCGAGGCCGACACCGCCGAACGCGCGCACGCCGTCGCCTCGCACCTCGCCGACGTCGTCAAGCGCGAGCTGTCGATCGACTGAACTGCCGGCTACGCGCTTTCGTCCTGCGCCCAGATGCACCGGGTGCATCTGGGCGCAGTCGTCTGCCTCCCAGTCGTGTGGTGGCCCGGCGAGCTATCGACGGGAGCTGACGAACAGCGCCGACGGCCGTCACGCGTGCGGGGTGTGTCACAGTGGCAGGCATGAGCCTGCCAGCCGCCCAGCCGAGTCGACGCAGCGACGTCGAGCCGTTCCACGTCATGGAGGTGCTCGCCGCGGCAGCGGAACGTCAGCGCACGCACGGCGACGTCATCAGCCTGTGCGCCGGCCAGCCCTCGACGGGCGCGCCCCGTGCAGCCCGGGAGGCGGCCGTCGCGGCGATCGAGGCCGATGCGCTCGGGTACACCGAGACGGTCGGCATCCGGCCGCTGCGTGAGGCGATCGCCGCGTATCACCGCGACCTCGACGTCGACGACGTGAGTGCTGACGACGTCGTCGTCACGACCGGGTCGTCGGGCGCGTTCACGCTGCTGTTCCTCGCTGCGTTCGACGGCGGCGACGAGGTGTGGATGACCCGCCCGGGCTACCCCGCCTACCGCAACACGCTGCGGGCGCTGGGGACGTCCGTCGTGGAGCTCGCGTGCGGCGCCGAGGTGCGCTACCAACCCACCGTCGCGATGCTCGAGGCGGAACGTGCCGCGCGCGGCGCCGCGCCGAAGGGGCTCGTCGTCGCGAGCCCCGCTAACCCGACGGGCACGATCATCGGCGCGGACGAACTCGCAGCTATCGCGCGCTGGTGCGACGCACACGGCGTGCTGCTCGTCAGCGACGAGATCTACCACGGCATCTCGTTCGGGCGCGCGACGTCGAGCGCGTGGCAGACGTCGCGCCAGGGCGCCGTCATCGGTTCGGTGTCGAAGTTCTTCTCGATGACGGGTTGGCGCGTCGGGTGGATGCTCGTGCCCGCGCACCTGCGCCGACGCGTCGCCATTCTCGCCTCGAATCTCACGATCTGCCCGCCGGCCGTGTCACAGCATGCGGCGCTCGCGGCCCTCGGCGAGGCGGCACGCGGTGAGCTGGAGGAGCACGTCGAGACGTACCGGCGCAATCGTGAGTTGGTGCAGCGGCGCCTTCCCGAGATCGGGGTGACGACCTACGCGCCACCGGACGGCGCGTTCTACGCCTGGTGCGACGTCGCGCACCTCACCGACGACTCCGCGCGCTGGTGCGCCGACGTGCTCGCCGCGACGGGCGTCGCCATCACGCCAGGGGTCGACTTCGACCCCGTCGACGGGCACCGGTTCATGCGGATGAGCCTCGCTGTCGCGAGCGATGAGCTCGACGAGGCGTTCGACCGGATGGTGAGGTTCGTCGATAGCTCGTCATGACGCTGTGACGTCCTGCGGTTCACCAGTCGTGCCGGCTACGTCAGACGGCCCCGGTCGCTCGGGCCCTACTGTTCGTGGGATGCACGTCGGCGCGTCAGGAACCCCCTGGTCTCCTGACGCGCCGACGCGCGGTCTCGACGCTCAGATGAGCCCGAGGGCTCGGACGGCGTCTCGCTCATTCGCGAGTTCGGCGACGCTCGCATCGATGCGGGCGCGGCTGAACTCGTCGATCGTCAGGTCCGGCACGATGCGCCAGGCGCGGTCACGCACCGTCACGGGGAAGCTCGACACGAGGCCCTCGGGGACTTCGTAGGAGCCGTCCGACGGAACGGCCATCGAGACCATCGCCTCGGTGCCGAGCGCCCAGTCGCGCGCGTGATCGATGGTTGCGCTCGCCGCGCTCGCGGCCGAGGACGCTCCGCGCGCCTCGATGATCGCGGCACCGCGCTTGGCGACGGTGGGAATGAAGACGTCGTTGAGCCAGGCGTCGTCGCCCACCTCGAGGCGCGCGGCACGGCCATGGACCGTCGCGTGCGTGACGTCCGGGTACTGCGTCGCGCTGTGGTTGCCCCAGATGATGACGTCGTGGATGTCGGTGACGCTCGCACCCGTCTTCGTGGCGAGCTGCGCGACGGCGCGGTTCTGATCGAGGCGCGTCAGCGCGCTGAAGCGCTCGTTCGGGATGTCCCGCGCGGCGTGCATCGCGATGAGGCAGTTCGTGTTCGCGGGGTTGCCGGTGACGGTGACCTGCACGTCATCGGACGCCGCGTCGTTGAGCGCCTCACCCTGCGGGCCGAAGATCCGGCCTTTGACCTCGAGCAGATCACCGCGTTCCATGCCCGGGCCGCGCGGCTTAACCCCGACGAGCAACGCGTGGGAGACGCCGTCGAACATGCGGCGCGCGTCGGAGCCGGTCTCCATGCCCGCGAGCAACGGGAACGCGCAGTCCTGCAGTTCCATGACGGTGCCCTCGAGCGCGCCGAGCGCCTCGTCGACCTCGAGCAGGCGCAGCTCCACCGGCTGATCGGGCCCGAGCAGCTCACCCGCCGCGATGCGGAACAGGAGGCTGTATCCGATGGCACCTGCAGCTCCACTGACGGCGACGCGGACGGCGGGCTTGGGCATGACGGCTCATTTCGTCGGCGGGTTCTCGGACGAGACCTCGGGTCACCACTGACGGTAGGCCGAGCCGGCCCGCCGCGTCAGGGCCGAACGTCCCTGCGGGCCCTCCCGAGGCCCCCGAGTGTGCGAGTGGCCCGGGAGGGGCGTACAGCAGCCTGTGCGTGCCGCGACATCAGGCGTGCCGCCACTCGCTGGGGGACGGCGGCACGGTGACAGCGTCGGACGATCAGGCCGTGATGTCACCCAGGGTGCCGACGACGTGCGCCTCGCCCTCACCGATGTCGTAGTGCACGGCGACGACGGCGAGCCGGCCGGCGTCGATGCGATCACGGATCAGCTGACTGCGCTGGGGGAGGAGCTCGCTCGTCGCCCGGGCATGCTCGGCCTCGAACTGCTCGCCGGTCGTCAGCCCGTGCTTGCGCCCGTGCAGGATCGACGGCATGACGCGCTCGATGATCGTGTGGAGGTATCCCGGCGGCATGTCGCCGGTCTCCTCGGCGGCGAGCGTCGCGTTGATGGCGCCGCAGCTCTTGTGCGCGAGCACGACGACGAGCGGTGCGCGCAGCACCTCGGTGCCGAACTCGATCGAGCCGAGCACGCTGGGGTCGAGCACGTGGCCCGCGGTGCGCACGACGAACAGATCGCCGAGGCCCTGGTCGAAGATCATCTCGGCCGGCACGCGGGAGTCGCCGCACCCGAAGATGACGGCCTGGGGTGCCTGCCCGGCGACGAGCTCGCGCCGGCGCTCGCCGTCACTGTGCGGGCGCTGCGTCGTGCCGGAGACGAAGCGTCGGTTGCCCTCGACGAGGGTGTCCCAGGCCTGCTGCGGCGTGAGGGTGCTGCTCATGGTGGCTCCTTGGTGATGTCGCCGACGCCGTCAGCTCAGGCCGGGGCGGGTGGTGATGGTCATGGCGGTGGGCTTCGCGGTGGTGGCGAAGAAGTCGTTGCCCTTGTCGTCGACGACGATGAACGCGGGGAAGTTCTCGACCTCGATCTGCCACACGGCCTCCATGCCGAGCTCAGGGTACTCGAGCACCTCGACCTTCGTGATGCAGTCCTGCGCGAGGCGAGCCGCGGGGCCACCGATGGAGCCGAGGTAGAAACCGCCGTGCGCCTTGCACGCCTCGGTGACCTGGGCGCTGCGGTTTCCTTTGGCGAGCATGATGAGCGAACCGCCCGCGGCCTGGAACTGCTCGACGTAGGAATCCATGCGTCCGGCCGTCGTCGGCCCGAACGAACCGGACGCCATGCCCTCCGGCGTCTTCGCGGGGCCTGCGTAGTAGACCGGGTGGTCCTTGAGGTACTGCGGCATCTCCTCGCCGGCGTCGAGGCGCTCCTTGATCTTGGCGTGCGCGATGTCGCGCGCGACGACGAGCGTGCCGGTCAACGACAGGCGCGTCTTGACGGGGTGCTTCGTCAGCTCGGCCAGGATCTCGGGCATCGGGCGGCTCAGGTCGATGTCGACGGCGGCGCCCTTGCCCGTCGAGCCCGCGCCGATTGCCGCGTCGCCGCTCTCGATGAGGTGCGCCTCGGTGACGTCGGGCAGGAACTGCGCCGGGTCGGTCTCGAGCTGCTCGATGAAGACGCCCTCGGGCGTGATCTTCGCGAGGCACTGACGGTCGGCTGAGCAGCTGACGGCGATGGCCACCGGAAGCGACGCACCGTGACGCGGCAGGCGCACGACGCGCACGTCGTGGCAGAAGTACTTGCCGCCGAACTGGGCGCCGATACCGAAGTTGCGGGTGAGCTCGAGGATCTCCTCCTCGAGCTGCGGGTCGCGGAAGCCGTGACCCGTGGCCGCGTCTCCGGACGTGGGCAGTTCGTCGAGGTACTTGGCGCTCGCGTACTTGGCGGTCTTGAGCGCGAACTCGGCGCTCGTGCCGCCGATGACGACGGCGAGGTGGTAGGGCGGGCACGCGGCCGTGCCGAGGCTGCGCAGCTTCTCGTCGAGGAACTCGAGCATGCGCTTCGGATTCAGGATCGCCTTCGTCTCCTGGTAGAGGAACGACTTGTTCGCGCTGCCGCCGCCCTTGGCCATGAAGAGGAACTTGTAGGTTGTCTCGTGCCCCGGCTGGCTGTCGGCGTAAACCTCGATCTGTGCGGGCAGGTTGGAGCCGGTGTTCTTCTCGTCCCACATCGTCACCGGAGCCATCTGGCTGTAGCGCAGGTTGAGCTCGGTGTACGCGTCGAAGATGCCCTTCGACAGTGCCTCTTCGTCGGGCGCCGACGGGCTGTCGACGAGCACCTGCGAGCCCTTCTTGCCCATGACGATGGCGGTGCCGGTGTCCTGGCACATCGGCAGCACGCCCGCGGCCGCGATGTTCGCGTTCTTCAGCAGGTCGAGTGCGACGAACTTGTCATTGTTGCTCGCCTCGGGGTCGTCGAGGATGCGGCGCAGCTGGGCGAGGTGAGCGGGGCGCAGGTAGTGGGCGATGTCGTGCATCGCCGTCTTCGCGAGCAGTTCGAGGGCGCTCGGGTCGATCTCGAGGAAGGTTCGTCCGCCGGGGCCCCCGACGGTTCGGACGCCCTCGTCGGTGAGCTTGCGATAGGTCGTCGTGTCCTCGCCGATCGGAAGGAGGTCCGAATACGCGAAATCTGCCATGCGCGGAGCCTATCGGAGCGGTCGTCGTGTCCTCGGTGCGCCGCCATCCCGAACGCCGTCGTCGCGAGGGCGCGCCGAGGGCGGACATCTGTCCACAACTCACCCCTTGGAGGGTGACTGCTCGACCCTTATCGCCGCTCGCATAACGGGCCGGTTGCTTCTGCGTAACCGTTTGGTCTCGGTGCTCACCTGACTATGGCGATCGTCACATGAGCAGGTGATCATGAAACGTCAATCATCAAGGATGGAGCGGTGTTCATGAACACATCCAAGTCTCGCCGACGGGTAGCCGTCGCAGCATCGATGGCGATGCTCGCGACGGGCGTGCTCGCCGGTTGCGGCGGGGACAGCGGCGGGGGCAGCACGCCCACGCTGACCTGGTACATCAACCCTGACGTCGGTAACTCCGACGCCAGCAAGGGTGGCCAGGCCACGTTGGCCGCTAACTGCACGAAGAACTCGGGCGGCAAGTACAAGATCAAGGTCGAACTGCTGCCGAACTCGGCCTCGGATCAGCGCACGCAGCTGCTTCGTCGTCTCGCGGCGGGTGACAGCTCCATGGACATCATGAGCGCCGACCCCGCCTTCGTCACGGAGTTCGCGGCCGCGGGTTACCTCGCGCCGATTCCGGCCGGGATGGAGAAGAACTTCACCGAGGACCGTGTGCAGAGCTCCATCGACGCCTCGATGTACAAGGGCAAGCTGACGTCGGTGCCGTTCTGGGCCAACACCCAGCTGCTCTGGTACAAGAAGTCCGTCGCCCAGAAGGCCGGCCTCGACATGAGCAAGCCCGTCACCTGGGACCAGCTCGTCAGCGCCGCGCAGAAGACGAACACCAAGGTCGGTGTCCAGGCCAAGCTCTACGAGGGCTATGCGGTGTGGATCAATGCGCTCGTCGCGGGTGCCGGTGGCAAGCTCGTCGAGAACCCCAGCGCCACGTACGAGAACATCAAGCTCGGTCTCGACTCCGAGGCGGGCAAGAAGGCCGCCACGATCATCAACAAGGTCACCACGAGCGGCGTGGGTGGCCCGGCCGTCGGCTCTTCCGACGAAACGGCCTCGCTGACGCTCTTCCAGGCACCCAACGGTGGCTTCCTCGTGAACTGGCCGTACACCTACGGCGCGTACACGGGTGACAAGAAGGACGTTGCCGCGGCGATCTACCCGCGCACGGTAGCGGACAAGGACTCCGCGTCGCCGTTCGGTGGAATCCAGCTCTCGGTCGGCAAGAACTCCAAGCACACGGACCTCGCCTACCAGGCCATCGACTGCATCACGAACCAGGAGAACACCACGGCTTACATGGTGGCCTCGGGCAACCCGAGCAGCCGCAAGAAGTCGTACGACGACGCCAAGGTGAAGGAGGCCTTCCCGAACGGGATCGCCGCCCAGATCCGCACGTCGCTCGACAAGGCCGTCCCGCGTCCGCTCTCGCCTTACTGGGGTGACATCTCCGGTGCCCTTCAGCTGAAGTTCTCGCCGCCCAGCGCCGTCAACCAGCAGACCCCGGCCACGGCTCAGAAGTACATCCTTGACGTTCTGAAGGGGAAGGCACTGCTGTGAGTTCCGCTGCTGTAGACACCACGAAGTCGGCCGCAGCCGACTCGGGAAAGCCCAAGAAGGCGCGCCTTTCCGACCGCGCGAAGGCCGAGCGCAATCTCGGCTGGAAGCTCGCGGGCCCGGCGTTCGTCGTCATGGTTCTCGTGACGATGTACCCGATCCTCAACGCGCTGTACCTGTCGTTCTTCAAGTACCGTCTCACCGACCCGGCGGGAAAGAAGTTCGTCGGTCTGCAGAACTACGTCTCCGCTTTCAAGGACTCGCTGTTCTGGGAGGCCATGTGGACGACGCTCATCATCACGCTCGTGACGGTCGTCGTCGAGCTGATCCTCGGCTTCGCCATCGCGATGCTGATGAACAAGATCGTCATGCCGCGTCGCACGCTGCGCACCGTCGTCCTGCTGCCGTACGCGATCATCACGGTCGTCTCCGCGTTCGCGTGGAAGTTCGGCTTCGACGTCTCGACGGGCTTCGTCAACCACTGGCTGCACACGCTGTCGTTCGGTAGCTTCCCGCTCGACTACGACTGGTTCGGTCAGCGCTGGAGCGCGCTGTTCGTCATCTGCCTGTCGGAGATCTGGAAGACGACGCCGTTCATGTCCCTGCTGCTCCTCACGGGTCTCGCCCAGGTCGACTCCTCCATGGAGGAAGCGGCCAAGGTCGACGGCGCCACGTGGTGGCAGCGCCTCACGAAGGTGATCCTGCCGAACATGAAGGCCGCCATCATGGTCGCCCTGCTGTTCCGCACGCTCGACGCCTTCCGCATCTTCGACAACCCGTACGTCATGACCGGCGGTGCCAACAAGACGACGTCCCTGTCGATGCTCGTCTCGCGTGAAGCCATCGACCGAGTGGAGATCGGCATGGGCTCGGCCCTCGCCGTCATCCTCTTCCTCTGCGTGCTCATCATCGCGGCGATCTTCGTCAAGGGCTTCAAGGTCGACCTGGCCGCTGGGAGGAACAACTGATGGATACCAACGTCTCCAACAAGGCCAAGTGGGGAATGCTCGGCTTCGCCGTTCCCGTCATGATCTGGACGCTGCTGCCGCTCGTGTGGATCTTCGCCTTGTCGCTCAAGAGCGACAAGGCCCTGACCGACACGACGGGCAAGGAGAACACCTTCGGTAACTTCTTCCCGACGAACCCGAGCTTCGAGAACTACGAGCTGATCCTCACGGGCGGTGCGTCCGACCTGTTCATGCCGGCGCTGCGCAACTCGATCATCGTCTCGCTGCTCGCCACGGTCATCTCGGTCATCCTTGCGACGTTCTGTGCGTACGCGATCGCCCGCCTGGACTTCCCGGGCAAGAAGGTCATCCTCACGATGGCCCTCGCGGTCTCGTTCTTCCCGGTCATCGCCATGGTGACGCCGCTGTTCAACATGTGGCGTCAGATCGGCCTGTTCGACACGATCCCCGGCCTCGTCATTCCGTACCTCGCGCTGACGCTGCCGCTGTCGATCTGGACGCTCTCGGCGTTCTTCCAGCAGATCCCGTGGGAGATGGAGCAGGCGGCTCAGGTCGACGGCGCCTCCTCGTGGGAAGCGTTCCGCAAGGTCATCGCTCCGCTGGCCGGCCCGGGCGTCTTCACGACGGCGATCATCACGTTCTTCACGGCGTGGAACGACTTCGTCTTCGCCATCTCGCTGACCTCCGGCAACGCCCGCACGGTTCCCGCCGCGCTGAGCTTCTTCACCGGTGCCAGCCAGTTCACGCAGCCGACCGGCGCCATCGCCGCGGCGGCCGTCATCGTGACGATCCCCGTCATCATCCTCGTCCTGATCTTCCAGCGTCGGATCGTCTCCGGCCTCACGTCCGGCGCCGTCAAGGGCTGACGCCCGGCCCTCTTAGGAGAGACAGAAAATGTCAAGCATTCAGCTCAAGAACATCGTCAAGAAGTACGGCGACGGCTTCCCGGCCGTGAACGACGTCAGCCTCGACATCGCCGACGGCGAGTTCATGATCCTCGTCGGTCCGTCCGGCTGTGGTAAGTCCACCCTGCTGCGCATGGTCGTCGGCCTCGAGGACATCACCTCCGGTGACCTCGAGATCAACGGCAAGCGCGTCAACGACCTGGCCCCGCGCGACCGCAACCTCGCGATGGTGTTCCAGAACTACGCCCTCTACCCGCACCTGACGGTCTTCGAGAACATCGCGTTCCCGCTGCGCCTTTCGAAGGGCACGCACTCCGAGGACGAGATCCAGCGCAAGGTGCGCGAGGCGAGCAAGATGCTCGAGCTCGACGACCACCTCGACCGCAAGCCGGGCAACCTCTCCGGTGGTCAGCGTCAGCGAGTCGCCATGGGCCGCGCCATCGTCCGTGAGGCCGACGCGTTCCTCTTCGACGAGCCGCTGTCGAACCTCGACGCCAAGCTGCGTGGCCAGATGCGTACCGAGATCGCTCGCATGCAGCGTCGCCTCGGCATCACGACGATCTACGTCACCCACGACCAGACCGAGGCCATGACGCTGGGTGACCGCGTCGCCGTCCTCAAGAAGGGCGTCCTGCAGCAGTGCGCGAGCCCACGTGAGCTGTACGAACAGCCCGTCAACCTCTTCGTCGCCGGCTTCATCGGCTCCCCGCCGATGAACTTCGTCCCGGCTCGCGTCGAGGGCGACCAGCTGCGTCTGCCCTTCGTCTCGGTTCCGATGACGCCGCAGCTCGCTGCCGACGTCAAGGGCAAGGACGTCGTCATCGTCGGTATCCGCCCCGAGTACATCAAGGACGCCGAGGTCAACCCGGTCTCCGGCGGTGCCACGTTCCGTGCGCTCGTCGACCAGACGGAGTGGCTGGGTAACGAGCAGTACGCCTACATCCCGTTCGAGCAGGACGCTTCAGTCCAGGGCCACCTCGACAACCTCGAGAAGGAGCTCGACGGCGAAGGCGCTCGCAGCCAGATCGTCGTCAACCTCGACGCTCGCTCGCAGATCTTCGAGGGTGACGAGGTCGAGTTCGCGTTCGACCCGGCACACATGCACGTCTTCGACCCGGAGTCGGGCCACAACTACACGCGCAACGAGGAGAAGGCGGCTCGCATCGCCGAGGCCTCGGAGAAGCAGCGCAAGGCTGCTCTCAAGCGCGCGCAGGAGCGTGACGCCAAGGGCGCCATCTCGCGTGGCAACGACGTCGCCTGAGTGGTGAACGCCGATCGCCTGATCCACTGACGAGGGCCGCATCCTCCCGAAGGGGAGGGTGCGGCCCTCGTCATGCCCGGTTGTGGCTCGGGGCGATCAGCCGGCAATCGGGTTGGCGATCTCTCCTGTCTTGATGAGCGAGCCGACGGTGTCGTCGAGGCTCACCATCTCGAGCGGGTTGCGCAGCTGGAGTCGGTTGAGGCAGCTGCGGGCGAACGACGGCGCTCGCAGCGGCAGCGACGTGGCGTACTCGGGGTGCTCACGCTCGTACGTGGCGACGACGTCGCTCACCTCGTTCCAGAATTCGGCCTCGGTGAGCAGCCCGTCCTCGACGAGGATCGGCGCGAGGAAGCGCAGGAATCCGTCGAAGACGTCGGTGAAGAGCCCGAGCGCGATGTCGGCGCTGCTTGCCTCGACGACGATGCGGCGGATCTCCGCGGGGAGAGCCTCGACGCGCTCGGGTGAGGTGCCGTCGTCCATGAGGCCGACCTCCTCGCCGATGTCCTTGAGGAAGGCGCCGACGACGCGGTGATCGCGAAGACGCAGGATGATGTTCTCGCCGTGCGGGATGAACGCCAGTCGGCGCGCCGACAGCATGTGCACGACCGGCAGGACGTACGCGTCGAGGTATCCGCGCAGCCACTCGCGTGCCTCGAGGCCCGACGCTTCGACGAGTTCGGTGACGAACGCCCGCCCGTGCGGATCGCGGTGGAGCAGCGCCGCCATCGTCATGGCCTGCTCGCCCTCGGGGGTGCGGGAGGCAGCGGACTCGCGCCACAGCCCGGCGATCATCTTCGTCTGCGGGCCGGTGAGGTTCTCTCGGTGGAAGACGTCGCCGGTGTAGCCGATGGCGGCGAACTCGGTGAGGACGTCGAAACCGGCTGCTTCGAGCGTGGCGTCATGGCGGACGATGCTCGCGACGTAGTCGTTGATCGCAGGCGTCGCGCGCATGTAGGCGGGTGACAGCCCACGGACGAACCCCATGTTGCGCACTGCCAGGGCAGTCTTCACGTAGGGACGGGCCGGGTCGTCGACGTTCGTCCAGGTTCGGATCGACTGGCAGGCGCGGTGGTTGTCCGTGTCCTCGCCGAGCAGGACGATGCGCCGACGCGCCACGTCCTCGGCGAAGGTCGTCCGGACCCGCTCGCTCCACTGCCACGGGTGCAAAGGCATGACCCGGTGGGTGCTCGGCTCCACGCCAACCTCCCGCATGCGCTCCTGCAGACGCTCGTACTGCGCGTCACCGAGCGCGAGACGGTAAGCGCGCTCCTCGTCAAGCTGATCGCTGTGCGACAGGTGTGAGACGTCCTTCGGTACGGCAGCCCACAGCGGCCGCACGTCGGCGCCGGCCTCGGGGGAGTAGGCCGCGAGGTCGTCGGCGGAGAAGCCGATGCGCCCGTTCGTCGCGACGAAGCACGGGTGGCCCTCGGCCATGGCCGCCTCGACGTCGTGTGCGGGGGCATCGAGCAGGTCCGCGCTCGTCGGACGCGACGGGTCGCTCGTGCGCACGCGGTGAGCGACGGTTGAGGAGAGTTCCTCGAGATAGGTGGTGAGCAGGTCTCCGTCGAGGCTCAGAGCGTCGCGCAGGTCGAGGACGAGCGTCGTGGCGCTCGCCGGGCCGATGCGCCCGTCGAGGGTGCGGCGTTCGATGCTGCGCGGGTCGACGTGCCAGTGCTCGAGCGCGTAGCGCCGCGCGCGGAAGTACCAGTCGACGGCTTGCCGGTCGTCACTCGCGGGGATGCGCAGTGCGTAGGCGCCGGATTCGAGCGGCTCTGGAGTGATGAGCAGCTCGTGGGCGAACTCGCCGATCGCCTTGGCCGTGACGAGGCGTTCGGCTTCGTCCCACGCACGGTTCGTCGGGGAGCACGCGCGGGTGAACGCGTCGCGGGTGCAGACGCTGAACGCAGCCCGCTTGTCGGGAAGCTGAACGTCGGCCACGCGCTCGAACCCGACTTCGGCGTTCTTCGCGTGGACGGCGGTGTTGCGCACATCGGGTTCGACGACGATGCGGTCGGCGCCGCGGGAGAAGCAGAACCCGACGACGGCTTCCATGACGGCGCTCGTCAGGCCGCGGCGTGTTTCACCCTCCGGCGGGGCGACGAGCAGGTGCATGCCGAGGTCACCGTCACGCACATCGGCGCCGACTGCCGGGTCGGAGAGGGGGTGGTGTGCGGGATCGTACGTCTCGACGAGAACGATCGGCATGCCGTCGATCTCTCCGATCCAGGCGTCCTCGTGCGGGGATTCGGCGGTGCGGCGGTAACCGGCAGCAACGTCGTCACGCGTGGTCTCCTGCATGTCCCAGAAGTGCGAGCGCGGGTGAGTCAGCCAGCTGTGCACGAGCGGGACGTCCCGCTCGACGTCGAGTGGCCTGAAGTCGACGTCCTGGGCGCGGACGCTCTTGCCGGCGTGGCGGTTGGGGCTGGTCTGGGTGTCAGGCATGGAGCGGACCGAACGTCTGGAACGCGATGCGCTCTTCGACGCGGTATGCCTCCCTTCCGAGGATGCGGTTGAGGATGACGCTGTTGCGGTGGGCACCCATGCCGAGGTCGGGCGCGGTGAGCGAGTGGGTGTGCTCCTCCCCGTTCTGGACGAAGATGCGCCCGCGGCCGTCGTCGAGCGTGAAGTCGCGGGTGACGGCGGGGCGACCCCGCTCGTCGAGCTGTACGTTCGGCAGGCCCTCGACGAGGGAGCCAACACGGGAGGCGTAGCCCGTGGCCGCGACGATGCGCTCGCTCGTGAGCGTCGAGGTCTCGTCGGTGTCGAGGTGGCGAAGCTGAAGGAGCTGGCCGTCCGCTGTCGTCTCGGCGGCGACGACCTCCTGTGCGGTGCCGAGCCGGGCCGGCACGCGTCCGTGCAGCGACGCCTCGTAGAGCGTGTCGTAGATGGCGCCGATGAGGTCACCGCTGATGCCCTTGAACAGGTTGCGCTGATCGCGCCCCAGAGCGTCACGACGAGCGCTGGGCAACGCGTGGAAGTGGTCGACGTAGTCGGGCGACGTCATCTCCAGCGTGAGCTTCGTGTACTCCATCGGGAAGAAGCGCGGAGACCGTGTCACCCACGTGAGGTCGCCGGGAGCGTCCTCACCGCGCCGCACGAGCAGGTCGTGGAAGACCTCCGCGGCACTCTGGCCACTGCCGACGATGGTGACGCGTTCTGTTTCGGCGAGCTCGTCGCGGTGGTCGAGATACTCGGCGGTGTGAATCACGCCGTCGAGGTCGGCCAGTGATTCCGGCACGTGCGGCGCGGTGCCGACACCGAGGACGAGATGCCTTCCGTAGCGGGTGACCTGAGTGCCGTCGGCGAGGGTGCAACGGGCCTCGAAGGCGTCGCGTCCTTCGTCGTAGGTCACGCGATCGACGTGGTGCCCGAACTCGACGGACTCGAGCTCGCTCGCGACCCAACGGCAGTAGGCGTCGTACTCGGCGCGCAGCGGGTAGAACGACTCACGGATGTAGAAGGGGTAGAGCCGCTCGTGGTGCTTGAGGTAGTTGAGGAACGACCAGCGCGACGTGGGGTCGGCCATCGTCACGAGATCGGCCATGAACGGAACCTGGATCGTGGCGCCCTCGAGCATCATGCCGGGGTGCCAGGAGAACTCGCCGCGTGCCTCGAGGACGGCGACGTCGAGGTCAAGTGGTTCCGCGAGGGCCGCGAGGCCGAGGTTGAACGGTCCGCAGCCGACCGCGAGGACGTCGTGAACCGTGCTCATGCGCTCACCTCCGCACTCAGGTCACCGGCCAGGAGGTGGCCGGTGCGCACGACGTCGTCGAACGTCGCGCGCAGATCGGCCGCGTCGGCCATCGGGTTGAGCAGCGTGAGCTTGAGCCACGTCTCACCGCCCCAGCGGGTGCGGGCGATGACCGTGCGGCCCTCCATGAAGAGGGTCTCGCGGATGGCGTCATTGACGTCGTCGCGCTGTTCGAGGTCGACGGCCGTGAAGCGGAAGAGCAGCATGTGGGTCGACGGGCGCTCGAAGACCTCGAGATCGGGCATTGCCTCCGCGATCGTGTGGGCCTCCTGCGCGAGGTCGAGCGAGGCGTCCAGCCACGATCCGATGGCGTCGGCGCCGTGGGTGCGCAACGTGATCCACGGCTTGAGCGCATCGAAGCGACGCGACGTGGCGAGGCTCTTGTCGACGAGGTTGGGCACACGCGCGTGCTCGGGGTTGAGGTAGTCGGCATTCGTGCGCGAGTGCGCGAACATGCGGCGGTCCCGCACGAGCAGGGCGCTCGCGGCCACGGGCTGGTACCACGTCTTGTGGAAGTCGACCGTGACCGAATCAGCGCCACCGATCCCGTCGAGCAGCGAGGAGTGGCGGCTCGACGTCACGAGCGCGCCACCGACGGCGGCATCGACGTGTAGCCACAGCCCGCGTCCGTGCGTGATCTGTGCCAGCGCGGCGAGCGGGTCGACGGCCCCGCGGTCGGTCGTCCCCGCAGTGGCACAGACGGCCATGACCGTGAGGCCGGCTTTCTCGGCGTCGTCGATGGCGCTCTCCACGCCGTCGGGGCGCAGGCGGCCGCGCTCGTCGGTGGGGCAGTGGACGACGGCGTCGGCTGCGAGGCCGAGGGTTCGGGCGGCCTTCGTCACGCTGAAGTGGGCCTCGGGTGAGGTGAGGATGCGTAGCGCGTCGAGGGGAGTGCCGTCGGCGGTGGAGTGTTCCCGAGCGAGCAGGAGCGCCTGGAGGTTCGACGCCGTGCCGCCGCTCGTGAAGACGCCGTCGGCGAGATCGCCGAGTCTGAGTCGGCCGGCCAGCCACTCGAGCAGATGCGTCTCGATGTGGGTGGCAGCGAGGCTCTGATCCCACGTGTCCACCGACGTGTTGACGCTCGAGGCGATGACGTCGGCCGCGATGGCGGCCGTGGCGACGGGGCAGTTGAGGTGGGCTTGGTAGCGGGCGTCGTGGAACCACACCGCGTGCTCGAGGAAGAGGTCGCGTGATTCCTCCAGTGCCGAACTCAGCTCACCGAGGGGGCGATCGAGGTCGACCTGGCGGACGACGGAGCGCAGGTGAGCCGGTGGCCGTGGTGTGGCCGGGTGGTTCGCCGAGGCCACGGCGTCGGCAACGACGGCCCCTGCTTCGCTGATCGCCTGCCCGTACTCGGGCAAGCTCTTGCCGCTGAAGAGTGCGTGGGGACGCACGGCACCTCCTGAATTAGTTAGGTAAGGCAAACCTAACTAAACCAAAGGGTGGAATGCATCCGTGGGAGGCGCGGGGTGAGAAGTCTCACGACTCGTCGGCGACGACCTCATGGCGGTGAGGCGGGTTCGAACCGGCGCGCGTCACCGTCGTGGCCGAGGTGAGGAGGGCGCGCTCGAGGGCGGGGCGCACGTCGTCGGCCTGCGCCATCTCGAGGCGGCTACGGGCTTCCGCGCCACCCAGCAGGCCGGCGTCGAGGAGGCCGGAGATGAGACCGGACATGAACGAGTCGCCGGCGCCGACCGTATCGGTGACCTCGACGGAGTGGCCCGCGAACTCGAGCTCCTCGCCGTTGCCCACGACGACGAAGGCGCCGTCGCCACCGCGCGTGATGACGACGAGTCGCGGGCCGAGTTCGGCCCAACCGTGCGCGATCTCGCGCAGGCTACGGTCCGGGTAGATCCACTGTGCGTCCTCGTCGGACGACTTCACGACGTCGATGTGGTGGAGGAACTCCTCGACGCGAACCCGCTCGTCCTCGGGGGACTTCATGAGGGAGGGCCGCACGTTCGGGTCGAACGACGTCGTCGCGGCGCTGCGCGCAGCCTTGAGCGCGTCGAGAACGGAAGCGGCCCCCGGGTCGAGAGAGGCGCCGATCGAGCCGGTGTGGAGGTGTTCGGCGTCGTGCGGAATGCCGGTGACTGGAGGCCACTCGATGGCGAACTCGTACTCTGCGGCACCGTCCTCGCCGAGCGTGGCCTGGGCCGTCGAGGTCGACTCGAGGTCGAAGCTCGACATCGTGACGTCGACGCCCTCGTCCGTGAGCAGGTCACGGATGCGCTCGCCACGTGCGTCGTTGCCCAGGTGCGTGGCAAGCACGGCGGTGTGCCCCAGCCGAGCGAGGCCCACGGCGACGTTGAGCGGGCTGCCGCCGACGTGCTCGGTCACGTCACCGTCGAGTGCGTGGACGACGTCGATGAGTGCCTCGCCGATGACGAGCGTGGTGCGGGTGTTCGGCTGGGACATGCGGCTCCTCGTGGGGGCGTGAACCCCCACGAGGGGCGCGGGGGACGGGTCGTGCTTACTGGTACTGCTCGGAGGCGTACTCGGCCACCTTGCTCAGGCGGTGTTCGCCCTCGATGGCTCGTACGGTACCGCTCTTGCTGCGCATGACGAGGGAGCTGGTCGTGCAGCCGTCCTCGCGGTAGCGCACGCCGCGCAGCAGTTCGCCGTCGGTGACGCCGGTGGCGACGAAGAAGCAGTTGTCGCCGCGCACGAGGTCGTGCGTCGTGAGAACGCGGTTGGTGTCGTGGCCGGCGTCGAGAGCGCGCTGCTTCTCCTCGTCGTCCTGCGGGGCGAGACGGCCCTGGATGACGCCGCCGATGCACTTGATCGCGCAGGCGGCGATGATGCCCTCGGGGGTGCCGCCGGTGCCCAGGAGCAGGTCGACGCCGGTGTTCGGGCGTGCGGCCATGATGGCGCCGGCGACGTCACCGTCGGAGATGAACTTGATGCGGGCGCCGGCGTCACGGATCTCCTGGGCAAGGCCCTCGTGGCGCGGGCGGTCGAGCAGGACGACGGTGACGCCGTTGTTCGAGGTGCCCTTGGCCTTCGCGATGCGCCGGATGTTCTCGGCGACAGGCAGGCGGATGTCGACGACGTCCGCAGCCTCGGGGCCGGTGGCGAGCTTGTCCATGTAGAACACGGCGCTCGGGTCGTACATGGAGCCACGCTCGCTCACAGCGAGCACGGAGACGGCGTTCGGCATGCCCTTGGCAGTGAGCGTGGTGCCGTCGATCGGGTCGACGGCGACGTCGACGTCCGGGCCCGTACCGTCCCCGACGCGCTCGCCGTTGAACAGCATCGGCGCCTCGTCCTTCTCGCCCTCACCGATGACGACGGTGCCGTTCATGCTCACCGTCGAGATGAGCGTGCGCATGGCCTCGACGGCGGCACCGTCGGCTGCGTTCTTGTCGCCGCGGCCCACCCACGGGCCGGCGGCCATCGCGGCGGCCTCCGTGACGCGCACGAGTTCGAGCGCGAGGTTGCGGTCGGGGATCTGATAGGTCGGCAGGGACGTGGTCACGTCGATGTCTCCTCGGGGTTGGAATGACGGCGTCGAACGGCTCGGCATCGCACCGCCGTGAGCGCTCGGACGGACCCGGTTCGCTCCGACGGGGCATTGTCGGAGACCATAGGGGCGTGAGCACGCCCCCCGAAACCGCCACGAACGACAACCCGACACCCCAGCCGCCGAAGCGGCGTGGGATGCAGGGCAATGCCAAGAGCATGGTCCTGTCCATGATCGCCTGTATCGCGGGGTGTTTGGTGCTTTTGGCCCTGATTCCTCGCCAGGGTGCGACGAAACTCGCCACGGTCGACGCGGCAGGCGTGGCCGGGCAGGTCTCGCAGTCGAAGAAGTGGGACGTCGCTGTTGCCGACGGCCTCGGTTCGCCCTGGCGTCCCGTCCACGCGGCGATGATCCCCGGCGACAAGGAGAACCCGGAGCGTTGGCGCGCCGGATACCAGGGTGCGGGCGAGGACTACCTCTCGATCCAGCAGCGCAAGGACGGTGGCGCGGCGTGGTTCGCGAAGGTCGCCAAGGGCACGAACTCCGGTGAGCTCAAGGCTGGAGGTGCCACGTGGCGCAAGGTCGAGATGGACGGCGACCAGAAGGCGCTCGTGCGCACGACGCCGCTGGCAGGCCTCGACACCGTCGTCACCGGCAAGGGCACGTGGAATCAGCTCGAGCAGGTCGCGAAGTCGGCCAAGCCCATCAGCGCCGTCACGAAGTGACGCTGCGGCTCGGCCGTCGTCGGTCGAGCTGAATCTCGGAACTCCGACGCCCGGCCGGTCAGCTCACTTCTGCTCGGCGTCACCCTCACCGTCGCGGCCCTCGCGCCGCGCCACGGCGTCCTCGATGCGTGACTGTGCACCGTCGAGCCACGTCGAGCAGTGATCGGCGAGAGCCTCGCCGCGTTCCCACAGGCGCATGCTCTCCTCGAGTGGGGTGCGGCCACTCTCCAGCGTGGACACGATGGACGCGAGTTCGTCGCGCGCCTGCTCGTAGCCCATCTGGGCGATGTCGCTCGTGTCGACGGCCGTCAGCGTCGAGGCGTTGGTGCCGGTCGCTTCGCCTGCGTTCTGTGTGTCGTCGCTCATGCGTCGTCTCCTCGTGTCTTTCGGGCGGCGTTCGTCTTCTTCTTCGGCGTGGGCGCCTACGAGTCTCGCGTCGGGGGTGCCGACACCGGGGTGGCGGCGAAGTTGCCGTCGGCCACCGTCACCTTGAGCAGGTCGTCGGCGCTGACGCTCTCACGCGAGGTGACGAGGGTGCCGTCGACCTGCTGGACGACGGCGTACCCACGATCGAGCGTGCGTTGCGGTGAGAGCGCGACGACCTGCGCACGGGCGTGAGCGACTTGGTCGTGGGCGCGCGAGAGGCGTTGGCGCAGGGCGTAGGCGCTGCGGTTCGTCATGCGGTCGAGGTCGTCACGTCGGTCGGCGACGAGCGAACTCGGGTCGGCCAACGCCGGCCGGGAAACGAGGGCGTTGAGGTGGCGCCGTTCGGCGGCGAAGCGCCCGCGCAGCCCCTGGCTGAGGCGCACCCGCGCCTCACGCAGCGACGAGCTTTCGAGGGCCAGGTCCGGCACGATGCTCTTGCCCGCGTCCGTGGGCGTCGACGCGCGCAAGTCGGCCACGTGGTCGAGCAAGGGTGTGTCGACGTCGTGGCCGATGGCACTGACGATCGGCGTGCGGGCTGCGGCGACGACGCGCACGAGTGCTTCGTTGCTGAACGGCAGGAGGTCTTCGAAGGAGCCGCCGCCGCGCGCGACGACGATCACGTCGACGTCGTCGATCTCGTCGAGTTCGCGGATGGCACCGCCGACCTGCTGCACCGTGTCGGGGCCCTGGACGGCGACCTGCCGAATCTCGAAGCGTGCTGCGGGCCATCGTCTGCGAGCGTTCTCGACGACGTCGTTCTCTGCGGCACCCGCTCGGCCGGTGACCAGCCCGATGCGGCGGGGGAGGAACGGAAGGGCCTTCTTGCGGTCGCGGTCGAAGATGCCTTCGGCCGCGAGCGTTCGCTTGAGTTGCTCGAGACGGAGCAGCAGTTCGCCCTCGCCGACGGGACGCATGACGCGACCCTCGAGCATGAGTTGGCCACGTTTCGTCCAGAACGTCGGTTTCGCGTGGACGACGACTCGCGCCCCCTCGCGCACGAGCGGCCCCATCGCGTTGAGCGTGTTCGTCGGGACGGTGAGCGATAGGGACATGTCGACGTCGGCATCACGCAGGGTGAGGTAGGCGGTGCGGGCGCGCACGTTGAGCTGGACGATCTGGCCCTCGACCCACAGCGGCGACATGCGATCGACGTACTCGGCGATCTTCATGCTCAGCACGCGCACGGGCCACGGCGCTTCGGCGCTCGTGTCACCCGCCAGCTGAGGAAGGTGTGGGGGAACGTTCGTCACCCCGCCCACTGTAGGCGTCAAGGCGGCACACAGCGCGGGTCGCTACCATGGGGTTGTGGAAACTCAGACGAAGCGTGTCCTGCTGGCCGCCCCGCGCGGGTACTGCGCGGGCGTCGACCGTGCCGTGATCACCGTCGAGAAGGCTCTCGACCTCTACGGCCCGCCGGTGTACGTGCGTAAGGAGATCGTCCACAACAAGCACGTCGTGACGACGCTCGAACGTCGCGGCGCGATCTTCGTCGACGAGACCGACGAGGTGCCCGAGGGCGCCACCGTCGTCTTCTCGGCGCACGGTGTGGCCCCCGTCGTTCACGACGAGGCCAAGGCGCTGTCACTCAAGACGATCGATGCCACGTGCCCGCTCGTGACGAAGGTGCACCGCGAGGCCATCCGGTTTGCGGATGCCGATTACGACATCCTCCTCATCGGGCACGAGGGGCACGAAGAGGTCATCGGTACTTCCGGCGAGGCGCCCGAGCACATCACCCTCGTCGACGGCCCCGACGACGTGAAGAACGTCGAGGTTCGCGACCCGGAGCGCGTGGTGTGGCTGTCGCAGACCACGCTTTCCGTGGACGAGACGATGGAGACGGTGCGCCGTCTGCGCGAGAAGTTCCCGAAACTGCAGGATCCGCCGAGCGACGACATCTGCTACGCCACGCAGAACCGTCAGCTCGCGGTCAAGGAGATGGCGGCGGACACCGACCTCATGATCGTCGTCGGCTCGCGTAACTCGTCGAACTCGGTGCGTCTCGTCGAGGTGGCGCTCGAGCACGGTGCCAAGGACGGTCACCTCGTCGACTACGCCGCCGAGATCGACCCGGCGTGGCTCGACGGCGTCGGCACGGTCGGCGTCACCTCCGGAGCCTCGGTTCCCGAGATCCTCGTGCGCGAGGTTCTCGAGTTCCTCGCCGAGCGCGGTTACGAGGACGTCAAGCCGATCATCTCGGCCGAGGAATCGCTGACGTTCGCGCTGCCGATGGAACTGCGTCGCGACCTCAAGGCGCGCGGTCTTCCGGACGGTGCCAAGGTCGTCGGTCAGGGTTCCCTCGCAGACCTTCACTGACCTCGCGGCGTAAGACGATTTGTGGCTCACCCCCGCGGGTGAGCGTTGTCAAATCGTGACCGGAATGCCCCGGAATTTCAGGGGGCATTAAGAGTCCTTTCTTATGGTCGGACCACGCGGTGGGCGGGGAACTCCACCGTGGTGAGTCGATTTTTGAATTGAGGACGCCGGTGCCACGGCCCACAGACGCGCGCGCTGCTTATTACCCGGGGTTGGACGGCCTGCGTGCCATTGCCGTCGCCCTCGTCATCGCCTACCACGTGGGTGTGCCACACATGAGTGGTGGCCTGCTGGGCGTGGGTGTGTTCTTCACCCTCAGCGGGTACCTCATCACGTCGCTGCTCATCAGTTCGTGGCAGCGCAAGGGCAGCCTGGGGCTGAAGACGTTCTGGATCCGTCGTGCCCGCCGACTTCTGCCGGCTGTCGTGCTCCTGCTCGTCGTCGTCATGATCGCGGTTGCGTTGCTCACGCCCGACAAACTCGGTGAGCGAACGAGCGAGGCGCTCGCGGCTCTCTTCTATGTGGCGAACTGGCGCACGATCCTCGAGGGCGACACCTACTTCAACCGCTTCGAGGGGCCTTCGCCGCTGGAGCACCTGTGGTCGCTGTCGGTGGAAGAGCAGTTCTACGTCCTGTGGCCGCTGCTCCTGCTCGGTCTCCTCACGGTGTTCAAGGGGCGTTTCAAGCAGGTCGCCGGTGTGACGTTCGCGCTCGGGCTCGTCTCGATGATCCTGCTCGCCGTCGTCGCGCCGACGGGCAACGCCGACGCGACGCGCGCCTACGAGGGCACGGACACCCGTGCCGGCGGGCTCCTCTGGGGTGCTGCCCTGGCCTTCCTGTGGCACCCGAGCGTCGCCGATCGTTTCGCGAGTGCTGCTCATCGCGCGGGCGTGGCCCTCATCGGCGCCCTAGGTCTCGTCGGCATCGGCCTGCTCGCGGCGTTCACGACGGAGACGTCCCCCTTCATCTACCGCGGTGGCATCGCGCTGCTCACGATCGCGACCTGCATGGTGCTCTTCGCCGCGGCACACCCGAACAACGTCATCGCGAAGGTGCTGTCGGTGCAGCCGTTGCGCTGGCTCGGTGAGCGTACGTACGGCATCTACCTGTGGCACATGCCGGTTGCGGCGTTTCTGCCCGAGCGTTCGTTCTACGGCAACACCCTCCTGCGAGGCACGATCGTCGTCGTGCTGACGCTCGTCATCGCGTCGCTGTCATGGGTCGTGGTCGAGGACCCGATCCGTCGTTACGGGCTCGTCGGGGCGTGGAAGCGCGGCACGGCGCCGATGCGTGCAGGTGCGAGCCGACGTGTGCTGCCGCCGTTCATCGTCGGTGGTGCTGCTCTGACGGCGCTCTCCGTCGGCGCGATGGCGGCGGTCGGCAACCTGCCGCAGATGTCGGTCAAGGAAATCGCGGCGAAGCAGAATGCGGACTCGGAGAAGAAGGCGGCGAAGAAGGCCGCTGCGGCTCCTGCCGTTGCCTACCCGCAACCGGGGAGGCCGCTCAAGACGTCCTGCGAGAAGGTTGTGCACATCGGTGACTCGTCGTCACTCGGGCTCGAGGACGGTGCCTCGACCAACATCACCGATCCGGCCAAACGCATCCGCGCGCGCTACCAGGGCGTTGGGGTGACGACGGTGCTCGAGGACATCAAGGGCGGCCGCAACATCATCGAGCACTTCGGTAGCGACACGAACGGCAAGGAGGCCGTGGCCCAGCACGTGCGCGAAGGCTTCGACGGCTGCTGGGTCATCGCGCTCGGCATGAACGATGCCGCGACGATGGCGAAGGGCGAGTCGCCGTTCACGGCCGACATGCGCGTCGATGCGCTGCTCAAGCAGATACCGAAGAACGCCAAGGTGCTGTGGGTGACGTCGGTGACGCAGGCCTGGGTGAACAACCCGCTGTACGCCAACAAGAACATGGCGGCGTTCAACGAGAAGGTCGTGGCGGCCACGAAGCGCTACCCGAACCTGCGCGTCTACGACTGGGCGTCGGAAGCCCTGCCGCACCCCGAGTGGTTCCTGCAGGATGATGCGAACCACAACAACGGCACGGGGTCGTCAGCCAAGGCGCGGGGCATTGCTCGGGCGCTCGCGATGGCGTACCCGATGGGTGGCGACCCGATCGGCGTGTCGACGGTGTACGCCGACAAGCCGAAGGCGGCCGCAGCCAAGTAGTCGGCTGTTCTCGTCTCGTCGTTCGCCGCCCGGCCTCAGGCTCGGCGGCGTTCGTCGTCCTCGGGGTCGTCGTAGATCGCCTCGAGGAGCGATTCGTGGGTGAGCGGACGCGGCACCGAGGTGAGGGGGGTGACCTCGGGCGCCGGTGCGGTGGCGAGGTCGAGCTCGTGCATGCGGCGCGACGTCACGAGGACGCGAGATTCGAGGGAACCGACGAAGAGGTTGTAGGCCTCGACGCTGCGGCGCAGTGAGCCGCCGAGGTCGTGGGTGTGCTTGGCGAGGGTGCCGATGCGCTCGTGGAGTTCGCGACCGAGCGTGAGGAGTTCGCGGGCGTTGTCTTCGACGGTGGCGTGCTGCCACAGCACCGCGACGCTGCGCATCGTGGCGAGCAGGGTGCTCGGGGAGGCGAGGACGACGCGCCGCTCCATGGCGCTCTCGAGCAGGCCAGGTGAGGCGTTGAGCGCAGCGGCGAGCATGGCATCGCCGGGCACGAACGCGATGACGAAGTCGGGGGAGGTGGCCACGGCGCTCCAGTAGCGCTTCGACGCGAGAGTGTCGACATGCGCCGCGAGGGCCTTGCCGTGGCGTTTGAGGGCTGCGGCGCGCAGGGCGTCGTCGGTGTCCGTGGCCTGCGCCTCGAGGAACGCGCTCATGGGTGCCTTGGCGTCGATGACGAGCTGGCGGTTGCCGGGCAGGTGGACGACGACGTCCGGGCGCACGGGGCGGCCTTCGTCGTTGTGTCCGCGCCACTGCTCGTCGAAGTCGCAACGGTTGAGCATGCCGGCGAGTTCGAGGATGCGGCGCAACTGCGCCTCGCCCCACTGCCCGCGCACGTTCGAGGCGTTGAGCGAGCCGGCGAGCGACGACGTCTCGCGCCGCAACAGCTCCGTGCTGGCTCGCACGTCCTTGAGCGCGACGTCGACGTGGCTGTACTGCTCCACGCGGTCACGTTCGAGCGTTGCCACCTGGTGTTCGACACGGGCCAGGGTGTCGCGCAGCGGCAGCAGCGCGGCGGCCGTCTGGGCGTCGTCGCTCACGGTGGCTTCGAGGTCGACGACGCGTTCGCGCAGCACGTCACGCTCGGCACTGACGGCGGCGAGGTCGTCGCGGGCGCGCCCCGCGGTGACCAGCGCGGTGAGGCGCCAGGCTACGAGGGCGCCGAGCGTCAGCCCGAGGGCGAACAGGGCGACGGCGAGAAGCGGAGACATGCCCTCACGATGGCATGGGCCACCGACAACCCCGGAACGACGGGGATTTCGGTGGCCCCGCGCGTCAGCGGTGTGCGCGGTTGAAGTGCCGCTGCGTCAGGGTGAACCGCCTCTCCTCACCGAGCCGGCGCCACACGAGGCGTTCGACGATGAGCGTCACGACACCGGCAATGAGCATGCCTGCGATGTTGAGGCCGAGTTGTGCCAGCGAGCCGCGGATCTCCTGCCAGTCCCAGATCGCGAGGCCGAGCGCCACGTTGCCGGCGGCGGGCACCGTCGTCACGCTGATGAAGACGCCGACCATGGCACTCGATTTGTCGATGGCCATGGCGAGCACCCCGGCCGCGCCCGCGAGAAGAGCGACGATGAACGACCACTTGTCCGGCCGCCAGATGAAGTTCGTCTGCGGTCGCTCGCGCGTCACCATGTCGGCGTCGAAGAGCCCGACGTGGAGGCCGACCCACGCGAGCGCCGTGATGACGGCGATGGCGGCGCAGAAGGTCCAGACGAGAAGCGCGAACGAGCGGCCGGCGAGGTGCCACTCACGCATCGCGAGGCCGACGCAGGTGGCTGCGACCGCGGCGAACTCGGGGCCCACGACCATCGCTCCGACGACGAGCACCGACGAGTCGGTGAGAACTGCGATCGAGGCGAGAGCCGTGGCGATGACGAGGAACGCCAGGTAGTTGACGGTGATGTGGCTTGCGCCCTTCGCCCGCTCGACGAGGAGGCGCCAGATGACGGCGTCGTCGGGGTCGCCGTGGGCCGCACGCTCCACCGATGAGGCGCGCTGGAACGGGGTGGCGAGGGGCTCGCTGAGGACGATGCCGCCGGAGTCGCCGAGACCCATGTCGGTGAGGTCGTCGATGACGAAACTGACGGCCTCGCGGGCGACGTCGGCCTCGATGAGGTCGCCTTCGGGCTTGAGTACCGCACCGGGGGAGACGGTGACGTTGGTGACGGCCTCGTCGTCGACGAGGCGGGTGCGAACCTGCGACAACAGTGCGCTCGGCACGGTGAGGCGCAGGTGCATCAGCATGCGCTCACGATACGGCGGCCGCAGGGTACGCCCGGCGAATAGGTCGACCGATGGTCGGTCGGTAGAATCGTCGATCGTGGCACTCACCATCGGAATCGTCGGTCTCCCCAACGTCGGCAAGTCGACGATGTTCAACGCACTGACGAAGAACAACGTCCTCGCAGCCAACTACCCGTTCGCAACGATCGAGCCGAATGTCGGCGTCGTTCCGTTGCCGGACCCGCGCCTCAAGGTGCTCGCGGGCATCTTCGGCTCGCAGGCGATCCTGCCGGCGACGGTGTCGTTCGTCGACATCGCGGGCATCGTCAAGGGGGCCTCGGAGGGTGAGGGCCTCGGTAACAAGTTCCTCGCGAACATCCGTGAGGCCGACGCGATCTGCCAGGTCGTGCGTGCGTTCGTCGACGACGACGTGCACCACGTCGACGGCAAGGTGTCGCCGAGTTCGGATCTGGAGACGATCAACACCGAGCTGATCCTCGCCGACCTCCAGACGCTGGAGAAGGCTGTGCCGCGTCTGGAGAAGGAGGTCAAGGGCAAGAAGACCGAGAAGTCGGTCTACGAGACTGCCCTGGCCGCGCAGAAGGTGCTCGAGGAGGGCAAGACGCTCAGTTCGGTCGGTTTCGACACGAGCGAGATCCGCGAGCTCGGGCTGCTGACGGCGAAGCCGTTCATCTATGTGTTCAACGTCGACGAGTCGCAGCTGACGGACGAGGCGTTCCAGGCCGAGATGCAGGCGCTCGTCGCGCCGGCCGAGGCGATCTTCCTCAACGCGCAGCTCGAGTCCGAGGTCGCCGAGCTCGACGAGGACGAGGCGAGGGAGCTGCTCGAGTCGGTCGGTATCACCGAGCCGGGCCTGGAGCAGCTCGCGCACAAGGGTTTCAACACGCTCGGGCTGCAGACGTACCTGACGGCCGGGCCGAAGGAGACGCGCGCCTGGACGATCGGCAAGGGCTGGACGGCGCCGATGGCTGCCGGCGTCATCCACACCGACTTCCAGAAGGGCTTCATCAAGGCCGAGATCATCAGCTTCGACGACCTCGTCGAGTGCGGATCCGTCGCCGCAGCCCGCGCCAAGGGCAAGGCCCGCATGGAGGGCAAGGACTACGTCATGGCCGATGGCGACGTAGTGGAATTTAGATTTAATGTTTAACTATCGCACAATCGGAATTCTGTTTCGATAGGTTGGGCTAGCGACAAAGAAAAGGCCGTTCCCCTCGGCGTACCGGGTGTTGTCTAGAAACTCTCCGGTCGCCAGCCTGATAGGTATTTGTCCGCGAGTTGAAGAACATTGTCGTCACCCAGATTTTCGCGCACATTTCTCACGACCTCTTCGACTTTGACTTCAGATGCGAATAGCTCGACGAGAAGATCCCAGGCGAGACGATCTTCAGATCTGACCTGTCGAGAGCCCATCGATTGCGATCGTGCAGTGGACTTAAGTGAGTGCAGTACCGCTCGCAGCAGGACAGGATCGTCATTTGACGTCAGAGGTGCTTCGCCTGTTGCTGTTTGGACGGCATCGTAGATGCGCCAGGCATCCCACTCGCGCCACGGCTTGTCTGGTGAGATTTGCCTGAGTCGTGCAACAAAATCCTCATGGATCCGCGCTGCGAACGCTTCACTGACGAGTTTGTGCCCCACGCCTTCGCGATGGCCCACGCTGTGGATGAAATTGAGCTGGGATGAGTATGTTTCGATGCCGTCGAGGATTTGTGAGACTAGGGTTTCTCGCTCTGCCTCATCTCCTACGCGGCGGAGGAGGCGAAGGACGACGCGGCCAACAGAGATGTCGCGGCGTCCGATGTCAAATAAACCTCGCTCCTCTTTCTCGGGAATGGCGTCGATGAGGTTGAGAAGCGTGACTGATCCAGGGACGACCATCTCGGTCGTAAATTTTGCTTCTAGTGAGGTGAGACCTTCGAGGACGGATTCGAGCTGCTTAGGGTCCAAGGTGGTCAGGTAGCTCCTAAGTGCGCCTCCGTCGCTGAGGAGCTCAAGCGCCTGTTCAGAGTTTCGAAACGCGATGAGTTCGTCAGGTACGACTCGGTCGAAATAGAGGTTGAGGAAGTCGATGTGGGCCATCCGGTGTGCGGTTCGCCAGACGCTCAGCCAGTCAGATCCGTAGTGGTTGTTCTCGACGTATTGCAGCGCGACCGGGAATACGCGATTGAATAGCGCCCGAACAACCTCGTCGTCATCGGGGAATTTAGCGAGGAGCGCAGCAATGGCCTTCTGGGCTCGGTCGTCCTTGCGTCCCATAATCTCGCGTGTGCTCGTGAGCTCATTTCGAAGCTTCGATAGTTGATGGACGAGTTCAGGGCGGAAGACGCGAAGTGCTTCCATCGCGAGAAGGTCGACCAGATCAACATCAGCACCGAGACTCTTAATCGTCGACCTGGCGGAGATCGCGTAACGCTTGACGTCACGCATGTTCGAGAACAGCGGATCGATCACTTCCCAATAGACGTCACTCCATCGGCCGTCGTCGAGTGTGGCGTTCGCGACGGGGGCGAGGACGCGGTTCAGTTCTTCGAAAACTTGGGACCGCAGCAGCTTCTCTGGCGCATGTGGAACATCGAAGCTCAACTGGACGATTTTCTCGAGGTACGCCCGTCCGGGGATGCCGTCTTCGGTGAGGGCCTGTTCCACGCGTGCTCTGTCAAAAGCAAGCACGTAAATGATATTTGGAAAGCTCGCCGTTAAACGGACGAGTTTGAAGATCTCACGGATCTCGAGAGTGGTGAGACGGTCGATGTCGTCAATGACGACCACGATAGGTTGCGCGAGTGAGGCGAGTTCCTTCGTGATCTCTTCCCGTACTTTCTTGGCGCTGCGCTCTGCGTCCGTTGTCTCAGCAAGTCCACCGATCGCGGCCGCGGCGGCCTCACCTACAGCCGCTGCACCCGGAAGCGGAATGAACTGAGACACAGGTTTGAGGATGCCGGCGTACTGGGCAAGCCAGTCCGCAGCCTTCCCGAAGCGGCTCTTGCTGTGAACGTTGAGCTCCGCTGCGATCTCCGTGAAGAAGAAGTTGACGAGCTTGTTCGAGCCGGAGAACATCCAAGGGTTGAAGTCGACGACAGTGAGAGCGGGAGCGGTCGCAAACTGTTCGCGCATCAGGTTGATGAATGAGCTCTTTCCGTGCCCCCAAGGCCCCAAGATGCCCACCACGAGTCCCTGGCTCGCGTCGAGCTCCCGGATCGATTCCGCGAAGTCTTGCGCGACCGGTGCTCGCCCGAGGTCGTCTTCGCGCGAAGAGGTGATCGGCGCGTCGATCGGAGGGCTCTGTTGGGAGTGATCGCTGTTCATAGTGCTAGCAAAGCACGGCCACCTTGACCCTTGCGGGAGCACCTGGCGCGCAAGCTTCTTTTCGATGCAAGCCGCTACAATTGAAGGCCGGGTCGGGCGGACGTGGAGCGGTCCGCCGTCACGCCCCTTGCCACATCGCTCGTTGGTAGACAGCCGGCAGTTGAGCCGCCTGCTCCGGCCCCATGAGGGTGATGGTCGGGGATCGCCATCGTCGCGCCAGCTTTTGTCCTTGAAGCCGTGGCCGGCGTTCTTGCAGCACGGCCCCATGCTTCGCACCGGGTGACGGGAGAATGCACGGAGGCGGCTCCCGCAGACTGCCCTAACCGTGGGCACGCGGTGGAATTCCGCCTCAGTCCGTTGTCCAGGACGAGACGCATGACGTGCTCGATCGCCGCCCGCCGACCCCGGTGCGGCACGGCGACGTATGAGGTGCTGTTCGCGATCTGGGCCGACGGGTTCCAGGTCAAGGGGTCGCTCAGCGGCCCTTTCGCTTTCTCTTTGTCGCGGACGGTCGGCCGGTGCGGGATCTCGCGCGGTTCGCGGTCGTCCGGGCGGGTTTGCCGCGATCATTCTCGGCGTAACCGCGCACCGGGGCGGCCGGCCCGTTCTGGGTGGTCCGCGAGCTGTTGACCGTGCGGCCGCGGACCACGCCGATGAAGTCCTCGAGATACGCGTTCTCATCGTCCATTCGCCAGGCGAGGGCGACGGGGGCGGGTTCGGCGTCGATGATCGGCCGGTAGGTCAGGTCGCGCCGGCTGGCACCGCGGGCAATGGACATCGGCACGACCAGCACAGCGCCGCCCAGTACGAGATCTGTTGCTGCGGCGTTGAGCTCGGTGATCACCTGCTCATCTTCGAGGTCTGCGAGCCTCACGTCGTCGACAGCCGAGATGGGGTGCTCCTTGGATACCCACGCCACTATCTGCTCCTCGTAGAGCGGGATCGCATGGAGACCCTCTCGGTCGATGGGCAGACGCACGAAGCACATGTCGAGGCTTCCGTCGCGCAGGCCGACGAGCTGTTCGGCGTCGGCCACATCGCTCACGGCGAGGGGAGCCTCGAAGCGCTCGCCCCACACCCGCTGCCACTTGGTGAGAGTGACGCCGCGCACCTTCCCGATCCGTAGTGCCGCGACCTCGGGGTTGTTCTCGCTCACCGGGGCAGGCTACCGCCCTCGCATGCTCGAGGAGTCGGTGTGGCATACGCTCTTCGGGTGAGTCAGACCCTCAAGCCGTCCACGGCAGCCCAGAAGCTCGGCATCCTGCTGACCGCCGCGCCGGAAGACTTTCAGAACACCCCGATCACGCGCGCGCAACTCGACGCCCTGCGCGCGGACCCGCCGGCATGGCTGATCGACCTGCGCCGTAACGGTCCGTTCCCGCGTGAGGTCACGGCTGCGAAGCTGGGGATCTCCCACTCGGGGTTGCGGCGCAGCGGTGTCACCGAACCGTTGAACGCCGCCCAGGTGGGTGAGCTCCTCACCGACCCGCCGGAATGGCTCGTCCACGAGCGTCAGGTTCACCGCAAGGTCATCGCCGAGAACGCCAGGCTTAAGGAACAGCAGAAGGGCTGAGCCCGAGACGGCGGGTGGTCCGGCAGCGGTCGTGATCGGGCCTGGCCGAAGCCGGCCCTCGCCCTAAACTCCGAGAGACCTGCGCGTTGCGTACGCGGAAATTGACGTCGCAGAACGGGGAGCCCCGACCGACGTGACGGCCGCGCTCGGTGACATGGTGACCTACAAGGGCGGCCGGCCGTTGGCCTGCCTGGCCTGAGCGAATGCCCGCAGGCTCATGGCTCGACCGGGCGGTGGGAGGAACGACTGGTGCTCGCGCGCGGATGTCGAGGCGGCGTTTCGCCACGGCGGATCAACGAGATCGTCCACGGCAAGCGGGGGATCACGGCGGACAGGCGCTGCGCCTGGCGAAGTACTTCGGCACCTCTGCAGAGTTCTGGATCAATCTGCGAAGCCACTACGAACTGGACCGTGCCGAAGACCGTGCAGGGGAGCAGATCGCCGCCATCACTCAGTTGAGCGTCGCGTAAGGAACGTCCGGCAGATATCAGGCGGTCAGCTTCTGGTCTGGTCCGTGCGGAGCGGCGACTTGGCCGGGTTAAGCGCTCTCAGAGTTTCGCGTCGAGTTCGGTGAGGAACTTCTCCACCGTCTTGGCGTTCTTGCGCCCGTCCAACAGGGCCTTCGGGGAGTTGGGCACGTTGTCGTAGTCGACGCGAACGTCGGTACCCGAAGCGCCGGGTGAGAGCGTCATCGCCATCGCAACGCCCCAACTGAGGGCCGTCCGCTTGGTGTTCAGCTCGTAGCGCGACCCGTCGGGGTTCACCGAGCCGAGGTGGTGGCCCTGCTCCTGGCATACGGCTGCGATCGCCGCTCCCACGGCCTCTGGCGGTGTCACATACGTCTTCTCGATCGTGCCGTTCGACTCGAACATGGTTGCCTCCTGTGCTCCGGTGGTCCTTGTCGCGAACGTAGCACGGCTATGACGCGCGTCACAGGAAGGGTGGATGGCAGCGACCAGCTTCGCTCGCGGGGTCTGGCGGGAACATCGGAACGGCGAGCAACGAGGCCGCGTCGCTTCGGTCGCTCGGTGCGGCGCGAGTGGGAACCGCCCAGCTGCCCAGGTGCTCACATCAGAACTCCCAAGGTTGGGCGTGGGGCAGCCGGCGTGGCTCCGTTCGGCTGCAGAACTCCCAGCGTCGTGTGTTGTACAGGCGGTGTTGGGCCGTTCGGCTGTAGAACTCCCAAGGTCGGGCGTCTGCCCGCTGACGCCGCAGAGCCCGCCCGCTCGATCCCCGACGTCCCACCGCCGGGCGGGGGCGTCCGGGCATTCGGCTTCGGCGGGCCACCTCGATACCGTGACAGCATGCGTGTTCCCGCGGACGTCCTTGAACTCGCCCGCACGGCCAAGGGCGTCACCGTCCTCACCGGTGCCGGAATGAGCGCCGAGAGCGGTCTCGCCACCTTTCGCGATGCACAGACCGGGCTGTGGGCGAACCAGGATCCCGCATCCCTGGCAACTCCGCAGGCGTGGGAGGCAGACCCGGCCCGCGTCTGGGCCTGGTATCGCTGGCGCATGACGCTCATGACCCGCGCCCAGCCCAACGCTGGGCACCGGGCGCTCGCCGAGTGGAGCGAGGCCGGCGATGCTCACCTGTGGGTCGTCACCCAGAACGTCGACGACCTGCACGAACGCGCCGGCAGCGATGTCCTCGCCCACCTGCACGGCAGCATCTTCGCGGTGCGCTGCTCCCGCTGCGGGCAGGACGCCGACGCCGTCGGCGAATCGCTCACCGAACCAGTCGAGCGCCTCGACCCGCCCGTCTGCGTCCACTGCGGCGGCCTCGTGCGGCCCGGCATCGTCTGGTTCGGCGAAGCACTCCCGCAGGATGCTCTGGAACGAGCCGAGGCCGCGACGCTCTCCGCCGACCTCGTCCTCGTCATCGGCACCTCCGGGATCGTCTACCCCGCAGCCGGCCTGCCGATCATGGCGCACCACCGCGGTGTTCCTGTCGTCGAGATCAACCCTGAGGAGACCGACCTCAGCGACATCGCCACCGCCACATGGCGCGTCCCAGCGGGTGAAGCCCTACCCGCGCTGCTCACGGCTCTTCGTGAGAACACGGCATAATCGATCAAAACCCCACACGATCCGTCGGCGTGATCCGTCGGCGCTTAGGAGGCACGCCATGTCCCCGACTCTGCACCCCCGGCTCGAGCCGGTCCGCGAGACGATCCTCAAGCGCAACCCCGGTGAGGCCGAGTTCCACCAGGCCGTGGACGAGGTCCTCATGAGCCTCGGCCCCGTGCTCGAACGCCGCCCCGACTACGTCGAGGCCAGCATCATCGAGCGCCTCGCCGAGCCCGAGCGTCAGATCATCTTCCGCGTGCCGTGGGTCGACGACCAGGGCCGCGTCAACGTCAACCGCGGCTTCCGCGTCGAGTACAACTCGGCCCTGGGCCCGTACAAGGGCGGCCTGCGCTTCCACCCGAGCGTCTACCTCGGCATCGTGAAGTTCCTCGGCTTCGAGCAGATCTTCAAGAACTCCCTCACCGGCCTGCCCATCGGCGGCGGCAAGGGTGGCGCCGACTTCGACCCCAAGGGAAAGAGCGACGCCGAGGTCATGCGCTTCTGCCAGTCGTTCATGACGGAGCTCTACCGCCACATCGGTGAGTACACCGACGTCCCGGCCGGCGACATTGGCGTCGGCGGCCGCGAGATCGGTTACCTCTTCGGCCAGTACAAGCGCATCACCAACCGCTACGAGGCGGGCGTGCTCACCGGTAAGGGCCTCTCCTGGGGCGGCGCCGCGGCGCGCACCGAAGCCACCGGCTACGGCACGGTCTTCCTCACCCAGGAGATGCTCGCGACGAAGGGCCGCTCCTTCGACGGCACGAAGGTTGTCATCTCCGGCTCCGGCAACGTGGCCATCTACGCCGCGCAGAAGGTCGCCCAGCTGGGCGGCACCGTCATCGCGATGAGCGACTCCGGCGGCTACGTCGTCGACGAGAACGGCATCGACCTCGAGATCGTGCGCGACCTCAAGGAGAACAAGCGCGCCCGCATCAGCGAGTACGCCGACCTGCGCAAGCAGTCGACGTTCGTCGCCGACGGCTCGATCTGGGAAGTCGCCTGCGACGTCGCGCTGCCGTGTGCCACGCAGAATGAACTGTCGGCGGACGCGGCGAAGACGCTCGTCAAGAACGGCTGCATCGCCGTCGCCGAGGGCGCGAACATGCCCACGACGCCGGACGCCACCGACATCCTCCAGGAGGCCGGCGTCCTGTTCGCACCGGGCAAGGCTTCCAACTGTGGCGGTGTCGCCGTCAGCGCTCTCGAGATGCAGCAGAACGCCTCGCGTGACTCGTGGAGCTTCGAACACACCGAGCAGCGCCTCGAAACCATCATGAAGGGCGTCTTCGAGCGCTGCCAGAGCACCGCCGACGAGTTCGATGTGCCCGGCGACTACGTCAAGGGCGCCAACATCGCCGGCTTCGTCAAGGTGGCCGACGCCATGCTCGCCCTCGGCGTCGTCTGACCCGGGCGCTTCGCCGCAGAGCCCGCTCGAACCTAGCGTTCGGGCGGGCTCTGCGCGTTACAGCCGCCAACCGGTGCGGTAGCCGTGCAGCGCCGCCCGAAGGATCTCGGGCAGCTCGCGCTGGTACTTGAAGATCGTCGGCACGGTCCACACCTGGGTACCGACGACTGCCGCGTCGGCCCGGGCCAGGCCCCGCGCGACCGCCCCCGACGTCGCACGCCGGAGATCGGCCGCCTCGGGCGTGAGGACACAGTTGGTCATCGACGTACTCCGGTGACGGAACTGGCTGACCTCAGCGACGTTCTGCCACGCCAAGGCTGCAACCTGGCGCCCATCGCCGCGCAGCACGCGTACCCCCTCGCGTTCGATGACGAGCGTTTGGCGACGTAGGAACTGGATCGTCAACGACGGGATGCCGAGCACCCCGAAGAACAGCACCGCGACGAGGCACACCCACGAGCCCGGTGTGCTCGTGAACGCGCCGAGCACGCCGCGCTCGCCGATGACGACCGTGAGACCGGCGCCGCCGATGGCCGTGAAACCGAGCGCGCCGACCATGCACGCCACGAGCTTGCCGGTGCTCGACGCGATACGCGTCGCGCCCGTACGCCACAGCTCCTGCACGTGGGCGTCGATGATCTCGGGGCGCGCCTTCATGCCTCCCAACCTAACGAAGCGGTAAGCGCCTGCGGCCCCGTTGCAGGGGAGGGACTTCTACCGTGGGTGGCATGGACGCGATCAACCTCGGACGCAGGATTCAGGGCGACATCTACGGCGCCGGTGTCTACGGACGCACCCCGGTGGTTCCCGTCGAACCGGGGCGACTGCGCGAGGCCACCCGCAAGGCGATGAGCGATCGTGCGTTCGCCTACGTCGACGGCAGCGCGGGACGGGGACGCACGAACGACGCCAACGTCGAAGCCTTCGGGCGCTACCGCGCGGTGCCCCGCATGCTGCGCGACGTGCGTGAACGCGACCTCGGCGTCGACCTCTTCGGCCGTCGCTACGCGCACCCGCTCCTGCTCGCGCCCATCGGCGTCCTCGAAATGGCGCACCCGCAGGCCGAGCACGCCGTGGCGAAGGCCTCCGTGGCCACACAGACGCCGATGATCCACTCGACGCAAGCCAGCGTCGCCATGGAGGAGGTCACCGCCGAACTCGGCGAGACGCCGCACTGGTACCAGCTGTACTGGAGCAACGACGACGACCTGGCCCGTTCGCTCGTCCAGCGCGCCGAGGCGTGCGGTGCGGAGGCAGTCGTCGTCACGCTCGACACGCACCTCATGGGGTGGCGGCCTGAGGACCTCGACCTCGGGCACCTGCCGTTCGCGCGTGGCCAGGGCCTCGCGCAGTACCTCAGCGACCCGGTCTTCATGGCGCGGGTCGAGGAGCGCGCAGCCCGCGGATCGGCCCGACCGACCGAACGTCCGACGCCCGCGGCGGCCCGCTCGCTGGTGTCGATAGCCCGGCACTACCCGGGCGACCTGCGCGAGAACCTCCGTTCACCGCTGCCGCGCGCCGCGGTCGAGACGTTCCTCGACGTGTTCCCCTCGAGCGGTCTCACCTGGGACGACCTGGCCAAGCTGCGCGAATGGACGTCGCTCCCGATCCTGCTCAAGGGCATCCAGAGCGTCGACGACGTGCGCCTCGCCGCCGACCAAGGGCTTGACGGCATCGTCGTGTCGAACCACGGCGGTCGGCAGGTCGATGGCGCCGTCGCCTCGCTCGACGTCCTCGCGAGCCTGGGTGACGAGGTCGGCGATCTCACCGTGCTCTTCGACTCCGGGGTGCGCTCGGGCTCGGACGTTTTCACGGCGCTCGCGCTCGGGGCAGACGCCGTCATCCTCGGGCGGCCCTACGTCTACGGTCTGGCGCTCGCGGGCGCCGAAGGGGTGCAGGCCGTCGTCGAGCACACCCTCGCCGAGCTCGACCTCACGATGGCGCTGACGGGTCATGCGTCCGTGGCCGAGATACACCGCGGCGCGCTCGCTCGGTGACCGAACGAACGCGCCGCGACGAGGCTCGCGCTCAGGAGCGCGGGTGCTCCGCGAGGTACTCGGCGACGTAGTCGACATCCTTGTCGCCGCGCCCCGAGAGGTTGGCGACGACGATGCCGTCCTCGCCCAGCTCGCGAGCCAACTTCATGGCGTGGACGATGGCATGCGAGCTCTCCAGCGCCGGGATGATGCCCTCCACTCGCGAGAGGGCGCTGAAGGCATCGAGGCACTCGTCGTCCGTGGCCGTCACGTACGTGACGCGGCCCAGCGACGCGAGGTACGCGTGCTGCGGGCCCACGCCCGGGTAGTCGAGACCGGACGCGATGGAGTGCACCGCCGACGGCTCACCGGACTCGTCCTGCAGCACCGTGGTGGCCATGCCGTGCAGGGTGCCGGGGGTGCCCTTCGTCATCGTCGCGGCGTGACGGCCGGGCACCTCGACGCCCTCGCCGGCCGGCTCGACGCCGTAGAGCCGGACGCCCTCGTCGTCGAGGAAGCCGCTGAACAGGCCCATCGCATTCGACCCTCCACCGACGCACGCGACCGCGGCGTCCGGCAGGCGGCCCTCGAGCGACAGGATCTGCTCGCGCGCCTCGCGCCCGACGACCGACTGGAACTCGCGCACCATCGACGGGTACGGGTCGGGGCCGACGACGGAGCCGATGCCGAAGAAGACGTCCTCGAAGTCACGGGCGTAGGTGTCGAACGCCGAATCGACGGCCTCCTTGAGCGAACGCCCGCCGAACTCGACCGGCACGACCTTCGCGCCGAGCATCTCCATGCGCACGACGTTCGGGTGCTGCTTGGCGACGTCGATCGCACCCATGTGGATCTCGCACTCGAGACCCATGTACGCGGCCGCCGTCGCGAGAGCGACGCCGTGCTGGCCGGCACCCGTCTCCGCGATGAGCTTCTTCTTTCCCATGCGCTTCGCGAGCAGGGCCTCGCCGAGGCAGTGGTTGATCTTGTGCGACCCGGTGTGGTTGAGATCCTCACGTTTGAGGTAGATGCGCGCGCCGCCGACGTGGCGCGTCAGGTTGTCGGCAGGGAACAGCACCGACGGACGGCCCGCGTAGAGCGTGAGCAGACGCTCGTACTCGCCGAGGAACGTCGGGTCGGCCTTCGCCTCGGCCCACGCGCGTGCCACCTCGGCCATCGGCTCCTCGAGGTGCGGCGGCACGAAACGGCCGCCGTACTCACCGAAGAAGCCTTCTGCGTTCGCGTCGTACGAGGTCATGGTCGAACTTCCTTTCGCGGGTGGGGCGTGGCACGACCGTAACCGGCATAAGGATGCTCGCCGCACCCTCGAGCCGCGGACGGGCCGGCCGTCTCAGCCCGTGATCGTCACGGGGCTGCGTCGGGCGGTGGTCAGGCCTGAGAGGCCGAACTCAGCGTCTGCTTGACGTCCTCTTGAGCACCTTGCCGACCTCCGAGCGCTTCAGGCCGGGCCACACGGAGACCTCCTTGAGGGCCTTCACGCTGCTGATGCGTTCCTTCGTGAAGGCCGCCACCTGCGCCGGATCCGGGATAGCGCCGGGCGTCGGCTGGACGACAGCGACGACCCACTCGCCCCACTTCTCGGGGCGTCAGCCGTGTTTCGATGCCTTCGCGTTCTCCTTCCGAGGTCTTCCAGCACCCGGGCACGGTCCAGTCGCTGCTCGAGCCGGCCCCGCGTGACGAGGTCGCCGCCATCTACGCCCGGTTGGAATCGAGCGGGCGTGTGTGCTCCTCGACGCGCTGGTTGCTCCGTCGACAGCGTGACGCACCAAACTTTTCCTCTTGTTGACCAAAAGGGGTTCAATCGGGCTACTCTTTCTCCGGCACGACTTTGTGCCTAACTGACGAAAAGAGTGCCCATGTCCATGACGACCGAACACCGAACTCGCGAGGAGCGCCTCGACGCCCTGCCGTTCAACCGTCGTCACCGTTCGTTGCTCGTCGGCTCCGGCCTCGGCTGGGCGCTCGACGCCATGGACGTCGGCCTCATCTCCTTCCTCATGGTTGCCGTGAAGAAGGAGTGGGGCCTGTCGACCACCGACCTGTCGTGGCTCGCGTCGATCGGCTTCATCGGGATGGCGATCGGCGCCGGTGCCGGTGGCGCCCTGGCCGACCGCATCGGCCGCCGCACGGTCTTCGCCGGCACGCTCGTCGTGTACGGCCTTGCAACGGGCCTGTCAGCCCTCGCACCGACGTTCCTCGTGCTGTGCGCTCTGCGCTTCGTTGTCGGTCTGGGCCTCGGCGCCGAACTGCCCGTCGCCTCGACGCTCGTGAGTGAGTACGCGCCGCGCCGACTGCGGGGCCGCATGGTCGTCGCTCTCGAGTCGTTCTGGGCCGTGGGCTGGCTGCTCGCCGCCGTCATAGGCTTCACCGTGGTGCCGCGCGAGAACGGGTGGCGTTGGGCCATGCTCCTCGGCCTCGTGCCCGCGCTCTACGCGGTGTGGGTGCGTCGAGGCCTGCCCGAATCCGTGCGCTTCCTCGAACGCGCCGGACGTGAGGAGGAGGCCGAGCGATCCGTCCGCGAGTTCGAATCGGCGTCCGGCATCGAAGCTCCGAAGAGCGCCGCCGTCGCGCCGACAGACCACGAGGCTGCGCCCAAGCCGAAAATGACCGATGCCTTCGCGCCGGCCTACCGCACCCGCACCGCCGCGCTGTGGACCACGTGGTTCGGCGTCAACTTCGCCTACTACGGCGCGTTCCTGTGGATTCCGACGTTCCTCGTCGCCGGTGGCTACCCGGTGGCCAAGTCGTTCGGCTTCACGCTCATCATCACGATCGCGCAACTGCCCGGGTACCTCGCGGCCGCGGTGCTCGTCGAGAAGATCGGCCGACGTCCCACGCTCGCCGCCTTCCTCGCCGGCTCCGCGCTCTCGGCGCTCGCGTTCGGCAACGCCGGCTCCGAAGCCACGATCATCGCGGCCGGATGTGCACTCAGCTTCTTCAACCTCGGCGCCTGGGGTGCGCTCTACGCCATCACGCCGGAGATCTACCCGACCGCGATCCGCGCCGCGGGTGCCGGAAGCGCGACGGCGTTCGGCCGCATCGCGTCGATCGTCGCGCCGCTCATCGTGCCGGTCGTCTTCACCGAGCACGGCGAGGTGTGGACGTTCGCGCTCATCGCGTTCGCGTTCGCCGTCGCCACGGTGGCGTCACTGCTCCTGCCCGAACGACGTGGCGCGAGCCTCGAGGAGGCCTGAGCAGGCTCGTTGGGTGTCGCTCAGGCGCCCACGCGCTCGTCCTGCGGATCGCGCAGGGCGGGCGTGAACGCCAGCGCGGTGAGCAGCAGGCCCGCCACGAGCGGTAGGAGCATCGCGCGCTGAATGTCGAAGTGTGAGCTGAGGTAGCCGATGACGCCCGGCCCGGCCAGGAACGCGGTGTACCCGAAGCCGGTGACGATGGCGAGCACCCGACCGCCGCCGATGTGGCCCGCGATCGCGTAGATCTGCGGCGCGATCATGCCGACACCCAGGCCCACGAGCAGCCAGCCGGCGAGGATGACGGGCAGGGACGACGCCACCACCGTCACCGCGAAACCGGCGACGGCCACCGGAGCTCCGAATCGGACGACCGCGACGCGTCCGTAGCGGCGCACGAGCGCGTCGCCGACGAGGCGGATGACGACCATCGTCGCCGACACCGCGACGAGACCTGCTGCGCCGGTGCCGGCGTCGACCTTCGCGACGTCGGTGACGTGGATCGAGGCCCAGTCGATGGCCGTTCCTTCGGTGAAGCCGAAGAACAGGGCCATGACGCCGAGCAACCACGCCTGCGGCGGGATGCCCGTGGCCTTCGTGGACGCCGAAACGTCGGCCTTATCGGTCTCCTGCGCGCCTGCGTCGTCGTGGGGGGCCTTGGGGGTGCGGGCCAGCAGTGCGGCGAGCGCGAGGAGCGCCGCGACGGCGATGACGATGAGGGCCGAGCGTGGATCGGCGTCGTCCTGCATGCGGGCGAACGCCACGACGATGACCGCGCCGACGAAGCCACCGAGCGAGAAGAATGCGTGGAAACGACTCATCGCCGGTATGCCGGAGGCCTTCTCCGCGTCGATGCCGAGGGCGTTCATCGCGACGTCCATGGTGCCGTTGCTCGCACCGATGAGCGCTCCCGCGAGGACGAGAGCCACATAGTTCGGTACGAAGGCGAGGAGTCCGACAGCCGCAGCCATCGCGACGCCGCTCACGAGAGACGGCAAGCGTGGGGTGATGCGGTCGGAGACGCGCCCGCCGATCTGCATCGAGACGATGGCGCTCGCGCCGGTGACGAGGAGAACGGCGCCGATGCCGCCCGCGTCCGTACCGACGCGCTCACGCAGGCCCGGCAGCGAACCGCCCCATGCGCCCATCATCACGCCGTTGACTAAGAAGATCGCGAAAACGGCGCGCACGAGCGCACGTCCCTGCTCGCGCGTGAAGGCTGTGGGGGATTCAGGCATATCGACCATTGTGACGCGCGGCCCTAGGCTGGTCGAATGGACGACAAGGCGATGCTCAAGACCTACCTCGACTCATTGCGTTCCGCGGTGTTGTGGAAGCTCGAGGGGCTCGACGAGTGGCAGGCGCGATGGCCCATGACGTCGACGGGCTCGAACGTCCTCGGCATCGTCAAGCATCTTGCTGCGATGGAGTACGGCTATCTCGGCATCGTCTTCGGCCGCCCCGGCGAGGAAATGCCCTGGATCGGGCCGGGTGCGGAGCCCAACGCCGACATGTGGGCGACCGGGGAGGAATCGATCGAGGACGTCGCGCTCCTGTACCGCCGCGCTGTTGCCCACGCCGACGCGACGATCGATGCCCTCGATCTTGAGGCTCCGGGTAGCGTGCCCTGGTGGCCCCAGCCCGACGTGACGCTGCACCGGATTCTCGTTCACCTTGTCGTCGAAATCGCTCGGCACGCAGGGCATCTCGACATTCTGCGTGAGCAGCTTGACGGACGCGTGGGGTTGCGTGAGGCGAACCCGAACCTGCCGTTCGGTGACGACGCGTCGTGGGCCGACCACGTCGATCGGCTGCGCGACGTTGCCATCGAGGCCCAGTGGCCGGGAGCTCGCGCCGGCCTCTACGCATTCCCGGGTCCGCTACGCGACACGCTGCTCGCCGCCATCATCAGCGGTACGAAGAGTTCCACGTCGGCATTGCTGGAGGGGTACCGCGCGGACGGTGAGCCGTTGCCCGTCGTGGGGGAGCGTGAGGTGCTCATCTCCTCGACCGGCCTGCCGGTCGGCATCACGGAGACGACCGAGGTGCGCGTCGTCAGCCTCGACGAGGTCGACCTCGATCACGCCCTCGACGAGGGTGAAGGCTTCCGGGACGTCGCCGAATGGCGGGAAGCGCACGAACGTTTCTGGACGAGTGACGACGTGCGCGCCGAGTTGGACGACCCGAACTTCACGGTGAACGACGACACCCAGGTTGTCCTCCAGCGCTTCGCGCTCGTGAAGAAGCTCTGAACGCGCCCTCTGGTTGACTGGGCACAGCCGCTCGATTCCACCGCAACGCAAGGAGAAGTCATGCGTGTCGCCATCGCCGGCTCGACCGGCCTCATCGGAACCAAGCTCGTCGAGCTGGCTCGCTCCGACGGTCACGACGTCGTCGAGGTGTCGCGTTCCTCCGGCTTCGACCTCACGGACGAGGCCGTCCTGCCCCGCCTCGCCGAGGCGCTCGCGGACGTGGACGCCGTCGTCGACGTCACGCAGGGCGCGAGCTTCGAGGAGGACGAGGCGGTCAGCTTCTTCCGTTCGGTGGCCGGCCATCTCGGCCAGGCAGCTCACGAGGCCGGCGTGCGACGCACGGTCGTGTTGTCGATCGTCGGCATCGAGGAGAGCCCCGACTACGGCTACTACGTCGGCAAGGTGGCACAGGAGAAGGCCCACCGGGAGAACTCCCCGGGCGTCCTCGTTCTGCGCGCCACCCAGTTCCACGAATTCCCGGGCCAGATGGTCGAGTGGTTCACCACCGACGGCGTGGCCGACGTCATGGACGTGGAATTCCAGCCGGTCGACTCCGCCGAGGTCGTTCGTCTGCTGCTCGAGATGGCGACGGGGTCGTTCGACGACGATGTCCAACTCGCCGGGCCGCGCACCGAGAGCCTCGTCGGCCTGGCCCGCGAGCACGTTGCGGCCAAGGGGCTCGATGCCACGGTGAAGCCGGGCGAAGCGCCCGCATCCATGGCCGAGGGCGGCATGTTGCCGCGGCAGGAGGACGCCGTCATCGTGCGTGGCCGCTCGTGGCACGAGTGGATGGATCAGGAGAACTGACGCTCCCGCGCTGATTTCGGCGCGTGGCGCGAACAAGGGGCGCCGCACTCGTCGTGAGTGCGGCGCCCCTCGTCAATCGTGGTCGTGGCTCAGACGCCCGCGGTCCGACGGATCCAGGCGCGGTGGCCGGTGATGTTGGAGTAGTTCGAACCGGCGTGGATGTTGCTGCCCGGGTCGGCCGTGTCGCCCGTCGAGCAGACGCCCACGATCTGACCGTTGATGACGAGCGGGCCTCCGGAGTCACCGTGGTTCGAGGCGCCGTCGATGCCCTGGACGTGGATCGCGCGGCCGCGGTAGGCATCCGTGCTCGAGCCGAGGACGGTGACGTTCGCCTTGAACAGGCCGGTGGGCTGCCGGCTGTTGGCGCGAAGGCCGTAGCCGCTGATGACGCCCGTCTGCCCACGCTGCGCCGTGTACGAGCTGGCGATCGGCATCGGGTTGACGCCGACCGGCTTGGCGAGGTGGACGAGTCCGACATCTCCGTAGGGGGAGTTGACGAGGCGGTCGCCGGAGACCGGCGTGCCGGGATTCGTCGTCGAGTTGGAGGTGTAGACCTTCATCCGGCTGCTGCCCTCGGTGCAATGACGTGCGGTGAGGACCCACTGCGCGGCGATGACCTCGCCGGTGCAGCCGTACTGACCGCCGTCCTGCGTGAAGACGAGTTGTACGACGGACGGGTTGGAGGCCTGGGAGCCTCCGACGATGTACTCGGGCTTGTCGACCGTGGGGGAGGCGCCTGCCGTGGGGGCGAGCGCGAAAGCCATGGTCGTGCCGGCCGCGGCAGCGGCGAGGCGGAGCGTCGGTCGGGTCATTTTCATGCCTCTCTCGCGTCGACCCCGGGAGGTGGGGTCGTGAGTGCCCACAACGCTTACATAGGCGATGCAAAGAGAGTGCGTGAGCGAGGTCACAATAAAGTTACAAATTGTGAACCGTGGAACTATGTTGGTCAGTCGAGGAGATTGTTTTCCGTCTCGAACTCGACGCGCAGCGACTCGAGGAAACCGACGAACGTCGCGCCGAGTTCGCTCAGTTCCTCACCCGTGCCGCGCTCGACGTCGACCCAGCGCGTCGGGTGGCCGGGAACGACACCGAAATCCCAGTCCTCACCGCGACCGAACACGCACGCCTCGCCCACCTTCGTCACCGAACTCGGGTGCAGCACACGCAGGTACGGGCCAGGACCGCCGTCGGCGGTGAGTACCTGGCCGTTGAGGGTGGCTGACGTCAGCCAGAAGGCACGCAGGTCGTCGGGGAACGTGACGCCGAGGGCCTCCTCGGCGTGAGCGATCTCGTCCTCGGTGGCGGGGGTGTCGAGTTGGTCGGACGCGAAGTACTCGGAGTAGGACATGGCGCCAGTCTGACATTCCCCGAGCCCTCCCGCGCCACGTCGGTCGAAGCGCTCTGGGGTCCTTGCCGAAGGCTATCGGGGCGAGCTTCTCCGTCGCCCGGCCGCAGGCCGCACCGCGTGTGGAAGTGGGGGCTGGAGCGTGCCTAGAGTGAAGGTATGGCTACGCGTACTGAATCCGACAGCATGGGGCAGATCGAGGTCGACGAGGCGGCGTACTGGGGTGCTCAGACCCAGCGCAGCATCGAGAACTTCGACATCGGCCGCGACACCTTCGTGTGGGGTCCGGTGATGGTGCGGGCCCTGGGCATCCTCAAGAAGGCTGCAGCCCAGGCGAACGCCGAACTCGACCAGCTGCCCGCCGACGTCGCCGAACTCATCGAGCGTGCGGCTGACGACGTCATCGAGGGGCGTCTGAACGATCAGTTCCCGCTCGTCGTCTTCCAGACGGGCTCGGGCACGCAGTCCAACATGAACTCCAACGAGGTCATCTCCAACCGCGCCATCGAACTGGCCGGCGGCGAGCGCGGCTCGAAGAAGCCGGTTCACCCCAACGACCACGTCAACCGCGGCCAGTCGAGCAACGACACGTTCCCGACGGCCATGCACATCGCCGTCGTCCTCGACCTCGTGGAGCGCCTGTACCCGGCCGTCACCGAGTTGCGTGACGTGCTCGCCGCCAAGGCCGACGAGTTCGCGGACATCGTCAGCGTCGGCCGTACGCACCTGCAGGACGCGACGCCGATCATGCTCGGCCAGGAGTTCGGCGGCTGGGTGGCCCAGCTCGACTTCGCGCTGGAGCAGGTGCGTCAGGCGGAGCAGGCCACGCGCGCTCTCGCGATCGGCGGAACGGCCGTCGGCACGGGCCTCAACGCCCACCCGGACTTCGGCAAGCTCGCCGCGAAGAAGATCTCCGAGATCTCCGGCCAGGAGTTCCGTCAGGCCGACAACCTCTTCGCCTCGCTGTCGGCCCACGACGAACTCGTGGCCGTGTCCTCGGCGCTCAAGCTGCTCGGCGGCGCGCTCATGAAGATCGCCAACGACGTGCGCTGGCTGGCCTCCGGCCCGCGTAACGGCATCGGCGAACTCAACATCCCCGAGAACGAGCCGGGCAGCTCGATCATGCCGGGCAAGGTCAACCCGACGCAGGCCGAGGCCATGACGATGGTCGCGACGCGCGTGTTCGGCAACGACGCCACGGTGGGCTTCGCCGGCTCGCAGGGCAATTTCCAGCTCAACGTCTTCAAGCCCGTCATGGCGCACGCCGTGCTCGAGAGCATCCGCCTCATCTCCGATGCGTGCCGCTCGTTCACCGAGCACTGCGCACGCGGCATCGAGCCGAACCGCGAGCGCATCGAGGCGAACCTTGCCTCCAACCTCATGGTCGTCACGGCCCTCAACCGCCACATCGGCTACGACAAGGCGGCCGCCATCGCGAAGAAGGCCCACAAGGAGGGCACCACGCTGCGCGAGGCCGCAGTCGCCTCCGGTGAGGTCTCGGAGAAGGACTTCGACGCCTGGGTCGTGCCTGCCGACATGACGCACCCGTCGGCCTGACCCGCACACGCGAAGCCCCGGAGACGCCAAGGCTGTCTCCGGGGCTTCGTCGCGGCTGCTCGGCCGCCGCGACGTTCGTCAGGTCGCGCGCAGGTTCGCGTCGTCGACAATGCGCCCGAGCACCTCGGCCGAGTGGGCGAGGCCGGCTGCTTCGGCGTCGGTCAGGCTGAGTTCGACGACGCTGCGCACACCCTTGCGCCCCAGTACCGCAGGCACACCGAGGTAGAGATCGGTGACGCCGTAGGGCCCTTGCAGGTACGTCGAGATCGGGATGGCTGCGTACTCATCGCGAAGGAGCGCCCGGGTGATCCGCGCAAGGGCCATGCCGATGCCGTACGACGTCGAGCCCTTGGCGTCGATGATCTGGTAGGCGGCGGTGCGTGTTTCGTCGAAGATGCGCTCGATCTCGTCGCGTCGGCCGGGCACGGCGTCGAGGTCCCGCGCGAGGGGAGCACCGGCCACGTTCGCCGACGACAGCGCGGGCACCTCGGTGTCGCCGTGCTCCCCGATGATCGCGGCGTGCACCGACGTCGGCGCCACGTCGTACAGCTCACCGAGCATGAAGCGCAGACGCGCGGTGTCGAGCGCGGTGCCGGAACCGATGACGCGCTCCGACGGCAGGCCGGAGAACTTCCACGTCGCGTACGTCATGACGTCGACGGGGTTCGTGGCGATGAGGAAGATGCCGTCGAAGCCTGTCTCCATGACCGAGGCGACGATGGAACGGAAGATTTCGACGTTGCGGCCCACCAGGTCGAGGCGGGTCTCGCCGGGCTTCTGTGCGGCGCCCGCCGTGATGACGACGACGTCGGCGTCCGCGCAGTCGGCGTATTCGCCCACGGTGACGCGGGTCGGTGTCGGTGCCCAGACGACACCGTGGTTGAGGTCCATGACCTCGCCGAAGACCTTCTGCTCGTTGATGTCGATGATCGACAACTCGTGCACGAGGCCCTGGTTGACGAGGGCGTAGGCGTAGGCGACGCCGACGTCTCCGGCACCGATGAGAACGACTCGATCACTCATGAATCCACCGTAGGTGGGCCGGGTGAACGCCAGGTGATCGACCGGGCGTCAACGGGATTCGAGCGCGACGCCCTCGGAGCCCGGAACGAACTGTACGGACGCCAGGGATGCGACGACGGCGTCGGCGTCGAGCACGTCGGCGGGCGTCGTCGACGTGAGCGCGAGCGTGGCGCATCCGGCGGCCTTGGCGGCAGCGAGACCGCTCGGCGCGTCCTCGACGACGAGGCAGTGGGTTGGGTCCACGCCGAGGCGCTCGGCGGCGAGCAGGAACGGATCGGGGTGCGGCTTGCCGCGCTCCACGTCGTCGAACGTGACGACGACGTCGGGCAACGGAATGCCCGCTGCGGCGAGTCGGGCGAGGCCCAGCTCGCGCGTCGCCGACGTCACGACGGCGCAGCGCTTCGGGCCGATGGCCTCCACGGCCTCGATGGCGCCCGCGATCGCACGGACGTCGTCAGTGTCGGCGACCTCAAGTTCCGTGATGCGCGCCAGCGCGGCCCGTGCGTCGAGGTGCGGGGCGATGCTCGCGATGATGCCGGCCGCAGGCACCCCGTGGTGGCGGCCGAGCAGGGTGGGATCGATGTCGTATTCGCGAGCCCACGCGAGCCACGAGCGTTCGACCGCCGGGGTGGAATCGACGAGCGTCCCGTCGTTGTCGAAGAGGACGGCGGCGTAGGTGCGCCCGGTCAGAGCGGTGAGGTCGTCGAGCGTGGGCATGGGCTCATCCCATCATGTCGACGCGGGACGCTGAAGGGCACGCACCGCGAGCTGCGGCGCGTGCCCTTCGGCGAACGATCAGCGGGAACGATCAGTTGCTCGAGCGGTTCTGCAACGACGCGGCGAGCACGGCCGACACGTCCTGCGGCGTCTTGGCCGTGTAGACCGTGCCACCGCTGCCGGTGATCTTCGCGATGTCGCTCAGTTCCTTCGTGTTGACGTCCTCGCCGATCGCGAGCGTCGAGATGTCGACGGGGCGCTTCGGGTCGACGGCTTCCCGCAGCTTCTTCTTGAGCTCGCTGAGCGACAGGCCGCCCTTCGGGTCGTCGTTGCGGCCGTCCGTGACGAGCAGGACCGTGCTGATCTGGCCGTCCTTGTAGTCCTTCTGGGCGGCCTGGTAGGTGGCCCAGATGGTGTCGTAGAGAGCGGTGTCGCCCTTGACCCGCTGCGGAAGGGTGTCGATCGAGGCCTGGATGCGCTTGAGCTTGGCAGGGTCGGAGATCGGCGACATCGGAATGCGCTCCTCGTAGTCCTTCTTGCCGTCGAGCTCCGTCGAGAACTCCCACACGGCGATGGACGTCGATGCGGGCACCAGGGAAAGTCCGTGCTTCGTCGCCTTGGAGACAGCCTCGATACGGCTGACGCCGCGGGTCTTCTCGCGCATCGAACCGGACACGTCGACGACTGTGGTCAGACGCAGCGGCTTGGTGGCCTCGGCCCAGCTGGCGACGACCTGGCTGACCGTCTGGTCGCTGGCACCGGAGGTGGTGCGCACCGAGCCCGCGCCTTGGGGCGCGTTCGACGGCGGCTTCGAACCGTCGGCCGAGCGGTATCCGGCGCCGGCGAAAGCCTTCTGTCCCTCGGCGGAGGTGAGGCGCGTCATGAGTTCCTCGTAGGCGGCGTCGGTCTGGGGGTCGTCGGCGATCATCTTGGCCGCGCTCACTTTGACGAGCGGTGATCCACCCTCGAGCCCGATCTCGGCGAGCTTGGTGGAGCTCTTCGCGTTTCGGGCAGCCAGTGCGGCCTCCGAAGTGACGTACGGGGCGTTGGACGGGATGCTGTCGCGCGCCGTGAGAGCCAGCTGGCCGAAGGCCTCACGCGCCTTCTGGTTGTCCGTGCCGAGCGCCTGGGACGCAGCCGTCACGGCGAGGGCGCTCGCGCGGTCGCGGGAGACGTCGGCGACGGTGAGGGCCGGCTTGGCCGAAAAAATCTTCGACCAGGAGGCCTCGTCCCCGCCGAGCTTCTTCAACTGGTCGGCCGGACCGCTGATGACCGCGGGCGACGAGGCGAAAGCCGTGCCGGGCGTGATCTTCGCGCCGGAGGCCTTCGACGCTTCGTCGAAGGTGCCGGGGTTGTCACTGACCCAGATCTGGGCACTCGGGGAGCCACCCTTGATCTGGTTGAGGGTTTCCGAGTCGGTGGCGGCCTGAACCGAGTACGTGCGCTCGCAGCCCTGATCGTCCTTGCCACCCTTGTACCCCTCAAGGGCCTTCGTGAGGGGGCCGGACAGCGTCGGGTTCGCGGTGATCGTGATCTGGGCTCCGGCGCACTTGTCGCCACTGGCGGCGGCGTTCTCACCGTTACCGCCGTTGTCGTCACCCGCCTTGTTGCAGGCCCACGCTCCACCGCCGATGGCGAGGAGGGCAACGACCACCGCAGCGACGGTCTTGCCTGAGTTGGAGCGCGCGGACTCGCGACGGCGCGCAGAACGGCTCGTGTAGTCGGCCTCAGTCACGATGAACCTGCCTGGGGAGCGAAGCGACGGCGGCTGCTGCACCCACCGGCGCGTCGCCCGCACGGCCGTGCTTCGTGAGACGACTATGTCGTGCGTCTCACGCCGGTAGTCTAGGGCGTCGGCGTGATCGAACCTCGAGCACCGGCTGTCGGGGGCTCACAGGGCCTTCCCGGCGGGGGTGGTCAAGCTCACGGCACAAACCGGTGAGCCGTGAGCGTTACGTCAGTACTGTCACGCTCGACCCGCAAGCCAGCAGGAAGGCTCCTTGACATGCTCCGCACGATGATGCGCGCCAAGATCCACCGGGCGACGGTCACGCATGCCGATCTGCACTACGTCGGCTCGTGCACGATCTCCGCCGACCTCATGGAGGCCGCGGATCTTCTCGGAGGTGAACAGATCGACATCGTCGACGTCGACAACGGCAACCGCCTCACCACCTACGTCATCGAAGGGCCGCGCGGCGAGGGGCGCATCGGCATCAACGGCGCTGCCGCGCACCTCGTGGGCGTCGGCGACACGGTGATCCTCATCGCGTACGGCCAGTTCGGCCCGGACGAGCTCGCCGCCCACGAACCCCGCGTGGTGTTCGTCGACGGCGACAACCGCATCGTTGAGAAGGGCAGCGACCCGGCGCACGCGCCGCAGGGCTCCGGCCTCGTCGACCCGCGCGAGGGCTGACCGGTCGCAGGTGCCGTGTCGCAGACGTGACACGACGGGCAGTGTCGGGCTCAGCCGACGCCGGTGCCGACGAGCGCGCCCACGCCGAAGGTGATGGCCATGGCGAGCAGGCCGCCACCGACGTTGCGTACGACGGCGCGCTGGGGTGCCGCGCCGCCGAGACGGGCACTGACGAAACCCGTGACGGCGAGCGCCAGGACGACAGCGACGACGGTCACCGGCACCCGCAGGTTCGTCGGGGGCATCAGGATGGCGAGCAGCGGCACGAGAGCACCGAGCGCGAAGGCGAGGAAGGATGCACCCGCGGCGCTCCACGGGTTCGTCAGGGCCTCCGGATCGAGGCCGAGTTCGGCCTCGGCGTGGGCCTTCAGAGCGTCCTTCGCCGTGAGTTGCTCCGCGACCTGACGGGCGAGCTCCGGCTCGAGCCCCTTGTCGACGTAGATGTCAGCCAGCTCGTCGAGTTCCTCGTCGGGAAGGTGTGCCAGTTCCCAACGCTCCTTGGCGATGAGGGCCCTCTCGCTGTCGCGCTGCGTGGAGACGGAGACGTATTCGCCTGCTGCCATCGACAGCGCGCCCGAGACGATGCCCGCGATGCCGGCGACGAGAATGGGCGTGCGCTGCGTCGTCGCGCCGGCCACTCCCATGACGAGACCGGCGACGGACACGATGCCGTCGTTGGCGCCGAGCACCCCGGCACGCAGCCAGTTCAACGTCGAAGCGTGAGTGGCATCATGCGGCTCTCCGGCATGCGCGGCAGGTGCGGAACTCGTCATGATCGTCAGTGTGAAGAACGAGCCTGCCCGCGCCAAGGTAGGAAAGCCTTGTGTAATTCGCCGGAGCGCCGACATGGTCACCACAGCGGCCGCAGCTCACGCCGCCGACGCCAGCGCCTCCGCCACCTCCATCGGCCGCGTGCACTTCTGAGCGCTGCGTGCGGTCGCGGCAGGTGTCGGACGATGTGTGCCTCGTCATGCACCGAACGACGTGTCCTCGAGCACGGAAAAACCCTGCGACAATGGGAAGTATGGCTTTGAAGTCCCGTAACGACGTCCGAAACGTCGCGATTGTCGCCCACGTTGACCACGGTAAGACCACCATGGTCGACAAGATGCTCTGGCAGGCCGGCGTCTTCGCCGAGCGCGCCACGGTCGAGTCGACCGGTGAGCGAGTCATGGACTCGGGTGACCTCGAGCGCGAAAAGGGCATCACGATCCTCGCGAAGAACACCGCGATCCACTACAACGGCCCGGCGGCCAAGGAAGTCGCCGGGCTCGCTGACGGCGAATTCGTCACCATCAACATCATCGACACCCCCGGCCACGCCGACTTCGGTGGCGAGGTCGAGCGCGGCCTTTCCATGGTCGACGGCGTCGTCCTGCTCGTCGACGCGTCCGAGGGCCCGCTGCCCCAGACGCGCTTCGTGCTGCGCAAGGCACTCGACGCGAAGATGCCGGTCATCCTGTGCATCAACAAGGTCGACCGCCCCGACGCGCGCATCGGCGAGGTCATCGACGAGGTCTACGAACTCTTCATGGACCTCGACGCCGACGAGGACCAGATCGAGTTCCCGATCGTGTACGCCTCGGGCAAGAACGGCATCGCTTCGATGACACGCCCCGAGGACGGCACGCTGCCCGAGGGTGACTCGGTGGAGCCGCTGTTCCGCACGATCCTCGACACGATCCCGGCGCCGACGTACGACGACGAGGCGCCGCTGCAGGCCCACGTCACGAACCTCGACTCCGACAACTTCCTCGGTCGCCTCGCGCTGCTGCGCGTGTTCAACGGCGAGATCGCCAAGAACCAGCAGGTCACGTGGTGCAAGGCCGACGGCACGCAGCAGAAGGTGCGCATCACCGAACTGCTCATGACCGAGGGCCTCGAGCGCAAGCCGTCCGAGAAGGCCGCTGGGCCCGGCGACATCATCGCCGTCGCCGGCATCTCCGACATCACGATCGGTGAGACGCTCGCCGACGCGGAGAACCCGATCCCGCTGCCGCTCATCACGGTCGACGAGCCGGCCATCTCCATGACGATCGGTACGAACACCTCGCCGCTCGTCGGCAAGGAGCGCGGCACCAAGGTGACGGCGCGCCTCGTCAAGGACCGCCTCGACAAGGAGCTCATCGGTAACGTCTCGTTGCGCGTTCTGCCCACCGAGCGTCCCGACGCCTGGGAGGTCCAGGGCCGTGGTGAGCTCGCGCTCGCCATCCTCGTCGAGCAGATGCGTCGAGAGGGCTTCGAGCTCACCGTCGGCAAGCCGCAGGTCGTCACGCGTGAGATCGACGGCAAGCTGCACGAGCCGACCGAGCGCCTCACGATCGACACCCCCGAGGAGCACCTCGGTGGCATCACGCAGCTGCTCGCCGCCCGCAAGGGCCGCATGGAGCAGATGACGAACCACGGCACCGGCTGGATCCGCATGGAGTTCGTCGTGCCGGCGCGTGGCCTCATCGGCTTCCGTACCGAGTTCCTCACCGAGACCCGCGGTACGGGTATCGCGCACAGCATCCACGAGGGATATGAGCCGTGGTTCGGCGTGATCACGACGCGCGTCGCCGGCTCGCTCGTCGCCGACCGCAGCGGCCCCGTCACGTCGTACGCGATGGTCAACCTGCAGGAGCGTGGCGTCCTGTTCGTCTCCCCGGGCACCGAGGTGTACGAGGGCATGATCGTCGGCGAGAACAGCCGCGCCGACGACATGGACGTCAACATCACCAAGGAGAAGAAGCTGACGAACGTTCGCGCGTCGTCGGCCGACAACTTCGAGAAGGTCATCCCGCCGAAGCAGCTCTCCCTCGAGCAGAGCCTCGAGTTCTGCCGCGAGGACGAGTGCTGCGAGGTCACGCCGACCGCCGTGCGCATCCGCAAGGTCGTGCTCAACGCGAACGAGCGTGCTCGCGCCACGTCGCGTGCGAAGAACGCGGCCAAGAGCTGACGCTCCGTGCCTGACGAAGGCGGTCACCCTCTCGGGGGTGGCCGCCTTCGTCGTTGCCGGGGACGCTTCACGAACGCTTTGCGTTTCGATCGATCCCGTACGAAGGTTGACCTCATGGCCCGTCTGCTCTTCGTTCACGCACATCCCGACGACGAATCGCTGTGGACGGGCGTCGCGTTGGCCCATCATGTCGCCGCAGGCGACGAGGTGCACGTGCTCACGTGCACGCTCGGGGAGGAGGGCGAGGTCATCCCCGACGACCTCAAGCACCTCGAACTTCCCGCAGGCGAGGCGCGTGATCCTGACGCAGCCGACCCGCTGGCCGAGGTGCGCCGCGACGAGTTGCGCGCCGCAATGGAGGCCATGGCCGTCACCTCGTCGGTCGTCGTCGGCGACGAGGAGTTCCGTCGCCTCAGCGGGCGCGAGTCGGCGCCTGCGTTCCGCGACTCCGGCATGGCCGGCACGCCGTCCGCCGCGCACCCGCGCGCCTTCGCGAGCTGTGACATCGACGCCGTGGCGGCCGATGTTGCGGCCTACGTCGATGCGCTCGCCCCGGACGTCGTCGTCACCTACGACGAGCAGGGCGGCTACGGCCACCCCGATCACATCCGCACCCACGACGTCACCGTCGCCGCCGTCGCGGCGTCGCGAACACAGCCGCAGCTGTTCATCACGCTGACGCCGCGCTCGTGGGCCGTCGAGGACCGGGCCTGGCTGCACGCGATGTGCTCCCCGCAGTTCCTCGAGGAGACAGGCTTCCTCGTGCCCTCGGCCGACGACCCGTTCCCGCCGTCCGTCGCGGAGGACGCCGAGGTGACGCACGCCGTCGTCGACGAGCAGGCCGTCACAGCGCAGATCCGGGCGCTTCGAGCCCACCGCACGCAGGTCACTGTCGCCGACGAGGTGTACGCCCTGTCCAACGACATCGCTGCGCGACTTTCCGGACGTGAGGGGTACGCCCGCTATGACGCCGAAGCGCGTGCACGTGTCGGTGCCGCGGCTCCCGGCGAGCACGCCGGGCCGGGAACCGACGGCCACCGAGCACCCCTGGTGACGCGATGAGCAGCCACCACGAACCGGTCGACCCGGACCACTACCGCAAGGCCATCGGGCGATTCGCCACGGGCGTCAGCGTCGTCACGACGAAGGCCGGCGGTCTTGATCACGCCATGACGGTCAACTCCCTCACGAGCGTTTCGCTCGAGCCCGTCCTCATGCTCATCAGCGTCGAGCGCGAGGCACGCTTCTGGGATGCCGTCATGGAGTGCGGCGAATGGGGTGTGTCCCTGCTCGGTGCGGACGCTCAGAAGACCGCGAGTTGGTTGTCGACGCGTGGCCGCCCCCTGCACGGGCAGCTCGACCGCGTCCCGCACCACCGTGGCGAGGTCACCGATGTCGCCCTCCTCGACGGTGCGCTGGCAGAGTTCGAGTGCCGCACGACCAGCACGCTCGACGCCGGCGACCACACGCTCGTCGTCGGTGAGGTGCTGTCGCTGGCGATCGGCGACGACCCCGGCGATGCCCTCACGTACTACCGCGGGGCCTTCGGTCGCCTCGTATGACACTCGTTCGGGTGAACGGCGGCGCGTCGAGCGTCAGAGTGCACGCCGCAGCCTCGAACTCGTGTTGCAATGGGTGTTCACACGACGAACGGTATTCAAGGGGTTTCAGTGAGCGACGACGCACGGAACGCATCTGCGCGCCGAGGGAAGAAGGGCCTGCTCATCGGCAGTGGCGTCGGTGTCGTCGCTCTCGCCGCGGCCGCCTACGTCGGCGCGTGCTACCACTACAAGGACGCCATCCCCGAGGGCACGACCGTCGCGGGTAAGAGCATCGGTGGCATGACGTCCGAACAGGCCACCCGCCAGGTCCTCACGCTCAAGCACCCGAACGCCTCGACGAAGGCGAACGTCACGGCCGGCGATCAGTCCTTCGACCTGGCGCCGGCATCCGCGTGGAAGCCCGACGCCGAGAAGACCCTCGACGGCGTCACCGAGTTCAGCCTCTCCCCGGGCCGACTGCTCGATCAGATCAACGGCGGAGGCGAGAAGATCGAGCCGGTGTACTCCGTCGACAAAACCGCCCTGACGACCTTGGTCAAGAAGGCTGCGGAGTCGAAGATCGACGGTGCTCCGAAGCAGGGACGCGTCAAGTTCATCGGTGGCAAGGTGTCCATCGTCGACGGGGCACCGGGCCACGGCGTCGACGAGAAGAAGGTCGCCGACGCCATCGCGAGCGGCTGGCCGAAGAAGACGGACTACACGACCGAGCTCGTCGAGAAGAACTCCGACGCCTCGGACAACGCCGTGCAGGCTTTCGCGGAGGGCGACGCCAAGAAGGCGATGTCTGCCCCGCTGGAGGTCAGTGCCAACGGACAGAGCGTCACCCTGACGCCGGCTCAGGTCTCCGACGTCATCTCCTCCACGACCGGGTCCGACGGCAAGCCGGCGATCAAGGTCGACACCAAGGCTCTGCTGACGACGGTTCTCTCGCGCGGCGACAAGATGCGCGTTCCGGCAGTCGACGCCAAGGTCGTCTGGAAGGACGGTCAGCCGTCCGTCGTCGAGGGTCGTTCGGGTAAGGAGATCGACGAGTCGAAGGTCGCCAAGATCGTCGGTGACGCCCTCGTGGGCGATCACAAGGCCACGCTCGCCATGAAGGAGCAGAAGCCGGCGGTCATGGCCAAGGACGTCAACGTCGAGGCACTGCCCAGCACCTCCATGGCTCACTTCGAGTCGCCGTTCCCCACGGGCCCCAGCCAGCAGGCTCGCATTCACAACATCACGACGGCCATCAACCGCCTCAACGGCATCGTCGTCCAGCCCGGCGAGCAGTTCAGCCTGCTGCGCGCCCTCGGGTACGAGTTCACGAAGGAAGCCGGCTACGTCGAGGCGGGCACGCTGCAAGGTGGGCTGCACCTCGACGGCATGGGTGGCGGCGTCTCGCAGGTCTCGACGACGATGTACAACACGGCGTTCTTCGCCGGGGTCCAGCTCGATGAGCACACGGCGCACGCCGTGTACATCTCGCGCTACCCGATGGGTCGCGAAGCGACGATCTGGAACCCCGGTATCGACAACAAGTGGACGAACGACACCGGCAAGCCCATTCTCATCAAGGCCCACGTCGAGTCGAACAAGGTCGTCATGGACTTCTACGGCACGAAGAAGTACGACGTGGCCACCCGCACGAGCGGCAAGTACAACATTCAGCCGCCCAAGCACCGCACGGTCAAGAACGTCAAGGGTTGTGAGAACACGGTCGGTGGCGGTGTTCCGGGCTTCGACGTCGACGTCTACCGAGAACTGAAGTCGGGCTCGACGACCGTGCGTACGGAGAAGATCCACACGAAGTACAAGCCGGACGACATCATCACGTGTCAGAACTGAGGCGCGCGCAGGCGACGTCTTGACTCGTGACAGGGTGACGCGCCCACGAGCGTGCTCGGGGACAATGGCGACGTGACCACGATGCCGAAGCCTGCCGCCGAAGTGACCGCTCACGCCGCGACGATCGACGTCGAGACGATCGCGCACGAACTGCGTCACCACGAGGTCGGCGACGTTCTCGTCGACGGGACGAACCGTGCCGCCTACTCGAGCGATGCAAGCCTCTACCGCGTGCTGCCGCGGGCGATCGTGCGCCCGCGCAACACCGACGACGTGCTGGAGACTCTCGCCGTCGCACGCATGCTCGGGGTGCCGATCACGCCCCGCGGCGCCGGTACGTCCTGTGCGGGCAACGCCGTGGGCCCGGGCATCGTGCTCGACTTCAGCAAGCACATGAACAAGGTGCTCGACGTCGATGTCGCAGCAGGCCGGGCCGTCGTCGAGGCGGGCGTCGTGCACCAGAGCCTGCAGAAGGCCGTCGTGCCGCACGGCGTGCGATTCGGGCCGGACCCGTCGTCGCACACCCGGTGCACGATCGGCGGCATGATCGGCAACAACGCGTGCGGCTCGCGCGCGCTGGCGTACGGCAAGACGAGCGACAACCTCCTCGGCATCGAGATGGCCACGGCCGCAGGGGAGTTGCTGCGCCTCGACCATGGTGCGCCGCGCGATCAGCTGACGTCGGCTCATCCCTACCTCGAGCGGCTCGACGCCCTCGTCGGCGGCAACCTCGCCACGATCCGTCAGGAGTTCGGTCGCTTCGACCGCCAGGTCTCCGGCTACGCCATGGAGACGCTCCTGCCCGAGCGCGGCTTCGACGTCACCCGCTTCATGGCGGGCACCGAGGGCACCCTCGGCGTGCTCACGGAGGCGACGGTGCGTCTTGTCACCGACCCGACGCACCGCGTCCTCGTCGCCCTCGGCTACGAGGACATGGCGAGTGCCGGCGACGCGGCACCGCTCGTGCGCGCCTTCGACCCCATCGCGTGTGAGGGCATGGACCGTCGCTTGGTCGACGTGCTCATCGCTCGCCGCGGCGCGCAAGCCGTGCCCCCGCTGCCGAAGGGCTCGGGGTGGCTGCTCGTCGAGATCGCGGGTGACGACCACGCCGAGGTCATGGCGCGCGCTGAGGCCTGCCTCGTCGGCTGCAATGCTCTCGACGGACGCGTCGTCACCGATGTCGCCGAGTCGACGGCCCTGTGGAAGGTGCGCGAGGACGGCGCCGGCCTGGCCGGGCGCTCGCCCAAGGATCTGCCCGCGTGGCCGGGTTGGGAGGACGCCGCCGTCCCGCCGGAGAAGCTGGGCGCGTACCTGCGTGACTTCGACGAACTCATGGCCGGCTACAACCTCTCCGGCCTGCCCTACGGTCACTTCGGCGACGGGTGCCTGCACATCCGCATCGACTTCCCCCTCGGCGCCCCCGGCGGCACCGACGTGCTGCACGAGTTCCTCGGTGAGTCGGCGGAACTCGTAGCTCGCTACGGCGGTTCGATGTCCGGCGAGCACGGCGACGGGCGGGCCCGCAGCGAGTACCTCGCCTCGATGTACTCGCCGGAGGCACTCGGGCTGTTCGCCGGCGTCAAGGAGATCTTCGACCCGGCGAACCTGCTCAACCCCGGTGTTCTCGTCGACCCCAACCCTGCTGCGGCCGACGTCCGGATGGCACACGTCGCGCCCCTGACGAGGAACCTGGCTCTTGCCTACGCCCACGACGGCGGCGACTTCGCGAAGGCCGTCCACCGGTGCACCGGTGTCGGAAAGTGTCGCGCCAGCACGCTCGGCACCACGAACGTCATGTGCCCGAGCTACGCCGCCACCGGTGACGAGAAGGACTCGACGCGCGGCCGCGCCCGCCTCCTGCAGGAGATGGTGAACGGCGGCCTCGACGGCGGTTTCGTGCGCGACGGCTGGAAGTCGAAGGAGGTGCACGACGCTCTCGACCTGTGTCTATCGTGCAAGGGGTGCACCTCTGATTGTCCGACCGGTATCGACATGCCGGCGTTCAAGTCCGAGGTGTTGCACCAGACGTACAAGGGGCGCGTGCGGCCGCGCTCGCACTATGCGCTCGGTCAGCTGCCGCGGTGGGTTCGCCTGGGCCGTCGCGCGACGGGGCTGTTCAACCTCGCGCTGGCCACGACGCAGAAGGTGCCGGTGCTCAAGAAGGTGGCCGGCGTCGACCCGCGCCGCAGCGTTCCCGCGATGGCGCGTGAGTCGTTCCGCGACTGGTGCCGCACGCACGATGTGAGCTTCTTCGAGGATGCCGACCGCGCGGGCTCGGTGAGCGAGAACGCCGTCGTCATCATGGTCGACACCTTCACCGATCACTTCTCGCCCGAGGTCGGCCAGGCCGCCGTGCGCGTGTTGCGACGGGCGGGATGGGAGCCCTACATCGTCGAGCGCGCGGGATGTTGCGGCCTGACGTGGATCTCCACCGGCCAGCTCGACGGGGCCAAGAAGCAACTTCGCGGACTCGTGGGCGATCTCGCGCCGGTCGCGCGCCGCCACGTGCCCGTCATCGGACTCGAGCCTTCGTGCACAGCCGTGCTGCGGGGCGACTCCGCCGAACTGTTGCACGGAGACGAGGACGCTGCCCTCGTCGCGCGCTCGACCTCGACGCTCGCGGAGTTCCTCGCGGGGGACGACGCGTGGACCGCGCCCGACCTGAGCGGCACCGATGTCGTCGCCCAGCCGCACTGCCACCACCACGGCGTCATGGGCTGGTCGCCCGACGCGAAGCTGCTCAAGGACGCCGGCGCGAACCTCCAGCAGCTCGGCGGGTGCTGCGGGCTCGCCGGCAACTTCGGCGTCGAACAGGGGCACTACGAGGTCTCCGTCAAGGTCGCCGAACAGCAGTTGCTCCCGGCCATGGATGCCCGTCCCGACGCCGATGTGCTCGCCGATGGGTTCTCGTGCCGAACACAGATCGCGGACCTCACGGAGCGTCGGGGCATGCACCTGGCGCAGCTGCTCGATCGCGCCCAGAGCGAGCAGTAGGGCAGTTCGGCGCGTTCGCGCCGCGTGCCCCTGCCACGCGTCTACGGTGAATCCACGAGCGAAGGGGCAACCGATGACGCATTGCAGGGCCACCGATTCGAGGGTGCCTGCGCTCCGCAGTGAGCCGGGGCGGTCGTCGTGAGGCGCGGTACGTCGATCCCCGCGGTGCTGCTCGCGGCCGTCGTCAGCTTCTTCATGGCTTGGTTCGGGTTCGTCGCGATCTTCGCCTCGAACAACGGGTTCGACGGCCCGTCGGCCCTCGGTTCGACGCTCACGGTCGTGACTTGCGTCGGCACGGGCGTCGTAGCGCTCGTGTGCGTGTTGCGACTGTGGACCTCGCGCGTGGGCGATCTCGGCCGTGCCTTCGCCACGATCCCGTTCGTCCTCGTCATCGTGGCGGCGATCTGGTTCCTCGTCAGTGCGTTCGGCGGCGAGCAGGGCCACGACTTCGGCCTGGCCGGCCCCGATGGCGCCTGGCTCGCACTCGTCCTCACCTGCTTCAACCTTGCCCTCGCGGGCGGTTTCGTGGCCGGCCTCGGGGCGATCGAGCGGCATGCCGACCGGCGGTCGCAGACCCTGCTGGCCCCGCACAGTGCCGTCGAGAGTGCCCCCCTGGCGCCGAGCTCCTCGGCGGTGCCTCACGCCGGCAACCCAGTGCTCCGCGGCGTCGGCCAGGTGCACGAACTGCCGACGTGGTTCGGGTGGAGCAGCGCCGTCGCGGCGGTTGTCATTGCGATCGCCCTGGCCCTCGTCAACCGCTACGTCGCGCTGTCCACCGTCAGTGGAAGCGGGAGCGCTGGAGCGTCAGGCCAGCGGGTTGTCATCGGCCTGATCGCCACTGCCCTCCTTCTCGTCTCGGCGATCGGGTGTGTGTTGGCGCTGCGGGGACATCCCCTCGGTTTCGGTACGCGCGCCGTTGCCTTCTTCGCCTACGGCCTCGCAGCGTTCGGCCTCAACATGGGGCTGCTCTCCGAGATCGTCGCCTTCGTCGCGCTTCCCACCGCGGGCGTGGGGACGGCGGATCCGGCGACTACGCGGCGCTGCTTCCGGCGCTGCTGTCGCTCGTCCTGCCGCGGTTCGTGCGAGGTGGTGCTCGCACCGACGTCACGCAGCTTCACGCCGGCTGACTCGCGACGGGCACAGCCATCGCCACAGTGGCGCAGATCGGTTGCAACCGAACGGAGCGTCCCTGCGTCCTAGGGGTTGAAGGCGGTCGGCGAACGCCGAGCGAACAACTGCAGGGGGTTGGTCATGGCCATGTGGGAAGCCACACAGGAGCACGAGACGTCGTTCACCGAGGAATTCGGGCGTGACCTGCTCGTCCTCGCCGTTGGAATGGGCGTCGCTGCGACACTCGGCGCCGTTGCCGTCTGGGTCGTCGAGCCCGTCGGCCTGCTCACCGGGTGGAACCGCAGCGCCGCACTGTGGAGCCTCGTGCCCGCGCTGGCCTTACTCGTCGCGCACTGGCAGGTGGCCAAGGCCTGGACGGGCGGTGCGCGGGTTGCCGGGTTCGATTCGCGCGCCACGATTCTCGCGGCGCTCATGTTGGCGCCCGCCGTTCTCCTCCTGAGCGGAGCCCTCGTCGCGGCTCTCGTCGGTCTCGTGGGTGGGCCGAGGCACACCAACCTCGTGGCCGACGACCTCACGACGGGCGCGCACCTCTTGCGCGCCGGGGTGGGCGTGGTGATCGGCGTCGGGGTCGCCCTCGCCGCACGTCGCCTCACGCACCGTCGCTGAGGGAACCTCCGACCTCCGCGGTCACTCGGCCAGGCTCGGTCAGAGCGTTCGGCGCTCGCAGACGAAGCGCACGCGGGTGCCGGGCCGAGCCTGAGCGAGATGGTCGACGTCCTCGTCGCGGATCACGGCGATGACGGGGTAGCCGCCCGTCGTGGGGTGATCGGCGAGAAACATGATCGGCTGACCGTTCGCGGGTACCTGGATCGCTCCGCGCACGAGTCCTTCGCTCGCCAACTCGCCAACGCGCGACCGCTCCAGAGCTGACCCCAGCAACCTGACGCCGACTCGATCACCCTCGGCGCTCACCTCCCACGCCTTCGCCGTGAACGCGGCGCGAGCTTCGTCGGTGAACCAGTCGTCACGTGGCCCCCACACCGCGCGGAGCAACAGGTCACCGGAGCGCACGAACGCGGTGCCGGCATCGACGCCCGGTACGTCGCCTGCGGTGTCGTCGCCGAACGGCAGTTCGTCGCCGGCCGTCACCGGGGCGGGCCCCAGGCCTGTCGTCGGGTCGCTCGAACGCGATCCGAGCACCGGCGCCACCGCAAAGCCACCGCGAACGGCGAGGTAGGTACGCAGGCCGTGCGTCGGCGCACCGACGGCGATGTCGTCACCCGCCCGCACGTGCACGGCCTCGCCGAAGGCGACAGGACGCCCGGCCACGTTCACTGCCGCGGGCGCTCCGGTGAGCGCGATGACGGCATCGGTCGTCACGCTCGCGCGCAGACCCCCGAGAAGCACCTCGACAGTGGCCGCATCCTCTGCATTGCCGACGAGGGCGTTCGCCAGTCGGTGGCTCGCTCGATCGGCCGCGCCGGAGGGACACACCCCGAGGTGGCCATACCCGGGGCGTCCGAGATCCTCGACGAGGGCCAGCGGCCCGAGCGCCTTCACGACGAGGCTCATCGGTCCTCCTCGACAAACCGCACCCGCGTGCCTGGTACGAGCAGGGCCGGCGGCGTGCGATCCGCGTTCCACAGGTCGACGTCGCTCGTTCCGATGAGCTGCCAGCCACCGGGGGAGGAGCGGGGGTAGAGGCCGGTGAAGTCGCCGGCGAGCGCAACCGAACCGGCAGGAATCCGGGTTCGAGGTGACTCGCGGCGGGGAACGGTGAGACCGCCGTCAGAGCCGATGAGGTAACCGAACCCCGGCATGAACCCTGCGAATTCGACCGTCCAGAGCTGGCCGGTGTGGCGCGACACGACCTCGTCGGCGTCGATGCCCAGGTGCTCTGCCACCCAGTCGAGATCCTCGCCGTCGTAGCGCACCCTGAGCTCGACGACGTCGCTCGTCGCTTCGTTGCCATGAGCTTCTTCGGTCAGGTCGAGCGCCCGCACAGCCGCTGCCACTCCGGCCACGGCGTCCGGATCGGTGCAGCGCACGAGCACGGTCGTCGCTGCCGCAACCTGCTCGACGACGCCGTCGATCGACGTGCGGCGCAGAGCCGCGTCGACCCTGCGACGTTCTTGGGCATCGGTGAGGTCGATGAGGAAGGCACGCTCCCCGACCGGGCGCAGCTCGAACGTCACACGAACGCCGCGATCGCCGCGCCGGCTCCGGTGAGCGACTCCTTGACGCGTACCGCCATGTCCACGGCACCGGGCGAATCGCCGTGGACGCAGATGGACTCGGCGTCGACGCGCACCCGCGAACCGTCGATGGCTTCGACCTCGCCGGTCGTAACGAGCGAGAGCGTGCGCTCGGCGACGAGGGCGGGGTCGTGGAGGACGGCGCCGGGTTCGCGCCGCGGGACGAGGGTTCCTTCGGCGGTGTAGGCGCGGTCGGCGAAGGCCTCACGCACGGCGCGGATACCGCGGGACTCGGCGAGGTCGAGCACGACGCCACCGGGCAACCCCAGGATCGCGAGCGGCTGCCGCGCGGCCGCGTTGAACCGCTCGACGGCTCGGACGACGGCCTCGGCCTGCGCTTCGTGGTGGACGATGGCGTTGTAGAGCGCCCCGTGGGGTTTCACGTAACCGACGCTCGTGCCGTGCGCGCGGGCGACGCCGTCGATGGCGGCGAGCTGGTAGAGCACCTCGGCCTCGAGGCGGGCGGGTTCGACGTCGACGAAGGTGCGCCCGAAGCCGGCGAGGTCGCGGTAGGCGACGTGCGCGCCGATCGTGACGCCCCGCTCGGCTGCTGCGGCACACGTGCGGGCGAGGACGAGGGGGTCGCCGGCGTGAAAGCCGCAGGCGACGTTCGCCGAGGAGACGACATCGAGGAGGGCTGCGTCGTCGCCCATTGTCCAGGCCCCGAAGGATTCGCCCATGTCGGCGTTGAGGTCGATGGTGCGCGCGTCGGCAGACATGCAGGCAGAATCGTCGACTCGCACGGGCGCGTCAAGCGGTTCGCGGGCTCGCCTGTTCGGGCGCGCGAAGGTAGACGTAGGTGTGGTGCACCGTGAACCCAAGGCTCTTGTAGAGCGCAACGGCAGGCGTGTTTTCGGCACCGACCTGAAGGTAGAGCGAGCGCGCACCGCGGCGAGCCGCTTCGTCGGCACACCGCCCGACGAGGGCTCGCGCGAGACCGCGTCGGCGCCGCTCGGGCGTGACGGCAACCTCGAACAACCCGCCCCAACCCTGAGCGAGGGCCATGCGCCCGTGCGCCACCGTCACGCCTTCCTCGCGCACTGTGACGAAGGCCTGATTCTGCGAGCCGGTGAGGATCCGTCGTGCCACGGCGTCGTGCGAGCGGGCGCGCTCGTCGGCGAGTTGCCACCACTCGTGCGTGATGTCCGCGTCGACCTCGACGTGCAGTGACCTCGCCGAAGGCTCGGTGCCTCGGTCGCTCACCTCGGCGCTCGCCGCCGTCATGACGAGCGTCGGGGAGGTCACCTGCCACCCCAGGGCCGTGACCTCACGGACGAAGTCGTCGTCCTGCGGTCCGGAGCCCGGTGCGAGCGGTACCTGGAGCAGGGGCGGCAAGCCTCGTTCGCGGTACCAGGTGATGATGTCGTCGAGCGCCGTCACGGTTTCCCGCTCGGTGGGCCCGAGAACGAGGCACGAGTTGGCCCGCCGCGTGTAGCCCTCGCCGGCTCGCAGCAGCCAGCGCCCACGGCGTTCGACCTCGAGCGGGCGCCAGCCGTCCACCATGAGTTCCTCGAGGTCGCTCACCGTGACGGCCCGGTGCGGGCGGCCTCGCCGCCCGGGCGACGGCGGAATCTCCTTGGCGGCCACGACATCCGACACCGCGATCTCGACGTGCGGCCCGCGCCGCGGTTCGACGACGAGCGTCGAAACATCGCGACGCACGAGGGTGCCGACGACGTCGGTGAGGGTGTGCCCGGCGCCCGGCGTCCCGGCGGCGGAGCCCCTCTCGGCGTCGCTCAACCGGCGGCGCACCATGACGCGGGTGCTCTCCCGCAGCGCGGACGTGGGGTCGGGCCGATTTCCAGGGGAGTTGCTCACATCGGCATACTAGGAGTGGGACTCGGAACGTTGGTAACGTAATGTTCTGAAATGCATAACGTTCGCTTTTGCTTCCGCAGTCGAAAGCGCAACGCACGACGATCAGCGAGGAGCTATTCGTGACCTACGTCATCGCCCAGCCCTGTGTCGATGTCAAGGACAAGGCCTGCATCGAAGAGTGCCCGGTGGACTGCATCTACGAAGGTGAGCGTTCGCTCTACATCCACCCTGACGAGTGCGTCGACTGTGGTGCCTGCGAGCCGGTCTGCCCCGTCGAGGCCATCTACTACGAGGACGACACCCCCGAGGAGTGGGCCGACTACTACAAGGCGAACGTCGAGTTCTTCGACGACCTCGGCTCGCCCGGCGGCGCCGCCAAGATGGGCGTCATCAAGAAGGACCACCCGATCATCGCGGAGCTGCCTCCGCAGAACGAGGAGTGAGGCGAAGCCTCTTCGTCGTGACCGACGTGCTGCCCGTCGTCCCGTGTGGGGCGGCGGGCTTCGCGTATTCCCGAGAGCGTGGTCACCCGGATGCGTGGACAGTGCGAATCCCGCGTCGCACCCGGTGAGAGGATGGACGCATGGCGCTCGATCTCCCCGATTTCCCCTGGGATTCCTTGGCTGCGGCCAAGGCGAAGGCCCAGGAGCACCCCGACGGCATCGTCGACCTCAGCGTCGGCACGCCCGTGGACCCCACGCCCCGCGTCCTCCAGGAGGCGTTGGCGGAGGCTGCCGACGCGCACGGCTACCCCCAGGTCTGGGGCACGCCGCCCCTGCGCGAGGCCATCGCGGGCTGGTATGCGCGCCGGCGCAACGCAACCGGCGTCAACCCGGACGGCGTCCTGCCCACGATCGGTTCGAAGGAGCTCGTCGCATGGCTGCCGACGTTGCTCGGTCTGGGCCCCGGCGACGTCGTCGCCTTCCCCGAGGTGGCCTACCCGACGTACGACGTCGGTGCGCGCCTCGCCGGCGCAACGCCGCGCCCGATGCGCAACCTTACCGAGTTCGGCCCCGAGGTGCCGAAGCTGCTGTGGCTCAACAGCCCCGGCAACCCGACCGGGCAGGTGCTGCCCGTCGAACACCTCGCCAAGGTCGTCTCGTGGGCGCGTGAGCGGGGCGTCATCGTCGCCAGCGACGAGTGCTACGCCGAGCTCGACTGGCGCGAAGGTGCCGGCAGCCCCGGCAACCTCACAGCGCCGAGCATCCTCGACGACCGCGTGTGCGGTGGTGACCACACGGGCCTGCTCTCGGTCTACTCCCTGAGCAAGCAGTCGAACCTCGCCGGTTACCGGGCGAGCTTCGTCGCCGGGGACCCGGCGATCGTCGGACGCCTCGTCGAGGTGCGCAAGCACGCGGGCATGATCGTGCCCCGTCCGGTGCAGCGGGTTCTCGAGGTGGCCGTCGGGGACGACGAGCACGTGGCCGCGCAGAAGAAGGTTTACGCCGCGCGTCGCGAGATGCTGCGTCCCGCGCTCGAGAAGGCGGGCTGGCGCATCGATCACTCCGACGCCGGGCTGTACCTCTGGGCCACCCAGGGCCGCCCGTGTCGCGAGTCGGTCGCCGACCTCGCCAAACTCGGCATTCTCGTCGCGCCCGGCGACTTCTACGGCCGCGCCGGGGAGGCGCACGTGCGCATCGCGCTCACCGCGACCGACGAGCGCATCCAGGCGGCTGTGACGCGCCTCACAACACTTTGACAGTCCGTCAACGATTTCCGACTACGTACGAGTAGCGGATTAAAAGCAGGGGAAATTCTCGGGTAACGTCGTGCTCGCTACTCCGGTACAACCCTGCCGGTCCGCAAGGAGGAACAACCGAATGACTTCACAGGGCAACGCCACGTTCTCGGCCGACGGCAAGGAACTCGAGTTCCCGCTCGTGCCCGCGGTCGAGGGCTGCAGTGGTTACGACATCTCGTCCCTCATGAAGGAGACCGGCAACGTCACGCTCGACGTCGGCTTCGTCAACACGGCGGCGTGCAAGTCCGCCATCACCTACATCGACGGTGACGAGGGCATCCTGCGTTACCGCGGCTACCCGATCGACGAACTGGCCGAGCACGCCACCTTCCTCGAGGTCGCCGCTCTGCTGTTCGACGGTGAACTGCCGTCCCAGGAGCGCCTTTCCACCCTCAAGGAAGCCGTGCGCGAAGCGTCCGTCCTCCCCGAGGGTCTCGAGAAGATCTTCGACGCCTTCCCCGAGGGCGCGCACCCGATGCACATCCTCTCCTCGGTCGTCCCGGCGCTCGGCACCTACTACGCCGACTCGCTGTCGATCAAGGACGAGGCCGCTATCGAGAGGGCCTCGGCCGCTCTCCTCGGCGCCATCCCGACGCTCGCGGCCTACGCGTACCGCAAGTCGATCGGCGAGAGCTTCATCGCTCCCGACCCGTCGCTCGAGTACGTCGAGAACTTCATGCACATGATGTTCGGCAAGAAGGAGGACAAGGAGACGGTCGACGCACTGGCCATGCTCTTCGTCCTGCACGCCGACCACGAGCAGAACTGCTCCGCCTCGACGGTGCGCATGGTGGGCTCCTCGGAGGCCGACCTCTTCCAGTCGATCACCGCAGGCATCGGCGCCCTCTCGGGTCCGCTGCACGGCGGCGCCAACTCGGCCGTCCTCGAGATGCTCGAGACAATCCAGTCGACGGGCGACACGGCAGAGTCCTTCATGGACAAGGTCAAGAACAAGGTCGACGGCGTGAAGCTCATGGGCTTCGGTCACCGCGTCTACAAGAGCTACGACCCGCGTGCGGCCATCGTCAAGAAGACGACGCACACGATCCTCGAGAAGAACGGCAAGGACGAGCAGCTCGAACTCGCCATGGGCCTCGAGGAGACCGCGCTCAAGGACGACTACTTCGTCCAGCGCAAGCTCTACCCCAACGTCGACTTCTACACCGGCCTCATCTACAAGTCGATGGGCTTCCCGACGGACATGTTCACCGTCCTGTTCGCCATCGGCCGTATGCCCGGTTGGATCGCGCAGTGGCGTGAGCAGAACCAGGACCCGGCCAAGAAGATCGGCCGACCGCGTCAGGTCTACACCGGCGCCACCGAGCGCAGCTACCCGGCCTGATCGCCGAGTTGCCGAAGCGGCCCGCCACCCCTCGAGGGGTGGCGGGCCGCTTCGCATGGTCGTGGATGGCCTCAGAACAGGCCGATCCAGCCGAGGACGATGAGAAGAACGGGAGCGAGAACCGCCACGAGCAGGAGCCAGGCCACGATCAGGTTGCTGCGCCGCTCACCGTTGAGCCGAGAGGCGAACTGGAGGCCGGGGCCGTCTCGGTTTGGAGGCCGTGGGTACGAACCGGGTCCGGGCGCTCGGGAATCCTCGAGTCGTGTGAGGTCGTCATGGCGCGTCCTTCCGGTGCCGGGGTTGGTGGGCTCACTATGACACGCGGTGGGGCGCCCGGACACCCCTTGCGATGTCTGCAATTTCGCTGTGAACGACGCTCGGCCCTCCCCGCCGTGTGGCGGGGAGGGCCGAGCGGAACGAGCCGTGGCGTCAGTTGGCGTGCAGATCGGCGTTGAGCTCGATGCCCTTGCCCGCACGCGCACGGCACTCGACGGCGCCCGTGGCGGAGTTGCGGATGAACAGCATGTTGTTGCCGCCGGAGAGTTCGACGGCCTTCTTCACGCTGCCGTCGGGCATCGTCACCTTCGTGCCTGCGGTGATGTAGAGGCCCGCCTCGACGACGCAGTCGTCACCGAGCGCGATGCCGAGGCCGGCCTCCGCGCCGAGGAGGCAGCGCTCGCCGAGCGACACGCGCTGCGTGCCGCCGCCGGAGAGAGTGCCCATGATCGATGCTCCGCCGCCGATGTCGGACCCGTTGCCGACGACGACGCCCTGGCTGATGCGCCCCTCGACCATCGAGTGCCCGAGCGTGCCGGCGTTGAAGTTGACGAAGCCCTCGTGCATGACGGTGGTGCCCTCGGCCAGGTGCGCGCCCAGGCGGGCGCGGTCGGCGTCGGCGATGCGCACGCCGCTCGGGGTGACGTAGTCGGTCATGCGGGGGAACTTGTCGATGCCGTAGACCGAGACCTGCCCGCGCTGGCGCAGTCGGGCGCGCGTCATCTCGAAGCCCTCGACAGCGCAGGGGCCGAAGTTCGTCCAGACGACGTTGGCGAGTGCGCCGAAGAGGCCGTCGAGGTTGATCGTGTTCGGCGCGACGAGGCGGTGGCTGAGCAGGTGCAGGCGCAGGTAGGCGTCCGAGGCGTCGCGCGGGGAGGCGTCGAGGTCGACGACGGTGCGCATGACACGCAGGGTCACGCCGCGGTCGGCGTCCTTGCCCTCGAGGACGAGGAGCTCCGCCGGGGCGCCGGCGTCCTCGTCGGGTTCGCCCACCGCTGGGGCGGGGTACCACGTGTCGAGGGTGGTGTCGTCATCGGTCACGGTGGCGAGGCCGAAGCCCCAGGCGGTACGTGCGTCAGTCATGCGCCCGAGCCTAGCGACCGGCCCCCGCTGCGGGCAGGTCGTTTCGTGAACCGAGCACTTAGGGTGGGCGCATGGCTTCTCTCGATCTCACGCAGGACGTCGTCACGCTCACCGAATCGCTGTGCAACATCGAGTCGGTCTCGTTGAACGAAGCGGCACTCGCCGACGCCATCGAGGCGGAGCTCGCGAAGCTCGATCACCTCGAGGTCGTGCGGGACGGCAACTCGCTCGTGGCACGCACGAACCTGGGCCGTGACGAGCGCATCGTTCTGGCCGGGCACATCGACACCGTGCCGCTCACGAGCGAGCCGGCGAACCTGCCCGTCAAGCGCGTGAACGGCAAGCTGTGGGGTCGGGGCACGACCGACATGAAGGGCGGGGTCGCCGTCCAGCTCAAGCTCGCGCACGATCTCGTCGCACCGAACCGCGACGTCACCTTCGTGTTCTACGAGGGCGAGGAGATCGAGGACCAGTACAACGGTCTCGGGCGCATCGCGCGCACCCGTCCCGACCTGCTCGAGGGCGCGGCCTTCGCCGTCCTGCTCGAACCGACGAATGGCGGCATCGAGGGCGGCTGCAAGGGCACGCTGCGCGTCCACGTGCGCACCAAGGGCCTCGCTGCGCACTCAGCGCGCCCGTGGAAGGGCGACAACGCCATCCACAGGGCGGCCGACATCCTGAACCGCCTGCGCGAGTACGAACCGCAGACGGTGAACGTCGACGGCCTCGACTACCACGAGGGCCTCAACGCGGTGAACATCTCCGGTGGCATCGCGGGCAACGTCATCCCGGACGCCTGCACCGTGACGGTCAACTACCGCTTCGCTCCGGACAAGAGCGCCGACGAGGCGCTCGCCTACGTCACCGCCTTCTTCGACGGCTTCGACCTCGAATGCGACGACCTCGCCGGGGGAGCGCGCCCCGGCCTCGACCGCCCGGCCGCGAAGGCCTTCGTGGAGGCGCTCGATCTGCCCGTCGTGGCCAAGGAGGGGTGGACCGACGTGGCCCGCTTCTCGGCCGTCGGCGTGCCCGCGGTCAACTTCGGCCCCGGCGACCCGAACGTCGCCCACATGGACGACGAATGGTGCTCCGCGGACCAGATCGTCGACGCCCTCGAGGCGCTCACCGGCTGGCTCGCCTGAGCTATCGGGTGCGGGAGGACGCTGTGAGCGAACCCGACGGACGGTCACCACTGGCGCGTCGTCTCCTGCCGCACGGTGAGGAACCCGACCCTCGCTTCACCCTGGCCAACGAGCGCACCTTCCTCGCGTGGATGCGCACCGCGCTCGCCTTCGTCGCGGGCGGCGTGGCTGTCGAGGCCTTCACGAACGACTTCATGCCCGAGGTGTGGCGACGCGTCGTTGCTGTGCTGGTCGTCCTCACCGGCCTCGTCATCTCCGTCATGGCGGGCGCTCGATGGCTGAGCGTCGAACGAAGCATGCGAACCGGGCGGCCCCTGCCGGTGCCGTTGCTCGTTCCGCTCCTGTGCGGCACGGGCGCTGTGGCGTCGATCGTGACCGTGCTCATGATCGCGACGCTGAACCGGTGACCGACCTGCACCCGGCGAGGCGTCGTCCCGGGTCCGCCGAGCGGCAGCACGCCGATCCGGGGCTGCAGCCCGAGCGCACCACCCTCGCCTGGGGACGAACGTGCCTCGCCCTGTTCGTGGCGGGGCTCTTCCAACTGCGCTTCGTCCCTGATTACGGCGTGGCCGCGCTCGTTCTGACGAGCTTCTGCGCGGCTGCGGCGCTCGTCCTGTCCGCGACGGCACGCCTGCGCTATCGCAACGCCACCCGGCGGCTGCTGGGCGAGCGGCGCGAGCCCGCGCTCACGAGCGTCATCGGGCTGAGCGTCGTCGTCGTCGTGCTCGGCCTCGGAGAGATCGTTCTCCTCCTGCGCGGCTGAGCGGACTCCGACTCGGCGCCTGCAAATTCGTGGTTTTGCGCGGCTCGTTCGGCGTGGCTAAACTTCCAACTGAATCGTTGGAATCGAATCCAGGAGACCACCTCATGTCCAAGCCCGTCCTCGCCGTCATCATCGGCAGCGTTCGCGCCGGCCGCATCGGAAACAAGATCGGCCTGTAGGTCGCCGAGCAGGCCCGAACGCACGGAACGTTCGACATCGACCTCATCGACCTGCGCGAGGTCGACCTGCCGCTCACGACCGAGGAGCCCATGCACCCGGGCGCTCAGCAGTACCAGCTCGACTCGACGAAGGCCTGGAGCGAGCGCATCAAGCGCGCCAACGCCGTCGTCCTTGTGACGCCGGAGTACAACCACGGCTACCCGGCAGCGCCCAAGAACGCCCTCGACCTCGTGTTCACCGAGTGGTTCTACAAGCCGGTCGGCTTCGCGTCCTACGGCGGCGTCTCCGGCGGTCTGCGCGCCGTCCAGCAGCTCAAACGTCGCACTGACCGAGCAGGTTCTTGGCCGCCTCGATGACGTTGCGTCGGCGGGTGTCGAGGTCGACGCCGTCCGGGTCGGCGCTCATCATGTGCGCGATCTGCGGAACGGACGACCACCAGCCGGCCAACGACAGCAGGAGGAACGCGAGGACGTCGGCGTCGACGTTCGTGGCGATCTCACCGTTCTCCTGCCCGGAACGCACCGCCGAGACGCGCGCGGCGTAGTACTCGCGCCGGCGCGACTCGTCGAGGATGGTTCCGTTGTAGGTCAACCCCTCCCACAGGACGAGACGGTTGAGGTGCGGATGCTCGCGGTGGTAGTCGAACAGGTCGCCGATGTAGGCGTCGATGTCGAGTCGCCCCGTGGCCGAGACGGGCACGGCCTCGGAGATCTTGCGCAGTTCCCCGTCGAGCACGACGCCGAACAGGGCCTGCTTGTTGCCGAAGTAATGGTAGATCCGCTCCTTGTTCACGTCGGAGCGCCGGGCGACGTTGTCGATCGCCGTACCGGCCGGACCTTTCTCGGAGAACTCGAGCAGGGCTGCTTCGAGGATGCGACTCTTCGTCTTCTCGGTGTCCCACGCCATGCTCGTGCCCTGTGCCTTCCCACCCCTGGGCGTCGCACGGTGGTGCGCCGCAACATTCTTCGCAGCAACGTAACAGTTGGACCCGCACTGCGGGTTGTGGCGAACGCGACGCGACGACGTCGCCCCACCCTGTGGCGGGGGCGCGGCACACCGTACGTCCTCGGTGAGGGGCAGGACGTGCCCGGCCCCATCGTTTCTGAGAAGCTGTCTTCCGTGAGCGCACCAGAGCGGCAGCAAGCCGACGTCGACCTGCTCGACGACAATCCCTACACGCGGGTGACGCGCGCCGATCGGGGACTCTTCGGCTGGCGCGAGCTCGTCGCCACGCGCTGGCGAGCCATGCGCATCCAGTCGGAGTTCATCCGCGGTTTCTCGGCGCTCGCCGAACTCGGCCCGGCCATCAGCGTCTTCGGTTCTGCGCGTGTGGCCACCGACGATCCCGCCTACCAGGTCGGAGTCGACGTGGGTCGCGCCCTCGTCGAGGAGGGCTTCGCCGTCGTCACGGGCGGCGGTCCGGGTGCGATGGAGGCGGCGAACAAGGGTGCCCGGGAGGCGGGCGGTGTCTCCGTCGGGCTCGGCATCGAGCTGCCGTTCGAGACCGGCCTCAACCCGTACGTCACGTCCGGCATGAACTTCCGCTACTTCTTCGTGCGCAAGACGGTATTCGTCAAGTACACGCAGGGCGCGGTCGTGCTGCCCGGCGGCGTGGGCACGCTCGACGAGATGTTCGAGGCGCTCACCCTCGTGCAGACACAGAAGGTCAACCACTACCCGATCGTGCTCGTCGGCGCCGACTTCTGGGAGCCTCTGCGCGACTGGATGCGCGAGACGCTCCTTTCGCGCAGCATGATCTCGGCTGCCGACGTCGAGCGTCTGCGCATCGTCGACACGGCCGACGAGGCGCTCGCCTTCATCCGTGAAGCGCACGCAGCTGCTCTGGAAGCCGACCCGGAGGACGTCGCAAAGGTTCGCGCCCAGCAGTCGAACGACCAGGAGGCCACCTCATGATGATCCTGCTCATCGTCGTGCTCGTACTCGTCATCGGTGGCGTGGTCGCCGTCGTCGTCGGACGCGTGGGGGCCGACACCATGAGTTCGCCCACGGCGACGTCGGCATTCGACCTGCCGAAGGGCAAGCTCGGCTCGGCGGGAGTCGATGCCGTGCGCCTCGATCAGTCGCTGCGCGGCTACAACATGGCGCAGGTCGACGCCGTGCTCGACCGGCTCTTCGACGAGATCCACGACCTGGAGGCCCGGCTGGAGCGGAGCGAGCACGACGAACCGCGCGGCGAGAGGGTGCCGGTGTCGCGTTTCGGCGCCGGACGCGTCGAGCCGGAGCGCGCTGACCGCGCCGCGGACGTCGTGCAGTTCCGTCGCCGCCGCGGCGAAGGCGACGATGCTGACGCATGAGCCCGACGGCATCGCGCGATGCGGTTGGGTGACGAGTGCGCCCGACTACCTGCGCTATCACGACAGCGAGTGGGGCCGACGGGTGCGCGGTGAGCGCGAGCTGTTCGAACGCCTCATGCTCGAGGCTTTCCAGTCCGGGCTGTCCTGGCTGACGATCCTTCGCAAGCGCGAGGCGTTCCGGGCGGCCTTTCGTGACTTCGACCCGGACACCGTCGCCGGCTTCGGTGACGCCGATGTCGCACGGCTCATGGGCGATGCCGCCATCGTCCGTAATCGGCGCAAGATCGATGCGACCCTGACGAACGCGCGTGCCGTCGTGCGGCTGCGTGACACGGTTGGCCTCGAACGGCTCATCGAGGAACACGCGCCCGTCGAACACTCGCGTCCCGGCACGCCGGACGAGGTCGTGGGGTTCTCGAGCGAGTCCACCGCCCTGTCGAAAGCGCTCAAGCGTCACGGCTTCGCGCACGTGGGCCCGACCACCTGCTATTCGCTCTTCCAGGCCTGCGGGTTCGTCAACGACCACGCGGTCGGCTGTGCTGCGGGCGACGAGATCGCGGGGGAGTGAACGACCTAGCCCTTCCGAGAGAGCCGGGGTGGTCAGGGCGTTCCTCGCCACCCCGGCTCGTCGCCGTTCGGCGAGGTTGCGTCAGCGGCCCTCGAAGGTCGGCTTCTCCTTGGCCAGGAACGAGGTCACGGCGCGGCTGTGGTCCTCGGTGGCACCCGTCGCCATCATGCGCGGCTCCTCGAAGTCGAGCGACTCGTCGAGGGAGTGGGTCGAGGCGAACATGAGCGCTTCGCGCATCGCGGCGTAGGCCGCCGTCGGGCCTGCCGCGAGACGGGCGACGAGAGCATCAACCGTCGCGTCCAACTGGTCGTCGGCCACCACCGTGTTGACGAGGCCCAGCTCAAGGGCGCGATCGGCCTTGATGGGTGTTGCGTCGAAGAGGAGCTCACGGGCGTGCGCAGGGCCGACGAGGCGTTGCAGGGACCAGCTCGCACCCGTGTCACAGCTCAACCCGATGCCGGCGAAGGCCGTGGTGAAAGTGGCTGATTCCACGGCGACGCGGAAGTCGGCCAGCATGGCGATCGATAGGCCGGCCCCAGCGGTGACGCCGTTGAGCCGGGCGACGACCGGCTTCGGCATCCGTGCGATCTCCCGCGCGATCGGGTTGTAGTGCTCGGCAACGGTCGACAGGGTGCTCCCGCTGCCCCCACTGGCGAGTTGTTCGGCGTGTTCGCGTAGATCCTGTCCGACGCAGAAGCCGCGCCCCTCGCCGGTGAGGACGACGACGCGCGCCGACTCGTCGGAGGCGGCTCGACGCAGCGCGTCGAGCAGTTCGACGCGCGCCTCCGTGGTGAGCGAATTCAGTGCCTTGGGGCGGTTCAGGGTGATGGTTGCGACCGAATTCGAGACGTCGTAGAGGACGGGAGCTTCAGAAGTCATGCCCCCAATTCAATCGCATCCACCCCGACGAATGGTGACGCGCGCCACTCCGCGATTTCGTCTGGCCGAAAAAGCGCGTCATACTAGTAGCAACAAGCCCCGTCGCGCACGCGCGACACGGCCCGTCACACCCGGTGGGCCCGTCGGTGATCCCTCGTGGAACACCCGGTGGACGGCGGAGCGCGATCGAGAACGGCACGCGCCCGCGCGTGCACCTGAAAGGGGTCACCCATGGCAGCCATGAAGCCTCGGACCGGCGACGGTCCGCTCGAGGTCACCAAGGAGGGTCGCAGCATCCTGCTGCGTATGCCTCTCGAGGGCGGCGGCCGTCTCGTCGTCGAAATGAACGCTGACGAGGCGAAGGCCCTCGGTGACGCGATCAAGGGCTGCGTCGGCTGACGCACGCTGATCGCGAACCACGAAGAAGGCGCTCACCCCGCGACGGGGCGAGCGCCTTCTTCGTGTGTTCGAGCTGAGTCGTCGGCTGATCAGCGCCTGACGCACACGAGGAGGCCGTCGCCCACAGGCAGCAGCGTCGTCATGAGGTCGTCGTCCTCACGGAGCGTCTTGGCCAGCGCGCGCAGGGTCATCGTCGTCTCGTCGCGTACCGCGGGGTCTGCCACGCGGTCGTGCCACAGCATGTTGTCGAGCACGACCACGCCCCACGGGCGTACGAGGCGCAACGCCTGTTCGACGTAGGCCGGGTACTCGTCCTTCTCCCCGTCGACGAGCACGAGGTCGTACGCGCGATCGGCCAGACGTGGCAGCACCGTGAGCGCACTACCCGAGATGATGCGGGTGCGCTGCGGGGCGTGACCCGCGCGCTGGTAGGCCGCGCGGGCTGCGCGCTGGTGTTCGAGACTCACGTCGATCGTCGTCAGGACCCCGTCGCTCGGCATGCCCTCGAGCAGCCACAGCCCCGAGCAGCCGGCGCCCGTGCCCACCTCGACGACGGTGCGTGCGCCCGTCGTCGCAGCGAGCATGCGAAGGGCCGCTCCCGCGGCGGGGCTCACCGGCGTCGCGCCGAGGTGCTCGCCCTGTTGGCGCGCAGCCTCGATGTGGGCCGGTTCATACGCGAAGTCCTCGGCATACGCCCAGCTGGCCGGTTTGAAGCTCGTCATGACGTTGATTCTATTTGGAAGCAAGTCTCGCCCGCGAACCGTCGGAGCACATCGATCGGCTGCGGAGGGAACGAACGGGTAGCCGTTCGCGTTGAAACCGTCGAAGAGGGGCCTGGGCGACGCTCAGGCCACGCACAGACGGCCCGGTCAGGATGAGTACAGAAACCATGCGGTGTCGACTCGTTCGACCGGGGAGGACATGAGATGAGAAGCCAGGTGCCGGACACGGTCAGCGACCCGGTTCACCCAGTCAACACCCGCTCGCGCGTCGTCGTGCCCGAACGGGCACCCGAAGGCTGGGCTCCGCCGACGTGGGAGGAGATCGTCACCGAGCACAGCCCGCGCGTCTACCGCCTGGCCTACCGCCTCACGGGCAATGTTCACGACGCCGAGGACCTCACGCACGACGTCTTCGTCCGCGTGTTCAACTCCCTGAGCTCCTACCGGCCGGGAACCTTCGAGGGCTGGCTGCACCGCATCACGACGAACCTCTTCCTCGACCGCATGCGTCGAAAGCAGCGCATCCGCTTCGACGCGCTCGCCGACGATGCCGACACGCGCCTGCCCTCCACGGCCCGAGGCCCCGAGCAGGTCGTACTCGACGCCGAGTTCGACGACGACGTGCAGCGCGCGCTCGACGCCCTCGCGCCCGACTTTCGTGCCGCTGTCGTCCTGTGCGACATCGAGGGGCTCTCCTACGAGGAGATCGCGGCCACCCTCGGACTCAAGCTCGGCACCGTGCGCTCCCGCATCCACCGCGGGCGCGCCGCACTGCGTGAATCGCTCGCGCACCGTTCGCCTGCGGCCCGCGAGGAGCGCCGACGCGCCGGAGATGTCGTCGTGCGCGCAGCCACCGACGGGCTCGGAGGGCCCCGCACAGCCCTGGGGATGTCGTGACGCGCCGCTACAGGGAGGGCCACCTCGGAGAGTTCGTCGACGCCTACGTCGACGGCCAACTCGACGAGACGAGCTCCCACCTCGCCGCACGGCACATCATCAGCTGCGAGGGCTGCCGCCAGAGCGTCGAAGCCGAACGTGCCATCGTCCTGCAGGTGCGCCGAGTGCCCCTCGACCCCGGACGTCACGCTCGCCTCGTCGCAGGGCTCGTTGCGCTCGACACACGTGATCCGTCGTACGACACACCTCGTGGCGAGGCCGCCGTGCATTCCCCGGCGAAAGAGGAGCGGGTCCACCTCCTCTCCCCGGACGCCCCCGCGCAGTACAACCGATCTTCCCGACGCCCGGTTCTCGGCATGGTCGCGCTCGCGGCAGCCTGCGGCGCCATCGTCATGAGCAGCGCCGCCCACCCGCGCAGCACGGCACCCGGCGCCCCCACCATGGCGTCCAACGCCCAGACCACCGACCACTTCGACGCGCCCGAGGTGCGCGGCGAAGGGCCACGATCGGTTGCCCGCAGCGCCTGGTCCGTCGTCCTGATTCAGGCGAACGACGAGCGATCAGGCAGAATGGCACCATGATCGAGATCGACTTCGCAGGGGTGACGCGCGCGTGAACATCCCGTTCATCGACATCAACTCCGGCGAGTTCATTCTCATCGTCATCATCGCTCTCGCGCTCATCGGCCCGAAGCGCCTGCCGGAATACATCGCGAAGTTGCGCACCTTCATCCGCACCGCACGCGACATGGCCGAAGGTGCCAAGACCCAACTCAAATCCGAGATGGGCCCCGAATACCAGGACATCGACTGGCGTCAGTACGACCCGCGTCAGTACGACCCGCGCCGCATCGTTCGCGAAGCCCTCTTCGACGACCCCGACGCCGATATCGCCGCCGAAGTCGGCCTCACCGAACGTCGAGCCAACGGCTCCACCGCGGCCGGCGCCGTCGGCCCCGACCACGCTGCGTCCGGCGTCGGCGCCGAAACCCACAGTGCAGGCGTCGGCGGCGAGGACACCCAAGCGATCCCCAGCGCCCCGCGCTCCCACATCACCGCCGAATACCACCCCGACCGCACCACGCCGTTCGACACCGACGCGACGTAGGCGCTCCCTTGCCCTATCTTCCGGTGATCTGACCTCGCAAGCTCGGTCAGATCCCACGGTGCGACAGGCCTTCGGGGCGAGTCGGCTCCCAGCGCGGTCCGGTTGGTCTGCGCTGCTCACCTTTCGCGGCACATCCTCACTCTTCAGCGGGCGACGTGCGTGCTTCCGCTACATGACGAAGCGCCTCGGCTGGACCTTTCGGTCCGGCCGAGGCGCTTCGTGTTCGCTTTACTTGCGGTTCGGGGTGAGGCCCAGGCTGCGGCCCGCCAGGCCGCGCGCACGCGTGCCGAGGCCCTTCGCGATACCGCGCAGCGCCACCGCGGCGGGGGAGTCGGGGTTGCCCACGACGACCGGCGTACCCGCGTCAGCGCCCTCACGCAACGTCGTGTCGAGCGGAATCTGGCCCAACAGCTCGACCTTCGCGCCGATGGCCTGCGTCAGCGAGTCGGCGACCGCCTGGCCGCCACCCGCACCGAAGATCTCCTGACGCGTGCCGTCCGGCAGCTCCAGCCACGACATGTTCTCGATGACGCCGGCCACGCGCTGCTTCGTCTGCAACGCGATCGCGCCGGCGCGCTCCGCGACCTCCGCGGCAGCCTGCTGCGGCGTCGTCACGACGAGGATCTCCGCCGTCGGGATGAGCTGCGCCACCGAGATGGCGATGTCACCCGTGCCGGGCGGCAGGTCGAGCAGGAGGACGTCGAGGTCGCCCCAGAACACGTCCGCGAGGAACTGCTGCAGCGCGCGGTGCAGCATCGGGCCTCGCCACACGACGGGCTGGTTACCGGGCACGAACATGCCGATGGAGATGACCTTCACGCCGTGGCTGTCCGGCGGCAGGATCATGTCGTCAACCTGCGTCGGGCGCTGCTCGACGCCGAGCATGCGCGGCACGGAGAAGCCGTAGATGTCGGCGTCCACGACACCGACCTTGAGGCCCTGCTCCGCCATCGCGGCAGCGAGGTTCGTCGTGACGGACGACTTGCCGACGCCACCCTTGCCGGAGGCGACGGCGTAGACGCGCGTCATCGAACCCGGCTGCGCGAAGGGCACCTCGCGCTCGGCCTGACCGCCACGCAGCTGCTCACGCAGATCCTTGCGCTGCTCGTCGGTCATGACACCGAGCGTCACGTTGACGCCGGTGACGCCCTCGACGCCCATGACGGCCTTCGTGGTGTCTTCGGTGAGCTTCGACTTCAGCGGGCAGCCCGCGATCGTCAGAAGGATCGTGACGGCGACGTGGCCGCTCTCGGAGACGTCGACCGAGTCGACCATGCCCAGTTCGGTGATGGGCTTCTTGATTTCAGGGTCTTCGACCGTCGCGAGGGCAGCGCCGATGGCATCGAGAGTGGGAGTGGACATGCCATCCATCGTACGACCCAGTACGAAGTGCTCATGCCGGGGCGACGTGGTGTTGCACACGTCCGCCTTGTCACCCGGAGACGGCGGGAAGGGCGCCGATCAGGCGCCGCTCGAGACGTCCTTGCGCCGCGGCTTGCGCTCGTTCTTCGAACGCTCCGCGCGACCGCCCGCCTCCTCCTCGTCGTCCTCCGGTGAGGCAAGCATGCCGCGCTCCTCCATCTCCTCCAGGAGCGAGCGCAGCTCGGAACGGACGAAGTCACGCGTCGCGGTCTCACGCATCGCGAGACGGAGCGAGGCCACCTCGCGGGTGAGGAACTCGGTGTCGGCGAGGTTGCGCTCGTCGCGTGCCCGGTCCTGTTCGAGACCGACACGGTCACGGTCGTCCTGACGGTTCTGCGCGAGCAGGATGAGCGGCGCCGCGTAGCTGGCCTGCAGCGACAGGATGAGCGTGAGCAGCGTGTAGTTGAGCGCACGAGGGTCGAACTGGGCCGATTCGGGCATGAAGGTGTTCCACGCCAGCCAGATGGCGACGAACAGCGTCATCCAGATGAGGAACGTCGCCGTGCCCATGAAGCGCGCGAACTTCTCGCTCGCGACACCGAAGTTCTCGGAGTCCATCGAGAAGCGCGGCAGCACACTCGCGCGCTTCTCCTGGGGCTGATCGAGGCGCCCCGTGCTCTCGCCGCGTTCGTCGCCGCGCATCTCGCGGCGCGCTTCCTTGAGAGCGTCGCGGCGCATCTCCTCGCGGTTGTCGCGACGTTCGTCCTTGCCGCTACGGCTCATGCGTCCACCCCCGGCAGCTTGCGGTCGTGGTGAAGGTCGTGGCGCTCCTCACGCCAGTCCTCGGGAAGGATGTGGTCGAGCACGTCGTCGACCGTGACGGCGCCGAGCAGGCGCCCGTTGTCGTCGACGACGGGCAGCGAGACGAGGTTGTACTGCGCCAGCGTGCGCGTCACCTCACCGAGAGGAGCCTCGACGTTCAGCGGGTCGATGGTCGAGTCGACGACGTTGCCGACCGACGTGTGCGGCGGCTCGCGCAGCAGACGCTGCGTGTGCACCATCCCGAGGAAGCGTCCCGTGGGCACCTCGAGCGGCGGGCGCGCAATGAAGACGGCCGACGCGAGGGCCGGGTCGAGCTCCTCACGGCGCACGACGGCGAGTGCCTCCGCGATCGTGGCTTCCGGGCCGAGGATGGCGGGCTCGGTGGTCATGAGACCACCGGCGGTGTTCTCGTCGTAGGAGAGGAGGCGTCGCAGCGGCGCGGCGTCCTCGGGCTCCATCCGCTTGAGCAGGTCCTCGGCCGTCTCGGGCGGCAGGTCGCCGAGGAGGTCGGCGGCGTCGTCCGGTTCCATGGCCTCGAGGACGTCGGCGGCACGGTCGGTGCCGAGCGCGGCGATGATCTCGACCTGGTCGTCCTCGGGGAGCTCCTCGAGGACATCGGCGAGCTTGCCGTCGTCGAGGGCCGCGGCCACCTCGGCGCGCCGCTTCGGTGTGAGGTCGTGGATGACCTCGGCGAGGTCCTCAACGCGCAGGTCGTCGTACGCCTCGAGGAGTCGCTCGGCCGACTGCTCCTGGTGCTCGCGGTGCAGACCGAAGACGTCGCGGATATCGTGCAGGCTCGTCTTGCCCGCGCGTCGACGCGCCAGCCGGTTCATGGCCCGCGACGCGCTCGAGGCGCTGCCCGACTCACGCACGAAGACCTTCGTGATGTTCCAGTCGCGGCGCTGGTTCTGCTCCATCGACATGTCCTCGACCGTGCCGACGAACTCCTCGGCTTCGGGGTCGCGCACGGTGACCTGGCGGTCGAAGAGCTCGGCACACACGAGGGTCTCGTTGTGGCGCTGCTCGAAGCGGCGCATGTTGACGAGACCGGTGGTGATGACCTTGCCCGCGTCGATGGAGGTGACACGCGTCAGCGGCAGGAACACGCGGCGACGCTGGACGACCTCGACGACGAGGCCGATGACGCGCGGGCTCGGGTTCTTGCCGAAGACGACGACGACGTCACGAACTCGTCCCACACGGTCTCCGAGCGGATCGAAGACGGTGAGGCCGACGAGGCGGGCGACGAAGACGCGGGTACTCACGGGCTCACCTTAGCCGCGCCGCCGTCGTCACCCGACCCGGCTTCCGGCGAAGCAGGACCGCTTTCGTTCGTCGCCTGTTCGTCGGCGCGTTGCGCGGCACGGTTCGCGCGCTCGGCGGCGGCCCGTGCGGAGCGGGTGGGCCCGGACGCCGGACGCCGGCCGTCATCGGGACGGTCACCGGGTGTCTGCTGCGCCGGGGTGGGTGTGTCGGATGTCGAGCCACTCTCCGCGGCTGGCGGCGGCAGCTTCTGTCCGCGCAGCACGACCGTGGTGAGGTCGGGAACGAGCCGCAGAACCGTGGCCTCCTCACGCCACCGAGCCACGATGTCGCCTCCGGGAGCGTTGAGACGCCCCACCTTGAGAGCGCCCGTGGCGGCTTCCCAATCGTCGTCCTCGGGCGAGACGACGGAGGCCTCCGCGTCGAACGCGACGAGGCGAGCGCGAGACTCCTTGGCCCGCGCGACGACGCTCGTACGCCCCACGTGGACGGGGCTGTACTGCTCACCCGGGCCCGTGACGACGTACGCGACACCATCGACGACCACGTGCCAACACGGTGCAGACCCGGCCGCGGAGGTGAGCCACAGCAACCCCGACTTCGCGAGGGCTTCGGCGACGAGACGGTCGGTGGGTGCACTCATGCACGCAGTATTTCATTGCGATTTCGTTGCAGGTGCTCGCTACACGGCTCCGGCGGCGGAGCCGCATCGGGTTTCTCTGGCATGATGAACGTTGGTTTGGATGGAACGACGTACGAGCACTGCAGGCGCGGTGTCGTCGACGGTTCGACGAACATCGACCTCTTGGGGAACCGGACGCCTCGCAGTTGCGTCATAGGTACGCGGGAGGGAAACCGCAGCGGCCGAGTGGTCGCCCGTTCCACGAGAAGGAGACGTGTCATGGAACACAACGAAATCAGCCGCCGCGGTGTCGTCGCGGGTGCTGCCGCCATGGGCGCACTGGCCGCCGTGGGTACCGGCGTGGCCACCAGCGCCTCCGCAGCCAACCCGGTTCTCAAGGCCGGTAGCCGCGGTTCGTCCGTCACCGCGCTTCAGAAGCGCCTCAACTCGCTCGGCTACTGGTGTGGCACGCCCGACGGTGTCTTCGGTGCACTGACGGTGCAGGCCGTCCTCGCCATCCAGAAGGTCGCCGGTCTCGGCCGCGACGGGGTCGTGGGTGCCAAGACGTGGGGCGCCGTCAACCGCGGAACCCGCCCGGGCAGCCGTCGCGGTGGTAACCGCATGGAGGTCGACAAGCGTCGCCAGATCGTCATGGTCGTGCGCGGTGGTTCGGTGAAGTACATCTTCAACACCTCCACCGGCAACGGTGAGCTGTTCACCTACTACGGCCGCAAGATCCGCGCGACCACGCCGTCCGGCGAGTTCCGCATCAACCGTCGCGGATCGAACGGCTGGGACTACGGCGCACTCGGTGGCCTGTGGCGCCCGTTCTACTTCAACGGTGGCATCGCCTTCCACGGCTCCGCGTCCATCCCGGCCTACCCGGCCTCGCACGGTTGCTGCCGCCTGTCCGTGTCGGCGCAGAACTTCCTCATCGCGAACCGCCTGCTCTACATCGGCGAGCCGGTCAGCGTCTACTGATCGCGGACGCCCCCACGATCGACGACGGCCCGTCACCTCCTCTCGGAAGTGACGGGCCGTCGCTCGTCCGGGCAGAACGTCAGCGGCTCCAGACGTCCTTCATCCAGGCCTCGACCTCGTCAGGCTCACGGGGAAGGGCCTTCGACAGGTTCTCGTTGCCGTCGGCCGTGATGAGCACGTCGTCCTCGATGCGCACACCGATGCCGCGGAAGCGCTCGGGGGCGAGCTCGTCGTCCGCCTTGAAGTACAGGCCCGGCTCGATCGTGATGATCATGCCCTCGCTGAGTTCGGCGTCCATGTACTCCTCCTTGCGCGCCAGGGCGCAGTCGTGGACGTCGAGGCCGAGGTGGTGGCTCGTACCGTGCACCATCCAGCGACGGTGGTACTGGCCGTTCTCCGGGTCGAGCGTCGCCTCGACGTCGACACCCTCGGGAAGAAGGCCCCACCCGTGCAGGCGCTCGGCGATGACGCGGATGGCCGCGGCGTGGACGTCGGAGAACTTCGCACCGGGTTTCGCGGCCGCGAAACCGGCGTTCTGTGCGTCGAGGACGGCCTGGTAGATCTCGCGCTGGGCAGGGGAGAAGGATCCCGAGACCGGCAGCGTACGCGTCACGTCGGCGGTGAACAGCGAGTCGACCTCGACTCCGGCATCGATGAGGAGGAGGTCGCCGGAGCGGATCTCGCCGGTGTTCTTGATCCAGTGCAGCGTGTTGGCGTGGTCGCCGCTCGCACAGATGGAGTCGTAGCCGACGCCGTTGCCGGCGTGACGCGCGTGGAGTCCGAAGACGCCCTCGACCCAACGCTCACCGCGACCGCGGTGTACAGCTTCCGGAAGGTCGGCGACGACGGCCTCGAAGCCACGTGCCGTGGCGTCGCAGGCCTCGCGCATCTGGCCGACCTCCCACGCGTCCTTCGTCAGGCGCGCGGTGGACAGGAAGCGTGCCAGCTCGGCGTCCTTGGCCTGGACGGCCTCGGTGGCCGCCTCGTCGAGGTGGGAACGCACCTGCTCGATCTGGGCGGTGACGTCGGCGTCGGCGTCGCGCACGACGAGGACGTCGACGGCGCCGGCGTCCTTCGCGACGGCGTCACCGAACTCGTCGAGGTGGCGGGCCGTCACGCCCAGTTCGTTCGACATGTCATCGAGCGTGGGTCGAGCACCCACCCAGAACTCTCCGTAGCGGCTGTCACCGAAGAACTCCTCGGTGTCGCGGCCTGCGAGGGGCTTGAAGAAGATCTGGGCTTCGTGGCCGCCCTCGGGGCGCGGCTCGAGGACGAATACGGCGTCCGGTTCACGATCGGCGCCCAGGCCCGTCACCCAGGCAAAGGCCGAGTGGGGACGGAACTGGTAGTCGCAGTCGTTGCTGCGGACCTTGAGTCCGCCTGCGGGGATGACGAGCCGTGCTTCGGGAAACTCCCGCGAGAGGGCCTCGCGGCGGGCCGGCGTGAAGTCCGCGACGGCCGCACGGGCCGTCGGCGTCGTGTCGCGCGGCGCCCAGCCGGAGGCCACGAACTCGCGGAACTGCGCGCCGCCGGGGCGGCTTCGGTGCTCTGCTTGCTGCTGCTTCTCACTCACACCTCCCATTGTGCCTCTTCGCGCCGACACTGCGCCGGGTGGGCGGCTTGCCGACCCAGGGTGGGTATGCCGCACAATGACGGGTGGCTGATGGTGGATGCGACAAGGTGGTGAAAATGCCCGAGGGCACCATGCGTGGACGGCCCCAACGATCGACGCCGGGCGGTTCGACACGCGTGCGAGGACGAGCTCGATCGGTGCTGCGTCCGAGCGGTCCTCCGACGATGCCCATCGCGGTTCGGGGCGGGAGTGACTCCGTCTCGGAGTGGCACACCCGCGCCGTCATCGACTTCTGCCTGCGTCTGGGTGAGGCCATGCTCGTGACCGGGGCCTCCGTCGCCGACACGACAGCTGCCCTGTTGCGGGTCTGCCGCGCCTACGGCCTCTCGAGCGTCCACGTCGACATCACCTACACCTCCGTGACGCTCAGCATGCACCGCGGCGTGCACCGCGACCCCATCACCGTCATGCGCATCGTCAGTTCGATGGGTACGGACTACTCGCGCCTCGAGGCACTCCACTCCCTCGTGCGCGAGATCGGTGCCAGCGGCGGCGAGCCCGTCGACATCGAGGACAACCTCGGTGAGCTCGAACGCATCCTCGAGATGCCGCACTCCTACCGTCGCGGCGTCGTGACGGCAGCGTGGGGTCTCATGGGTGCCGGTGTTGCCATGCTTCTCGGTGGCGGTCTCATGATGATCCTCATCTCCGGTGTCGCCACCGCGCTCATCGACTACGTCCAGGTGCGGTTCGCGCGGATGGGGCTGTCGACCTTCTTCGGACAGGTCATCGGGGCGACCATCGCGGCCGGCATCGCGGTGGCATTGCTCGTCATCCGCGATCACACCGGCGGCATCTGGTGGCTCGCACAAGTGCGCCCGAGCATCGTCGTGGCCTCGAGCATCGTGGTGCTGCTGGCCGGTATGTCCGTCGTTACCGCTGCGCAGGACACCCTGGACGGCTTCTACCTCACCGCCGGTGCGCGCACGTACGAGGTCATGCTGCTGACCGGCGGCGTCGTGGCCGGGGTTCTGCTCGTGCTGAGTCTCGCGCGTCGCATCGGGGTGAACCTGTACGTCATCCCCTCGGACGGGTTGGCGCAGAACGTCGTCGTCCAGATCCTCGCCGGAGCGCTGCTCGGCGGCGCCTTCGCCGTCTCGGCCTACTGCGCGCCCCGGGCGGTCCTCGTCTCGATCGTCACGGGTGGGGTCTCGTGGCTCCTCTTTGCCACGTTCAACATCCTGGGGGGCACCTCGCAGCCCGTTGCCTCCGGAATCGCGACCTTCCTCATCGGGTGTGCGGCACCGACGGTGGCGCGGCGACTGCACGTGCCGAGCATCGCAGTGACCGCCGCGAGCATTGTTCCCTTGCTGCCCGGTCTCGCGGTCTACAAGGGCATCATGTACTTCGTCACGGACAACGAGGACAACAACTGGGTCGACTCGTTCCTGCTGGCGATGCTCGTGGGGCTTGCGCTGTCGGTCGGCGTCTCCCTCGGGACGCTGCTCGGCCGTCAGATTTCCGCAGGCGCGGACTCACTCACCTCGAAGGTGTTGCGTCGCACCGTCCAGCAGACCGACTGACGCGCGTCACTTCGACGTCGACGACGCCGTGGGCTTCGTGGACGTGCTGCTCGAGGGTTTCGCCGAGCCGGTTGCCTTGCCGGACGAGGAGGGCGCCTTCGAGGACGAACTCGACGAGGAAGCTGTGCTCGACGAACTGGAGCTCGGCTTCGGCGGGTTGGACGTCGAGGTGGGAACAGGGGCCGGTGTCGTGCCGCTGGCGGTCGAACCCTTGTCGCCCTTCTTCGTCCACGTCAGGCCGGCGAGGAACGACGTGAGGGTGGCCTCGTCACGTTTCGCGTCGGCCTGGGCACTGGTCAGCGTGATGACGTAGAGGGCTTTGTCGTGCGCCACCATCGTGTAGGTCCGCTGCAGTTCGACGTTCTTCTCCGTCGACTTGGCCGTGAAGGCCACCGACTTCTCACCCCCGACGGTGCGCTCGGGAAGCCGCTCCACGCTCGCGCCGTCCTGGCGAGCCTGCATCATCGCCATCTGGACGGTCTGGTCGAGAGCCGGCGCGGGGGAGACCTTCGAGCGGGTGATCGCGATCGTGGGGGCGACGTTGTGAGCGACGGTGGCCGAGGAGAGGTAGGCGACGGCCTGGGCCTTCTTCGACACGTTCCATCCGCTGGGCACCACGAAGTTGAAGACCTTGTCGGAACTCACGACGGCGCCGGGGCTCGGCGACGTCACCGGGTTCGGGTTGGGCGCAGCCGTCGTCGGCGACTGGGCACCGTTCGTGAACGTCGACGACGTCGGTGTGACGTCCTTCGGGTCGGCGCCCGAACTACAGGCCGTCAACGAGACGAGGGCTGCAGCGGTGAGGGCGGCGACGACGTGGCGAGGCATGAAATCCAGCCTATCGACGTGGCTCACGCGCCCTGGGAGCGACGCGCGGCGCACCGCGCGAGCCACGGCGTGACCGGCCTGCGCCACAGCAGATAGACGGCCGAGATACCGACGACGACGGTGACGAGACCCAGAAACGCTCCCGGGCCGAAGGAACGCACCGCGGAGAAGGCGAACGTGAAGGTGTAGACGGTGGCGAAGAGCGTCGCGAGAGGCCGTCCGCTGGTGCGACCGATGGCGCACAGCCGAGCGACCACGAGCCAGAGCGCCACGAACGTCACGCCGGTGCCGACACCGAACCAGTACGCCTGATCGGTGGCTCGCTCGAGCGCCTTGCCGTCGAGGGAGCGGTCGAACTCGTCGGCGAGGCGGGCCGTCTGGGCGCGGATACCCTCCCGATCGAGTGCCGTCGTGAGGGTCGACAACGCCTGGACGAGCGCGCCCGCAAGCATGAGCCACACCGCGTACCGCACGGGTTGGGGCATGGCCTCGCCGGTGGTCGTGTCGTCGTCGGAGCGGGAGGATTCCACGACGAGCAAGGCTAACGTGTGAGCGTGCGTATCGACCTTCACACCCACTCCACCTGTAGCGACGGCACGACGACGCCGGCTGAGGTGGTCGCAGAAGCGGCTCGCTCCGGCCTCGACGTCGTCGCCCTCACCGATCACGACACGACGCGTGGTTGGGACGAGGCAGCCGCTGCCGCCCGTGAGCACGGCATCGACCTCGTACCCGGCATCGAGGTCTCGTGCAAGCACGAGGGGATCAGCATCCATCTGCTTGCCTACCTCCCGCCCACGGACGGCGAACTGATCACCGAGCTCGAGAAGGCCCGCTCGTCGCGCCTCACGCGAGCGCAGCGCATGGTGGAGCGCTTGGGTGAGGACGTCGACATCACGTACGAGCAGGTGCTCTCCGTCGCCGGTGCCGATGCGACCATCGGGCGGCCGCACATGGCGGACGCTCTCGTCGCGAACGGCGTCGTCGCGAATCGCTCCGAAGCGTTCGAGCGCTACCTCTACAACGGCAGCCCGTACCACGTCGGCCATTACGCTCTCGATCCCGTGCGCGCCGTGGAGTTGGTGCGCGCGGGCGGTGGAGTGCCTGTCATGGCGCACCCCTTCGCCGAATCGCGCGGGCGCATTGTCGACGAGGACGTCGTGCGTGCCATGGCTGACGCCGGCCTCGTCGGCATCGAGGCGCACCACCGCGACCACGATGCCTCACAGGTCGAGCGGGCGCTCGCGATCGCCCGGGAGCGTGACCTCGTCGTCACGGGCTCCAGCGACTTCCACGGAGCCGGCAAGCCCAACCGATTGGGGGAGAACACGACTGCTCCCGACCAGTACGAACGGCTGCTCGCCGGGGCTTCCGGCGGTACCGAGGTCGTGCGGGCCCGCCACTGAGCCGTGTGATCGCGTCGTGAAGTGAAGCACGAACGCCGTCGGCCCGGGAACCACGTGGTTCCCGGGCCGACGGCGTTGCTCGAGTCTCGAGGCCGATCAGACGTCGTGACGCGGCGGCTGCCCCTTCGGGCGAACACGCGGACGTCGGGGCGTCTGACCGGGCACACGCGTGGCATCGCTGTCACCCGTGGCGACCTCGGTGGCGAGCGTCGAAACCCTCTCGGCGTGCTCGGACGGCACGGCGACGAGGCTGATGTCGTCACCGCCGTGCGTCTTGACGCCGCTGATGACGGCCTTCTCGATGAGGTCGCGTCCCTTCTGGGCGCGCAGCATCATCGGGTCGGAGTGCAGCTCCCGCACGAGCGCGACGCACATGAGCACCATGACGATGACGAACGGCAGCGAGCTGACGATCGTGATGTTCTGCAGGCTCGTGAGAGCGGCCGACGAATCTCCTTCGGCCAGGCCGGCGAGAAGCATGACGGCGGCCACAGCGCCGGTGGCGGCACCCCAGAAGATGACGACCCAGCGGCTCGGCTCGATGCGGCCACGCTCGCTCAGCGTGCCCATGACGATCGAGGCCGCGTCGGCGCCCGAGACGAAGAACACGGCGACGAGCACCATGACGACGACCGTGGTCACACCCGCGAGCGGGAAGTGGTCGAGGACGTCGAACAGGGCCGCGTTCGAGTCGACGGTGAAGACACCCTCGACCTTCTTCGCGATGTCGTGGGTCTCACGCTGCACGTCGATGGCCGTGCCACCGAAGATGGCGAACCACACGAGCGAGACGAGCGACGGCACGAGGAGAACGCCGGTGATGAACTGGCGGATCGTACGGCCACGCGAGATGCGCGCGATGAACATGCCGACGAACGGGGTCCAGCTGATCCACCAGGCCCAGTAGAAGACCGTCCAGCTCGCGAGCCAGTCGTGCATCGGCTGCAGGCCGGTGGCCTGGCTGCGCGACGCCATGAACGGCAGCTGGTCCATGTAGTCGCCGAGGCCGGTCGGCAGCAGGTTGAGGATGAAGGCCGTCGGGCCGACGACGAACAGGAACACGGCGAGCACGAGGGCGAGCACCATGTTGAAGTTCGACAGGTACTGGATGCCCTTCTCGACGCCGGAGACGGCCGAGAAGATGAAGCAGATCGTCAGGATGACGATGATCGACACGAGTGCCGTGCCGCCGACCTTGTTGACCCAGCCGTTCTTCTCGAGGCCGGCGGCGATCTGCAGGGCACCGAGGCCCAGCGATGCGGCCGAACCGAACAAGGTCGCGAAGATCGCGAGACCGTCGATGACCTTGCCGACGGGTCCTTCGGCGCGGCGTCGTCCGATGAGCGGAACGAACGTCGAGCTGATGAGCTGGCTGCGCCCCTTGCGGAACGTTCCGTACGCGATGGCGACACCGACGACGGCGTAGATCGCCCACGGGTGAAGCGCCCAGTGGAACATCGTCGTCGCCATGGCGACCTGGAGTGCCTCGGGGCTCTCCGCGCCGGCACCGCTACGCGGCGGCGGGGTGACGAAGTGCGTGAGCGGCTCGGCGACGCCGTAGAACATGAGGCCGATGCCCATGCCGGCGCTGAACATCATCGCGATCCACGAGGTCGTCTTGAACTCGGGCTTCTCGTTGTCGTGACCGAGCGGAATGTTGCCGTAACGGCTCGCCGCCAGCCAGATGGCGAAGATGACGAAGCACGTGGCGAACAGGATGAACGCCCAGCCCATCGAGTCCATGACCCACCCGAGGGCGGTCGAGGAGCCCGACGACATCGTCTTGGGCGAGAGAAGACCCCACGCGACGAACGCGATGGCGAAGGCAGCCGTCACGCCGAAGATGATCTTGTCGAGAGTGCCCTTGTGGACGGCCTCGTGCTGGGGAATGGGCTCGTCGACGCCGACGAGCATTTCGTGGGACGAGTGCGCGGTCGACGAATCCGACGACGTACCCTCGTCCGAGGCTGTGTGCTGCTGCGAAACGCTGTCAGGTTCCGCTGGTGGTGTCGTGTCGGACACGCGGAACCTCCCGTATCGGCCCCTTGCGGGTGCCTACTTTTCGTACTCGGACAACCGCTTTCCCCCGAAGGGAGGGAGACCGGTGACCGTGTGAGCCTACCGGGGGCCGTGACGCATAGCGAATGAAATCAGTTAAGCCGCCCCGTCAGACGGGTCACGTCCGAGCACGAAACGCCCCCGCCGTCGGAAGCGAGACCGAGGACGGGGGCGTGACTGACATGCGTTCAGCGCCGGAAGCGGCGGCGCAGTCCGCCGACGACGGACCGGGCGCGGTCGGCGGGTGCGGAGCCGTGCGGAATGACCTGCGACAGCGTGCTCTTCGCCCCGTCGTCCGCAGCTATCGCGGCACGTGATTCGGCGCCGATGCTGGTCTCCTCACCCCGCGCCTTCCGGTCGGCGAGGCGCCGAAGACGCTCCGTGCGCAGGGCCGCGGTGCGCCCCCGGTCGGTGCGGTACTCGAGATCGTCGGCACTGATCGTGCCCGCCCGCAGGTCGATCTGCTCGCCCACATAGCGGAAGAGCACGGCGATCGTGGCGACGACCGGAACGGCGAGGAAGCCACCGACGACGCCGTGGCCCTCGGAGCCCGCCGCGATACCGAGCAGGACGAGCACGGGGTGCAGCGACATCGAGCGGCTCTGCAGCATCGGCTGGAGCACGTGGCCCTCGATCTGCTGCACGGCCACGATGATGCCGAGCACGATGAGCGCCGTCGTCGGACCCTGCGTCACGAGGGCGACGAGCACCGCGAGAGCACCCGCGACGAACGCACCCACGATCGGGATGAAGCCACCGAGGAAGGTGATGACACACAGGGGCAGGGCCAGGGGCACGTCGAGGATGACGAGACCGATTCCGATGAAGATCGAGTCGATGAGGGACACGATCGCCTGGGTGCGGATGAAGCCCGAGAGCGTGTGCCACGCGCGGGTGAAGACCTCGGTGAGGTGCGCGCCGGTGCGCTCACCCGTGACCAGACGCACCCACGGCAGGAATCGGTCACCGTCCTTGATGAAGAAGAAGGACAGGATGAGGCTCAGCACGAGCGTCACGAGGACACTGCCGACCGTCGTCACACCGGAGAACACTCCGGACGCGATGACGTCACCGGACTTGGTGATCTTGTCGTTGATCGTGCCGACCGCGTTGTCGATCTGCTGTTGCGGAACGTTGAACGGCGGGCCCTGGACCCACTCCTGAACCTGTGAGACACCCTGGGTCGAGCGGGTCGCGAGTTCCGGAGCCTGGTTCGCGACCGAGGGCACGATGGCGGAGATGACACCGCCGAGGATGCCGAGGGCCCCGAGGATCGAGATGACAGCCGCCAACGCCGGGGCGCAGCCGCGTCGACGAAGCCACGCCGTCGGCGGCCACAGGACCGTGGCGATGATGAGGCCGAGGATGAGCGGCAGGATGATGACCCAGAACGGCGCGAGCGCGCGTCCGAGCAGGTAGAGCGTGACGATGACGACGCTGATACGTAGTGCCCAACGCGACATCGAGGCAAAGCCCGACGCGAGGATCTGCGAGCGATCGGCCATGGGGCCGTTCTCCGGCTCGTTCTCGTCCTGACTCTCACGGCGCGCATCGAGGTTGCGTTCGTCGAAGTTCTGGTCGCCGGTGTTGCGGCTGTCGTCCTGCTGGGGCGGAACGTCGGCGTCAGCGTCGAGTGGCCTGGAATCGTCCGGGTTTGTCGCCGGCATCTCGTCGTCCTGGCGCTTGGCTGGCGTCATGGGTGGGCGACCTTTCGTGGCAGTGTCTTTGCGCCCACAGTAATGGGCGTGCGGTGCCGCCCGCGAGGTGGCGGAGCGGGGTGTCGCACGATGCAAAACAGGGTGCACCCCAAAGGATGCACCCTGTTTCGACCGATCAGTTCTGGTCGGCCGGCGGCGTGTTCGCGCCGCCCGAACCACCGCGCGTGCGGCGACGACGTCGGCGCGGCTGGCCGTCGCCGGAACCCGTGGAGGAGTCGGCTCCGTTGCTCTCACGGCTCTGACGGTCACCGCCACGTGGGCGAACGCCGTTCGAGCGGGAGCCGCCTCGGCCACCTTGGCCGCGGCCACCGGAACGATTGTTGCGACCGCCACGACCACCGGAACGCTCGCTCGAGCGCTCACCGCCGGAGCGGCCCGTCTCGCCGAGGTCCTCGACGCGCTCTGCGCCGAGTCCTTCGCGGGTGCGAGCCGACTTCGGGAGCTTTCCCGTGGCGTTCGTCGGGATGTCGAGATCCGTGAAGAGGTGCTCGGAGCTCGAGTACGTCTCCTGCGGGTCCGGGATGCCGAGGTCGAGCGCTTTGTTGATGAGCGTCCACCGGTGCAGGTCATCCCAGTCGACGAGCGTGATGGCGATACCGGTGTTGCCCGCGCGGCCCGTGCGGCCGATGCGGTGGACGTAGGTCTTCTCGTCCTCGGGGCACTGGTAGTTGACGACGTGCGTGACGTTTTCGACGTCGATGCCGCGCGCGGCGACGTCGGTGGCGACGAGGACGTCGACCTTGCCCGCACGGAAGGCGCGCAGGGCCTGCTCGCGAGCGCCCTGGCCGAGGTCACCGTGCAGCGGTGCTGCCGCGAAGCCGCGCGCGTTCAGCTCGTCGGAGACCTTGGCGGCGGTGCGCTTCGTGCGGCTGAAGATGATAGTGAGGCCACGGTCCTTGGCCTGCAGGACGCGGGCGAGGAGTTCGACCTTGTCCATGGCGTGTGCGCGGTAGACGATCTGCTCGATGGCAGCCACCGTCTCGGCCTCGCTCGCGTCGTCCTGCATGGCGCGGATGTGCGTGGGCTGCGTCATGTAGCGGCGCGCCAGCGCGACCACGGCGCCGGGCATCGTCGCGGAGAACAGCATGGTCTGGCGGGCGGCCGGCGTCATCGCGAGGATCTTCTCGACGTCCGGCAGGAAGCCGAGGTCGAGCATCTCGTCGGCCTCGTCGAGTACGAGCCCGCCGACGTACGACAGGTCGAGGTGTCCGCGGGAGGCGAGGTCGATAAGACGACCGGGCGTACCGACGACGACCTCGACGCCACGCTCGAGTGCCTCGATCTGCGGCTCGAAGGCGCGGCCACCGTAGATCTGGACGATGCGGATACCGCGGCGCTTGGCGGCTGCCTCGAGGTCGGAGGCGACCTGGACGGCGAGCTCACGCGTCGGCACGACGACCATGGCCTGTGGCTTGCCCTCGGGTGCCGGGACGGGGGAGTTCGACGTTTCGCCCTTCACGGTGACGCGGGCGAGGAGCGGGACGCCGAAACCGAGCGTCTTTCCGGTGCCGGTACGGGCCTGGCCGATGATGTCGTGGCCCGAAAGGGCCACGGGCAGCGTCATCGCCTGGATGGGGAAGGGGTGGACGATGCCCTTGTCGGCCAGGGCCGCCACGATGTCGGGGTGGACCCCGAAGTCGGCGAACGTCTGGGTGGCGATGGGCTCGGCGGGGGCCTCGGCCTCGATGGAGGTGATGCCGGCCGAATCGAGTTCGGCCGCGCTCGGCTGGGTCTGGGTCACGATCGTGCTTCCTGTCGGGCCCCGGGGCATGGTTGCCACGCCGGAGCGAAGGAGGGCCGATCGGAGGTCTTCTCGTTCACTGCGCTCACGCGGGGAACGACCTTGGGTGGACCTTGGGGGCGGCGGAGGGCCGACCTCGGTCGCGGCATCGTGGCCGACCGGGCACCTGCTGTCCGTTTCAGTGTACTCGCCGCGCGACGAAGCAGTGGCTGCGGGCGATAGCATCGCCTCCATGAGCGACTCCGTGACGCCCGCGCCCGCCACTGCCGTCCTGCGCACCCTCGACGACCCGGACTACCGGGCCGGGGTCGTGGATCTTCTGAGCGTCATCGCCTACGGCGAACTCTCCGGAGCCTTCGCCACCGTCGACGACGCCTCGCGTGCGCCGCGCCTCGACCACAAGCTGGCTCTCGCCCGCATGGCCCGGATGGACTTCGACCACTACGAGGAGCTCGCTGCTCGGCTGCGCGAGATCGGCGCCGAGCCCGAATCCTCGATGGAGCCTTTCACGGCCGCCATCGACGAGTGGCACCGCCGCACTCCGCCGGCCGACTGGTACGAGGGCCTCATGAAGGCCTATGCAGGCAGCGCTATCGCGAACGACTTCTACGCGGAGATCGCCCGCTACGTCGACCCCGAGACCCGCGCACTCGTCGAGCGCGCGGTCGGCGCTGACGAGCAGGATGCCTTCGTCAAGCAGGTGCTCGCCGAGGCGATCGCCCAGGATCCGCGCCTCGGCTCGCGTCTTGCGCTCTGGGGGCGCCGACTCGTCGGCGAGGCGCTCAGCCAGGCCCAGCGTGTGGCGGCGTCCCACGACGCCCTCACGGCCCTGCTCGTCGACGACGGCTCGGGCGTCGGCGCCGACCTCGCCGAACTGACGCGCATGTTCGAGCGGCTCACGACGAACCACTCCGAGCGGATGCAGGCGCTCGGCCTCACGGCCTGACGCCTCCGCCCGAGACGCAAAAATCCCCCGCAACCAATCGGTTGCGGGGGATTTTTCGTGCGCGAGGATCAGACGCGCGTGGTGTTCTTGCGACCCGTGATCGACAGGTAGACCGTGATGAGGATCGCGGCGATGATGACGCCGAGGATGAGGGCGATCCAGTCGATGCCCTTCGTGTCGCTCTTGCCGGAGATCGCGGTGTAGATCGAGGAACCCGCGACCGAACCGATGATGCCGAGCACGATCGTCATGAGGATCGAGATGTTCTGCTTGCCCGGCATGACGAGACGCGCGAGCGCGCCGATGATGAGGCCGGCGATAATGGCGCCGATGATCGTACCGATCATGATGAACTCCTAACAGTGATGGCCGGGGCGGGTGTGCCCCAACGCTTCTGCTCTCACCTAAGCGAATTTTCAGGCCACTTTCAACTATCCACCCATGTGGGTGTGTTATTGGCGCCTTCGGGTCGAGGCCGAATCTCCGGGGTGAACGGGGCCTTCGCGCTGGTGGGAGAGAGCTTGTAAAGACCGGGGCGCCGCCGTCCCGAAGTCGGGACGGCGGCACCTCGGGGACGGCTCGGGGCGCTCAGCCGCCGAAGCCGACGCGACCCTTCTGCTCGGCCGCGATGTCGACATAGGCGAGCGCCGACGTCGGAACGGTGACCGACTGGCCCTTCTCGTCCATGAGCGTGAGCGGCGTGCCGCTGCTCAGGGCCTCGCCGACGGCCGCGCGCACGGCCTCGGGCGACTCGTTCGATTCGATGACGATCTCTCGGGCGACGTTCTGAACGCCGATACGGACCTCCATGGCCCCTCCTCTTGTCTCGGTGAAGTCTTGGTCAATGGTGACGGGTGCGGTTGCCTCTGCCCACATCTACGGGCACCGGTCACCGTGGGCCTGTTGAGGTCAACGCCTCAGCCTGCGATTTCATCCCCGCCGGTCTTCGGGAATCCGGTCAGTCCCCTCCAACCGAGGACGCCGACGATGCGTGCGGCCTCCTCGCGGGGAATCGGCGCACCCTGGGCCACCCAGTAGCGCGCGACGACCTGCGACATGCCGACCAGGGCGACGGCGACGAGCCGGGCCTGCTCCTCGGGCAGGCCGGTGTCCTCACGCACGACCTGAGACACGATGTCGGCGGTGTCGTCGAGGCTGCGCTCGACGCGCTCGGCGACAGCGGGCTCGCTCGTCAGGTCGGACTCGAAGACGAGGCGGAAGCCTGCGTCCTCACGCTCGACGAACTCGAAGAAGGCCCCGACGGCGGCGGCGACACGTTCGTTGTTGTCGGTGGTCGACTCGACGGCCTTGCGCACCAGTTCGGGGAACTCGCGGGTGTGCTGGTCGAGCAGCGCGAGGTAGAGGTCGAGCTTGCCGGGAAAGTGCTGGTAGAGCACGGGCTTGCTGACGTGCGCCCGCTCCGCGATCTCGTCCATCGCGGCGCTGTGGAACCCCGACTCGACGAACACCGACTGCGCGGCCTCCATCAACTGGGCTCGCCGGGCCGAGCGGGGCAGACGTCCGCGCTTGGTGGGGTCGTCCGTGCCGGTCATCGGGTGAACTCCTTCGTCGGCGGTCATAGGCTGGGTGTGACTTTAGCGCCCCGCCCCGCCAGAGCGGGCGGCAGCTACCGGGAAGGAACATCTGTGGCATCGTCGCGACCACTCGACCCGGGCGAGCGCCTGCGTTACGCGCGCCACCTGACGCTGCCCGGTGTGGGCGAGGCGGGTCAGCGCGCGCTGCGTGACGCACGGGTCCTCGTCGTCGGCGCCGGAGGTCTGGGGGCGCCCGTCGTCTCGTACCTCAGCGCGGCCGGGGTCGGGGTCATCGGTGTCGTCGACGACGACGTGGTGGAGCGTTCGAACCTGCAGCGGCAGGTCATCCACACCGAAGCCGGGGTGGGCGAGGCCAAGGTTTCCTCCGCGGCGCGGTTCGCGTCGCAGCTCAACAGCGGAGTGACGATCATGGAGCACCGGGTCCGCCTCGACGCCCGGACTGCGCTCGAGATCCTTCCCGAGTACGACGTCGTCGTCGACGGGAGCGACAACTTCTCGACGCGTTACGTCCTCAACGACGTGTGTGTCGCGTTGCGCCTCCCCTTGGTGTGGGCGTCGATCTCGCAGTTCTCGGGCCAGTTCGGGGTGGTCGTTCCGGGCCTCGGCCCGTGTTATCGCTGCGTGTTCCCGCGCCCGCTCGCGGACGGCGAGGTGCCGGACTGCGCCGTCGGCGGTGTGCTCGGCGTGTTGCCGGGTGTCGTCGGCACGATGGAAGCGGTCGAGGTGATCAAGCTCGTCACCGGCGTCGGGGAGGTGGCCCGCGACGGGGTCTGGCTCTACGACGCGCTCTCGACGACCCTGACGCGGTTGCCGCTCGCTCGTGATGTGGAGTGTGTCGTCTGCGGTGACGGTGACCAGCGTCTGTTCGACGGTCTCGACGGGACCGGCCGGGGAAGTGACGTCACCGAGGCGGGTGAGGTGCCGCAGGTCGACGCCGCGCAGCTGGCTGAGCTCGATGCCCCGCTCGTCGTCGACGTTCGGGAGCACACGGAGGTGGCTGCACGGCCCGTTCCTGCGGGGTGGGGTGAGGTGGTCGTGCGGCCGTTGAGTACGTGGGAGCCGTCGACGGCTCCGGAACTGCTCACGGCGGCACAGGGTCGTGCGGTCGTCACGGTCTGCGCGGCAGGATCGCGTTCGGCCCGGGCCGCGCGGGTGCTGCTCGATGAGAGTCGCGAGCAGACGGGACCGCGGATCATGTCGCTCGCCGATGGCCTGGCCGCATGGAAGGAACAGGCGGAGCCGAGGGCTCGTGAGCTCGATTGAGCGCAGCAGGCGGGACATCTCGATCAGAACCTCGTCCGCACGAGGCGGCCCGTGAGGAACTGCGCGAGCGCGTCGTCGAGGTCGTCCACGACGTGCCCGAAGGCGCCGTGACGACCTACGGCGACATCGCCGCGGTCGTCGGAACCGGCGCCCGGCAGGTCGGCCGCATCATGAGCGAGGGCGATGCGGCCTGGCCGTGGTGGCGCGTCACGAACGCCGCGGGTCGCCTTCCGGAGCACCTGCAGGCGGAGGCGCTCGCGGCCTATCGCGAGGAAGGAACACCGATCCGCGGTGATCACGCCGATCTGCGGCGCGCGCGATGGCGCCCCGGGTTCGACGAATGACGCATCGTTGCGCGGTTGTCGGTGGCAGGTGATGGGATGACGCACATGCCGACGCCACCGCTCCAGCTCCGCTCGATGCCGCGCGCCACACCCGGCGGCGACCCCGCGGCCGCGATGCTGTTCGATGCGACACAGCAGGCGGTGCTCGACGCGGACGACCGAGTGCTGCACGTCGTGGGTGCGCCGGGTACGGGCAAGTCGACGCTCGCGGTGGAACTCGTGGCTCAGGCGGTCCGCGACGGCCTGGCCCCGGACGCCTGCGTTCTGCTCTCGCCCACGCGCACGCTCGCCGGCGAGCTGCGGGCCAGGGTGACCACGCGCGTGGGAGGCACATCGAGCGAACCGATCGCACGAACGCCGCAGGCGCTCGCCTTCGGCATCCTGCGCGCCCGCGCCGCTCTTGAGGGGCTTCCGGCGCCACGGCTGCTCGCCGGGCCGGAGCAGGACGTGGTGATCAAGGAGTTGCTCGCGGGACACCGCGCCGGGCTGGGCCGTGTGCCGAACTGGCCCGCCGATCTGAGCGAGGCACTGCCCACCCGCGGCCTGCGCAACGAACTGCGTGACCTGCTCATGCGTGCCGTGGAGTGGGGCCTTTCGTCGGACGAGCTGGTGGCACTGGGCCACGAGCACGGCCGACCCGAGTGGTGTGCCGCGGCGAGCGTCCTCGACGAGTACGACGACGTCACGGCGCTGTCGCGCCCCGGGGCGTTCGACCCGGCGTGGATCCTCGGCGCGGCCGCCGAGGCGCTCCGCTCGAACGACGACCTGCTCGCCCAGTACCGCTCGCAGTTCTCCCTCGTCGTCGTCGATGATGCGCAGGAGCTCACCCGCGCAGGCGTCGTCTTCCTCCGAACGCTCGTCGGGCCAACGCAACGACTCGTGCTCATCGGAGACCCGGACGTCACGGTGCAGGGCTTCCGGGGAGCCGACCCGCGCTACATGGCCGAGGTCGCCGAGGATCACGGCGCCACGCGGCGTCTCACGCTCGGCGTGGGGCATCGCGCGCCGCGTGCCCTGGCGGCCGTCCGCGAACGCGTCAGCGCCCGTATCGGTGCGGTCGACGGTGCGGCGCACCGCAGCGTCACCACGCGACCGGGCGGTCAGGTCGACGTCGCATTGCTGCGTAGTGCCTCGCAGGAGGCAGCGCACATCGCCGGTACGTTGCGCCGCTCCCACCTCGTCGACGGGGTGGCCTGGCGCGACATGGCGGTCATCGTGCGCGGCTCCGGCATGACCACGGCGCTGCGTCGGGCGCTCAATGCCGCCAAGGTTCCCGTCGCCATCCCGCCCGCCTCACTCGCGCTGCGGGACGAACCGGCGGTACGTCCTTTCCTGGCCGCCCTCGACCTCGTCACTGCGGGGGAAGAGACGGTGCCCGGTGACCTCGCGCTCGATCTGCTCACCTCCCCGCTCGGCGGGGCGGATCCGGTCGTCCTGCGGCGGCTGCGGCGTGCGCTGCGGCGCGAGGAACTGGCACTCGGCGGTGCTCGTACGTCCGACGAACTTCTCGGGGCTGCGCTGTTCGAGCCCGTCCTGCTCGCGTCGCTCGGCCCGGAGGGCACGCCGGCTCGTCGGGTGGCGCGTGTCCTCGACGCTGGACGAGCCGCGTTCGCCCAATCCGGTGAGTCCGGCGACGCGGAGCACGTGCTGTGGGCCATGTGGCAGGCCAGTGGCCTCGCCGAGCCGTGGGAGGCGAACGCCCTCAGCGGTGGCGTCGCAGGTACCCGGGCCGACCGTGACCTCGACGCCGTCGTCGCGCTCTTCGGGGCAGCGGCCACGTACGCCGACCGGTTGCCCGGCGCCGCGGTACGCGACTTCCTCGACCACGTGCGCGGCCAGGACGTTCCCGGTGACCGCCTCGTCGCGGCGGCGCCGGACGACGACGCCGTCGCGCTGCTCACGCCGGCCGGCGCGGCCGGACGCGAGTGGCACACCGTCGTCGTCGCCGGGGTTCAGGAGGGCGTCTGGCCGGACCTTCGGCTGCGTGGTTCGGTCCTCGGCTCGGAGGAACTCGTCGACATCCTCGCGGGCCGTGGCCGTTCGCTGGCCGCGCGTCAGGCCGCTGTGCGGTACGACGAGACACGGCAGTTCGCCATGGCGGTCAGCCGCGCGCGCGAGAACCTCCTCGTCACAGCGGTTCGTGACGACGACGAACAGCCGAGCGTCTACCTCGACATCGTCGACCCGCTCACCACGTCGGCCGGAGCGGACGCCTTGCGCGAGTTCACCTCGGTGGCACGCCCCATGACGTTGGCGGGTGTCGTGGCGGAGGCGCGCCGGATGCTCGCCTCCACCGACGAGATCGAACGAGACGAAGCCTCCCGGCGCCTCGCCCGCCTCGCCGCAGCCGGTGTTCCGGGCGCTGACCCGAGCAGTTGGTGGGCCCTCGTCGCCCAGTCCGACGACCGACCGGTGCGCGCCCCTGAGAGCGTCGTGCGGGTGAGCCCGTCCAAGGTGGAGAGCTTCCACCGCTGTTCGCTCAACTGGCTGCTCACGACGAACGGTGCCTTCGGCCCTTCGATCGGAGCAAGCACCATCGGCACCCTCGTCCACGAGATCGCGCAGGAGTTCGCCGACACCGATCCCACCGCGATGCAGGCCGCGCTCGACGAACGCTGGCCACGTCTCGGGCTCGGCCAAACCTGGCTGGCGAGGGTCGCCAAGGAACGAACGAGTGGCATGATCGGCCGGCTTGAGGGCTATCTCGCCGACGCGAAGGCAGACGGTTGGTCCGGCGCCGGAGTCGAGCGGCCCTTCAGTGCCGTCATCGGCCGGGCCAAGATCTCCGGCATGGTCGACCGGCTGGAGAGCCACGACGGCCGCGGCCTGCGCATCATCGACTACAAGACGGGCGGGTCCAAGCCCAACGATGCCGAGGTGGCGGCGCACCCGCAGCTGGCCGCCTACCAGGCCGCGCTCGAAGCGGGAGCCTTCGGTCCGGGCGTGACGAGCGGCGGCGCCGCACTCGTTCAGCTCGGCAAAGCCGCGGGCGACAGCAGCCGAAGTCCCGCCAAGCTCCAGGTGCAACCGCCCCTCGTGGCCGACGAATCCCGCCAGGATCCGGCCGGGGACGAGGCTTCGACCGAAGCCTCCGTCGGAACGAGCGCCTGGGCGCGCGACCTCATGGAACGCACCGCCGACGGGATGGGCGCGGCTACGTTCCGCGCCGCCATCAACCCGGGATGCACGATCTGCCCGGTCAAGAGTTCCTGCCCTCTCCAGCCGGAAGGACGCACGCTGTGAGCGACATCCCCACCGAGCCCGCCACGGCTACGTCGAACGGTCGGCGGTACGTCAGCGCGGACGAGATCGCGGACGCCTTGGGGCGCTACCGGCACACGCCCGAGCAGAAGGCCGTCATCGAGGCTCCGCTCGAGCCCCTGCTCGTCGTGGCAGGTGCGGGCTCGGGCAAGACCGACACGATGGCCTCACGCGTCGTGTGGCTCGTGGCGAACGACATCGTGCGTCCTGCGCAGATTCTCGGGCTCACCTTCACGCGCAAGGCAGCGGGTGAGCTCGCCGAGCGCATCGGGCAGCGCCTGCGCCTGCTCGAGGCGAGCGGGCTGTGGAAGCCACAGGCCGACGAGGACGGCACCGAAGGCCTCGGCGAGGCGCCCACCGTTTCCACCTACAACGCCTACGCCGGGCGCATCGTGAGCGAACACGGGCTGCGCCTGGGCATCGAACCCGACTCCCGGATGCTCTCCGAGTCGGCATCCTGGCAGTTCGCCCACGAGGTCGTGGGCTCGTGGGACGGCGACATGTCCGACATCACGGTGGGTGAAGCGAGCGTCAGCGCGGGGGTTCTCGCCACGAGCGGCGAACTCAAGGAACACCAGCGCGACGTCGACGATCTGCGCGCCTACTACGAGGGCCTGCTCGCAGGCCTCGAAACGATCCCGTACGCACCCCGCAAGCGCAGCCTGGGAGACGCTGGAAAGGCGCTGCGGATCAAGGCCAAGGGGCATCTTCAACTGCTTCCGCTCGTCGAGGGTTATACGCGGCTGAAGGCCGAACGCTCGGCCCTCGACTTCTCCGACCAGATCGCCTTCGCGGCGCGATTGGCGGAGCGCTTCGAGCAGATCGGGGAGGGGGAGCGTCTGCGTTACCGCGCGGTGCTGCTCGACGAGTTCCAAGACACGAGTGCCGCGCAGATCAGTTTCCTCGCCTCGGTCTTCGCGCGCGGTGAGCAGCGTCCCGGCGTCATCGCCGTCGGTGACCCGCACCAGTCGATCTTCGGTTGGCGTGGCGCGAGTGCCACGACGCTCGCCTCGTTCCGTCAGGAGTTCGCTCTGCCGGGTGAGGACGTGACGCCGGTGGCGTCGCTGTCGACGTCGTGGCGCAACGACCAGGCCGTCCTCGATGTGGCCAACGTCGTGGCGGCGCCCCTCACCCAGGCTTCCCGTGTTCCGGTCGAGCCGCTGCGTGCGCGTCCTGACGCCGGGCCGGGCACCGTGCAGGCGGCCCGCCTCGAGACGGATGTAGAGGAGGCGCGCTACGTCGCGCGGTGGATCGCGGAACGACGTGCCGTCGTCAATGCCGACGGGCACGAGCGAACAGCAGCCGTCCTGTGCCGCAAGCGCTCTCAGTTCGTCCCGGTTCTCGAAGCCCTCGACGCCGAGGGCATCCCGGCCGAAGCCGTCGGCCTGGGCGGCTTGTTGCAGACCCCCGAGGTCGTCGATCTCGTCTCGATGCTCTGGGTCGTCGACGATCCGGGTCGAGGTGATCACCTCATGCGGCTGCTCACCGGTCCGGCCATGCGCCTGGGCCCGGCCGACCTCGACGCCCTCGGCACGTGGGCCCGTGAACTGCACGAGCGTCAGCGCGAGGAGGCCGCTGCAGCGCTCGCGCGTGCCGCCGAATCCGCCGGCAGCGCAGGGGAGAGCCAGTCCCCGGGCCGTTCGGAGGGCGAGGCGTCACCGGGTCTGATCGCGCCGGTGGCGCGCCGGGAGGCAGATCTCGCCGAAGGCACCCGCGACGACATCAGCCTCGTCGAAGCCATCGGTGAACTGCCAGACGAATCGTGGCGTGGGCGGGACGACGAGCGCTTCTCGCCGGAGGCGTTGGCTCGGCTGGCGGGCTTTCATACCTCCTTGAACCGACTTCGTCTGCTCACCGGTTTGCCGCTGGCCGACTTCGTGGGAGAGGCCGAGCGAGTGCTCGGACTCGACATCGAGGTGCTCGCGCGGCCGGGGCACGATCCGTCGACGGCGCGCGCTCACCTCGACGCGTTCGCCGACGTCGCCGGTACCTTCTCGGCGCAGGCGGAGCGTCCCACGCTCGGAGGGTTCCTTGACTGGCTCGATGCTGCACGTGAGGAGGAACGTGGCCTGGAAATGCCGGCCATCGAGGTGAACCCCCGGGCCGTTCAGGTGCTCACCGTGCACGCGGCCAAGGGCCTCGAGTGGGATGTCGTCGCCGTGCCCGGCCTCGTCGAGGGGTCCTTCCCCGGGCTCGACGGGCGAACGCAGGCGGCCGGCGACGAGTGGGCCTTCTCGCAGCACAAGGTCAAGGGTTGGCTCTCGGGCCTCGCGAGCATCCCGTACGACCTGCGCGGCGACCGAGGCGGCCTTCCCGCGTTCGACTGGCGAGCCGCCGCTGACTCGGACGACCTCAACGACCGTTACGGCATCTACCGGGAGGCGGGCCAGGCTCACGAGCGTGTCGAGGAACGGCGCCTGGCGTACGTCGCGTTCACCCGCGCTCGCTCGGAGATGCTCCTCACCACTGCGCCGTGGACGAGCGGGAGCAAGTCGCCGCGGTTGGCGTCGAGCTTCCTCGAGGAGGTGATCGCCGCCGACCTCGCCGAGGTGCTGCAGTGGTCGCCGATGCCGCCCACGCTCGTCGACGGAGAACCTCCGACGAACCCCCTCGAGGAGAACGCGCACGAGGTCATCTGGCCCGTCGACGCGATGGCCGATCACCGCGCAGCCATGACGCCTGGTGCCCGCCTCGTCGAGCAGGCGCGCGAACGTCTCGCCGAGGGCGAGGACCTCGAAGCACCGGGTCAGGCCAGCCTGCCGCTCGAAGGCACCCCGGAGGACTGCGACCTCGAGGTCGAACTCCTTCTCGCAGAGCGCGCTCGTGAGCGTCGGCGTGAGGATCGTTCGGTCGTGCTTCCCTCCCACCTGTCGGCCTCGGCCGTCGTCGCGCTCGCGAGCGATCCGGCCACGTTCGCGCGGCGCCTGCGTCGGCCCATGCCGAGCGAGCCGGCGGTCGCCGCGCGCCGCGGTACGGCGTTCCACGCCTGGGTCGAGCAGCACTACGGCTCGGCTGCGCTCGTCGATGTCGACGAGCTGCCCGGATTCTTCGACGAGGAACCGGCCACCGATGACGCCCTGCCGCGCCTGAAGGAGAACTTCCTCGCGAGCGAGTGGGCCGCGCGCACCCCGCTCGATCTCGAGGTCTCCGTCGAAACGGTCGTGGCGGGCTACGCCATTCGCGGTCGCATCGACGCCGTCTTCGCGCGCGCCGACGGTGGCGTCACCGTCGTCGACTGGAAGACAGGCGCCCGCCCGGACGCCGCGACGTTGCGCCATCGCAGCCTTCAGCTCGCCACGTACGCCCTCGCGTACGCGCGCCTCAAGGGGCTCGACCCGGCCATGGTCGACGGGGCGTTCTTCTACGCCGCGAGCGGAGAGACGTACCGCCCGCCGATGCAGACCCAGCGTGAGATCGAGGAGTTGCTCGTCACCGCCACCGAGGGGTGACGGAAGCCGAGCGAGCTCAGCTTTCGCGTTGTGGCAGGCGGGTCTTCGGGGTGTCGGCGTCCACGCGGGTGGCACCCGTGGAGGTGGCTCCGTCCTCGGCCGGGGCGTCGCCCTCGGCGCGGGCCACCCGCACCGGAATCTCCACGGTGAGATCGTCATCCGGGGCGAGGTCGCCCTCGCCGACCGACTCGATGTCGGCGGGGTCGAGGGGAGCTTCGAGGTCGATCGGCTCGACGCCTGCACGGCGCGGCGGCGGAACGAGGCTCGTGTCGTCCTCCACGTCGAAAGCGAGCTCTTCGAGAGCTTCCGCGTGGTACTCGACCAGTTCCTCTTCGCCCATCGTGCGGCTCGCGAGCAGTGCGTAGGCGAGCTCCATCTCGCCCATGAGGCGGATGCGTCGTTCGAGGTAGCTGTCGGGGCGGTCGGAGCGCTCGGCGGCGTACGCCTCGAAGGCGGTGTCGAACGCCTGTTGCGGGGCGTGTGTCCACAGGAGGGAGAAGTCTCGGGCCGGGTCCGCCACGCCGGCGTGCTCCCACCCGGTGATCGCGCTGACCTCACCCTCGTCGACGAGAACGTCCTCACCGCGCAACGGGCCGTGCGTCACGCACGTGGAGAAACGCCAGAGCTCGGGCGCCTCGAGAGCCTCTTCCCAGCGGGAAAGCAGCGCAGACGGTACGCGCTTGGTGTCAGCCGCGCGATCGAGATCGGCCAGCAGACGCTGGCGGTAGGTCTCGGCGTCGTAGCTCGGAAGCCCGGCTTCCTCGACAACACGCGGATCGACGTCGTGAAGCTTCGCGAGGGCGACACCCACGGCGCGCGCCGCCGCGGTGCGTCCCTGCAGGTCGTTCCACTCCAGGGCGTTACCGCGCGGCTGGGCGTAGACGGCGACCGCGGGCCCTTCCTTGGGGCGGGCCGAGCCCTCGACCCGCGGAAGGTCGAACGCAAGGCGGCGGTCGAGGAGCTGGACGAGCGCGTCCGAGGCAGCGAGTTCGGCACCCGCGGCACCCGTCAGGGCCGAGCGCACCACCCAGACACGGCCGTCCTGGCCGGTGACGTGGGCGCTCTGGTAGACCGCGCCGGCAGGCACGGCGAGACCTTCGACCTTGACGGGGCGGATGCCGGGCACGGCAGCGTCGGCGAGGGCAGCGAGAAGGACGGGGGAGCGCAACACCCCTTCACCGTATGTCGGACCCGCCGCCTACGCTGGGAGGCATGCCCGACGCCACGCCTTCTTTGCCGAATCTCCTGCTTGCGTCGTCGGAGATCGACCGTGACGCAGCGGCCCGCGCCGGGCACGGTTTCGTCCGGGGTCTGCTGCAGGACGCCTCGACGAAGGTGCTCGAGGTCTTCGGTGACCGCACGGCGCTGGACGGGCGTGCGCTCGGGTGGCGGGCGCCCTCCGCAGCCGACCTCGACTGGTACGAGAACGAGGGTGTCGTGCTCTACCTGGGGCGCGCGGGTGAGTCTGCTCGCCTCGCGCTTCTGCGCCCGGCCGACGACTCCCGCGAGGATCTGCTCACGCTCCGTCATGTGGCCCTCGACCTCGACCACGACGACCTGGCGGCCCTCACGACGGCCGTTGCGCTCTCGCACTGGCACGCCACGCACGGGCACTGCCCGCGTTGCGGTGGCGCCACGCTGCCGCGTCAGGCGGGATGGGTGCGCTACTGCCCGAACGACGGGTCGTCGCACTTCCCGCGCACCGATCCCGCCGTCATCATGGCCGTCGTCCACCCCGGTGAGGGCCGGGACGACGAGCGCATCCTGCTCGCCCGGGGGCCGCGCTGGAAGGGCCCGCACCGCTCGGTGCTCGCGGGCTTCGTCGAGCCCGGCGAATCGTTCGAGGCCGCCGTCGCACGGGAGACCTTCGAGGAGTCCGGCGTCGTCGTCGACGACGTGCGCTATCTCGGTAACCAGCCGTGGCCGTTCCCGGCCTCGCTCATGGTCGGTTTCGTCGCCACGGCTCGCACGACAGCGCTGACCCCGGAGGACGGCGAGATCGAGGAGATCGGCTGGTATTCGCGCGCCGACGTCGATCGCGGCCTCGCCGAGGGCACGCTGCGGTTGCCGGGGCGCATCTCGATCGCCCGCTCCCTCATCGAGCACTGGTACGGCGCCGAGCTGCCCGACGGCGTCGAAGGGGGCAGCGCGTGAGCTCCGTCTCCCCAGGGACGATGGATGCCGACGCGGTGCTCGAAGGGCTCGACCCGGGGCAGCGCGAGGTGGCCGCGAACCCGCTCGGCCCCATGGTCGTGCTCGCGGGTGCGGGCACCGGCAAGACCCGCGCCATCACACACCGCATCGCCTACGGTGTCCACTCCGGTGCGCTCGTCGGCCAGCGCACCCTGGCGGTCACGTTCACGGCCCGCGCGGCCGGTGAGATGCGCACGCGACTGCGCGATCTCGGCGTCCCGCAGGTCGTGGCCCGCACCTTTCACTCGGCGGCACTCAAGCAACTGCAGTACTTCTGGCCCCAGGCCATCGGTGGAGGAGCCCCCGAGGTGATCAAGACGAAGGGCAGCATCGTCGGCGAGGCGGCCGGGCGCCTGCGCCTGCAGATGGACCGCACTGCACTGCGTGACGTGGCCTCCGAGATCGAGTGGGCCAAGGTCTCGATGCTCACTCCGGAGACCTACCCCGTCGCGGCTCGACGAGCCGGCCGTCAGCCGGCCGACCTCGACCTGACGGCCATGGCGCGGCTCCTCGACGCGTACGAGGACGTGAAGTCCGCGCGCAACGTCATCGACTTCGAGGACGTGCTGCTGCTCATGACCGGCATCCTCGCCGAGCGCGAGGACATCGCCCGCACCGTGCGCGATCAGTATCGCCACTTCATCGTCGACGAGTACCAGGACGTCAACGCCGTCCAGCAGCATCTGCTGTCGCTGTGGCTCGGCGAGCGCAAGGACCTGTGCGTCGTGGGCGACCCGGCCCAGACGATCTACTCGTTCACCGGCGCATCGCCCAGTCATCTGCGCACGTTCGCGTCGAAGTTCGAGGGCGCGAAGCGCGTCGAACTCGTGCGCAACTATCGCTCGACGCCGCAGATCGTCACGCTCGCCAACGAGGTGATGAAGAAGGCCGACCGCGCGTTCGGCAGCGTGACGCTCCAGGCCCAGCGCGGGTCCGGCACGACGCCGCGCCTCGTCACCTACCCCGACGATGCGGCCGAGGCGCGCGGCGTCGTGGAGGACATCCGCGCCCTCCTCAAGGCAGGGGAGAAGCCGAGCACCATCGCCATCCTCTTCCGCACCAACGCACAGTCCGAGGCCTTCGAGACGGCACTCGCGGATGCCGGCGTGCCGTACCAGATCCGCGGGGGCGAGCGGTACTTCAACCGTGAGGAGGTCCGTCGGGGCATCCTCCTGCTGCGCGGTGCAGCGCGTAGCGACGACGGCTCCAAGCCCCTGCCCGACACCGTCGCCGACGTCCTCATGGGCGCCGGGTGGTCGCCACATCCGCCGGCTGCCGGGGCCACCCGCGAGCGGTGGGAATCGCTGCAGTCGCTCGTGGAACTGAGCAAGGACGTCGCGCGCACCGTGCCCGGGGCCCAGGTGCGTCAGTTCGTCGCCGAACTCGACCGTCGGGCCGCGGAACAACACGCGCCGAAGGTCGAGGGCATCACGCTCGCCTCCCTGCACTCGGCCAAGGGGCTGGAGTGGGATTCGGTCTTCTTCGCCGGTGCGAGCGACGGGCTGCTGCCGATCATGATGGCCACGACGCCCGAGGCGATCGAGGAGGAACGACGCCTCATGTACGTCGGCATCACGCGAGCACGCAAGAACCTCTCCCTGAGCTTCGCCCTGGCCCGTCACGAGGGCGGACGGGCCACCCGTTCGCCGTCCCGTTTCCTCGACGGCACCGGTTCGGTACTGGAAGGAGCGGCCGCTGCGCGCCGTCCGGGCGCTCGCAGCACCCGGACGAGCAAGCCGCTCAAGGCGGCGAAGTGCCGCACCTGTGGCCGCGATCTCGACACGGCCGCCGAGCGCAAGATCGGGCGCTGCTCCGAATGCCCGGCCACCTACGACGAGGGGCAGTTCGAGGCGCTCAAGACGTGGCGACGTGGCGCCGCGCAGCGCGACAAGGTGCCGGCCTTCGTCATCTTCACCGATGCGACGCTCGTCGCCATCGCCGAGACGCGTCCGACGACGCCGGCGGGGCTGCGTGCCATCTCCGGTGTGGGCACCTCGAAGGTGACGAAATACGGCGCGTCCGTGCTCGCAGTCCTCGCCGGCGCCGACCCGGAGGCAGAGGTCGAATCGCCGAGCGCGTTCGGGGAGTTCGACCCGGCCTGACGCGGATTTCGGGGCCGCGAGAAATCTCCCCGTTAATTCGGTTGCCCGCTTCTCGTCGCCCCGACTACTGTGTTCTCACATCACGGCGGATGCCTCGCATTCGCGTGAGTAGAACCGAGAAAGCTCCGCTCGCCGAGCGGACCGACCAGGGAGGTGCCTCATGGACATCATCACCACGATGACGTCGTCCGCCTCCCTGCGCGCTGCCCGCGAGGCCCGCGGTACGGGTTTCACCTTCGATCCTTCGGGGTACCCGTCTGCCCTGGGCCACGCCGGCGCTGAGCGCACCGGCGTCGTCGCCGCACAGAAGCCGAACATCGCTTCGGCCGGTGCGCGCGGCTTCGGCAAGCGTCGTCCCCACCTTTCTCGGTTCTCCCCGCATCCGCTCGGGGGTCTGGTGTAGTCACACATCAGCCTTCGAAGCGAAGCCGCGAGATCCGAAACCCGGGTCCGCGGTTTCTTTCGTGTCGATGAGATGTCGACACGTCGAGCCGGTGGACCCGCCCGAGACACATCGCCCGATGAGCGGGCGTCATCCGTGAAGCGAGGAACACCATGACCGCATTGTTCGAAGACCTCATACCCGTGGCGGTGGCCCAGGTAGAGACTCCCTGCGCCACCGCCGACCCGGAACTGTGGTTCGCGCAGCAGCCTGCCGACGTCGAGTTCGCCAAGGCTCTGTGCAGCACCTGCCCCGTCGTGCGGGCGTGCCTGGCCGGTGCCAAGGAGCGCGAGGAACCGTGGGGCGTCTGGGGCGGTGAGCTGTTCGAGCGCGGCGTCGTCGTGCCGCGCAAGCGTCCGCGCGGCCGCCCCCGCAAGAACGCGGCGTGATGCCGTCACCGGTGACCGCGGCGGTCTGTGTCCGAGCGGGCTCAGGCCGCCCGGCGGCACGAGGCGGTGCACGACCAGAGGCGGTGCTCCACCTGGGGCGCCGCGATGTCGAAGGTCAGGCTCATCGAAAGGGCGTTGACGTTCGACGCCGTGAACGAGCGGACGAACAGGCCGGCGGCCCCGGCAGCGAAGGCGTGCAGCGCCGGAGCGACCGGAGTCTCCGGTCTGACCGTTGCCGCGGCGAAGGCGGGGTGGACGCAGTCGGGACACGGCCCACCGGCGCCCGCGACGGGGCCGACCGTGACGGTGCGTGAGGTGAAGGCCAGAGGAAGGACGGCCGGTCGAGGCCCGATCAACGGCCCCGGCAGATCGGGCACGTCCCCGATCGCTTCGTAGCGCCACGGCAGAGCGCCGATGAGCAGGTCGGGGGCGGGCACGGGACGCCGTCCGTCCCACTCGCCGACGGCGTCGACGAGGCCGGCCACGACGGAGACGACGGGGCGCACGAGAGCATCGGGGCCGGTGACGAGAACGCGGCACGGTCGCCGGACGGGAGCGGCGAGTGATTCGGCGAACTCGTGCCACGCGCGGACGGCCGCGTCCGGTGCGCGCCTCGAGCGCTCGGGGTCCTCGGGCACGAGGTGGCGCAGGGCTCGCCGTTCGGCGACGTGCGGGGTGGGGGTCGTGCCGCTGGGCTGGGACATGCTCGCTCCTCTTGCCTGGCCACCGTCTCCTGGGCGTGGCTTGGTCGACTCAGCGTGCCTCGCGTGTCGGGAAGCGAGTCCGCCGTTGTCCACAGCCGTCGCGGTTGTGGACAGGAGCCGGAGCGTTGTCAGCACTCTCCACTAGCGTTCACGTCATGACCAGCTCGAGCGATCGGCGCCCCACCCACCTCACGATCGACGACCAGCCCGTGGAGATTCGCCGTAGCAGCCGCCGTAAGCGCACCATTCAGGCGCGCTTCGAGGACGGTGTCGTCGTCGTGTTGGCGCCTGCTTCGATGTCGGCGCGGGAGGAGCGGCGCGCCGTCGAGGATCTCGTCCGGCGAGTGACGCGCAAGAGCCGCTCGGCGCGCAACGACGACGCCCTCATGGAGCGTGCGACACAGCTCAGCCGCACGTACGTTCCCGGCGCGCCGGTCCCCTCGTCGGTGCGGTGGGTCTCGAACATGACGAGCCGCTGGGCCTCCTGCTCACCCGCCGACGGTTCGATTCGCCTGTCCGACGCCATCGTGGGTATGCCCGCCTACGTCGTCGACGCCGTGCTCCTCCACGAGGTGGCGCACCTCGTGGAACGCGGTCACGGCGTGGCGTTCCAGACCATCGTTCGCGCCGACCCGAAACACGATGTGGCGCAGGCGTATCTCGCGGGGGCGTCGTTCGGAGCACGCCGCACCGCCGATGCGCTGCCTCAGCACGGCCTTGACGACGACAACAGTGAGCGAGCCGCGACCGATGCCCACGCGACGTCGTCGCCCGGTGACGACGCGCCCTCGGTCGTGCGCTGACCACTTCCTCCCGGGGCTCAGAGCTCGCCCGGGGCATCTCGGGTCGTGGGCAGCGTCGACCAAACCGTCCGGCTTCACCCTCGTGGGTCGCGGCTTTCCGGCACGCTGGGGGCACGTACCCGACGAGAGGAATTGCTAGGCATGCGTACACGGTTCACCGAGCTACTGGGCATCGAGCACCCGGTGGTTCAGGGCGGCATGATGTTCGTCGGACGGGCGCCCCTCGCAGCTGCGGTCTCCGAGGCCGGTGGCCTCGGCATCATCACCGCCCTCACCCAGCCGACGCCGGCCGAGCTCGTCCGGGAGATCGAGGCCGCGCGTGAACTCACGGACAGGCCGTTCGGCGTCAACCTCACGATCCTGCCGAGCATCAACCCGCCGCCGTACGAGGAGTACCTCGACGCGATCATCGAATCCGGCGTGACGATCCTCGAGACGGCCGGCGCCAACCCCGAGCCGTTCATGCCCAAGCTGAAGGACGCCGGCATCCGCGTCGTGCACAAGTGCACGAGCGTGCGGCACGCGCTCAAGGCGGAGCGCATCGGTGTCGACGCGGTGAGCATCGACGGCTTCGAGTGTGCGGGCCACCCCGGCGAGGACGACGTGACGGGGCTCGTGCTCGTACCCGCCACCGCCGACGCGCTCAGCATTCCGTTCATCGCCTCGGGCGGTTTCGCCGACGGACGCGGGCTCGCGGCGGCGCTCTCCCTCGGCGCGCACGGCGTCAACATGGGCACCCGGTTCATGTGCACGACCGAGTCGCCCATCGCCGACGGCGTGAAGAAGGCGATCGTCGACGCCACGGAGCGCGACACCGAACTCATCTTCCGCCCGCTGCGCAACACGGCCCGTGTGGCGAGCAACAGCATCAGTCGCGAGGTCGTCCAGATCCTCGAGGACGGAGGCGAATTCGCCGACGTTCGCGATCTCGTTGCCGGGTCGCGCGGCAAGAGGGTCTACGAGGACGGCGACCTCGAGGCCGGTATCTGGACGGCGGGCATGGTGCAGGGCCTCATCCACGACATCGTCCCCGCCGGCGAGATCGTGACGCGTACGGTCGCCGAAGCGGAGAACATTCTGCGCCGGCTCACGGCGACCTTCTCTCTCGACGCCGAGGCGCACAGCTGACGCCCCGAACGCATCAGCCCGCCACCTCCGCGTGAGGTAGCGGGCTGAGCTTCGTGTCGGCGAATCAGGTTCGGGCGGAGAGGTTCTCGCGCGCCAGGTGGATCGCTTCGACGAGGGAGTCCTCGGTACCCGCGGGCAACGTGTAGACCGGCCACCACCGCACGTCGTCCGACTCGTCACTCATGACGAGGTCGCCGCTCCGGGCGATCGCGGCGTAGCGCAGGTCGAGGTGTTCACGGCACCAGTCGAAGACGGGCGGCAACGCGTGCGCGTCGACCTGGACGAGGTCGGTACTCACGAGGAGTTCCCCGAGACCTGACTCCTCACGCCCCTCGCGGGCGGCCGCGTCGCGGACGCTCGCGTCGCCTGCTTCGAGGTGCCCGCCGAACTGGAACCACCGCTTCGCCTTGCCGTGCAGCGTCAACGCCACGTGTTCGAGCGACGCGTCGAGTACGACGAGTGACGCCGTGAAGTGCGTTCGCGCGCCGTGGCGCCACATGCACTGCGGCTCGGCCTCGAGGACGTCGAGCATCCGCGCTCGCGTCGCCTCCAAGGCGTCAGTCGGCGCCTGCCAAGCCGTGAGCGCAGCGCGGGCGTCGTCGCGCAGGAGCGCGAACGCCTCCGGCATGGGCCCTGCCTGGTGGGCGGGGCTCACTTCTCGGAGTCGGACGGACCCGAAGGCGCGTCGTCTCCGTCGTCGTCCTTGTCTTCGTCACCCTCGGAGCCGTTCTCTGCCGCACCGTGACGCGGGTCCGAGGCGTCGCCGCTCGGCCGCGCGTCGGGGTCGCCGGCCTTCGCTTCGCCGGAGTCCGGCGTTTCGGAGGTCGCGCCGGCGGTGGACGCGCCAGGAGCGTCATCGGCGCGGTCGGCGTCCCACTCGGCGCGCCCCTGCGTGAGCAGCGCTTCGAGTTCGTCGTCCATGGCGTCACGCTCGGGCTCGGCCACCTCGGCGCCGGTGCGCTTGGCGATGTAGTTCTCCGGGTCGGCGATGTCGTCCGCGGTCGGGATGAAGTCGGGGTGACCCCACGCCTCGTCACGCGTGGCCGCGTCGGACGCCTCGGCGAGCTTGCGCCACAGGTCGGCGGCCTCGCGCATCTGGCGCGGACGCAGTTCGAGCCCGACGAGTGAGCTGAACGTCTTCTCGGCCGGGCCGGCCGACGCGCGACGGCGGCGCACGGCCTCGGAGAGGGCCGCGGCGTTGGGCAGGTGGCCGCGCACGGCCTCGTCGGTGACGACGTCGACCCAGCCCTCGACGAGCGCGAGCAGCGTCTCGAGGTGGGCGAGGGCGCGCTTCTGCTCCGGCGACGGCTCGGGGGAGAACAGGTTGCCGGCGAGGGCCTCCTGCATCGCCTCGGCGTCGGAGGGGTCGATGTCGCGCACCTTCTCCTCGATTGCCTCGGTGTCGATGCGGATGTCGCCGGCGTAGCTCTGCACGGCTGCGATGAGGGCGGCGCCCAACCACGGCACACGCTCGTAGAGGCGGACGCGGGCTGCTTCGCGCACGGCGAGGTAGAGGTGCACCTCACCGGCGTCGACCCCGAGGCCGTCGGCGAACGACGCGACGTTGCCGGGCAGGATCGTCACGGCGTTCGGCGTGACGAGCGGCAGACCCACCTCGGTGCCGGTGACTGTTTCTCCGGCCAGAGCGCCGATGGCCTGGCCGACCTGCATGCCGAACATCGAACTGCTCATCTGCTTGAGCATCGGCGTCATCTGCGACGACAGGCTCGAGATGTCGAAGCCCGCGGGCAGCATGCCCTCGGGGATGCCGAGCTGGGAGAGGTCGCCGGCGTCCATCTGACCGAGCTGTTTCATCATCGCGTCGGAGACGGCGTTGCCGACGCCGGTGGCCACCGGCTCGACGACCTTGCGCCACGTGGGCATCGTCGCTTCGATCCACTCGCTGCGTGACAGAGCGCGGGGGCGGGCGCTCGGCGCGGCGAAGTCTGTGACGGCGTCGAGCCACAGGTTGGCGACCTGCGCCACCTGGGCGACATCGCTCTGCGTCGAGGCGGGGACGCTCGGGTCACCTTCAGCGGCGACGACGCGGCGGGCCACGTCACCGGCCATGCGCTCGTTGAAAGCAGAACCGGTGTCGCCGCTCATCATGGCCTGGAACTGGGCCTGCATCATGCCGAGCTGAGCAGGGTCGATGTTGCCCAGACCCATCTGGCGCAGGGCGTCGACCATGCCGGCGTCGGGGGTGCCGCCCATGAGATTGCGCAGCATGTCCTCGAGACCGTCACCGTTGTTCCGGTTCTCGTCGCGGTCGTCGTCGTCGCGGCCCCCGTAGGGGTTCATCGGGTTGGGAACGTCGGGCATGGAAACCTCCGCACTGGGCGTCGTCGCTTTGCGACCGACACTACCGCTCGCACCAACTCGAACTCCTCGGCGTTCTTGCAGCCGCGGGTGAGAGGATGAGCGGCGGTCGGCACCTCGCCCCGTACAACATCGAAAGGTCGCTATGAGTTCCCGCGCCTCCTTCGTCACGATCAGCCGGGCCCACTCGTGATGGCCCTGCAGCGTCGAACGAAGATCGTCCTCGGCGTCTTCCTGCTGCTCGTGGCTGCCCTCATCGCCTCCGTCGCGATCAAGGTGCCGTACGTCATCCTGCGTCCCGGGCCGGCTCCGGACACGCTCGGTTCGCTCGACGGCAAGCGCATCCTCCAGGTCAGCGGCACGAAGACCTATCCGACGACGGGTTCGCTGCGCTTCACGACGGTCTCGATGTACGGAGGCCCGGGCAACCGTCCGAGCGCCCTCGAGTACGCCTTTGCGCTCACCGACTCGCACGCGGAGATCTACAAGGAGTCCGATCTCTTCGCTCCGGAGACGACGAGGGAACAGGTCGAGCAGCAGAACGCCGCGGAGATGACGGGTTCGCAGAGTGCCGCCGAGGTGGTCGCGGCCCGCAAGGCCGGATTCACCGTGCCGGAGACGATCGAGATCGCCGCCGTCTCCGAGAAGGCCGCCGCGAAGAAGCTCCTGCGTACCAAGGACGTCATCACGAGCGTCAACGGTGTTGCGGTGAAGGATTCGCCGACCCTGCAGCGGGAGATGAAGAAGGTGAAGCCGGGGGAGAAGGTGAATCTCGGCATCACTCGCGCCGGCAAGCCGATGACGCTCGAGGTGCCGACACAGGAGGTCGACGGGCGTGCCGTCATGGGAGTGGCCCTCAACCCGAAGGCCTCCCTGCCCTTCACGGTGAAGCTCGCCGTCGGCGACGTGGGCGGCCCCAGCGCGGGCCTCATGTTCACGCTCGCGATCTACGACACGGTGACGCCGGGCCCGCTCACCGGTGGCAAGCACATCGCCGGCACGGGCACGATGAATTCCGTCGGCGAGGTCGGGCCGATCGGCGGGGTCAAGGAAAAGGTCGTCGGCGCTCGTGAAGAGGGTGCTACGGCGTTCCTCGCACCGGCCGACAACTGCGCCGAACTCAAGGGCAATGTGCCGGACGGGCTGAGCGTCTACCGCGTGGCGACGATCGACGAGGCCGTCAAGGCCGTCGAAGGCATCGCGAAGAACGACACGAAGGGCCTCGCCCGCTGCGGTTGAGGCACCGAGAGGTCGTCAGCCTGCGAGAGTGGCCTTCAGCGCATCGACGAGACCGGGGGCGATGTTCGTTCCGATGGCAACCTTGTCGTCGCTGTCCTCGGCCCTGCGTCGTACGAGGGTGATGATCTCGCCGCCACGCAGGGCAGCGACGAGGAGGCGGACGTCCTCGCGCTCCGCGTGAGAGGCCAGACGCTCCGTCGTGGAGCCTCGTGTGCCGAAGGTGTCGGTCTGCGCGCTCGGCGGCACGATGATGCGCTCCACCGCGAGTGCCACGCCTTCGACGTCATCGGGCCACGCCGTGTGGCCGAGGGCCTTCTCGAGGTCGTCGCCGACGATGGCGTCCTCCTGCTCGATGGCGGAGTACTCGTCGGGATCAATGTCCCCGAGCACGGCTGCGAGCGCGGGCTGGGCGCGCAACAGTTCGCCGTTGCGGGCGAGTGCGAAGAGCCGGGGCGCCTGGCCCCACCCTTCGGAGGCGACATGCGCCTCGGTCTCGAGCGCACAGCGGGTCAGGGGTGACAGGACGGGCTTGACGGCACTCATGGATCCCATCGTAGGCGGCCCGGGGACCCCGCCCGCACGCGTGAGGTGGGCCACGGGTTAGGTTGGGGCAGAACGCTGGAACGAGTCTGCGCGCTGAGCGCGAGCGAACGCGCGCTGCGCGGGTGAAGGGGTGGGGCCGGTGCCTGCAGATCGGGTGCCCGAAGGCGGCGAGCAGCAGGTTGCTCTCGACCCCCGTTCGGTCAAGCGTGCGAGGCGCCTCGGGCTCGTCGTCGGTGGGCTCATCGTAGCGATCTTCCTCGTTCGGCTCGTCGCCGGCGCGTGGACGCAGTGGGCCTGGTTCGACTCCGTCGGCTTCGTCGGCGTGCTGCGAACCCAGTGGATCACCCAGGGCGTGCTGTTCGTCATCGGGGCGCTCCTCACCGGCGGCGCGGTCTGGACGTCCCTCGCCGTGGCGCACCGGGCACGGCCCGTCATCGTGCCGGAATCCGACGATGAGCTCGTCATGGAGCGCTACCGCGGCGCCTTCGAGCCGATCCGTCGCCGAGTGTGGATGGCCGTCCCGGCGCTCGTCGGCTTCTTCGGCGGGGCGACAGCGGCCTCCCAGTGGAAGCTCGCCCTCCTGTGGTTGAACCGTGTTCCGTTCGGCACGAAGGACGCCCACTTCAACAAGGACATCGGCTTCTTCGTCTTCACCGTGCCGTGGCTGAGCTTTCTCGTCGGCTTCCTCACGATGGTGCTCATGCTCGCCCTCCTGGCGGCGCTGCTCGCGCACTACCTCTACGGCGGCCTCAACTTCCGCGGTGCCGGGGGAGGCGCTCATTCCCGCAGCCCCCGTACGTCGGCCGCGGCTCGCGTGCACCTGTGCGTCCTCGCGGCTGCGCTCCTGCTCGTGCGCGCCGGTTCCTTCTGGCTGTCTCGCTACGAGAGCACGACGGCCGCGGGGTCGCGCATCACCGGCGTCACGTACACGGTCGATCACGCGATCATTCCGACGCGCGGCGTCCTCGCCCTCGCGGCGCTGTGCTGCGCGGCCATGTTCATCGCGACGATCGTGACGGGCACCTGGCGCGTACCGCTCGTCGGCGTCGCCATGATGACGGCGGTGGCGGTGCTCGTCGGTCAGGTGTATCCGGCATTCGTCCAGCGCTTCCAGGTCAAGCCCTCGGAGGCGAGCAAGGAGACCCCGTACATCAAGGACGCGATGGCGGCCACGATGAAGGCCTACGGGCTCGGCGACATCGATCGGCGCAGCTACAGCGCGACGACCGACGCATCCGGTGGGCAGCTGCGTGGTGACACCGCGACGATGCGCGGTATCCGCCTGCTCGACCCCACCGTCGTCGGCGCCACGTTCCAGCAGCTGCAGGGGCGCGTGAACTACTACCGCTTCCCGGCCAGCCTCGACGTCGACCGCTACACGACGAACGGCGAGAAGCGCGACACCGTCGTTGCGGTGCGCGGCCTCAACCTCGCGGGTGTGCCCGCCTCGCAGCGCAACTGGGTCAACGACCACACCGTGTACACGCACGGCTACGGCGTCGTCGCGGCCGACGGCGGCAAGCTCACCTCCGAGGGTGCGCCCGTCTTCGTCGAGAAGGACATGCCGACGAGCGGGGTGCTCGGCAAGTACGAACCGCGTATCTACTTCGGCGAGGACATGCCCGGCTTCTCCATTGTCGGTGGCCAGGGCGCTCGCGAACTCGACCACCCCGACGCCTCGGGTGAGCAGAAGCGCACGCGCTACGCCGGCAAGGGTGGTGTCGCCCTGTCGAACCCGATGAGCCGCCTCGCGTACGCCGTGACCTACGGCGACAAGAACATCCTGCTGTCCGACGCGGTGGGTGACGGCAGCCGCATCATCGACAACCGCGACCCCTCCGAGCGCGTCAAGGCCGTGGCGCCGTGGCTCACCACGGACGGCGACGTCTACCCGAGCGTCGTCGACGGGCGGGTGCAGTGGATCGTCGACGGCTACACGACGAGTGACAACTACCCGGGCGCGGCGAAGTCGAACCTCTCCGGTGCCACATCCGACTCGACGACGGCGACCTCGCGCAACGTCCGTGCCCTGCGTGACGGCCAGGTCAACTACATCCGCAACTCGGTCAAGGCCACGGTCGACGCCTACAGCGGCGAGGTGAAGCTCTACGCGTGGGAGCCGAACGACCCGATGCTCAAGGCCTGGACGAAGGCGTTCGGCGGTTCGGTGAAGCCGATGTCGCAGATGAGCGCCGATCTCGTCTCCCACGTTCGTTACCCCTCGGACCTGTTCAAGGTGCAGCGAACGGTGCTCGAGACCTACCACCAGAACGATGCGGGTGAGTTCTTCAACGCGAGTGACCAGTGGCAGGTGCCGGACGACCCGACGGCCGGTGAGAACGCCAAGGGCCAGCCTCAGCCGCCGTACTACCTCACGCTCGCGATGCCGGGGCAGAAGGCGCCGAGTTACTCGCTCACGTCCACGTACATTCCGGTCGGTTCGCGACAGAACCTCACCGGCTACCTGTCGGTCGACTCCGACGCGGGCTCCGAGGCGGGCAAGAAGGCCTCGACCTACGGGCGGGTGCGTCTGCTCGAGATGCCCGGTTCGACCTCGGTCACGGGCCCGGCGCAGTTCCAGAACGATCTCGACTCGACGACGCGCACCTCGGCCGACGGCAGCGTGCCCCTCACGCAGTTCCTCAGCCAGGCGCGACAGTCCGGTTCGACGGTGGCGCGCGGCAACCTGCTCACGCTGCCCGTCGGGGGAGGCTTCCTCTACGTCGAGCCGATCTACGTCCAGGCCCGTGGTGCCACGTCCTACCCGCTGCAGCGCGCCGTCGTCGTCGGGTTCGGCAACAAGCTCGCATGGGCGCCGACCCTCGAGGCGGCACTCGACGATCTGTTCGCAGGAGACTCCGGAGCGGACGGGGCGCCGCAGCCGTCCCAGGACGACGCGAACTCGGGCAAGGACTCGGAGAAGGACTCCGGGAAGGATTCGACGACGAAGCCGTCGACCTCGTCCAACGCAACGCTCGATAAGGCCCTGAAGGATCTGCAGAAGGCGTACGACGACGGGCAGGCCGCCATGAAGAAGGGCGACTGGAAGGCCTACGGCGAGGCGCAGCAGCGTCTGCAGAAGGCTCTCGACTCGGCCACGTCGGCCGCGCCGTCGGGCTCGGTCACGGCGAAGTGAGGCGGGTCGGTGGCGGCGTGAGGCACCTCACGCCGCCACCGATTTGCGTATTCCGTTCACCTGCTCTTAAGGTTGAGGCATACCGACGCGGGGTGGAGCAGCTCGGTAGCTCGCCGGGCTCATAACCCGGAGGTCGCAGGTTCAAATCCTGTCCCCGCTACTGCGGTCCCACGTCGGACCACGGAAGGCCCGGAATCTCGTACGAGGTTCCGGGCCTTTTGCGTGCTCACGCAACAAGTTGGTCACAATGTCAGCTGGGTGTCCTCTCCGGGCCGAGCGCGTGGGACGATTCGTCTTGCGACGTCGTCGCGCCTTCTTCTGCGCTTTCCCCGGAGTCTTCGTGCCCTCTTCCCTCCTGCGTACGCGTCTGCGTCGCACCGCCGTCACTTCGGCGTTCTTCCCCGCACTCGTTCTCGGCGGGCTCGCCATCTCCCCCAGTGCAGCGGCCGCCGATGTCACGCCCCCGGTCGTGCTGACGACCGACGACGCGGCGAAGGTGGCTCCGGCAACGACGGGCCAGCAGGAGGCTGCGGAGGAGACCGACGCGGCGAAGCCGACGCGAACCCCCCAGACTGTGCCTGCAGCGACCGTCCCGTCCGCGACCACAACGCTCGAAGGGCCGGCGTCGGTGACACCTGCGCCGAAGCCCGCAGCTGCGGCCGCGGTCAAGACGCCAGCGGGAGAGCCCACGTCGAAGCCCTCCGGCGCCGTGCCGGAGAAGGTCTTCGGTATGAAGGCGCCGAAGAACCCCGAGGACGCGACGAACGACGACGAGATCCTCGCCTGGACGATCAAGAACGCCTCGGTGGCCGAGCGTCACCAGATCGCGGAGGAAATGGGTATCCGCTATCCCGCGGCGGTCGAGATTCTCGGCTCCGTGTGCGACAAGGGCCAGGGTTACATCGGCGTCTGGGCGATCAACCTTGCGGCGACCGAAGCGCGTTGGAACGTCACCCTCGACGGTCGCGGGTACGCCGGCGCCCGGGTGCTGCCGCAGAGCCACGACTACGGAGCCATCGGTGTGCCGAACGGCCGCCACGCGGTCGCCTTCGTCAACCCGGCCACGGGTGCCGTCGGCGCCCGCACCTCGACGTCGCTGCGCTGCGGCGTCGTGGCCCCGAAGCCCGCCACCAAGCCCGTCTCGAAGCCGATGGCGCCGAAGGCCCCGGTCGCCACGCCGCGTGCAGTCGCCCCGCGCCCCGCGTCGCCTGTGGTGGCCCGTCCTGCTGCCGTGCCGGCAGCAGCGCCGCAGACTCAGGCCCCTGCGGCCGTCGGACCGACTGTGCAGACCGACTACGAGGCGCCGGCGCACACGGCGGCGAGTTCTCGCGTGAGCCTGACGGGCCTGGCCGTTGCGGGGGTGCTCGCCGCAGGTGCGGTTCTCCTACGCCGGCGGTTCATGCACTGATCGCTCAGCCCTTCGACGTCCGCTCCTCGCTCCGGCGAGGAGCGGACGTCGTCTTTTCGTCTCCTCAAGGCTCCAGGGGCGTTCTCAGAGCGAACATGCAGTCGGGCCGCAGCCTGCCTGCCTAGGCTGAGCGGGTGAGCACTCCTGTAAAGCGCGGCAGCGTCCGCGTCGACGTGTGGCTGTGGTCCGTGCGCGTCTACAAGACACGCTCGGCCGCGACGAGTGGCTGCAAGGCCGGTCACGTGAGAATCAACGGTGTGAGCGCGAAACCCGCCACGAACGTCTCCGTCGGTGACGAGGTGCGCGTTCGTCAGCACGGCTTCGATCGGATCGTCGGGGTCGTGGACCTCATCAGCAAGCGCGTCGGCGCCCCCGTCGCGGCACGCTGCTACGACGACCGCACCCCGGAGCGCCCCCGCGAGGTCATCCCGCAGGTGCCCGTACGCGACCGCGGTGCAGGGCGTCCGACGAAGAAGGACCGTCGGGAGATGGACCGACTGCGACAGGTCCTGCGCGGATGAGCGAGCCCGGCCCCGCTGATTTCACGGCGTCGGCTCAGCGGCACGGCGTCGGTCCGAGCGGTCGTGGAGTTCCGCCGTTGCGGCGTACCGCAGGCCGTTTCGTGGCGGCCGCGTCGCTCGGGGTGGCGTTCCTCGCTTCCCTCATGTGGGTTGATGTGCTCGCCGGGAACGTCGTGCCGGTCCTTCAGGCCCTCACGCCGGTGTGGATCATCGCCGCGTTCGGTTGCCTCGCCCTCACGCTCGTTGTGCGAACACGAGCGAGCTTCGTCGCGCTGGTGCCGCTCGTGGTGAGCACACTCGCTGCCGCCGTCGCCCTGAGCAGTCACCCGGACGTGCCACGCGAGGTCGCAACCAGGGCCGGCGATCACCATCTTCGTGTGCTCTCCCTCAACAGCGAACTGGGAGAAGCGGAAACGGCCTCCGTCATGGAGGCGGTTCGCGAGACGAATCCGGACGTCGTCGTCTTCGTCGAGATGACGACGGCGCGTCTGCGCTCCCTCGACGACGCAGGCCTCGCCCAGCGCTTTGCGCACCGCTCACGCGGCATGATCGACGACGGCTCACGCGGGACCGTGATCCTGTCGAGGTTCCCGACCGAGACGCTGGACTCCGACACCGAGCTCGGCCCGTGGGATCTCCAGTCGCCTGTCGTACGCGTGCACGCACCGGGTGCACAGATCGTCGTCAAGGGCGTTCACACCTACCCGCCGCTTCGCGACGGTGTCGCGCAGTGGCGTCCCCAGCTACGGGCGGAGGGGGAGTGGCAGCGTGAGCGGACAGCCGAGCACGTCGTCATGGCGGGGGACTTCAATGCCTCGAGAGCCCACCCCGCGTTCCGGCAGTTGTCCCGAGGGATGGTGGACGCCTATCCGCACGTCCACGGTGCTTGGCGCCCCACGTGGCCGATGGGCGGCTCGATCCCGGCCTTCAGCCAGATCGACCACATCCTGACCCGCGGCTTCGTGCCGGAGCAGGCGGGCATCGTCACCGTGGAGGGCACGGACCACGCGGGCGTCTGGAGCGACCTGCGCTACTGAGGCGCCCGCGCAGCCGTCACATGCTCTTGCGGCGGCGCGTGCTCACGAGGGCCACGAGGAAGGCCACGACGAACTGCACGATGAGGATGGCAGCGCCGAGAGCCCACTTGCTGCTGTCGCGCAGCCAGAACGGATCCCACTCACGCTCGCGCCCGGGGATGGTGAGGCTCTGGTGCACGTCGGCGGTCTGTGCGCCGAGCGCGAGACCCCAGCGGCTCGGGAAGATACTGCCCATGGCGCGCATGGCCGCCGAGTTGAGGTCGAACAGTCCGCCGGAGAACACCAGGGCGCCCATGATGACGATGACGAGCATCGGCATGACCTGCTCGTTCGTCTTCGCGAAGCTCGAGAGCGCGAGGCCGATACCGACAGCCGCGAGACCGGTGAGGAACGCGATGAGGTAGGTCTCGAGAATCGGGCTGCCGAGGGTGACTGCTGCGTCCGGAGCACCCTTGCCGAGGATGACGAGGGCCACCATGACGCCGCACTGCACGGCGATGAGCAGACCGTACGTGACGGCCTTGCTCCCGATGTAGGCGAACGGGGAGAGGCCGACAGCCTTCTCCCGAAGGAAGATCGGTCGCTCGGCGACGAGTTCTCGGATCGTCGCGGCGAGGCCCATGAACACCGAACCCATGACGATCAGCGTCATGATCTGACTCGATTCGGGGGTCAGCGTGACCTTGCTCGGATCACCCCCTGCGGCCGCGACTTCCTTCTCGAAGAAGACGGTGTGCAGCCCGTGGCTGCCCGGCACGAGCATGGCGAGGCCCGCCAGCGCGATGGGCAGCAGGAGCATGAATCCGACAAAGCCCCGGTCGGCCGCAATGACGCGGAACTGACGGCGGATGAGCGTCGACAGCTGGCGTCCGATCGTCTGCTGGCGCGGAGCCTTGTCCTCGGTCGTCGATGCCGGTGAGCGAGGTGCACTGAGCGGCGCCGAGACGTGGCTGTCCATGAGCGCAGAGCGGCGGAACGTGTCCTGCGAGCGCTCCGGGTCGTCGGTGACGGTGTTGAACACGTCGGCGTGGTCGGACGCGGAGAAGAACGGCAGCATCTCCTCGGGCGGGCCGAAGAAGGCCACCTTGCCGCCCGGAGCGAGCATGAGCACGCGGTCACACACGCCGAGGCTCGCCACGTTGTGGGTGATGACGACGACGGTGCGGCCGCCGTCGGCGAGGCCGCGCAGGGTGAGCATGACACGCTTGTCGAGGCCCGGGTCGAGGCCCGAGGTCGGCTCGTCGAGGAAGAGCAGCGACGGGCGGGTGAGCAGCTCCAGAGCAACCGAGGTGCGCTTGCGCTGACCACCGGACAGGCGCGCCACCTGGGTGTCGGCGTGCGCCGTGAGGCCGAGTTCGTCGATGACCTCCTCGACGCGCTCCTCTCGCGGCTCCTTGTCGAGGTCGTCCGGGAACCGGAGCTCGGCGGCGTAGCGCAGGGCCTGGCGGACCGTCAGCTCCGGGTGGACGACGTCGTCCTGGGGCACGACACCGATGCGGTGGCGCAGATCCTCGTAGTTGTCGTAGAGGTCACGGCCGTCGTAGTAGACCTCGCCCTCGGTGGCCTTCTGCGCACCGATGAGGGCCTTGAGCAGAGTCGACTTTCCGGCGCCGGAAGGGCCGATGACGGCGACGAGACTCGAACCTTCGAGGCCGAAGCTGACATCGTCGAGCAGCTTCTTGCCGTCGGGCAGGACGAACGAGAGGTGGTTGGCGACGAAGCTGACGTCACCTTCGTCCTCGCTCGCGACGAGTCGGCCCTGCTTGAGCGTGAAGCGTGTGCGGCCGACGGCGAGCAGGTCGTCCTCGCGCAGGGTTCCGCGGTGAATGCGAGCACCGTTGATGTAGGTGCCGTTGCGGCTGCCGAGATCCTCGACGGCGAACGAGTCGCCCTGGGGGACGAGACGTACGTGCTGGCGGCTGGCGAGCAGGTCCTTGATGACGATCTCGTTCTCGAGACCGCGGCCGATGGTGATGGTGCCGGTCGGCGCGTTCATGGCCTGTGGAGCCGCACCCTGGACGGTCATGCGGCCGGTCGGCTGCGGTTCGACCTGCCCACTCCAGCCCTGGAAGACGTCGCCCGTCGCGCGGCGCTGTTCGGGGGCCCGTGGCGGGCGGGGGAGACGGATGGGCCCGGTCGTCGTGACGCCGGAACCGTCCTGGTTGGCCGGAGCAGCGGCCCTGGGGAGCGGGCCGCTCGCCGCCGTGGGGCCACCCGTGTGCGTGGCCTGAGTGTCACCGGAGGAGGTCTTGGCGCGCGGCATGGGTGCGGAAACGGGACCGGTGCCGGCGTGCTCGGTGGCGCTCGTGTTCGAGCCCGTGCGTTCTGCGGGGGCCGCCGAGATTCCGACCCGGAACGGGACGCCGCGTTCACCGCCGAGGCGAACACTCTCGCCGCCACGGAGTGCGACATATCCGCGCACCCGGTGTCCGCCGACCCACGTGCCGTTCGAGCTGTCGAGGTCGCGAAGCTGCCACGAGCCGTTCTCATGACGGATCTCTGCGTGACGGCGGGAGACGTCGGCGTTCGCGAGGGGCACGTCCGCGGCCCGATCACGCCCCAACGTCAACCTCTGACCTGGGGACAGCCGGATGCGGCGCCCCTCCACCTCGATGTGCAGCTCCTGCTGAGCGTCGTTCACGCTCGTCCTTCCCCTTTGGTACGTGCTCGAACGAAGCTGACCGCCGGCGTGCACGCCCGCCGGCGGTCGCGTGGCGATCAGACCGAGACGAGCCAGCCGTCGCGCACCTCGAACGTCGAGGCGCCGATGCCGATGCGGTCGCCCTCGTGCAGGTGCGTCTGTTCGACGCGGCGGCCGTTGACGAAGGTGCCGTTGCGCGAGCCGAGGTCGCGCAGGAGGAGGCCTTCCTCGTCGGCGGTGATGACGACGTGACGACGCGAGACGAGCATGTCGTCGAGGACGATGCTGTTACTGCGGCTGCGTCCGATCGTCAGGGAGTCGTCCGGCAGGTCGTCGTTCTGACCGATGACCTGCGGCGGGTTCGACTCGTACTCCTGCGGCGTGGCGGCCGAGCTGGCCGAGCTGTCGGCGCCGGTCTGGCCGAGGTTCGGCGCCGAGGCGTAGCTGGCGGGCGCCGCGCTCGCGGACGAGGATCCCTCGTTCCGCTCGGGCCGGGAGCCGCCGGTGTCGCCACCGTCACGCGGCTGCTGGTGCGGTGCGCTCTCGTAGGAGCGAGCAGATTCGGCCTGGGGCGGTGCGCTCTCGTAGCGCGACTCGTTCCCGTACGCACCGTGTGAGGCGGAATCCGACGAGGGGTCGCTCGCGCGTGGCGCGTGGTCGCTGCGATCCGGGGCGTCGAAGCGCGATGCGCCTGATGCACCGGACCAGCCGTATCCGGCGTTGTCGGGGTGGGAGCTCGAGATCTCCTCGGCGGTGGAGCCGCTGCCCGCCGCACCGGCCCAGCCGGGAGCGGATGCGGACTGGGCATCGGACGGGAAGGAGCGCGAGGCTCCGGCGTCCGAACCCGCATTCGGCTCGAAGCCCCACGGGTTACCGAGGGGCGCCGATGCTTCTTCGCCGTGCCCGGCCTCGTCGCGGCGGGGCACGCGTGCGCCCACCTGCCCACCCTGCTGGTTCGGGTGAGACGCCTCGGACGAATAACCCCAGTTGCCCTGGGCGCCGAGGCCGGGCGCCGCCTCGCTCTGCGGGGGCGTCGGTTCGGGGGCCTTCGCTGCGGGGGCGTCGGGGCTCGGGCCCTGCCACGCCGGTTCGGCGCCGCCGGGCTGCGGGGCGCTCCACTGGATGGCGTGGGGCTGCCTCTGGTTGTGCTCGCCGTTCATCGCACACTCCGTCGTCTCGTGTCGCGTGGCGCGACCGAATCGTCTGACTCGTCCTGGCCTCGTGCGCACGGGTCGAATCTCGTCCCGGCACACCTGTTTCAGGCCTACCTTACCGGCCGGTGCGCCCCACGACCCGCCCGCGCGGGTGAGTAAGCTTGGCGGCAGTGCGTGAGTGCGTGCTCGGGCCAGGCGAGACGCGCCGCGAGAGATGTGCGAGGAATTCATGGAGATTGAGAAGAAGTCCACGGGACGCCACCGCGTCGTCATCGTCGGCTCCGGCTTCGGCGGCCTCTTCGCCGCGACGAAGTTCAAGGACGAGGACGTCGACGTCGTGCTCGTCTCGTCGACGACGCACCACCTCTTCCAGCCGTTGCTCTACCAGGTCGCCACCGGCATCCTCAGCGAGGGTGTCATCGCCCCGAGCACGCGTGAGGTGCTCAAGAAGCAGAAGAACGTCGAGATCTTCATCGGCACAGTCACGGACATCGACGTCGATGCCAAGCGCGTCACGGCCGAACTGCTCGACTCCACTCAGGTCTACGACTACGACTCGCTCATCGTCGCCGCGGGCGCCGGCCAGTCGTACTTCGGCAACGACCACTTCGCCGAGTTCGCGCCGGGCATGAAGAGCATCGACGACGCACTCGAGCTTCGCGGACGCATCTTCGGCGCCTTCGAGACGGCCGAGCTCGCAGCGGCCTCCGGCCAGTGGGACGACGTGCGCTCGTTGCTGACGTTCGTCGTCGTCGGTGCCGGCCCGACGGGCGTCGAGATGGCAGGTCAGATCAGCGAACTCGCCAACCGCACGCTCGCCGACGATTTCCGTCACATCAACCCCAAGGACGCCCGCGTCGTCCTCGTCGATGCCGCACCGCAGGTGCTGCCGCCGTTCGGGGCGAACCTCGGCAAGAAGGCCCAGGGGCAGCTCGAGGGCATGGGCGTCGAGGTGCTCCTCGGCCAGATGGTGACGAACGTCGATGCCACGGGCATCGAGATGAAGACCGAGGACGGCACCGTCACGCGCATCGACTCGGTGTGCAAGGTGTGGGCCGCCGGCGTCGCGGCCAGCCCGCTGGGCAAGTTGCTCGGCGAGAAGACGGGTGCCGAGGTCGACCGCTCGGGTCGTATCGCAGTGCAGCCCGACCTGTCGCTGCCGGGCCACCCGGAGATCTACGTCGTCGGCGACATGATGAGCCTCAACAAGCTGCCCGGCGTGGCGCAGGTAGCCATCCAGGGCGGCCGTTACGCCGCGACGTCGATCCTCGCGCGTGTCAAGGGCCAGCCGTCCCCGGGCCCGTTCAAGTACTTCGACAAGGGTTCGATGGCCACCATCTCGCGCTTCTCTGCCGTGACGAAGGTCGGTCGTCTCGAGACCGAGGGCTTCATCGCCTGGCTCATGTGGCTCGGCGTGCACCTGTTCTACATCATCGGTTTCAAGTCGCGTCTGACGACGATGATCAGTTGGGCCTTGGCCTTCCTCGGCGACAACCGTGACGAGCGCACGGCCACCGAGCAGCAGGTTCACGCACGCCTCGCGATCGACGAACTGGGCGACAAGTACCGCCCGAGCGTCGAGGTGCCGGGCCTGCTGGCCGAGTCCAAGACCAACCACGCCATCGAGGCCAAGGACGAGCCGGCTCAGATCGAGACGCCGAAGAACTGATCTGCGTCCCAGCGACCGTGACGAAGGCCCCAGCCGGAAACGGCTGGGGCCTTCGTCATGGTCAAAGGAGGCTGTGTCACTCACCTGGGATGAGGGAGGGCGCCGGGGAATTGTCGCCGAGGCGGGCGAGAACCTCGGCGTGGAGCAGGCCGTTCGTCGAGACGCCGTTGCCGCTCCAGCAGCCGTCGCGCCCGTCGAGACCGCTGAAGCGCCCGCCGGCTTCGGTGACGATGGGCACGAGTGCCGCCATGTCGTAGTCCTCGAGCTCCGGCTCGGGCGCGATGTCGACGCTTCCCTGCGCGACGAGCATGTGGGAGAAGAAGTCGCCGTACGCCCGTGAGCGCCACACCTCCTTGCTCAGGCGGAACAGGTCCATGTCCTTGCCCCGCTCGGCCCAGCCGTTGAAGGAGGAGTAGCTGAGGGACGCGTCGGCCAGCGAGTCGACCTTGGAGACGTGGATCTGCGTCGCGCTCGTGAGGTTACGACCGGTCCAGGCGCCGGCGTCCTTGGCCGCCCACCACCGTCGGTGCAGCGCGGGCGCCGCGACGAGGCCCACCACGGGTTCGTCGCCGTCGACGAGCGCGATGAGGGTGGCCCAGACCGGGACGCCGCGGACGTAGTTCTTCGTGCCGTCGATCGGGTCGATGATCCAGCGACGCGGGCCCTTGCCCGTTTCGCCGAACTCCTCGCCCTTGATGGCGTCCCGCGGCCGCGCGCGCTTGAGGTTCTCCCGAATGACGCGCTCGGCCTCACGGTCGGCCTCCGTGACGGGGGTGAGGTCCGGCTTCGTATCGATGCTCAGGTCGGGCGCGCCGAAGCGCCCCATCGTGATCTCCTCGACTGAGTCGGCGAGCACGTGGGCGAGCCGCAGATCGTCGTGGTACGGGCTGGCTTCTCGAAGAATGGGGGTCACCCCGTCACGCTACCCGGTCGGCGCGGGTGTCCCCTCTCGCCGCGTGCTCCGTCAGCCGGCGACAGGCGTGTCGCCGGCGTCGTCGAGGCGGCGGTGGCGGGTGCGCAGCAGGAGCCGTGCCGTGTTGACGACGATGACGAGCGCGCCCCACGCGAGGCCGAGGCACCACCCGGCCATGACGTCGGTGAGCCAGTGGTGGCCGAGGAAGACGCGCGAGAGTCCCATGAGCAGGGCCCACAGGGAGCACAGCACGACGGCGACCGTGCGCACCCGTCGTGAGTGAGCGGTGAGGAACACGAGATAGGCGACGAGCACCGCCGTCACGGTGGCGGTGACGGTGTGGCCGCTCGGGAAGGAGGGTGACGACTCGTAGGGCGGCACCGCGAGGGCACGCGGCGGTCGGGAGCGCGCCGTGATGTCCTTGCCCGCCGCAGTGAAGGCCAGAGCTGAGCCGAGGCCGAGCGCCAGGACGAGGAAGGGCGACGCAGTGCGGCGCAGCCACGTGAACACGGCGAGGAGCAGCACGAGGATGATCGGGAAGTAGACCGGCCCACCGAGATGCGTGAAGGCGGTGATGGCCGAGTCGAGCCCGCCGCTGCGGTGGCTCACGGCCCAGTCGAGAACTGGCTGGTCGAAGCGCCCGAGATCGCCGCGTTCACGCACGCCCTCGTAGACCTCGGCGCCACCGGCGAGGCCGACGAAGAGCACGACGGCGCACACGAGGAGCACGAGCAGCGGGACGATGTCCGCGCCGACCAGTCCGAAGCGGTGGGCCGCCGGCTGGAGCAGTCGGGCGAGAGCCTCGCCGAGCGTGCGCACGCCGCCGGCGACGCGACTTGCCTCCTCGGCAACTCGGGTGCGTCGTTGCTCCGTCGGCGGCGTCATCGCCGTTCCATGTGCTCGTCCTTGTCGGGGACGTCCCTGGAGCGCAGGAGACGCCGCAACGACTCCAACCGCTGTTGCCCGCTCTCACCGGCGCCACCTTCGGCGACGAAGACATCGAGGGCACAGTCCGGCTCGTCGTGCGTGCAACCGCGTGGACAGTTCGCGGTGCCCGGCGCGAGATCGGGGAAGTGTTCGACGATCGTCGTCGGGTCGACGTGCGCGAGGCCGAACGAGCGGATGCCCGGGGTGTCGATGACCCAACCGCCGCCGGGCAACTCGAGGGCAACAGCGGACGTCGACGTGTGGCGACCGCGACCGGTGACGTCGTTGACGTGCCCGGTCGTGCGCGCCGCGTCGGGCACGAGCGCGTTGACGAGTGTCGACTTGCCGACGCCGGAGTGGCCGACGAGCACGCTGACGCGACCGGCGAGCCGTTCGCGCAGTTCGTCCAGCCCGTCGAGACGACGGGGCACTCGGCCACTGGAGGCGATGAGCTCCTCGCGCTGGTCGTCGCTCAGTTCCTGCGCCGACGTCACCGTGTACGGCACGTCGAGCGCGGCGTAGTTCGCGAGGAAGGCGGCCGGGTCGACGAGGTCGGCCTTCGTCAGCGCGAGCAGCGGGTCGAGCCCCGCGTCGTACGCGGCGACGAGGCACCGATCGATGAGGCCGGTGCGCGGTTCCGGGTTGGCGAGCGCCGTCACCATGACGAGCTGATCGGCGTTGGCGACGATGACGCGCTCGTACGGGTCGGTGTCGTCGGCCGTTCGCCGCAGGACACTCGTGCGTTCTTCGACGCGCACGATGCGCGCGAGCGTGCCGGCGTCGCCGCTCGTGTCTCCGACGAGGGCGACGCGGTCACCGACGACGACGGGCGTGCGGGACAGCTCGCGTGCCCGCATCGCCGTGATGCGCCGACCGTCGAGCAGCACCGACCAGCGGCCACGGTCGACACCGATGACCATGCCGACGACGGCGTCCTCGTGCTTCGGACGATCCTTCGTGCGCGGGCGCGAATTCCTGCGGCCCGGGCGTACCCGAACGTCGGCCTCGCTCCAGTTGCGACCTGCCACGTCAGTGGGCTTCGGCGCTCGCGGAGACGAGTGCGCTCCAGCGTCGGTCGAACTCCGGCAGGGTCTTGCCGGTCGTCGCGATGTTCTCGATGACGACGCCCGGAACCCGCAGGCCGACCACGGCGGCGGCCATGGCCATCCGGTGGTCGTCGTAGGTGCGGAACAAGCCGCCACGCAACTGGTCGGCAGGGCGCGGGCGGATGACGAGGCCGTCCTCGGTCTCGGACACGTCGACTCCGAGGGCGCCGAACTCGGCCGCGAGCGCGGCGAGGCGGTCGGTCTCGTGGCCGCGGATGTGGGCGACGCCGCGGATGCGCGACTCACCGTCGGCCAACGCGCACAGCGCGACGACGACGGGCGTCAGTTCCGAGGCCTCCGCGAGATCGACGTCGATGCCGCGCAGCTGCTGCGGGCCGGTGACCCGCAGGCCCTCACGGTCAAGGGTGCACGTGGCGCCCATGCGCTCGAGGACGTCACGGATCTGGTCGCCCGGTTGCGTGGTGTACGTGGGCCAGTCCGCCATGAACACCTCACCGCCGGTGACGGCAGCAGCCGCGAGGAAGGGCGCGGCGTTCGACAGGTCGGGCTCGACCATGACGTCGAGGGAACGGATGTCGCTCGGCTCGACGGTCCAGCTCCAGGCGCCGTCGTTCTCGTCGACCTCGATGACGACGCCCGCGTCGCGCAGCACCTCGACGGTCATGTCGATGTGCGGGATGCTCGGCAGCGCCTCGCCGGTGTGAACGACCGTGACGCCCTCGCTGAAGCGCGCGCCCGCGAGCAGGAGGGCGGAGACGAACTGGGAACTCGTGGAGGCGTCGACCTCGACGCGGCCACCGTCCACGCGGACCTGGCCGCGCACTGTGAACGGCAGGGCGCTCGCGGGGCCACCGTCGGCGTCCTCGACAGGTACGCCCAGGTCGATCAGGGCCTTGAGCACGGGGCCCATGGGGCGCTTGCGGGCGTGCGGGTCGCCGTCGAAGGTGACCGGGCCGTCGGCGAGCGCGGCGACCGGCGGCAGGAACCGCATCACGGTGCCGGCGAGGCCGCAGTCGACGTTCGCAGGCCCCCGCAGGTCGCCGGGCACGACGTGCCAGTCGGCGCCTTCGGGGGAGTCGCCCTCGACGTCGTCGACGCGGACGCCGAGGCTGCGCAGGGCCTCGGCCATGAGCAGCGTGTCGCGGGAGCGCAGCGGCGCTCGCAGGAGTGATTCGTCGTCGGCGAGCGCTGCGAGGACGAGATAGCGGTTGGTGAGGGATTTGGAACCGGGGACGCTGAACGTGCCGACGACCGACCGGCGCGCCACGGGGGCGGGCCAGTCGGTCGTCACGGGACTACCAGGGGTCATGAGGGAAGCGCGTTTCCTGCCTGGGCGGCGAGGAGCTTCGCCTCGCGACGGGCAGTCTTGGCCGCACGAGCGGCCTCACGGCGCGAGGTCTTCACGCCGTGCGAGGCGCGCCAGGCGAGGCCCGGCTTGCCCGCGGTGTCAGCGGCCGCGAGCAGCACTCCGCCCACGATCGCGACGGTGCGGAAGAAGTTCGACTGCTTGCGGGCGCGAGCGGCCGGGTCCTTCTCGGCCCAGAAGGCGTCGTGCATGTAGGCGTTCGCACCGACGGTCGGCGTCAGCAGCGCCGCCGAAAGGCGCGGGAACTTGCCGAGCGCGAGCGCGGCACCGGCGCCACCCATGAGGGCGCCCTGGGCCTTGACGACGAGCTCGGGGTCGTTCGGCACCTTCTTGCCGCTCTCGCGGCTGACGAACTCGACGAACGGCGCGGCCTCCTCGGCCTGCGACTGGGTGTTCTTGAACGCCTTGGCAGCCTCGTTGAGGAAGTAGCTGGCGAGAGCCGCGCGGGCGATACGACGAATGGGCATCGTGTCCTCCTTGGTCGAATGATCTCTACCTCCAACTTAGTCGGCGTCGTGCGACGTCGCGACCTCCCGGGCCGGAACGTTTTCCGGACTTATGCCCCTACGCTGGGGCTCATGTGTGGCAGGTATGCGGCCAGCGCCGGGGCGGGTGAGCTCGTCGAGGAGTTCGAGGTGGACGTCGACGCGAGTGGCGAAGCGACGCGTTCGCTCCTCGTCTCGGCGCAGGAACCGCCGGTGGGGGCGCCCGACTACAACATGGCGCCGACGAAGCAGGCGCCCGTCGTGCTCACGCGTGCGAGCAAGCTCGACGACGGCAGCCGCGGCGAGCCCACCCGGCAGCTGCGCCACCTCACGTGGGGCCTCGTGCCGTCGTGGTCGAAGGACACGAAGGTCGGGTTGCGGATGATCAACGCGCGCGCCGAGACCTTGCTCGAAAAGGCCTCGTTCGCGAAGGCCGCGAAGGCGCGCCGCTGCCTCGTGCCGGCTGCCGGCTGGTACGAGTGGCAGGTCTCGCCGGTGGCGCACGACGCCAAGGGCAAGCCGCGCAGGCAGCCGTTCTACATGCACCGCACCGACGGTCACGACACCGCCTTCGCCGGCATCTACGAGTTCTGGCGTGACCGGACGCTGCCCGAGGGTGACCCGGACGCGTGGGTCGTCTCCTTCTCGATCATCACGACGAGCGCGGGCGAGGGGCTGGACCGCATCCACGACCGTCAGCCGCTCAGCCTCGAGCGGGAGCAGTGGGACGACTGGCTCGACCCGTCGCTCACCGACGAGGCCGACGTGGCGGCCTTCCTGCGCCCGGGGGACAGTTCACCCTTCGAGGCGTATCCCATCTCCAGCGCGGTGAGCGCGACGCGCAACAACGGCCCGGGTCTGCTCACCCCGCTGCCGAGCGACCAGCTCGTCGGGGTCCTCGATCCCGTCACCGGCGAGATCATCGGAGGCTGATGATGGCGACGTCCGTTCCGCCGACCCGCGCCCACCGCAGGCTCGACGTCGAGACACTCCGCGGCACCGCCCGCGTCTACGTCGTCGACCCCAACGGCGCCGCTGACGGCACGCTCGTCCTGGGCCATGGAGCCGGCAAGGGCACGAACACCCCCGACCTCGACGGACTCACGGCGCTGGCCGATGACGGCTGGCGCGTCGTCCTCGTCGACCAGCCGTGGGTCGTTGCCGGACGGCGCCTCGCCACCCCACCCAAGACCCTCGACGAAGCGTGGCTCGCCGTGATCGAGCACTTACGCGCGGCGGGGGAGATCGAGGGCCGGTTCGTGCAGGGCGGACGCTCGGCCGGGGCCCGTGTCGCCTGTCGCACGGCGGCGCAGTGCAGCGCAGACGCCGCTGTGGCACTCGCGTTCCCCCTCATGCCGCCGGGCAAGCTCGACGTACCCGAGAAGTGGCGCACGAGTGAAGCGCAGAGCGTCGTCGAGGCCGAGATCCCACTCCTCGTCGTGCAGGGCGCGACGGACACGTTCGGCGGACCCGACGCGGTGCGCGACGCCGTTCCCGGTGCGCAGGTCGTCGGCGTCAAGGGGCCGCACGGTTTCAGCAAGAACCCGACCGACGTCATCGACGCGGTACGCGGCTGGCTGACGAACCTCTCTGAGTGAGGGTGCGTCCGACTGATTGACACGAGCCTGTCCTCCGCCGAATTCCCTTTCGGGAATGACGTTCATCCACCTCCTGTTGACGTGAGCGAACAGCAAGCCCGCCCGCGGGCTTTCGAGGAACCGAAAGTGAATCAGGATGCTTGTCACACCTGTGGTGCCGGTGGAGCCGTCCGGCCTGAGCCTTGGGGCCGGCTTCGCGGCCACGCCCCCGCAACGCGCTCGTGCCGCGTCGCGACCCGCGCTAGGGTTGAAGGCGATGAGTGAGAACACCACGGTCGACGCCGAGAGCTCCACGGACTCCGCCGCCACCGACCCGAGCACGGAGACCCCGGTGGAGCGTGCCGCGCGGTTCGAGCGCGATGCCATGCCGTACCTCGACCAGCTCTACAGCGCCGCCCTGCGCACCACGCGCAATCCCAGCGACGCCGAGGACCTCGTCCAGGAGACGTTCGCGAAGGCCTTCGCGGCCTTCCACCAGTACAAGCCGGGCACGAACCTCAAGGCGTGGCTGTACCGCATCCAGACCAACACCTACATCAACAGCTACCGCAAGAAGCAGCGTCAGCCGCTCGAGTCGGATGCTGCCGAGGTGGAGGACTACCAGCTGGCCCGCGCCGAGGCGCACTCGAGCACAGGGTTGAAGTCGGCCGAGAACGAAGCTCTCGACCACCTGCCCGACAACGACATCAAGCGCGCTCTGCAGAACCTTCCGGAGGACTTCCGCCTGGCGGTGTACTACGCCGACGTCGAGGGGTTCCCGTACAAGGAGATCGCCGAGATCATGGACACGCCCATCGGCACCGTGATGTCGCGCCTGCACCGCGGACGCAAGCTCCTGCGTGAGCAGCTCGAGGACTACGCGCGTGAGCGCGGCTTCCTCAAGGAGTCGAAGGGGGAGACGAAGAAATGAGCGACAAATGCCCCGACTACGTCGCCAACCTCTACTCCTACATCGACGGTGAACTCTCCGCGGAGGAGTACGAGGAGCTGCGTCAGCACCTGCTCGACTGCCCGCCGTGCCTGACGGAGTACGAGCGCGACATGCTGCTCAAGAAGCTCGTCAAGCGAGCGTGTGGCCGTGAGCAGGCGCCGGAGCAGCTCCGGTCCGTGATCATGACGCAGATCAGCTACAGCTACACCCAGGTGCGCTACGAGAACTGACGCCCCGAAGCCATGACGAAGGCCCGCTCACCCCGAATGGGGGAGCGGGCCTTCGTGACTCACTGCATCAACGCTCAGGCGTTGGGCTTCTTACCGTGGTTCGCGCCCTTGCCCTTGCGCGAGCGACGCTTGCGTGCGCGCTTGCTCATCGTGAACTCCCTGTGTCGGGGTTAATTCCCCCCGAAAGTCGGGGGCCAACCTGTCCATTCTGTCACATGCGAGGCCGGCGACCACATCGCCGGATTCCTGCCGAGACGCCGAACGGCCCCGACCTGCCACGCAGGCAGTGTCGGGGCCGTTCGTTGCGCAGTACGCGAGCGGCGAAGGGTCAGCCCTTCTTCGTCTCGGCGAAGATCTCCGCGATGCGGTCGATCTTGGCGAGGAGCTCGTCGGCCTTGCCGGCGTCGAACTCACCCTTGGTGCCCGTGGCACCGGCGAGCTTCGTGGCCTCGTTGATGAGGGTGTGGAGCTCGGGGAACTTCTCGAAGTGCGGCGGCTTGAAGTAGTCCGTCCACAGCACCCACAGGTGCTCCTTGACGAGCTGGCTGCGCTGCTCCTTGATGACGACGGCGCGCGTGCGGAAATCGGGGTCGTCGTTGTCGGCGACCTTGGCGATGATGGCCTTGACCGACTCGGCCTCGATACGGGCCTGGGCGGGGTCGTAGACGCCGCAGGGCAGGTCGCAGTGGGCCGAGACCTCGGTGGTGGGCGCGAAGAAACGCTTCAGCATGGGGAACTCCTTCTGCTGGTGGTGGACAGTTGCCGAACAGCAACTCTGGTTCCAACCTATCGCTTTTCTCGCCTCTTCCGAAAGGTGGCAACCAAGGTGCGACAGCGTCGCATTGCCGCGACATGGCGCGGTTTTCGCGGCCACAGCACCCGTGCCAGCACCGCGTCGTCGGCGAGCGCACCGACCAGCCAGGAATCCACACCCTCACGGGTGCTGTCGCGTTCGACCCACCAGCCGTCGGAGCCGCGTGAGGTGACGCGCTTGACGGCGATGGGGCGCGGCCCGTCCGGCCCGTCCGGCAGCCGCACGATGTGAGGATCGCCGACCCGCGGGGGCGCGCCGTAGGCGGCGAGCAGCACGTCGCCGTCGACGTACGTGGGTTCCATCGATCGACCCCTGACGACGACGAAGCCCAACTGCATGACCCCAGGGTAGGGGAGCAGCCGGGCTTCGCGCTGAGCGCCGGCTCGGGTCAGACGGCCTCGTCGGCCACGAGCGCCGCGACGGCTTCGTGCTCGGAGCGCATGCGGGCGAGGAACGACTTCGTCCGCTCGTGCTGGGGGTTGTTGATGACCTCTAGCGGCGGGCCCGTCTCCACGACGACCCCGGCGTCCATGAAGACGACCCGGTCGGCCACGTCACGGGCGAAACCCATCTCGTGAGTGACGACCACCATCGTCATGCCCTCGCGAGCGAGTTCCTTCATGACCGACAGGACTTCGCCGACGAGCTCGGGGTCCAGGGCCGACGTCGGCTCGTCGAACAGCATGAGCTTCGGCTTCATCGCAAGAGCGCGCGCAATGGCGACACGCTGCTGCTGACCGCCGGAGAGCTGGCTCGGGTAGTGCCCGGTCTTCTCACCGAGACCGACCCGCTCGAGCAGGTCGACGGCCTGCGACTTCGCTTCCGCCTTGGAAACCCCCTTGACCTGCACAGGCGCCTCCATGACGTTCTCGAGCGCCGTCATGTGCGGGAAGAGGTTGAAGCGCTGGAACACCATGCCGATCTCGCGACGCTGGGCCGCGATCTCGGAATCCTTGAGGCGGTACAGCTGCCCGTCCTTGTCGCGGTATCCCATGAGGTCGTCGTCGACCCAGATGCGGCCGGCGTCGATCGTCTCGAGCTGGTTGATGCAGCGCAGGAACGTCGTCTTGCCCGAGCCGGAGGGGCCGAGCAGGACGACGACCTCACCGGGGTGCACGTCGAGGTCGATGCCCTTGAGCACCTCGTTCTTGCCGAACGACTTGCCGAGGTTGACGGCGTGGACCAGTGGCTTGTTCATGTTGCCTTCCATGTTCACCCCGTCACCCGAAGCTCAGTGACTTGACCTTGGTCATGAGACCGCCGTCCGTCGCCGAGCCGCCGAAGCCGCGTCCGTACTTCCGCTCGAGGCGGGCCTGCACGAGCATGAGCACCGAGCAGATGATGAGGTACCACAGCAGCGCGGCGAAGTAGCTCGGCATGATCTTGTACGTGTTGTTCGCGACGACCTGCGCCTGGTAGAAGAGCTCGGCCGACACGGGGACGGCGACGAGCAGCGAGGTGTCCTTGACCATGGAGATGGCCTCGTTGCCGGTGGGCGGCACGATGACGCGCATGGCCTGCGGCAGGACGATGCGGCGCATCGTCTTCGAGCTGTCCATGCCGAGCGCTTCGGCTGCCTCACGCTGACCCCTGTCGACCGACAGGATGCCCGCGCGGGCGATCTCCGCCATGTACGCGGCCTCGGACAGGCCGAGACCGATGATGCCGACGGTGATGCCCGAGCTGATCGTCTTGACGTCGAGCGAGTAGAACGTCAGGCCGAAGTCCTTCATGAACGGCACACCGATGTCGAGCGTCGGGTACAGGTACAGCACGCCGAGGCCGAGGATGACCATGAGGACGTAACGCGGCACCGCGCGGAAGAACCAGGTGTAGACGAACGAGACGCCGCGCAGGACGGGGTTGTCCGAAAGGCGCATGATCGCGAGGAGGATGCCCAGGGTGACGCCGATGATCATCGACGCGACAGTGACGATGATGGTGCCCTTGGCCAGGCCTTCGAGCACCGGCGAGTAGTTCATCACCTTGAAGACGAACGGCCAGTCCCACTTCGGGTTGGTGACGAACGAACTGATCATCATCGCGATGACGATCGCGATGACGGCGACGGCAACCCAGCGCCCCGGGTGTCGCACCGGCTTGGCGTCGATGACGCCGGGCCGCGGCTCGTCCGGGGCGGGGGGCGGGGCGGAACCAGACATGGGGTGTGATCAGGCCTTCGGGTTCACCGGGAACTCGTTGACGGCGCCGTCACCGTTGTTCCACTGCTCGAGGATCTTTTTGTAGGTGCCGTCCTTCTCGAGCGACTCGAGAGCCTTCGAAAGGGCCTCGGCGAACTTCGTCTGGTCCTTCGCGACGACGATGCCGTACGGGGCGGCCTCGTAGACGGAGCCGACCTTTTCGAGCTTGTCCTCGTTCTTCGCGACAGCCCACGCCGTGATGGGGGAGTCGGCGGCGAACGCATCGACCTTGCCCGCGATGAGGTCGGCGGTGACCTTCGACTGCTCGGCCTCGACGACGAGCTTGTTGGCCTTCTTGCCCTCGGCAACGCACTTCTTGTTACGGGCCGGCAGGTCGTCGTCGGCCTGGACCGTGCCCTTCTGGACGCCGATCGTGAGACCGCAGGCCTTGTCGACGTCGACCTTCTTCGGGTTGCCCTTGGCGGTGGCCCACGACGTGCCGGCGTTGAAGTACTGCACCATCGAGACCTGCTGCATGCGCTTCTCGTTGATGGTGAACGAGCTGATGGCGAGCGGGTACTTGTTCGACGTGACACCGCCGATGAGCGAGTCGAAGCCACCGTTCTGGAACGTGAGCTTCAGGCCGAGCTTCGCGGCGACGGCCTTGAGCAGGTCGACGTCCATGCCCTGGATCGTCTTGCCGTCCGCGGCCGTGAACTCGTTGGGGGCGTAGGAGGCGTCGGTGCCGACCGTGAGCGTTCCCATCTTCGCGATGTCGGCGGGAACCAGCTTGGCGAGCGCATCGTCCTTCTTGACGGCCGGGGCCGCACTCGAGGACGAGGACGAACCCCCCGAACCGGAGTCCTTCGAGTCATCGAGCGAGTCCGAGCCACAGCCGGAGAGCAGGAGTGCGGCGGCGCCGAAAGCGGCGACGGCCGAAGTGGTGGTACGCATGGAGGATCCTTCCGCGGACGGGACGAGTCGCTCGTCCCAGTTGTGGGTTAAGAGTGCCACCCGGTTTGGCGCCGTGGAAGAACTACGCGCATTTGTGTTCCCGATCGTGACCTTTTTGGGCTGGACGCCGCCCCAGCCTGCGTTGGACGCCGGTTCAGGTCGTGTTTGCGACCCCGTCAAGGCGTTCGCCGTGGCTCGAATTCAGGAATAGGTCGAGTCGCATAGTGAGCGCTAAGATGCTTCGTGCCCCACAACTTCTCCCAGGCCGACCGAGGAATCCTGACACCACCATGACGACACCGACCGCGAAGCAGGGAGCTTCCGCGCGAAGCGACTGGCGAGGCAAGATCGTGCTCGTCCTGTTCGTTCTCGACCTCGCCGTCGTGACGTTCAGTGTGGTGGCAGCCTTCTTCGCACGATTCTGGACGTTCAAGACGTCCCTCGAAGCGGTCGACGGTCAGTTCAAGCTGTATGTCGCCGTCGTTGTCAGCCTCGTCGTGGGATGGGTCGCGGCGCTCCAGTGGAACCAGGCCTACCACGTCGATGCCCTGGCCATCGGCTCCGACGAGTACCGGGGCATCGTCCGAGCGACGTTCGGTACGTTCGGCGCGCTCGCCATCGTCAGTGAGTTACTTCGTCTCCAGGTGGCGCGAGGCTTCCTCGCCATCGCACTCCCACTCGGGCTCGTCCTGCTCCTCATCGAGCGTGCGCTCGTCCGGCGCTGGATCGTGCAACGGCGCCGTCGTTTCCGGCTCGTCGACGGCGTCATCGTCGTCGGCTCGCCGCAAGAGGTTCGCTACGTCGCCGAGGGCATCACCCGTAACCCCGAAGCCGGCCTCGTCGTGCGCGGGGTGGCCACCGAGACTCACGATGTTCCGACCTTCGAGTTGGCCAACGGACTGGTGGTGCCGCAGATCGGTGGGCTGGCCGACGTTGTGCCGGCCGTGCACAGCCACCACGCGTCGATGGTCATCGTCGCGGGTCCCAACCGCGTCAACCGCAAGCAGCTTCGCGAACTCGGGTGGCAACTCGAGGACACCGACATTCGTCTGGCGCTCGCGAGCCGTATGACGGATGTCGCGGGCCCGCGCATCCACTGGCGTCCGATCGAGGGCCTGCCGCTCATTAGCGTCGAGATGCCGCGCTACAGCGGCCTCAAGTACTCGCTCAAGCGACTCTTCGACGTCGTCGTCGCCATTGGCATGCTGCTGCTGCTCTCGCCGCTGCTCCTGCTCATCGCTCTGGCCGTGCGCCTCGACAGCCCGGGGCCCATCTTCTTCCGTCAGACACGCGTCGGCGTCAACGGCTCCCCGTTCAAGATGACGAAGTTCCGTTCCATGGTGGTGGACGCCGAAGCGCGCCTCGCCGCACTGCAAGCCCAGAACGAGGGCTCCGGCCTGCTGTTCAAGATGAAGGACGACCCACGCATCACCCGGGTCGGCAACGTCCTGCGCCGCTACAGCCTCGACGAACTGCCCCAGCTGTTCGACGTCGTCGCCGGTTCCATGTCCCTCGTCGGGCCGCGCCCGCCACTGCCGCAAGAGGTCGACGAGTACGAGACGCACGTCCACCGCCGCCTCAACGTGAAGCCGGGTATCACCGGCCCCTGGCAGGTCGGCGGACGATCCAACCTCTCCTGGGAAGAATCGGTCCGCAAGGACCTCTACTACGTCGAGAACTGGTCGCTCTCCGGCGACGTCGTCATTCTCTTCAAGACCGTCCACGCAGTGCTCGCGAGGGACGGCGCGTACTGATAATCCTTCCGGCCGTCTTCCGGCCAGGCCCCGAGGGGGCCTGACTCGGTGCGACAGCCGTTCAGGCACGCTCGCGCCCCTGGAGTTCGCCGGGCCCATCCCGATGTTGAGCGGGCATGTGGGCACAGGTGCCTCGTTTTGAAGGCAACATCGGATGGTCATGCGGATTCCGTGTCCCATGCGGGTTCGTGAGGGCACCACGGACCCGGTGCCCTGCGCACGGCCAACGCGACCACGCTGGGAGGGGACGCGCCCGAACGCGAACGCGCCCCGCGCGACGACCGAGCTTGCGAGGTCGTCGCGCGGGGCGCGTGAAGCGTGAGGCCCGAAGGCCTGTCGCACCGAGCGAGGCTACCGAGCTTGCGAGGTAGGCGCGCCGGAAGACAGGACTAGGGAAGGCTCAGCCAGTCCTGCCACCCCGCGTGGAGGACGAGCCAAGCCATGAGGCCGTAGCCCGCCTGGCCGGGGTGGTATCCGTCGCTCGCGGCGAGGTCGGACTGCCACTGGTCGTGCCCCAGCAGTGGGCGGAAGCAGTCGACGTAGGTGACGCCGCGGCGCGCGCAGACGTCGGCGTGAGCGTCGACGAGCAGTTCGAGCTTCGCGTTGAGCTCGGGGTCGCTCGTGGGCGGCGGGCCGACGACGAACGTCGCGATGCCGTTCGTCGACGCGTCGTCGAGGATGTTGGCGAGGTTGAGGCGCGAGCGGGCCGTCGTCATGCCCTGCGCGACATCGTTCGTACCGAAGCCGATGACGAGGCGTCGCTCGTTGCAGTTCTTCCACCGCAGGGCCGTTTCGCTGCGCCAGCGGGCGAGGACGTCGGAGGAGCTCTCGCCGCGCACACCCAGGTTGTACGTCGTCAGCGCCGAGCCGTCGCGCGGGGTGCGCGCCACGACGCGCGAGACCCACCCGAGGGCCTTGGGGTCGCCGTAGCCGTTGACGTAGCTGTCCCCGACGAAGCACAGGCCGATCCGCCGATCGCCCTCGGTGACCTGGAAGTCGGCGCTCGGCCGGAACTGCGGTTCGCTGCCTTCGTGCGGGTATGCCACGGTGTCTTCGCCTTCACTCATTCGTCGTCGTCATCGTCGAGGCGCGCCAGCCACGTGGCCAGGCGCTCGACCGGGATCTCGAACTCGGGGTTGAGGTCGACGAACGTTCGCAGCTGGTCGGCCAGCCACTCGAACGTCACCTCTTCTTCGCCGCGCCGATGGGCGAGTTCCTCGATGCCTCGATCCGTGAAATACACGTGGGCAGCTTATCGTCACGCCCTTCCCGCTGTCGCCCGGCGCGCTGGCGGCACGTCCGCGGACGACGAGAGCGGCGCCGCCTCTAAGGGCGACGCCGCTCTCGTCAGTGCTGAGCGATCAGCGGGTGAAGGCCTGCTCGACGAGCTCGGCCTGCTGCGCCGCGTGACGCTTGCTGTTACCCGTGGCGGGCGACGCAGACGCCGGACGCGACACGACGCGCAGACGACGAGTCTCGCCCTGCTCCTCGAGCATGTCGGGCAGGTTGAAGAACATGAACGGCCAGGCGCCCTGGTTCTTCGGCTCGTCCTGCACCCACACGATCTCGGCGTTCGGGTACTCCTTGATCGCCTCCGCGATCTCCTTGGCCGGGATCGGTGCGAGCTGCTCGACGCGCACGATGGCGGTCGTCTCGTCGCCGCGCTTCTCGCGCTCCGCCTCGAGGTCGTAGACCACGCGGCTCGAGGCGAGCAGCACGCGCTCGACCTTGGACGGGTCGAGCTGCTTTGCGTCCTTCAGCACCGGCTCGAACTGGCCGGTCGTGAAGTCCTCCGGCGAGCTCGTGGCGGCCTTGACGCGCAGCAGCTGCTTCGGCGTGAAGACGATGAGCGGCTTGCGCGGACGGGCGTACGCCTGACGACGCAGGAGGTGGAAGTACGACGCGGGCGTCGAGGGGTAGGCGATCGTCATGTTGTCCTCGGCGAACAGCTGCAGGAAGCGCTCGATGCGCGCCGAGCTGTGGTCGGGACCCTGGCCCTCGTAGCCGTGGGGCAGGAGCAGGACGACGGAGCTGCGCTGCGCCCACTTCTGCTCCGAGCTCGAGATGAACTCGTCGATGATCGTCTGGGCGCCGTCGACGAAGTCGCCGAACTGCGCCTCCCAGAGCACGAGCGCGTCGGGACGCTCGACCGAGTAGCCGTACTCGAAGCCCATCGCCGCGTACTCCGACAGGAGCGAGTCGTAGATCCACAGCCACGCCTGCTCGTCGGTGAGGTAGCGAAGCGGCGTCCACTCGTTGCCGTTCTGCTTGTCGATGAGGACGGCGTGGCGCTGCACGAACGTGCCGCGACGGCTGTCCTGACCCGACAGACGCACCGGGGTGCCGTCCATGAGGAGCGAACCGAAGGCGATGAGCTCGCCCATGGCCCAGTCGATGCCGCCGTCGGCGACCATCTTGGTGCGGCGCTCGAGAAGCTGCTTGAGCTTGGGGTGCAGGGTAAAGCCCTCGGGAGGGTTAGTCCACACGTCACCGATCCGCTGGAGGGCGGCCTCGGTGATGGCCGACGAACGACCGGAGGAGTAGGCGCTCTTCGCGTCGTCCTCGATCTGGGCGGACGGGCGCTCGAGACCACCATGGCCCTCGGCGTCGGTGCCCTGACTCGAGTCGGCCGCCGGGGCGTCCTGGCTCGACTGCTTCGTGGCTTCCTTCGTTTCGACGAAGACCCGCTCCAGCTGCTGCTGGTAGTCCTTGAGCAGCAGTTCCGCGCGTTCCTGGTCCATGTCACCACGGCCCACGAGGGCCTCGGCGTACAGACGGCGCACGCTCTTCTTGGCCTCGATGAGCTTGTACATGAGCGGCTGCGTCATCGAGGGGTCGTCACCCTCGTTGTGACCGCGACGGCGGTAGCAGACCATGTCGATGACGACGTCCTTGTTGAACGTCTGGCGGTACTCGAAGGCCAGCTCGGCCACGCGGACGCAGGCCTCGGGGTCGTCACCGTTGACGTGGAAGATCGGCGCCTGAACCATGCGGGCGATGTCGGTGGAGTACGTCGAGCTGCGTGACGCGCTGGGCGCCGTGGTGAAGCCGACCTGGTTGTTGATGACGACGTGGATCGTGCCGCCCGTGCGGTAGCCGCGAAGCTGCGACAGGTTGAGCGTCTCCGCGACGACACCCTGGCCGGCGAACGCCGCGTCACCGTGCAGCAGGACCGGTAGCACCGTGAACGCCGTGCCGGCGAGGTTGATGCGGTCCTGCTTGGCGCGGGCGATGCCTTCGAGGACAGGGTTGACGGCCTCGAGGTGGCTCGGGTTGGCGGCGAGGTAGACCTTGGTTTTCGCGCCGGTATCGGCCACGAACTCGCCCTCGGTGCCGAGGTGGTACTTCACGTCACCGGAGCCCTGCACGGAGTTGGGGGCCTGCGTGCCCTCGAACTCACGGAAGATCTGGCCGTAGGACTTGCCCGCGATGTTGGCGAGAACGTTGAGGCGACCGCGGTGCGGCATGCCGATCGCGACCTCGTCCAGCTTGTTTTCGGCCGCTTCGCTCAGGATGCGGTCGAGGATGGCGATGACGGACTCGCCGCCTTCGAGGCTGAAGCGCTTCTGGCCGACGAACTTCGTCTGCAGGAACGTCTCGAAGGCCTCGGCCTGGTTGAGCTTCTTGAGGATGCGCTCCTGCTCGTCCTGCGTCGGCTTCGCGTAGGCGAGCTCGACCTTGGACTGCATCCAGGCCCGCTCCTCGGGGTTCTGGATGTGCATGTACTCGATGCCGACGGTTCGGCAGTACGAGTCACGCAGGATGCCGAGGATCTTGCGCAGCTTGAGGAAGTTCTGACCGCCGAAACCGCCCGTGGGGAAGGTGCGGTCGAGATCCCACAGCGTCAGGCCGTGGCTCGTGATGTCGAGGTCCGGGTGACGACGCTGCTTGTACTCCAGCGGGTCGGTGTCGGCCATGAGGTGGCCGCGCACGCGGTAGGCGTGGATGAGCTCCTGGACGCGGGCGACCTTGTTGATGTCGTCGTCGTGGTTAGCCGAGATGTCCTGAACCCAACGCACCGGCTCGTAGGGGATGCGCAGCGACTCGAAGATCTCGTCGTAGAAGCCCTGCTCGCCGAGCAGCAGCTGGTGGATCTGACGAAGGAACTCACCCGACGTCGCACCCTGGATGATGCGGTGGTCGTAGGTCGAGGTGAGCGTCAGGATCTTGCTGACGGCGTTGCGGTTGAGCGTGTCGTTGCTCGCGCCCTGCCACTCGGCCGGGTAGTCGAGCGCGCCGACACCGATGATCGTGCCCGCACCCTTCATGAGGCGCGGCACCGAGTGCACGGTGCCGATGCCGCCCGGGTTGGTCAGCGAGATCGTCGTGCCGGCGTAGTCGTCGAGCGTCAGCTTGTTGTTGCGGGCCTTCTTGACCATGTCCTCGTAGGCGGCCATGAACTGAGCGAAGTTCATGCGCTCGGCGCCCTTGATCGAGGGCACGACGAGGGTGCGCGAGCCGTCCGGCTTCTGCAGGTCGATGGCGAGGCCGAAGTTGACGTGGCCCGGCTGGTGAAGCTGCGGCTTGCCCTTCTCGTCGACCGAGAGGGAGGCGTTCATCTCCGGCATGACGCGCAGCGCCTTGACGATGGCGTAGCCGATGATGTGGGTGAAGCTCACCTTGCCGCCGCGGCCGCGGGCGAGGTTCGAGTTGATGACAATGCGGTTGTCGATGAGGGCCTTGGCCGGCACCGCGCGCACGGACGTTGCCGTCGGGACCTCGATCGAGGCCTCCATGTTCTGCACGATCTTGGCCGCGACACCGCGCAGCGGGGTGTCGACGTCCTCGGCCTCCGGCAGGTCGCCCACCGAGGCGTCGCCGTGGTCACGCGGCGTCGGCTGGGGCGTGAAGCCCTCCGCCTGCTTAGGGTCGAGCTTCTGCTGGGAACCCTGGTTGTCGTCCGCGCCCTGGTCGGAGGTGTCCTTCGTGGGCTCGGCCGCCTGCTGCGACTCGGCGCGCTGCTGGTCACGCGGCGCCTCGGCTGCTGCGGGCTTCTCCGTCTTCTCCTTGGCGGAGTCGGACTTCGTGGACGTCGAGGACTTCGCATCGGTGGAGCCCGCGTCGGAAGCCGCTGACTTGGAGGTGCCGGCACCCGAGCCGCCCTGGCCGGGGCGGTAGTTCGCGAAGAACTCCTGCCACGCGGCGTCCACTGAGTTCTTGTCCTGGCGGTACTGCTCGTAAAGCTCTTCGACGAGCCACTCGTTCGGTCCGAAGGCCTCGAGGTCAGAGCTCTGGGACTGGGATGACACGCAGATGCGCCTCTTTCATGTGCGTCGTTCGGTTGGGCCTGATGGCCGCTGCCGCAGGTGGATGCACGGCATACGACGACCAGCCTATCCCGCAGCGCCACTTCGGGCGAGAGGGCGCTACGAGGTTCGGGTCAGGAAGACGAGAACACGATGAGCCCCGTGATAATTTCAAGCCCTGATGACGCAGTGGATATTGATTCTCCTCGGAGTTCTGCTCACCCTCGGAACGGCACTGTTCGTCGCCACCGAGTTCTCGCTCGTCGCTCTCGACCGTCACGCCGTCCAGCGCGCCATCGACGAAGGTGACGAAGGCGCTCGCCCCGTTCTCGCCGCGTTGCGCAAGCTCTCCACTCAGCTGTCCGCCGCTCAGGTCGGTATCACCCTCACGACGCTGTTGCTCGGTTACCTCGTGGAGCCGTCGCTGGGTCACCTGTTGGAGACGCCCCTCGAGGCGCTCGGGGTGAGTGGGGGAGCGGCCGTCGCATTGTCGACCGCGCTGGCCATGATTCTGGCCGCTCTGTTCTCGATGATCTTCGGCGAGCTCGTGCCGCAGTTCCTCGGTATCTCGGCGCCGCTTCGGGTGGCCAAGGTCGTCGCCAGACCCGTGCAGATCTTCGCCGTCGTCTTCAAACCGCTCATCGCGCTGCTCAACGGCTCGGCCAATCTCCTGCTGCGCAAGATGGGCATCGAACCGCAGGAGGAACTCTCCGCTGCACGTACCCCGCAGGAGCTGTCGTCGATGGTTCGTCGCTCCGCCGAGGCGGGAACGATCGAGGAGGGCACGGCCGATTTGCTCACGCGTTCGCTCAACTTCGGTGAGCGTACGGCGTCGGACATCATGAGCCCGCGGGTGCGTTGCGAGTCCGTCGATCGCTCGGCCACCGCCGAGGACGTCGTGAATCTCGCGCGCTCCACGGGGCACTCCCGCTTCCCGGTGCTCGCCGACGGGTGGGACGACGTCGACGGCGTCGTCCACGTGAAGAAGGCCATCGCCGTTCCGGTCGAGCGCCGCGGTGACGTGCCCGTCACCGCCCTCATGGTCAAGGCGACGTTCGTGCCCGAGACGGTGACGCTCGAGCCGCTCCTCGTGCTGCTGCGCGGAGCCGGCCTGCAACTCGCCGTCGTCGTCGACGAGTACTCGGGCACCTCGGGTGTCGTGACGCTCGAGGACGTCATCGAGGAGATCGTCGGCGAGGTGAGTGACGAGCACGACAAGCTGCAGGACGCGAGCCGTCACCTGCCCGACGGATCGTGGACCGTGCCGGGGCTGTGGCGTCCGGACGAGGTCGCCGACCGCATCGGTGCGCCCGTGCCCGACGATCGTGCCTACGAGACGCTGGGCGGCTACGTCATGCAGCAGGTCGGACGGATTCCGCGCGCCGGGGACGAGCTGTCGATGCCCGGCTGGCGTCTGCGCGTCATGTCGATGGACGGTCGCCGCGTCAACCGGGTGCGCTTCACGCCGATGTCGGACGCGACCACCGACGCTGGTGTCGGTGATGTCGTCGGCGGTTCGACGCGCGTGGACGGAGACGCCCGATGATGCTCTGGATCTCGCTGTTGCTGCTCGCCGGCAACGCCTATTTCGTGGGGGCCGAGTTCGCCGTCATGGCGGCGCGGCGCTCGCAGCTCGAACCGCTCGCGGAGCAGGGCTCGAAACGGGCCGCTCGCTCACTCGAGGCGCTGGAGAACGTCGCGTCCCTGCTCGCGTGCTCGCAGTTGGGCATCACGGTGTGCTCGGTGCTCCTGGGTGCGGTGGCCGAGGACGCCATTCACCATCTCATCGCGGGACCGCTCGAGGCGACCGGGCTACCGTCCGGGCTGACGCACGTCGTCAGCCTGCTGCTCGCGCTGTTCGTCGTCGTGTACTTCCACGTCGTGCTCGGCGAGATGGTGCCGAAGAACCTCGCCATCGCCGGCCCGGACCGCGCGGCTCTGTTGCTCGCGCCGTCGCTGCTGCGCATCACGAAGGCGCTGCGTCCGCTCATTCGCGTACTCGAGTCGGTCTCGAAGGGCATCGTGCGCAAGATGGGCATCGAGCCGCAGGACGAGGTCGCCTCGACGTTCTCGACCGAGGAGGTCGAGATGATCGTCGAGGAGTCACACCGTGAGGGCCTGCTCGAAACGGAGCAGGAGCGACGCGTTCGCGATGCGCTCGAGTTCACGGACAAGCTGGCCCAGGACGTGGCCGTTCCTCTCGGCGACCTCGTGACGTTGCGTCTCGGCTCGACGCCTGCGGACGTCGACGCCCTCGTCGCCAAGCATGGTTTCTCGCGATTCCCGGTGACGAGCGTGCGCGGTGACCTCGGCGGCTACATCCACCTCAAGGACGTGCTGTACGCGCAGGACGAGGCGTACACCGAGCCGATCCCGCCGCGGCGGGTGCGACCGCTCGCGACGGTGCGGCCCAAGGACGAGGTGGAGGACGTGCTCGTCACGATGCAGCACTCCGGTGCCCACCTCGCGCGGGTCGTCGGTGACGACGGCGAGACGAGCGGCGTCGTCTTCCTCGAGGACGTGCTCGAGGAGCTCGTCGGCGAGGTGGCTGATGCGACCCAGCGTCCGGCCGTGCGTGCGGGACTGCGTGGGGTGACGCGCGAGGATGCTGCTCGCTCGGTCGCGGGGTCACTCGGGAACGACCGTTCGTGAGTCTCTATGCACGCTGCTAAAGTGTGCAGTCGCGCCTCAGGGCGCACGCCGCCCCCTTAGCTCAGGGGATAGAGCACCGCCCTCCGGAGGCGGGAGCGCAGGTTCGAATCCTGCAGGGGGCACTTGTTGAGGAAGGCCGTCACGCCGAAGCGCTCGCGCAGGTGTGGCGGCCTTCCTCAATACCTGGATAACGCGAAGGATTCGGGAGAAACCCCGAGCTTGCGAGGGGCGACGGCTCCTGCAGGGGGCACGTGTCCCCTTCGTCTCCACGCGGGAACCCTCAAGCGGCGGCGCACCAGGGGCAGGTGACGTCGTCTCACTCGCTACGCTCGGGCTCATGTTCGACGCGGCCACGACCTCGGCGCTGGGGGAGCGCCTCGGCGTGGCCTGGCGGTGGGCTCCTTCGGCGGAAGCCGGCTTCGTCACGAACAACGTGGCGCACGTCATGGTCGAACGTCGACGCGCCGATTCCCCCGAGACCGCGCACGCGATGATTCGCGAGGCACTGGACGAGACGGTCCCGGGAGCGCTTGAGCTTGCGACCTTCGACAAGGGGCTACTGAGCGTCGACGTGGCCGCGCGTCCTGAGTGGTGCACGCGCCTGCAGATTGACTTCGGGCCTCTCAGCGCGGCCGCGACGACGTGGCAATCAGTGCAGCCTGACGTTCACATCGACGGGGCAACCATGACGTTCGCGGCGGCCGCGGAACGAATCGGCCTCGACGCGCTGACCTGGGCGCTTCTCGACGCCGCCCATCCGAAACGGACTCCGGTACCTGTCGCAGCACCTGAGTTTGTCCTCGCCTCGCGCCGTGACGCGAACGCTATGGCCCTGGTGCGACGCGCACACGCGGTCGCGTCCGTCGCCGTCGCGGGCGTCGGGGCCGGCGAGGAGGCGGGAACCGCCGCGGGCGCGAGTGCGGATGACGCCGGGCGGCGACTCCTCGCGGCGCTCGCCCTCGTCCCGCAAGCGGCAGAGGACGCCGTACGCACCGGCCGCACCCGTCCGTTGCTCACCCAGATCGTCATCCTCGCGGAGCGCACCACGCAGGTCGCCGAACACTCGCCCGCCACGCGGACGGATCTGCCGGTGTTCGACGCCGCCCGTAGAGTCCTCGCGGGGGCGCTGACGGCGGCCCGCCTGGCCGCCCCCGTACCCTATTGATCGGCTCATCGGCTTGCCCGACGAGCACGACCGGCAGCGATTTCGACACCGCAGGAGACAGCGACGTGAGTTCCGTACCGAACGCGCCGACCGGCCCCCTCGAGGAGATCGTCTGGCCACGCACGGCCCGCCGCGGGGACGACGGCGTCATCAGCATCGCCGGTATTGCCGTCACCGAACTGGCCGACCGCTTCGGCACCCCCGCCTACGTCATCGACGAGGACGACGTGCGCTGGCGCGCCCGCGCCTACCGCGAGGCGTTCTCGCCGGCGTTCGGCGACATCGGCACGGTGGCCGACGTCTACTACGCGGGCAAGGCGTTCCTCACGTCGCACATCGCGCGCTGGGTCGTCGAGGAGGGCCTGCGTCTCGACGTCTGCTCCGGCGGCGAACTCGCCATCGCCCGTAAGGCCGAGGTGCCCGGTGAGGCCATCGGCATGCACGGCAACAACAAGAGCGTCGAGGAGATCGACGCGGCGCTCGCGTACGGCGTGGGGCGCATCGTCGTCGACTCGTTCGAGGAGATCGAACGCGTCGCCGCGGCAGCCGCCAAGCACGACCTGCGCGCGCCCGTCATGCTGCGCGTCAAGCTCGGCGTCGAGGCCCACACCCACGAGTTCATCGCGACGGCCCACGAGGACCAGAAGTTCGGTTTCTCCCTCGCGGACGGTCAGGTCGCCGACGCCGTGGGCCGGGTGCTCGCCCACCCCGAGCTCGAACTGCTCGGCTTCCACAGCCACATCGGCTCGCAGATCTTCGAATCGGACGGGTTCGAGGAGGCCGCGACGCGCCTCGTCGCCCTCCAGCTCGACGTCGCGCGAACGCACGGCGTCGAGTTGCCCGAACTCGACCTCGGCGGAGGGTTCGGCATCGCCTACCTGCCCAGCGACACCCCGCTCGAGCCGGCGGATATGGCGCAGCAGCTCGCGCGCATCGTCAAGACGGCCTGCGACGACGCCGGTGTCGCCGTTCCGCGCGTCTCGATTGAGCCGGGCCGCAGCATCATCGGCCCCGGCGGCGTGACGCTCTACCGGGTCGGCACGGTCAAGCCCGTGCAGGCCACGGACGACCTCGTGCGTTCCTACGTCAGCGTCGACGGCGGCATGAGCGACAACGCCCGCCCCGCTCTCTACGCCGCTGACTACCACGCGGCGCTCGCGAACCGCGGTGGCGCGGACGACCTCGTGCCCACCCGCATCGTCGGCAAGCACTGCGAGAGCGGCGACATCGTCGTGCGCGACATCAACTTCCCCGCCGACGTTGCGGACGGTGACCTCGTCGCCGTCGCCGCGACCGGCGCCTACTGCCGCGCGCTCGCGTCGCAGTACAACCACGTCCCGCGCCCGCCCGTCGTCGCCGTCAAAGACGGCGACGCGCGCGTCCTGCTGCGCCGGGAGACCATCGACGACCTGCTCGCCCTGGAAGAGGAATGACCATGACGACCAAGCCCATCACGGTGGCGCTGCTCGGCAGCGGCGTCGTCGGCACCGCCGTCGCGCGTGAACTCACCCGCAACGCAGCCGATTTCGAAGCCCGGGTCGGGGCCCCGGTCCAGATCGTCGGCGCGCTCGTTCGGGATGCGTCGAAGGACCGTTCCGAGACGGGCCTGCCCGCCGACGTGTTCACTACCGACGCCGAAGGCCTCGTCGAGCGCGCCGACATCGTCGTCGAGCTCATGGGCGGCACGGAGCCTGCGAAGTCGCTCATCACGAAGGCCCTCGAGAACGGCGCGAGCGTCGTCACGGCTAACAAGGCCCTGCTCGGCGAAGCCGGCCCCGAGCTCTACCAGCTCGCGATGGAGCACGGCGTCGACCTGTCCTACGAGGCAGCCGTCGCGGGCGCCATTCCGCTCATCCGTCCGCTGCGCGAGTCGCTCGCCGGCGACGAGGTGACGAAGGTGCTCGGCATCGTCAACGGCACGACGAACTTCATCCTCGACAAGATGGACCGCACCGGCGCAAACCTCGAGGACGTGCTCGCCGAGGCGCAGAGCCTCGGGTACGCAGAGGCCGACCCGACCGCCGACGTCGAGGGCCACGACGCCCAGGCCAAGGCTGCGATCCTCGCCTCCTTGGCGTTCCACACCCGGGTGCGCACGAGTGACGTGCACTGCGAGGGCATCATGGGCCTGACGGCGGAGGACATCAAGGCCGCTCGCCGCGCCGGTTGCGTCATCAAGTTGCTCGCCATCGCCGAGAAAGTCGAGCGCGACGGGGCCGACGGTGGCCCTGGCGTCAACGTCCGGGTGCACCCTGTGCTTCTGGCCCGCTCGCACCCGCTCGCCACGGTGCGCGAGGCGTTCAACGCCGTCTTCGTCGAGACGAAGCTCGCCGGCGAGCTCATGTTCTACGGGCGTGGCGCCGGCGGCGACCCCACGGCATCCGCCGTGCTGGGCGACATCGTCCACGCCGCCCGGCACCGCGTCAGCGGCTCGCACGGCGCGGGGGAGTCGGCGTACGCCAACCTGCCGATCCTGCCGATCGGTGAATCGCTCACCCGCTACGTCGTGCGCGTCGAGGTGGCCGACGAGCCCGGCGTGCTCGGTCGCGTGACGAGCGCCTTCGGCGATCAGGGCGTCTCGATCGAGAGCATGCGCCAAGGCGTGCGCCGCTCCGAGGACGGGCTCGCCTCGCTTACGTTCATGACCCACGAGGCCCCCGAATCGGCCCTCGCGACCACGGTCGACACCATTAAGAAGCTGCCCGACGTCACGAGCGTGACGTCGGTGCTGCGCGCGGAAGGAATCTGACATGGCCCACCTGTGGCGCGGCGTCATCACCGAGTACGCCGAGCGTCTGCCGATGCTCGACGGAGCCCCCGTCGTCACCCTCGGCGAGGGCGGCACGCCCCTCATCGAGGCGGAGAAGCTGAGCAAGCGCGTCGGTGCACGCGTCTTCGTCAAGTACGAGGGCCTCAACCCCACGGGCTCGTTCAAGGACCGCGGCATGACGACGGCGATGTCGATGGCCGCGAAGAACGGCGCCAAGGCCGTCATCTGTGCGTCGACGGGCAACACGTCCGCCTCTGCGGCCGCCTACGCGACGAAGGCCGGCATGACGTGTGCGGTGCTCGTGCCGGACGGCAAGATCGCCATGGGCAAGTTGAGTCAGGCCATCGCGCACGGCGCGCAGCTGCTCCAGGTCGACGGCAACTTCGACGACTGCCTCACGGTGGCGCGCAAGCTCGCCGAGAACTACCCGGTCGAGCTCGTCAACTCCGTCAACCCGGCCCGCATCGAGGGGCAGAAGACGGCAAGCTTCGAGATCGTCGACGCCCTCGGTGACGCCCCGGACATCCACGTGCTGCCGGTCGGCAACGCGGGCAACATCACCGGCTACTGGCGCGGCTACCGCGAGTACGCGGCGCCGTTCACCACCGCCGACGGGCGCGAACTGCCGGCCGTCTCCACGAAGACGCCGAAGATGTGGGGCTTCCAGGCCGAGGGTGCCTCGCCCATCGTCGCCGGGCACCCGTTCGACGAGCCCGAGACCATCGCCACCGCAATCCGTATCGGCAACCCGGCGTCGTGGAAGCAGGCCGAGGAGGCCCGCGACGACTCCGGCGGCCTCATCGACTGGGTGAGCGACGACGAGATCCTCGACGCCCACCGCTACCTCTCGAGCGAGGAGGGCATCTTTGTCGAGCCCGCCTCGGCCGCGTCGATTGCCGGCCTGCTCAAGAAGCACGCCGCCGGTCAGGTTCCCGCGAGCGCCACAATCGTCTGCACGGTCACGGGCCACGGCCTCAAGGACCCGCAGTGGGCGCTGCGCAACGCGGACGGTGACGACATCCAGCCCGAGCGCGTCGACGTCGACGCGTACTCGGTGGCGCGGGCGCTCGGCCTCGACTCCTGACGATGGCGCACCGTGTGACGAGCGCCGAACCGCTGCGTGACGGGGCCGTCGTCGCCGCCGGTGCCCGCGCTCAAGTGCGAGTGCCTGCGAGCACGGCCAACCTCGGGCCGGGCTTCGACTTTATCGGCATGGCGCTCGGCGTCTGGGACGAGGCCGAGGCGAGCGTCGAGGGCGACTCGCTCGTCGTCGAGGCCACCGGTTTCGGTGAGGGGGAGGTGCCGCTGGACGAGTCGCACCTGGCCTACCGGGCCATGGTGGCCGCCTGGCAGGCGCTCGGTCTGGACGCTCCGCAGGGCCTGAGGCTGAGCTACCGGGGTGCCATTCCGCACTCGCGCGGGATGGGCTCGTCGGCCAGTGCCGCGGTCACCGGTGTCGCGCTCGGGACGGCCCTGGCGGGCCTCGACCTCGCGGACGACACCGTGCTGCGCTTCGTCAGCGACATCGCCTCGAGCATCGAGGGCCACCCGGACAACGCATCCGCGTCCGTGTACGGCAACGTTACGGTGAGCTGGGCCGGCAATGGTGACGCAGGCGACTGGCGAAGCGCTGTCCTCGCGCCGCACCCCCACCTCGTGCCGGTACTCGTCGTGCCGCAGCGACGTCTGTCGACGGCCACCGCGCGTGCCGCGCTGCCCACCGCCGTTCCGCTCGCCGTCGCCGCTCGCAACTCGGGGCGCACGGCGCTGCTTGCGCACGCCCTCACCGCGGACCCGAGTCTCCTCATGCCGGCCACCCAGGACTACCTTCACCAGGAAGCCCGTCGCCCCGCCTACCCCGAGTCGATGGCCCTCGTCGACGCTCTGCGCGACGCCGGCATCCCTGCCGTCATCTCGGGCGCCGGGCCCACCGTGCTCGCCCTGACGAGCGGGCAGGGAGAGGAAGCCGTGCGTGCGGTGGCCAGCGACGTGGAGATCATTTCGCCCGGCACAACAAGCCGTGGGGTGCACGTGGTTTCGTCCTCGTGAGGTCGGGGGTGTAACGTCAAGGTGCACCCGGGTGAAATTCCCAGGGCGCTCGGGCCGTCACCGTTTCACGGTCGCGGCAGCGGAGGCCTCGAATTTCTTTCGACGTCCCAAGAACGCCTACCTGCCTCGCAGGTGATCCACCCGCGCTTTCGTGCATTGCCGAATCCCCCGTCCGTCCCCGGACGAGGTCGGCAGCGGGTTCGTTTCTGTTCGAACCCGGCTCCACTCACATCCCGTCCGCGTATCTGACACGCGGGCCGAACGAGGGGGAAGGATCCTTCGTGTCTGAACAAACGCCTGCCGCACCGGCGCAGTCCAGCCCGCGCGGCGCGCTGTCCGCGATGCGCCTCGACGAGCTCAAGCAGCTCGCGCAGAGCATGGGTATCGGTGGCATCTCCAAGATGCGCAAGGTCGACCTCGTCGCTGCCATTCGCGCAGCGCGCGCGGAGGCCAACGGTGTGAGCGGCAGCCGCCCGCAGGCCGGCGAGCTCACCTCGACCGCGCCGAGCGCGCGTCGTGCCGTGCGTGAAGAGCAGGCCGCCGAAGCGCCCAGCGAGAAGCCGCAACGCGCCCAGCGTGACGGTGACTCCACGAACGCGAACGCCGCCGGCGCACCGGCAGGTGACGCGTCGGACAACGGTGACGAGCAGGGGCAGGGACGCCCGCGTACCCGTCGCGGTCGCCGCGGCGGCGAGGAGCGTCCGAAGCGCGACGGCCAGAACGACGGCGCGAACGCTCAGAACGAGTCCGGCCAGAACGACGCGTCGAACAACGCCAAGAACGACGGCCGTGGCCAGCGCGACGAGCGCCGTGACGGTGGCAAGCGTGACGGCAACGACTCCGGTTCGAACCGCGGATCCTCCGACCAGTCGGGTTCCGACAAGGGCAACTCCGACAAGGGCCACGACAAGAGCAGCAACGAGCGCCCGGACAAGCACGACGGCTCCGACAAGCGCGAGCGTGGCCAGGGCAACCAGAACGAGCGTCGTGACGGTGAGCGCGGCGACAAGCGGGACAACCGCGAGAACCGCGACAACAACGACCGTTCGGACAAGCGCGACGACCGTTCCGACAAGAACGAGCGTGGCGGGCGCAACGAGCGCAACAACAACGGCAACAACAACGATGACGACGAGCGCGGCGGACGCCGCCGTCGTCAGCGCGGCCGTGACCGTGACCGTTCCGGCCGCCGAGGTGGCCGTGGGCGTGACTTCGAGGACGAGGCACCCGAGATCCGCGAGGACGACGTCCTCGTGCCGGTCGCCGGCATCGTCGACGTCCTCGACAACTACGCCTTCGTGCGCACTACCGGCTACCTCTCGGGCCCGACGGACGTCTATGTCCCGATGAACCTCGTCAAGAAGAACGCACTGCGCAAGGGTGACGCCGTCACCGGCGCCGTGCGGGCCCTGCGCGAGGGTGAGCAGCTGCCGGCACGCCAGAAGTTCAACGCGCTCGTGCGCCTCGACACCGTCAACGGCATGACGGTCGACGCCGCCAAGAAGCGCGTCGAGTTCGGCAAGCTGACGCCGCTCTACCCGCAGGAGCGCCTGCGCCTCGAGACGACGCCGAACGTCCTCACGACCCGCATCATCGACCTCGTCGCCCCCATCGGTAAGGGCCAGCGCGGCCTCATCGTCGCGCCCGCCAAGGCCGGTAAGACGATGGTCATGCAGTCGATCGCGAACGCCATCACGACGAACAACCCCGAGTGCCACCTCATGGTCGTCCTCGTCGACGAGCGTCCCGAGGAAGTCACCGACATGCAGCGCGCGGTCAAGGGTGAGGTCATCGCCTCCACCTTCGACCGTCCCGCCACGGACCACACGACGGTCGCCGAGCTCGCCATCGAGCGCGCCAAGCGCCTCGTCGAGATGGGTCACGACGTCGTCGTCCTCCTCGACTCGATCACCAAGCTCGGACGCGCGTACAACCTCGCCGCCCCGGCGAGCGGTCGCATCCTCTCCGGTGGTGTCGACTCGGCCGCGCTCTACCCGCCGAAGAAGTTCTTCGGTGCCGCGCGCAACATCGAGAACGGCGGATCGCTGACGATCCTCGCCACGGCGCTCGTCGAAACCGGCTCGCGCATGGACGAGGTCATCTTCGAAGAGTTCAAGGGCACCGGCAACATGGAGCTCAAGCTCGACCGAGGCCTCGCCAACCGCCGCATCTTCCCGGCCGTCGACATCAACGCCTCCGGTACTCGACGCGAGGAGATCCTCCTGTCGGCCGAAGAGCTGAAGATCATGTGGAAGCTGCGTCGCGTGCTTGCCGCACTCGACCAGCAGCAGGGCATCGAGCTGCTCATCGACCGCCTCAAGAAGACGAAGCACAACGTCGAGTTCCTCATGCAGGTTCAGCAAACCTCCAACATCAAGCTGGACGACGACGAGGACTGATCCTGTTCAGCAGTGAGGCCGGTGCGAGCGAGCTCGCACCGGCCTCACTGCTTCCAGGGTCCTCGCCGTCGTCCAGGCGCGTCTTGCGGCCAGGCCCTGGCGGGCCTGTCTCGCTGCGACACGCGGCGGGTCGGCTTCCAGCGGTCTGCGCCGTCGCCTGCTTGGGGCTCGCAACAGGGACTCTGATCCGATGACGTGTCGCACCCTCTTCTCCGATGACGTGTCGCACTCTTTTCGTGGTACCCGCGTACACGCAAATAGGGATGGTCTCTTCCCTTCTTGTGTCTTCGGGGGCGTTTCTGGACGCAAGTAGGGAAGGTTTCTTCCCCAGTCGCGCCTACGCGCACCGAGGTGCCAGCTGCGTCCACGTCCTGCGTCTGGTTCGGTCCCGCATCGGCAGCCGACGGCCCGGGAATAGGTTCCGGGCTTCGTCTGTTTTGGAAGGTGTCCAGCTCGTCTGGCAAACTTCATTGTTGGCTTCCGGTTCACGTCGCTCGCCCGAGCAGACGACCCGGCGGCATCCTCAACAGCTAGGAGAACCCCGTGAAGAAGAACCTTCACCCCGAATACGTCGCCACGACGGTGTCCTGCACCTGCGGCAACACGTTCGAGACCCGCAGCACCGCGACGTCCGGCAAGATCAACGTCGAAGTGTGCTCCAACTGCCACCCCTTCTACACGGGTAAGCAGAAGCTCATGGACACCGGTGGCCGAGTCGCTCGCTTCCAGGCGCGCTACGGCAAGAAGGACGCCAAGTAGTCTTCGCACACGCCGACCCCAGCAACTCTGCTGGGGTCGGCGTTTTGCATTCCCACGTCCTTCCCACGCCCAGGAGCCCCCGTGCTTGAATCCGCAGCCACGATCGTCGCCGAGTACGACGACCTCGAGAAGCAGCTCGCCGACCCCGCGACGCACGCCGACCCGACGCTCATGCGCCGGCTCAACAAGCGGTACGCGCAGCTCGCCCCGACGGTCGCCGCGTACCACGCGTGGAAGAGCGCCACCGAGGACGTGAGCGCCGCCGAAGAGCTCGCCGCGGAAGACCCTGCCTTCGGCGAGGAACTGCCCGCACTGCGCACGCACCGCGACGAGACCGCCGACGTTCTGCGCAAGCTCCTGCTCCCGCGCGACGAGGACGACGATCGTGACGTCGTCCTCGAGGTCAAGGCCGGCGAGGGCGGCGCCGAATCGGCCCTGTTCGCCGGTGACCTCGTGCGCATGTACCTGCGCTTCGCCGAGCGCAGCGGTTGGAAGGCGGAGATCTCCGACGCCACCGACGCCGACCTCGGCGGCTACAAGGACGTCCGCCTCACGGTGCGCGCCAAGGGCACCCCCGAGCCGGGGCAGGCGCCGTGGGCGCGTCTCAAGTACGAAGGCGGAGTGCACCGCGTCCAGCGTGTCCCCGTCACCGAGAGCCAGGGCCGCATCCACACGAGCGCCGCCGGCGTGCTCGTCATGCCCGACATCGAGGAGGAGGACGAGGTCGAGTTCGGCCCGAACGACCTCAAGATCGACGTCTACCGCAGCTCTGGACCGGGCGGCCAGAGCGTCAACACGACCGACTCGGCCGTGCGTATCACCCACCTGCCGAGCGGCGTCGTCGTCTCCTGCCAGAACGAGAAGTCGCAGCTGCAGAACAAGGAGTCGGCGCTTCGCGTGCTCAAGGCCCGCCTGCGTCAGATCGAACTCGAGCGGCGCGAGGCCGAGGCCAGTGCGGCCCGCAAGTCGCAGGTGCGCACCGTGGACCGCAGCGAGCGCATCCGCACCTACAACTTCCCCGAGAACCGCATCGCCGATCACCGCACCGGCTACAAGTCCTACAACCTCGACACCGTGCTCGACGGCGACCTGTACGCCGTGGTCCAGTCCGCAGTTGACGCCGACGAGGCCGCGCGGCTGGCCGCCGTCGGCCAGGAGGACTGAACCGGTGGCAGCATCGCTGCGCGACGTGATCCGGAACGCGCGTCAGCGCCTGTACGACGCCGGCGTCGAATCCGCTGCCCACGACGCCGCCGCCCTCATGGCGCACGCTCTCGGTGTGACCCTGGGGGAGGTGCGACGCCTCGAGATCCTCGGGCGTGACCTCGACGACGCCGAGGCTGAGCGCTTCGCCGGCCTCGTGGACGAGCGTGCGGCCCGACTACCCCTGCAGCATCTCACCGGCAAGGCGCCGTTCCGCCACCTCGAGCTCAGTGTCGGGCCGGGTGTTTTCGTGCCCCGCCCGGAGACGGAGATGCTCGTCGACGAGACGATCCGCCTGGCCCCGCACGGCGGTCGCGTTGTCGACCTGTGCACGGGTTCAGGTGCCATCGCGCTGGCCGTCAAGCACGAGCGCCCGGATCTCGATGTCTGCGCAGTTGAGCTCGACGAGGCCGCAGCGGCCTGGACGGCCCACAACATCGCCGCGACGAGCCTCGACGTCCACTTGAGCGTTGAGGATGCGCGTGAGGCTCTAGCGGGGCTTGAGGGCCGTTTCGACGTCGTCGTGAGCAACCCGCCCTACATCCCTGTCGGCATGGTGCCGGTCGACCCGGAAGTGGCCGATCACGATCCCTCGATCGCGCTGTACGGCGGCAGCGACGACGGCTTGAGGTTCCCGGTGCAGATCGCCGAGCGGGCGGCCGCACTGCTCAAGCCGGGTGGGCACCTCGTCATGGAGCACGCCGACGTCCAGGGCGAGACGCTGCCCGCAGCTCTCCTCGCGAGCCGTGGGTTCGATCAGGCCCACGACGTGCGCGACGCCGCCGACAAGCCGCGCATGACGATCGCCCGCCGCGAGGGTGGGGGCGCGTTCGAAGCGGTCGCGCCCCACGAGCGTCCCTCGCGAACTCGTGAGGCGGTGCGCCTCGTCGTCCTCGACGAGAGCGACGCCGTTCTGCTCTACGTCGACTCCGACCAGGGCCTCGACCCGGTCTTCACCTGGTGGGCCACCCCGGGCGGCGGCGTCGATCCGGGGGAGGGTGCCCGAACCGCAGCCGTGCGGGAGCTGTGGGAAGAAACGGGTTTACGCATCGACGAGGCCGACGTCGTGGGCCCTGTCGCCTCGCGGACCGTCTCTCACGGATTCTCCGACCAGATCACCTACCAACACGAGACCTTCTTCGTCGTCCGATGCCCTCGCTTCGACGTCGAACCCGCAGCCCTCACTCCGGAAGAGCAGATGACGATGCAGGAGTGGCGGTGGTGGTCGCTCGACGATCTCGACGCCGCGGCTCACCCCGTCTGGCCGGCGGACCTCGTCCGGCTGGCCCGTGATGTCATCGCGGGCCGCCCCACCCATCTCCCCGACGTCGAGGAATCCTCTGTTCCACTCGACGCCCATCACGCCCAGGAGCGTTCATGAGTCAGATCCTCGTCGCGGTGCCCGCCGCGCTGGCTGCTCTTGTCCACGTCTACATCTTCGTGCTCGAGTCGCTGCGCATCACCGACCCCGCGACGATGAAGGTCTTCGGTATCGCGAGCCGCGAAGAGGCCGAGATCATGCGCCCCTGGGCGTACAACCAGGGCTGGTACAACCTTCTGCTCGCGCTCCAGGTCGCCGTGGGCGTTGTCTGCCTGTGGGCAGCACCGACCGTCGGTTCGACCCTCTTAGTCACCGGGTGCGCCTTCATGGTGGCGGCGGCGCTCGTTCTCGTGACGAGCGATCGCGCCAAGCTGCGTGCCGCGACGGTCCAGGGAGCCCTGCCGCTGCTCGCTCTGCTCGCGTGGGCTCTCACGCGATGACGCGGCGGGCTCCGTCGCGGCGTGGCACGGGTTCGACGTGCGAGCGCCGGTGGGGGAGACTTGCGGAAGCAACAAGGGCGGATTCGACCTGGAGGAGTGTGGCGTGAGCCCGGTATTTGACGTCTCGACCAGCGGGGATCGCGCTGCGGCGATCGAGGCCGCCACGGTGGCGATCGGCGAGGGCAAGCTCGTCGTCCTGCCCACCGACACCGTCTACGGAGTTGGCGCCGACCCGTTCAACCCCGACGGAGTTGCAGGCCTGCTGGCCGCCAAGGGACGTGGCCGTGAGAAGCCGCCCGCCGTTCTCGTGCCCAGTGCCGAGACCGTCGACGGTCTCGCGATGAACGTGCCCTCCTACGCGCGACGCCTCATGGAGCGCTTCTGGCCCGGTGGCCTGACGCTCATCTTCCGCGCCCAGCCTTCGCTCATGTGGGATCTCGGTGACACGAACGGCACTGTCGGCCTGCGCGTGCCGGACGACGAGATCGCTCTCGAGCTGCTGCGCTCGAGTGGGCCGATGGCGGTCAGCTCCGCGAACCGCACCGGTGAGGAGACCGCCCGCACCGTCACGGAGGCGGGTTTCGCCTTCGGTCCCAGCGTGGAGGTCTACCTCGACGGCGGTGAGCGTTCAGGTGCCCTCGCGAGCACGATCATCGACTGCACGAAGGCCGACCCGGTGCTTCTGCGCCGCGGTGGCATCACGCCCGAGCAGCTGCGTGAGGTGCTCGGCCCGATCGATCTGCTCGACTCCACCGGCGCTCCGGTCTCCGAGACGCCCCGGGCCGACGAGGAAGCCGCCGCCGAGGCCGACGCCTCGACGAGCGACGAGAGCGACGCCACCCACGCCGCACAGAGTTCCACCGACTCCCGCGACGAGAGTGCCGCCGACGAGAGCGCGGCGGCCCCCGCCACGCGGGCCGAGCGGCGCACGCGTGCCGTCCCGGTGACGCCCGGGGCGGGCGCTGACGTCGACCGCTCGAGCGACGCCACCCAGGCCATGCCTGCGGGCGGCGTGGGCGCCGAGCCGCCCTTCGAGCGTGAGCCCGTGCGAAGTGCCGAACTGCCCGGTCGTCCCGGGCGTCCCACCGACTAAGGTTGAACCCATGACGACGTTCTACGGCTCCGACTACGCCGCCCTCGAGTCCTTCGATCCCGACATCGCCGGTGTGCTGATTTCCGAACTCGATCGTCTGCGCGGCGGTCTGCAGCTCATCGCGAGCGAGAACATGTCGAGCCCGGCCGTCCTCACGGCGCTCGGTTCGACGTTGTCGAACAAGTACGCCGAGGGCTACCCGGGCCGCCGCTACTACGGCGGTTGCTTGGAGGTCGACAAGGCCGAGGAGATCGCCATCGAGCGCGCCAAGGCACTGTTCGGCGCCGATCACGCGAACGTGCAGCCGCACTCGGGTGCCTCCGCGAACCAGGCTGTCTACGGCGCCTTCATGCAGCCGGGCGAGACCATCCTCGCCATGAGCCTGCCCATGGGCGGGCACCTCACGCACGGCACCAAGGTTTCGTTCTCGGGTAAGTGGTTCAACGCCGTCGGCTACGGCGTCGACAAGGAGACCGAGGACATCGACTACGACGAGGTCGAGCGCCTCGCCAAGGAGCACAAGCCGAAGGTCATCCTCGCCGGCGGCTCCGCCATCCCGCGTCTCATCGACTTCGAGCGCTTCCGCGCCATCGCCGACGAGGTCGGTGCCATCTTCTGGGTCGATGCAGCGCATTTCATCGGTCTCGTGGCAGGCAAGGCCATCCCGTCGCCGGTGCCCTACGCCGACGTCGTCTCCTTCACCACGCACAAGGTGCTGCGCGGCCCGCGCTCGGGCGCCATCGTCTGCAAGGAAGAGCACGCCAAGGCCATCGACAAGGCCGTCTTCCCGATGATGCAGGGTGGCCCGCAGATGCACACGATCGCGGCGAAGGCGGTCAACTTCAAGGAGTGTGCGACGCCGGAGTACCAGAAGTACGCGAAGGACGTCATCGCCAACTCCCAGCGTCTCGCCGAAGGCCTCGCGGCCAAGGGCATCCGTCCGACCACCGGTGGCACGGACACGCACCTGTCGCTGCTCGACCTGCAGGGCGTCGGTGTCACCGGCGCTGACGCCGAACTGCGCTGCGACGCCGCAGGCATCACGCTCAACAAGAACGCCATCCCGTTCGACCCGCAGAAGCCGAACGTGGCCTCGGGTATCCGTGTCGGCACGCCGTCGGTGACGACGCAGGGTATGGGTCTCGAGGAGATGGACGTCATCGCCGACGTCATTCACCGTGCCGTCACCGAAACCGACGGCTCGGCCGACAACGCCGTCGCCAAGGAGATCCGCGAGCAGGTCACCGACCTCGTCACGCGTTTCCCCGCCTACCCCCGCTGAGGTCGGCGCCGGCCCGTGCGTGAGTACTTCCTCATCAGCGTCGTCGCGGCGGTCTTCACGTTCGTCGCGACGCCGCTCGCACGATGGGCGGCCATCCGTTTCGGCGCGGTGACCCAGGTGCGGGCCAGGGACGTGCATGCCGTCCCGATCCCGCGCCTGGGCGGCACGGCTCTGTTCATCGGTTTCGCCGCCGCGACGCTCGTCTCGTCGCAACTGCCGTATCTGTCCCAGATCTTCGGCACGCGTGAAGCCGTCGGCACACTCATCGCGGCCGGCATGATGTGTGCCCTCGGCGCGTGGGACGACTTCGCCGAGCTCAACTGGGCCATCAAGTTCGGCGGGCAGGCGCTCGCGTCCTGCGTCCTCGTCGTCTCCGGTGTCCAGTTCCTCATGCTGCCGCTGGGGGAGCAGACCGTCCTACCGACGCCGTTCCTCGTCGTCCTGTCGGTCTTCGTCATCCTCGTCATCGTCAACGCGGTGAACTGGGTGGACGGCCTCGACGGTCTGGCGGCCGGCATGGTCGCCATCGCGTCGGCGTCGTTCTTCTTCTACGCCTACCAGCAGGCCTCGGCGTCAGGGGATCGGGTCTTCTCGACCTCGGCCTTCATCTCCGCGGCAACGGTGGGTGCCTGCGTCGGCTTCCTGCCGCACAACTTCCATCCGGCTCGGCTCTTCATGGGTGACGCCGGTTCGCTCCTGCTCGGCACTCTCATGGCGTCGGCCACGATCTCGTTCGCGGGAAACCTCGACCCGGCTGTCGTCTCGAGTGCGGGTGACGCGTCGGTCGCCTTCATGCTTCCCCTGCTCGTGCCGCTGGCCATTCTGGCGGTGCCGCTGTGGGACTTCGCGGCCTCGATCGTCAGACGCATCCGATCCGGGCAGAAGCCGTGGGAGGCGGACGGCCGGCACCTGCACCACCGGATGCTGCAGATCGGTCACACTCACCGCGCGGCCGTGCTCATCCTCTACCTGTGGTCCATCGGCATCGCGCTCGGTCTCGTCTCGATGGCGTACTGGCCCGTGGAGCGCTCGCTGGCGGCTCTCATCGGGCTCACCGTGCTCGCCTTCGCGCTCACGTGGGGCCTGCCCCGTTGGCGACGCCGAAGGACCTTGTGATAGTTTTCACAAGCGCCCGGACGCCCCGAAATCCGGCCCCTCCGCCCGACGTGAAACCACACGCCAGAGCAGATTGAGAGCCCTCCCATGGACTCCCACGACACCGCACCGCGCGGGGTGACCTCCGTGTCGCCCTTCGACGCCATGTTGCGCTCGTCGTTCCTGCCCAGTGCGCTCATCGGGCTCGTGTGTGCCGTGGTCTTCTTCGTCCTCGGTGGTGTCGCCGGGGGCCTTTCCGCCCTCTTCGGTGCGGCGCTGGCCCTGGGCTTCTTCGCGAGCGGTCTGCTCGTCCTTCGCACGTTGCGCAACCTCAACCCCATGGCCATCATGGCTGCGGCCATGGCCGTCTTCTTCGGCCAGATCATCGTGCTCGGCCTGGTGCTCGTGGCTGCGCGCCGTATCGACTCGCTCGACGGGCCGGCAACCGGTATCACGGTGGCCGTCGTGGTCGTGGCGTGGCAGATCTTCCAGGTGCGCAGCTTCATGCGAACGCGCCAACTGGTCTACGACCCGGAGGCGGGCGACGCCGGGGCAGGTGGGCGAACGTGAACCGCGCCACTGCGTCGGGTAGAATGCGTTCTGTCTCCGGCGTGCACGACCGATCGGGCCCCCGCCGAGGGCGGCAGGGCCGATCCGATTGCAACAGACACTGTGACTTTTCTTGCTGGATGCTGACTGAGGAGAATTTGTGAGCTTCATCGCGGGCGCGGCCCTCGTTGCCGAAGGGGAGTCCTTCGAGTCTCCGACCACGAGCGATTTCTGGTGGCCCCTCATCGGCGGCGACAGCAACTGGGCCATCACGCGCCCGGCGGTCGTTTTCCTCATCTCGGCCCTGCTCATCGGCTGGTTCTTCGTCTCGGTCACGGGCAAGAAGCTCTCCGTCGTGCCGAGCAAGCGTCAGTTCATGGCCGAGGGTGCCTACGACTTCGTGCGCAACACGATTGGCCGAGACATCATCGGCTCCAAGGACTTCATGCGGTTCGTTCCGCTGCTGCTCACGTGCTTCACGCTGATCCTGTTCAACAACCTGGCGGGCATCATCCCGTTCATCCAGTACCCCAGCACGGGTCGCATCGCCTTCCCGATCGTTCTCACGATCATCGTCTTCATCACCTACCACGTGGTTGCGGTGAAGGCGAAGGGTGGCTTCGGCAAGTACATGGGTTCGCTAATCCCCCCGGGTCTGCCCGGCTGGCTCAAGCCGATCATGTTCGTGCTCGAGTTCCTCACGTACTTCGTCATCCGCCCGCTGACGCTCGCACTGCGACTCTTCGGAAACATGATGGCCGGGCACCTCATGCTGCTCGTGTTCATCGTCGGAGGCGAGTACCTGCTCCTGCACGGTGGCAACATCGGGCTGCAGGGCGCGGGAATCCTGTCCTTCGCCTCGGCCATCCTGATGACCTTCTTCGAACTCCTCATCGAGTTCCTGCAGGCCTTCATCTTCACCATGCTCGCCGCTCTGTACATCGCGGACGCGGCGTCCGAACACCACTGATTCGGACACTCTGACCCTCTGAACTCAGCGACACCGGGAAGAGGTCCCGGTGCCTCTCGAAAGGAAGCAACATGTCCGGCAACATCGCATTCCTCGGCTACGGTCTTGCGGCTATCGGCCCCGGTATCGGCATCGGCCTGATCTTCGCCGCCTACATCCAGGGTGTGGCTCGCCAGCCCGAGGCTCGCAACATGCTCCAGACCATCGCCTTCACCGGCATGGCCCTCACCGAGGCCCTTGCCATCCTGGGTCTGGTCTTCGCGTTCGTCTTCCAGGGCTGATCCAGCTCTTCGAACCTGATCAGTCCCCTCAACAGATAGGAAGCCAAGGTGTTCCTCGCATCTGAAGGCGCCGGTTGGCCGGAGGCACTTCCGCTCCTGCCGCACCCGGCCGAGATGATCATCGGGCTCATCGCCTTCGCGATCCTCTACTGGCTGTTCAAGACGAAGGTCGTTCCCAACATGGAGCGCATGTACGCGGAGCGTACGGCGGCCATCGAGGGCGGCATCGCCAAGGCGGAGGAGGCCCAGAAGGAGGCCGACGCCGCGAAGCAGCAGTACGAGTCGCAGCTCGCCGACGCGCGCGCTGAGGCCGCGAAGATCCGCGAGGACGCCCGTGCCCAGGGCGCGGCCATCATCGCGGAAAGCCGCGAGCAGGCCACGGCCGAGGCAACGCGCATCAACGAGAACGCGACGAAGCAGATCGCGGCCGAGCGTCAGCAGGCCACGGTTCAGCTCCGTAGCGAGGTGGGCGGTCTGTCCACCGAGCTCGCGAGCCGCATCGTCGGTGAGTCCCTGCACGACGAAGCGCGTCAGAAGGGCATCATCGACCGCTTCCTCGCCGAGCTCGAGTCCGGCGACATCCGTCCGGAAGCCTCCGGCAGTTCGCGAGTGGATGCCTGATGCAGGGCTCTTCGCGTACGGCTCTCACCTCGACCCGTCGGGTGCTCAACGGCACGCTGTCGGGCCTGAGTGACCCGAAGGCCACGGCGCGTGACCTGTTCGCGGTCATCGACGTCATGGACACGAATGCCACGCTCCGTCGGGCGTTCGCCGACTCGTCGCGTGACGCCGACGTCAAGCGCGGGCTCGCCCAGCGCCTGTTCGGCGGCAAGGTCGGCAACGAGGCCAGCGAGGTGCTCACCGCTGCGGTGGGTGAGCGTTGGTCCTCGGAGCGTGATCTGTCCGACGCACTCGAGCAGCTGGCTGTCGAAGCCCTCACCGCCTCGGCGGAGAAGGCCGAACGCGCCGACTCGTTCGAGAACGAGATGTTCCGCTTCGAGCGCACGGTTGCCTCCGATGCCGGTCTGCGCGACGCGCTGGCCGACCGCGGTCGTAGCGGCGCGGACAAGCGCGGCCTCGTCTCCCGTCTGCTCGAGGGCAAGGTGAGTGAGGAGACTCTCTTCCTGGCCGGTCGCGCAGCGGGCAACCCCCGCGGACGACGCTTCGACCGGACGATGGAGGAATTCCTCGCCGGTATCGCAAGCCGTCGTGGTCAGTCGCAGGCACTCGTCACGAGCGCCGTCGAACTGACGGGCGAGCAGTCGGAGCGACTGCGCGCCGCGTTGTCCAAGATGTACGGCAAGCCCGTGCAGACGAACGTCGTCATCGACCCCGAGGTCGTCGGCGGCATCAAGGTTCAGGTGGGTGACGACGTCATCGACGGCACGATCTCGCGCCGTCTCGACGAGGCACGCGCCCACCTGTCCGGCTGACACGACGCCATCCCGGGCCGCTACCGCGGCCCAGCTAAAACAGCTCGGCGCCCGAAGCGGGCCCATGACAAGGAGTGATGATGACGGAGCTTTCGATCCGTCCGGAGGAGATCCGGGAAGCGCTGAACGGTTACGTTCAGTCCTACGAGCCCGGCGCGGCCTCCCGCGAAGAGGTCGGCCGCGTTGCCGATGCCGCTGACGGCATCGCGCACGTCGAGGGTCTGCCCTCGGCCATGACCAACGAACTGCTGCAGTTCGAAGACGGCACGCTCGGTATCGCGCTGAACCTCGACGTTCACGAGATCGGTGTCGTCGTCCTCGGCGAGTTCGCCGGCATCGAAGAGGGCCAGCCCGTCAAGCGCACGGGCGAGGTGCTCTCCGTTCCGGTCGGCGACGGCTTCATGGGCCGCGTCGTCAACCCGCTCGGTCAGCCGATCGACGGTCTCGGTGACATCGAGGCCGAGGGCCGCCGCGCCCTCGAGCTCCAGGCGCCCACCGTCGTTCAGCGTAAGTCGGTCCACGAGCCGCTCATGACCGGTATCAAGGCCATCGACTCGATGACGCCGATCGGTCGCGGTCAGCGTCAGCTGATCATCGGTGACCGCAAGACGGGCAAGACGACGATCGCCACCGACACGATCATCAACCAGAAGCAGAACTGGGAGACGGGCGACCCGGACAAGCAGGTTCGCTGCATCTACGTCGCCATCGGTCAGAAGAACTCGACCGTCGCCGAGGTTCGCGCCACGCTCGAAGAGGCCGGCGCCCTGGAGTACACGACGATCGTCAACGCTCCGGCGGGTGACGCGGCGGGCTTCAAGTACCTGGCTCCGTTCACCGGTTCGGCCATCGGCCAGCACTGGATGTACCAGGGCAAGCACGTCCTCATCGTCTTCGACGACCTCAGCAAGCAGGCCGAGGCCTACCGCGCCATGTCGCTGCTGCTGCGCCGCCCGCCGGGCCGTGAGGCCTACCCGGGTGACGTCTTCTACCTGCACTCGCGTCTGCTCGAGCGTTGCGCGAAGCTCTCCGACGACCTGGGCCACGGCTCCATGACGGGTCTTCCGATCATCGAGACGAAGGCCGGTGACGTCTCGGCGTACATCCCGACCAACGTCATCTCGATCACCGACGGTCAGATCTTCCTCCAGTCCGACCTGTTCAACTCGAACCAGCGCCCGGCCGTCGACGTGGGTATCTCCGTGTCGCGAGTCGGTGGTGCCGCCATGACGAAGGCCATGAAGGCCGTCACCGGTTCGATCAAGGTCGACCTCGCTCAGTTCCGCGAGATGCAGGCGTTCGCCATGTTCGCCTCCGACCTCGACGCCGCTTCGCGTCGTCAGCTCGCTCGCGGTGAGCGCCTCATGGAGATGTTCAAGCAGCCGCAGAACAACCCGTTCCCGGTCGAGAACCAGGTCGCGTCGCTGTGGGCCGGTACCACCGGTCAGTTCGACGACGTCAAGACCGAGGACGTGCAGCGCTTCGAGGCCGAGTGGATCGAGTACATGAACCGTGAGAACGGTGACTTCATGCGCGCGATCCGCGAGAGCGGCAAGCTGGCCGACGACGGCAAGGACGTCTTCGCCAAGAACATGGAAGCGTTCAAGAAGCAGTTCCAGGCTTCGTCCGACCGCAGTGGTGAGGGTTCCGAGCAGTTCGACGAGATCGACGAGGACCACATCAACCAGGAGAAGATCACCAAGCGCAAGCAGTGATCCTCCTCATACCGGCCCCGTCGGGGTCTCCCACGGGGCCGGTACGAAGGTCATCCCCACCACCACGTCAGAACCAGTACAGAGAGGCGGAAAGCTATGGGAGCGCAGCAGCGGGTCTACCGCCAGCGCATCCGGTCCGTCCAGGCGACCAAGAAGATCACGCGCGCGATGGAGCTCATCGCTGCCTCGCGCGTGGTCAAGGCTCGTGAGGCCGTCGCGAAGTCGACGCCCTACGCGGTCGCCCTGACGCGAGCGGTCTCCTCGGTCGCGTCGTCCACGTCGGACATCGACCACGCACTGACCACCGAACGCGAGCACGTCAAGCGCGCGGGTGTCCTCATCGTCACTGCCGACCGCGGCCTCGCCGGCTCGTACTCGGTCAACGCGATGAAGGAAGCCCAGGAGCTCATCACGCGCCTGGAGAACGACGGCAAGGAGGTCGTTCCCTACATCGTCGGACGTAAGGGCGTGGGCTACTACAAGTTCCGTCGCCGTCCGTACGAGGCCGAGTGGACGGGCTTCACCGACAGCCCCAAGTTCGAGAACGCCGAAGAGATCGGTGATCGCCTCACCGAGGACTTCATCAAGGGTTCGGACGAGGGCGGTGTCGACGAGCTTCACGTCGTGTACACCCAGTTCAAGAGCATGGTGACGCAGCAGTCCCGCGTCATCCGCCTCCTGCCCCTGGGCGTGGAGGAGCGCGAGGCCGAAGCGGACGACGCCGAGGGCCCCATGCCGCTGTACGAGTTCGAGCCGAACCCCGAGGGCGTGCTCGACGCACTGCTCCCGCGGTACGTCAACGCTCGTATCTTCAACGCGCTGCTGCAGTCGGCTGCTTCCGAGCTCGCCGCACGTCAGCGCGCGATGAAGTCCGCGACGGACAACGCCACGGAACTCGTCAAGACTTACACCCGACTGGCCAACCAGGCCCGTCAGGCCGAGATCACGCAAGAGATCAGCGAAATCGTGGGTGGCGCCAGCGCCCTCGCGGACGCCAGTTGAGCGCCTCAACGCAAAGGAATCACCATGACTGCCACCATTAACGAAAGCCAGTCGGCGGCTCCCGCCGCGGCCGGCGTTGGCCGCGTCTCGCGCGTCATCGGCCCGGTCGTCGACGTCGAGTTCTCCGCCGACACCATGCCGGAGGTCTACAACCTCCTCAAGCTCGACGTCACGCTGAACGGCGAGACGAAGAACATCAACCTCGAGGTCGCCCAGCACATCGGTGACTCGATGGTGCGAGCCATCTCGCTGCAGCCGACGGACGGCATCGTCCGTGGCTCCGAGGTGCGCGACACCGGTGCCCCCATCTCGGTGCCCGTCGGCGACGTGACGCTCGGCAAGGTCTTCAACGCGACGGGTGACTGCCTCAACCTCGAAGAGGGCGAGACGCTCGAGGTCAACGAGCGCTGGGGCATCCACCGCACCGCTCCGGCCTTCGACCAGCTCGAGTCGAAGACGCAGATGTTCGAGACCGGCATCAAGGTCATCGACCTTCTCACCCCGTACGTGCAGGGTGGAAAGATCGGTCTGTTCGGTGGTGCCGGTGTCGGTAAGACCGTTCTGATCCAGGAGATGATCGCTCGAGTCGCTCGCGACCACGGCGGTGTGTCCGTGTTCGCCGGTGTCGGTGAGCGTACCCGTGAGGGTAACGACCTCATGGTCGAGATGGAGGAGGCCGGCGTTCTCGGTCAGACCTCGCTGGTCTTCGGCCAGATGGACGAGCCGCCGGGCACGCGTCTTCGCGTCGCTCTGTCGGCCCTGACGATGGCGGAGTACTTCCGTGACGTCCAGAAGCAGGACGTGCTTCTGTTCATCGACAACATCTTCCGCTTCACGCAGGCCGGTTCCGAGGTCTCCACGCTGCTCGGCCGTATGCCGTCCGCCGTGGGTTACCAGCCGACGCTGGCCGACGAGATGGGTGTTCTCCAGGAGCGCATCACCTCGACGCGTGGTCACTCGATCACGTCGATGCAGGCCATCTACGTGCCGGCCGACGACTACACCGACCCGGCTCCGGCAACGACGTTCGCCCACCTCGACGCCACCACCGAGCTCTCGCGTGACATCGCGTCGATGGGTATCTACCCGGCCGTGGACCCGCTGACGTCGACGTCGCGAATCCTCGACCCGCGTTACATCTCGCGTGAGCACTACGACACCGCGGTGCGCATCAAGGGAATCCTGCAGCGCAACAAGGAGCTCCAGGACATCATCGCGATCCTCGGTATCGACGAGCTCTCGGAAGAGGACAAGATCCTCGTCAACCGCGCTCGCCGCATCCAGCGCTTCCTGTCGCAGAACACCTACGTTGCCAAGCAGTTCACGGGCATCGAGGGCTCGACGGTTCCGCTGAGCGACTCGATCGAGGCGTTCACGAAGATCGCCGACGGCGACTACGACCATGTGCCGGAGCAGGCCTTCTTCATGTGCGGTGGCCTCGACGACGTCGAGCGCCAGGCCGCGGAGATCGCCAAGCAGGACTGATCTCGGTGAGCCGGACGCCGCAGGTGTCGGGCAACCCGTGATGATTCGGACGAGGGGCCGGGGGCGAGAAGCCTCCGGCCCTTCGTCCGTCATGTGACGAACGAACGAAGGGCGACGTGATGGATCTCGGGCTCAAATGGCGGCTGCACGACGGCGACCTGACGCGGGCCGGTGCCGTGGTGGCGCCGGACGAGCGGCTCGCGTGGCCGAAGACGATCGGCATCGGTATGCAGCACGTCGTCGCCATGTTCGGCGCCACGTTCCTCGTGCCGTTGCTGACGGGCTTCCCGCCCTCGGCGACGCTGTTCTTCTCGGGCATCGGAACGATGCTCTTCCTGCTTCTCACGGCCGGTCGTGTACCGAGCTACCTCGGGTCGTCGTTCGCCTTCATCGCGCCGCTCACCGCAGCCACGAAGTCGCATGACATGGCCACCGCGCTCGGCGGCGTCGTCATGGCCGGTCTGGCGTTGTTCCTCGTCGGTCTGCTCGTGCACGTCGTGGGTGACGGCTGGTTGCGAGCCCTCATGCCGCCTGTGGTCACAGGAGCCATCGTCGCGCTGATCGGCCTCAACCTCGCCCCGGCCGCGAAGCAGAACTTCATCAAGTCGCCGGTGACGGCTCTCGTGACGCTTCTCGTCGTCCTCGCCGTCACGGTGGTGGCAAAGGGCCTGCTCGGGCGTCTCAGCATTCTGCTGGGTGTCGTGGCGGGTTACGCCGTCGCGTGTTTCCGCGGGGAAGTCGACTTCAAGACGCTCGGCGCTGCCGATTGGCTTGGCCTGCCGGACTTCCACTCGCCGTCCTTCGACCTGAGCGTCATGGGATTGTTCGTGCCGGTCGTGCTCGTGCTCGTCGCGGAGAACATCGGGCACGTGAAGTCGGTCGCGCAGATGACGGACCGCAACCTCGACGACGTGTCGGGCCGCGCGCTCATGGGTGACGGTCTCGCCACGACGCTGGCCGGTTTCGGTGGTGGCTCCGGTACGACGACCTATGCCGAGAACATCGGCGTCATGGCCGCGACGAAGGTCTACTCGACCGCGGCCTACTGGGTCGCCGCCGTCACGGCCGTGCTCCTGTCGTTCTGTCCCAAGGTCGGCGCGGCCATCGCAACGATTCCGCCGGGTGTCCTCGGGGGAGTGGCCACCGTTCTCTACGGCATGATCGGCATGCTCGGCGTGCGGATCTGGATGGAGAACAAGGTCGACTTCGCCAACCCGGTCAATCTCATGACGGCCGCAGTGGCCCTCATCATCGGCATCGCCGACTACACCTGGAAGGTCGGCGACCTCACGTTCGCCGGCATCGCGCTCGGCACGTTCGCCGCCGTCGCCCTCTTCCACACCATGCGTTTCGCGGCGCGCACGAGCGGCGCCGTGCCCGACCCACTCGCCAAGGCCGACGACGTCGAACGTCGCGAGCCGAAGGCCTGAGACGAAGCCCACGTTTCCCCGGTTATCATGGGGGAACTCACCGACTCGAAGAGGAATCGCCCTGATGAGCAACCTGAACGTCAAGTTCGTCGCCGCCGACCGTGAGGTCTGGGAAGGCGAAGCGAGCCGTCTGATCGCCCGCACCACCGAAGGTGAGATCGGCATCCTGCCCGGTCACCAGCCCCTGCTTTCCGTGCTCATCGAGGGCGACGTCGTCGTCGTCCCGACCTCGGGCGAGCGTCGCACGGTCCAGATCGACGGTGGCTTCCTCTCCGTCGACAAGAACGTCGTCACGGTCGTCGCGCAGCACGTCGAGATGGCCGACGCCTCCTGAGGCAACGACGCACGATGTCTGATGCGCTGACGGCCGGCGAGATCGTTCTCGCGCTGGCCGTCATTGCGCTGCTCGTGGGGCTCGGCGCGATGGTGTATCGCACCCGCAGCCTCTCGCGCGAGGGAAACCTCGCTGTCATGGCCACCCGTTACCCGAACGGCTCGTGGCGCACCGGCATGGTGCGCTACCGGCCGGATCGGCTCGAGTGGTTCACTTTCCGGACTCTGCGGTGCACGCCTGAGCGCATCTGGAAGCGTGGCGAGTTCGTTCTCGGCTCGCGCAACACGTTGGAGTCGAGCGAGTTGCCGCGTGCCATGACGGGCGACGCGGTCTCCGTCGAGATTGAGTGCGGTGCGGAGCACTTCTCCATCGCCATGGCGCCGGCCGACTACACGGCCTTGCGATCCTGGAGTGAGTCGGCTCCGCCCGGCCTGCGCTCGCAGGGCTACTGAGTCAGGCGCGCACGGGAGGGCCCCCGACACATCGGTGTCGGGGGCCCTCCTGCGCGCGCGGGTGTGCGTTGCGGGCGTCAGGTTGTGGAAGCGCCCTCTTCGCGGCCACCGCCGGGCTGCCACAGCACATCCCCAGGGCCCTGGGCGTTGGCGTAGCGCGCGAAGACGAAGAGCGCATCCGACAGCCGATTGAGGTACTTCGCCGTGAGGACGTTGACGCCACCGGGGCGTTCGGCGCTCTTGCCGTCACCGGGCGCCGGCTCGTCCCCGTGTGCGTCGAGGGCAGCCCAGGCTGCCCGCTCCGCACGCCGGACGACGGTGCGCGCGAGGTGGAGGTAGGCCGCTGCCTGCGTCCCACCTGCGAGGACGAAGGAGCGCAGCGTCGGTAGCTCGGCGCCGAACTCGTCGCACTGTTGCTCCAACTCGTCGATCCACTCCTCGCGCACGCGAAGTGGTGGGTGCGCCGGTGACTCGACGAGAGGCGTCGAGAGATCGGCTCCGACGTCGAAGAGGTCGTTCTGGATGCGCAGGAGGACGGGGCGCAGTGCGTCGGGAAGGTCCGGGGCGCAGGTGAGCGCGAGGCCGATGGTGGCGCCTGCCTCATCGGTGTCGGCGTAGGCCGCGAGCCTCGGATCGTTCTTCGAGGTGCGCGAGAAATCGCCGAGGCCGGTGGAACCGTCGTCGCCGGTGCGGGTGTAGATGGTGCTGAGTACGACCATGGCTTCACCCTGCCAGACGAAGGGCAGCCGTGTCGGCGCAGGCGTGTGGCCGTCCCCGCCGTCAGCTGGGCGCGAGAGCGGCGCGTTACAGCCCTTTGGCAGTCGTTATGTGTTCGTTACCGAAATGGGCGAACCTCACGTGGGGGTCGCGCGTCAGAGTAGAGGTAAGCGAAGCAAAGCGGCGCCCGCCGCCGCCCCGAGCCCGTCCTGAACGCACGAAGGGGAACGACATGTCCCAGCCGGTTGCAGACAAGACCGATGCACGTACGAGCGAGCGCACCGCCGAGGTGCGCCACATCGTCGACGGGGCCGAACTCGGTGTTGTGGGGTCGATCTGTGCCAGCACGAGCAGTGAGGTGCGCAGCGAGCTCACCCAGGCGATCGGCGCGGGCGAGGGCGACCTCGTCGTTCACCTCTCGGAGGCCGAGGTGTGGGACGCCACGGGCCTCGGCGTCATCGTCGGAGCTCACCGCCGCGCTGCTGCCGAAGGGCGGCGACTGGTCGTGGCCGACGCCTCGCCGCGACTGCGCCGCCTGATGTGTGCGACGAAGCTCGACCGTCACCTCGAGGTCGAGCGGGAGCTGACGCAGTTCGTCCCGCTCGCCGCCACCGCCTGAGCGAACCGGCTCAGAACAGGCGTGTCTCGGAGTCGTCGATTCCCTTGAGGGCGTCGTAGTCGAGCACGACGCAGCGGATGCCGCGGTCTGCGGCGAGCGTTCGGGCCTGGGGCTTGATCGTCTGGGCAGCGAAGACACCCGACACGGGGGCGAGGTGCGGGTCGCGGTTGAGCAGTTCGAGATAGCGCGTCAGCTGTTCGACGCCTTCGATCGTGCCGTGCCGCTTGAGTTCCACGGCCACCGTGGCCCCGGTGGAGTCCTTGCACATGATGTCGACGGGTCCGATGGCCGTCATGTACTCGCGGCGCATGAGCGTGTAGCCCGAACCGAGGGTCTCGATGTGTTGAGCGAGCAGCTTCTGCAGCTGCGCCTCCACACCGTCTTTGACAAGGCCAGGGTCGACGCCGAGTTCGTGGGCGCTGTCGTGGTGGATGTCGTACAGCTTGATCCGCAGTCGATCGTCGGACTTGGCGTGCTGCACGAGCCACACGGAGCTGACGCCCTCTACCGTCTCGACCTCGTCGGGCTCGATCTCGGCCATGGCGCACGGCGGGGCCATCCAGTTGAGGGGCTTGTACGAGCCTCCGTCGGAGTGCACGAGCACGGAGCCGTCGGCCTTGACCATGAGAAGCCGCTTGGCCAGGGGGAGGTGGGCCTGCAGGCGGCCCTCGTAGTCGACGCTGCAGTCGGCAATCACGATTCGCACGAGGAGTAAGCCTACGCTTCCGCCTCGCTGCGTCCGGCCAGGGCGATACAGACACCGAGGGTGAGGACGAAGCCCGCGACGGACAGGACCTGCGTGTTCGGCCGCACCCCGTCGCCGAGGAGGGCGAGGCCGACGAGGGATGGTGCCAGGGTTTCCAGGGCGAAGGTGATCGCCGCGACAGACGTCGTTTCGCCGGCGTCGAGGGCGAACCCGTAGGCAACGGTCGCGATGACGGCGTGCAGCACAAGCGCCCACAGTGCCCAGGTCCCGAGGGCATCGCCCAGGCTGCCGTTCCACGGCAGGATGCGGGCGCCGACGGCGAGACCGCCGTACCCGAGCCCCGCGACCACAGCCAGCACGGAGCTGGCGCGACGACGCGCCGCAAGGACCCCGACGGCGGCAAGCAGGACGGCCACGGCGACGAGGGCCGGCGCCAGCCACGACGGCGGATCGTGCGGCGGCGTGTCCCGTGCGGTGGCGGCCAGGCAGACGAGCCCTAGGGCGACCACCGCCAGAGCTGCGACCTCACGCCGCGTCAGTTTGGCGCCCAGCACGATGACGGCGAGCACCGCCGTCACGGCGACCGACGATGCAATGACCGACTGGACGAGGAAGAGGGGGAGAGCGCGCAGCGCGCCCACGGAGGCACGCGAACGCCACGACGTCGAGTCCCAGGCCCGCGGCGTACAACCACCCGGCTCGCGCCCGCTGCAGGAGGGTGCTGCCGGCCGGGGCCGCCCGGAGTCCACGCACGCCGAGTGCCTGGAGGATCGTGGCGCTTCCGTACGCCAGCGCGGCGAGCAGAGCGCCGAGGAGTCCGAGGAGCTTGCGCTGACTGTGTCACCTTCCTCGCAGCATCGGGAGCCTCGGCCCGTGGCGCGGACACATCTGAAAGACTGGCGACCATGATCAACACAGTGGGTGTCATCGGGCTCGGCACGATGGGTGCGGGCATCGTCGAGGTCTTCGCGAAGGCCGGTTTGAGCGTCATCGCCGTCGACGGTTCGGCCGAGTTGGCCGAGCGCGGCAAGGGCTTCCTCGAGAAGTCGCTCGGTCGTGCGGTGAGCAAGGGCAAGCTCGACGAGGCGGCGCGCGACGAGATCGTCGGCCGCGTCTCGTTCGGCGACGACCTCGCCGCCATGAAGGACGCCGACCTCGTCATCGAGGCGGTTCCGGAGCGTCTCGAGATCAAGGAATCGATCTTCACGACGCTCGACGGCATCGTCCGGGAGGACTGCGTGCTCGCGACGAACACGTCGTCGCTGTCGATCACCGAGATCGCGCGGGCCACGAAGGTGCCGTCGCGGGTCATCGGTATGCACTTCTTCAACCCGGCGCCGGTTCAGCCGCTCGTCGAGGTCATCCGTTCCGTCATGAGCGACGAGACGGTTGTCGAGCAGGTCCGCGAGCTGGCCGAGCGCCTCGGCAAGAAGCCGGTCGTTGTCGGCGACCGCGCCGGCTTCGTCGCCAACGCTCTGCTCGTCTCCTACCTCGCGCGGTCCATCCGCGCCTACGAGTCCGGCCTCGCCTCACGCTCCGACATCGATGCGGCCATGGCCGCCGGCGTCGGTCTGCCGATGGGCCCGCTCACGCTGTGCGACCTCGTCGGCCTCGACGTCATCCACGAGGTGTGCGGCGTGCTCTACAACGCCACGGGTGACCCGAGCGTCGCCTCGCCGTCGATCCTGCGCCAGTTGGTGACGGCCGGTCGCCTCGGCCGCAAGAGCGGTCACGGCTTCTACACCTACGACGGTGTCGGTTCCGGCACGGTGGTCGACGACGCTGCCACGACGGCACCCGCCAAGCCCCTCGAAGGCAAGGTCGGTCTCGTCGGCGAGGGTGACCTCGTCGACGCCCTCGGCTCGGAGCTGAGCGACGCCGGCGTCGAGGTCGTCCGGGTTGTCTCGGCGGACGACGCAGCCTCGGTCAAGGGCGTGGCCGTCACGCTCGCCGTTGACGCGGTCGAGCTCGACGGCGACTGCTGCGGCGGCGGATGCTGCGGTGGAGACGACGCCTCGCACGGCGACGTCGAGAGCGGCCTCGAGATCGGGGCGAAGCCGGTGCTGCGCGCTGTGCGTGACGCCATCGGTGACGCAGGCGTCATCGCTGCGCTCGGCGAGGGATCCGTCGAGACCGCGTCCACGGGCGACCCGACGATCGACGCCACCGTCGTGCCCGTCGTCCTGCACGAGAAGCAGAAGGCCGGTCAGGTGCTCGAGATCGGTCGTTCGGTCGCCATCAGCCCTGACGCCGTCGAGACCGTGCGTTCGCTCGCCGCTGCGGCCGGCTGGACGCCCGTCGTCGGTAAGGACCGTGCAGGCCTCGTCGTCGACGCGCTGCTCTATCCGCACCTCAACGACGCCGCGAAGATGCTCGACTCCGGCTACGCCACGGTCGAGGACATCGAGACGGCGATGAAGGCCGGCTGCGGTTACCCGCAGGGGCTCTTCGAGCTGCTCGACGAGGCGGGCCCGGACGACGTGCACGGTGTCCTCGCGGAGATGTACTTCGAGACCGGCGAGCAGCACCTCGTGCCCTCCCCGCTTCTGACGGAGCACCTCCTCGCGGATCGTCCCTTCCGGAACTGATGCCTCGGCGGAACCGACCCCGCCGGGACGAGACGCGCGGCGACGTCAGCGCCGCGTTCCGTCCCGTCGATGTCGTCCAGAGCTACGCCGGCGGACGCTGGACGGTGCGGGTGCTGCGGGGCAACAGCGAGGGCAAGGTCTACACGTGCCCCGGCTGCCAGCAGCAACTTGCGTCGTCGCTGCCGCACGTCGTCGTCTGGCCGATGGACCGGCTCGGTGACGTGACCGATCGACGCCATTGGCACACGAGTTGCTGGCAGGCTCGCGACCGGCGTCCGCCGCAGGGCTCTTGGCGCTGAACCACCGGACGAGGGAAATCGACATGACGATGCAGGAGATCCGCTCGAACACCGTGCTCGCCGCGCGGCGCGAGGAGATCGAGTTGCACACCGCGGACGGCCTGAAGCTCGTGGGTGAACTGGCGCTGCCGCCGTCGAACGATCCGGTGGCCACACTCGTGACGCTGCACCCGCTGCCGACGCATGGCGGCTTCATGGACAGCCATGTCTACAAGAAGGCCGCCAACCGGCTGCCGGCGCTCGCGGACATCGCGGTGCTGCGGTTCAACACGCGTGGCACGTCGTCGCCGCGCGGGACGTCGGAGGGTGCGTTCGACTCGGCTGACGGTGAGCGGTTCGACGTCGCCGCCGCCATTGAGTTCGCGGAGTTCCACGAGTCGCCGGCGCTGACCAATCGTTGGCTGGTGGGGTGGAGCTTCGGCACGGATCTGACGCTCATGCACGGGCTCGATCCGTCGATCGAGGGCGCGGTCCTGCTGTCGCCGCCGCTGCGGTGGTCGCAGCCCGAGCACCTCGCGGCGTGGGCCGAATCGCGCAAGCCGGTGACGGCGCTCGTGCCCGAACTCGACGACAACCTGCGCCCCGACGAGGCACGCGAGCGGTTCGGCGCCATTCCTCAGGCGCGCGTCATCGGCGTCGATGGCGCGAAGCACCTGTGGGTGGGGGAGAAGTACGTGCGGCGCGTGCTCGACGAGATCGTGCGCATCGTCGCGCCGTCGAAGCTGCCCGAGGGTGGCCTGCCAACCGAGGTCGACGCTTCGCTCGTGGTCGAGGGCTGAATTGACACGCAAGTGGTGGGCGCCTCTGTGAGCCCGGGGACCCTTGGTGGCTGTCTCGGACCGGTTGTCGACACTGACGTTCGGCGCCGCGAGGTTCTGCACGTCGTTCTGCTACCCCCTGACCGGGGCATAACCACGTGCAGAGCCACCCCAGCTTGGGTTGTGCAGAAACGACCGTTTTGGCTACGCCGGATTGTCACGCGGCACCGTGGTCGTCACCGGCACCACCACCGACGAGGCGGAGCAGGTCTTCGCGGACGTCGTCAGCTGGGTTCAGGCCGCGTCGCAGGTGGACCGAACCGCGGACTGATCCCGTCCGCTGGCAACGCTGTCCGGTGCAAGACCGCCCACAGCAGTTCCTCGACCGCTTGGTCTTCGAGAGGGGCAGTTGTGTCGACGCGCACGACGTCGGTGATGCCGAGTGGCCCCTCCCCATGGAGAGTGTCCCACCAGGCTGTTTCTGCTCCGGCCTGTAAGTGTCGTGGGTGACGCGAGGCATCACCGCGGGCTCGGGCCAGGAAGCGGTCCCTGGCCATGTACACGGGCACCTCACACCACACCTCCACAACCTCGGACGCGAGGATTCCACAACCATGTAATCGCTCGACCACAGCCGCAGCCCGACCTGGACCACCGAACCAGGTCTCGATGATGACCCGCGGCCTCCGAGCGGTGAGGAACCACAAGAGGTCTTCAGCTTCTCGGCTCAGCCAGCTCGGGTCAGGTTCACTTGGGCAGGTGCCGGCGAGGACATCCTTGGGATTGTCCTTGGAGAAAAGAGTTGCTGACCAGACCCGCGCGAGTGCCGCGGCCAGCGTTGACTTACCGGCACCCGGCAGTCCGTTCACGATGACAAGCCTCGTTGCGGCCCGGTTCGGTCCGATCCGTTCCTCATGTGCTGCACCGTCGTGGAAGGTCATGCGCGCCCTCTCGCCCCTTAGGTAACGTAACGAGATCGCTCCGGCCTGGCTGGCATTCGTGGTTTTGCATCCACCAGACCATTGCTGCGGCCACGCAAATCATCTCAAACTCGACCGAGGTGTAAACCGCCCGCCGCGACGGCGGGTTGCTCACCGGGGCGAGGCCTCCAGTTAAGGATCGTGGCCAGCGCGATGGCGAGCGACGCTCCGTCTTGGGCATGATCAGATTCTCCTTGACTAAGGCCGGTCGCCGCCGCCCGGGCGCCCCGGCTTGGAGACGCTTGCTGTGAGCAGATGAAATGCGCAGGTCGGCGCCTGAGTTCCGGCGTCTACGAACGGCGTGTGCGGGTGGAGTACACCCTATTTGCACAGTTGCTCCTCTATGTGGCTTGTGACCTTCGCCGGTAAATGGCGGTGTTCTGTCGATGCTCCGTGGCGGCTTTAGTTGGTGGTACCGATGACAAGCGTGGTCTGGCCGTCCGTGGTCGAGAGTCCTGCCGCCGATGCGAGGGCGGCAGTGTCATCGTCAGCAGCTGAGGTGTCCTCGTCGACGTAGCCAGATCTCCAGGGGAATGGTCGTCAGTGGCGGTACCGCGGCGATGATCGAGAGAGCTGTGACCCGCCATGGCCACCGCAGGGTGATGGCGGTGATGAGCGCTATGGCGAGGTAGATGAGGAAGATGCCGCCGTGCAGGGCGCCGAAGATGCTGACACCGACGTCGGTTGTGCCCGTCACGTACTTGAGGAACATCCCGGCGAGCAGACCAGCCCAGGTGAAGGCTTCGAGAAAGGCCGCGACGATGGAGACTCTTGCCACAAGCGGAAGTCCATAACGCTGCTGGGTGCTTGCGCTCATTGGTTCGCCTCGTTGCTCGGGAGTTCGTCTGCGTCCGCGACGGAGCGGGCGAGGTGCTCTGCCAGCGCGGCGCGCAGTTCGGGCGGAAGAGGGGCGGCTCCGACGGATTCGCTAAGCCAGAGTCCGTCGGCGGCAAGGTACGCGACCATCTTCTGCAACGCCCGAGGGTCAGTCGGGTCAATCTCGGCAGGGTCGGGTATCCATCGGGAGATGACCCTTCTCCACGGCTTGTTGAGCTCGCTGTCGGTGCTCGCCTCGAGCATGAGCAGCAGCTCGGGGCCAGTGGCGCTGCGAGCGCTCACGCGGGCGTAGGCGGCGAGGCGCTCGTCCTGCGTTGCCTCGTCTGGGTCCTTGCCCAGGACGTTGATCATCTCGTGGTCCCAGCGCTCGGCAAGATGCTCGTGCAGCGCGAGCACCAGGGCGTCCTTCGAGGGGAAGTGGTAGAGCAGCCCACCTTTGGTGAGTCCGGAGGCGGCGGCCACGGATTCGTACGTGACGGCCGTGACGCCGTCGGTTTCGACAACGTGGAGGGCGGCTTGGAGGATGGAGTCTCGTTTGCTGGTCCGCATGAGCGGTCCTTTCGTGGTCAGTGCTCGGAGTGCAGCTGTGACTGCGTGCCAGGCAGGTACCGACGCAGCAGCACTCCCGTGATGACAGCGGCCGCTGCCAGGACGCCGGCAACGACTAGCATCACAACGAGGTACGCGGAGTCGAAGGCCGTGGAGGCCGCCTGAATGATGGCGGCGTCTCCCTGCGCCGCCTCCAGTGCCTCAGCGATACCGTCACCAGCCGCCGCCGGTGCACCGTTGGGGAGGACAACACTGGCGGTATAGATGGCCGTGAGCAGGCTTCCGAGCACGGACACGGCGATGAGGCTGCCGAACTCGTAGGAGACCTCTTCGAGGGAAGCGGCCATGCCTGCACGGCGCACCGGCACGTTCCCGATGATGGCGGTGGAAGCGACCGACATGGCAGCTCCGAGACCGGCACCCGTCACCAGAAGGCCGAGAACCAGCACGCCGAAGGATGATTGGAACCCGACTACCGTCACCACGACGCCGCCGGTGGCGACGGCGAGACCACCGGTGATCAGCGCGAGCAGCCCGACACGGTGCAAGAAGGCACCACCCAGGAGCGCTGTCGGCAACGAGCCCACGGCAATCACGGCAACCAAAAGCCCAGCCTCCAGCGGACTGAAGCCGACGACCTGCTGGAAACGTTGCGTGGTGACAAGCTGGATGCCACCGATGGCGAACATCGCGAACGCCGCGGCGAGCACGCCAGCACTGAACGCCGGGTTGAGGAAGATGGAGAACTCCAGCAGCGGATTCTCCAGGCGCCGCTGACGGCGCACGAAGAGCCAGAACCCGATGGCAGCAACGAGCAGCGCAACAACAATGGTCGCGACAGACGGGGGCGCGTGGCCGATCTCCTTGATGGCCACCACCGTTCCGACGAGCCCGATCATCACCAGTATCGAAGACACGGCATCCCAGCGCTTCGAAGGATCCGGGTCATTGGCCGGGCGGATCAACCAGGTAGCAACCAGCGCCAGCGCCACTACGGGCACGTTCACCAGGAACACCGAGCCCCACCAGAAGAACTCGAGCAGCGTGCCGCCGAGAATCGGACCGAGAGCGGACCCGACGACCGACAGGCTGCCCCAGATCGCGATCGCAAAATTCCGCTCGCGCTCGACCGTGAAGTACGTGCGGATCAGTGCCAGGGTTGCCGGCATCATCGCTGCCGCACCGACAGCGAGCACAGCGCGTGCACCGATCAGCACCTCGGGCGACGGCGCCAACGCTGCGAGCAGGGACGCCAACCCGAAGATCACCAGGCCGACAACAAACATCCGCGTGTGGCCGATGCGATCCCCCAGGGTTCCGCTGCCCAGCAACAGCCCCGCCATCACCAGGGGGTAGGCATTGATGATCCACAGGCTCTGTGTGTTCGAAGCCTGCAGTTCCTCAGTCAGCGTCGGCAGGGCCGTGTAGAGAATCGAGTTATCCAAGGTGATCAGCAGCAGACCTGCTCCAACCGTCACCAGCAGCGACCAGCGTCGCCTCTTCGTCATCGCGGACATGCGCGTCTTCCCCTCGTCGTGAACGACATAACTGTACCAAATGGATGGTGTAGTTAAGTCGACGGAGGGAGAGACTCACGGCGCGCGCTATGCATGGCGTGCGGGCGGCGAAGCTTGGAAGGTTTTAGAGCGAAGGCGCGGCACTTCGATGCAGGCAAAACCGGACGAGCTGGTGCCTCAGTTGGG